>AODO01000016.1 GCA_000341795.1 Rhodococcus triatomae BKS 15-14 | reverse complement strand
CGGCATGAACGGTTCCGTTCAGTCGATCTGATCGACTGAACGGAACCGTTCATGCCGTCGGTGTCGGGCGGGTGTCCCTGTCCCGGCGAGCGGGAACCGGCGTGCGGGGTGCGGGAGAACTCGTATTGAGTTGGGCGTCCTGCCCGACCCCGAGGAGTTGTGATCACCCCCGTGACTTCGCCTGATTCGCCCGCTGCCGACTCACCCCTGTACCGACCGCTACGCATCCGTGGGCTGGAGTTGCCCAACCGGATCGTGATGACCCCGATGACGCGGACCGCGTCGCCGGGCGGTGTTCCGACGGAGGCGGTTGCGCAGTACTACCGGCGACGCGCGGCGGGTGGCACCGGGTTGATCGTCACCGAGGGCGTCGGCATCGACCATCCGAGTGCGATGGACCACCCGGATGTGCCGAACCTGCACGATCCGAGCGCTCGCGACGGGTGGCGCCGCGTCGTCGACGCCGTGCACGAGGCGGGCGGGCGTATCGCGCCGCAGCTGTGGCACGTCGGTCCGCTGTTCGGTGCGATGCGCCGCGTCGACGACGTCACACCGATGCGGCCGTCGGGATTGTGGGGCGAGCCGGGTGTGACGTCGTATTCCCAGGAGTACGTCGACCGGTCGGCCGCGCCGACCGCCGCCATGACCGAGTCCGACATCGCGGCAGTCGTCGACGCGTTCGCCGATGCCGCCCGTACCGCCGTCGACCTCGGGTTCGACGCGATCGCGATCCACGGCGGTCACGGCTATCTCCTCGATGCGTTCCTCTGGTCGTCGACGAACCGTCGTGACGACGAGTGGGGCGGAGACCTGGTGCGGCGCACCGCCTTCCCCGCCGCGGTGGTCCGCGCTATCCGGGAGGCGGTCGGCGACGAGATGCCGATCCTGTACCGGTTCTCACAGCACAAGCAACAGAACTACACCGCCCGGACGGCCGAGACGCCGGAGGAGCTGGGGGTCGTGCTCGGAGCGTTGGTGGACGCCGGTGTCGACGTGCTGGACGCCAGCTCACGCCGTTTCGACGCCCCGGCCTTCGAGGGCAGCGACCTGTCGCTGGCGGGATGGGCGAAGCGGACGACGGGCGCGATCTCGATGGCTGTCGGCAGCGTCGGGCTCGGGAGGTCCCTGCGGGACGGTCGGCTCGCGGGCCCGACGGTGGAGTCCGTGGACAACATCGACGAGCTCGAACGGCGAATGGGCGCGGACGAATTCGATCTCGCCGGCATCGGGCGCCTGCATCTGGCGGACCCTCGGATCGCGGAGACGCTCCGGGACCGACGTCCACTGCCCGAGTTCGACCGTCGCAGGCACGAAGCCGTCCTCACCTAGGCAGCTCCGCTGCCCGTGCGCGAGTTTGGTAGCCCCCACTACCAAACTCGCACACGGGCGCCGGAGGCGCCCACTCACCACCCCTTGACGGCGGTCCCGTCCCACAGCGGATCGGCCAGCAGTTCGGGGGCCGAACCGACGAAGGCCCGCGCGGCGTCGGTGTCACCGGTGAGGGTGAAACGCAACCACGCCGTGAGGTACCCACGGAAACCACCGCCGTCGGCGGGCCAGTTGTGGCCGACACCCAGAAGGCGGCCGCCGGAACCGGGCTCACGGCGTGATAGGCGGCCTGCGGGACGGCCGTCGAGACCGGATCCTCGGCGCCGGTCAGATAGAACACCGGACCGGTCAGTCGAGCCACGTCGATCACGTCGACGGGCCGGCTGGCCCACCAGGGGTCCGGCAGGTCGAGCACGGCGGTCGAGGTGATGAGTCCGTCGGAGTCGGTGCTGGCGTTGATCGATCCGCCGGCGCCCTGCGAATGCCCGACGGCGGCGACGTGCTCGACGTCGATTCGATCGTGAAAGACGCTCTCCGGGTTGCCGTTCTGCGCCAGGACGTAGCGCGCTGCCGCCAGGATCTCGGTCCCGTCGCCGGTGACGCTGCTGTCCGCGACCACGACGACGAAGCCCCAGGAGGCCAGGTGGCGCAGCAACGCCTCGTACTGCTCGTAGGTCGCGTAGCTGCCGTTGCCGAAGGTGACCACCGGGTGACGATCGTTGCCGGTCGCGATGTCGGCGGGATGGAACAGCTGGTATCCCGGCACCGAGACGGACGTGACCGCATGGATTCCGGTGGCCGCATACCGTTCTCCGACGGGTTGCCGGTCCGGTTCGGCGAGCGCCGTGGGGCCCGCCGTGGGCGCGGACGCGACGGCCGGGGCGGGCAGTGCCGCCGCCGTCGACATCGCGATCATCGCGGCGAGTAGCAGCGTCCGGGCGTGTCGAGTGAAGGGCAGCAGGGGTCGTCGCAACGTCACCCGCCCACCCTATCCAGCGGCGGCGGCGGATTCCGACGCCTTCCGAGCACCTCGACACCCGCTGTCCGAGGCGGACACGAGTCACCTCGCGGACGTCACCTTCCGGGACCGTCCCGACCGCCCTCCCGCCTCGTCGCGGAATCCGCCACGGGCACCGAGGCGGCCCGGTGTTCGGCCGACGTGGTTGGGCGCGAACCGAGTACGGGAGAGCGGCGCGGAAGATCGAGCCGTCAGAGCTGCCCGCCGGCGTCGACGACGTGCGTGGTGCCGGTGACGTACCGCCCGCTCTCGCCGACCAGATACAGGACGGCGTTGGTGATGTCGCTCGAGTCGAGGGCGGGCACCGGCAGCGCGTTGAGGGTGAGCGCGGCCTCCTCGAAGTCGGCGCGGGTGGGAGTGTCGAGGTCAGGGCGGAACAGTTCGTAGGTGGGGTCGTTGAGGATCATGTCGGTGGCGACGGTGGTGGGGTGGACGGTGTTGACCCGGATCTTCTGCGGCGCGAGCTCGACGGCCAGGACCCTCATGAATCCGACGAGACCCGCTTTCGCCGCCGAGTAGTGCGCGGTGTTCGCATTGGCCTTCAGTGCCGCGAGCGAACTGGTGATCACCACCGAGCCGCCGCGACCACCCGCGACGATGTGCGGCACCGCCGCAGCGCAGGTCTTCCAGACCCCGGTGAGGTTGACGTCGATCATCGTCGACCACGTCTGCTCCGACATCTCGAGTGTGGGTGCGGGCACGGAGATTCCGGCGTTGGCGAGCACGATGTCGAGTCGGCCCAGTTCGGCCACACCGGCGTCGACGGCGTCCTTCAGCGCGGCGAGGTCCCGGACGTCGACCTCACGGGCGACGATCCGTCGGCCGAGTGCTTTGACCTGGCGTTCGGTCTCGGCGAGGTCGTCGGGTGTCGCCGTCGGGTACGGCACGGTTTCCACCTGCCTGCAGACGTCCACCGCGATGACGTCGGCACCCTCCTGCGCGAGACGCACCGCGTGGCTTCGCCCCTGGCCGCGTGCGGCACCGGTGACGAAGACGACCTGACCATCGAGTTGTCCCATGACAGTTGACCTTTCGGCACATGCAGCGCCGACATTCAGCAGCGCCGCGTCGTACCGTCGAGGTTATGTCAGTCAATGACAAAAGGGAAGGTTTCGCGACACGACCGACGGGGAACGCCACCCACCCGCGACCCGACCTGGAAGCATGAACACGTGACCAGCACAGGGGACCGCACCGACCGCGGAGGCAGACCGGCGTCAACGAGCGCACACGAACTCGCCGCGGTCGCCCAACGTCTCTTCGTCGAGCGGGGCTTCGAGCAGACCGGTGTCGACGACATCGCCCGGGCCGGCGGGATCAGCAGTCGCACCTTCTTCCGCTACTTCCCGACCAAGGCCGACGTCCTGTGGGTCGAGTCGGAGGGCGAGATCGAGGTACTGCGTGAGCAGCTCGCCGCCGGTGCGCCGACCGAGCGGTACGAGGACGTCGTGGTGCGGGCGGTGGTCGCCGCGCTCGCGACCTTCCCCGACGACCAGGTCGAGTGGGCTCGTCATCGCGCCCAACTGGTGCTGACCGAACCCGCCGTGCAGGCGCAGGCATGGCAACGTCACGCTCGCTGGCGCGCGACGGCCGCCGAGTACGCCGCTGCCAGGACCGGCCGGCCGGTCGAAGCCCTCTTCCCCGTCGCGGTCGGGCATGCGACGCTTGCCGCGACACTGACCGCGCACGAGTACTGGATCTCCCACCCCGGCAGTGATCTCGCCGACGTCCTCGACGACGCGCTGCGGCTACTCCTCCCTGCCGAGCCCTGAGCAGCTCCGCTGCCTGTGCGCGAGTTTGGTAGCTCCCACTACCAAACTCGCGCACAGGTGCCGGAGGCGCCTACTCGCGGGGAAGCAGCACCCGGAACACCGCTCCCCCGCCCTCGGGCGAGTCCACGGTCACGGTGCCGCCGTGCGCTGCGACGAGCGCGGCGACGATCGACAGTCCGAGCCCGCTGCCGCCGGACTCCCGGGTCCGCGAGGCGTCGGCGCGGTAGAAGCGTTCGAAGACGCGTTCACGCGCCTCCTCGTCGAGGCCCGGTCCCGTGTCGGCGACCTCCAGCACCACGTGGTCCTCGACGGCGCCCACCCGGACGGTGATCGAGGCGTCGGGCGGGGTGTGCCCGAGTGCGTTGCCGATCAGGTTGGTGAGCACCTGACGCAGCCGCGCGTCGTCCCCGACGACCTCGGTGCGGCCGGAACCGTCGAGGACCTCGAGGTCGATCGCCCGGTCCGGTGCGATTGCGCGGGCGGCGTGCACCCCGTCGGCGGCGACCGCGAGCACGTCGACGGGTGCCTTCGCCAGCGGACGTTGCGCGTCCAGCCGGGCGAGCATCAGGAGGTCCTCCACGAGCAGGCCCATCCGGGATGCCTCGGCCTCGATGCGGCCCATCGCCTGATCGGCGTCGGGGAGCGCGCCCTGCCGGTAGAGCTCCGCGAAGCCGCGAATCGTCGTGAGCGGGGTGCGCAGTTCGTGGCTGGCGTCGGCGACGAAGCGCCGCATCTTCTCCTCGGACCGTCGCGCCGCCCCCTCCGACGCCTCGGTGGCGGCGAACGCCGTCTGGATCTGCTCGAGCATGCCGTTCAGCGCGACGGTCAGCCTGCCCACCTCGGTGCGCTCGTCCCGCTCCGGGATCCGTTGGTGCAGGCGACCGGCCGCGATCGCCTCGGCCGTCTGCTCGACCTCGACGAGGGGCGCGAGGCTGCGCCGGACCACGAAGTACCCGATGACCCCGAGCGCGATCAGCACCGCGACGCCGATCCCGATCTGCAGACCGACCAGGCGCTCCACCGTGGCGTCGACGTCGTTGAGACGCACCGCGACGGTGACCGTGCCGTCGGGGGTCGTCGTGGTCAGCGTCCGCCACCGCTGATCGGGATTGCCCACGGACCCGACCGTGACCGGCGTGCTCCCCGGGTCCTCCGGAAGGTCGGGTTCGACGGCCTGGTCGTTGATGACCATCCGGACCTCGCCGTCCGGCGCGACGGTACGCACGTAGAACGGGCTGGGAGGCCGGGACGGTCCGGGTTCGGCCACCGCCGCCTGTGGCGGAAAGTGCCGCGGTTTCGCCCACGTCATCGACGCATCTCGCAGTGAGCTGTCGATGCGGGAGATCAGAGAGTTCTCCATCGCGGACGTCACCGCGACCCCCGACGCCAGCAGCCCCAGCGCCGCGAGCACCAGCAGGGCCCCGACGAGGGTGACCCGCAGCGGCAGCCGACGCACCCCGCTACCTCGGCTCACGCATGACGTATCCGACGCCGCGGAGGGTGTGGATCAGTCGCGGCTCGGTGGTGTCGACCTTGCGACGCAGATACGAGACGTACGACTCGACCACGCCGACCTCGCCGCCGAAGTCGTAGTGCCAGACGTGGTCGAGGATGCGCGGCTTGCTCAGCACCACACCGGCGTTGACCATGAAGTAGCGCAACAGGGTGAACTCGGTGGGCGACAGGGACACCGGTTCGCCGGCCTTCCACACCTCGTGGGTGTCGTCGTCGAGTTCGATGTCGGCGAAGGCGATCCGGGAGGGTTCGATCTCGTTGCCCTCCTTCGTGACCCGGCGCAGGATGACGCGCAGTCGCGCGACCACCTCTTCCAGGCTGAACGGTTTGGTCACGTAGTCGTCGGCGCCGAGCGTCAGCCCCGACACCTTGTCCTCGACGGAGTCCTTCGCGGTGAGGAACAGGACCGGAGCGTCGATTCCGTCGGCACGCAGTCGCCGCAGCAGACCGAAGCCGTCCATGCCGGGCATCATCACGTCGAGGATCAGGGCGTCCGGGCGGAACGACTTCGCCTTGTCCAGTCCCTCGGCGCCGGTGGACGCGGTGTCGACGTCGAACCCCTGGAATCGCAGGCTCACCGAGAGCAGCTCCACGATGTTCGGTTCGTCGTCGACGATGAGGATCTTGGCGTCGGTCTTCGTCCCAGTCACCCTGACATCATCACCCCGCTCGCTGGATGGTTGCTGACCGTGATCTGCGAGTTTCCTGTGAGCGTCTGGTCAGGTCCCTCACACCCGAACGCCGGCGCGGTGAGGGATTGCTACGGTGGAAGCGTCAACGACGACATCCGGACGAGCGCACCGTACCCGGCCAGCGACAAGACGGTGCCTGGAGAGTGTTTCCGTCATGGCATGGCTCGTGCTCGTTGTTTCCGGTGTTCTCGAAGCTGTCTGGGCGACCGCGCTCGGCAAGTCCGAGGGTTTCAGCCGACTGGCCCCGTCCGTGGTGTTCGGAGTTGCGCTCGTCGCCAGCATGGGTGGCCTCGCGTACGCCATGCGCACCCTGCCGATCGGCACGTCGTACGCGGTCTGGGTGGGCATCGGCGCCTCGCTGACCGTGGGATACGCGATGATCACGGGCTCCGAATCCACCTCGATACTGAAGGTGCTGCTGATTCTCGGCATCGTCGGATGTGTGATCGGCCTGAAGGTCCTGCACTGATCGGAACCGCCGGTTGCCGTTTTGTCCGTGACCTCCGGGTTACAGTAAAAGCATGAACCTGGTGGCGATGGTCACACTGCCGGCCCGGGTGGGACTGGCGATCACCGATTCCGCCCTCGGCGTGGTCGAAACCGCGCTCGGGGCGACCCGCATCGCGCTCGCCGCGTCGGCCACCGGCGACCTGGGCGGACTCGTCAGCCTGGGTAACACCGGCCCCACGAACACGTCCGGGCCGCTCAAGCTGCTCCAACAGGTCGCGGAACTCGCCTCCGACCAGCGACCACTGGGACAGGCGATGCGCCCCGGCGGTCCCGTCGACAGACTGCTCGAACCGGGTGGCGTCGTGGACCGCCTGACCGCGCCCGGCGGCACCCTGGAACGGATCATCGAACCCGACGGCCCCCTCGACCGCGTTCTCGCTCCCGGCGGACCCGTCGAACGACTCCTCGACGAGGACGGCCCCGTCGAACGGCTCCTCGCCCCTGGTGGGCTGCTCGACCGCCTCACCGCGGTGGACGGGCCGCTGGAGCGACTCACCGCGACCGCAGGCCCGCTCGAAACCCTCACCAAGGAGGGCGGGATCATCGACCGGGCGATCGAGGAGGGCGGCGTCCTCGAGACCCTCCTCGCCAAGGACGGCCCGCTCGAACGGATCATCGCCGAGAACGGGCCGCTCGACCAGATCGTGTCGCTGTCGGAGACGCTCACCTCGCTCGCCCCGAACCTGGAGCAACTCGGTGACAGCGTCGAACTGCTCCGCGAGACCGTCGGCGTCCTCAGCGCCGCCGTCGGCCCGCTCGGCGACCTCGCGGGCAAGCTGCCGGGCCGCTGGCTCCGGAGCGGCAAGCCCAACGGGAACGAACTGCCCTAGGACGACGCGCCCTTGCCGAGGTGTTCGTCGAAGAAGGCGTACACGCGGCGCCACGCGTCCGCGGCCTGTTCCTCGCCGTAGTGGAATCCGACGACCCGCAACAGCGGTGCCGCGGGGCCGGCGGGCAGATGGTTGACGAAGCTGTGCCCGACACCCGAATACGTCTCGACGTCGTGCGGGACGCCGTGCCGCTCCAGTGTCGCGGTCAGCTTCTTCCCCGCACCGGGCAGGATCGGGTCGCGCGCACCGAAACTCGCGACGATCGGGCACGCCCCGGACAACGCGTCGTCCAGAGGTCTCGGCAGCACCCCGTAGAACGGCGCGGATGCGTCGAATCCCATCGGCGACAACGCCAGCGCGAAACCGCCGCCCATGCAGAACCCCACGACCGCGACCGCGCCGGAGCAGTCGGGGAGCGCCAGCAGGTGATCGCGGGCGGCGAGCAGGTCCGACACGGCCCGCCCGCGACGCCCGAGCAGATCGCGGAAGACTCCCGGCATGCAGCGGGCCGTGCCGCCACGCGAGTACAGATCGGGGGCCAGGGTCAGATATCCGTGGTCCGCGATGTCGCGGACGATCCCGCGGATGTCGGGGCTCAGCCCGAGCGCGTCGTGCACGACGACGACACCCGGATGCGGGCCGTCTCCGTCCGGGTGTTCGAGGACCGCCGACACGGGTCCGTTCGGGGTGTCCACGTTGATCTCGGGCATACGCCTGCCTCCCACATGCGGTGCTGTGGGCGCCAGGATAAACCGATCACTCCGCGTCGGCCGGGCTGCGCGACTCCCGAATCCGTTCCAGCTCGGCCTCGACCGCGACGAGCCTGCGATACAGCGCCTGCACGCCGGCCATGCACACACCGTTCGCGTCGACCGGCGCGATGCTGCGGTCCGACGAACCGAGCCCGAAGGTCGCCGCGAAGTCCTGGGCCATCGGCCCGAGGTGCCGCACCGACTCGTCGTCGAACCGGTAGCTCCACACGCTCAGGGGCAGTGTGGCGAGCCGTTCGAGGACGTCGTTCGCACCGTCGGGAACCCCGTCGGGGGCCGCGACACCACGGCGACGGGACAGGTGGGAGCGGACCCATTCGACCGGGTGGTGACGCGGAGGTTCCCGGCCGTCGGTTCGACCGGGAACGGTGGGTTGTTGCGTCATTCGTCGGTCAGGGCCGCAGCGGCCGAACGTGATGCTTCGATCCGGCGTCACTGAGCAGCACGCCGACGCCGGCGCCGAGCAGTCCGAGTCCGACGCCAACCGCGGCGCCGCCGAGACCGATCACGAGTCCGAGCATGATTCCTCCAGAGCTCTCGTCGAGTCGATTGTGTCGAGGCCGCCGGTCAGAGGCCGCCCCCACCAGTGGACACCTCCACGCTCGTCCTCCTGACCTGGGAATGCAACAGTCGATCCAGAGAAGGATGTCCGGTTTCCTCGAACTGTCTGATACAGATACCGATCATGAAACGCATCATGTTCGCCGCACTCGCGGCCGTGTCGGTGTCCCTGCTCGCGGCCTGCGGATCCGATTCCGATTCGGGCTCGTCCGACACCGCCGCCGCGACGTCGGCGCAGTCGCAGTCGGACGCAGAGGCACTGGACACTCCCGCGGGTACCGGGGACATCTACACGGACACCTGCAACGGGGTGCTCGCCTACCTCGAGACCCTGAAGGCATCGGGCCTGAGCGAGGGCGACCAGGCGCCGCAGGCGGTCGCCGACGAATTCATCTCCATCGCGGAGGCCGAGCCGGACTGGGCTTCCAAGTCCGAGGAGGACAAGGCCGACTTCACGCGCGGCGTCCAGGCCGCGGTCTCCGGCAGCTGCTGACCCACGGCTCCACGAAAATGGCCCTGAACTGCTGAAACGCAGTTCAGGGCCATGTCGAGCCCCCTGTCGGGATTGAACCGACGACCTTTCGCTTACAAGGCGAGTGCTCTACCACTGAGCTAAGGAGGCGGACGGAGCGCGCCCATCATATCCATCCGCCGGAACCGCCCAAACGCCGGACCACGCCGGGATCGCTCGGATATCGTTGACTGGTCAATTCCTGGACGGGAGCCGTCCCATGGATCTGAACACGATCACCGAGGTGGTCCGCCGACCACCCGATCCTCCGGTGACGCACTGGCGTGACGGTGACGCGTGGCTGGCCGGTGGAACCTGGCTGTTCTCCGTCCCCCAACCCCACCTGCGCCGCCTGGTGGACATCACCACGCTCGGATGGGACGCCGTCACCGTGACCGAGGACGGGGTGCGCATCGGCGCGACCTGCACTGTTCGTCAGCTGTACGAAACTGCGCCGCAAGCGCATTGGCCCGCACTGGCGCTCGCACGCACCAGTTGCGAGGCCTTCCTCTCGTCGTTCAAGGTGTGGAACGCCGCGACCGTCGGCGGCAACATCTGCCTGTCCCTCCCGGCGGGACCGATGATCACCCTGTCCGTCGCACTCGAGGCGACGTACACACTCTGCGCACCGGACGGAACGGAACGCATCGTCGCCGCCACGGACTTCGTCACCGGCGACAACCGCAACCTCCTGATGCCCGGCGAACTGCTGCGGTCGATCCACCTGCCCGCCGATGCCCTGCGCAAACGACACACGCACCGACGTTTCAGCCTCACGAAGCTCGGGCGGTCCACGGTGTTCCTGGCGGCCACCCGGACACCCGGCACCACCGACCTGCTGCTCACGATCACGGCGGGCACGACCCGCCCGCTGTGCCTCGCGTTCGACTCGACGCCCGACGCCGCCACACTGCGCGACCGCATCGACGATCTCCCCGAGGACGTGTGGTTCGAGGATCCGAACGGGACCGCGGACCATCGCCGCCACCTGACCCGGTACTTCGCCGAGCAGATGCGCGTCGAACTCACGGAGGAGGGACCGTGAGCTACTCGATCAACGGCGTGCCGTCCGACGAGGAGCCCCGTCCCGGACAGTGTCTACGGACCTTCGTGCGCCAACTCGGCTGGCACGGGGTCAAGAAGGGTTGCGACGCAGGCGATTGCGGTGCGTGCACCGTGTGGCTGGACGACGTCCCGGTGCACAGCTGCATCACGCCCGCGTTTCGTGCCGAGGGGCGTGAGGTGACCACGATCGAGGGCCTCGGCAGCCCCGACGAGCTGCACCCGGTGCAACGGTGGTTCCGCGACGCACCCGGTTTCCAGTGCGGGTTCTGCACGGCGGGGATGATCATGACCGCGGCGGCACTCACCGACCGTGACCGCGAGAACCTCCCGCGCGCACTGAAGGGCAACCTCTGCCGCTGCACGGGCTACCGTGCCGTCGAGGACGCCGTGAACGGTGTCGCCGCGATCGAGGTCGCCGAACCCGGTCGCGTCGTCGGCGCCAGTGTCGGCGCGCCGGCGGCCACCGACGTGGTGACGGGCCGCGCCGAGTTCACGATGGACACCCGGATCGACGGGATGCTGCATGTGAAGGTGCTGCACTCGCCGCACGCGCACGCTCGCATCGTCTCGATCGACAGATCCGCCGCCCTGGCCGTGCCGGGTGTGCACCGCGTCTACACGTGGGAGGACGTGCCCCGCAAGCGATTCACCACCGCCATTCACACAGACCACCTCGTCGACCCGGACGACACGTACATCCTCGACGACATCGTCCGCTTCGTCGGCCAGCGGGTCGTCGCGGTACTGGCCGACACCGTCGCGGCGGCGGAGGAGGGTTGCCGACGCGTGAAGGTCGAATACGACGTGCTGCCGGCTGTTCTCGAGCCCGAGGAGGCGATGGCGGACGGCGCACCGCAGCTGCACGGCTCGGACGATCCCTTCGTCCGGGACCCGGCGCACAACGTCCTGCTCGAACTGCACGGTCACGTCGGCGATGTCGACACCGGACTCGCCGCGGCCGATGTCGTCCACGAGGGCACGTACTTCTCACCGCGGGTGCAGCACGCGCATCTCGAGACCCACGGATCGATCGCCTGGATGGAGGACGGCCGGCTGCACGTGCGGACCAGTTCGCAGTCGCCGTCGATCGCGAAGGTCAAGCTGTCCCATCTGTTCGACCTGCGGCCCGACCAGCTGCGGGTGTTCTGCATGCGAGTCGGCGGCGGGTTCGGCGGCAAACAGGAGGTCATCGCCGAGGATCTGGTCGCCCTCGCCACCCTCGACACCGGGCGGCCGACCTGCCTCGAGTACACCCGCGAGGAGGAGTTCACCACCGCCTCGCCACGGCACCCGATGAGGCTGACCGTCACCCTCGGCGCCCGGGTGGACGGCACCCTCACGGCGATGCGCGTCCGCAACGTCTCGAACACCGGCGCCTACGGAAACCACGGCGGCGAAACGTTGTTCGCCGGCGGTGCCGCCATGATGCTCTACCGCTGCACGAACAAGCAGTTCGACGCGTACTCGGTCTACACGAACACCGTGCCCAGCGGTGCCTTGCGGGGTTACGGAATGACGCAGCCGGCGTTCGCGATCGAGTCCGCGATGGACGAGCTGGCCACCGCTCTCCGCATCGATCCGCTGCAGCTGCGACGCCGGAACATCGTGCGGCCCGGGGATTCACTCGTCGCGTTCGAGGACGGCCCCGACGACGTGGTGTTCGGCGAGGACGGCCTGTCCCGCTGCATCGACCTGGTCGACGCGGCGCTGCACCGAGATCCGGACGGCCAGGTCCTCGGGGACGACTGGCTGGTCGGAACCGGCGTGGCGAGTTCACTGCACGAGACCGCTCCCCCGACCGAACACCTCTCCGAGGCGTGGGCGTCCCTCGGCGGGGACTGCGTGTACGAGATCGCCGTCGGCACCGTCGAATTCGGCGAAGGAACGTCCACGGCTCATGTGCAGATCGCGGCCCAGCAGCTGGGCACGACCCCGGACCGGGTGCGCCTCGTGCAGTCCGACACCGACCGCACCGGATTCGACACCGGCGCCTTCGCCAGTGCCGGGCTCGCCGTCGCGGGCAACGCCGTGCTCAAGGCATCCGAGGCGCTGCGGGAACGCATCCTGGCCTTCGCCGCCGACCACACCGGGGTACCGCCCGGCGCCTGCACGATGGGCGTCGACGGCGTCGTCTGCGGCGGCACCCGCATTGCGCTGACCGATCTGCTCGACGCCGCAGGCAGACGCGGCATCCGGTTCACCGCGGCCCGCAAGGCCTACGGGTCTCCGCGCAGCGTGGTCTCCAACACCCATGGGTTCCGGATCGCCGTCCACGGGGTGACCGGCGAGATCCGCATCCTGCACAGCGTGCACGCCACCGACGTCGGCGTGATCGTCAACCCGGCCCAGGTACGGGGCCAGATCGAGGGCGGTGTCGCGCAGGGCATCGGATTCGTGTTGACCGAGAACCACCACGTCGACGCGAACGGGGTCATGATCAATCCGAACCTGCGCAACTACCGGATTCCGACGTTCGCCGACATCCCGCGCACCGAGGTGCTGCTCGTCGAGTCCTCCGACTCGGTCGGACCGATGCGTGCGAAGGGGATGGCGGAATGCTGCATCAATCCGGTGGCACCTGCGCTCGCCAACGCCCTCCAGGATGCGACCGGGGTGCGATTCCGGGAACTGCCGCTGACACCCGAGCGCATCCACGCACGGCTGGTCGCGTCACGGCTCGACCCGTCGGCACTGCGGTAGGGGAACCCCGATGATCGGCGAGCACACCGGCGACACGGCCACCGTCATCATCGGCCAGCGAGTCCGCCCCGGGTGCGAGTCCGAGTTCAAGGCATGGCAGCAGGGGATCAACGTCGCTGCCTCGAGCTACTCCGGCTTCCTCGGCGCCGAGATCGCCGAACCCACTGCGGTGCAGCCCGACTGGGTGGTTGTCTACCGATTCGATTCCGTCGCGCACATGCAGGCCTGGATCAACAGTTCGACCCGGCAGGAGCGTCTCGACCGAGGTCGACACCTCCTCGACGGGCCGGCGACCCAGCAAGTGGTCGCGGGCGGATCACGGCCCTCCGATCAGCTCGTCACGGTGGTCGTGACCCACCGCGTCGACCCCGGGAGAGAGGACGAGTTCCTCGCCTGGCAGGCCCGCTTGCGTGCGGCCGAGGGTCGGTTCGAGGGCTACCGCGGCTCCGAACTGTTCCGCCCCGTCGAGGGCGTGCAGGACGATTGGACCGCGCTGTACCGCTTCGACACGGCGGCGAATCTGCTGACGTGGATCACCTCCGACGAGCGGAAGCGCCTTCTCGCGGAGGGCGAGCCGTTCCACGAGTTCACCTCCCGCACCGTCGACGGTTCCTTCGGCAGCTGGTTCGACTTCGACGAGAAGAGCGGCGAGGCACCGCCGTCGGAAACGAAGACCGCGATCGCGGTGTGGGTCGGTCTGTATCCCACGATCGTGCTGCTGTCACTCGCGCTGTCCCCGTTGAAGATGCCGCTGTGGCTGGGTCTGCTCGTCGGAAATCTGGTGTCCAGCTTCGTGATGAGCTTCGTGACGATGCCCTACTACGTGAATCCCCTGCTGGGCCGCTGGCTGCGGCCGCGCCCCGACGCGCCGACGCTGCGGACGAATCTGCGTGGGCTCGGCATCGTCGCCGTGGCGATGGTGTTCTGGGCCGTCGTGTTCTATCTCGTGACGACCAGGTTCTGGACCCTGCCCTGACCCGCGCCCCGCCGACCGAACGGACCCTCCGATGCGTGAGATCCTGCACCAGGTCGCCGAGTGGCACCGCACCGGAGTCGACTGTGCCGTCGCGACGATTGTCGGGGCACGCGGTTCCGCGCCGTGTCCAGTCGGCGGTGTGATGGTGTTCGCCGACACCGGATCCGTCACCGGCGGCCTGACCGGCGGGTGCATCGAGAGTGACCTCTGGCACGTCGCCGCCGCGGTGATGGCGACGGGACGGCCGGAGCTGCGCCGGTACGCGGACATTGACACGGCCGAGGCGGTCGGTCTGGTCTGCGGCGGCTCGATCGACGTCCTCGTGCAGCCCGCGGGTGCGCGGCAGCTGCCCGGCCTGGCAGCCATGTCCGATGCGATCGGCGCCGGAACCCCGGTGTCGCTCGTCACGCTCGTGGATCGGGGCCGGTCGATGGTCGTGACCGCGGACGCGGTGGCCGGAACCAGTGGCGAGCCACGACTCGACGGTGCGATGGTCGGACTCGCGCGGGCCCGCCTCGGCGGGAACGACACGACGACGACGTGCCCGGAGAGCATCGACGGGGAGCGAGTGGTGGTCAGGTCGATCGCCTCACCACCCCGACTGTTGGTGTACGGCGCCGTCGACTTCGCCCGTCCCCTCATCCGGGCGGCGACGGCCCTCGGGTTCACGACGACACTGTGCGATCCGCGGTCCGTGTTCGCGACGACACAACGATTTCCGGAGGCCGACGAGGTGGTGGTCGACCGGCCGGACCGTCACCTCGAATCGGTGGACGTCGTGCCGTCGACCTCCATCTGTCTTCTCACCCACGATCCGCGGTTCGACGTACCCACCCTGGTGATCGCGCTGCGATCGACCGCGGGCTACGTCGGTGCGATGGGGAGCAGGCGCACCCACCGCGATCGCGTTGGGCGGCTGCGCGCCGAGGGCGTCACCGACAGGGAGCTGGCCCGCCTGTGTTCGCCGATCGGACTCGACCTCGGCGCCGTCACCCCGACGGAGACGGCGGTCTCGATACTCGCGGAGATCGTCGCGCGCCGCCGCGGCGGCTCCGGACGCGCCCTCGCCGCACTCGGCGGCCCGATTCACCGAGGGCACAACGGCGCCCCCGACGTCGTGGCCGCGGCTAACCCGTCGTGACCGCGGGCCACACTCGCGGCGGGACGACGGGCGTGCTGCTCGCCGCCGGCGCCGGTACTCGCTATGGGCAACCGAAGATCCTCGCCCAACGGGGCCTCTGGCTCGATACGGCGGTCGCCGCGCTGCGCCGTGGAGGCTGCGACCGCGTCCTGGTGGTGCTGGGCGCCGCGACCCCGCCCCTGCCCTCCGGCGCCGAGGCGGTGTTCGCACCGCACTGGGCCGCGGGCGTCAGCGAGTCGCTGCGTGCGGGGCTGCGTGCCGCGGCCGAGGACCCCGACGCAGCCTTCGCGGTCGTTCACCTGGTCGATCTGCCCGACGTCGGGTCTCGCGTCGTGGCACGCGTTCTGGACGCCGCCACCCGGTCGCCGCACGGTCTGGCACGCGCCTGCTTCGGCGACCGTCCCGGGCACCCGGTCGTCGTGGCACGCCGGCACTGGCACGCGGCGTCGGAGAGCGCGGTGGGCGACTCCGGCGCGCGGGAGTAC
Organism: Rhodococcus triatomae BKS 15-14; assembly: GCA_000341795.1. Classification (GTDB taxonomy): domain Bacteria; phylum Actinomycetota; class Actinomycetes; order Mycobacteriales; family Mycobacteriaceae; genus Rhodococcus_G; species Rhodococcus_G triatomae_A. Next base: position 35,763 of record AODO01000016.1, on the reverse strand, counting down.
CTGCGCGAGCGCGACTCGCTGGTGCTCCGGGTGCCGTGCGGGGACCTCGCGACCGGCGCCGATCGGGACCACCCGACCGGCCTCGACCGGGCACCGGACTGACCGGCCCGGCCGCGACGAGCGCCACGGACCGGGCGATCCGGCGTCCCGTCTCACGCCCCCGTCGCGGCGAGCATGTCGAGGTAGTGCTGGTTGAACATGACACCGAGGATGTTGCCGAACGGATCGACGACGGATGCGGTGACGAAACCCGGTCCCCGTTCCAGCGGCTTGTCGTGGACGGTCGCGCCGAGGGCGAGCAGACGTTCGAACGCGGCGTCGACATCGTCGACGTGCCAGTACGTCACCTGACCTGCAGGCTGCTCCGGGTGGGCGTGCGGCGCGAACCGCGCGTCGACGATGCCGAGCTCGTGCTGGTGGTCGCCGATGCGGAACTCGACGTACGCGATGTGCCCGTCCACCTCGCGGGCGAAGTACGCCGGGGTCCCGAGCACCTCGGAGTACCAGTCGCGGGCGGCGGCGACGTCGTCGGCGTAGAAGCTGACGGTGGTGAGTCCTCGCAACATCTGTGGGTTCCTTCCCTTCGGTGGCTGTCGAGATCCATCCTGACCGGCAAAGTGCTCACCTACTGAGCACTTTGTTGGAGGAATCCGGACATGCACGCGGATCGCCCCGGCGGGCACCGACCGGCGTCGCGGCGTCCGACCTCAGGCCCAGGCCGACCCGCGCAGATCGGTGTGATGTTCGACGACCCGTTCGAGGAGCACGGTGAGCTGGGCGCGCTCGCCGACGGAGAGCGGCTCGAGCAGGTCGTCGCGCGCGGCGGACGCCAGCCGCCGCAGCTGCCCCAGCCGCACGCGCCCGTCAGGAGTGATCGTGACGACGTTGCGTCGCCGGTCCGCCGGGTCCGCTTCCCGCACCAGGTGTCCCGCGCCCTCGAGTTCGCCGACGAGCGCGGCGACATCACTGCGGTCGAGATGACAGCGCCGCCCGATCGAGGCCTGACTGACGGGCCCGAACTCGTCCAGCACTTCCAGTACCGACAGCTGGTGCCGGTGCGCGTCACCGCTCGCCATCCGTTCGTTCAACAGCCGCTGGGCGTAGATGCCGGCCTGCCCCACGAGCCAAAGCGGAGAGCCGGACAGCGCGGCCGGGGGTGCGTCGTCGGAGGGTTGCATGCGCCCATCGTAATTATCGTTGGCGTCACCAACAAGCGATGATACTGTTGGCGTCACCAACAAATAGTCGGAGGTTGCCGTGCCCGAGCCCGCCATCACCTCGTATCGAATCGAGATACCGCGGTCCGCCCTCGACGACCTGCACGCGCGGCTGGCGAACACCCGCTGGCCCGACGAAGTGGACGGTGCCGCCTGGGACTACGGAATCCCTCTGGACCGAATGCGGGAGCTGGCCGAGCGCTGGCGGCACGGATTCGACTGGCGCGCCCAGGAAGCGGCGATCAACTCCCACCCACAGTTCGTCACCGAGATCGACGGCGCCACCGTGCATTTCCTGCACGTACGCTCCCCCGAGCCGGATGCGACTCCCCTGATCCTCACCCACGGATGGCCCGGCACCGTCGTCGAATTCCTCGACGTGATCGGCCCGTTGACCGATCCGCGGGCACACGGTGCGGACGCAGCGGACGCGTTCCACGTGGTGATTCCGTCCATTCCCGGCTTCGGCCCGTCCGGGCCGACACGTGAACGGGGCTGGGACTGCGCCCGCGTCGCGCGGGCCTTCGCCGAGCTCATGCGGCGGCTCGGTTACGAGCGGTACGGCGCGCAGGGCGGCGACTGGGGTTCGGGCGTGTCCCGGCTGCTGGCAGTCGAGGCACCCGACGCCGTGATCGGAGTGCACGTGAACTACCTGCCGCACGGCCCCGTCCCCCACGACGGGCTCAGCGACGACGACATCGCCCGTGTCGAGACGATCCGCGCGTTCCTGGCGGACCCTCCCGGCTACATGCGGATGTCGGCGACGCGGCCACAGACCATCGCCTATTCGCTGACCGATTCGCCTGTGGGACAGCTGGCCTGGATCGCGGACAGGACACGAGAGTGGACGGACCCGGCCCATCCCCTGCCCGACGACACCCTTCTCACGATCGTCTCGATGCACTGGCTGTTCGGTACCGCCGGATCGTCCGCCCGATTGACCTTCGAGACGGGCGGCCCTCGCGCCGGCGGCCCGACGGGTACCGCACCACTCGGGACGGCCGTGTTCGCGCACGACATCGTCCGACCTGTCCGCAGCGTCTCGGAGAAGGCGAACCCGACCCTGGTGCACTGGAGCGAGTTCGACGAGGGCGGGCATTTCGCGGCGCTCGAGGTGCCGGACCTCCTCGTCGGCGACGTCCGGACCTTCTTCCGCTCGATCCGCACCGGATGACGGCGGGCTCGGTCCGGACGCGCGTGCTGTCGCACGGTCCCGGCGTCGCCGCATTGCGGCGCAACCAGTTCCGTCACCGCCCTCCCAGGGGTATCGGCGCCGTGCCGACCGGCGTCTGAGCCGACGCACCCACAGCCCTCGGCACTACGGTCGTGGCCTGCGGGGCGGGCCGATCGAACCCGAACCTGCGCACCTCGGCACCGGCCGGGCCGTGGCCGCTGACGAGCAGGTCCGCACCGGTCGTGGTGCTGGTCGTGGCGACCTGCACACCGCTGCCCACGAAGGGCTCGAACGAGGCGATCTGCCGGAAGTCGACCGACGACGCATGGTGATTCGGGCTCTCGAGATACATGCCGGGCTCGCCGTCGAGCCGCGACCCGCTCGACCACACCCGCACCGTTCCGTCGCCGCCCGCCATGCCGGTGACGATGCTCTTCGCGCCGCCCTCCACACCCGCCACCCATCCGGTCGACAACGAGACACCGTCGCGGTAGCCGTCGTCGAACGCCGGGAACTCGGCGACCGCCTGCGGCTCACCCACACCGCCGGCGTGCCCGTCGTGGCCGTCGTGGCCGCCCGGCCCCGCAACCGCGGCCGTCGGTTCGAACAGGTCGTAGCGGAAGACCTTCACCTGCGGCGACTCCCCCGGCCCCGGCGCGGTCACGATGCTCGGACGGCCGGAGCCGACGTCGACGAGACCGGTCGCGAGCGTCACCCCCGCCGTCGATCCCGGATAGGGCGCGAAACTGGAGAACACCTCGGGTGTGTCACCTTTCGACGGCAGGGTCGAGGAGAACACCGTCACCTGCGACGGAGTTCCCGGACCCGCCCCGACGACGATGTTGTCGGCCACCGCGTTTCCGTCGACGTCGGCGCCGGCCACACTCACCCCTCCGCGGAAGCCGGAATCGAACGGGGCGAATCGGGCCACCTCGTCGGCGAACACCCCGTCCGCACCGTCGTAGGCGACCACCTCTGCCGGCACCCCCGGTCCCGTCCCGACGACGAGGTCGAGCACCATGTCACCGTTCACGTCCGCCATCGCCACCGACGGCGCGCCCTCGAACGCCGGGAACGGCGTCACCGTCGCCTGTACCCGGTCCCCCTCGCCGTCCAGCACCCGCACGGTCGCCGGTGTGCCGGGCGAGCCCGGGACCGCGACCGCGTAGGTCGACACCTCGGGGATCACGCTGACCAGCGCCATCAGCCCGTTGTCCTCGTGATTGAGACGATGGCAGTGGATCACGAAAGTCCCTGTGTACTCGGTGAACTTGGTGCGCAGCGTCACCGACGCGGGTTCGAGTGCGTTCTCGTTCTCGTCCGTCACCGGCGCCGGAACGTTGACGTTGTCCAGCCCCCACGGCTGGACCCCGGTTCGGGTCCCCGCCACCGGATCCACGATCTCCATGACCTGGAAGTCGTTGACGTGGATGTGCATCGGATGCTCGTCGTTGTTGCGGTTCGTGATCACCCATTCCTCGACCGAGTTCAGGCGCGGCTGGATCAACGGAATGTTCGGGAAGGTGTTGGCGTCGAACTCGTAGGTGAACGCCTTGGGATCACTGGCGCTGGCCTTCTCGTTGCCGAACCCGCCGGAAACGGTGAGCTGCCGCGTCACATCCGGTGTCATCACCGACGTGTCCACGAAAGACGTGTAGGCGCCCAGATTCCGTCCGGGTTCGAACGCCGTCGTGCGCCCCTCACCCTCGTCCGGGGTCACCCGCAGCAGTGTCTGGGTCGGGAAGGTGAAGAAGCCGTCCGCGTAGCTGATCACCGACGGGTCCACGGTGATCGTGCCCAGCTCCGCCGGCGAGTTCTCGGTGCCGTTGTTGGTGTAGAGCACACCGGGATTCGTGACAGGTTTCGCATCCTCGAGCGGTGGCATGTCCAACACCAGGTCTCCGCGCTCCGGCATGGTCACCGCGATCGCGAACCGCGACGCGGGCGGGATCACGAGGCGGGTGCCGTCGCCGTCCACCGGGCGCTCCACACGGGTGAGCGGATTGCCGTCCTGCCCGACGATCGCGAACTCGGGGTGGGCGCCCGTCGCGGTCTCGGTCAGTCGAACCGGCATGTACGCGATGTCGCTGATGTTGGCCAGCACCCAGATCTCCGTCTGGCCCGGCTTCACCGTCAGCGCCGGCTGGAACCGTCCGTTGACGGTGAACTGCACGTCGCGCTGGTTCTCCGGCAATCCGGGATCGGCGGGCACGGTCGTCGTCTCGTTGGTGAAGGTCTGCAGGTCGCCGGGCACGAACTGGTTCTGACCGCGATGATTCGCCGGTGACAGCGGCCCGGCATACCAGTTGGTGAGGTACTGCGCGCCGATCGTCGACTCCGAGAAGTTCACCGGCGCCAGGCTCGGACGGTACGTGCCGTCCGACAGTTGCGATCCCTCCGGTGGCGTCAGCGTGCTCACCCACTGCGGCCAGGTGGGGTCGTTCAGCTGACGACCGCGGCCCTTGCGGTCGAAGACGTAGTTGTACTGCAACGCCATCGTCCGGATCGGGATGTCGTTCTGCGTCACCAGGGGCAGGTTGCCGTCGGGACGCCCGATCTCCAGGAGTCCGGCCAGGCCCGCGTACGTCTGCTGAGCGGTCAGGGTGTGGCGGTGACTGTGGTACCAGTAGAGCCCGTTCGGCATGGTGTCCGGGATCGCGTAGTCGTACACGTTGCCCATCCCCGCCGGGATGGAGAGCAACACGTTGTCCGCATTGCCGTCGGGACTGACGTGCACGCCGTGAGTGTGCAGGTTCAGCGGCGCCTCCGGCAGTGCGCGCGGGTACAGCGGCACCTCGGCGCCCGCAGCCGTGAACGCCGGGTCGTAGAAGTCCTCGATCGTCAGGTCCCGTAGGTCGTTGTCGTAGTGGATGATCAGGCGCTCGCCCGGGTCGACCCGCAGGGTCGGAGCGGGATAGAGATCGTCGCCCGAGGTCGCGCCGTCGGATGCGGTTCCGCGGATCAGTTCGTACCCGAACAGGAGGAAGTTCGAGACCGGCGCCGACGCGGTGTCGAGAGGGACGACGCCCTGGTGCGCGGACAGCCGAACCTCGAGCACCCCGTCCTCGCTGGTGAGCCGGACGGGTTCGGCGTACGCGGCCGGGTTTCCGTCCGGGCCGGCGTACCCGCCTGCGGCGCCCTCGGTGCCCGATCCGCCGACGGTGCATCCCGACAGGATCAACACGAGTGACGCGAACAGGCACGCGAGGGCACTCGGCGGTCTCGCACGATTCGCGACCATCGGGCTGCCCCGTTCCGGAATCAGAACGCGCGGGCGCGGAAACGTCAGCGCCCCTGAAGCATAGTTCGCCGCCCGGGTCGCCATCGCCGAACCGGATCCGCGTGCGCGCCCCGAAGCCCGGAAACCGATAGCGTGGCATCCATGAGCACATCCGAGATCGCCACGGTCCTCGCGTGGCACGACGCGTTCAACAGCTCCGACATCGACACCCTGCTCGCACTGTCCAGCGACGACGTCGAGATCGCCGACCAGGCGGGTGCGGGCCAGGGAATCAACGCACTGCGTGAATGGGCCTCGACCGCCGGGCTGACGCTGAACCCGGGCCGGATGTTCGTGCACAACGGTGTGGTCGTCGTCGAGGAACAGCGGACGGTCGCCGTCCGGCCCGAGGAGTCCACGACCACCGCAGCCGCGTTCCGCGTGGTGCACGACCAGGTGACGTCGGTGTTCCTGCACGCGGATCTCGCGTCCGCCTTCGACGCGACCGATCTGACGGAAGAGGACGCGGTGTCCTGATGGCCTGGTGGCAGTCGGCCGTCACCACGCTCGGAAAACTCGTCGGCGAACGCGCGGTCGTCGACGAGCCGGTCGCCGCGCCGACACCGCTCCAACCGATCGATCTCACCGAGGACGCCCGGGTGGCCCAGGTGCTCGACCTGGCGGTGCGTTCGGGCGAGGTCCTGCTGGCGGCGGGAACGTCCGCGGTGGACACCGCCGCGCAGGTCCAGTTCGTGGCCGCCACCTACGGACTCGCCCGTTGCGACGTCGACGTCACCTACAACTCGATTCGTGTCAGCGCGTACCGCGGGCCGACGATGCCGCCCGCGACCAGCATGCGGATCGTGCACTACCGGTCACTCGACTTCACCCGGCTCGCCGCCGTCGACAAGCTGACCCGGCAACTGCGCACCGAGGCCATCGACCCGGTGATCGCGCTGGCCGAGATCAGTGCCATCACGCGGTCGCCGCATCCGTACAACCGCTGGGTGGCGACGTGCGCCTGGTCCGGGATGGCCGCCTCGGTCGCCGTGCTGCTGGGCGGCGGCACACTGATCGCCCTGGTGAGCCTGCTGACCACGGCGGTGATCTACCTGGTGAACCTCTCCCTCAACCGGTTCGGTCTGCCCATCTTCTTCCAGCAGGTGGTCGGTGGCTTCATCGCGGCCACGCCGGCGGGGATCCTCTACGCGCTGCGAGAACCGCTGTCCCTGGACGTGAAACCGTCCCTGGTCATCGCGGCGGGACTGACGGTGCTGCTGTCCGGGCTCGCGCTGGTTGGTTCCGTGCAGGACGCGATCACCGGCGCCCCGGTGACGGGTGTCGCCCGGTTCTTCGAAGTCCTGATGCTCACCGGGGGCATGATCGCCGGTGTCGCGCTGTCCCTGCGCATCGCCGCGGCGTTCGGGACCCCGCTTCCGGTCACCGCACCGAGCCAGTTCTCGGCGAGCCTGACCGAACTCCCGGTACAGGTCGTGGCGGGCGCGGCCACATCGCTGTTCTTCGCGCTCGCCTGTTACGCAGAGCGGCGCGCCGTGGTGGTCGCCGCGCTCAGCGGGGCCGCGGGCATCCTGGTGCTGAACCTGGGTCTCGCCATGTTCATCGGTCCGGTGGTCGGCACCGCGATCGCCGCGACCGTGGTCGGTTTCGTGGGCGGCCTGCTGGCCCGCCGTGCCCTGACCCCGCCACTGGTCATCGCGGTGTCGGGAATCACACCACTGCTGCCCGGTCTGTCGCTGTACCGCGGGCTCTACGCCCTCCTCAACGACGAACTGCTCCTCGGCATCAGCGGCATGATGTCGGCGTTCGGTATCGGAGTCGCCCTGGCCGCCGGGGTGACGCTGGGCGAATGGGGTGCCCGCACGCTGCGGCGCCCACGGATGCTGCGCAGAACAGAAGCGCTCCGGTACCCGTTCCTGCAGCGAATGCAGAACGGGTCCGGAGCGCGAAATCTGTGGTTCTGGCGGTGACGCGGCCGGACGGCCGCTCACCACCCGGACCGACTAGCCGTTGCCGGCAGCCTTGTCCTTCTCCATGGCCTCACGCAGGCTCTTCGGCCGCATGTCGGTCCAGTTCTTCTCGACGTACTCGACACACGCCTGCCGGCTGTCCTCGCCGAACACCACACGCCAGCCCTGCGGGACCTCCGAGAACGTGGGCCACAGCGAGTGCTGGTCCTCGTCGTTGACGAGCACATAGAAGCGACCGTCTTCGTCGTCAAAGGGATTGGTGCTCATTTGGCCTCGCTTGTCGCAAACTCGTTCGAAGTGCTGTCCACCCCTGTGGAAGCCTCGACCCTATCAAGGTCATGTCGTGCTGATCGATTATCCACGATCGAAGTCAGAATCTCTCCTGCACGCACCGCGACATTAGACAACAGCGACGCGGTCAGTCCGTGCGTTTTCTCCGTTCCTCCCTGAAGGTAGATTCCGGCGCGCACCCCGTCCGGCGTGCGCAGTCGGTAGTCGCGCGCGACGTCCGGAACGGCACCGGCGGGTGCGAGGTCGCCGAGCAGGTCCTCGAGCGGCGCGGGAGCAAACCCTGTCGCCAGCACCAGCGCGTCGCACGTGAGGGTGTCGGTCAGCCCGTCGAGGTTGCCGCGCACGCCGATCTCGATGCCGTCGACCCCGTCGACCACGGAGACGACGTCGGAGGCACGACGCATGAACAGCCGGCGCCGCCCGTTGACGAGCTCCTGGTACTCGGTGGCGTAGAGCTCGTTGATCAGTTCGATGTCCACCACGGAATAGTTGGTGCCCTTGTGCAGGGCGAGGAGCCGCTCGCGTTCCGCCTGACCGGCGCCGTGCAGCTCGTCCACGGCGACCGGGTCGAAGATGCGGTTCGCGTACGGGCTGTCGTCGGCGGGGCTGTAGCCGTACCGGGAGAAGACGCTGTGCACCTCGGCGTCCGGGTAGTTGGTGTGCAGGTACTGCACAACCTCCGCGGCGCTCTGCCCGGCACCGAGCACCACGAACCGGTTGTGCCGGATCTCGGGGAGGCGCTCGAGGTGGAACAGGAAGCGGTGATTGTGGAAGCACCGCGGCGATTCCGTGGCCCATTCGGGCAGCCGCTCGCGCAGTCCGGCTCCCACGGACACGTTGCGGGTGATCAATCGCTCGCCGTCGGAGGTCTCGACGACGAACTCGTCCACTCCGCCGTCGGCCGACTCGGCACCGGTGACGGATGTCACCGACGCCCCGTACCGGACGTCGGCGTCGACGCGGCCCGCCGCCCAGCACAGGTAGTCGTTGAACTCCTGCCGTGACGGGAAGAAGGTCTGATGGTTGACGAAGTCGACGAGCCGGCCCTTGTCGAACAGGTAGCTGAAGAAGCTGTAGGCGCTCGCAGGGTTCCGGAAGGTGACGAGATCCTTCGGGAACGCGATCTGCATCGTCGACCCGTCGAGGAGCATGCCCGGATGCCACGCGAACTCGGTCTGCCGCTCGAGAAAGCGAGCGCGCACGCGATCGCGCGGCGCGCACGCCGCGTTGTGCTCCTCGATCGCGATGGCGAGTGCGAGGTTGGCGGGGCCGAAACCGACACCTACGATGTCGTACACCTCGCGCCGGTCGCTTCCGGCTTCCCCTGTCGAAGACATGTCAGTCGTCCATCCTCGCCGCGAGGCGGCGGTTCGGTTCTCCGGTGCCGGTCTCGACGCACCGATACCAATTGATAGCGCAGCCTACCCTAAGATAGCTCATCGCGCGTCACCGGACCCGTCGATCGCGGACCCGACGAGTGTGCACGCGTCGGCGACGAGTTCGCCTGCGCGCCTTGCGATCCGGGCCGCCGCGTCGGGCGCCACCGAATCCGTCCGATATGCGAGGAATGCGTGGACCGGACCGGCACCCGACGGCTCGTGGAAACTCAGCGTCAGATCCGCCACCGGCACGCCGACCGGAACCGGGACCAGCTCGCCGAACACGTCGTCGAGCGCACCGAGCCTCGCCTGCTCGTGGTGCACGATCACGATGCCCGGTGCCCGATCTGCCAACCCGAGGTCCCCCGCCACGTCGTCGAATCCGACGTCCTGGTGGTCGAGCGCAGCCAGGTTCGATTCCCGCACCCGAGCCAGCACCTGCTCGAACGACGGCTCCCCCGAGGTGTCCGTCCGCAGGATCACCGTGTCGGCGAAGCAGCCGATCAACGGGGCCAGCGCCTCCTCGGGGCGACCCGCCACCAGCGCGCCGATCGGCAGGTCGGTGCCCGCACCCGCCTCGGTCAACGCCAGCGCCAACGCGGTCTGCAGGACCATGAACATCGACGTCGACGTCCGCCGGGCCAGACCGTCGATCGCCTCGTGCAGCGTCGCGTCGATCGGAAGCACGACCGCGCCTGCCTCGGGGTGACCGGCCGGCCCCGCCGGAAGGTTCGGAGCGGGCAGGTCGTGGAGCCGGTCCCGCCAGTAGGCCAACTGACGCGCACGGCGACCGTCCGCGTCGGCGTCGTCACCGAGCAGTTCCCGCTGCCACGCAACGTAGTCCCGATAGGTGACGGACAGCTCGGGCAGCTCCGGTGCCACGCCCGCGGACCGTGCCGCACAGGCCGCGAGCAGCTCGCCGAGCAGCGGCACCACCGACCACTCGTCGACGGCCAGGTAGTGCATCACCAGCAGCAACGCCTGCTCGCCGTCGTCACCGTCGACGAGCACCACCCGAATCGGCGCCGACGTGGCGAGATCCATCGGTTGCTGCGCCAGCTCGAACACCCGCGATCGCAGGTCGGTGCCCGTGGCGTCCACCCGCTCGACGGTCAGCGCCGCCACCGGAACCCCGAGCACGTCACCGTCCCGGTCGACGTAACCGGTACGGAGCGGTTCGTGCCGCGTCACGACGTCGTCGAGCGCCAGGGCCAGCACCGCCGGATCGAGCGGAGTCGGCGGATACAGGGACAGCGCGTGGCTGCCGAGACCCGTCCACTGCCGCCACTGCCGCCGCTGGGCCGCCGACAGCGGAATCGGCCCGTCGTCGTCGCGCCGCACGAGCGGGGGCCGGTCTCCACCGCCGCGTTCGGTGACGGCCGCGAGTTCCGCGACCGTGGGCGCGTCGAACACCTCCCGGATGCTCAGCTGGGCGCCGAGCCGGGCACGCACCCTGCCGACCAGCTGCATCGCGGCCATCGAGTGCCCGCCGAGCGCGAAGAAGTCGTCGTGCACACCGACCGACGGCAGGTGCAGGATGTCGGCGACCAGGTCGGCGAGCACCGCCTCCCGCTCGGTGCGCGGAGCCACGTCGCCGGTCAGCTCGGCCCAGTCGGGCGCGGGCAGGGCCTTGCGGTCCAGCTTGCCGTTCGGGGTGAGCGGCAGGGGTCCGTCGAGAACGAGGACCACCGACGGAACCATGTAGTCGGGCAGCGATGCCGCCACGTGTGCCCGCACCGCGGCCGGCTCCACGACGGCATCGGTATCCGGCACCACGTACCCGATCAGCCGGGCGATGGCGCCTGCACGGTCGACGACGACCGTCGCCTGCCCGACGCCGGCGGCATCGGCGAGTGCCGCGACGACCTCGCCGAGCTCGATCCGGAAGCCGCGGATCTTGACCTGGTCGTCGACCCGGCCGAGGAAGTCGAGCACGGCACCGAACGGGCTGTCCGCGTCCTCCCGCCAGCGGGCGAGGTCACCGGTGCGGTACATCCGTCCGGCGCCGAACGGGTCGGCCACGAAACGGCCGGCGGTCAGCGCCGGCTTGCCGAGGTAGCCGCGGGCCAGGCCTCGCCCCGCGATGTACAGCTCGCCCGCGACCCCGATCGGGACGGGGCGGAGCGCCGAATCCAGAACGTACGCCTGCTCGTTCGGATCCGGTATGCCGATCGGGACGGCCTGCGCCCAGCCGGGCTGCGCCTGCCACAGCGTGTTGTTCACGGTGGCCTCGGTGAGGCCGTACGCGGCGAGCAGGTTCAGCCGCTGCGCCCAGCGCCCGATCAGGTCCGGCGGCACCGTCTCGGTGCCGACGAGCACGGTGCACCCCTCGGGAACGAGGCAGCCGGGGGGCAGCGCCGCCATCAGGGACGGCGGCAGAATCGCGTGCGTCACGGCCTGGGTGTGCATGAAGTCGGTGAGTTCCGGGCCTGCGACGCGTGCGTGTTCGGGCACGATCACCAGTCTCGATCCGGTGCACAGCGCCATGGACAGTTCGAAGACGGCGACGTCGAAGCCGACGGAGGCGAACTGCATCACGACGGATCCGGGTACCAGCCGCATCCGGTCCTCGGCGGTCGCGACGAGCGAGGAGATCCCCTCGTGCGAGACGATCGCACCCTTCGGCTTCCCGGTGGATCCGGAGGTGTAGATGACGTAGGCGGCGTGGTCGATGCCGTCCGGAACGCTGCGTTCGCGCGGTGTGGCGACCGCGAGCTCGGCTGCCACGGAGGGATCGTCGAGCGACACTCGGGACAGGCCGGTCGCCTCGATCCGCGCGGACTCCGCTGTCGTGGACAACAGCACCTGTGCCGCCGAGTCGGCAAGCATGTAGGTGATGCGGTCGGCGGGGTGGCTCAGGTCCAGTGGCAGGTACGCGGCACCGAGTTTGAGCACACCGAGCACGGCGGCCACCATGTCCACCGACCGCGGGACCGCAAGGCCCACCACCGATTCCGTCCGGACGCCGCGATCCGCGAGCACGGCCGCGATCCGGTCGGAGCGGTCGTCGAGCTCCGCGTACGTCGCGGACCGGTGCTCGTCCACGACGGCGACGGCATCCGGCGACGCCTGCACCCATCGCCGGAACGAGACGTCGAGGGTCTCCTCGGGCACGACCCGGTCGGTGTCGTTGAAGGACACCAGGACCCGATCCCGCTCGCCCGGCAGGAACACGTCGATCGCGCCGACCCGTTGCCGTGGTGCGTCGGCGACGGCGTCGAGCAGGGCGAGCTGACGGCGGGCGATCACGTCGGCGGTGGACCTGTCGAACAGGTCCGCGCCGTACTCCAGACGGAGTTGGATACGGCCGTCGGAAGCCCCTGATCCCGGCAGGAATTCGGTGTAGTTGAACACCAGGTCGAACTTCGCGGTGCGTTCGGTGGTGGACAGCGGCTCCAGGGTGAGGTCACCGAGATCGGTGACATCCGGTGTTCGGCTGTGGTAGCCGACCATCACCTGGAACAGCGGGTTCCGCGACAGCGTGCGTACCGGGTTCACGCGTTCGACCACCGACTCGAACGGCACGTCCGCGTGCGCGAACGCCTCCAGATCGAGCTCACGAACTCGGCCGAGCAGTTCGGTGAAGGTCGGGTCGCCGGAGGTGTCGGTGCGCAGGACGACGGTGTTCACGAAGAACCCGACGAGGTCGTCGAGCCCCTGCTCGGTGCGGCCGGCGACCGGCGCGCCGATCGGAAGGTCCTCCCCCGCACCGATTCTGGTGAGCAGTGCCGCGGACGCGGCGTGCAGCACCATGAACATGCTGGTGCCGGTGGCCGCGGCGAGGTCACGCAGCGCCGTGGCCGTGTCCGCGGGCAGGTCCAGCTCGATCGCGCCGCCCGCGAAGCTCTGCCGGGCCGGTCGCGCCCGGTCCGCGGGCAACGCCAGTTCCTCGGGCGCTCCCTCCAGGCGCCGCTCCCAGTACGCGAGCTGGCGACCCGCGAGCGACGCGGGGTCGGCGGCGTCGCCGAGGACGTCGCGCTGCCACAGCGTGAAGTCCGCATACTGCACCGGCAGCGGCTCCCACACCGGCGGCTCGCCGCCCATCCTGGACGCGTACGCCACCATGAGATCGCGCAGGAACGGCCGATCGGACCACTCGTCGGTCGCGATGTGGTGCAGCACGAGGACCAGCACCCGATCCTGCGCGCCGAGCCCGATCAGGCTGCCGCGCACCGGAATGTCGCGAGCGAGGTCGAACGGGCGCAGCACCTGTTCCCGGACCAGGTCGGCGACATCGCCCTCGGACGCGTTCACGACCCGGAACTCGGGCGTGACTCCGGCGAGAACGCGCTGCACGGGTACGCCGTCGGCGGCGTCGAACACCGTGCGCAGGGACTCGTGCCGCGCCACGACGTCGCCGAGCGCCGCGGCGAGGACCGTGCCGTCCAGGTCGCCGCGCACCCGCAGTGCGATCGGGAAGTTGTAGGCGGCGGACTCGCGGTCCATCTGCTGGATCAGCCACAGCCGTTGCTGCGCCGCCGACAGCGGAATCCGGTCCGGTCGCGGGGCCGGAACGAGCGGCGGCCGGACGGCCGTGCCGCGCGAGCGCACCCGCTCCGCGAGGTCGGCGACGGTCGGCGCCTCGAACAGGTCCCGCATCGTCAGCTCGGTCTCCAGCACGGCCCGAGCCCTGCTGATGACGCGGGTCGCGAGCAGGGAATGCCCACCGAGGTCGAAGAAGTCGTCCTCCGGTCCGACGTCCCGGACCTCGAGCACCTCACCGAACAGCGAGCACAGCACCTCCTCCACGCGGTCCGCCGGCTGTCGGGACACGCCACCGACCGTGTCGGGTACCGGTGGCAGCGCCCGGACGTCGAGCTTGCCGTTGACCGTCATCGGCAGCGTGTCGATCTCCACGAACGCGCTCGGCACCATGTAGTCGGGCAGGAGTGCGCGCAGCGCCTGTGCGCGAGTGTGGTAGCTCTGGCTACCGAACTCGCGCACGGCCACGTAGGCGACGAGGCGCTTGCCACCGCCCGGGCCGGGAACCGCGACCACCGCGCACCGCCGGACGCCGTCGAGGGCCGCGACCGCGGATTCCACTTCGCCGAGTTCGACACGGTGGCCGCGGATCTTCACCTGGTCGTCGGTGCGGCCGAGGTAGTCGAGCATGCCGTCGGTGCGGCGGCGCATCAGATCGCCGGTCCGGTACATGCGGGCGCCGGGGTCGAGCGGGTCGGCGACGAACCGGTCCGCGGTCAGCCCGGGACGGCCGAGGTAGCCGCGGGCCAGCCCGACTCCGGCGATGTACAGCTCGCCGGGGGTGCCGTCCGGGACGGGACGCAGCCACGAGTCGAGCAGGTGGGCGCGGGTGCCGCGGATCGGCGTGCCGACGGTGGAGGTGTCGCTGTCACCGGTGCCGGCACCGAGGGTGTTGATCGTGTACTCGGTCGGGCCGTACAGGTTGTAGCCGAACGTCCCGTCGGTGTCGCGCAACGTGTTCCACACCGAGTCCGGGACGGCTTCGCCGCCGAGCAGCACCAGCGGCGGCCGGTGCTCACCGGGCCCGTCGCCGAGCAGTCCGGCGTCGAAGAGGTGCTGGGCGTAGGTGGGCGTGACGTTGACGACGTCGACGGCGTGCGCGTTGCAGTAGGCGACGAGCTGTTCCGGGTCACGGCGGAGCTGTTCGTCGCAGATGTGCACCTCGTGGCCCTCGACGAGCCACAGCAGTTCCTCCCACGACATGTCGAACGCGAAGGACACCGTGTGCGCGATCCGCAGCACCCGCCCTCCGGTGAGCGCAACCGTCGGGTCGAAGATCTCGGCGCGGTGGTTGAACTGCATGTTGGTCAGGCCGCGGTATCCGGTGACCACGCCCTTCGGGGCTCCCGTCGACCCGGACGTGTAGATCACGTATGCGGGATGGTCGAGCCGCCCCGGCGTGCCGGGCGCGAACGACCCGAGCTCGGCGTCGGTGAGCGTCGTCGTGGCCCACTCCCGTCCCGCCGGTTCGTCGAGAAGCAGTGCCGCGCCGTCCCAGTCGAGGGTCGCGCACACCGCGGCCGTGCTGACGAGGACCACCGGCCGGGCGTCGTGGAGCATCCCCACCAGCCGCTCCGCGGGGTGGTCGAGCTCGAGCGGCAGGTACGCCGCTCCGGTGCGCAGGACGGCGAACAGCGCCACCACCATGTCGGTGGAGCGGGGCAGACCGAGGGCGACGATCGCCTCCGGACCGGCGCCGGACGCGATCAGGCGCCGGGCGAGCGCGTTGATCCGCCCGTCCAGTTCGGCGTAGGTGACCCGCTCCGTGCCGAACACCAGCGCCACCTGTTCGGGCAGCCGGGCAGCGGCGCCGGAGAAGAGATCGGCGACCGTGACGTCGGGTAGTTCGCGATCGGTGGGGTGCGCGGCCAGCGCGGCCCGCTCCTGCGCCGTGACCACGGCGATCGAACCGACCGCGACGTCCCGATCGTCGACGAGTTGTTCGAGGACACCGACGAACCGGTCGAGCAGTGCACGTGCCAGTCCGCCGTCGATCGCCTCGGGACGGAACTCGAACTTGACCCGCATCTCCCGGCCCGGCGTCACCACGACGGTGAGGGGGTAGTGGGTGTGGTCGATGCTGTCGCCGCCGTTGATGTCGTGGGCGGCGTTCAGGGCCGACACCTGGTTCTCGTCGACGAAGTTCTGCAGCACGTACAGGACGTCGAACAGCTGCCGGTGCTCGGATTCGCGTCCGATGTTCGCCAGACCGAGCCAGTCGTAGGCGGTCAGGTCGAGGCGTTCGGACTGGCTGCGGCGCAACAGTTCCGAGACCGATTCGTCGGGTCGCAGCCGGACCCGCACGGGCACGGTGTTGAGGAACAGTCCCGCGACGGTGTCGATGCCGTCGACCTCCGGCGGGCGACCCGCGACGGTGGTGCCGAAGAGAACGTCGTCGCGGCCGGTGACGCCGCCGAGCACGAGCGCGAGGGCGGCGGACAGCACCGCGTTGACCGTCACACCGGCGGTGGCGGCGCGGTCGCGCAGTCGCGTCCCGAACTCCTCCGACAGCACCGTGTCGTGGCGTCCCGGCAGCTGTGGCGGGCCGGGGACCGGCGTGCCGAGCAGTGTCGGCTCCTCGATCCCGGACAGTGCGGCCCGCCACCGGGCGCGGCCCTCGTCGGCGTCACGTTCGGCGAGCCAGGCGAGGTAGTCGGCGAAACCTCCTGCCGGGGCGGGCAGTCCGCGGTCGTCGCCTGCGGTGTCGTACAGCGCGAGCAACTGCCCGACGACGATGCCGTTGGACCAGCCGTCCCACAGCAGGAACTCGCGGTTGACGACGAGCCGGTCGCGGTCGTCGGCGAGGCGCAGCACCATCGCCCGCCACAGCGGCGGCGCGGTGAGGTCGAACGGGGTGAGCCGGTCTGCTGCGGCCAGTTCGACGGCCCGGACTTCCGGGTCCGCGAGGCCCCGAAGGTCGTGTTCGGTGATCGGGACGTCGCAGTCCGCGGTCACGAACTGGACGGGCGACGGCAGTCCTGCGCTGACGAATCCCGCACGCAGCGTGGGGTTGCGGCGCTGCAGGGTGCGCAGGGCGGCGGCGAGCCGGTCCAGGTCGAGACGGTGCCCGAAGTCGAGCGAGAACTGTGCCGTGTAGATGTCGTCGGTGTCGTCGAAGGTGGCCTGGAAGTACAGACCCTCCTGCAGCGGCGACAGCGGCCACACCGCCTCGACACCTGCCGGGGCGTGCGCGACGACGGCGTCGAGTTCCTCCTGCGACAGCGGCACGAGCGGCACGTCGGAGGGCGTGAGCATCGCCGGTCCGTCTGGTTCGCGTGCGGCGTCGGCGAATTCACGCAGCGCCTGCGCCCAGCCGTCGGCGAGCGCCGTGCCGTCGGACTCCGTGAGGCCGAGTTCCGACCTGCCGAACACCGCCGTCAGCACCGGACCGTCGACGGTCTCCTCGCAGACCGCGTTGACGATCAGCCGGTACGGCCCGCCCATGTCGGCGTCGGGATCGGTGGCGAGGGCGTCGGATTCGAGGGCCGGGGTCCACGGCACCCCGGACCCGGCGGCGGGCATCCGGCCCAGGTAGTTGAACAGCACCTGGGACGGCTCACCGGCGGCGAGCAGCGCCGCGGTCCGTCCGCCGACGAAGCGCAGCATCCCGTGGCCGATGCCGCCGTCGGGCGCGGCGCGCAGCCGTTCCTTGACGTCCGCGAGGACGGCGACGGGTGCATCTCCGGCCGCGAGCCGCACCGGTGCGATGCTGGTGAACCAGCCGACGGTGCGGGACAGGTCGACACCCTCGGCGATCTCTTCACGTCCGTGACGTTCGAGGTCGACGAGCAGGTCGGTGGCGTCTCGGCCGGTGTCGCGCTGCCAGCGGGTCACCGCGACGCGGAGGGCCGCCACGAGCACGTCGGTGACGTCGGCGTTGGCGAGCGTCGAACCCGCGCCGAGCACCGTCGTGGTGACGTCCGGGTCGAGCGACACCCGGTGCTGCGCGCCATTTCCGATGGTGGCGTCCCCGGCGGATTCGGGTACGAGGGCGGCACCGGGCGCAGTGACCGCGGTCCAGTGGTCGAGTTCACGAAGCCGCGCGGCGGTCGTCGCCTGCTCGGTGACGAGTGCGCCGAACCGGCGCAGGGAGGTGCCCACCGGGTCGAGGGCGGGCCGCTCCCCGGCGACGACGGCGACGGTGGCCATCGCGAGATCCTCGAGCAGGATGCGCCAGGACACGCCGTCGACGACCAGGTGGTGCGCGACGATCAGCAGCCGTCCGGCGGCGTCCGGTCCGGCGTCGAGGTGCACGGCCTGCACCATGACCCCCTGTTCGGGGTCGAGGCGCGCGGTCGCGGCGGCCGACTGTTCGGCGACGGCCCGCCGCAGCGAGGCGTCGTCGACGGTCGCGGCGGTGAGGACGGAAGCTGCGTCGACCGTCCCGGGCGCGGTGGTGCGCACCGACCAGACGCCGGTTGCGTGCCGGGTGAGGACGGCGCGCAGTCCGTCGTGGTGGTCGAGCACGGACTGCACTGCCGCCGTCAGCGTGGCGGTGGACAGCCCCTCCGGCAGGTGGACGAGCACGGCCTGGTTGAAACGATCTGTACCACCGGACCATTCGGAGAGCCGGTGGACGACGGGAAGGGGATTCAGTTCCCCGGTGCCGTCGTCTGCCCGCGCGGACCCGATCGGCGCTCCGGACGTGCCCGTGCCGGCGGCACTCTCACCGAGCAGCCGCGCGATCGCGGCCGGCGTGCGGGCCTCGAAGACCTGCCGTGGGGTCAGGGTCCAGCCGTCGCGGCGGGCGACGTTGACGAGACGGATCGCGAGGATCGAGTCTCCGCCGAGCGCGAAGAAGTCGTCGTCGGCACCGACCCGTTCGAGCCCGAGCACCTCCGCGACGAGGTCCGCGATCCGGCCGTCCGCACCGACGGCCGGCGCCGACGGAGCCGCGGCCACGGCGAAGTCCGGTGCGGGCAGCGCCGACCGGTCGAGCTTGCCGCTCGGGGTCAGCGGCAGCGCGTCGAGTTCCACGTACGCGCTCGGCACCATGTGGGGCGCCAGCACCTGTACGTACCTCTGGTGGTCCGGGTTGCCTGCGGTGCGCGCGGGTACGACGTACGCCACGAGCTGCTGATGCCCGGGGCGGTCCTCCCGCACCACGACGGCGACCTGCGCGACGGACGGGTCGCGTAGCAGGGCCGCCTCGATCTCGCCGAGTTCGATCCGGAACCCGCGGAGCTTGACCTGGTTGTCGGCGCGGCCGAGGTAGTCCAGGACACCGTCGATCCGGCGCACCAGGTCACCGGTGCGGTACATCCGCTCCCCCGCCGCGAACGGGTCGGCGACGAAACGGTCGGCGGTCAGGTCGGCCCGGCCGAGGTAGCCGCGGGCGAGTTGCGGTCCGGCGAGGTACAGCTCACCTGTGAACCCGTCGGGCGCGGGCCGCAGGTAGCGGTCCAGGACGTACGCACGGGTGTTCGCGACGGGTGTCCCGATCGGCACCGATGTCGCGTCGGGGGCGATCGCCTCGGCGCCGAAGTGGTGCGTCACCTCGACCGACGCCTCGGTGGGCCCGTACAGGTTGTCGAGCCGGACACCGGGCAGCGTCTGCGCGAATCGGCGGGCGGTCCCGGCGGGCAGCGCCTCACCGGAGCAGGCCACGATCCGCAGCGAAGTGCACTGCGGTGCAGCGGGTTCGGTGAGGAACAGGTCCAGCATCGACGGGACGAAGTGGGCGCGGGTGATCCCGGCACGGGAGATCGTCTCCGCCAGGTGGGCGGGGTCGCGGTGCCCACCCGGACGGGCGAGGACGACCGTCGCCCCGGCGATCAGCGGGCCGAAGAACTCGGGCACCGACACGTCGAAGCTCGACGGTGTCTTCTGCAGCACGCGGTCCCCCGGAGCGAGCGGCTCCTCGGCCTGCAACCAGGTCAGCCGGTTCACCACGCCGCGGTGTGGAACGACCACGCCCTTGGGACGACCGGTCGAGCCCGACGTGTAGATGACGTACGCGGGATGGTCCGCGCGGGCGCGGCCCGGCAGGAACGAGGTGTCCCCGCCCGTGTCCCGGAGGTCGACGACCAGCTGCTCGACTCCGGTGTCGATGCCGTCGGGTCCGGTCAGCACGCACACCGGACGGGCGTCGGCCACCATCAGGGCCAGGCGTTCGGCCGGATAGTCCAGGTCGAGCGGCAGGTACGCGCCGCCCGCCTTGCCGACCGCGAGCAGCGCGACCATCAGTTCGAGTGAGCGGCCCAGCGCGACGGCGACCACCGATTCGGCGCCGACACCGCGTTCGACGAGTGTGTGCGCCAACCGGTTCGCGTGCTGGTGCAGCTGGGCGTACGTCAGTGTGGTGCCCTCGAACTCGACGGCCACCGCGTCCGGATTCGCGTGAGCGCACGCGTCCAGCAGGTCGGTGAGCGTGGCGGTCTCGCGCGGCACCACCGGCCATTCCCGTCCCGTACGCCGCCTCGAGGGTTCGAGCGCCGCGACCGGTGTGGCAGGCGCGGCCGGTACCTGTTCGAGCAGTGCGATCATGCCCTCGGCCAGCGAGCGTGCGGTCGCCGCGTCGACGACGGCGGGCCGGAACTTGACCTCCATCCGCAGTTCGTCGCCGGGCGCGACGAGCAGGGTCACCGGGTAGGGCGGGTTCTCCTCGAAGCGGATGCCGCTGATCGCGACCCGGCCGGTGGCGTCGGTCGCCGGCCCGTGTCCCAGGGGGTAGTTCTCGAACACGACGAGTGTGTCGAAGAGGTTCTGCAGCCCGGTGACTCGTCGCAGGTCGCCGAGCCCGAGGTACTGATGGTCGAGCAGCTCGGACTGCTCGCGCTGCCAGCGGGCGAGCACCTCCACCACCGGTTCGTCGGCCCGGAACCGCATCCGCGCCGGCACCGTGTTGATGAACAGGCCGACCATCGTCTCGATCCCGGGCAGGTCGCCGCCGCGGCCGGACACGGTCGACCCGAACAGGACGTCCTCGCGACCGGACAACCGCCCGAGCAGCAGACCCCACAGTCCGTGCACGAGGGTGCTGGTCGTCAGGCCGTGACCCCGTCCGAACTCGGCGAGCGCCGCGGTGCGATCGGCCGGCAACCGCACCGCGACCGCGTCCACGGCGTCCCCGGCGACACCACTCGACGCGACGAGGCCGCCCTCGTCCACGCCGGCGAGCGCGGCGCGCCACAGGTCGAGCGAGACCGCCCGGTCCCGGTCCGCCAGCCACTGCAGATAGTTCCGGTACGGCGTGGGCTGCGGGAGCGCAGGCTCCGACCCCTCCGGCGCGTACAGCGCGAGGAGTTCGCGCAGCATGACCGGCACCGACCAGCCGTCCGCGACGACGTGGTGAATCGACTGCAGCAGCAGGCTCCGCTCGGGGCCGGTACGCACCAGCAGGTACCGGACCAGCGGCGGGCGCGCCAGATCGAACCCGCGGGCGCGGTCGTCCGCGAGCAGTGCGGCGATCCGCTCCTCGACCTCGTCGTCGGAACGACCGGACAGGTCGACGAATCCCATCGGGACCGTGGGACCCGATTCGACGACCTGCACGACGCGCCCGTCGGCGAGCACGTGCAGTCCGGTGCGCAGCGCCGCGTGCCGGTCCACCAGTGACTGCAACGCGGACGCGAGGGTCCCCGGGTCGACGGGACCGGTCAACTCCACGACCTGTTGCACCACATAGGGGTCGAGGTGCTCCCCCTCGAACGTGCTGTGGAAGTGGATGCCCTCCTGCAGCGGCGTCAGGGCGAGCACGTCGGCGAAGCCGGGGACGGCCGTGTCGAGTTGATCGACGTCCGCCTGCGTGAGCCGGGCACCCGGGAAGTCGGACGGTGTGCGACCGCCACGGTCGGCGACCCCGGCGAGGGTGGTCAGCGCCTCGGTCCACCCTGCGGCGAGTTCGTCGACGTGCGCGCGTGTGACAACCCCCGGCGCGAAGGTGATCGTGGTGCGCAGCGTCGGTCCGGCCGGCCCGTCGTGGGTGACGGCGTCGACGGTGATCGCGTGCCGCATCGGGGCGTCGGGGTCTGCGGAGCCGCCGACCGCGGACGGCATCCAGTCGCCGCCGCCGTCGGTCGACCCGGCCACCCGGCCGAGATAGTTGAACAGCACCGGCGCACCGGGTCCACTGCCCAGGTCCGCTCCGGCGAGGTACCGCAGGACCCCGTACCCGATGCCGTTGCCCGGCACGGCCCGCAACTGTTCCTTGACCGCTTTCACCCCGCGGGCGAGCGCGTCCGCGTCACCCGAATCGGTTGTGCCCGCGTCGATCCGGACGGGGTACAGGCTGGTGAACCAGCCGACGGTCCGGCCGAGGTCGACCCGGCGGTCGACCGCGTCCTCCTCGCGGCCGTGTCCCTCCACGTCGATCACGACGGCCGTCCGGCCGTCGCCCCGCGATCGCGCGAGCGCCGCGGCGAGCCCGGTGAGCAGCACGTCGTTGACCCGGCCACCGAACGCCGTCGGCACCGACGTCAGCAGCGGGCCGGTGACCGCGGGGTCCAGTTCCACGGTCACGGTGTCCGCGTTCGCCCAGGTGTCGACGGGAACCACCGCGGGTGCCTCACGCAGGTGGTCGAGTGTGGCGCGCCAGTGGTCGACTTCGGAGTCGAAGCGGCCGCCGACCGCGCTCTCGCGCAGCAACTGCGACCATCGGCGCAGCGAGGTCACACCCTCGGTCGGCATCAGGGTGTCGGGCGCGACGACCGCGCGGGCGAGATCCTCGACCAGGATTCGCCACGACACCCCGTCGACGACCAGGTGGTTGGCGACGAGCAGCAGTCGGCCGGGACCCGATCCGCCGTCGAACCGGACGGCCTGCACCATCACTCCGGCGTCCGGGTCGAGTCGCGCTGCCGCAGCACGTGTTTCGCGTGAAACAGCATCGTCGAGCCGTTCCGGGCCGGGCATGGGAAGGGAGCGCAGCAGGTCAGGGACGTCACCGTGCCCCGCAGCACCGGAGGGCTCCGCCTCGGCAACCACGAGCGCCCACTCGTCGCCGCGCCGCAGCCGGGTCCGCAGCGCGGGATGCCTCTGCACCAGGGTGTGCAGCGCCGCGCGGAGCGCGTCCTCGTCGACGCCCGCCGGGGTGGTCAACAGCACCGACTGGTGGAAGCGCGCCACCGCGCCGCCACCCGCCCGGGTGTGCGCGAGGATCGGCGTCTCGGCGATCTCGCCGACCGGGATGTCGTCCGTGTCGACCTCCGCGGCGTCGCGGCCGTCGAGCGCACGGGCCATCGCCGCGACCGTCCGCAGCGAGAACACCTCACGGGCAGCGATGTCCAGGCCCGCGGCACGGGCCTGGTTCACCACCTGGATGGCGACGATGCTGTCGCCGCCGAGTGCGAAGAAGTCGTCGGTCACACCGACGGAGTCGAGCCCCAGGACGGCGGCGACGACGGCGGCGAGGCGGTGTTCGAGGTCGGTACGCGGCGCGATGCCCTCGAGACCGGCCCCTAGATCGGGTTCCGGCAGCGCCCGCCGGTCCACCTTGCCGTTCGCGGTCAGCGGGAACCGGTCGAGCACCACGACCGCCGTCGGCACCATGTATTCGGGCAGCTGGGTCGCCGCCCACTCCCGAACGGTCGGCCCGTCGAGTTCCGCGACGTCCGGGATCACGTAGGCGGCCAGGTACTTGGCGCCACCGCTCTCCCGGACGAGCACGGCACTCTGCCGCACCGCGGGATGCCTGCCCAGCGCGGACTCGACGTCCTCGAGTTCGAGACGCATGCCCCGAATCTTGACCTGGTTGTCGGCGCGGCCCACGAAGTCGAGGGTGCCGTCCTTCGTCCACCGCGCGAGGTCACCGGTGCGGTAGAGCCGGGTTCCACTGCGCCCGAACGGGTTCGCGACGAACCGGGCGGACGTGATTCCCGGGGCGCCGACATAACCACGGCCCAGCAGGAAGCCCGCCGCGTACAACTCCCCGGCCGTGCCCGGGGGGACGGGTCGCAGCCGCGAGTCGAGCACGTACAGCTGGGTGTTCGGATTGGGCCTGCCGATCGACGTGGCGATGCGTTCGGCGCTGTCCCGGTACACCACGTGCGAGACGCCGATCGTCGCCTCCGCGGGACCGTAGCCGTGGTACAGCGTGGTCCCGAGCTGCCGGCGGAACCTGTCGAACAGTTCGGGGGTCAGCACCTCACCGCCGCACCAGACGTGCCGCAGCCCGTCGAGAGCGGAGCCGCCCTCGGCCAGATCGAGGAGCACCGACAGCATCGAGGACACCAGGTACACGAAGGTGACGCGTTCACGTTCGATCAGTCCGAGCAGCAGGTGCGGATCGCGTTCGGCTCCGGACTCGGCGACGACCAGGCGGCCGCCCGATACCAGCGGGAGCAGGATCTCGTTGACGGAGATGTCGAAGGACAAGGGCGCCTTGAACAGTGAGGCGTCACCCGGCCCGAAGCCGAGGATCTCCTCGACCTGCCAGGCGAGGCGGGCGCAGATCGCCTCGTGCCGGATCATCGCCCCCTTGGGGCGGCCGGTGGAACCGGAGGTGAAGATGACGTAGGCCAGCGACTGTCCACGCGCCGAGCAGGGCACCGGGCCACCGGCGTGGTGGCCGTGGGCCCAGTCGCCGAGGTCCACCCGAACCGCCGCGTCGTCGTCCGCCGGCACCCCGTCCGGGCCGGTCAGAATCAGACGGGCGTCGGCGTCGGCGAGGACCTGGGCCCGCCGGTCCACGGGCCAGGCCGGGTCGAGCGGAACGAAGGCGCCGCCGGCCGCCATCACCGCGAGCAGTCCGATCACCATCTCCGGCGAGCGCGGAAGGCCGACCGCCACAACCTCTTCCGGCCGCAGTCCCCGTTCCGCGAGGTGCCTGGCGAGCTGGTTCACCCGGGTCCCGAGCTCGCGATAGGTCATCCTGGTGTCCCCGGCGACCAGCGCCTCCGCATCCGGGCTCGCCGCGACCTGCGCCGCGAACGCGTCCGGCACCGTGCGCTCCACCTCGGGGCGCACGGTGTCGTTCCAGTGCACCAGAATTCGTTCACGCTGCTGCTCGGACATCACGTCGAGGGTGTCGACGGGCGCCTGCGGATCGGCCGCCAGGCCGCGCAGGAACTCGGTGAGCTGCGCGCGGTGGCGCTCGAGATCGTCCTCCAGCCCCGCCGCCACCCGCACGTCGATGCGCAGCGGTTCGCCGTCCTGCCCGCCCTGGACGCTGAAATCGAGGTCGCCGATCGCACCGGTGACCATGTGCTGTGGGAACGCCGGATGGCCACCGAAGGTCATCTGATGCTCGAACATGAGGATGTTGACACCCGGACCGAACACCCGCCGCGACGGGTCGATCGCACGTAGCTCGCGGGCCAGGTCCTCGCCGCGGTACCGGCCGTGACGGAGCATGCCGATCAGCTCGCGGTCGATACGCTCGACCAGGTCGGCGAGGGTGACGCCGCGGTCGATCTGCAGTCGCATCGGCAGAATCGTCGACGCCATCGACGGCAGGTGCCGCAGCGCCTTGCCCGCGCGCCCGGTCAGCGGGACCGACAGCATGAGGTCGGAGGCACCGGAGACGCGGTGCAGGTAGGCGGCGATCATCGCGAACGGGATCCTGGTGCGGCGAATGCCGGACGCGTCGGCGTACCGGTACAGTCCGGCAACGGTTTCCGGGTCGAGAGTCACCGTCGCCGAGATCGGCGGCGCGGTCGGATCCGGGGACGGCGCCGTCAGCGCGGGCGGCTCGGGCGCATCGGCCATCGCCGACAGCCAGTGGTCACGGTCGGCCTCGAACCGCGCCGACGCGCGGTAGTCGAGGTCGGCGGCGATCGCGGTGCGCAGCGACCAGTCCTTCGCGGCGAGGTCGAGGTCCGGTTGCTTCTGGCGGTCGATGACCTCCTCGACCAGCCGGATGATGCCGTACCCGTCGACGATGCTGTGATGGAACCGCTGATACCACCAGGTGCGTTCGGCGCCGAGCCGGAGGACGGCCTGCGTGAACAGGGCCTCGTCGTTGTCGAGCGCGGAGACCGTCCGCATGTCGGCGTCGATCCACTCCCGGGCGGCGGCCTCGGGGTCCGGTCGGCCCCGGAGATCCACGACGTGCAGCGTCCACGCCTCCGGATCGAGCGGCTGCTGCCGCAGGACCCGGTCCGGTCCGAGAGCGAAACGCACGTGCAGCGGCTCGGCACGACGGATCGTGCGGTACACGGACTCGACAGCACGGCCCACGTGCAGCGGCCCACCGATCTCGACGGTGAGCGCGATGTTGTAGGCGGGGCTGTCGGGGGCGAGCTGCTGGGCCACCCACACCTCGGACTGTGCGGCCGTCACCGGGTACCACCTGTCGAGGTCGTACTCGTGATCGGTCGGGTCCGAAAGCGACTTCATGGGTGTCCGATCGGCGTCGGGCGACGGTCAGGTCGCACGCGGCTGGGTCGAGGGTGAGGATAGGCTACCCACCCCGCCGCCGGACACCCGCACTCATCAATCTCTCAGGAAGTCCAGAATGACCGAATTCACCACGTCAGGACGCTCGAGGTAGCCGTAGTGGCCGCAGTCCTCCAGCTCCACGTACCGCGAACCGGGGATCGCCTTGGCGACCTCCGCCGCCAGCGTCGGCGGAACCAGCCGGTCGTCGGCGAACCCGACGGCGAGCGTCGGCACGGTGATCCGGCCGTACGCCGGCAGCCGGTCGCCGAAGTCGTCGAGATTCTGCTGTGCACGGACTCCGGGCGTCGTCTCGCCCTTCGAGAACGCGAAGATGTCGAGCCAGTCCTGTGCGGCCATCGGATCCACCAGCGACGCCGGCGACAGGTTCAGCACCGCCGTGATCGCGGCCCGGTAGGAGTCCGGCAGCACGATCCCCGTGCGGTCCAGTTCGCGTTCCCCCTCCGACAGGTACTTCTGGAGGGTGTCGCGGCGCCCGTGCGCGGCCAGGAAGACCGCGCGACGGACCAGATCCGGCCGGGCGAGCGAGAGCTCCTGCGCCACCCGGGCACCGAGCGAGGTGCCGACGACGTACGCGGGGCCGCCGAGGTGCTCGATCAACGCCGCCGTGTCCGCGACCATGTCCTCGACCGTGAACCCGTCGGCGCACTCGTCGGTCGGCGCGATGCCGCGGTTGTCGAAGGTGCACACCCGGTAGCCGGCCGCGACCAGCGCCGGCACCTGGTGCAGATCCCACACCCGACCGGGACTGCCCGTCCCCATGATCAGCACCACCAGGTCGCCGGAGCCCTTGACCTGGTAGTTCAGCTGAATCCCGTTGATGGTGGCGAGCGGCATGGAGAACCTTTCGTGCGGACGTCGACCCGCCCGACACCCGGCTGGCCTACGCTGGCCCACCGTCCACCCCGTGGTGGCGCCGAGGCGCCCCGCCCGTGCCCAGAGAATCCTTCAGGAGGACACCGTGAGAGTCGCGACGCTCGGATATCAGACGTGGGGTCACCGTACCCTGCAGGCGTTGCTCGCATCGAAGCACGAGGTGGTCCTTGCGGTGACCCATCCGCGCAGCGAGCACGCCTACGAGAAGATGTGGGCCGACTCCGTCGCCGACCTCGCCGCCGAACACGGCGTGCCGGTGCACGTCGCGAACACACCCGACGCGGAGTTCCAGGCCGCCCTCGCCGATGCCGACCCGGACATCATCGTCGCGAACAACTGGCGCACCTGGCTGCCGAAGGAGGTGTTCGACCGCCCTCGGTACGGCACGCTGAACATCCACGACTCGCTGCTGCCGAAGTACACCGGCTTCTCCCCACTGATCTGGGCACTGATCAACGGTGAATCCGAGGTCGGTCTGACCGCGCACCTGATGGACGAGGAACTCGACGCCGGTGCCATCGTGTTGCAGCGCGCAACACCGGTTGGTCCGAAGGACACGGTCACGGACCTGTTCCACCGGACCGTCGACATGATCGGGCCGATCGCCGTCGACGCACTGGACCTGATCGAGTCGGGTCGCACCGACTGGACACCGCAGGACCGTTCGCAGGCCACCTTCTTCCACAAGCGATCGATCGAGGACAGCCGCATCGACTGGACCTGGCCCGCGGAGGTGCTCGAGCGATTCGTGCGAGCCCAGTCCGACCCGTATCCGAACGCGTTCACCACCTTCAAGGGACAGCGCATCCGGGTGCTCGAGTCGTCGGTGTCGACGGGCTGCTACGGCGGCACACCGGGCCGGGTGTTCATCCACGAGGGCGACGGTATGGTCATCGTCGCCGGCCCCGACGCCTGGACCGGCCGCAACCGCGGACTGTCCGTCGAGCGGATCCGGCTCGACGACGGCACCGAGATGACCGGCCGCGAGTTCTTCCCGCACGGTGGCGGGTACCTGGGAACCTGACCGCGCGGTGAACACGACGTGGCAGTGTGCGCGGAACCGGTACGCCGCGGCGTACCGGACGGTACCTTTCCTGCCGTGACGAACCACGCGCGCACCGCCTCGGTCCGTGTCCTCGGACTGGTCGCCGCCGGCACGGTCGCGGCAGGCCTCTTCGGACCCGGCACCGCCCTCGCCGACTCCAGCGACATCACGTCCGCGTCGAGCGGTTTCGGGTCGGTCGAGCAGCCCACCCTGCCCGAGATTCCACCGCCGTCCTCGGCCGCCATCCGGCTCGACGGGGCCCGGAACTTCCGCGACATCGGTGGCTACACCACCGTCGACGGCCGCACCGTCCGCAGCGGTATGGTCTTTCGATCCAACAAGCTCAGCACCCTCACCGACGCGGACCTCGCGAAGCTGACGGACGCGGACGTGACCCTCGACGTCGACCTGCGGAACGTGTCGGAGCGCAGCGAGGCCCCGGACCGGCTTCCCGACGGCGTCCGGTACCAGGTCGCCGACGTGGTCGGCATCGAGCACGGACTCGCGTTCCACGAGTTCGTGCCGATCACCCTCGGCCGCGCGCTGATCGACGGCGCCGTCACCGGAACCTCCGACATCGGTCAGACCATCGGCTACCCCTTCATGGTCAACTTCCGAGGCTCCGACGTCGCGTTCGGTGACCTGCTGCGGGCCGTCGCCACCAACCCGGACGGCGCCACCGTCTACCACTGCAGCGCGGGCAAGGACCGCACCGGCTGGGGCACCGCGATCCTGCTGACACTCCTCGGGGTCCCGCGCGACGTGGTGAGCGCCGACTTCATGGCGTCGAACGCCTACCTCGGCCGCGACGACGCCGTCGACCTGTCGTGGCTGAACGCCGCGTTCTCCCAGGCCGAACGCCTGTACGGAAGCATGGACGCCTACGTCCGCGACGGGCTGGGCGTGGATCAGGCCACCGTCGACGCGCTGCGGGTCAAGCTCCTGCAGTGACCCGGGTCGGGCTGGTCCGGGGACTGCTCAGTTCCCGGACCACGCCCTCCACAGCCGGGCGTAGCGTCCGCCCGCGCGGACCAGCTCGTCGTGGCTGCCCTGTTCGACCACCTCGCCGTGTTCGAGCACCAGCACCCGGTCGGCGGCCGCGGCCTGGGTGAGCCGGTGCGCCACCACGAGAGTGGTCCGGCCCCGGGTGGCGGCGTCGGCCGCCGCCTCCAGGTCGCGGGCTCCGGCGCTTCCGGCCTCGGCCGTCGCCTCGTCGAGCACCACCACCGGCGGGTCCGCGAGCACCATCCGCGCCAGCGCCAACTGCTGTGCCTGTGCTGCGGTCAGCTGGTGGCCTCCCTCACCGACCTCCGTCCGCGGCCCGTCGTCCAGCGCCCGCACCCAACCGAGCGCGCCGACCGTGTCGAGCGCGGATTCCACCTCGGCGTCGGTCGCGTCCGGCCGCGCGAGGCGCAGATCGTCGACGAGCGGGCCGGCGAAGACGTGCACCTCCTGGCTGATCACCACGACCTGCGATCGCAGCCGGTCACCGAGGTCGGTCAGCGGAACCCCGCCGATGGTGACCTCACCGGCAGTGGGGACGAGTGAACCGGCCGCGATCGACGCGACCGTCGACTTACCCGCACCCGTCGACCCGACGAGCGCGACCCGCTCCCCCGGGGCGACCCGCAGATCCACGCCGCGCAGCGCCTCCCGCGAGGAGTCGTACCGGTGCCGGACCCCGGTCAGGCGCAACTCGGCGGCCGCAGGCTCGGCCCCGGTCGCGGCGGACCCGGCAGCCGGCATCGCGACCACACCGACGAGCCGGGCCAGGCTGGCGCCGGCCGACTGAACCTCGTTGAACGTGAACATCAACATGCCGATGGGGTTGAACAGCCGGTGGAACAGCAGCGCCGCGGTGGTCGCCTGACCGACCGAGACCGCGTCCGCGTTCACCAGCAGGAACCCCACCACGAGAATGCTCGACAGGCCGACGAATTCGGCCCGGTTCCCGCGGCCCGCGAACCGGGTGAACAGGGTGAACACCCCGACTCCGAGGTCACGGGCTCGGCCCGACGCCCGGTCTATGCCGTCGAGGTGCGGGCCTTCGAGTCCGTAGGCGCGCACGGTCCGCACGCCGGTCATGCTGGCGATGAGAGCCTGCGAGCGCTCCCCCATCGCGACCCGCTCGGCCGCGAACACCGGCGCCGACCGCGGTAGGTACCAGCGCAGCGCGAGTCCGTACATCGGCAGTGCGACGGCACCGGCGAGCCCGAGGCGCCAGTCGATCCCGAACATCGCCGCGACGCTCAGCGCGACCAGCAGTACCGCCGACACCAGGTTGGGGACGACGTCGGCGACGGCCTTGCCGATCACCGCGACGTCGTCCCCGACGCGGGACAGCAGATCTCCCTTACCGACCCGTTCGACGGTCGCCGTCGGCAGCGACAGTGCCCGCGAGACCGTGGATTCCCGCAGCCGGGCGAGCATGGTCTCGGCGAGCCGGGAGATGAGGACCGACGCCCAGCCCGCGAGAATCCCGGCGAGCACGGCGGCCGCCGCGATGACGGCGACGACGCCGACGATGGTGGACGTCGGGGCGCCCTCCTGGACCCGGTCGACGAGAACGCCGAACACGTAGATCGGTACGAGCGAGACACCGGCGCCGCCCGCCGCCACCAGCAGCGTCGTCGCGGCGAGACCGCGGCGACGGCGGATCTCGCGGCCCAGCCAGGTCCAGCAGGCGCGGGCCGAGGCGATCGGCAGCCGCGACGTCGCATCGCCGGTCTGAACGTCCTCGTCGAGTGTGCCGGGCGCGGTCATCGGAGCACCCCCAGTCGGTAGTCGTCGTCGGCGGCGGCGAGTTCGGCATGCGAGCCTTCGGCGACCACCCGTCCGTCGCCGATCACCACGACCCGGTCCGCGACCGCGAGCAACGCGGGGCTGCTCGTGATCAGGAGGGTGGTGTGCCGGCGCCGGTCACCCGGTCGTTCGCCGTGGCGCAAGTCCGCGATGCCCTCCGCGATCGCCTGCTCGGTGACGGCGTCGACTGCGGTCGTCGGGTCGTGCAGGACCAGGATCGGCGCCCGCCGGGCGAGGGCGCGGGCGAGCGCCACCCGCTGCCGCTGTCCCCCCGACAGATTCGCGCCGCGGTCGCTGACCACCAGCCCCGTGCCCTGGGGATGGGAATCGACGACCTCCGAGGCGGCCGACGCGACCAGTGGCTCCCGCAGGTCGTCGGCGACATCTCCGGTGGCGCGGGCGCCTGCGTCACCGTCGGTCCGGATGTTCGATTCCACGGTCCCCGCGAACAGGTCGGTGTGGTGGGGTTCGGCGAGCAGCGTGCGACGGGCACCGGTGTGTTCGAGGTCGGCGAGGGCCACACCGGCGACCTCGACGGCACCGCGGTACTCGTCCGGCGGGACGTGCCCGGACAGCAGCAGGGCCAGCGCCTCCCCGTCCTGGGGCCTGCGCGCCAGCACACCGACGAGTGCACCGGGCTCCGCGGTCACCGTCAGCCCGTCCAGGGACCGGAAATGCACGTCCCGAAGCGCGAGGCCGCCGCCGTCGGGGACGTCGCGGGTGCCCTCGGGCACCATCGGCTCGGCGTCGAGAACGAGCGCGAGCCGGTCCGCGGAGGCCCGGGCGGACGCGAGGTCGCCCGGGGTCCGGGACAGCATTCCGAGCGGTTCGATGATGAACTGCGACAGTCCGACGACGGTGATGAGCTCGCCCACGCCGATCCGGCCGGACAGCGCGAACCAACCCGCCAGGCCGGCCACGCCCACCGCCAGCAACGCGCTGACGGTGACCGACACACCGAGGAAGATGCCGCGGGACCGTGCCGCCCGCAGCGTCGCGGCCAGCGCGTCCTCGCTCACGGCGCGGTAGCGGCCGGTGGCGACCTGCTCGGCGCCGAGGCCACGCAGTGGGCGCAGACCCGCAACGACGTCGGTGGCCATCGCGGAGACGCGGGCGACTGCGGCCTGCTGGTCGGTGACCCGGCGCGTGATGAGCGGCGCGGCCAGCTGCATCGCCCCGAGGATCACGGGGGTGCCGATCAGCACGGCCAACCCGAGAGTGACGTCGACCAGCAGAAGTGCGACGGCCGACGCGATGGCCGCGGTGAGTGCGGCGACCACCCGGGGGATCACGTCGAGGATCCACGCCTCGCGTTCCGCGTCCGACGTCGCCACGGTCAGCAGTTCCCCGGACCGCAGATCGGTGCGCACGCCGCGCGGGTCGAGGATTCGACGCGCGACCTCCACCCGCAGCCGGTGGGCCTCGTCCTGCATCGCGCGCACGATCAGCCGGGCGCCGATGCGCCAGGCCGCGGTCAGTACGGCGAACAGCGCGGCGAGCGCCGCGATCGACCAGATCAGCGCGGTCACGCTGCCCGGTTCGATCGCCTGCGCGACGATCACGCCGATCGCGATCGGTACGGCGGTCTCGGCGAGTTGGTGCACGCACAACAGTGCGGTGCCGACGGCGAGCCTCCCCCGGTGCCGCCGAACGGTACGACGGAGCACTCCGCCACCGCCCGGACGCCGAGGTGAGTTGTCGCCCGTACGCGGCGCGTGGGACATCGGTCTCCTGTCCTGGTGATCCACTGCACCCTAAACCAGGCGAAACTGGCGCCGGGCAGTCCCGTTCTCCTAGAGTCGCGGGCATACATCGCGCGGCTGCTTTCCGGTATGCCGCACTGCCTCGAAGGAACCGGCACCATGGCCACCACCAAAACCGCCACCGACAACGCCACCGACAACGACATCCCGGACGAGGACCTCGAACCGGTGACCGACGAAACCGCGCGACAGGCGCAGCGTGTCGTCGCGGCTTATGCGGCCGATGCCGACGAATGCCGCATGTTGCTGTCTATGCTCGGTATCGGCCCGTCGGGCAAGAACGACTAGTTCGCCGCGTCTGCCGGCCACGGCAAGCCGGCCTTGGAGAACAGGACCACAGTGGGCTCAGCTGCTTCGGAATTCGTCGTCGTCGCCAACAGGCTGCCCGTCGATCTGGAGAAGCTGCCGGACGGGAGCACCCGCTGGAAGCGCAGCCCGGGCGGATTGGTCACCGCACTCGAACCCATCCTCCGCGGCAACAGCGGAGCATGGGTGGGCTGGCCCGGTGTACCGGACACCGACCTCGATCCGATCGAGCTCGACGGCATCGAGATGCATCCGGTGACGCTCAGCGCGAAGGACGTCGCGGACTATTACGAGGGTTTCTCCAACGCCACCCTGTGGCCGCTGTACCACGACGTCATCGTCCGCCCCGAGTACCGGCGTGAATGGTGGAACGCCTACGTCGAGGTCAACCGCAGGTTCGCGGAGGCGACAGCGGAGAGCGCGGCGGAGGGCGCGACCGTCTGGATCCAGGACTATCAGCTCCAGCTGGTACCCAAGATGCTGCGGATGCTGCGCCCCGACCTCACCATCGGGTTCTTCCTGCACATCCCGTTCCCGCCGGTCGAGCTGTTCATGCAGATGCCGTGGCGGACGGAGATCGTCGAGGGTCTGCTCGGCGCGGACCTCATCGGGTTCCACCTCCCCGGTGGCGCGGAGAACTTCCTGTTCCTCGCCCGCCGCCTGCTCGGCCACCAGACCTCCCGCGGCAACGTCGGTGTCCGGTCGAAGCTCGGTGTCGTGCAGGTCGGGTTCCGCACCGTCCGAGTCGGCGCGTTCCCGATCTCGATCGCGTCGGGCGAACTCGACGCGGCGGCCCGCCAGAAGACGATCCGGGACCGTGCCCGACAGATTCGCAAGGAACTCGGCAACCCCAGGAAGATCCTGCTCGGCGTCGATCGCCTCGACTACACGAAGGGCATCGACGTCCGGCTCGACGCGCTGCACGAACTGATCGCCGAGAATCGTGTCGACCCGGCCGAGACGGTGATGGTGCAGCTCGCGACGCCGAGCCGTGAGCGTGTCGAGTCGTATGTGCAGATGCGCGGCGAGATCGAGATGACGGTCAGCCGCATCAACGGCGAGTACGCCGAGGTCGGGCGTCCGGTGGTGCACTACATTCACCGCCCGATCCCGCGCAGCGAACTGATCGCCTTCTTCGTCGCCGCCGACGTCATGCTGGTGACGCCCCTACGGGACGGCATGAACCTCGTCGCCAAGGAGTACGTCGCGTGCCGCCAGGATCTCGGCGGTGCGCTCGTTCTCAGCGAATTCACCGGCGCCGCCGCCGAACTCCGTCAGGCGTACCTGTGCAACCCGCACGACCTGGAGGACGTCAAGGACAAGATGGAAGCGGCGCTGACCCAGGACCGCGAGGACGGACGCAGGCACATGCGCGCCCTCCGGAGGCAGGTGCTCGCACACGACGTCGACCGCTGGGCGAAGGCGTTCCTGACTGCACTGTCACGGGACTCCGTCGCCGGCCACTCCCTGATGTCGACGGATCCCGCCGACTGATCGAATTCGGTTCACCGACAACGAGAGCGGGCCCTCGGAGAAATTCCGAGGGCCCGCTCTCGTCGGTCGATCGCGCGAGGTTCGCTACACCGGGGTGAGCCGTCCGGTGAGCCAGCGGTCGCCTTCCTTGTGCATCTCCATCCGCACCCGGCTGCCGGTGGTGGCCGCGTCGGGGACGTCGGCGCTGGTGGTGATCTGGTTGACGAACAACAGCACGACCGCGTCGTCGGCGTCCGCGGACACGACGGACCCGGCCTGCACGGTGGCCTGCACGGTCAGCTTCTTCTCCTTCGCGCCGGGCGCGATGGTCTGCTCGACCAGCTTCGTGTACTCGTCGCGGAAGTCGCCGGTGAGTCCGTCCGCAGCCCCGGCGAGCTGCTGGTCGACCTCGTTGTAGTTGTACGACAGCATCGCCGCGGCCTGTTCGCTCGCCGCCGCGACCGCGTCGGTCCGGGCCTGCTCGGATGCCCGGTCGTCGAGATACCCCTTCCCGAGGATTCCGACGAGCACCGCGAGCGCGATGATCACCACCGCCGCGACAGCGACCGATATCTTGCCGAGGGCACCGGACTTCGGGCTCGTGGCAGCCGCGTCGGCACTCACCGCCACGTCTGTCCCGGCCTCGGGGGCATCGGGCTTGATGTCATCACTCATGGCACGAACTCCACCTTCGACGCCGTCATCGTTCCACCGTCGTCCGTCACGGTCACCCGCATCCGGAAGTCGCGCGGCCCGTTCTGGGCACCGTCCGGGGTGCTCACATCGGCACGCGCCGCGACGAGCACCTTGGCGGTGTTCCCGTCCTGGCTCTCGAGTCCGGACTCGATGATCTTGCCGACCGTGGTGACACCGGCCTCCTGCACGACACCGACGAACGGATCCTCGCGGCCGTCGAACTCCGCCTTGAACTCGCCACTGGCGCCCGCGAGGATGCGATCCACGTCCTCCTTGGCGGTGTCGGGTTTGATCGTCGTCAGGTTGAGCACCGTCTGGCGTGCGGTCTGCACGAACGCATTTCGCTGTGCGTCCCGGTCGTCCGCGGCATTCTGCTCGACGAGCAGCCACCCGGTCGTGCCCAGGAGCACCACGATGAGGACGGCGGCGACGATCGCCGCGACACGTCGGAGACGAGACCGTGGGGAACCGGCCGGCGTGTCCGGCGCGTCGTCGCCGGACACACCTCCGGCCTCGGCGTCGACTCCGGACACACCCGCCTCGACATCAGCGGCCTCTCGGGGCTCCGCGGGCGCGCTCGCCGCGGACGGCGACGCCGCACCGGGCGCTGCGACACCGGACGCGGGCGACGCTGCTGCGGCGGGCGCGGCAACACTCGTTGCGGACACCTCGCCGGGCGTGGCCGCCTGCGCAGGGGGGCCGGCGATGCGGCTGG
>AODO01000015.1 GCA_000341795.1 Rhodococcus triatomae BKS 15-14 | reverse complement strand
CCCCCCCCCGCCTGTGCCGACTCAGAAGTCGAAGCCGCCGCCGAAGTCGCCGCCGCCGAAGTCGCCGCCGCCGAAATCTCCTCCGCCGAAGTCCTCACCACCGCCGAAGTCCTCGCCACCGGCGTCTCCGCCTGCGTCTCCGCCCATGTCGCCGCCGTCCGCGCCTGCGTCGCTGCCGTCACCGGCGCCGCTCTCGAAATCCTGTGCGCCGTAGGCGACTCCCGCCATGCCGCTGAACATCGCGGAGAACAGCAGCATCGAGCCCACGCCCCACGCGCCGGCCACGAGCGCCGGCTTCCACCACGGCTCGGAGTACCAGCCCGCCGGGACGGGGCGGCCGGCGACACGACCACCCGGGTAGTAGTTCGGGGTCCGTTGCGACGGGTTCGGTGAGGCCGCCACCTGGCGCCCCTCGAACTCGATCTCACGGTCCTCGCTGACCTGGCCCGCGGATTTCTGTCCGTCGAGGCTCGGGACCTCCGGGCCGGGGTCCATGCCCATCGCGGTTCGCGCGGCACGGATGTAGTAGAGCCCCTCGAGCGCGGTCTGCTTCGCCAGGCGAGCCTGCGCGGGACTGTTGGCCTGGTCGATCTGGGAGCCGGCCGCGGTGTACCGCTCGGATGCATCGGCGAGCGCCTGCTTCGACGCGTCGTCGGTTCCGGTCAGGTTGTACACCTGGCCGCCGAGGCGTTCGATCGCCTGCCGGGCGTCGGCCTTGGCGTCCTCGAGTTGGTTTGCGGAGTGCCCGGACGACTTCTTCTGGCTCTTCGACACCAGGAAGACGACCGCGCCGATGACTGCGACGATCAGGAGGAGTTCCACGCGAGACCTTCCAGCGAGCCCGGCCGCGGCGGCATGGAACTCCAAGCGACCGGGCGGCGACTCGACACAGGGACAAATCGGACACCTTCAGGATACCGGGGGTGTGGGTGGCCGGCCCGTTCGCCGTTCGTGAAACCTGTCGGTGACCGATGCGAACATGTGTTCGTGCCCGATGGTGTTCCGTTCTCGCGACCTGCCGCGATCGTCCGCTCCGATGCCACGATCCTGCACGCAGACCTGGACTCCTTCTACGCCTCCGTAGAGCAGCGCGACGACCCCTCGCTGCGCGGCCGTCCGGTGATCGTCGGCGGCGGCGTCGTCCTCGCGGCGAGCTACGAGGCGAAGGCGTTCGGAGTCCGGACGCCGAGCAGTGCCGGACTGGCGCTGCGCCTGTGCCCGCAGGCCGTGATGGTGCGGCCGCGGATGTCGGCATACGCCGAGGCGAGCAAGGCGGTGTTCGAGGTGTTCCGGGACACCACTCCGCTGGTCGAGGGCATCTCGATCGACGAGGCTTTCCTCGACGTCGGAGGGCTCGCCCGGGTGTCGGGCACCCCGCTCGCGATCGCGACCCGCTTGCGCGCGGAGGTCCGCGAGAAGGTCGGACTGCCGATCACCGTCGGTATCGCCCGCACCAAGTTCCTCGCGAAGGTTGCCAGCGCGGTCGGCAAGCCCGACGGGCTGCTGCTTGTGCCGCCGGATGCGGAACTGGAGTTCCTGCATCCCCTTCCGGTGGAGAGGTTGTGGGGCGTCGGTGCCGTCACCGCGGGCAAACTCCGCGCCTACGGAATCGAGACGGTCGGACAGATGGCGGTGCTGCCCGAGCGGGAACTGATGGCGGTGGTCGGACAGGGGGCCGGGCGTCACCTG
Source organism: Rhodococcus triatomae BKS 15-14 (assembly GCA_000341795.1). GTDB lineage: Bacteria > Actinomycetota > Actinomycetes > Mycobacteriales > Mycobacteriaceae > Rhodococcus_G > Rhodococcus_G triatomae_A. The sequence continues at coordinate 51,052 of AODO01000015.1, read as the reverse complement.
CACGCGTTGTCCTGGGCGCGGGATCCGCGGCGCGTGCAGACCGGCACGCGGAGTCGGTCGATCGGAGCTCAGCACGCACTCGGTCGCGGACAGCGGTCGCTCGACGAGATCGAGGCGATCGCCGCCTCACTGGTCGACCGGGTGACGCGGCGGCTGCGCCGCGCCGGACGGGTGTGCCGGACGGTGGTGCTGCGCCTTCGGTTCGCGGATTTCACCCGCGCCACCCGGTCCGTGACGGTCGGGCAGGCGACGGCGCGGACCGAGACGATCCTGTCCGCCGTACGCGCTCTCCTCCACGACGTCGGGCCGCTGATCCTCGACCAGGGCCTGACGCTCGTCGGTGTCGCACTGACCAACCTGGACAGGGAAGGGGCCGAGCAGCTCGCGCTGCCGCTCGACCTGGGTGGGGAGGACCAGGGCGCCCGCCGCATGCCGCCCGATGTCGGCGGCATGCGGCCCGCGGTGAACGCCGGTGTGCGTGCCGTTCCGGCCGGCGCGCGGGACGCCGTCGCCCTGGACGCCGCGGTGGACTCCGTGCGCAGCCGCTTCGGTGCCGTGGCCGTCACGCGGGCCGCGATGCTGGGCCGCGACCGCGGCGTGAGCGTCCCGATCCTCCCCGACTGACGTGGGTCAGACGCTCGCTGCCTCGTTCAGCTGCTCGAGCGTGCCGGTCGCCTCGAGGTACTCCTGCACCCAGCGCTCGATGACCGCCGAGGTCTTCTCGACCTTCTCGAACTGGCCGACGACCTGGCCGACCGGGTTGAACGCGACGTCGACGGTCTCGTCGGGGTACTTGTGGGTGGCGGCGACGGCCATGCCGGACACCATGTACTGCAGCGGCATGCCGAGGGGCTCCGGGTTGCCCTCCTTCTCCCATGCCTCGGTCCAGTCGTTGCGCAGCATGCGGCACGGCTTGCCCGTGAACGAGCGGCTGCGGACCGTGTCGCGGCTCGAGGCGTCGATGTACGCCTGCTGCTGGACGGCGGTGTTCTCCGCCTCCTCGACCATCAGCCACTGCGAGCCGGACCATGCACCCTGCGCGCCGAGGGCGAGCGCCGCGGCGATCTGCTGTCCGCTGCCGATGCCGCCTGCGGCGAGCACCGGAACCGGCGCGACCTCCTTCACGACCTGCGGCCACAGCACGATCGAGCCGACCTCGCCGCAGTGGCCGCCGCCCTCGCCGCCCTGGGCGATGATGATGTCGACGCCGGCGTCGGCGTGCTTGCGTGCCTGGTACGGGGAGCCGCACAGCGCCGCGACCTTGCGGCCGGCCTGGTGGATGTGCTCGATCATGTCGGCAGGCGGGGTGCCGAGTGCGTTCGCGATCAGCGTGACCTTCGGGTGCTGCAGCGCGACCTCGACCTGCGGGGTCGCGGTGGCCTCGGTCCAGCCGAGAAGCTGCAACGCGTTCTCGCTGCCGTCGTCGGCCAGCGGGACGCCGTGGTCGGTGAGGATCTTGCGCCCGAACTCCAGGGTCTCCTTCGGGACCATGTTCTGCAGCATCGTCGTCAGTTCTTCGCCGGACAGGTTCGAGTCCATGCCCTCGTACTTGTTCGGGATGACGATGTCGACGCCGTAGGGGTGGTCGCCGATGTGCTCGTCGATCCACTTCAGCTCGATCTCGAGTTCCTCGGGTGTGAAGCCGACCGCACCGAGGACGCCGAATCCGCCCGCCTTGCTGACCGCGACGACGACGTCCCGGCAGTGGGTGAACGCGAAGATCGGGAACTCGATGCCGAGGTCGTCGCAGAGTGGGGTGTGCATGGGCGCTCCTTCAGTGAGGCAGGTGGCAGACTGAAACAGGTTCTACCTTATGGGGAGCGGCTCGCGATAGGGGTGACTATGCGCGCGATCGACTGCCGGCGTCCGACGCGGGCGCGGAGCGGGTCGCCTGCCATGCGCCGAACGCCTCCCGCGTGGTGTAGCGCGGGGTGTATCCGAACACGCACTTGAGTCGGTTGTTGTCCAGGACCGGGCGGTACTGCAGGAACTTCACCTGCTCCGGTCCGTGCACCGTCAGTTTCAGTGCGTGGCCCACGCGAAGGCCCAGCCGGACCAGGCTCGGCGCCACGGTCAGCGTCCGCTTTCCGAGTGTTTCCGCGATGTCGTCCACGGTCATCGCCCCGTCGCCCGCGACGTTGAAGATCCCGGTCCGGGAGCCGACGCACGCCTGGACCATCGCGGACGCCACGTCCTGATCCCAGACGAACACGAACGGGCTGTCACTGCCCCGGATCTTGAGCAGACGGTTCTTCTCGAACAGTGCGGTGATCTGGTTGTCGACGTCCGCGCCGAGGATGGTGCCGATCCGGAAGATCGTCTGCTCCAGCTCGGGGTGGTCGCGGCGATACTCGGCCAGCATCTCCTCGACGAGTCGCTTGTGCCGCGAGTACGGGAAGCTGTCGTTTCCGCGCAGGGGGGTGTCCTCGGTGATCCAGGACGGGTTGTCGTCGTGATAGCCGTAGGCCGCACCGCTCGACGAGACGACGATGCGGCGGACGCCGTGCGCCACGCAGGCACCGAGCACCGTGCGCGACCCCTCGACGTCCACGCGGTACTCCTGCTCCGGCGTCGTCGAACGACCGGGGTTGACGATCGAGGCGAGGTGCACCACCGTCTCGACGGCGTGGTCCGCGAGGACCGCCGCCATCGACTCCGGATCGCACACGTCGCCGACGGCGTAGGTGACGCCGTCGAGCGGGTCGGAGGGTGATCGCAGATCGACGCTCACCACTCGCTGGTTCGCCTCCCGTAGTCCGCGGACCACCGACCGGCCGAGGAAGCCACTGCCTCCGGTCACCATCACCGTCATGCCGATGCTCCTTCCGTCCGCTGCGGCGCCGTGATGCGCCTTCTCGACCAGATTCCTGCCAGCACCAGGCCGGCGACGATGTCCCAGATGCCCCACCAGCCGGCGACGATCGCCATGCCGCCCAGGCCGTCGAAGAACGTGAAGACGAGACCGAGCACCAGCCCGGCGTTGCGGATGCCGACCTCGAACGTCACCGCCCGTCTGTTGCGCTCGTCGAGGCCTGTGGCGACCGCGCACCCGTAGCCGAGCGCCAGCGCCACCGCGTCGTGCAGGAACACCGCGAGCAGCACGATCCCGATGTACTCGGTGAACACCGAGAAGTTGCCGGCGAGCGCCGCGACGATGAACGCCAGGAGGGCGAGCAGGGACAGGTTCTTGACCCACGGTTCCGCGGCGGACGCCCACCCGGGTCGGACGCGGGCGACGAGCAGACCCACGGCGAACGGCAACCCGATGACGAGCGCGACGTCGGCGAGCATCGCCGCGGGACTGAGGGAGACCGACCTCAACAGCGCATCGGTCTCCGGCTGGCGGCTGCCCCAGAACGCGATGTTGAGTGGCATCAGGAAGATCGCCAGGACGTTCGACACTCCCGTCATCGAGACCGACAGCGCGACATTGCCTTTCGCGCGGTGCGTCAGCACGTTGGAGATGTTCCCCGGTGGACAGCACGCCACCAGGATCATGCCGAGCGCGATCGACGGGGCCGGGTTCAACACCAGCGTGAGCACGAAGGTCACCGCGGGCAGCAGGAGGAACTGAGCCGCGATCCCGACGGCCATCGCGCGCGGCGCCCGCAGTGCGGCGCGGAAGTCGTCGACCGAGGTGTCCAGTGCGATCCCGAACATGATCCCGGCGAGGACGATGCTCAGGAGCGTCAGCGAGTTCTCGTTGAAGTCGAGCACCACGTCATCGATGGGCATGGGCATCCTTCGGGGAGGGAGCGACGGAGCCGCGACGCGTGCTCGCCCCGGCGTCGAACCGGGCGATGTGCTCGACGACGGTCCGCCGGTAGGCGTCCCTGTTCACGTAGTACGACATCCGGTCGAGATCGAGATAGCGGTAACCGCCGCTGAGATCGGGCTCGGGCCCGGCGACCCTGGCTGCGAACTCGGCCGCCGACTCGGGGGACTCGTCCCGGGCCCGGATCGCCTTCGCCACCAGTTCGGCCTGCTCGTGACGACCCTGCCAGCCGATTCCGGAGGCCTCGATCATCCCGAGGACGAAGAGTGTCGGGTACCTGCGGGAGGCGATGTTCAGATAGAGCGACGGGGCTCGTCCACCCCAGTCGAGATGCTCGGGCGCGATGAACGGATAGTGCAGCCGGTATCCGGTCGCGCACACGACCAGGTCGTAATCGCCCACGTGGCCGTCGGTGAAGTGCGCGAGGTTGCCGTCGAAGCGATCGAGGTCGGCGCGGACCGTCACGTCGCCGTGACCCGCGTGGTGCAGGATCAGCGAGTTCACGATCGGGTGTGACTCGTACAGCCGGTGATCGGGTTCCGGGAACCCGAACCGGACGGGATCGCCGGTGAACAGTCTGAGCAGGCGTGAGTCGATGCGCTGTTTGAGCCACGGCGGGAGGGACAGCCGTCCACCGAGCGTGTCGGCGGGGCGACCCAGCATGTACTTCGGGACGAAGTGGTAGCCGCGCCGGACGCTGATGTCGACGGACCGCGCGTGGTGGACCGCGTCCACCGCGATATCGCAGCCGCTGTTGCCCGCGCCGATGATCAAAACCCGCTTGCCGTCGAAGATCCGTGGATCGCGATACGTACTGGTGTGCAGGAGTTCGCCGGCGAACGTGCCGGCGAAGGCCGGCATGTTCGGTTCGGACAGGGTGCCGTTGGCGATGATCACCCCGCGATACCGGGCGGTCGTGGCGGTGCCGCCGGTTTCGGTCGCGACGATCCAGCCGTCGCCGTCGGGTTCGACGCGCGTGACGGTCGTGCCGAATCGGAAGTGTCGATGCAGGTCGAACCGCTGCGCGTAGGCCTCGAAATACTCCCGGAGCTCACGGTGCCCGGGATAGTCCGGTGTCCCGGCAGGCATCGGGAACTCGGTGAACTGCGTCGTCGTCTTCGAGGAGATCAGATGCGCGGAGCGATACACGGTGCTGCGCGGATTGTCGATGTTCCAGAGCCCACCGACCTCGGTGTGCGATTCGAACCCGTCGAACGGGATGCCGAGGCGGGACAGGTTGCGGGCCCCCGCGAGACCGGAGGGGCCCGCTCCGATCAGCGCATACCGATCGGCGGTGGATGTGGACGAGGGTGCGGACACGGTGAGGCGGCCCTTCCTGCGAGGCCGGGCCCCCACGGCCCCGGCTGGTCAGCCCGAATCGTCCCGTCGGATGGCCGAGATGCCGAACTTTGCAGGAATCGGTGAGAATAATCAGTCATGACGCAGGAAACGGACAAGATCATCGACGAGGTTGATCTTCGTCTGATCAATGCGCTCCAACTCGCGCCCCGGGCCTCGTGGACCCAACTGGCCGACGCACTCGAGCTCGACCCCGTCACGCTGGCACGGCGGTGGAGTCGCCTGTGTGCAGCGGGGAACGCCTGGATCACGGTCTCGCCCTCGACGAGGGTGTTCCGTCAGGTCTGCACCGCCTTCCTCGAGATCCGATGCCGTCCGGACCGCTGCGAATCCGTCGCCGCTGCACTCGTCGAACACACCTTCGCGGTGACGGTGGAGTACGCGGGCGGCGACGCCGACCTGCTCGTGACGGCGGGCACCCCCGATTTGGAAGGGATGTCGCGCTTCGCCCTCAACGTCGTCGCCACGATCGACGGGGTCGAGTCGGTGCGCACGAGGCTGATCACCCAGTGGTTCACCGAGGGCAGTCGTTGGCGACTGAACGCGCTCGGGCCGGGGGAGCGTTCCACCCTTCCCTCGACACGGACGCCGGGAGGACTGTCGGGCGCGTCCGCACTCTCCGCCCCGGACCGGGCCCTCCTGCGGGCGCTGTCGCGGGACGGGCGCCGGTCGTGGACCGAACTCGGTGCCGAGCTCGGAATCAGTGCACCGAGCGTCCGCAGGCGACTGGACCGGCTTCTGCACCTCGAACTGGTGACCATGCGATGCGAGTTCGCTCGGCCCCTAGCCGGCTACGCGGTCCTCGCCACGTTCTGGGGCCGCGTGCCGCCGGCCCGGATCGAGGACACGGGCCGTCGGCTCAGCCGTGAACCGGAGACACGGAACTGCTTCGCCGTGCACGGACCGAACAACCTCGTGGTGCAGACCTGGCTGCGGTCCGTCGGGGACCTCGGTGCGTTCGAACAGCGGCTCGCCGATTCCTATCCCGATCTCGACATCCGGGATCGTTCGGTGGTCCTGCGGCTGCACAAGCTGCTCGGCCACGTCCTGGACGGGCGCGGGCGCCGCGTCCGATCGGTCGTCCCGGACGTGTGGGAGTCCACGGCCTGACCGGCCGCCGACGGCGAACGAGCGGGCCCCGAACGAGGAAAGCCCGCCACCTGGAGGAGGTGGCGGGCTTTCGTACCTGCTCATCGGGCATTTCCGCCCTGTGGAGGGGATGACGGGAATCGAACCCGCGTAGCTAGTTTGGAAGACTAGGGCTCTACCATTGAGCTACATCCCCGGTGCACACGACTCATGGGATCGCCATGACTGCCGTCTGCGTTGGAGACTGTACATAACCTCGCTTTGGATTCGCCAATCGGGTGGTCGTAGGATTCTCACCCGGTGCCGATACTGTGGGGATCTCACGGTGCTTCGGTGCAACGCGAACGGACGGGGTGTGGCGCAGCTTGGTAGCGCATCCGCTTTGGGAGCGGAGGGTCGCAGGTTCAAATCCTGTCACCCCGACCAGGGACAACACGAAGAACGGCGGGCATCTGGGAGTCAGATGCCCGCGACCCAGATAGACCACACGAAGGAGCATGTCCGTGAAGAGCACCGTCGAGCAGCTGAGCCCGACGCGGGTCCGTATCAACGTCGAGGTGCCCTTCGAGGAGCTCAAGCCCGACTTCGACAAGGCGTACAAGGCCCTCGCCCAGCAGATCCGTCTCCCCGGCTTCCGTCCGGGCAAGGCTCCGGCCAAGCTGCTCGAGGCTCGCGTCGGCCGCGGTGCCGTCCTGGAGCAAGTCGTCAACGACGCACTGCCCGGTCGCTACCAGGAGGCCGTCGTCTCCGGTGAGATCAAGGTCATCGGTCAGCCCGAGATCGAGATCACCAAGATCGAGGACGGCGAGGAGCTCGCCTTCACCGCCGAGGTCGACATCCGCCCCGAGATCGCCCTGCCGGACTTCTCGACCCTGTCCGTCGAGGTCGATCCGATCGAGATCTCCGACGAGGACGTCGACGCGCAGCTGCTGTCGCTGCGTCAGCGCTTCGGCACCCTCGTCGGGGTCGACCGCGCCGTCGAGGAGGGCGACTTCGTCTCCATCGACCTCTCCGCCACCGTCGACGGTGAGGACGTTCCCGAGGCGTCCACCACCGGTCTGTCCCACGAGGTCGGCTCCGGTCAGCTGATCGAGGGCCTCGACGAGGCCATCGTCGGCCTCAAGGCTGGCGAGTCGAAGGAGTTCACCACCAAGCTGGTCGCCGGCGAGCACGCGGACAAGGAGTCGGTCGTCACCGTCAAGGTCGACACCGTCAAGAAGCGCGAGCTGCCCGAGGCCGACGACGAGTTCGCGCAGATGGCAAGCGAGTTCGACACGCTCGACGAGCTGAACGCGGACCTGCGTGAGCGGGTCGAGCGGGTGAAGAAGGTCGAGCAGGCCGGCCAGATCCGCGACAAGGTCCTCGCCACCCTGCTCGAGACCGTCGAGGTTCCGCTGCCCGAGGCCGTCGTCAAGGCCGAGGTCGACGCCGCCGTGCACGACGCCATCCACGGCCTCGACCACGACGAGGAGAAGCTCGCCGAGCTCCTCGAGGCGCAGGGCTCCTCCCGTGAGGAGTTCGACAAGGACGCCAAGGACGCCGCCGAGAAGTCGGTCAAGACCCAGCTGCTGCTCGACGCGATCGCCGAGGACGCGGGCACCAGCGTCGGCCAGCAGGAGCTGACCGAGCGGATCCTGTTCCAGGCTCAGCAGTACGGCATGTCGCCGGATCAGTTCATCCAGCAGATCCAGCAGGCCGGCCAGCTCGGTGCGGTGTTCGCCGACGTCCGTCGCGGCAAGGCGCTCGCCGGTGTCGTCGAGCAGTTCACGGTCACCGACACCTCCGGTGCGACCGTCGACACCAAGGAGCTGTTCGGCAGCCCCGACGAGGCCGACGAGGCCGAGGGCTCCGACGAGAGCTGAGTTTTCACGCCATAAGCGAACAGGGGCGGCACCGGGACTCCGGGGCCGCCCCTGTTCGTTAATGTCTGTGTCGAGAACCAACGATTCGTGATCGAGAAACTTCAGCGATCGAGAAGGCAGGTACCGTGATTTCACACAACCCGGCGGCTTCGCAGGGCCCCGCCATGACTTCGGCCACGTCCGGTCTGAACCTGAGCGACTCGGTGTACGAGCGGCTGCTCCGTGAGCGCATCATCTTCCTCGGTACCCAGGTCGACGACGACATCGCCAACAAGCTCTGTGCCCAGATCCTGCTGCTGTCGGCCGAGGATCCGACGCGCGACATCTCGCTGTACATCAACTCGCCCGGCGGCTCGGTGACGGCAGGCATGGCCATCTTCGACACCATGCAGTTCGCCGAGTGCGACGTCGCCACCTTCGGCATGGGCCTCGCGGCGTCGATGGGTCAGTTCCTGCTCTCCGCGGGCACCCCGGGCAAGCGGTACGCACTCCCGCACGCGCGGATCATGATGCACCAGCCGTCCGCGGGCATCGGTGGCACCGCTTCCGACATCGCGATCATGGCCGAGCAGTTCGCGCACACCAAGCGCGAGATGGCCGAGCTGATCGCCGAGCACACGGGCCAGACGGTCGAGCAGATCACCGCGGACTCCGACCGCGACCGCTGGTTCACCGCGACCGAGGCCAAGGAGTACGGCTTCGTCGACCACGTCATCTCCCGCGCGCGGCAGGCAGGCGGCGCCGGCAACTGAGCCGGTCGCGCCCCACCGCCCACTACTCACCTTGGAGACACAGATGGCAAACCTCTTCGATCCCCGCGGCCTGGCCGGCGCCGCTCCGGCGGCTCCGCACGCGCGCTACATCCTGCCGCAGTTCACCGAGCAGACCAGCTACGGCGTCAAGACCTCCGACCCGTACAACAAGCTGTTCGAGGAGCGAATCATCTTCCTGGGCAACCAGGTCGACGACGTCTCGGCGAACGACCTGATGGCGCAGCTGCTCGTGCTGGAGTCGCAGGATCCCGATCGTGACATCACGATGTACATCAACTCGCCCGGTGGTTCGTTCACCGCGCTGATGGCGATCTACGACACGATGCAGTACGTGCGCGCCGACATCACCACCGTGTGCCTCGGGCAGGCGGCCTCCGCGGCCGCCGTCCTGCTCGCCGCGGGTACCCCGGGCAAGCGACTGGCGCTGCCGAACGCCCGCGTGCTGATCCACCAGCCGGCCACCGGTGGCATCCAGGGCCAGGTCTCCGATCTGGAGATCCAGGCCCGCGAGATCGAGCGGATGCGCAGGCTGATGGAGGACACCCTCGGCCGTCACACCGGGAAGGACCCGGAGGTGATCCGCAAGGACACCGACCGTGACAAGATCCTGACGGCCGAGGAGGCCAAGGACTACGGGATCATCGACAACGTGCTGGAATACCGGAAGCTCTCCGCCCAGAAGTAGTCGTGTCGGTCGCCGTTGTCGCCCCGGGCGACAACGGCGGCGACGGCCCCCGTCCCGGACGGTCATCGTTCGGGTGGGGCGCCGCGAAACACGGTCGACAAGTCGACCTCGTTCCGGAAACACGGGTACGGTCACTGTCAGGGGTTTCGCCCGATGAGGGCGGTGTCCACGGCCGGGACCGCACGGCGTCCGCGACGCCAGGACTCCGCGGAACGGTAGGCGCAACCAGCGAGTGCAGTCGAGAAGGAAGTAGGACCTGACGAGATGGCACGCATCGGTGACGGGGGAGATCTGCTGAAGTGCTCTTTCTGCGGGAAGAGCCAGAAGCAGGTGAAGAAGCTCATCGCGGGTCCGGGTGTCTACATCTGTGACGAGTGCATCGACCTGTGCAACGAGATCATCGAGGAGGAGCTCGCCGAGTCCAGCGAGGTCAAACTCGACGAGTTGCCGAAGCCTGCGGAGATCCGGGACTTCCTCGAGAACTACGTCATCGGCCAGGACGACGCGAAGCGCACCCTCGCGGTGGCGGTCTACAACCACTACAAGCGCATTCAGGCCGGTGACAAGGGCCGTGACGTGCGTGGTGAGACCGTCGAACTCGCCAAGTCGAACATCCTGATGCTCGGCCCTACGGGCTGCGGCAAGACGTACCTGGCGCAGACGCTGGCGAAGATGCTGAACGTGCCGTTCGCCATCGCCGACGCAACCGCACTGACCGAGGCCGGGTATGTCGGCGAGGACGTCGAGAACATCCTGCTCAAGCTGATCCAGGCCGCCGACTACGACGTGAAGCGGGCCGAGACCGGCATCATCTACATCGACGAGGTCGACAAGATCGCCCGTAAGTCGGAGAACCCGTCGATCACCCGCGACGTCTCCGGGGAGGGCGTTCAGCAGGCGCTGCTGAAGATCCTCGAGGGGACGCAGGCGAGCGTGCCGCCGCAGGGTGGCCGCAAGCACCCGCACCAGGAGTTCATCCAGATCGACACCACCAACGTGCTGTTCATCGTGGCCGGCGCCTTCGCGGGACTCGAGAAGATCGTGTCCGACCGCGTGGGTAAGCGGGGCATCGGCTTCGGCGCCGAGGTTCGCTCGAAGGCGGAGATCGACACCCAGGACCATTTCGCCGAGGTCATGCCCGAGGATCTGATCAAGTTCGGGCTGATCCCCGAGTTCATCGGCCGCCTTCCCGTCGTCGCATCGGTGACGAACCTCGACAAGGACTCGCTGGTGCAGATCCTGTCCGAGCCGAAGAACGCCCTGGTCAAGCAGTACACGAGGCTCTTCGAGATGGACGGCGTCGAGCTGGAGTTCAGCTCGGACGCGCTCGAGGCGATCGCCGACCAGGCGATCCTGCGGGGGACCGGCGCCCGCGGCCTGCGGGCCATCATGGAAGAGGTTCTCCTTCCGGTGATGTACGACATCCCCAGCCGCGACGACGTCGCCAAGGTGGTCGTGACGGCGGAGACCGTCAACGACAACGTGCTGCCGACGATCGTTCCGCGTAAGCCGGAGCGGGAGCGTCGCGACAAGTCGGCGTAACGACGACGTACGACGAGGCGCCCCCACCGATCGGTGGGGGCGCCTCGTCGTACGTGGGTCGGTGTCCGGGTCGCGACGGCCGGTACCCGCGCTATCCTGGTACGAACTAATTCACTGTTTCGTACATAGCGATGGAGGCCTGTCGTGGCGACACCCGGACCGATCTACGTCCTGAACGGACCGAACCTGAATCTGCTGGGTCAGCGCCAGCCCGAGGTCTACGGCCGGGAGACGCTCGACGACGTGGTGGCCCTGTGCAACGACGTCGCGGGGCGGTTCGGGCGCACCATCCAGGCGCACCAGTCGAATCACGAGGGCGTGCTGATCGACTGGGTGCACGAGGCACGCACGGAGGCCTCCGGTGTCGTCATCAATCCCGGCGGGTACACCCACACCTCGGTTGCCCTGCGCGACGCGCTGGTGACGCTCGAGGTTCCCCTGGTCGAGGTGCACATCAGCAACGTGCACGCCCGGGAGGAGTTCCGTCAACACTCCTACGTGTCGCCGGTCGCGACCGGCGTGATCGCGGGCCTCGGCATCGCCGGTTACGGTTTGGCCGTCGAGTACCTCTGCCGCAGGGGCTGACGGTGGAGCGCGTGCGCACGTCCATCGCCACCGTCTCGCTGAGCGGCACGCTCGACGAGAAGCTGGCCGCGATCGCCGCGGCAGGCTTCGACGGGTTCGAGGTGTTCGAACCCGACTTCGTCGGCTCGCCGCTCTCGGCGCCCGACCTCGCGGCGCGGGCGCGGGATCTCGGCCTCACCGTCGACCTGTACCAGCCGTTCCGCGACCTCGACTCCGTGGACCCGGACACCTTCGCGCGCAACCTGGTTCGCGCGGAACGCAAGTTCGACGTGATGGAGCAGCTGGGCTGCGACACGCTCCTGGTGTGCTCGTCGCCGCTGCCCCAGGCCGTGCGCGACGACGATCTGCTCACCGAGCAGTTGACCGTCCTCGCCGACGCGGCGCAGCGGCGAGGTCTGAGGATCGCGTACGAGGCGCTCGCGTGGGGCGCGCACGTCAACACGTACCGGCACTCCTGGAAGCTCGTGAGCGCCGCCGACCATCCCGCGCTCGGTGTGTGTCTCGACAGCTTCCACATCCTCTCGCGCGGCGACGACCCGTCGGGCATCCGGGACATCCCGGGCGACAAGATCTTCTTCCTGCAGCTCGCGGACGCTCCGGCGATGGCGATGGACGTGCTGCAGTGGAGCAGGCACTACCGGAACTTCCCGGGCCAGGGCAACTTCGACCTCACCGCGTTCGGCACGCACGTCCAGGCGGCAGGCTATCGCGGGCCCTGGTCGCTGGAGATCTTCAACGACACGTTCCGCGGGTCGGACACCGGCCGGACCGCAGCCGACGCCCACCGCTCCCTGCTGTACCTGGAGGGGGAGGTGGCGCGTCAGGTCGCGGCGGACTCCTCGCCCGTACTCTTCGAAGCCCCGGCCGCCTCGCCGTTGGAAGGTGTTGTCTCCCTGCGGATCGCGGCGGGCCCCGGTAAGGACGACGCACTGCGCACCGTGCTCGGCCGGCTCGGGTTCCGGCTGGCCGGGGTGCACGGCGCCCACGACCTCCAGCTGTGGCGGCACGCGGGGGTGACGGTCGTGGTCGACGCGAGCCCGGGCACCGTCTGGACAGCGCCGGGCCTGCCCGCGCACCTGCCCGTGCTCACCCAGATCGGTGTTCGCTCGGCCGACCCGGAGTCGTGGGCCGCCCGGGCCCGCGCGCTCGAGGTGCGTGCCCGCGACGTCGCGATGCCCGGTGCCGACGGTGGAACGGACACGGACGTCGTGCGACTCGACGTCACCGACGCGACGTCGCTGGACGTCCGCGGTCCGGCCAGCGCGGCGGCATGGGAGGCGGCGTTCGAGCTGTACCCGAGTGGGCGTGGCTGGGAGGACGACGTGCCGTTGTTCACCGGCGTCGACCACGTCGGCCTGGCGATCCCGTCCGACAACTGGGACGGCGTGATGCTGTTGCTGCGTTCGGTGTTCGCGATGGAACCGCACGAGGGGCTCGACGTCACCGACGCCGTGGGCATGTTGCGCAACCGCGCGCTCGAGGAACCGGGGGGAGGCGCGGACCCGTTGCGTCTGACGCTGGGCATGGTGCCCGGCTCCGTGACGTCACACCTCGGAGCCGCGCGTCGCGGTGGGATCGGGCACGTGGCCTTCGGCTGCAGTGACATCTTCACCACGGCCGCCTCGATGCGGGCGAGGGGATTCGAGCCGCTTCCGATTCCGCCCAACTACTACGACGATCTCGACGCGCGCTTCGGTCTGCCGCGCGCACTTCTCGACCGGATGGCCGAGTCGGGAATCCTCTACGACACGGACGGCGACGGGGAGTTCTTCCACCTGTTCACGCCCACCGTCGGCGCCGACTTCTTCTTCGAGGTCGTGCAGCGGGTCCGTGGCTACCGCGGCTACGGCGACGCCAACGCCGCGGTCCGCCTCGCGGCCCAGCTGCGAGCGATGTGACACGGAACGAGGTGGGCCCCAACCGGAGTCCGGTTGGGGCCCAACTGCGTTGGAGCGGTCAGACGCCGGCGAGGGTCCGTTCCGGAGCGTGCTTGTCCAGATCCGCGAGCGGTGTGCGGGAGTTCTCCGGCGAGGTGGACGCGGACGTGGCGGCGATGAGGGCGCAGACGGCGGTGAACGCCGCGACGGGAATCCAGTTGTGGGCGTCGTCGCCGCGCAGGGCCTGCGCGATGGTGGGCGCGAAACCGGCGAGGGCGAAGCCGAGCTGGGTTCCGATCGCCATGCCGGAGTACCGGACGCGGGAGGAGAACATCTCCGCGTAGAACGCGGGCCAGATGGCATTGGTGGCTGCGTAGACGCCGCCCATGAGCGCGATGCCTGCGGCGAAGATCGCGATCACGTTGCCGGAGCCGATCGCGGCGAAGTAGAGGAAGATGCCTGCCGCGGACCCGACGGCACCGCCGATGAAGACGGGCTTGCGGCCGATCCGGTCCGACAGGATGCCGAACAGGGGCTGCGACACCAGGGCGACGGCGTTGGCGGCGATCGCGACCCACAGCATCGTCGTGCGGCTCATCCCGATCTCCGGGGTGGTGGCGTAGGCCAGGCCGAAGACGGAGAACACGGTGCTGACGACGGCGATGAAGGCGCAGAAGACGACGCGAAGGACGTCACGCCAGTGGGTGCGGAACAGGTCGACGACCGGCAGCGGTGCGGCCGTCTTCGACTCGGCGAGGGCCTCCTGGGTGGCGACGAAGATCTCGGGCTCCTCGAGCTTGCGTCGCACGACGTAGGCGACGACGAGCACGATCAGGCTGCACCAGAACGGAACTCGCCAGCCCCACGAGTAGAGGGCCTCGTCGGGCAGGGCCGCGACGGGGATGAACGCGAGGCTCGCGAGAATGAACCCGGCCTGGGTTCCGGTGAGCGTCCAGCTGCAGAAGAAGCCACGGCGGTTGGCGGGGGAGTGCTCGAGTGTGAGCGAGCCCGCACCCGACTGCTCGCCCGCAGCGGAGATGCCCTGGAACACACGGAGCACGACCAGCAGGATCGGTCCGACGGCGCCCGCGGCGGCCGACGACGGGAGGCAGCCGATCAGGAAGGTGACCAGGCCCATCAGCACCAGGCAGAACATCATCACCTTCTTGCGGCCGGCACGGTCGCCGAAGTGGCCGAGCACGACGGCGCCGACCGGGCGGGCGATGTACGAGATGCCGAAGGTCGCCAGGGAGAGCAGCACGGGGTTTTTCGAGCCCTCGAAGAAGACGTGCGGAAACACCAGCGCCGCCGCCGACGCGAAGATGTAGAAGTCGTAGTACTCGAGCATGCTGCCGAAGAAGGCGGCTTTCGCCGACATCTTCGCCTTCGTGGGGTCGGCGTTGGGGTCGCTCGGACCGACGTCGGGGGAGGGACGGTCGGTGCTGTGGTCGAGGGTCATCGGGAACTCCTGAGTGGCCTGGTGTTCGCGATACGAACGGGTGGTGCGTACCGCGCACGTGCCAAGGTAATCCCGGTCACAGGGTTACGTCAATAATGGTCGAACTGGTTAGTTAACTCGTCGTGGTCGGGAGCGCAGATAGGACAGCACCACGTCGCCGAGCATCGTCCGCAGGTGGGAGCGGTGTTCGGGGGCGGCCGGGTCCCAGTCGAACAGGGTTCCGAAGGTGTACCGATTGGCGATCCGGAAGACGCAGTACGAGCTGATCAGGATGTGGACGTCGAGTGACGACACGTCGGCCCGGAACAACCCCTGTTCGCGGCCTCGGACGAGGATGCGCTCGAGTGTCTCGATGGCGGGCTGCTGGGTTTCCGCCATGCCTTCGATCGCCGCCAGGTTCTCGCCGCGATGGGTGTTCTCGATGGACACCAGCCGGATGAAGTCGGGGTGGGCCTCGTGATGGTCGAAGGTGATCTCGGCGACCGCACGGATCGCGTCCTCGGGGTCGAGGTGGTCGATGTCGACCTGGGCCTCCTCGTACCGGATCTCCTGGTAGGCGTTCGCGAGAACGGCCCGGTACAGGCCCTCCTTGTCGCCGAAGTAGTAGTAGAGCATCCGCTTGGTGGTCGCGGTCTTGGCGGCGATCTCGTCGATGCGGGCGCCGGAGAGACCCTTGTCCGCGAACTCGGCCGTGGCGACGCGGAGGATGTCCTCCCGGGTGCGCTCGGGGTTCCGGGTGCGCCCGGTCCTGTTTCGTCCCGCCGCCTTCTTCGCGGGGTCCTTCTGGTCGGTCTCGGCCGGCGCCATCGTCGCTCCTGGGATTCGGTGTCGTCTGCGAACTCCTGCGTCGTTCGGCGCTGTTCGCGTCCCGAATCGTATGCTACGGTGAGCTAACTCACTGGATAGTTAATTACACGCCGGAAGTGATCGCATGACGCTCGTCGCCCACCCAGCCCCGTCCGCTCGCATCGAGGCGCCGACGGCGCCCTCGTTCCTCTGCGGGTTGATCGGGTCCGGCATCGCCCGGTCCCTCACTCCCACGCTGCACGAGACCGAGGGCCGCGCGCAGGGCGTCGGGTACGTGTACCGGATCCTCGACATCGACTCGCGCGGCGGGCTGGAAGCCCTTCCCCGGATACTCGGTGCCGCAGTCGAATTCGGCTTCGACGGACTCAACGTGACACACCCGTGCAAGCAGGCGGTGATGCCCCTGCTCGACGACCTCTCGGCGGACGCCCGGATGCTCGGCGCCGTCAACACGGTCAAGATCGACGGGGACCGGCTGACCGGCCACAACACCGACTGGACCGGCTTCTCCCGCAATCTCGAGATCGGCCTCGGTGACACGCCGCTCGGCGGGGTGGTCCAGCTGGGAGCGGGCGGCGCCGGAGCTGCGGTCGCCTACGCGACGATGAAGCGCGGTGCCGAGACGTTCACCGTCATCGACGCCGACCCCACTCGTTCGGCGGCGCTCGCGGACCGGCTCCGGAGCCAGTTCCCGGGGCGTACGGTCGCGTCCGGCGGGCTCACCGACGTCTCCGACGCGGTCCGGTCCGCGAACGGCCTGGTGCACGCGACGCCGATCGGCATGGCCGCGCATCCCGGGATCGCACTCGACGCGGAGTTGCTGCGACCGGACCTGTGGGTGGCGGACGTGGTGTACCGCCCGACGGAGACCGAGTTGCTGCGCCGGGCGCGCGCGGTGGGAGCCCGGACGGTGAGCGGTGTCGGGATGACGGTCGGTCAGGCCGTCGACTCGTTTCGCATCTTCACCGGCCGCGACGCCGACGAGGCGCGGATGACCGCGCACATGAAGCGGATCCTCGCTGCCGAGTGACGGCCGGTCGGGGCCGAGTGCCGCACCGCGTCGACCCGACGCCACGGTGCGACATTCGGCCCACCGATCAGCGCAGGTTCTCGAAGACGGCCGCGAGTCCCTGCCCGCCCCCGATGCACATCGTCTCGAGACCGTAGCGACCCTCGCGGCGGTCGAGTTCACGCAGCATTGTCGCGAGGATGCGCGCCCCGGTGGCGCCCACGGGGTGGCCGAGCGAGATGCCGGACCCGTTCGGGTTGAGCCGGGTGTCGGTGGGGTCGAGATCCCAGGTCCGAAGGACCGCGAGCGCCTGCGCCGCGAAGGCCTCGTTCAGCTCGATGACGTCGAGGTCGGTGAGCGTGAGTCCAAGTCGGCCCAGGACCCGCTCGGTCGCGGGGACAGGCCCGATGCCCATCGTCCGCGGCGGCACCCCGGCCACCGCCCAGCCCGCGAGTCGGGCCAACGGGCGCAGTCCCAACGACGAGGCCTTCTCCGCCGTCGTGACGATGCACGCGGCGGCGCCGTCGTTCTGGCCGCTCGCGTTACCGGCCGTCACCGTCGAGTCGGGGTCGATCTTCGCCCGGATCGCGCGCAGTGTCGCGAGAGACTCGACGGAGGTGTCCGCGCGGGGGTGTTCGTCGGTGTCGACGACGATCGGGTCACCCTTGCGCTGCGGCACCGTCACCCCGACGATCTCGTCGGCGAAGCGGCCCGCCTGCTGCGCCGCGACCGCCCGCTGGTGCGACTGCACCGCGAGGGCGTCCTGGTCGGCGCGACTGATGGCGAACTCGGAGCGGAGGTTCTCCGCGGTCTCGATCATGCCGCCGGGGACGGGAAAGTTCTTGCCGCCCGCCGTGACCCGGGCGCGGGCCAGACGGTCGCTGAGCGCGACGGCCTCGCCCTTGACGCCCCAGCGCATCCCGGTGGCGTAGAACTCGGCCTGGCTCATCGACTCGACGCCGCCGGCCACGATCAGGTCGGACGCCCCGGTCGCGACCTGCATGCACGCTTGGAGCACGGCCTGCAGCCCGGATCCGCAGCGCCGGTCCACCTGAACGCCGGGCACGTCGATGCCGAGGCCGGCGTCGAGTGCGGCGACCCTGCCGATCGCCGGGGCGTCGCCACCGGGGGAGGCCTGTCCGAGGATGACGTCGTCGACCTGCCCGCCATCGATGCCGGTGCGGGTGACGAGTTCGGCGATCACCGTCGCCGCAAGGGTTTCCGGTGCGATGTCCCTGAACACGCCGCCGAATCGGCCGACCGGGGTGCGCAGGGGTTCACAGATGACGGCGTCGAGCATTGGGGTACCTCATGTTTCGTTCACGGAGTCGATTGCATGCGCACCAGGTCGAGGCCGATCGCCCTGGCGGTGTTCAACAGTTCGGGCAACAGGTCGGCGCGCACGGCGTCCGCCGAGTAGCGGGCGGCCTGGGTGGAGATGTTGGCGGCGGCGACGACCGCACCGCTGCTGTCACGGATCGGGGCGGCCAGCGATCGCAGCCCCTCCTCGAGTTCCTGGTCGACGATGCAGAAGCCGTCGGAGCGGACGCGGGCGATCTCGTCGCGCAGGGCCTCGGGGGTGGCGATGGTGCGGCCGGTGAGCGGGGTGAGGGTGACCGTGCTCAGGTACTCGTCGAACGCGGATTCCGAGAGTCCCGCGAGCAGCACCCGGCCCATCGACGTGGCGTATGCGGGGAACCGGGTCCCGATGGTGATCGCGACGGTCATGATCCGGCTGACGGGGACGCGTGCCACGTACACGACCTCGCCACCGTCGAGGATCGACACCGACGCCGACTCGCGCACCTTCTTCGTCAAGGACTCCAGGTGCGGGACCGCGACTTCCGGCAGCGTCAGGCTCGACAGGTAGCTGTAGCCCAGGTCGAGGACCCGCGGTGTCAGCCAGAACACCGAGCCGTCCGTCCGGACGTACCCCAGTTCGGCGAGCGTGAGCAGGAACCGGCGCGCCGTGGCGCGCGTCAGGTCGGTGGCCTTCGCCACCTCACTGAGGGTCTGCCGCGGGTGGGTGGCGTCGAATGCACGAATGACGGACAGTCCCCGGGCCAGGGACTGCACGTAGTCGGGTGACGGCTCGGTCATGGTCCGGACTGCTCCTCGATCTCGGCGGGGGCGCCGGCGGTGGCGGCGCCCGGAGCCGTACCGGTCGATCCGGCATGCTCCGCCAGAGCATTCTTGCCGAGTGCGAAGGCCCGGTTGCTGTTCGGCACACCCGCGTAGATCGCCGTGTGCAGGAACACCTCGACCAGTTCCTCCGGCGTGACGTCGTCGCGTAACGCCGCGCGGATGTGCATGTCCAGCTCGTGCTCGTTGCCGACCGCCGTCAGGATCGCGAGAGTGAGCAGGCGCCGGGTGTGGTGATCGAGTCCGGTCCGGGACCAGACGTCACCCCACGCGGTGCGGGTGATGAAATCCTGGAAGGGAGCGGTGAACTCGGTGGTGCCCGCGATCGAGCGGTCGACGTGGGCGTCGCCGAGCACCGCGCGTCGCACCTGCATCCCGGTCTCGTAGGCCGCACTGCGCTGGGCGGGTCCGGCCACGTGCGCGGCGATCAGGGCGGTGACCCGGCCGGCCTGCTCGACGCTCGCCAGATGCGCGCCGGGGTCGAGTACGTGCAGGGTCGCATTCGCGATTCCCTCCGCGATGCTCCTCAGATCGGCGGGTGTGGTCGCCGGGTCCTGGCGACCGGCGATCACCAGGGTCGGTGCCGCGATTCGGGCCAGATCGGCGCGACCGTCCCACCCCGACAGTGCCTCGCAGCAGGCGGCGTAGCCCTCGTCCGAGGTGGCCGCGACCATCGCGCGCGACGACGCGACGAGCTCGGGGTCACGTGCGGCGAGTTCGCCCGTGTACCAGCGATCGACGACGGCCTCGGCGATCGACTCGGTGCCCTCCGAACGGACCGCGGCCGCACGGTCGAGCCACCCGGTGGGTTCGCCGAACCTCGCCGACGTGCACAGCAGGGTCAGGGTCTGGACCCGCCTGGACGAGTGGGTGGCGAGCCATTGGGCCACCGCGCCGCCCAGCGAGAGCCCGACCACGTGTGCCGCGGGCAGGGCCAGGGCGTCGAGCAGGGCGAGCACGTCACCACCGAGTTCGGCCACGGTGTACGGGCCGGGGGGCGTGGGAGACGCGCCGTGCCCGCGCAGGTCGACGGCGAGAACGTTGAACCGGTCGGACAGGGTCCGCACCTGCGGGTCCCACATGGACCGATCCGATCCGAGAGAACCGAGCAGGACGACGGTGGGGGCGCCCGGGCCGGGTCCGGTGAGTTCGTGGGCGAGGGTGACGGTCACCGCGACGCCTCCTCGATCGTGGACCGGGAGGCCAGCACGCGGTCGACGAGATCGCCTGCGTGGCCGAGATAGTGTGCGGGATCGAGCAGTTCGCGAACGGTCTCGGCGTCGAGGTGGGCGAGGACGGACGGATCGCTGTCGAGCGCACGTCCCGCGGCGCAGGCGGCGGTGACGAGGTCACGAGCGGCGTCCGTGTGCGCGGCCAGGGCGCCGGTGACGCGTTCGGCGAGCAGCATCCCGCCGGTCGCGTCGAGGTTGTCGCGCATCGCGGTCGCGTCCACCTGCAGCCCGCCGAGCGAGTTCGCGATGCGGTGCGCAGCCCCGCCGGTGAGTCGGAGCAGGTCGGTGACGGTCTCCCATTCCGCGTGCCATGCGCCTGCGGCGCGCTGGAACTCGTGGGCCATCGCGCCGAGCACCGTGGACACCAGCCCGGGAACCCGGAGCGCGGCAGCGCGGGCGGTCACGGCGGCGACGGGATTGCGCTTGTGCGGCATCGCGGACGATCCGCCGGGCGAGTTCTCGGCGACCTCGCCGACCTCGGTCGCCGCCATCAGCACGATGTCGGTCGCCACTTTGGAGACCGCCCCGGCCGCGACGCCGAGTGCTGCGGCGAGTTCGCCGGTCCGCACGCGGTCGGTGTGCCACGGCACGGTCTGCCTGGCCAGCCCCAGTTCGTCGGCGAGTCGATCGGCGACGTCGAGTCCGTGGGGGTACAGCGCGGCGAGAGTGCCTGCGGCCCCGCCGAACTGGACCGGAAGCGATCCGAGCACCTGGCGCAGTGCCCGGTGTGCATGGTCGAGGCCCGCGCACCATCCGGCGGCGAGCGCACCGAACGTGGTGGGCAGAGCCTGCTGACCGAGGGTGCGCCCAGCCATCGGGGTGTCCCGACAGCGGGCGGCCAGGTCCGCAGCGGCGTCCGCCGCCGCGGCCAGATCGTCGGCGACGACCGCTCCGGCGCGGTGCGCGAGCAGCATCAGGGCGGTGTCGATCACGTCCTGACTCGTCGCTCCGGTGTGCACCGCGGAACCGGGCACACCGGCGGGTGCGCACGCCGCGCGGAGGTGCCGAACCAGGGGGATCACCGGATTGCCGCCGGCCGCGCCTTCGACCCCGAGCAGTGCCGGGTCGAGGGTGCTCGACAGGTCTCGGGCCGCCGAGGCGACGATCACGGCGTGGTCGGCGGCGATGACGCCGGAGTCGGCGGCAGCGTGCGCGAGCGCGCCCTCGACCTCGAGCATCGCCGACAGCCACGCGCGGTCCGAGAGCAGTGGACCCAGCCGCTCCGCGCCGAACACCGGATCGAACAGTTCACCCCGAGTCACACGAGCCCCCTAGAAGCGGAAGAACGGCGTTTCGGCACCGTTCGGATCGGCGTCCTGGACCACGATGTCGAAGTGGTACCCGGTCGATGTCGCGCGGGCAACGAGTTTGGCGCGCTGGGCTTCCGGCAGGGCCGACAGTACCGGGTCGGCGGCGTTCGCCGCTTCCTCGTCGGGGAAGTAGATGCGCGTGATCGCGCGGTCGAGCATCCCGCGTGCGAACACCGACACGTCGATGTGCGGGGCCTCCCGCAGTCCGTTCTCGGCGGGCAGCGCGCCGGGCTTGACGGTGGTGATCGCCACGGTGCCCGATGCGTCCGCGGGCACCCGGCCGAAGCCGCGGAAGGTGCAGTCCTGTGAGCCACGCGGATCGTCGGGGTGGTCGAATCGGCCCTCGGCGTCGGCCTGCCAGGTCTCGACCATGGCGTCGGCGATCGGATCCCGGTTGCCGTCGAGCACCGTCACCGTGATCTCGACGGCGCCCGGGGTGCCTGGGGCGACCACCTCCGCACCGTCCGCCCACGGCAGTCCTATGTGCAGGTAGGGGCCGACGGTCTGGCTCGGGGTCGGTCCGAACTTCACCGTGGTGAAGTCGCCCGGGACCACCGGATAGCGCGGTGCGAACTCAGTCATCGTGGTCGTCCTCCTCGAAGGGGGTGGCGTCGTGGCCGCGCAGCACGATGTCGAAGCGGAATCCGAGCGCCCAGTTGTCGGTGGTGGCCTCGTAGTCGAACACGCTGATCATCCGCTGACGCGCGCCGTCCGGCACCGAGTTGTAGATGGGGTCCTGGAAGAACAGCGGGTCGTCAGGGAAGTACATCTGCGTGACAAGCCGCTGCGTGAACGCGCGACCGAACAGCGAGAAATGGATGTGCGCGGGTCGCCATGCGTTGTGGTGGTTGCCCCACGGGTATGCGCCCGGCTTGATCGTGGTGAAGGAGTAGCGGCCCTGCGTGTCCGTCATCGTGCGGCCGACGCCGTTGAAGAAGGGGTCGAGCGGGGCCGGCCACTGGTCACCCTGATGCCGGTAGCGTCCGGCCGAGTTGGCCTGCCACACCTCGAGGAGGGTGTTCGGCACCGGACGGTGGTCACTGTCGAGGACCTGCCCGTGAACGACGATTCGTTGTCCGCTCGCCTCGCCGCCGTTGGCGAGGGTGAGGTCGGCGTCGGCCGCGGTGACGCGCTCCTCGCCGAGAACGGGCCCGGTCAGTTCGGTCAGCCGCTGCGGCAGCAGGGTCAGGGGCTGCCTCGGTGTGCGCAGGGACGTCGTGCGGTAGTCGGCGAAGTCGAGGGGTGCCTCCTCGGCGTCGTCCTTGCCGCGGTAGCGCGGGGGCAGGTGGATCATGCTCTGGCCATTTCGTCGAAGGAAGCCGTCCGGCCGGTCTGAGCGAGCGCGTGTTCGCATGGTGTACATGGCGCCGCTATACGAACAAGCATAGGCGCCCGACGTGACGCGAGCAACGAGTGGGACCGGAAATGTTCGCTATGCGGATACGTGTTCACAATGCGGACCAAACGAGCTATCGTGGTCGGCGTGATGGACAAAGTCATTCCCACAGCAGCCGAGGCGGTGGCCGACATCCCGAACGGCGCCTCCCTCGCGGTCGGCGGATTCGGGTTGGTCGGAGTGCCGGAGGCACTCATCGCGGCCCTGCACGTGCAGGGTGCGACGGACCTCGAGACCGTCACCAACAACCTCGGCACCGATGGTTTCGGGCTGGGCGTCCTCCTGGCATCGCACCGCATCCGACGCACCATCAGTTCCTATGTCGGGCAGAACAAGGAGTTCGCGCGGCAGTACCTGGCCGGCGAACTCGAGGTGGAGTTGACGCCGCAGGGATCGCTTGCGGAGCGGATGCGAGCGGGCGGCGCCGGCATCCCGGCGTTCTTCACTCCCGCAGGCGTCGGAACCCAGGTGGCCACGGGCGGCTTGCCGCGGAGGTACGACTCGAGCGGAGCTGTCGCGCTCGCCAGCCCGCCGAAGGAGACCCGCGAGTTCGACGGCGTCACCTACGTGATGGAACGCGCGATCGTCACCGACTACGCGCTCGTGCACGCCTGGAAGGGCGACCGGCACGGAAACCTGGTGTACCGCAAGAGCGGTCGCAACTTCAATCCGCCCGCCGCCGCCGCCGGACGAATCACGATCGCCGAGGTCGAGCACCTCGTCGAACCCGGCGAGATCGATCCGGACGACGTGCACACGCCCGGAATTCACGTGCAGCGCGTCGTGCACGTACCGGTGGCGGGAGACAAGCCGATCGAGAAGAGGACGGTACGGAAGTGAGCTGGAGCAGGGACGAGATGGCGGCCCGTGCGGCCGGGGAACTCGAGGACGGTCAGTACGTCAACCTCGGGATCGGGATGCCGACGCTGATCCCGAATCACATCCCCGACGACGTCGAGGTGGTGTTGCACTCCGAGAACGGCGTCCTCGGAGTCGGACCGTATCCGGACGAGGACGAGGTGGACGCCGATCTCGTCAATGCGGGCAAGGAGACCATCACGGTCCTCCCCGGTGCGTCCTTCTTCGACTCCGCGCAGTCCTTCGGGATGATCCGCGGGGGGCAGGTCGACGTGGCGGTCCTCGGCGCGATGCAGGTCAGCGAAACCGGTGACCTCGCGAACTGGATGATTCCCGGCGCGATGGTCAAGGGCATGGGGGGCGCGATGGACCTGGTCCACGGGGCGCGCCGCGTCATCGTCCTGACCGACCACTGCAGCAAGTCGGGGGAACCGAAGATCGTCGCCGAGTGCACGCTGCCACTGACCGGCGAACGGTGCGTCAACCGCATCATCACCGACCTCTGCGTACTCGACGTCTCCGACGACGGCCTGCGTCTGGTCGAGACCGCACCCGGGGTCACGGTCGACGAGGTTCGCGCCGCGACCGGAGCGGAGCTGCTCGTCGACGCCGTCGCGGTCGGCTGACCCGCATCGGCGGCGCCTCACTAGGGTGGCGGCATGACAGGCCGCGCTGAGGAAGACCGTCTCGACGCGCTCCGCGGGGTGCTGGTCGGCCCGCTACCGGACATCGGCCGCAGGTTCTCCGCCCTGGTGGCGCAGCTCGTGCCGCACTCGGCGCTGGTGATCTTCACCCGAGAGTGCACCGGGCGACCGCGCAAGGTGGCGGGCGATCCACGGATCGTCGATCGCGTCACCGTTGCCGAGCTCGACAGGGTGCGCTCGGAGCTCGGTCCGGCGCAGCACGATTCGTCCATCGTCCGCCGAATCGTCGCGACGCTGGGTGGACGTGAGCATTCGGTCCACGCGATCCTCGACCGCACCGACACCCTGCTCGTCGTCGTCCCCCGTGGCGCAGCCGACGTGGACACCCGACTGCTCGCGGCACTGTTCGCCGTCGTGGCGCTCGGTATCCAGCTGCAGGTACGACACGCCAGCCCCGCCTACCTCGCCGAGTCGCGGGCCGCGTCTGCGGAGCGGGCGCGCACGGTGGCCGAGCTGACCGAGGCCCACGCCGCCACGCTCGAGACGATCCTGGCGAC
The DNA here is from genome assembly GCA_000341795.1 of Rhodococcus triatomae BKS 15-14. Classification (GTDB taxonomy): domain Bacteria; phylum Actinomycetota; class Actinomycetes; order Mycobacteriales; family Mycobacteriaceae; genus Rhodococcus_G; species Rhodococcus_G triatomae_A. The sequence continues at coordinate 26,091 of AODO01000015.1, read as the reverse complement.
ACTGCGCTCGCCCGACCTCGACGACACCAGGGCCCGCACGACCGCGCGGGAGTCCGCGACCTCCGCGCTGATCGGGCTCCGCACCGCCGTGGACCAGCACCGCGAGATGGCGGAGGAGGCGGTCACCACCGCCTTCGCGCGACTGCGTGGCGAACTGCGGGGACTGGTGCCGTCGGGCGTCGTCGTCGAGTTCGTGGATCCGCCGGTCGGTGGGCGCGGGCTGCCCGGCGAGGTCGCGCACGCGGCGCGGGCGGTGGTCCGCGGGGCGGTGCTCGGGCTCGTGGTGCAACCCGACCTGAGTCGGGTGCGGGTTGCCTGGGACTGCGACGGGGCGAACCTGCTGATCGACGTCCGGGACGACGGCCGCGGCGCCGTCGACCTGGCGGAGCTGGCGCGGCAGCTGCGGCCACGTATCGAAACGCTCGGCGGCACATACGAATCCGAGTCGACGCCGGGCTGGGGGTCGCGGCTGTCGGCGACGTTGCCCCTCGACAGCGCGGAGACGGCGGAGGGCAGGCACACCCTGTCGGTGCTGGGGCCACGCGAGATCGAGGTGCTCGAACATCTCGTCGCGGGCCGACGCAACCGGGTGATCGCCGAACGGCTCCGGGTCAGTGAGAGCACGGTGAAGTTCCACGTCGCCGCGGTTCTGCGGAAGCTGCAGGTCGGGACCCGGGGGGAGGCGGCCGCGTTGGCCTCCGAGGCGGGAGTCCGGGCCGCACCCTAGGCGTCGCGGACACGTGCGCACCACGTCGTTCAGGCACATCACGTTCGCGCAACGCGCTCACACGCGTCGTCATCGGGCGCATTCTCGACAGCCTGTGGCTGCTGCGCTCTCGACGAGGCAGGCCCTGTCCTATCGGACAGGTGGAACCGCTCTTTCGGCCAGGTCGCCACATTCGCGGCGCGGGTTACGGTCGGTATGCGGGTATCGCCATGCGTGCATCACGCACGGCACCGCAGCCACGACACGTGAGGAGAGCAGCATGCCGCAGCAGGTACGAGGTGTGATCGCGCGCGCGAAGGGCGCGCCGGTCGAAATCGTCCCGATCACCATCCCCGACCCGGGCCCCGGCGAGGTCGTCGTCGCGATCGCCGCCTGCGGCGTGTGCCACACCGACCTGACGTACCGCGACGGCGGAATCAACGACGAGTTCCCGTTCCTGCTCGGCCACGAGGCCGCCGGCGTCGTGGAGAGCGTCGGCGAGGGGGTCGAGTCCGTCGCGGTCGGTGACTTCGTCGTCCTCAACTGGCGTGCCGTGTGTGGTCAGTGTCGCGCCTGCAAGCGCGGCCGCCCGCAGTACTGCTTCGACACCTTCAACGCGACGCAGAAGATGACCCTCGAGGACGGCACCGAGCTGACCCCGGCCCTTGGCATCGGGGCGTTCGCGGACAAGACCCTCGTTCACGCCGGTCAGTGCACCAAGGTGGACCCGTCCGCGGACCCGGCCGTCGTCGGGCTCCTCGGCTGCGGCGTCATGGCCGGACTCGGTGCCGCCGTGAACACCGGCAACGTCGGCCGCGGTGACTCCGTCGCGGTCATCGGTTGCGGTGGCGTCGGTGACGCGGCCATCGTGGGCGCGCGCCTCGCCGGGGCGAACAAGATCATCGCGGTCGACCGGGACAACAAGAAGCTCGACTGGGCCCGCGATCTCGGCGCGACCCACACCATCAACGCCACCGAGTTCGACGTCGTGGAGGCCGTGCAGGACCTGACCGGCGGCTTCGGCGCGGACGTCGTCATCGACGCCGTCGGCCGTCCGGAGACGTGGAAGCAGGCGTTCTACGCCCGCGACCTGGCCGGCACCGTCGTCCTCGTCGGCGTTCCGAACCCCGACATGACCCTCGACATGCCGCTCGTCGACTTCTTCTCCCGCGGTGGGGCGTTGAAGTCGTCGTGGTACGGCGACTGCCTGCCCGAGCGTGACTTCCCGATGCTCGTCGACCTGTACCAGCAGGGCCGACTGCCGCTGGAGAAGTTCGTCACCGAGCGCATCGCCCTCGATCAGGTCGAGGAGGCGTTCGAGTCCATGCACCGCGGCGAGGTGCTGCGTTCGGTGGTCGTCCTGTGAGCACCTCTCCGATCCGCGTCGACCGCGTCGTCACCAGCGGGACGTTCGCGCTCGACGGTGGCGAGTGGCAGGTCGACAACAACATCTGGCTCGTCGGCAACGACGACGAGGTGGTCGTGATCGACGCCGCGCACACCGCGCAGCCGATCATCGACGCGGTCGGCGGGCGGAAGGTCGTTGCGATCGTGTGCACCCACGCGCACAACGACCACATCACCGTTGCCCCGGAACTGTCGGAGCGTCTCGACGCCCCGATCCTGCTCAACCCGGCCGACGACATGCTGTGGGAGATGACCCACCCCGGCGTCGCGCACGGCTCGTTGGAGGACGGTCAGCGGATCGCGGTGGCGGGCACCGACATCCAGGCCATGGCCACGCCGGGGCACTCACCCGGATCGACATGCCTGTACCTGCCGGAGGCGGGGGAGTTGTTCACCGGTGACACCCTGTTCTCGGGAGGCCCCGGCGCGACGGGACGGTCCTTCTCGGACTTCCCGACGATCATCGGCTCCATTCGCGACAAGCTGTTCGCGTTGCCTGCCGAGACGACGGTGCACACCGGCCATGGTGACGGCACCACCATCGGCACCGAGTCCCCGCACCTCGAGGAGTGGATCAAGCGGGGTAGCTGACCGTCACCCGACCGTGAAAAGGGGTGTGCACAGGGGTTTTCGACCGTGCGCACCCCTGTTCGGCGTGCATCGGCCCTGCGCATGCGGGACCACCCCTGTGCACAGGGTGTCGACGGCGCTCGGCGGGCGGCTGGTGGTGGCGATCGCCCACGCTGTGACGCTCCAGCGCCTACACTCCGACGATGCGCCTTCGCCTACGTGTGTTGAGTGTTCTGCTCACGGTGTGTGGAGCGGTGGTGTCTGTCCCGGCCGCTGCGTCCGCCGAACCCCCGGGTATCGACGACTTCTACCGCGCACCAGCTGGTTTCGAGTCGGCGAGGCCGGGGACGATCCTGGGGGAGCGCCCCGTTCAGTTGGCCTCCTACTCGCAACTGCCCTTCAACGCGCAGGCGTGGCAGCTGCTGTACCGGACCACGGATTTCACGGGCGCGCCGACCACGACGGTGACAACGGTGATCCTGCCTGCGGGCGCACCGCCGGTGGGTGGGCGCCCGCTGCTGTCGTATCAGGTGGCCCACGACAGCAGCGATCCCGCCTGCGGACCGTCGGTGGCGATGCGGGCGGGGTCGGGTCCCGAAGGGGTGTTCACACAGAGTGAGATGACCTTCGTCGATCACGCGCTGCAGCAGGGATGGGCGGTGTCGGTGCCCGATCACGAGGGCCCGTCGGCGCGAATCGCAGCGCCTCGTGAACCCGGCTACGCGGTCCTCGACGGCGTCCGGGCCGCGCAGGCGTTCGCACCGCTCGGCCTGGCCGGGACACGGACCCCGGTCGGGCTGTGGGGCTACTCGGGTGGCGGACTCGCGACCGGGTGGGCCGCGCAGGTACAGCCGACGTACGCGCCGGAGCTGGATCTGCGGGGCGTCGCGATGGGCTCACCGGCGCCGGATCCGGCGGCCGTCACCCAGCTCGGCGGGACGGCGTGGTCGGGGCTGGCGGTCGCCGTGCTCGCGTCGCTGAGTCGGGTGTACCCGGACGTGGGCCGGATGATGGACGCGCACCTCACGCCCGGCGGTCGGGCTGCCGTCGACGCCATGTCCGGCCAGTGCGTGGCCCGGGCGGTCGCGTCGAACGCCTTCCGTCCCACCTCCGACTTCCTCACCGTGTCGTACGCACAGCTGGTGGCCGACCCCGCGGTGGCCGCCGCACTCGCGGATGCGGGGTTGGGTGCCTCGGCTCCCACCGCACCGGTGTACGTGTACAGCGGCGTCCACGACGAGATCATCCCCATCTCGACCGTGGACACGATGGTGGACCGGTACTGCCGCGGCGGAACCCCGGTCACCTACCGTCGCGACGAGACGAGCCTGCACGCCACGCTGATCGTCACCGGCGCCTCCGACGCCCTGAACTGGCTGCGAGCCCGGTTCGACGGTGCTCCGGTCCCGTCCGGCTGCGACACCCGCACCGTGACGTCCACGGTGACGGAGCCGGGTGCGGCGGAGACCTACGTGTCCACCAACTCCGGAGTCCTCGGAACGATGCTGGGGGTTCCGATCGGACCACGCTGATCGGCGTGAGCGTCGGAATCGTCCCGCGTTGCATCCGGAAGGGAGGGTGCACCAACCGCCCGTTCGGCGCAGGTCACCCCAGCTCGATCCGCTGCTCGCCGGTGTAGACGTTCATCGTCTCGCCGCGCAGGAAGCCGACCAGCGTCAGGCCGGACTCGGCGGCGAGATCGACGGCGAGCGACGACGGCGCCGAGACCGCGGCCAGCATCGGGACGCCCGCGACCACGGCCTTCTGCACCAGTTCGAACGATGCCCGCCCGCTGACCGCGAGGATCGCCTCCGACAGCGGGACCCGCCTCTCGGTGACCGCCCAGCCGAGCACCTTGTCGACGGCGTTGTGCCGCCCCACGTCCTCCCGCAGCGCGAGGATGGTCCCGTCGGAGGTGAACAGTCCCGCGGCGTGCAGGCCGCCGGTGGAGTCGAACACGCGCTGCCGCGACCGCATAGAACCGGGCAGGGCCGCGAGAATCTCCGCGGACACCGTCGGCGTCGACTCCGTCAGGTCGTACGGTGCCTTCACCCGCACCGCGTCGAGCGACGCCTTGCCGCACACGCCGCATGCCGACGTGGACAGGAAATTGCGCTGCGCCACAACCGGTTCCGGAACGCCCGCTGCGAGCGCCACGTCGAGCACGTTGTAGGTGTTCGCGCCGTCCTCGTCGACGCCGTCGCAGTACCGGATCACCGCGACGTCCGCCGCGGACCGGACGATGCCCTCGCCGAGCAGGAAACCGTGCACGAGGTCGATGTCGTGACCGGGTGTCCGCATCGTCACGGTCAGCGACCGTCCTCCCATCCGGATCTCCAGGGGCTCCTCGACCGCGAGACTGTCGGGTCGCCGCACGGACCCGTTCGGGCCGATGCGCAGTACCGGCCTCCTCGCCGTGACACGCCCCATCTCAGTTGCCCCCGGCCGGCTCCAGCCGGACGACGACGGCCTTCGAGACCGGCGTGTTGGACTTGGCGGCCACGTGGTCGAGGGGGACCAGGGGGTTGGTCTCGGGGTAGTAGGCGGCGGCGTTGCCCTTCGGGGTCGAGTACTCGACGACGCGGAAGTCCCGCACCCGTCGCTCCTCGACCGTCCCGTCCGCGGCGGTCCACTCCGACACCACGTCGACGAGAGCCCCGTCGGCGAGTCCCTGTTCGGCGAGGTCGGCGGCCGACACGAAGACCACCCGGCGGCCGCCCTTGACACCGCGGTACCGGTCGTCGAGTCCGTAGATCGTGGTGTTGTACTGGTCGTGGCTGCGCATGGTTTGCAGGATCAACCGGCCCGGAGGGGTCCGGACCCACTGCAGTTCGCCGGTGACGAAGTTCGCCTTGCCCGTGTGCGTGGGGAACTCGCGACGATCCCGCGGCGGGTGCGGCAGCTGGAAACCGTCCGGCTGGCGGACGCGCTCGTTGTAGTTCTCGCAGCCGGGGACGACGCGCGAGATGGCGTCGCGGATCAGGTCGTAGTTCCCCGCCAGCGTTGCCCACGGCACCGAGTGGCCCGCACCGAACAGGGTGCCGGCCAGCTGGCACACGATGGCTACCTCGCTGCGCAGGTGTTCGCTCGCCGGGGTGAGGCTGCCCCGTGACAGGTGCACCATCGACATCGAATCCTCCACGGACACCAGCTGTTTCCCGCTCGCCTGGACATCCTTGTCGGTGCGCCCGAGGGTGGGCAGGATCAGCGCCGTCCGTCCCGTCACCACGTGGGATCGGTTGAGTTTGGTCGACACCTGCACCGTGAGGCTGCACCGCCGCAGCGCCTCCTCGGTGGCGTCGGTGTCGGGCGTCGCGCGGATGAAGTTGCCGCCCATCGCCATGAACACCGACGCGTCGCCGGCTCGCATCGCCCGGATCGCGTCGACGGTGTCGAATCCGTGCCTGCGGGGGCTGGTGATCCCGAATTCCCGGTCCAGCGCGGCGAGGAACTTCTCGGGCATCTTCTCCCAGATGCCCATCGTCCGGTCGCCCTGCACGTTCGAATGACCGCGGACCGGACAGACACCCGCGCCGGGCTTGCCCATCATGCCGCGCATCAGCAGCAGGTTCGTCAGTTCCTGGATCGTCGCGACACCGTGCGTCTGCTGCGTCAGGCCCATGGCCCAGCAGGCGATCGTGCGGTCGGACGCGATCAGTGCGTCGGCCGTCTCCCGCACCTGCGTCATCGTCAGGCCCGACGCGTCGAGGACGGTGTCGAAATCGACCGCACGGGCGGCCTTCTCGAACTCGTCGAAGCCGGCGCAGTGCTCGGCGACGAACGCGCGGTCCACGACGGTTCCCGGTGCCGCGTCGTCCGCCTCGAACAACAGCCGTGCCAGTCCCCGGAACAGCGCCATGTCGCCACCCAGTCGGATCTGCAGGAATTCGTCCGCGATCTCCACGCCGTCGCCGACGACTCCGTCGACGGTCTGCGGGTCCTTGAAGCGCAGCAGGCCCGCCTCCGGCAGCGGATTGACGGCGATGACCTTCGCGCCGTTGCGTTTCGCAGCGCGCAGCGTGGACAGCATCCGTGGATGGTTCGTCCCGGGATTCTGGCCCGCGATCAGAATCAGGTCCGCGAACTCCAGGTCGGGAACCGTCACCGACCCCTTGCCGACGCCGATCGACTCGGACAGTGCGCTTCCCGACGACTCGTGACACATGTTGGAGCAGTCCGGCATGTTGTTGGTGCCGAAGCTGCGAATCATCAACTGGTACAGGAACGCGGCCTCGTTGCTGGTGCGGCCGGAGGTGTAGAACACGGCCTCGTCGGGAGACGGCAGCGCCCGCAGTTCGTCGGCGATCAGCCGGTACGCCTCGTCCCACCCGATCGGCGTGTAGTGCGTCGCGCCGTCCCGCAGCACTATCGGGTGCGTCAGCCGGCCCTGCTGTCCGAGCCAGTAGTCCGTCTTCCCGGACAGTTCGGCGACGGAGTGAGCCGCGAAGAACTCGGGCGTGACGGTGCGGCGCGTCGCCTCCTCGGCGACGGCCTTCGCTCCGTTCTCGCAGAACTCCGCGGGCTTGCGGTGTCCGGGTGTCTCCGGCCAGGCGCATCCGGGGCAGTCGAAGCCGTGCCGCTGGTTGAGCCGGGTGAGCGTCTGCGCGGTCCGCACGGTACCCATCTGCTCGACTGCCCGCTGCATGGTGATCGCGACGGCCTTGACCCCCGCCGCATGGTCCTTCGCGCCGGTGACCACCAGGTCGGACTCGTCGATGTCGTGGGAGGGGGCTTTCCGCGTCATGGGTGCATTCTCTCGTGAAGCCGTCGCCGCCGGTAGGGGGAGCCCCGCCGACACCCGCTCGGTCGGCTAGCCTTGCCTGACTTGACGGTCGACGAGGGGAGCATCGGGTGGCGTACAGCGTGTCGCGGCGGGGGTTTCTGATCGGCTCGTCCGGGGTGCTGCTGGCCCTCGCGACGGCATGCAGCAGTGACGGCGGCTCCGGCGGATCGACGGGCGCCACGGTCGCCGACAAGTACGGCGAGACGGTCGTCCCCGCCGACCCGCAGCGGGTGGTCAGCGTCGGCTACAACGATCAGGACGCCATCCTCGCGCTCGGAGTGGTGCCGGTCGGTGTGTTCGACTGGTACGGCAACCAGCCCGATGCGACGTGGCCGTGGGCGCACGACCTGCTCGGTGGCGCGCAGCCCGCGATCGTCGGCAGCGCGAGCTCCGGAATCCAGATGGAGAAGGTCGCCGCGGCCGCGCCCGACCTGATCCTCGGAACGTACTCGGGTGTCACCCAGTCGCAGCACGACAAGCTCTCCGCCCTGGCACCGACCGTGACGCAGCCGGCGGACTTCGAGGACTTCGGGGTGCCCTGGCAGGAGCAGACCCGGATCGTCGGGACCGCCCTCGGGAAGAGTGACGAGGCGGAAGAACTGGTCACCTCGGTGCAGCAACAGTTCACCGACGTCGCCGCTGCTCATCCCGAGTTCGCCGGGAAGACCGTGATCGTCGGTGCGTTGAAGGCTCCCGGCGAGTTCGGCGTCTACGGGCCCGAGGATCCGAAGGTGCGCTTCTTCACCGAGCTCGGTTTCGTCAATCCTCCTGTCACCCAGCAGATCACCGGTACGAACTTCGCGCCGATCAGCACCGAACAGCTCACCCTCGCGGAGGCCGACCTGCTCGTCTGGTACGCGGGCGGCGGATTCGGTGACAAGCTTCGCGCCGAGCTCGCGAACACACCCGTCTACGCCGAGCTGCCCGCCGTCAAGGAGGGTCGCGTGATCATCCTCGAGGACGAGGCCGCCGAGGCGATGACGTGGAGCACGGTGCTGTCGCTGCCCTACGCTCTGGACAACATCCCGCCCCGGATCGCGCCGCTCCTCGGCGCCTGACGGGCACCGACGGAAGGACCCCCGTGCGCAGCGACCTCTTCACCAACACCGAACGCGCCGGAACCCCGGGCAAGTTCATGTTGCAGAACCCGCGGATGCTCAAGGTGGACCTGCGCGGCACCGGTGGGCACTTCCTCGCGCGCCAGGGCTCGATGGTCGCCTACCAGGGCGACGTCGACTTCGCCTACAAGGGCAGCGGCGGCATCGGGAAGTTCTTCAAGAAGGCACTGACCGGCGAGGGCATGCCGCTGATGGAGGTGTCCGGCAGCGGCGACGTGTTCCTCGCCGCCGACGCCGACGAGATCTTCCTCTTCGAACTCGAAGGCGAGTCGGTCACCGTCAACGGCACCAACGTGCTCGCGTTCGAGAGCGCCCTCGACTGGGACATCAAGCGGGTCGAAGGCGCGTCGATGCTCAGCGGTGGACTGTTCAACACGACGTTCAGTGGGCACGGCGTGCTCGCGATCACGACCTACGGCACCCCCGTCGTGCTGAACGTGGACGTGCCCACGTTCGTCGACATGCAGAGCGCCGTCATGTGGTCGAGCGGACTGCAGTCCACGATCCGCAAGACCGCCAAGCTCGGCGCCGTCGTCGGTCGTGGGTCAGGGGAGGCGTACCAGCTGGGGCTGACCGGGACGGGCTTCGTCGTCGTCCAGGCGTCGGAGGGGCATCCGCCGATCCCGAGCAACTGATCGCGGCGTCACCTGCGTATGGGGTCGCCCGGATGCAGCGACGCCTGCAGTACGGCGAGAGATTCGTCGTCGATCGCGAGGTTGTACAGGCTGACAGCCCAGTCGAAGCCGTCCGTCGACACCGGTGCACCCAGTCACGAGTCCACCGTCGCACGCTCGCGTCGTGGGGGTCCGCCCGAACGGAGCGTGTCGTGCACTAGGTTCGGCGGCACCTGTGCCGACTCCGGCACGAGACGAAGGGCGGAAGCAATGGTCGCGACACGGACGGCTCTCGTGACGGGGGCGTCGTCGGGTATCGGTGAGGCGGTGGCGCGGGCGCTGGTGGGTCGCGGCTGGAAGGTGTACGGCACCAGCCGGAACCCGGACTCCGTCGCCCGGCCGATCGCCGGGGTCGAGTACCTCGCCCTCGATCTCACCGACGAGGCGAGCATCGCGGCGTGCGCGGCCGCGGCGGCGGACGTCGACGTCCTGGTGAACAACGCGGGGGAGAGCCAGAGCGGTCCCCTCGAGGAACTGCCGATGGAGGCGATCGACCGGCTGTTCCGCACCAACGTGTTCGGAGCGGTACGCCTCACTCAGTTGCTGCTTCCGGGCATGCGCGCCCGGCGTTACGGGCGGGTCGTGATGGTCGGATCGATGCTCGCGAGTTTCCCTCTCGCGCATCGGTCCTCGTACGTCGCGGCAAAGGCCGCGATCAAAGGTTTCGCGACGGCTGCGCGCCGCGAGGTGTCTCCGTTCGGGATCGGGATCACGACCGTGGAACCGGGGTCGATCGCAACCGGCATCGGTGAGCGGCGCACCCACTACCTGCGGGACGGCTCGCCCTACACAGCCGACTACAACACGATGATCGAGCACCTCGACGCCAACGAGCGCGGCGGGATCTCCGCCGAGACGGTCGCGACGACCGTGCTCGAGGCGATCGACGCAGACAAGCCCAAGGTGCTGTACGCCGTCGGCAGCAACGCGCCGCTCGTGTTCGCGCTACGCCGGATCGCGCCGCGGGGGCTCGTCGAGAAGATCGTCTCCCGCAAGCACGGGCTCCGCTGACCGCGCTCCGGCGTCGCCGTGCGCACCGCCGACATTGAGTACCACCACACCGGCGACGATCAGGGCGACGCCGCCGACCTTCGCCACCGACAGTTCCTCGCCGAGGGCGAGGACGCCGATCAGTGCGACCGTCGCCGTCCCGATGCCCGACCACATCGCGTACGCGAGGCTGACGGGCAGCGTGCGCAGCGCCTGCGCGAGGAACGCGAACGACAGGACGTAGCCCGCGATCACGGCCACCGAGGGCAGTAGCCGGGTGAACTGTTCGGTGCTGCCGAGCAGTACGGTCGCGGTGATCTCGGCGGCGATGGCCGCGATGAGGAACGCCCAGGCCCTGAAGCGGTCGCTCATGCCGCGCCACCGAGATTGAGCACGACCACGCCCGCGACGACCAGTGCGATCCCGGCGATCCGGGACGCGGTGCGGGGCTCCTTCAGCACCAGCATCCCGATCGCGGCGATCACCGCTGTTCCCACGCCCGCCCACACGGCGTACGCGACGCCGATGTCCAGCGACCTCAGTGCCTGCGAGAGCAGGTACAGCGCCGTCGAGTACAGCGCCAGCACCGTGATCGTCGGCACCGGCCTGCGGAAGCCGTCGGTGCGCGGAAGCAGGCTCGTGCCCAGCACCTCCGCGCAGATCGCCACCGCCAGGAAGAGCCACGCCGTCGTCATGGCGCAAACCTAGGTGATCGCCGCTGCCGGGCGCGCCCGATCCCGTCGCAGTACCGTCGACCCATGGCCAGCGTGCGACCGGCGAACCGCTCCGACGTCCCCGCCGTCGCCGGGGTGCTCGCCCGGGCGTTCCAGGACGACCCGGTCTCGATCTGGATGTGGCCCGATCCGGACGAGCGCAGGGGCGGCCTGCCGCGCGCGTTCGGCGCGTTCACCCGCCACCACCATCTCGCGCTCGGCGGAGTCGAACTCGCCACCGACGGGGCAGGAGGCGCTGCGGGCGCGACGCTCTGGGATCCGCCCGACCGGTGGAAGCAGTCGCGGTGGACGCGGATGCGGATGGTGCCGGCCCTCCTGATCGCCTTCGGGCGCCGGGTCGACGTGGCTCGTACCGTCGGGGAGACGATGGAGGCAGCGCACCCGGAGGCGCCGCACTGGTACCTGAGCTCGATCGGGACGGACCCCGACGTCCGTGGTGCCGGTCACGGGCAGGCCCTGATGCGGTCGCGACTCGACCGCTGCGATTCCGAGCACGCACCCGCGTACCTGGAGTCGAGCAAGGAGTCGAACATCCCCTACTACCAGCGGTTCGGCTTCGAGGTCACCGGGGAGATCACGATTCCCGGGGGAGGCCCGACGCTGTGGGCCATGTGGCGCGAAGCACAGTGAGGATCGTTCTCTAGAATTGACCGGGTGACCAGTGCCGCGCCGCAAGAATCCAAGAACCCCGCCGACGCCCTTCCGAAGAGCTGGGACCCCAGCGCCGTCGAGGAGCAGCTGTACGAGGGCTGGGTGGCGGCCGGGTACTTCGAGGCGGACGCGACCAGCGACAGGCCCGGCTACTCCATCGTGCTGCCGCCGCCGAACGTCACCGGCAGCCTGCACATGGGTCACGCACTCGACCACACCCTCATGGACGCGCTGACCCGCCGCAAGCGGATGCAGGGCTACGAGGTGCTGTGGCTGCCCGGCATGGATCACGCCGGCATCGCCACCCAGACCATCGTCGAGAAGCAGCTCGCCGCGGACGGCGTCACCAAGGCGGATCTCGGTCGCGAGGCGTTCATCGAGAAGGTCTGGGACTGGAAGCGCGAGTCCGGCGGCATGATCCAGGGCCAGATGCGGCGCATCGGCGACGGCGTCGACTGGTCCCGCGACCGCTTCACCATGGACGAGGGCCTCTCCCGGGCCGTCCAGACCATCTTCAAGCGGATGTACGACGACGGCCTGATCTACCGGGCCGAGCGCCTCGTGAACTGGTCGCCCGTGCTGCAGACCGCGATCTCGGACATCGAGGTCAAGTTCGAGGAGGTCGAGGGTGAACTCGTCTCGCTGCGCTACGGCTCCCTGAACGACGACGAGCCGCACGTCATCGTCGCCACCACGCGTGTCGAGACGATGCTCGGCGACACGGCCGTCGCCGTCCACCCGGAGGACGAGCGCTACAGGCACCTCATCGGTACCACCCTCGAGCACCCGTTCACGGGCCGCGCGATCCCGATCATCGCCGACGACTACGTCGACCCCGAGTTCGGCACCGGCGCCGTGAAGATCACCCCCGCGCACGACCCGAACGACTTCGAGATGGGTCTGCGGCACAACCTGCCGATGCCCACGATCATGGACAAGACCGGCAGGATCGCCGACACCGGAACACAGTTCGACGGGATGGACAGGTTCGAGGCCCGCGTGAAGGTGCGCGAGGCGCTCGCCGAGCAGGGCCGCGTCGTCGCCGAGAAGCGCCCGTACCTGCACAGCGTCGGTCACTCCGAACGGTCCGGCGAGACCATCGAGCCGCGGCTGTCGATGCAGTGGTGGGTGAAGGTCGACGCGCTCGCCGAGGCCGCCGGCGACGCCGTCCGCAACGGTGAGACGACCATCCACCCGGCCAGCCAGGAACCGCGCTGGTTCGCGTGGGTGGACCACATGCACGACTGGTGCATCTCCCGACAGCTGTGGTGGGGTCACCGGATTCCGATCTGGTACGGCCCGAACGGCGAGGTCCAGTGCTTCGGCCCGGACGAGACCGCACCCGAGGGCTGGGAGCAGGACCCCGACGTCCTCGACACCTGGTTCTCGTCGGGCCTGTGGCCGTTCTCCACGATGGGCTGGCCCGAGAAGACTCCCGAGCTCCAGAAGTTCTATCCCACAAGCGTTCTCGTCACCGGCTACGACATCCTGTTCTTCTGGGTCGCCCGGATGATGATGTTCGGCACCTACGTTGCCGGCGACGACGCGGTGAGCGACGCCAAGGTTCCGTTCACGGACCTGTTCCTGCACGGACTGGTTCGCGACCAGTTCGGCAAGAAGATGTCGAAGTCGCGTGGCAACGGCATCGACCCGCTCGACTGGGTGGACCGCTTCGGCGCCGATGCGCTGCGCTTCACCCTCGCGCGTGGTGCGAACCCGGGCAGTGACCTCGCCGTCGGCGAGGACCACGCGCAGTCGTCCCGCAACTTCGCGAACAAGCTGTTCAACGCGACCAAGTTCGCGCTGATGAACGGCGCCGTCGTCGCGGACCTGCCCGACCGGGCGTCCCTGACCGACGCCGACCGCTGGATCCTCGACCGGCTCGAGCAGGTTCGCGGCGAGGTGGACGAGGCGTTCGAGCGATTCGAGTTCTCCAAGGCCTGTGAGGCGCTCTACCACTTCGCGTGGGACGAGGTCTGCGACTGGTACCTCGAGCTCGCCAAGCCGCAGCTCGCCGAGGGCAGCGTCCACGCCGAGGGCACCAAGGCCGTGCTCGGCACCGTCCTCGACGCGCTGCTGCGTCTGCTGCACCCGGTGATCCCGTTCGTCACCGAGACGCTGTGGAAGGTGCTCACCGGCGGCGAGTCCGTCGTCGTCGCGGCGTGGCCGGAGGCCACCGGCGTCCCGACCGACGCCGACTCCGCCCGGCGCGTCGCCGACCTCCAGAAGCTGGTCACCGAGATCCGCCGCTTCCGCAGCGACCAGGGCCTCAAGCCCTCCCAGAAGGTCGCCGCCCGCCTGTCCGAGATCGAGACGGCCGACCTCACTGCTCAGATCGAGGCCGTGTCCTCGCTGGCCCGGCTCACCGCCCCCGGCGACGACTTCCGGGCGACCGCCTCCATCGAGGTGCGCCTGACCCTCGCCACGGTGACGGTGGAGCTCGACACGTCCGGAACCGTCGACGTGGCCGCGGAGCGCAAGCGACTGGAGAAGGACCTGGCCGTCGCGGAGAAGGAACTGGCCGGCACCACCGGCAAACTCGGCAACGAGGCGTTCCTCGCGAAGGCCCCCGACGCCGTCGTCGACAAGATCCGCGGTCGCCGGCAGGTCGCGCAGGAGGAGATCGCGCGTATCACCGCACGGTTGGCGGAGCTGGGGCAGGCGTGAGCGAGGCGGATCCCGCGCGGCCGGGGGTTCCCTCCCCGGTCGACCTCGCGGAGCTGGCGCTCGTCGAGGCGGAACTCGACAAGCGCTGGCCGGAAACGAAGATCGAGCCGTCTCTGACCCGGATCGCGACGCTGATGGACCTGCTCGGCTCGCCGCAGCGGGCCTACCCGGCGATCCACGTCGCGGGCACCAACGGCAAGACGTCCGTGACCCGAATGATCGACGCCCTGCTCAGTGGACTGCACCGCCGGGTGGGCCGGACCACCAGCCCGCACCTGCAGCTCGCGACCGAGCGGATCAGCATCGACGGCGCGCCGATCTCGCCGCGCACCTACGTCGACACCTACAACGAGCTCGCGCCCTACATTCAGATGGTCGACATGCAGTCGGAGGCCGCGGGCGGCCCGGCGATGAGCAAGTTCGAGGTGCTCACCGCGATGTCCTTCGCCGCGTTCGCCGAGGCGCCCGTCGACGTCGGTGTCATCGAGGTCGGTCTCGGGGGACGTTGGGACGCAACGAATGTCGTCGACGGCCAGGTCGCGGTCATCACGCCGATCAGCCTCGACCACGCCGAGTACCTGGGCACCGACCTCGCGTCGATCGCCGCGGAGAAGGCCGGGATCATCAAGAAGGCGCCCGACTCGATCGTCCCGCGCGACACCGTCGCGATCATCGCGCAGCAGGAACCCGAGGTGATGGACGTGCTGCTGCGGCGCGCCGTCGACGCGGACGCGGCCGTGGCGCGGGAGGGTTCGGAGTTCCGCGTCCTTGCCCGGCAGATCGCCGTCGGTGGCCAACAGCTCGAACTGCAGGGCCTCGGCGGCGTGTACACCGACATCTTCCTGCCGCTGCACGGCGAGCACCAGGCGCGCAACGCCTCGCTCGCGCTCGCGGCCGTCGAGGCGTTCTTCGGCGCCGGCCCCGACAAGCAACTGGATGTCGACGCGATCCGGGGCGCGTTCGCGTCGCTGACGAACCCGGGCCGGCTCGAGCGGGTCCGCAACGCCCCGACCGTGTTCCTGGACGCGGCGCACAATCCCGACGGAGCCCGGGCCCTCGCCGCCGCACTGGCCGACGAGTTCGACTTCCGCAAACTCGTCGGTGTCGTCGCCGTGCTCGGGGACAAGGACGCCGACGGCATCCTCGCCGCCCTCGAACCCGTCTTCGACGAGATCGTGGTGACCACCAACGGCTCGCCGCGTGCGATGGACGTCGAGCAGCTCGCCGACATCGCCGTCGCCCGCTTCGGCGACGAACGGGTCGTGGTCGCGCAGACGCTGCCCGACGCGATCGAGACCGCGATCGCACTGGCGGAGGAGGTCGGCGAGCCGGGCGAAGCGATCTCCGGCGCCGGCGTCGTGGTCACGGGATCCGTCGTCACCGCGGGCGAGGCCCGCACCCTGTTCGGAAAGGACCCAGCGTGAGCACCCCCGACCAGCCCGCCCAGTACAAGCCGCCGGCCGTGGACCCCTGGAAGGGGTTCCGCGGCGTCTGCTCGGGCACCCTGATCCTCGAAGCGATCGTCGTGTTCCTCGGAATTCCGGCCGTCGCGAAGCTGGGTACGGGTATCGACACGTGGGAGATCGTCTACCTCACCGCGCTCGGGGTGCTGATGATCCTCGCGTGCGGTGTCCAGTCGCGAACCTGGGCGATGGGCCTGAACCTCGCGTTGCAGGTCGGGATGATCGCGGGATGGGTGATTCATCCCGCGATCGGGGCGCTCGGTCTGCTGTTCTCGGCGGTGTGGGCGTACCTGCTGTACCTGCGCAAGGACATCGAGGCCCGGATCGAGCGGGGACTGCTGCGCGGTCAGCGTGACTGACCCGTCTGTTCGGGGGCCGCGGCGGACCCGATAGGCTGTCCGCCCGTGACTGAGCGCACCCTGGTACTGATCAAGCCCGACGGCGTTGCCCGCAACCTGATCGGAGAAATTCTCGCGCGAGTCGAGCGCAAAGGTCTGAGCGTCGCCGCACTGGAGATGCGGACGGCCGGCACGGACGTTGCGGGTGAGCACTACGCAGAACACGCCGAACGCCCCTTCTATCCGGGCCTGCTCGAGTTCATCACGTCGGGTCCGCTGGTCGCCGCCGTGGTCGAGGGGCCGCGCGCGATCGCGGCGTTCCGGCAGATCGCCGGCGGAACCGATCCGGTGGAGAAGGCCGCCCCCGGCACGATCCGTGGCGATCTCGCCCTCGACGGGCAGCAGAACCTGGTGCACGGATCCGATTCCGTGGAGTCCGCCGCGCGCGAGATCGCGCTCTGGTTCCCCAACCTCGCACAGTCCTGATTCGTCGCACTTCCGTCCCGTCGCACCGCACCCCCCGCCGTCCGAATCGGGTTCGGCGGGGGGTGCGGTGCGGCGTTGGCGCGGTGCGCCCGGCGCGTGTGGGATACTGACACTGGTTGACCCGCGCACGGCTCGTCCCTGCCCGCCGGAACAGTTCGGGCGGCACCGACGATCGGGTGCGGCAGACCGGATGACACCACGGCTCGATGTCCGCATCGCTGCTGCCAGGCGGAGGAAATCCCTCCCCGGCCGCACGCTGGATGATCAGGCGCACGGGACGCGGAGTTCAGCCTGCCAGGCCCCATACGAGATGGACGTGACCCCAGCGATCACAGATATCGGTACGGGGCGAGACCAGACGGACTCACACCCCGGTGTGAGCACACAGACAGTGCCCTCGAGTGGCCGCGCACTCCGACAGGTGGACGCGCCCGGGGGCCCGAGGAGACTTACGTGGCCGATCAAGCGCCGCACGAAACTTCACAGCCCGCAACTCCGGTGTTCCCGGAGAAGATGCGAGTCCACGCTCTCGCGAAGATCCTGGGGCTGACCAGCAAGCAGGTTCTCGCCCAGGTCGCCGATTTCGGAGTCGAGCTGCGCAGCGCGCAGTCCAGCATCGATCGTGCGCTCGCCGAGCGGGTGCACACCGCGCTGAATGCGCCGACCGAGGCAGCGCCTGCCGGTGAGTCCGAGGCAGCGCCGACCGGCGAGACCGAGGCGGCCCCCGTCGCCGAGACGGCAGCGGCCGGTGAGACCGCTCCGGCACCGGCCGACGAGACGACCGAACTGCAGGCGTCGCCCGATCTGATCGCCGAGGCACAGATTCCCGCGTCGAGCGGGCTGTTCACGGACGCCGCCTCCACCCGGCAGGTGCCGGCCGCGCCCAGCGAGGTGCCGGTCTTCCAGGCACCGCTATTCCTGCAGCCCGAGGCCGCGGAGGCGCCGCCGCGGCGCAGGCGTGCCCGGCGCGAGGCCGCCGCACCGGACGAGGACGCCCCGATCCAGGTGACCACCGCCGCCGCGCCCGCCGCGACGGAGGAAGTCCCCGACCGCGAGCAGGCCGCCGAGACGAGCACCGTCGAGGAGACCGGACCGAAGGGCGAGTCGGCCGAGCACGACGACGAGGCCGAGGGTCAGGGCCGTCGCCGCCGTCGCGGCCGGCGCGGACGCGGGCGTGGACGCGGCGAGTCCGACTCCGCGGGCGAGACGACCGAATCCTCCGAGCAGCCGGCCGAGAAGCCGGATGCGGAGCCGGACGTCGCCGCCGCGCCCGAGACCGCCGAGCCCGAGACCGCCGACACGACGGCGGAGGAGGCCGACACCGACGCCGCCGAAGCGAAGGATGCGGAGGACGCCGACGAGTCGGAGGGCACCAGCCGTCGCCGCCGCCGCAGGCGCCGTCGCAAGGGCAGCGACGCCGCGGACAGCACCGAGGACGACGGCGTCACGACCGTCGTGCACGAGCGCGAACCTCGAACCAAGGCGCGCGCCGCCAAGGACGAGGTGCAGGGCATCAGTGGGTCCACACGGCTCGAGGCCAAGCGGCAGCGACGCCGCGACGGCCGCGACGCGGGACGGCGCCGTCCGCCGATCCTCACCGAGTCCGAGTTCCTCGCACGCCGCGAATCCGTCGACCGGGTCATGGTCGTCCGTGAGAAGAGCGGTCAGGCCCACCCGGACGGACTCACCCAGGTCGCCGTTCTCGAGGACGACATCCTCGTCGAGCACTTCGTCACCACCTCGGCGTCCGCGTCGATGGTCGGCAACGTCTATCTCGGCCGGGTGCAGAACGTGCTGCCGTCCATGGAGGCCGCGTTCATCGACATCGGCCGTGGCCGAAACGGCGTCCTGTACGCCGGTGAGGTCAACTGGGAGGCCGCGGGGCTCGGCGGCAACAGCCGCAAGATCGAGCAGGCGCTCAAGCCGGGCGATCAGGTGCTCGTGCAGGTGTCGAAGGACCCGGTCGGGCACAAGGGTGCCCGCCTGACGACGCAGATCTCGCTGGCCGGCCGGTTCCTGGTCTACGTGCCGGGTGGTACGTCCACGGGTATCAGCCGCAAGCTGCCGGACACCGAGCGCAAGCGTCTCAAGGAGATCCTGCGCGAGGTCGTGCCGCCGGAGGCCGGTGTCATCATCCGCACTGCCGCCGAGGGCGTCAGCGAAGAGGAACTGTCGCGCGACGTGCAGCGGCTGCAGTCGCAGTGGGCGGAGATCGAACAGCAGGCCGAGGCCGCGGACAAGGGCAGGTCGGGCAACCCGAAGGCCCTGTACGAAGAGCCGGACATGCTGGTCAAGGTCGTCCGCGACCTGTTCAACGAGGACTTCTCCAAGATCGTCATCGAGGGCGAGAAGTCCTGGTCGACGGTCGAGAGCTACATCCGGACCGTGGCCCCGGACCTGCTGCCGCGCGTCGAGCGCTACGAGCCGCAGGCGGGTGGACCCGACGTCTTCGTGGCCCGCCGGATCGACGAACAGCTGTCCAAGGCGCTGGACCGCAAGGTCTGGCTGCCGTCCGGCGGCACCCTCGTCATCGACCGGACCGAGGCGATGACGGTCGTCGACGTCAACACCGGAAAGTTCACCGGTGCCGGCGGCAACCTGGAGGAGACGGTCACCCGCAACAACCTCGAGGCCGCGGAGGAAATCGTCCGCCAGATGCGGCTGCGGGACATCGGCGGCATGATCGTCGTCGACTTCATCGACATGGTGCTCGAGTCGAACCGCGATCTCGTCCTGCGCCGTCTCACCGAGGCCCTCGGCCGGGACCGCACCCGGCACCAGGTCTCGGAGGTCACCTCGCTCGGCCTGGTCCAGATGACCCGCAAGAAGCTGGGCACCGGCCTCGTCGAGGCGTTCTCGACGACCTGTGAGCACTGCCACGGGCGCGGCATCATCGTGCACGCGGACCCGGTCGAGGTCCGCGGCGGCGACGACGGTGGTTCGCGGACACAGGGCAAGAGCGAATCCGGCGGCAGCAGGCGCAAGCGTGGCGGTCGCGACAAGGCGGCTCCCGCGGAGCAGCACCCGGCGCCGGAGAAGAACGGCCACAGCGAGGCCGATGCGAGTGCCAAGCGTGCGCATCCGGTCGCGCTGGCGATGGCCGCGCATCTGCACGACGATGCCGCGCCGGCAACCGAGGATGCACCGGCTGCCGAGGGCGCCGATACGCCCGCTGCCGAGAGTGCCGAGGTGCCGATCGTCGACACGGACTCGCCGGCGGCAGCGGCCGAGTCCGGCGCCACGGCCTCGATCGAGCCGGTGGCCACCGAGCCGGACACCGTCAGCCCGTCGATCGTCGAGGGGGAGACCGTCGACGATGCCCTCCCCGTGGGGACCGAAGCAGCCGACGCCGCCGTGACGGAAGCGGCAGCCGGCGCCGAGCCGGACGCGGCCGAGCAGGAGACCGCCGCGGCGGCGCCCCGGGCCCGTCGTCGTTCCCGGAGGGCCTCGCGCGCGACCGCCGCGCCCGAACATCCCGAGGGGCCGGAGGAGGGGACGGTCGTCGTGATCGCGAAGCAGGACGTCCCTGCCCCCGAACCCGCCGTGGTGTCCGTGCCGGAGCCGCTCGTGGCAGCCGGTGACGGCGCCGTAACGCCGGTCGCCGTGGAACCGGTGGCGGAACCCGTGGCGCCGAAGCGTCGTCCGCGCAGGCGTGCGGCGGGGCGGCCCGCAGGGCCTCCGATCGACGCATGACCGGGTGACCGGTCCGGGTGCCGGGTGTGACATTGGCGGGGGCGGTTTGACCCTGCCAATCGCAATCCCGTAATCTTGACCGGTCGCTACTCGGCGACAAAGCTCTGCTGCGCCCGCAAGGGCGCCGGAGGGGCCGAGGAAGCAAAGTACACAAGACCAGTCGCGCGACCTCCGCGCGAGCACGTTCGAAGTAGCAAGGGGTAGCCGTCCGATGGCAACGTACGCGATCGTCAAGACCGGCGGAAAGCAGTACAAGGTCGCTGTTGGTGACCTTGTCAAGGTCGAGAAGATCGAGGGTGAGCCCGGCGCTGCTGTCTCGCTGACCCCGGTCCTCGTCGTCGACGGATCCGAGCTGACCACCGACGCCGACAAGCTGGCCAAGGTTGAGGTCACCGGTGAGGTCGTCGAGCACACCAAGGGCCCGAAGATCCGCATCCACAAGTTCAAGAACAAGACCGGCTACCACAAGCGGCAGGGCCACCGTCAGAAGCTGACGGTCCTCAAGGTCACCGGCATCAAGTAACTCGATCCTTCGAGTCTTCAACCGAGCTTCACAAACCCTGAGGAGGGTCCGTCATGGCACATAAGAAGGGTGCATCCAGCTCGCGCAACGGTCGCGATTCGAATGCCCAGCGACTCGGCGTGAAGCGTTTCGGCGGTCAGGCCGTCAGCGCCGGTGAGATCCTGGTCCGTCAGCGTGGCACGCACTTCCACCCCGGCGTCAACGTCGGCCGTGGCGGCGACGACACGCTGTTCGCCCTCGCTGCCGGTGCCGTCGAGTTCGGCACCAAGCGGGGACGCAAGACCGTGAACATCGTTCCGGCTGCGGCAGAGGCCTGAGTCTGCTGCTGCGCAACGCGCTTCCAGGAGGGGCGGGCCAGGGTCACACACCCGGCTCGCCCCTCTTGCTTTTCACCGACTGACAGGAAGGAATCCGGCAGTCATGTCCAGGTTCATCGATCGTGTGGTGCTGCACGTCAGCGCAGGCAAGGGCGGCAACGGCTGCGCCTCCGTGCATCGCGAGAAGTTCAAGCCACTCGGTGGACCGGACGGCGGCAACGGTGGGCGCGGCGGTGACGTCGTGCTCGTCGTCGACTCGAACGTGCACACGCTGCTCGACTTCCACTTCCACCCCCGCGCCAAGGCAACCAACGGCAGGCAGGGCGAGGGCGGCAACCGCGAGGGGGCGAACGGTTCCGACCTTGTCCTGAAAGTTCCGGACGGCACGGTCGTTCTGGACAAGGACGGCCAGATCCTCGCCGACCTGATCGGCATCGGGACGAAGTTCGTCGCCGCGCAGGGCGGTCGGGGCGGCCTCGGCAACGCCGCGCTGTCGTCGAAGGCGCGGAAGGCCCCCGGGTTCGCGCTCCTCGGCGAGGAGGGCGTCGAACGGGACCTGGTTCTCGAACTGAAGTCCGTCGCCGACGTCGGGCTCGTCGGATTCCCGTCGGCGGGCAAGTCGTCGCTCGTGTCCGTGCTGTCCGCGGCCAAGCCGAAGATCGCCGACTACCCGTTCACCACCCTGCAGCCGAACCTGGGCGTCGTCTCCAGTGGTGACACCACCTTCACCGTCGCGGACGTGCCCGGCCTGATCCCCGGCGCCAGCGCCGGACGTGGCCTCGGCCTCGACTTCCTGCGGCACCTCGAGCGCTGTGCGGTGCTCGCTCATGTCGTCGACTGCGCGACCCTCGAATCCGACCGCGACCCCGTCTCCGACGTCGATGCGCTCGAGGCCGAACTCGCCGCCTACAAGCCGGCGCTGTCGGGTGACGCGAGCCTCGGCGACCTCGCGGACCGGCCCCGGATCGTGATCCTCAACAAGGCCGACGTGCCCGACGCCGCGGAACTCGCCGAGATGGTCACGCCCGAGTTCGAGGCGCGTGGCTGGCCGGTGTTCACCATCTCCGCCGTGAGCCGGGAAGGCTTGCGCCCCTTGACCTTCGCGCTGGCGAAGATGGTCGAGGAGTACCGGATCGCCCATCCGCCCGCCGCGCCGAAGCGTCAGGTCATCCGGCCCATCGCCGTCGACGAGACCGGCTTCAGCATCATCGCCGACCCCGAGACCCCGGGTGGGTTCATCGTGCGAGGCGCCCGGCCGGAACGGTGGATCCGTCAGACCGCGTTCGACAACGACGAGGCGGTGGGCTACCTCGCGGACCGGCTCGCCCGGCTCGGTGTCGAGGACCAGCTGGTCAAGATGGGCGCCGAGCCCGGCTGCTCGGTGACCATCGGCGACGTCAGCTTCGAGTGGGAACCGCAGACCCCCGCCGGCGTCGACCTGACCCGCACCGGTCGCGGCACCGACGCCCGACTCGACCAGGTCGAGCGCATCGGCGCCGCCGAGCGCAAGCACGCCCACCGGGTCCGGCGCGGGCTCGAATCCGAGGACCCCGAGAACCAGTGACGGGATCCGCGACACGCACCGAGATCGCGACCGCCCGCAGCATCGTCGTCAAGATCGGATCGTCGGCACTGACCAGCCTCCACGCCGGTCTGGACCGCGGAAAGCTCGACGCGCTCGCCGATGCGATCGAGGCGCGCATGCGGGCGGGAACCGACGTCGTGGTGGTCTCCTCCGGGGCCGTCGGTGCCGGCATCGCTCCGCTCGGGCTGTCGAAGAGGCCTCGGGACCTCGCGACCAAGCAGGCCGCGGCCAGCGTCGGCCAGCTCGCGTTGGCGCATGCGTGGGGTACCTCGTTTCACCGCTACGGCCGCACCGTCGGTCAGGTGCTGCTCACCGCCGACGACATCGCCCGTCGGACCCAGTACCGCAACGCTCAGCGCACCCTCGACCGGCTGCGCGCCCTGCACGCCGTCGCCGTCGTCAACGAGAACGACACGGTCGCCACCGCGGAACTGCGGTTCGGTGACAACGACCGGCTGGCGGCGATGGTCGCGCACCTCGTCAGTGCGGACGCCCTGATCCTGCTGTCCGACGTCGACGGCCTGTACGACGGCGATCCCCGCAAGGGGGCGGCGACTCTGATCCCGGAGGTGACCAGCCCCGAGGACCTCGACGGTGTGGTTGCCGGGTCCGGGGGAGCGCTCGGCACCGGCGGCATGGCGTCGAAGCTGTCCGCGGCTCGCCTGGCCGCCGACTCCGGGGTTCCGGTCCTGTTGGCCGCGGCGAGCGACGCCGCCCGGGCCCTGTCCCGCGCCGACGTCGGGACCGCGTTCGCGGCGCGTCCGACACGGTTGTCGGCGCGGAAGTTCTGGGTCCGGCACGCCGCCGACACCCAGGGCGAACTGCACCTCGACAGCGGGGCGGTCCGCGCGGTCGTCGACAAGCGGCGTTCCCTGCTGCCGGCGGGCATCACGGCGACCAGCGGCCGGTTCCACGGCGGCGACGTCGTGTCTCTCGTCGGGCCGGACGGTGTCCCCGTCGCACGCGGCGTCGTCGCATACGACGCCACGGAGCTCGACGAGATGCTGGGCCGGTCGACGACGGAACTGCCGTCGGACATGCAGCGGCCGGTCGTCCACGCCGACGACCTCACCCCCCTCTGACTCACCTCCCCACCTCCCCCCATTCGGGCTGAAGGTGGCCTTCGTCTCGTCGGAGGAGGTGAGGGTGGCCTTCAGCCGATGGCGGGTGGTGGTGCGGCGCGTGGCTGAAGGTGGCCTTCGTCTCGTTGGGGGAGTCGAAGGTGGCCTTCAGCCGGTGGCGAGGGTGGCCGCGGGCGGGTGCCGGCAAGTCAGGCTGAGCCGGCGAGCGCGGTGAGTGTTTCGCTGCAGCCCGCGTGCAGCTTCAGCTCGGCGTAGTCGTCGCCGCGGGTGGCGCCCCGGTTGACGATCGCGACGGGCATGCCGCGCTTGGCGGCGTGGCGGACGAAACGCAGTCCCGACTGCACCGTCAGTGACGAACCGAGCACCAGCAGGACGTCGGCGGCCTCGACCATCGCGTACGCCGCATCGACGCGCTCTCGGGGCACCGATTCGCCGAAGTAGACGATGTCGGGCTTGAGGGTCCCACCACAGCGCTCGCAGTCCACCACACGGAAGTGCGCGGTGTCCTCGATCACCGCGTCGGCGTCGGGTGCGATCTCGACTCCTGTTGCCGCAGAAACGGATTCGGCGAATCCGGGGTTCACGGCATCGAGTCGTTCGGCGAGCGCGATGCGCGAGGTCCGGTGCTCGCACGCCATGCAGCGGACCTGCATGTAGCTGCCGTGCAGGTCGATCACCGACCGGCTCCCCGCCTTCGTGTGCAGCAGGTCGACGTTCTGGGTGAGCACCCCGCGGACGGTCCCGGCACGTTCGAGCGCGGCCAGAGCGCGGTGGCCGGTGTTGGGACGGGCGGCGTCCATGTGCCGCCAGCCCAGGTGGTTACGGGCCCAGTAGTGACGACGGAACGCCGCATCACCCATGAACTGCTGGTACGTCATC
Source organism: Rhodococcus triatomae BKS 15-14 (assembly GCA_000341795.1). Taxonomy (GTDB): domain Bacteria; phylum Actinomycetota; class Actinomycetes; order Mycobacteriales; family Mycobacteriaceae; genus Rhodococcus_G; species Rhodococcus_G triatomae_A. Next base: position 1,425 of record AODO01000015.1, on the reverse strand, counting down.
GGGTTGCGCGGCGGTGAGTCCGGGCCGCGATAGTCCGGGATCCCCGAGTCGGTGGACATGCCCGCGCCGGTGAGTGCGATCACGCTGCGACCGTGGACGAGCGCGACCAGGTCCGCGGCGGTCGGGAGGATGGTCGCGGTGGTCATGCAGTCCAGGCTAGCGCGCACCTCCGTGCCGGCTCGGACGATGCGACGGCGCTCCTGCGACGCGGGTACCGTCGGTCACATGGGCGTGATCGGTGAGATGTTCCCGGGGAAGAAGCTGGAGAACGACGACAGCCAGGACGGTGGCGGACAGATGCACCGTCCGCGCGTCGAACTCGACCTCGACGCGGGGGTGATCCGGGTGACGCCGGCGCCGCCCACCGGCACCCCGGAGGGTTCCGACGAGGCAACGCCGGATCAGTAGCCTGCGGCGGGATCGATCCGCGCCACCAGGGGCTCGCCGGCGACGAACCGCGCGACATTCGTGGCGACGTGATCGGCGAACGCAGGCGGCCGCACCGCCGGGGGGGTCGAGCAGTGTGGGGTGATGATCGCGTTCGGCAGCGACCACAGCGCGTGGCCGTCGGGCAGCGGCTCGGGGTCCGTGACGTCCAGCCCGGCGCCGCCGATCGACCCGTCGCGCAGGGCGGAGACGAGCGCGTCGGTGTCGACGAGGGAGCCGCGCGCCACGTTGATCACCCACGACGACGGGCCGAGCCGGTCCAACTCGGGGGGCCGATCAGGTGACGGGTGTCGGCGGTGGCGGGTGCCGCGACCACCACGTGGTCGATCAGATCCCACAATTCCTCGGTACGCGACGACGGCAATGTGATCTCGGCGCCGGGAACCGTTGTCCCGGAACGATTCACCGCGACGACCGTCGCACCGACCGCGGTCAGCATGGGGGTCAGCGCACGTCCGATGCCGCCGGCGCCCAGGATGCCGACGCGGGCTCCGCGCAACGTTCCGACCCGTCCGAAGAACTCCTGCTGGCGCCAGGTGGTCGCGGTGATCTGATCGGGAAGTGAACGCACGCCGGCGAGAAGCAACGTCAGTGCGTGCTCGGCGACCGTGGCGGCGAAGGCGCCTGCCGCGGAGGTCCAGACGACATCGGGATGCCGGGCGATGATGCCCCCCTCGAACCACTCCTCGACGCCCGCGGAGAACAACTGGACCCAGCGCACCGACTCGGGCAGCGAGTCCGGGAACCCCTCGGTCCCGGAATCCCACACCAGTGCGTGCGCTCGATCCAGTGACGCGACGTGCCCGCCGCCTCGGGTGACGGCCTCCGCGAGGAGCGGCGAGTCGTCAGGGCCGATGGCGACGGGCACGGGCGTCATGAGGATCTCCTGGTCAGGCAGGCAACTCGATCAACGGGTAGACCCCATTCTCGTCGTGCACCTCGCGACCGGTGACCGGGGGGTTGAAGACGCAGAGCATG
>AODO01000014.1 GCA_000341795.1 Rhodococcus triatomae BKS 15-14 | reverse complement strand
CCGGAAGGGGCGGAGTCGGTGTCCGTGTCGCTCTGACTCGACAAAAGTTACGTGTCCACGACGCAGGAAGCAAATCGCCTGCTCACAGCCCCGCACACACCCGAACACACAGGTCACCCGACACACACCGGCACACTGACACGAAAGAAGTGGCGCGCGTCACGCCGAGGTGGGCCACCCCCTAGCCTGATCCCATGTTGCTTGCCCCGCAGTACGGACGGGAGTCACTGTCCGACCTCGTCCCCTCCGTCCTTGCCCAGCTCGGCGTCGCCGGCGAGAGCGACCGCATCGGTATCGACCTAACGGGTGTGAACCGGGTCTGCATCCTCCTGGTCGACGGATTGGGCTCCGAACTACTGGAGACGCACCCCGACGAAGCCCCGTTCCTCTCCTCGGCGGCACGGCGCGCCGCCCTGACGGCGGGCTTCCCCACCACGACGGCGGCCAGCCTCGCGTCGCTGGGAACCGGAATGCCGTCGGGTGAGCACGGTGTCGTCGGCTACCTCATGTCGGTTCCCGGTGAGGACCGGCTGATGAACCCGTTGAAGTGGCGTCTGCACGGCGAGGGTCCGCGGGTGGACCTGCTGCGTGAACTGGTGCCCGAGGAGTTCCAGCCGGCTCCGACGGCGTTCGAGCGGGCCGCGGCGGATGGTGTCACGGTGTCGCGAGTGGCGCCGGCCTACCAGGGCGGATCGGGGCTGACCCGGGCGGCGCTGCGGGGCGGCGAGTTCAAGCCGACGTTCTCCATGGGTGATCTGGTCGATGCGGCGGTGACGTCACTGCGGGCCGGCGAGCGGTCCCTCGTGTACGCCTACCACGGTGAGCTGGACCTGACGGGTCATGCGCGGGGGCCGGAATCCTCCGCGTGGACGCTCGAGCTCGCACAGGTCGATCTGCTGGCGCGGCAGATCGCGGCTCGGCTGCCGTCGGACGGTGCATTGATCGTCACGGCGGACCACGGGATGGTCCAGGTCCGCTCTCCCCTCGACGTGGATCAGGAACCGGAACTCACCAGGGACGTCCGGCAGATCGGTGGTGAACCACGGGCGCGGCACATCTACGCCGCACCGGACGAGGCGGAGCCGGTGCTCGAGCGGTGGCGATCGCGTCTGGCCGACGACTTCGCGGTGTTCTCTCGAGCGGAGGTCATCGAGCGTGGCTGGTTCGGCCCGACAGTCAGCGCCCGCGCACGCGAACGGATCGGCGACGTGATCGCGGTCGCGACCGGCGACGGCGCGCTGATCCGCAAGTCGGCGGAGCCGCTCCAGTCGATCCTCGTCGGACACCACGGGTCGTTGACGTCGGCCGAACTGCACGTCCCGTTGCTCGTGTTCCGCCCCTGAACCACGTGCCGAACACGACTGTGTCCCCGGTGGCTCTCCTCCACCGGGGACACAGTCGTCGAGTCGCTCGTTCGGGTCAGTTCCAGCTCTGCGCCGCCCGGGTGTTCGTCGCGGCCATGTCCTCGTTGCCCGCGCCGACGGCGCGGCCGATCGCCTCGAGGGTCTGGTTCAGCTCGTTGATCGACTTGTCCCACTTGGCCTGGTTCGCCTGGTACGCCTCGGCGGCCGAGCCCTCCCACTCCGCGACGAGCGGAGCGAGGTAGCTCTTCAGGTCGGCGAGCTTGCCGTTGATGTTCCCGCTGGTGGCCGCGATGTCCGCGCGGGCGCCGTCGATGGCGCCGAAGTCATAGCGCATTGCGCCGCTCATGCTGTCCCCCTGGTGTGTTCGTCGGTGAGTGATTCGTTGACAGGTTGCTGCCGAACGCCGCCGGTCAGAGGTTGAGGCTGCCCGCCGCGCTGTTGATCGCCGCGACGTGATCGTCCTGCGTGGATGCGAAGGCGACGCCGTTGGCACGGATGTTCTCGCTGATGCCCATGAGCGCCTCGTTCAGCGTCTTGGCGTTCTGGTCCCAGCGCTGCATCAGGTTGTCGAACGCAACCTTCGCCGAGCCCTCCCATGCCCCGTTCACTGCCGAGAGCCGACCCTGAAGCGACGACAGCAGACCCTGGATGTCGCCGTTGACGTCACTGACGTGCGTTGCGGCGGCCTCCATGGTCTCGGTCGTTGTCTTCATCTGACCGCTCATGCACCCCTCCTGTTTGTCCCGCGTCCTCGAAGTGTCGACCCCCGATGGGCCGACTCGGACTCGCCTACACCCTGTTGGACGCATCGGTTCCCGGTTCGGTTCCATGCGATCCGAGAAAGCTCGCCTCTCCGTCCCGTCGGACGCGGGCTGTCAACTCACCGCGACCGTGACGGACCGGGCGACGTCACCACACGCGGGTTCGACACTGTCGGGATCCGTCCGCGGCGCCTGACATCCGACGCTGACCTGGAGTCCGTCGGCGACGAACACCCACCACGCGACGTGCGACTCACCATCCGGGGTTTCCCGATAGGACAGCGCGGGACGTCCGTCGAACTCGACGTGCTCGATCGGACCAAAGGTGTCCGACCGCTCGGCGATCTGACCGGCGAGCGTGACCGCGACCGCGTCGAGGTCCGCGCCGTCCCGGAGGTCCTTCTGCACGAGGAGGATTCGAGCGGGCCTGCTGTCGTCACGGACCAACTCCACCCGATCCGACCCGTCGCTCGCAGCCCGCGGGTGCCACCCGGCGGGCACGTCCACTGCCGCTCGCCCGGTCGCGACGCGTCCCGGCATCGCCGCCGGAGGGTCCGCGGCCGGGTCCACCGCGCCCGTGACCCCGGCGACGATCGGCGTCTCCGACACGACCTGAGCGCCGTCGTCCGAACCACGAAGGGCGGTGAACACCGGCCACGCAGCCACCGCGGCGAGCGCGAGTACCCCGACCGCCACCACAGAACCGACCAGGCGACGGTCGTTCGGACGCACGGAGTGCCGTTCCCGGTCGCTGCCCGACGGGCCCGCCTGCAACGACCCCCACCCGTACGCGGAATCGAGGAGGTCCCGCTCCGACACCTCGCGAACCGCGACGTCCGCGTCCCAGCGCCGACGCACCTCGCGCGCCAGTGCGTCGACGACCGGAGGAGGCAGAACGCCCACGACCGCAACCCATTCCGGAACATCCGGCAGTGCCCTCTGAACCGACTCGACCAGCTCGCTCACAGATTCCGGGCGAGAGATCAGGTCCATCGCGCCGATCGCGTCGACGGACACCGCGCCGCCGAAGGTGGCCGTGGCCTCGGACGCCAACATCCCGATCTCGAAAAACACCCCGAACCGGTGTGTGTCGTCGGAGTTCGTCTCCGGGGCTGCGGCCTCCGCGACCGGCATCACCCGGACCTCCCTGGCCACCCGGCGCCCCACAGCGACGAGCACCCGCCGTCGCCGCGTTCCCCACGAGGTCGGGCAGGTGACCACGAGACGGTCCACCGGCGTCGCCGCTCCCACCGCCACCAGCGCGTCGGCGAGCACCTCCTCCAGGAGGTCGGCGACATCGACGGCGGTCGATCCGAGCACCAGGACGTCGTCGCCCACGAATCGGATCGGCGCGGGCTCGAACACCTCGTCCGATGCGGCCGTCGCCCGGTCGACGGCCACCGCGACGTGTCCCGAGGAGAGCGCGACCCCGGCGGGACGCTCGACGGTCCGGTCCCCCGACCGAGCCCACGTGGCGGACTCGGTCAGGTGCACCGCGACCATCGATCTCGCCGTCACAGTGGCGGCATCCACGCGATCTGGATCTGGGAGGTCCCCGCGCGGGTCACCAATTGTGCTCGGCCGGGGGGCATCTCCGACGGGCGCGCGTTTCCGATGAGGTTGCCCTCGTCTCGGCTGCCACTCATCACGAAGCCCGTCGGCACGAGGTCGCGCAGTCGGGCGACGATCGGTTCGTAGAGCGCTCGGCCGGCGCCACCGGATCGGCGGGCAACGATCAGGTGCAGGCCGACGTCCCGGCCGTGCGCGAGATGGTCGAGGAGCGGGAGCAGAGGATTGCCGCTCGACGTCACGACCAGGTCGTAGTCGTCGACGATCACATAGATCTCCGGTCCCGTCCACCACGAGCGGTCGCGGATCTGTTGCGGCGTCAGGTCGGCTCCCGGCATCCGCCCCGACAGCACGCCGGCGAGCTCGTTCATCATGGTGGTCAACGTCGGGGCGTTCGGCGCATACCCGGCGAGATGATCGCCCTCGACCGCACCGAGCATCGTGCGGCGGTAGTCGGCGAGGATGATCTTGGCCTGCTGCGGCGTGTTGGACTCCATCAGGCCCGCACAGACTCCGCGCAGCAGCGTCGTCTTGCCTGCACCACCGTCGGCGAAGGCGAGGACGTGCTGGTGTTCGGTGAAATCGATGTGGACGGGCGCGAGTTCGGCCTCGTCGAGCCCTATCGGCACCCGCAGACACGGTGTCTCGGAAGCCGGGGGCCACGCGGCAAGCCGAGCAAGCACGTCGCCGCGATCGCAGCGGTCGGGCAGCATACGGACCGACGGCGCCCGATTCCCGGCCGATGCGGTAGTGATCCTGGCGACCGCATCCGCGACACCGGCGCCGAGATCGTCGGTGGTGGCCCGTCCGTCGACGCGTGGCAGGGCCATGAGCAGGTGGAGCCCGTCCGACGTCATGCCCCGGCCGGGCCTCCCCTGCGGCACCCGGCTCGCCTTGACCCGACCGATGTCCGAGTCGGACGGGTCGCCGAGTCGAAGCTCGATTCGGGTGCCCAGCTGGTCCTTGAGTGCCGGTCGGATCTCCGCCCATCGGGACGCGGTCACCACGACGTGCACGCCGAAGGACAGGCCCTGCCCGGCCAGGGCGTTGATCTGCATCTCCAGCGGCTCGAAGTCCTGCCGGACTCCGGGCCATCCGTCCACGACGAGGAACACGTCCCCGAACGGATCGCCCTCGACCCGCGGGTCACCCACTGCGCGCAGTCGACGGAACTCCGCCATGGAGTCGATTCCGAGTTCCCGGAACCGTTGCTCCCGTTCCCGCACAAGGGTGTTCATCTCCGCGACGGTCCGACGCACGCGGTCGACGTCGAGCCGGTTCGCCACCGACCCGACGTGCGGCAGCCCGGCAAGTCCGGCGAGGGTGCCGCCTCCGAAGTCGAGGCAGTAGAACTGCACCTGCCGGGGCGTGTGGGTCAGCGCCATGGCCGTCATGAGGGTCCGCAGCGTCGTCGACTTCCCGGACTGCGGGCCGCCGACGACGGCGACGTTGCCGCGCGCCCCCGCGAGATCGACGACGAGCAGGTCCCGGCGCTGATCGTAGGGCCGGTCGACGATGCCGATCGACGCCTGCAGCGTCACAGGCATGCTGTCGGCGGGCGCCGGTGCCGGGACCAACTCGCCCAGCGACGGCGAGGCGTCGAGAGGCGGCAACCACACCTCGTGCGCCGCCGATCCCCTTCCACGGAGCCTGTCGACCACCGTGTCGAGCACGGTGCGTCCGGTGTCGGTGACCGGCTCGGGTTCCTCCGCACGGGTGGGTTCCGGCTGAACGGGCAGCGCGACCTCGGCGGCGGTGAACGGACGTGGGCGCAGGTCCGCGGCGGCAGCCGATCCGACGAACCCGCCGCCGGACGACCGGATGACGTACGGCCCCGACACGTAGGCGGCGGTGAACCGGACGATCTCCGCCGAGTCGCACTTGAGGTATCCGGCGCCGGGCTGCCCGGGCAGATGGTAGGCGTCGGGAACACCCAGAACCGTGCGTGATTCGTTGGCCGAGAACGTCTTGAGACCGATCCGGTACGACAGGTGGCTGTCGAGGCCGCGCATCTTGCCCTCGTCGAGGCGCTGGCTCGCGAGCAGCAGATGGATGCGCAGCGACCGGCCGAGACGCCCGATCGCGACGAACAGGTCCGCGAAATCGGGCTGCTGGCTGAGCAACTCGGAGAACTCGTCGACGACGATGAACATGGCGGGCAGCGGTGCCAGGTCGGCGCCACCCGCCCGTGCCTTCTCGTACTCGGTGACGTTGGCGAAGTTGCCGGCCGAGCGGAGCAGCTCCTGTCTGCGGTTCATCTCACCGGCCAGCGCGTCGCGCATCCGGTCGACCATCGCCAGTTCCTCGGCGAGGTTGGTGATGACTGCCGCGACGTGCGGCAGCCCGTCGAGACCGAGGAACGTCGCACCGCCCTTGAAGTCGACGAGCACCAGGTTCAACGCGTCGGGTGAGTGCGTCGCGGCCAAACCGAGCACGAGGGTGCGCAGGAACTCGGACTTGCCCGAGCCGGTCGCGCCGATGCACAACCCGTGCGGGCCCATTCCGTTCTCCGCGGCCTCCTTCAGGTCGATCTCGACCGGCGAGCCGTCGGGTGCGACCCCGATCGGGACTCGCAGGCGGTCACGTGGGCTGCGTGGCGCCCAGGCCGTCGCGGCGTCGAGGGTGACGAGTTCCGGCAACCCGAGCAGTCGCCGCCAGTCCGCGTCGGTGTCGGCGTCGTCGCCGGCATCCGTGGCCGTCGCGGTGATCACCCGATACGGCGCGAGCCGCCGGGCCGCCGTCTCGGCCTGGTGCGCACTCAGAACGTCCGGGACGGCGAAGGTCTCGACGCCCGCCGCGCTCCGCGCCCCGAGCTCCGCCGTGGACAGGACCAGCTGGATTCCACGGGTCGCCGACAGAGCCGGGCGGTAGCCTCCGAGATCGAGCACGGTCACCGAATCGACACCGTCGTCGAGAACCCCGGGCCCGGTGGTGATACCACCGTCGAGGACCACCAGCATCTGCGGGACGCCCGCGGTGGCCGGGGCGGTCCGGGAGTATCGCGCCCGCATCGCCAGGTGGGGCCCGAGAACCTCGTCGAGTTCGGCCAGCGAGCCGTACACCATGCGGCCACTTCCCGCCCCGTCGACACGATCGGGGTGCTGCGCGTGTGGCAGCCACTTGACCCATTCCCATTCGCGGGCCGTGTCCGGACCACAGACCACGACGACCTGCACGACGTCGGGTCCGTGAAAGGTGCACAGCTGCACCAGCATCGCGCGGACGAGGTCGCGGGAGGCCGCCCGGTCGCCGTCGAATCCGATCGAGGCGAAGCCGCGCACCGCCACCGCCGTCGGCAGCCCCGGGACCACGGAGTGGGTGCGGACGAAGCGCCGCAGCGACACCGCCGCAACCGGTTCGAGGTCTTCGACGGGGCCCGTCTCCGGAGCCACGAGACGCGTCGCGAGGCGCTGGCTTCCCCGGCCGACGCGCACGTGCAGATGGTCCGGGTCCCCGACGCGTCGCTCCCACATGCGGGCGGTGCCCACCAGCGTCCACAGGTGCGCGGGATCCGGGTGGCTCCAGTCCAGTGCGACCCGCTGCTTGTCCACGGTGTCGTAGACGTCGCGGCGCAGCTGGTCGAGGTACCGGAGATAATCCTTACGGTCCTCGTTGATCTCGGCTCCCCGAGATCCGTTGCCACGACCGCCGGCGAGCATCCCGAGCATCGAGACGACCATCATCACGGGAAACATCAGGGACATCGGATTGGCGGACATACCACCCGAGGTGAACATGAGGGCGACCATGCCGACCATCGCCACCCCCATCACCACCGGAAGCAACTTCGTCAGCAGATTGCCGGGAACGATCTTCGGGATGTCCGGAGGTGGCTGCAGGCTCACCTCGCCGCCGGGTGTCCGCGGCACCTCTGCGCGCGTCTTGCGCACGAAACGCACTGTGGCCATCAGCGCTCACCCCCTGGTCCCGTCCCGGCCTCCGGCCGAGATGCGGTGGACGCCATGCCTTCCCCCCGGCAGGCGTACGAGCGTTGGACAGTAACGCATGCGCCGGTCCACCCGCGACCCACCCCGACCGACCGCTGCCGTAGAGTTCGCGCAGTTTCATGATGGGGGCGGCGCCGGCGGGACGGCGCCGGCGTGAACTCGAGTTCTAGGGGGCAATTCGTGGCGATCGGCGTCGAGTCGGGCGACCGTACCGACCTGTGCAGGGTGACGATTCTCGCCGATCGGGTGCAGGTCGATCTGGCGCTGCCCACCGGGGCGCCGCTGGCGCTGCTCATTCCGGAGATCGTGACGGTCGTCGACGCCCACTGCGACCCGGCCGCCGTCCGCAATCGTTCTGCGGCCCCTGCCGACTGGACGCTCGGCAGGCTCGGCAGGGCGACACTCGACCCGACCGGTTCGCTGGCCGACCACCGTGTCAGGGACGGCGAGTTGTTGCTGCTGCAGTCGGCGGACCGCGCCGCCCCGGCTCCGCTGTTCGACGATCTCATGCACAACGTCGCAGCGGTCGAGGCGGACACCTTCCGCCGCTGGACACCCGCATCGGCCGGGGTCGCAGGCTCGGCGGCGGCGATCGGACTCGGTGTGGTCGGCGCCGTGGCCGTGCTGCTCGCCCGACGGCAGGACGACGGGCCGGCGGGCATGATCGCAGCGTTGGTCGTCTCGGTGCTGCTGGTCGCCGCGGGCACCGTCGTCTCCCGCGCCTACGGTGACCGACCGGCCGCACTGACCTTGTGGGGCGCGGCGCTCGCACCGGCGTTCGCTGCGGGCGCGCTGGTGGTCCCCGGCGCACTGGGTGCACCGGCGTTGCTGCTCGGCGCCGTCACCTGCGGCGCGTTCGCCGTCCTCGCGGCCCGGATGAGCGGTACCGGTACCGGTGTCGCGGTGGCCGTGTCGACGATCGCGGCGACGACGGCGGGCGCAGCGGCCGTCGCCGCCTTCACGGACCTGTCGGCGCAGTCCATCGGCGCCATCGTGACGGCGACCGGACTGATCCTCCTCGCCTGCGCACCACGCATCGCAATGCTGCTGGCCAAGCTGCCGCTTCCTCCGGTCCCGTCACCCGGTTCGTCACTGGACAGTGAGGAAACCGAGAAGGCCGACACACCGCCCGCGTCGTTCGTGGGCCTCGAGGAGAAGGCGACGCGCGCGCGTGGCCATCTGACCGGTCTGGTGTGCGCCGCCGCTGTGACCACCGCCGCGGGCGCGCTCGTCGCGGCCGACGCCTTCCGGTCCGTCGACTGGCCCGGCTTCGCGCTCGCCGCTGTCGCCGCATTGGTGCTGAACCTCCGGGGACGGACCTACGCGAGCCTGTCGCAGGCAGCAGTCCTGATCGGCTCCGGCTCCCTGGTCCTAGTTCTCCTCACCTGCGGTGTCGCGGTCACCGAACCGCTGTGGGCACCGGTCGTCCTCGTCGTCGCGGCGCTCGGAATCGCGGCGGCGCTCGCGTTCGGATTCGTCGCTCCACGTCGCGAGTTCTCTCCGGTCCAACGCCGTGCCGTCGAACTGATCGACTACGCGGCGATCGCCGCGGTGCTGCCGTTGACCTGCTGGGTCGCGGGACTGTTCGCGGCGATGCGTGGACTGTGATGGTCCCGGAGGGTGTTCGGTGGCCGGCTGGAACGCGGCGGGCAGTCCACGTTCTGGCGACCGGAATCCTGGCGGTGTCCCTCTCCACGGCAGTACCGGTGACCACTCTCGCGGTCCCACCCCCACGATCGACCCGGGTGCGCTACCACCGGGGAACCTTCCTCCACCGCCGTCCGAGCTTCGTGACCCGTGCAGCGTGACCGCGGAAGTGCCCGATCCGCACCCGATTCCGCATCCCCAACGGGCACTCGACCTCGAGGCCGTGTGGCCGCTGTCCACGGGCGCGGGTCAACTCGTGGCCGTCATCGACACCGGTGTCGAACCGCACCCACGGCTGCCCGGACTGATGCCCGGATGGGACTTCGTCACCGCCGGTGACGGCACCGCCGACTGCGACGCCCACGGCACGCTCGTCGCAGGAATCATCGCCGCGAGCCGATCCGGATCCACCGGGTTCGCGGGGGTGGCACCCGACGCCCGCATCCTGACGATCAGGCAGTCCAGCAACATCTACCGGCGCGTCGGTCCGGACCGCGACACCGACGGACAAAATGCGCGGGGCGTGGGAACGCTGACCACCCTCGCGTCCGCGATCCGCCTCGCCGCGGATCGCGGTGCCACCGTCATCAACATCTCCGAGGTCGCGTGTGTTGCTCCCGGGGCCGGGGAGAACCTCGCACTGGGCGCGGCGATCGACTATGCCGCTCGGGTGCGGGACGCGGTGATCGTCGCGGCCGCCGGAAACCTGGGCGGCCCCTGCGCCGAGCCGAATCCTCCGCTCGATCCGGCCCATCCGCACGCCGATCCGTGGGACGACGTCTCGACGGTGGCGACACCTGCGTGGTTCGACGACCAGGTGCTCGCCGTCGGATCTGTGAATCCCGACGGATCGCCCAGTTCGTTCACGCTCGCCGGTCCGTGGGTGGACGTGGCCGCACCGGGTACCGGCATAACCTCCCTCGACCCCCGGCGACTTCAGGAGAACGCGCTGACCGACTCCGTGAACGGTGGACCCGTCGAGGGAACCAGCTTCGCGGCGCCGTACGTCGCGGGGACGGCCGCGCTCGTCCGGGCACGCCACCCGGAAATGTCTGCGGCACAGGTGATCGCGCGGATCGAGAACACCGCCCATGCACCCGCCGGTGGGTGGGATCCGTTCGTCGGCCACGGGGTCGTCGACGCGGTCGCCGCGGTCACCGCGACCGGGCCCGCGGTGCCGGCGGAACCGCAGTCCGTGGCGGTACCCGTCCCCGATCCGGTGCCGCCCCGGGACACCGGACCCCGAACGGTGGCGGTCGGTGGCGTGGCCGTCGTCGGCACGCTGCTGGCGATCGGACTGCTCGCATCCGCGCCGCTGCGGCGGGGCCGCACAACCAAGCTGCGGCGGGGCCGCACAACCAAGCTGCGGCGGGGCCGCACAACCGAGCTGCGGCGGGGCCGTCAGCGGGGCGAGACGTCCATCGGCTGATCGTCCGGTGCGATTCCGTCGTGGGCCAGCAACGCCTCCTCCCGACCCAGCTTCGGGCCCGGGGCCAGCAAGCCGAGAATCGGCCACGGCGCCGGCACCGATTCCTCCGTGAAACCGAGAACGTGTGCGCTCTCCCGGCTCTCCACGCCGTATCGGACGCCGGTGTCCGCCACGAAGTACAACGCGCCGGTCCGCTCACTCGACGGACCGATGCCCGTCGAGTGGACGAGGGCGCCTGTTCCCGGCCCCGCGTAGAACTCGTCGGCCATCTTTCCAGGACCGTCACTCTGTGCGAGTGTCACGGGCTTCGCGCCGGCGGGCAGCGGAAGTGTGTTCCCCGCGATCACGGCGACGGTGGCCTGGACTCCGCCGTCGCCCGTGACGGGACGCCACGACAGGCAGCTCACCGGGTCGGCGTGATCGTCGACGATGCGCGGCGGCGTGTCCGGGAAGCTCGCGACCGGCAACGCCGTCGACATCGGAGGGCCGGTGACGACGTCGGGCGTGACGGTGTCCATCTCCGTGACGCCGTGCGAGTCCGCGTACCGGATGAGGTCGGCGGTGGAGCGCCCGATTCGCTGCAGTCCGTCCGCGAGGACGACGTAGTAGCGGGTCTCCCTGGCGTCCTGAACCTGCACCACCGATCCGATGGGCTTGCCCTGCATCGGGTACGACGGTTCCTGTCCCGCATCCCGGATCACGGGAGGTGCGAGCCCGGGAACCTCGGGAATGGACGACAACAGACCCTCGCTGATCGGTCGCGGCACGACGTCGTCGAGGTCGAAGGCGAGCACCACGGCATGATCACCGAGGTCGACGCGACTTCGGGTCCCCTTGTGCACCAGCCACGTTCCGTCGAGGCTCTGAACGAGGAGCGCCTCGTCGTCACCGAGGTCGCCGGCACCCTCGCCGAGGAACGGCCCGCCGAGGACGATCGACGTGGTCACCGCTCGGGCTCCGCCGGGCGCGATCGAGTCACACAGGGTCCACGCGCCCGGGTTCTCGTGCGGAAGCGCCGACGGCGCACCGGGTATGCCCAGTAGCGCACCGCGCGGCCGGGTGGCGAGTTCGGACTCCTTCACGATCGCCGGCCGGTCGTCGCGGCCCGTGACGAGGCGCGCGGACGCGAGGTTGAGCACCGGGTGCAGAGTGTCCTCGAGGACGACGAACATCGCACCGGAGTCCTTGCCCACGACGATCTGTGCGTTCCCGATGCTGTCCTTCGGCCGGATCAGTGCGAGGGCAGCGCATCCCGCCACCACCACGAGCGACAGGATCGCTCCGACCGCGAGCGCACGCGACTGGCTGCGCATCGGGTCGTGCAGCATGCGCACGTCCCGGCGTACCAGGGCGTGCTCCATACGGCGCACCAGGAAGCGGTATCCGCTCACCTGCCACCGTGTCGTCGGCTGTGCTGCCATGTTCCCTCCCCCGCTTGGCGCGCACTACGGGGGCAAAGAGTACAGTCCGCGGAAACCGGGCCGTGGGGGCGTCCGGGTCTACGAGGGGGATGACCGTGACGCGTTGGCGCAGCAGCACGTTGCCCGCGACATCTGCTGTGCTGGCAGCGCAATTCGTCGCGCTGACGGTCGCGGTGGCGGTGAGTCTCGCCGGACCGAGCTGGTGGCAGGCACTGCTCGCCGGAGCCGTCCCCGCGATCGCATTGCTCACACCCGTTCGTCACCGGTCGATGCTGGACTGGATCGCGACCGCCGCCCGATTCCGCAGGGCCGACAGGTCCCCGGAGCCGGACATCACCGACTGGGCGTCGGCAGACGGGACCGTGACGGGACTGGTCTGGGACAGCGGGACCGTCAGCTCCGTGATCGAGGTGTTCCCGCCGCGTGGAGGTGTCACCAGGCTGGGGCGGGACGACGTGGTCGACGACCATCCGCTTCCGCTCGTTTCCCTGGTCGAATCACTTGTCCAACACGACATCTCGCTCGCAGGAATCGACGTCGTCGCACACGGCCGCCGAGTGGACCCACACTCGCCACCCGCTCGCGTGTACGACGAGTTGGTGGGCCCGCTGCCCGCGATCGCAACCCGATCCGTCTGGCTGGTGGTTCGTTTCGACGCGGCCGCGCAGGCCAGGTCGGTCACGCTCCGTGGTGGCGGCACCGACGGCGCGGCCCGTGCGCTGTCGGTCGCGACTCGGCGCATCGCCCGCACGCTGTCACACGTCGGCACCGCGAACCGGATCCTGCCCGCCGAAGAGATCCGGATCGCCCGTGGCGTGGTCACCGCCGAGACGGCGCCACGGTCCGTGCCACGAGTGTGGGGGCACATCGTGGTTCCCAACGGCCTCAACACCGGGTATTCGCTGGATCCACGGCTGTTGACATCCGGCGTACTCACCGATGTCTGGGCGGTCCGGACAGTGGCCACGACGGTCACCGTCCGAATCCGACCAGGCGGGGCGGCCGCGGCCCGGATCGCTGCGTCGTGTCGTTTCACGACCGCAGGCGAACCGGATCGTCCCCCGATTCCCGGCCTGGCGCCCACGACCGGACGGGACGCTGTCGCACTGGCCTCGCATCAGCCCGGCTGCTCCCCGAATCTGGACTCGCTCACGGACTTCGCGGACGTCGACGCTGCGGACCTGCGGCACGTGTCGCTGTCGCCGGGTGGCTGCGGACAGCTCGTCGGCGCCGACTCGGACGGGCGAGGCGTGTCGGTCCGTGCCGTCGGCCCCGACATCGAGCGTCTCGACGTGATCGGGGAGCCCTATCTGGCGCATCAGGTGCTGCTCCGCGCCGTCGCGACCGGGGCGCGCATCGCCGTGTACAGCGATCGCCCCCAGTTGTGGCGGCAGTTCGTGGGATCCGTCGGCGACACCGAACGGCTGGTGCTCGGTGGCACCGCCGGGCCGTCCGCGTCGACGACCGCGGTGGTGTTCGACGGTGTCGAACCGTTCCCGCTGCCCCCCGGGGTCACGGCGGTACACGTCGGCGACACCCCGAAGTCCGGGAACGTCTCGGTGGCGTTGTTGCAGCCCGGCGGCCACGGGGGCCGGATCGTGCTGTGGGCGGCCGGTTCCCGCTACGACCTCACGATGGTCGGCACGACCGCGGAAGCCGCCTTCCTCGGCCGACCGCGCACCGCATCCACACCTGCTCCCGTCGCCGTCGGGTGACGGATCTGTCCGCGCCGGGCCGGCGCCCCGGCCCGAGCCTCGTTCATCCCGGGTAGGGACGCGTCGCCCGGGCGCCCCGCACGGCCTCGGTCCACCACGACAGCTGTTCGAGCAGGCGCGCGTGGCCGTCGATCGCGGCGCCGTCCTCGGTGTGGCCGGCGGCGTCGAAGCGCTTCCGGGCCTGGTGGAAGCTGACGGTCTGCCGCACGGACACCATGTGGACCTCCGCGACGACCTGCCGGAGCTGTTCGGTGGCGCGGAGTCCGCCGGAGAGTCCGCCGTAGGACACGAAGCCGACCGGCTTGCCGCGCCACTCCTCCTTCGCGGTGTCGACGGCGTTCTTCAGGGCCGCCGGGTAGCCGTGGTTGTACTCGGGAGTGACGAAGACGAATGCGTCCGCTGCGTCGACACGGCTCCGGAATCGTTGTACCTGCGGGGTGTCGGTGTGATCGGTGGGGAGGTCGGCGACGGCCAGGTCGAGGACCGATGTCTCGAACCGCGGGTCCTCCCCTGCGAGGCGGACGAACCAGTCGGCGACGACGGGGGCGAACCGGCCGGTGCGCACACTGCCGACGACTACCTCGAGGCGGATCCGATCTGTGGTCACGGCTCCATCATGCCGTAGACGCCGTCAGCCCCCGACCGGGTGCGGTCGGGGGCTGACGGTCGTTCGATCAGGAC
Organism: Rhodococcus triatomae BKS 15-14; assembly: GCA_000341795.1. GTDB lineage: Bacteria > Actinomycetota > Actinomycetes > Mycobacteriales > Mycobacteriaceae > Rhodococcus_G > Rhodococcus_G triatomae_A. The sequence goes on along the minus strand of AODO01000014.1, from coordinate 221,615 downwards.
GCGAACAGGGTGGACACGTCGAGACTCCCACCGCCGTCTGCGGGGTCGGACACCTGGATCCCGACGACCTGTGACGTCGATTCGCGGTAGTCACCGCCACCGGAGTACACGGCGCTGACGGAATGCGATCCGGCAGTGTCGAACACGTGCGACAGGCTCGCGCCTCCGGATACGACCGGTACGGGTGCACCGACAGGGACGCCGTTGTCGTGGAACTGGACGCTTCCGCCCGACGGGGCGGGCGTGACCGTCGCCTGGAGGGTGACGGCGGTGCCGACGGAGGCGAGGGTCGGTGCGGTGAGTGCGGTCGTCGTCGCGCTCGCCGGTGCGTTCACCTGGACGTGCACGCCCATGGGCACGAACGTCTGGGTCGACTGGAACGTCGCGACGTCGAAGGTCAGTCCGCTGTCGACTGTGCCGGGTGCGGCGGTGTCGGGGACCCGATAGGTCACCTCGAAGATGACGTCCTTGTTCGAGCTGAGAGGACGGTCCGACACGAGCCAGTTGCCGCCGACCGTGAGCCGGCTTCCAGCGGCATCGACCGTCGCCACCGGAGTCTCGGTCGACGGTCCCGACAGCAGCTCGGAGGACGTGACCTTGGCGCTGCCCGGTACGTACTCGAATCCGGCGGGGTGCACGTCGGTGATCTTCGTGATGTACCGGTCGACGATGCTCGTCACCTCGAACACCGTCTTGTAGGTGACGGTCGCGCCACGGACCACCGTGCCCGGCGACACGCTCTTGGTCACCTTGATGTTGTCGGTGTTCTTCGTCGCGGACGTCGCTGCCGACGCAGTTCCTGCACCGAGGCCGAGCCCGAGCACCGCCAGGGCGGCTACACCGACGGCGGCGACGGAGCGCCGAATCACGTTACGAGACATCCAGATTCCGCCTCACTTCCGCGTTCGGGCCGATCAGGACCCGAACAGGTTGTCGAACAGGTTCTCGATCGAGCCGGTGCCTTCCGTTTCCGGATCCTCACCACCGGTGACGGTCACGGTGACGATCTCGGACGTCGACGGGTTCAGCACCGAGTTGCCGGTGAACGTACCGGTGATCGAGTGCTCGCCGTTGACGGTGAACACGTGGTCCAGGGTCCCCGCGCCACCGACGATCTGGGCCGTTCCGATGAGGACGCCGCTGTCCTTGAACTCGACCTCGCCGCCGCCCTGGCCGGGCGACACGGTCGCGAGGAACGTGACCGGTGTGCCCGCCTGAACCTCCGACGGGCCACTGATGGTGGTTCCTGTTCCCGCCGTCACCTCGATGAGGATCGCCTCGGATTCCGATCCCTCGTAGTCGCCGGATCCAGTGAACTCGGCGGTGATGGTGTGCATTCCGTCCGTGGGGAAGGCGTAGGACAGTGTGGCCTTACCCTTCGTGGGGACGACGGAGGAGCCGATGTCCTCGCCGTTGTCCTTGAACTGCACCGCGCCACCGACCGTGTTGCGGGAGATGGTCGCGACCAGTTCGACGGACTTGCCGCGAATCGCAGCGGCAGGTGCGGTGACGACCGTCTTCGTGGTCTTTCCCGGAGGCGCCACCTTCACGGTGACACCCATCGGGTCGAACACCCGGGTGGGTGCACCCGCGGCGTCGAACACGAGGCCGCTGTCGAACTTGCCTTCCTCGGCAACCTTCGACACCCGGTACGTCACCTCGAAGATGACGTTCTTGTTCTCACTGCCCGCGCGGGACGACAGCAGCCAGTCGCCGCTGACGGTGATCTCGCTGTTGGGTGTGTCGACGGTCGGTGTCGGCGCCTCGGTCGTCATACCCGTCTCGGCCGCCGCGGAGGTCAGCTTCGCGCTGCCCGACACGTACTCGAATCCCTCGGGATGGACGTCGGTGATCCGAGTGATGCTCCGGTCGACTCCGTCGACCGCCTCGAACACCGTCTTGTAGGTCACCGTATCGCCACGCTCGACCGCGCTCGAGGACACGGTCTTCGTCACCTTGATGTTGTCGGCCGTCATCGTCACCGACTTGGCCGCGGACGCTGTGCCCGCACCGATCGCGGACAAACCCATCGCCGCGAACGCCGCGACACTCACCGCCGCTACCAATCGGCGGGCACTCGGACGTGACATTGGTGGATCCTCCATGTGTGAAAACCGGATTCGGTTCGTGTGTCGAGCAGAGTCGAGATGCGGCCCGGGGGTCGATGGTCAGGAGGCGAAGATGTCCTCCAGCGAGCCGGTCCCGGTCCCACCACCGGTGACCGTCACCACCGCCGGCGGCGACGCCGAGCCAACATAGCCGGGCCCGCCGGAATACACGGCGGTGACGGCCTTCTCGCCCGCCGACGGGAACGTGTGCGACAGGGTGGCCACTCCGCCGACCACGGCGACCGGGCCACCGATCGAGCCCGCGCCGACCTTGAACTGCACGGTGCCCGTGGCGTCCGCCGGCGTGACCGTGGCCTTCAGCTCGGCCGCCTGACCGAGCGCGACCGACCCCGGAGCCGTGACGGTGGTCGAGGTGAGGACGTCGCCGGGGGCACGATCGCCGACGGTGACGGTGACGGTCTGCGAGGTCGAACCGGCGAATCCGGTTGTCCCGGAATAGACCGCGGTGACGGACTTGGCGCCGGCGACCCCGAAGGTGTGCGACAGGGTGGCCACACCGTCGTCGACGGCGACCGGTGCACCGATGTTCACGGTGCCGTCCCGGAACTGGATCGTGCCGCCGGAGGGCGTCGGTGCGACCGTCGCCGTGAGGTGCACCGGCTGGCCGGTGATCGACGTCGCGGGCGCCTGGACCGTCGTGCTGGTGGTGACGTCGGGTGCGCCGACCTTCACCGTTCCCGCTGCGGAGGTCGACCCGGCGAAGCCGACGGCACCGGAGTACACGGCCGTGATCGACTTGGTTCCACCGGTCGCGAACGTCCACGGCAGGGTGACGGTGCCGCCCGCCGCGGCAACGGGTGCACCGATGTCCGTGGTGCCGTCCCTGAACTGCACGGTGCCGCCGTCGGGGGTGGGCGAGACCAATGCCTTCAGTTCCACCGACTGCCCGGCCGTCGCGGTCGGCGGGACCTGGACGGTGGTCGTGGTCGCGGCGTTCGGGACGTCCACGGTGACGTGTACGCCGATCGGGTCGAAGACCTGGGTCGTCTGGAAGGAGAAGACGTCGAATCTCAATCCGCTGTCGTAGGTTCCGGGCTGGGCGTTGGGCGGCACGGTGTACGACACCTCGAAGGTGACGTCCTTGTTCTCGGCGAGCCAGCGGTCCGCGAGCAGCCAGCTTCCGCTGACCGACAGCCGATTGTTGGCGGCGTCGACGGTGGGGGTGACGCTGGCGGTCGACGGACCCGTGACCAGACCCGATGCCGTGATCTTGGCGCTGCCCGGGACGTACTGGAAGCCGGCGGGGTACACGTCCGTGATCTTGTTGAGATAGCGATCGACGGCGTTGGTGTCCTCGAAGACAGAGGTGTAGGTGACGGTGGCCCCCCGCGTCACGGTGCCGGGCGTCACGCTCTTGGTGACCTTGATGTTGTCGGTGGTCTTCGTTGCGGATGTCGCTGCCGACGCCGCAGGCGTGCCGACCACGGAGGCACCCAGGGTCACCAGGGCCGCGGCGCCGATCGCCGCCACCCATTGACGCATTGCCGGACGAGCCACAAGTTCCCCCTCACGGACCGACCGCGTGCTCGCGGCTACGGATGCGCGCGGTCACACGCGCGCAAAGTGGCCTTACTTTAGCCAGTACGTTGCCGATCCGTGATCGAAACGACGATTTGTCCCAGACGGTTGTTCAGATCGTCGTCGCAGCTCATTGCGGCCGAGGTGGCGAGCGGTCAGGTCGCCAGGCCGGTCGTGACGAGGGCGGCGAGTTCCCGGTAGGCCCGGGCGTCGTCGAGACCCGTCGCCTCCGCCACCTGCCTGCGCTGGATTCGCACCATCGTCGCGGTGGTGACGTCGGCGACGAAGGCTGCATGGACGTCGCGGAACTCGCCCGCATCGACCCCTTCGGTGATGAGGTCCCGGACCCGCGCGGCCGCGATCTCGGTGTTCCGCTCGTACACCGGCCGCGCGGAGTCGCTCTCCGCGAGGTCGGTCATGAACTGGCGGGATGCCGGCCGCAACTGCTCGCCGACAGCCTCGAGGTAGGCCCTGATCCGCGCGTGCGCCCCCGTCGCATCGGCGAGAGCCTGCTCGACCCTCTCGGTCGCCGCCCGGAAGAAGTGCACGGTGGCCGCCCGGACCAGTTGCTCCTTGCTGGATGCGAGTGCGTAGAGCGTGGATTTGGAGCAGCGCAGGCGTCCGGCGATCTCGTCGAGGGTCAGATGCGCGAAGCCCTCGGCCAGCAGGAGTTCGACGAGCTGGTCGAGCAGCTGGGCGCGCCTCGCCGCGCCACGAACCTGGGTTGCCATACCAAGAACTGTACTGGAGTATCGTTCCCAGTATCGATAGCGACCGAAGGAGACCCCGTGCCCGTCGAACGACTGCTGCCGACCCAGGAAGCACACGACCTGATCGAGCTGACCCGAGACGTCGCCGACAAGGTGCTCGCGCCCCGCGTCGCGGAGTGCGAGAAGACCGAGACCCTCCCCGACGACGTGTTCCCCGCACTCGGAGCAGCCGGGCTGCTGAGCCTGCCGTACCCCGAGGAGTACGGCGGCGGCAACCAGCCGTACGAGGTGTACCTGCAGGTACTCGAGGAACTCGGGGCGCGGTGGGCTGCCGTCGCGGTCGCGACGAGCGTGCACAGCCTGTCCTGCTTCGCCATGGCCACGCACGGAACCGACGAGCAGAAGGCGAAGTGGCTGCCGGACATGCTGGGCGGCAACACGATCGGCGCCTACAGCCTGTCCGAGGCGCAGGCCGGATCGGATGCCGCGGCACTGTCGTGCAAGGCCACCGAGACCGAGGGCGGCTACCGGATCACCGGGTCGAAGGCATGGATCACCAACGGTGGACGTGCCGACTTCTACACCCTCTTCGCCCGCACGGGCGAGGCCGGATCCCGTGGGATCTCCTGCTTCTTCGTGGACTCCGACACCGAGGGCCTGAGCTTCGGCAAGCCCGAGGAGAAGATGGGCCTGCGGGCCGTGCCCACCACGTCGGCGCACTACGACGACGCATTCGTACCGGCCGAACGGATGATCGGCAAGCCGGGCCAGGGCCTCCCGATCGCCTTCAGCGCACTCGACTCCGGCCGTCTCGGCATCGCCGCGGTCGCCGTCGGCCTTGCCCAGGGCGCCCTCGACGACGCCGTCGCCTACGCCAAGGAACGCAAGGCGTTCGGCAAGCGGATCATCGACCACCAGGGTCTCGGATTCGTGCTCGCCGACATGGCCGCGGCGGTCGACTCGGCGCGCGCCACCTACCTCGACGCCGCGCGGCGCCGAGACGCCGGACTCCCCTACTCCCGACAGGCCTCGGTCGCCAAGCTGGTGGCCACCGACGCCGCGATGAAGGTGACCACCGACGCGGTCCAGGTGTTCGGCGGTTACGGCTACACCCAGGACTTCCCTGTCGAGCGGTACATGCGCGAGGCGAAGATCACCCAGATCTTCGAGGGCACCAACCAGATTCAGCGACTCGTCATCGCCCGGTCGCTCGCCGGCTGACCCGACCGAATCCGACTGTGTTTGCAATCACATTGCGCAAAGCGTTATGGAACTGTCACATAGACGCAAGCTGAGTGCAGACGCAGGCCAGTCGGGAGGTCGCGATGAAAACGAGTCACGCAGGTTCGAGACACCCGGTGTCCAGACATGTCAGCGGTGTCGGTGGTGCGCACTATCGCGCGCTTCTCCAGAACGTCGACCTGCCGGTGATCATGCACACCGACGGGGACCACGTCGTCGACGTGAACCGCGCCTTCGCCGAATTCCTCGGCTACACGCTCCCGGAGGCCCGTCTGCTCGGGCCCCGGGAGTTCGTGCATCCGCAGCAACTCGCCGACTACCACCGCGCACAGGCGGAGTTGGTCGCGGGCGAGCGGCTCGGCATGTCGGGCGAGTGCGAACTGGTCCGCAAGAGCGGGGAGGTCGTCCGTGTCCGACTCACGAAGTCGGTGGCCCGACACAACGCCGAGACGGTTGTCATGACGGTCATCACGGACACCCGGTGATCCCCGGCCACCCGACCCCGCGACGCCGTCAGCAGCAACCGTCCGGCAACGCCCGAACCTCGCGGGTTTCGGCGTTGCGCGACGCCAGGTCCTCGTTCGCGGGATAGTCGACGCGCACCAGACTCAATCCGTGCGCCGGAGCGACGAGCACGGAGCTCGAGCGTTCCCGCTCCTGCAGCAGCGAGGCCGTCCAGTCCACGGTGCGCCGACCCTCCCCGACCGCGAGGACCGCGCCGACGAGACTGCGCACCATCGACCAGCAGAACGCGTCCGCACTCACGAACGCGGTGAGGATCTCGCCGCCGGAACCAGCCGATCGGACGGAGTTCTCGTCGGATCGCACCCAGTCGAATCGCTGCAGGTCGCGCACCGTGGTCGCGCCCTCACGTCGCCGGCAGAAGGCGGCGAAGTCGTGCAGGCCGAGCAGTGCGTGCGACGCGGCCCGCATCGCGTCCAGGTCGAGCTTCTTGGGGACGGACACGGTGTCGCGCGCGCGGAGCGGTTCGGCCCCGTACCGCGCCGTCGTGATCCGGTACTCGTAGTGTCGCCGGATCGCCGAGAACCGGGCGTCGAACTCGGCGGGGACAGGTCCGATGGCCGTCACCCGTACATCCGGCGGCAGGAACCGGGCGAGCCGGCGCACGAGGCGGTCGGGGTCGTCGAGATGCTCCGACAGGTCGCCGTCGCGGCGCGACCCGATGTCACAGTGCGCGACCTGGCCACTCGCGTGCACACCGGCATCGGTCCGTCCGGCGACGGTCAGCTGTACGGGCTGCCGCAGCACCGTCGAGATCGCCTCTTCGAGGACGCCGCACACCGTGCGCAGGCCAGGTTGCCGGGCCCAGCCGGAGAAGTCCGTGCCGTCGTAGGAGATGTCGAGTCGGAAGCGAACGAACCCGCCGTCCCGGATGGGAGCGGCGGGTTCGTTCGCGGAAGCTGTCGCGTTCAGCGTCAGTCCTTCTTGGCCTCGTCGGCGTCCGCAGCGGTGGCGGTCTCGTTCTCGAGACCCTCCACGACGGCGTCGGCGTTCTCGACCTCGGCGTCGGTCGCCTCGGCCTCGACGGCCTCGACGACGTTCTCCGCCTTGGCATCCTGCGAAGCCTGGACGCGGCGCGCGCGGTTGGCCTCGGAGGTGACCGTCTGCTCCTTGACGAGCTCGATGATCGCCATCGGAGCGTTGTCACCCTTGCGGGGGACGGTCTTGATGATGCGGGTGTATCCGCCGTCGCGCTCCGCGTAGAACGGACCGATCTCCGCGAACAGGGTGTGCACTACATCCTTGTTGCGGATGACCTTGAGGACCTCGCGACGGTCGGCGAGGGTGCCACCCTTGGCCTTGGTCACGATCTTCTCGGCGTACGGACGCAGGGCCTTGGCCTTGGCCTCCGTGGTGGTGATGCGACCGTGCTCGAAGAGCGCGGTGGCCAGGTTGGCGAAGATCGCCTTCTGGTGCGAAGCCGACCCGCCGAAGCGGGCACCCTTCTTGGGCTTGGGCATGATGAATCTCCTAGTAAGGACCCAGTGAGCTGGTTACAGCTGCTCGGTCTCGGCGTAGTCCTGGTCGTTGCCGTCGCCCTCGTTGAAGGCACCGGTGTCGGTGTCGCTCCAGGTCCCGGTGGCGGCGTCGTAGCCGGCGACCGTGGACGGATCGAACGAGGCCGGGCTGTCCTTGAGGGACAGGCCGAGCGAGTGCAGCTTGACCTTGACCTCGTCGATGGACTTCTGACCGAAGTTGCGGATGTCGAGCAGATCGGACTCGGTGCGACCGACCAGCTCGCCGACGGTGTGAACACCCTCGCGCTTGAGGCAGTTGTAGGACCGGACCGTCAGGTCCAGATCCTCGATCGGCAGCCCGAAGGACGCGATGTGATCGGCCTCGGCGGGCGAGGGTCCGATCTCGATGCCTTCTGCTTCGACGTTCAGCTCACGGGCCAGGCCGAAGAGCTCAACCAGGGTCTTGCCCGCCGAGGCGAGCGCGTCCCGCGCGGTGATGGAGTTCTTGGTCTCCACGTCGAGGATCAGCTTGTCGAAGTCGGTTCGCTGCTCGACACGGGTCGCCTCCACCTTGTAGGTGACCTTGAGGACCGGCGAGTAGATCGAGTCGACCGGGATACGGCCGATCTCGGCTCCGGACGCCTTGTTCTGGACGGCGGGGACGTAGCCGCGACCGCGCTCGACGACGAGCTCGATCTCCAGCTTGCCCTTGTCGTTCAGGGTGGCGATGTGCAGATCCGGGTTGTTCACCGTGACGCCGGCCGGAGGCACGATGTCGCCTGCAGTCACGGCACCGGGGCCCTGCTTGCGGACGTACATGGTGACCGGCTCGTCCTCTTCGGAGCTCACGACGAGGCCCTTGAGGTTCAGGATGATGTCGGTGACGTCTTCCTTCACACCGGGGACGGTGGTGAACTCGTGCAGGACGCCGTCGATGCGGATGCTGGTGACAGCAGCGCCGGGGATCGACGACAGCAGGGTGCGGCGAAGCGAGTTGCCGAGGGTGTACCCGAAGCCGGGCTCAAGGGGCTCGATGGTGAACTTCGAGCGGTTGTCAGCGATGACCTCTTCGGTCAGTGTGGGTCGCTGCGAAATGAGCATGTGGATTTCCTCCTGTACGGGCGTCCGCTATTTGACGCCCAGTTGGACGGCGCCTCCGGCGCTCGTGCGCGGTCTGTGGGTCTCGACGACACACACACCGCGCACGAGCCGAAAAGGCTTTACTTCGAGTACAGCTCGACGATCAGCTGCTCCTGCAGCGGGACGTCGATCTGCGCGCGCTCGGGCTCCTGGTGGACCAGGACACGAAGGCGACCGGGGACGACCTGCAGCCACCCGGGAACCGGGCGCTCGCCGACCGTCTCACGCGCAACCTGGAAAGGCAGCGTGCTCAGCGACTTCTCGCGGACATCGATGATGTCGTACTGGGAGACGCGGTAGCTCGGGATGTCGACCTTCTTGTTGTTCACGAGAAGGTGACCGTGGGTCACGAGCTGACGAGCCTGACGACGGGTACGGGCCAGGCCGGCGCGGTACACGACGTTGTCGAGGCGGGTCTCGAGGATGCGGAGCAGGTTCTCACCGGTCTTGCCCGGGCGACGCACCGCTTCCTTGTAGTAGCGGACGAACTGCTTCTCCATGACGCCGTAGGTGAAGCGGGCCTTCTGCTTCTCCTGCAGCTGGAGCAGGTACTCGCTCTCCTTGATCCGCGCGCGGCCGTGCTGGCCCGGCGGGTAGGGGCGACGCTCGAACGCCTGGTCGCCTCCAACGAGGTCGACGCGCAGACGACGCGACTTGCGGGTGATGGGTCCGGTATAACGTGCCATTTTCTAAACCTTCCTTCCCGCTAGACCCGACGCCGCTTGGGCGGACGGCAGCCGTTGTGCGGCTGAGGAGTGACATCGGAGATGGTGCCGACCTCGAGGCCTGCAGCCTGCAGCGAGCGGATCGCGGTCTCGCGTCCCGAGCCGGGGCCCTTGACGAAGACGTCGACCTTCTTCACGCCGTGTTCCTGCGCCTTGCGGGCAGCGTTCTCGGCAGCGAGCTGCGCGGCGAACGGGGTGGACTTACGCGAGCCCTTGAAGCCCACGTGGCCCGACGACGCCCACGAGATGACGTTGCCTGCCGGGTCCGTGATGGACACGATCGTGTTGTTGAAGGTGCTCTTGATGTGAGCGGCACCGTGCGGGACGTTCTTCTTGTCCCTGCGACGCGCCTTCTGGGTCTTCTTCGGACCGGTGCTACGTGACTTCGGAGGCATTACTTCTTCTTCCCTGCGACGGTGCGCTTCGGGCCCTTACGGGTGCGCGCGTTGGTCTTGGTGCGCTGTCCACGCACGGGCAGACCACGACGGTGGCGCAGGCCCTGGTAGCAGCCGATCTCGATCTTGCGCCGAATGTCGGCCTGCACCTCGCGGCGCAGGTCGCCCTCGACCTTGAGCTCCGACCGCTCGATGTAGTCACGAAGCGTGGTCAGGTCGTCGTCGCTCAGGTCCTTGCTGCGCAGGTCCGGGCTGACGCCGGTTGCCGCGAGGATCTCCTTCGAGCGGGTACGGCCAACGCCGTAGATGTAGGTCAGTGCGATCTCCATCCGCTTTTCGCGGGGAAGATCGACACCCATGAGTCGTGCCATGAGGCATTCCTTTTCGGTGTGCGGAGGTCTGCTCCCAGTCCGTCCCCTGTGCCATCGTGTCCGGCCGTCGGTGCAACCGACCGGATCCGGACGCGATACGTCTTTCAACTAACTCAGTGGGGCCCCGGCCTCCGTGCCGGGGGTACACCGGTGCCTGCCTGTCGACCCGGAGGTCGGGTGGCCGTGGACACCGGCTGGTGCTGGAAGGTCATCTGTGCTTGTTGCCAAGCAGATCCTCGAGAAGAGGTGATCAGCCCTGACGCTGCTTGTGGCGCAGGTTCTCGCAGATCACCATGACCCGACCGTTACGGCGGATCACCTTGCACTTCTCGCAGATCTTCTTGACGCTCGGCTGAACCTTCACGTCTGTCTAATCTCCTGATGTGTCGCCCACCGGTCGGTGGACATACTTTCCCCAGACCAGGCGTGGCCCGGGAAGTTTCTACTTGTACCGGTAGACGATGCGACCGCGCGACAGGTCGTAGGGCGAGAGCTCTACGACGACCCGGTCCTCCGGCAGGATGCGGATGTAGTGCTGCCGCATCTTGCCACTGATGTGCGCGAGGACCTTGTGGCCGTTTTCCAGCTCGATGCGAAACATCGCATTGGGCAGCGGCTCGACAACTCGTCCCTCGACCTCGATGGCCCCGTCTTTCTTAGCCATATCCTCCGCGATCCGTTGGTGGGCATCGTTCTCCGTTACGGTGGTGCGGACGCGATCGAGAACCGGCCGGCGACTGAGTCGAATTGCTCCCGAGAACGACGCGGGAAGCGGGACCGAAACAGCACACGACCGGCACGCAGGACGCACCATTGGTCCATGTTACCGGAGTTCGCCCACCAGGCCAAACGCGGCGTGTCTCCTCCTCACGACAGAAGGGGCGTGGACCGTGCGTGCGGTCGTACAACGAGTGACCGAGGCCACCGTGGAGGTCGACGGCGAGATCGTCGCCCGCATCTCCCCCGAGTCCCAGGGGCTGCTGATACTGCTCGGCGTCGGCCACGAGGACGACGCCACGGTCGCCGCGACGCTGGCCGGGAAGATCTGGCGCATGCGCATCCTCGACGACGAACGTTCCGCCTGCGACATCGGCGCGCCGATTCTCGTGGTCAGCCAGTTCACCCTCCTGGGTGACGCTCGGAAGAGCAGGAGACCGTCCTGGTCCGCCGCGGCACCTCGCCCGGTCGCCGAACCGCTCGTCGACGCGTTCGCCGATGCGCTGCGTGACCTCGGCGCGGACGTCGCCACCGGCCATTTCGGGGCTCACATGCGGGTGGCCTCGGTCAACGACGGTCCCGTCACAGTCCTGATGGAACTCTGACGATCCGGAGACCCGGAACGCGAGAACGGCCCCCGCAATCGCGGGGGCCGTTCTCGTCGAACTCTCGACTCACTCGGGCCGAACCGTCAGGATCCTCGGACCGTCCTCCGTCACCGCGACCGTGTGCTCCCAGTGCGCGGCGCGGGAACCGTCGACGGTGACGACCGTCCAGTCGTCGGCCAGGATCTTCGTGTCCGTCGTGCCTAGGGTGAGCATCGGCTCGATCGCGAGCACCGATCCGACGACGAGTTGCGGGCCCTTGCCGGGCGCACCCTCGTTCGCGAGGAACGGATCCATGTGCATCTCACGGCCGATGCCGTGACCGCCGTACCCGTCGACGATGCCGTACGCGCGACCGTGCGTCCGCTGCGCCGCGAGCGTCCCCTGCTCGATCGCGTGGGACACGTCGGTGAGCCGGTTGCCCGGCAGCATCGCCGCGATTCCCGCGTCCATCGACAGCCGGGTGGCCTCGCTGAGATCGGCGTCCGCTGCGGAGATCTCCCCCACCCCGAACGTCCATGCCGAGTCGCCGTGCCACCCGTCGAGGATGGCACCGCAGTCGATCGAGACCAGATCGCCCTCCGCGAGGACGTCCTCGGAGGATGGGATTCCGTGCACGACGCGGTCGTTCACGGACGAGCAGATCGACCCGGTGAACCCGTGGTACCCGAGAAACGAGGGGACCGCGCCGGCATCTCGGATCGTCTGCTCGGCGAGCCGGTCGAGCTCGAGTGTGCTCACGCCGGGCTTGGCCGCGGCACGGACCGCCACCAGGGTCGCGCCGACGATCGCCCCGGCCGCTGCCATCGCGTCGAGCTCACCGGCAGTGCGGAAGGGAACGACCTTCTTGCGACGAAACCCCACGACGAACCCTCTTACCTGCCGAGCGCGGCGAGCGCGCGGGCGTTGACCTCGTCGACCGATCCGACGGCGTCGACGGTGACGATGCTGCCCTTGTAATGATCCAGCAGAGGTGCGGTCTCCTCGCGGTAGACCCGCATCCGGTTGCGGATGACCTCTTCGGTGTCGTCCGCGCGGCCACGGGCGAGCATGCGCTCCACCACGACCTCGTCGTCGACGTCGAACGCGAGGACGCCGTCGAGCTTGGCGCCCAGGCCGGCGAGGATGCTCTCCAGTGCCTCGGCCTGGTCGACCGTCCGCGGGAATCCGTCGAGGAGGAACCCGTTCGCGGCGTCCGGCTCCGCGACCCGGGCCTTCACCATGTTGTTCGTGATCTCGCTGGGCACGAGGTTGCCCGCGTCGAGGTACTTCTTCGCCTCGAGGCCCAGCGCCGTCTGCTGCCCGATGTTCGCGCGGAACAGGTCGCCCGTCGAGATGTGCGGAACGCCGAGCTTCTCGGACAGAATCGCGGCCTGGGTGCCCTTGCCGGCACCGGGAGGACCAAGGAGGACAAGTCTCACTTGAGGAACCCTTCGTAGTTGCGCTGCATGAGTTGGCTCTCGATCTGCTTGACGGTGTCGAGGCCGACGCTGACGAGAATCAGGACGGCCGCACCACCGAAGATGCTGCTGCCTGCACTGCCCTGCGCCAGGAAGAAGTTGGGCAGCACGGCGATCAAACCGAGATAGATGGCGCCCGGCAGCGTGATGCGGCTGAGCACGTACTGGAGGTAGTCCGCGGTGGGACGCCCGGGGCGGATGCCCGGGATGAAGCCACCGAACTTCTTCATCTCGTCGGCGCGCTCTTCCGGATTGAAGGTGATCGCGACGTAGAAGTACGTGAAGAAGACGATGAGCAGGAAGTAGATCAGGATGTAGATCGGGTTCGACGGGTTCACCAGGTATTCGTTGATGAACCGCTGCCACCAACTGGGATCCGTGGCCGACGACGCTCCCGACAGCTGCGCGATCAGGTTCGGCAGGTACAGCAGCGAGGACGCGAAGATGACCGGGATGACGCCTGCCTGGTTGACCTTCAGCGGCAGGTACGTCGACGAGCCGCCGTACATCTTCCGGCCGACCATCCGCTTCGCGTACTGAACGGGGATGCGGCGCTGACCCTGCTCGACGAACACCACACCGGCGATCAGCACCAGTGCCGCCACGCAGACCGCAGCGAAGATCAGGCCGCCACGGGAGTCGAGGATGGCCTTGCCCTCGGACGGCAGGCGGGACGCGATACCGGAGAAGATCAGCAGCGACATGCCGTTGCCGACGCCGCGCTCGGTGATCAGCTCACCCATCCACATCACCAGGGCCGCGCCTGCGGTCATCACCAGGACGATCGTGACCATCGCGAAGACGGAGTCGTCGGCGAGAATCGGTTCGGAGCAGCCCTGGAGCAGCTGCCCCCGCGCCGCGAGTGCCACGATGCCGGTCGACTGCAGGACCGCGAGTGCGATCGAGAGGTAACGCGTGTACTGCGTCATCTTCGCCTGGCCGGACTGGCCCTCCTTGCGGAGCTCCTCGAAGCGCGGGATGACGACCGTCAGCAGCTGCACGATGATGCTCGCCGTGATGTACGGCATGATGCCGATCGCGAACACCGACAGCTGCAGCAGCGCACCGCCCGAGAACAGGTTGATCAGCGAGTAGATACCCGCCTGGTCACTGCCCGAGATCTGGTCGATACAGGCTTTGACGTTGCCGTAGTCGACACCCGGAGACGGCAGCGTCGCACCGAACCGGTACAGCGCGATCAATCCGAGTGCGATGAGGATCTTCCGCCTCAGGTCGGGAGTCCTGAAGGCCGAGACGAAGGCGGAAAGCAAGAATCCTCCTGGGCACGACGATGATGAGGGGTGGGCTGGGACAGTGGAACCGCGTGCGGGGCCGCACCGGAGTCCCGGCGGCGAGCCCGACGGTCACGCCGAACTCTGAAACTCTATCAGTGGCCGCTCCCGCGACTGCCCGGCATTCCCTCAATTGCCCTCACCGACAGGGCGAATCGACGGAAACGGCCGCAGCACTGCCCCTTTCGGGGCGGTACTGCGGCCGATCCGGTGCAGAGACAGAGCAGCTACAGAGCAGCTCACAGCTCGGTGGTGGTCCCACCCGCAGCGGCGATCTTCTCCTTGGCGGAGCCGGTGAACTTGTTCGCGGTCACCTGAACGGCAACCGTGAGCTCGCCGTCACCGAGGATCTTCACGAGCTGGTTCTTGCGAACCAGACCCTTCGCGACGAGCTCCTCGACACCGATCCGACCGCCCTCGGGGAACACCCGAGCGAGATCAGCGACGTTGACGACCTGGTACTCGACGCGGTTCGGGTTGGTGAAGCCCTTGAGCTTGGGCAGCCGCATGTGCAGCGGCATCTGCCCGCCCTCGAAGGCCGCAGGCACGTTCTTGCGCGCCTTGGTGCCCTTGGTACCGCGACCAGCGGTCTTACCCTTGGAACCCTCACCACGGCCGACGCGGGTCTTGTCGGTCTTGGCGCCCGGCGCAGGCCGGAGGTGGTGCAGCTTGATGGTCATGGTTAGACCTCCTCAACTGTGACGAGGTGGCGCACCACGTTGATCAGACCGCGGTTCTGCGCGTTGTCCTCGCGGACAACGGTCTGACGGATGCCCTTGAGACCCAGCGTGCGCAGCGAGTCCTTCTGGTTCTGCTTGGTCCCGATGGTGCTCTTGACCTGGGTGACCTTCAGTTCGGCCATTACTTCACGCTCCCAGCCTGTGCGCGCGCACGGAGCATGCCGGCCGGGGCGACGTCCTCGAGGGGCAGACCGCGGCGAGCGGCCACCTCCTCCGGACGCTGGAGGCCCTTGAGGGCGGCAACGGTCGCGTGCACGACGTTGATGGCGTTGTCGCTACCGAGCGACTTGGCAAGGATGTCGTGAACACCGGCGCACTCGAGCACGGCACGCACCGCGCCACCGGCGATGACACCGGTACCCGGGCTGGCCGGGCGGAGCATGACGACGCCGGCAGCAGCCTCACCCTGAACAGGGTGGGTGATGGTGCTACCGATGAGCGGCACGCGGAAAAAGCCCTTGCGAGCCTCCTCGACACCCTTCTGGATTGCCGCGGGAACTTCCTTGGCCTTGCCGTAGCCGACGCCAACGAGTCCGTTGCCGTCGCCCACGATCACGAGGGCGGTGAAGCTGAAGCGACGACCACCCTTCACGACCTTGGACACGCGGTTGATCGCGACCACACGCTCGATGTGGTTCGACTTCTCCGCTGCGTTGTCCCGACGGTTGTCGCGACGGTCGCGACCGCCCCGACCCTCGTTCGCAGGTCCATTCTGTCCGGCGGGTCCGTTGCCGCCGTCACGACGCTGACGTCCCGGCATCAGACAGTCCTTCCGTTAGAGATCTTCGACATCAGAACTTCAACCCGCCTTCGCGAGCGGCATCGGCCAGAGCGGCGATGCGGCCGTGGTAGCCATGGCCACCGTGGTCGAAGACCACGGCCTCGACACCGGCTGCCTTGGCGCGCTCGGCGATCAGCTGACCGACCTTCGCGCTCAGCGTCTTCTTGTCGCCCTCCGCGGCACGCAGGTCCGCCTCGGTGGTCGACGCCGCGGCCAGGGTGTGGCCGGCGAGGTCGTCCACGAGCTGGACGTGGATGTGACGCGAGGAGCGGTTCACGACGAGGCGCGGACGCTCGGGGGTGCCGGAGATCTTCTTGCGCAGACGGAAGTGACGACGCGTCTTCGAGAGACGACGCGTGGTGGACACGTCCTTGCCGAGCGGGATCCGCTTGGCCTTCTGGTTTGCAGTCTGGCTCATATCACTTACCCGTCTTTCCGACCTTGCGGCGGACCTGCTCGCCTTCGTAGCGAATGCCCTTGCCCTTGTAGGGGTCGGACTTGCGCAGGCGGCGGATGTTGGCCGCGATCTGGCCAACCTTCTGCTTGTCGATGCCGGAGATCGAGAACTTGGTCGGCGACTCGACAGCGAACGAGATGCCCTCGGGCGCCTCGATCGGAACCGGGTGGCTGTAACCGAGCGAGAACTCGAGATCCTGACCCTTGAGCGCAACGCGGTAGCCGACGCCGTGAATCTCCATCTTGGTGGTGTAACCCTGGGTCACACCGGTGATGAGGTTCGCGACGAGGGTGCGCGACAGGCCGTGCAGCGCGCGGCTGCTGCGCTCGTCGTTCGGACGGGTGACCAGCAGGGCACCGTCCTCACCCTTGGCAACGGCGATCGGCTCGGCGATCGTCAGCGACAGCTGGCCCTTGGGGCCCTTCACCGCGACGTCCTGGCCGTCGATGGTCACCTCGACACCCGAGGGGATGGTGACCGGAATCTTTCCAATACGCGACATGGTGGTCCTCCTTTACCAGACGTAGGCGAGGACTTCGCCGCCCACGCCCTGCTTGGCCGCCTGACGATCCGTGAGCAGGCCGGAGGACGTGGAGATGATGGCCACGCCGAGGCCGCCGAGAACCTTGGGCAGGTTGGTGGACTTCGCGTACACCCGGAGACCGGGCTTGGAGACACGGCGGACGCCGGCGAGGCTGCGCTCACGGCTGGGGCCGTACTTGAGGTCGACGACGAGGGTCTTGCCCACCTCGGCGTCCTCGGTGCGGAAATCGGAGATGTAGCCCTCGCGCTTGAGGATCTCGGCGATGTTCGCCTTGATCTTCGAGTGCGGCAGCTTCACCTCGTCGTGGTACGCCGAGTTGGCGTTGCGCAGACGCGTCAAGAAGTCTGCGATGGGATCGGTCATGGTCATGGTTAGACCTCGACACCTTTCTCGCTGCGGTTCCCATTCAGCACCGGCGAACCGGTCGTGGGCCTACAACAATTCGGCTGGTCCGGGCGACAGTGGCCGACCGGATGGAATTCGTGCCACTCGGCAACGACAGGCCGCAGAGCACCGCCGTTGCACAGGCAACCCCACTAGTGTAGGGAAAACCGCAGCACAGGACAAATCGTCCGATTTCGCCACCCCGGTGCGACACCGGGGGTGAACAGCAACAGGGCGCGCACCCCGATGGAGTGCGCGCCCTGTCGTGTCAGCTTCGGTGTGTCACCAGGAGCTCTTGTGAACGCCCGGCAGCTCGCCCGCGTGCGCCATGTCACGCAGGCAGACGCGGCACAGACCGAACTTGCGGTAGACCGCGTGCGGCCGGCCGCACTTCTGGCAGCGGGTGTACGCGCGAACCGCGAACTTGGGCTTCTTGTTGGCCTTGTTGACCAGTGCCTTCTTCGCCATGCTCAGTTCTCCTTGAACGGGAAGCCGAGGTGCTTGAGCAGGGCACGGCCTTCTTCGTTGTTGGTGGCGGTGGTCACGACGGTGATGTCCATACCGCGCGGGCGATCGATCTTGTCGACGTCGATCTCGTGGAACATCGACTGCTCGTTGAGACCGAACGTGTAGTTGCCGTTGCCGTCGAACTGCTTGCCGGACAGGCCACGGAAGTCCCTGATTCGCGGAAGGGCGATCGACACGAGCCGGTCGAGGAACTCCCACATGCGGTCGCCACGGAGGGTGACGCGCGCGCCGATGGGCATGCCCTCACGGAGCTTGAACTGCGCGATCGACTTACGGGCCTTGCGGATCTCCGGCTTCTGACCGGTGATCAGCTCGAGGTCCGCGACCGCACCGTTGATCAGCTTCGCGTCACGGGCGGCGTCGCCGACACCCATGTTGACGACGACCTTGACCACGCCGGGGATCTGCATGACGTTGTCGTACTTGAACTCTGCGTTCAGCGCGTCCTTGATCTCGGCGCGGTAGCGCAGCTTCAGGCGCGGCTGGATCTTGTTCTCAGTGCTCGTCATCTCAGATGTCCTTCCCGTTCTTACGGGAGATCCGAACGCGCTTGCCGTTCTCGTCGGTGCGGTAGCCCACGCGGGTGGGGTTGCCGTCCGAGTCGATGACCGCGACGTTCGACACGTGGATCGGGGCTTCCTGCGTCACGATGCCGCCGGAGGAGGCGCCACGCTGGTTCGCGGAAACCGCGGTGTGCTTCTTGATCCGGTTCACACCCTCGACGAGGACCTTGTCGGTCGCCGGGTAGGCCTGGATGACCTTGCCCTTGGCGCCCTTGTCCTTGCCGGCGATGACCAGAACGGTGTCACCCTTGTGCACCTTCATCACAGCACCTCCGGGGCGAGCGAGACGATCTTCATGAACTTCTTGTCGCGCAGCTCGCGACCGACGGGTCCGAAGATGCGGGTGCCACGGGGATCGTGGTCGGGCTTGATGAGCACGGCGGCGTTCTCGTCGAACTTGATGTACGAGCCGTCCGGGCGGCGGCGCTCCTTGGTGGTGCGCACGACGACGGCCTTGACGACCTCGCCCTTCTTGATGTTTCCACCCGGGATGGCGTCCTTGACGGTGGCGACGATGATGTCACCGATCCCGGCGTAGCGACGAGACGAACCACCGAGAACGCGGATGCAGAGAATCTCCTTGGCACCCGTGTTGTCGGCGACACGCAGTCGCGACTCCTGCTGAATCACTGATGTCTCCTAGACCTGGAATTTCGTACGCAGCGGATTACCGACCCGATACGCGCGGTCCGTCGCCGGCCTGCCGCACGCGGACACGCGGAGGCACAGGCAACCGCTCTAGTGTAGGGAATTCACCCCGGGAAACCAAATCGTCCCAGGTGGCGAGCCCTACGAGCGGCGAACGGCCCGCCCCCACGTGCTCGGGACGGGCCGTTCGTCGTGTGTCGTACTCGGGTCGACAGGGCCTACTTGGCCTTCTCGAGCACCTCGACGAGACGCCAGCGCTTGGTCGCCGACAGCGGTCGGGTCTCCATCAGCTGGACGCGGTCGCCGATGCCGGCGACGCCGTTCTCGTCGTGCGCCTTCACCTTGGTCGTACGGCGGATGATCTTGCCGTACAGGGGGTGCTTCACACGGTCCTCGAGCTCGACGACGATCGTCTTCTCCATCTTGTCGGAGACGACGTAGCCGATGCGGACCTTGCGGGTCCCACGCTCTTCGGTCACTGCGGTGTCCTTCTCACTCATGCCGCGTCACCCGCATCCGGGCCGGCGGCGAGGCCGAGCTCACGCTCGCGCATAACGGTGTAGACGCGCGCGATCTCGTGACGGACGGTGCGCAGCCGACGGTTGTTGTCCAGCTGACCAGTCGCCATCTGGAAGCGAAGGTTGAACAGCTCTTCCTTCGACTCGCGGAGCTTGGTGACCAGCTCCTCCTCGGTGAGCTCGCGGAGCTCTGCGGCGGGGGTTCCGGTAGCCATCAGAACTGCTCCTCCCTGGTGACGATCCGGCACTTGCACGGGAGCTTGTGCATCGCGCGGCGCAGGGCCTCGCGGGCGATCTCCTCGTTGGGGTAGCTCATCTCGAACATGACCCGACCGGGCTTGACGTTCGCGACCCACCACTCCGGCGAACCCTTACCGGAACCCATGCGGGTCTCGGCGGGCTTCTTCGTGAGCGGGCGATCCGGGAAGATGTTGATCCAGATCTTGCCGCCACGCTTGATGTGGCGCGTCATCGCGATACGAGCGGACTCGATCTGACGGTTGGTGATGTAGGCCGGCTCGAGAGCCTGGATGCCGTAGTCACCGAAGGTGACCTGGGTGCCGCCCTTGGCCGCACCCGAACGGCTCGGGTGGTGCTGCTTGCGGTGCTTGACCCGACGTGGGATCAACATGCGTCAGCCCTCCTGATTCGATTCGGTCGAGGCCGGAGCCTCGGCGGTGGCGGCGCGACCGGCCTCGGTGCTGGTCGCGGTGGTGCCCGAGGCACCGGAACGACGCGGACGGCTCGGACGCTCACGACGCGGGCGCTCGGCCGGAGCCGCAGCGGTCAGCTCACGCTTGCCGCCAACGATGTCGCCCTTGTAGATCCAGACCTTGACGCCGATGCGACCGAAGGTCGTCTTCGCCTCGTACAGGCCGTAGTCGATGTCCGCTCGCAGCGTGTGAAGCGGAACGCGACCCTCGCGGTAGAACTCCGAGCGGGACATCTCGGCACCGCCGAGACGACCGGAGCACTGCACCCGGATGCCCTTCACGTTCGGCTGACGCATGGCCGACTGGATGGCCTTGCGCATGGCGCGACGGAACGCGACACGGTTGCTGAGCTGCTCGGCGACGCCCTGCGCGACGAGCTGGGCCTCGGCCTCTGCGTTCTTGACCTCGAGGATGTTCAGCTGGACCTGCTTGCCGGTCAGCTTCTCGAGCTCGGCGCGGATGCGATCGGCCTCGGCGCCGCGGCGGCCGATGACGATGCCCGGACGCGCGGTGTGGATGTCCACACGCACACGGTCACGGGTGCGCTCGATCTCGACCTTCGCGATGCCCGCGCGCTCCATGCCGGTGGCGAGGAGCTTACGGATCGCGACGTCTTCCTTGACGTACTCCGCGTACTGCTTGTCTGCGTACCAGCGGGACTTCCAGTCGGTGGTGATACCCAGGCGGAAGCCGTGCGGGTTGATCTTCTGGCCCACTACTGAGCACTTCCCTTCCGGCGATTGCGGTTCGAGGCGCCGGCCTTGGGCAGGCTCTCCACGATGACCGTGATGTGGCTGGTGCGCTTGCGGATGCGGAACGCACGGCCCTGGGCACGCGGCTGGAAACGCTTGAGGGTGGCACCCTCGTCCACGTACGCGGTGGCGACGACCAGCGTGCTGGGGTCGAGGCCGAGGTTGTTCTCGGCGTTGGCCGCTGCACTCGCAACGACCTTCGCAACCGGCTCGCTGGCGGCCTGCGGCGCGAACTTCAGGATGTTCAGGGCGTCCTCGACGGAACGTCCACGAACCAGGTCCACGACACGACGCGCCTTCATGGGCGTCACACGCACGTGGCGCGCGACCGCCTTGGCGGTGGGGTTCTGAGTTTCAGTGCTCATCGACGCTTGCTCTTCCGGTCGTCCTTGATGTGACCCTTGAACGTGCGGGTCGGTGCGAACTCGCCGAGCTTGTGACCAACCATCGAGTCGGACACGAACACCGGCACGTGCTTGCGACCGTCGTGAACGGCGAACGTGTGACCGATGAAGTCCGGGATGATGGTCGAACGACGGGACCAGGTCTTGATGACCTGCTTGGTGCCCTTTTCGTTCTGCACGTCCACCTTCGCGAGGAGGTGGTCGTCGACGAACGGACCCTTCTTAAGACTGCGGGGCATTCTTCACTCCCTCCTAGCGCTTCTTGCCGGTACGACGGCGGCGGACGATGAGCTTGTCGCTCGGCTTGTTGGGCTTGCGGGTACGGCCTTCCGGCTTGCCCCACGGGCTGACCGGGTGGCGACCACCGGAGGTCTTGCCCTCACCACCACCGTGCGGGTGGTCGACCGGGTTCATGACGACACCACGGACGGTCGGGCGCTTGCCCTTCCAACGCATACGGCCGGCCTTGCCCCAGTTGATGTTCGACTGCTCGGCGTTGCCGACCTCGCCGACCGACGCGCGGCAGCGCACGTCGACGCGACGGATCTCACCCGACGGCATACGCAGGGTCGCGTACGGACCCTCCTTGCCGAGGAGCTGGATGCTGGCACCGGCGGAGCGGGCCATCTTGGCGCCGCCGCCCGGACGCAGTTCCACCGCGTGGATGGTGGTACCGGTCGGGATGTTGCGCAGCGGCAGGTTGTTGCCGGGCTTGATGTCGGCGCCCGGACCGGACTCGACGCGTGCGCCCTGCTTCAGGTCCTTCGGCGCGATGATGTAGCGCTTCTCGCCGTCGGCGTAGTGCAGCAGCGCGATGTTCGCGGTGCGGTTGGGGTCGTACTCGATGTGCGCGACCTTGGCCGGCACGCCGTCCTTGTCGTTGCGACGGAAATCGATCAGTCGGTAGGCGCGCTTGTGTCCGCCACCCTTGTGCCGGGTGGTGATGCGACCGTGTGCGTTACGACCACCACGGCCGTGCAGCGGGCGGATGAGCGACTTCTCGGGCGTCGACCGAGTGATCTCGGCGAAGTCCGAGACGCTCGAGCCGCGGCGGCCCGGGGTAGTCGGCTTGTACTTACGGATTGCCATGAGTCTTCTCGTCCTCTGTGTCTCGTCAAGTCCCGCCCGCTTACGCGACCGGGCCTCCGAAGATCTCGATGGGCTTGCTGTCGGCCGAGATCGTCACGAGCGCGCGCTTGGTGTCCTTGCGCTTGCCGTAGCCGAACCGGGTCCGCTTGCGCTTGCCCTGACGGTTGGCGGTGTTGACGCTGGTCACAGTCACGCCGAAGACCTTCTCGACGGCAATCTTGATCTGCGTCTTGTTCGAGTCCGGGTGCACCAGGAAGGTGTAGGTGCCTTCCTCGATCAGTCCGTAGGACTTCTCGGAGATGACCGGCGCGAGCAGGATGTCGCGGGGATCTGCGATGGTGCTCACTTGCTCTCCTCCTTCTGCGCCGCCTCGGCCGGGCCGTGGATGAACGCGTTGAGCGCCTCGACGCTGAAGACGACCTCGTCGCTGTTGAGCACGTCGTAGGTGTTCAGCTGGTCGGGGGCGATGGGATGCACACCCTCGAGGTTCTGCACGCTCTTCCATGCCGCGACGTCTTCACGTCCGACGACGAGCAGGAACTTCTTGCGATCCGAGATCTCACCCAGGAACTTGCGAGCGGACTTGGTGGACGGGGTCTGACCCGCCACCAGCTCGGTGATCACGTGGATGCGCTCGTTGCGAGCCCGATCGGAGAGGGCACCACGCAGGGCGGCGGCCTTCATCTTCTTCGGGGTCCGCTGCGAGTAGTCACGCGGCTTCGGACCGTGGACGGTGCCACCACCGGCGAACTGCGGCGCGCGGGTCGAGCCCTGGCGCGCGCGGCCGGTGCCCTTCTGGCGGTACGGCTTCTTGCCACCGCCGCGGACCTCGCCGCGGGTCTTGGTGGAGTGCGTGCCCTGACGTGCCGCGGCCAGCTGAGCGACGACGACCTGGTGCATCAGCGCGATGTTGGCCTGGGCGTCGAAGATCTCGGCGGGCAGGTCGACGGTGCCGTTGGTGCCGCCGTCGGCGTTGCGCACGTCGAGGGTGAGCTTGGTTGCGGTCTCGGTCATGCGGACGCACCACCCTTCACTGCGGTCTTGACGATCACGAGGCCGCCCTTGCGGCCGGGGATCGCACCCTTGATCAGAAGCAGGCCGGCCTCGGCGTCCACCTTGTGGACGGTGAGGTTCTGCGTGGTCACGCGGTCGTTACCCATGCGGCCCGACATGCGCATGCCCTTGAACACGCGGCCGGGGGTGGCGCAGCCACCGATGGAGCCGGGACGACGGTGCACGGCCTGCGCACCGTGCGAGGCACCCTGGCCGGCGAAGCCGTGGCGCTTCATGGTGCCGGCGAAGCCCTTGCCCTTGGAGGTGCCGGTGACGTCGACGTAGGCGCCGTCCTCGAACACAGCGGCGGTGAGCTCCTGGCCGACCTCGTACTCGCCGGCGTCTGCGACGCGCAGCTCGACGATGTGGCGACGGGGGGTCACGCCCGCCTTGGCGAACTGGCCGGAGGTCGGCTTGTTCACCTTGCGGGGGTCGATCGCGCCGTACGCGAGCTGCACGGCGCTGTAGCCGTCGCGCTCCTCGGTGCGGATCTGGGTGACGACGTTCGGTCCGGCCTTGACGACGGTGACCGGAACGACCCGGTTGTTCTCGTCGAAGACCTGGGTCATGCCGAGCTTGGTGCCCAGGATTCCCGTGATCTTGTTCTCAGTCATTGTTGTTGTCTCCGCCGCGCTCACTGGATGTTGACATCGACGCTCGCCGGAAGATCGATGCGCATGAGCGCGTCGACCGTCTTCGGCGTCGGGTCGAGGATGTCAATGAGCCGCTTGTGGGTACGCATCTCGAAGTGCTCGCGCGAGTCCTTGTACTTGTGCGGCGAGCGGATGACGCAGTACACGTTCTTTTCGGTCGGCAACGGCACCGGTCCGACCACGCGGGCCCCGGTACGGGTCACCGTCTCGACGATCTTGCGCGCAGACGCGTCGATCGCCTCATGGTCGTAGGCCTTGAGCCTGATGCGGATCTTCTGTCCCGCCACGCTTGTGTCCTCTTCCTTGCCCGATGTGATTAGGCCTTGCGCTCCCCGGGGGGAGCGCTCGTCTGCTGTGACCCCGCGTGGGGCCACCGTCTGCACAGTTCCACCCACTACCGGGCGAAGAAGAACGTTGGCGATCGGGGTCCGAGGCTCTGCGCCTGGTCCGATGCCGATCGGGATGTCCGATCCGCTGCCGCTGTTCATCTGTCATGGAACTGTCCCCGGTCCACGCGGTCGGGCGTGTCGCCCTCCCGCTCATTCTCCGATTCGCGTTTGCACACGAATCGGCCCACAGAATCGAACCGGGTCGCACTCCGAATGGAGCACGGTTGGTAACTGCTTTCCACCTTGTCGACAGGTGATGCTCGTCGACCCTTAACGCCGGACGTAGGCCGCACTAGTGCACGTCCCCGGTCCAGGCAACCCGACCAGTATGCCGGAGTTCGCCCGGGACTTCAAATCCGAACGGGTCACACCCCTGCGGCAATCTTACTTTCGAGTAAGGTCTGGCCATGACAACCGTGACACCCACCTACCGCGCGTGGCAGCGGCTTCCCGGCAACATGCTGGGCTCCATCCTGTTCTCCGTCGGGATGTGCGCGCGAGTGTCCTACTTCGCGTCGGTGCTGCCGCGGGTGGTGGCGCTCGAACCCGGCCGCTGCGAGGTGCGGGCCCCCAAGTGGTGGGGCGTGCGCAACCACATCGGCACCTTCCACGCGATCGCGGCCTGCAACCTCGCCGAGGCCGCGATGGGAATGCTCGCCGAGGCGACCGTCCCTCCCACACATCGGTGGATTCCGAAAGCCATGCACACGCAGTACCTGACCAAGGCGTCGACCGGGCTCCGTGCCGTCGCCGAGCTACCCACCGTGCCCGAGTTCGGCGACACCGAGGGTGTCGACCTCGTCGTTCCGGTCTCCATCCTGGACCGGGCTGGGGTCGAGGTCGTGCACGCGGACATCACCGTGTGGGTCACCCCGGCGTGACGCCGGTCGGGCCGAGGCGGTGAGCGGTGAGCATCAGGGCGTCGACGACGCCTCGTCCCGGACGTCCGTCCGGAGTTTGTCGTACTCGCGCCGCAGCAGCCGTTCGTAGCGGTCGAGGTCCGGCATGGCGGTGCTGTCCACGGTCACCGTCAGCGACAGCCGCTCGCCGACCGACGACACGAAATGCGCGATACGGTCGCCGTCGGAGAGCGTGAGCATGCCGAAGGTCGCGACGATCGGTGCACCGCAGAACGTCGCACCGGCGCAGCCACTCGGGACATTCGAGATCAGTGTATTGCCGGTCCGGGTGGCGCCGTCCTCCTCCTCGGAACGCGGTGCCCGGAATCCGAGGAAGCGGGTCGCGAACGCCGGGATCCGGCGGACGTTGCCACGGCGGGCCGCCACCACGGGATGTTTCTGCCGCTCCTTCGCAGCGCGGGTCGAGCCGCTCACCAGACGCAGCCGGTCGCGCACCGATTCCACGTCGGTGTGCAGGTCGACCAGCGCCAGCGCGAACTTGTTCGCCGAATCCACGTCGTCGTCCGTGAGCGCAATCGGCATCTTGGTACTGAGCGAGCCGGCAGGCCGTTCACCGGTCTCGGACAGGTAGGCGACCATCGCTCCACCGACCACGGTGAGTACGACGTCGTTGATCGTCGCTCCCTCGACCGACGCGCGGACGGCACGCAACTCGGCGAGATCGAAATGGAGCACCGCCAACCGCGGTACTCCCGCCAGCTTGCGGTTGAACCGGGTGCGTGGGCTCGGTCCCTCCGACGCGAGTTCACCCCTTCGGACGGCACGATCCTCCAGCTGCGCCGTCAGGATGCCCGCGACCAGGGCGGATCCGTACCGCACCAGGTTCCGGGGCAGTGCGACCACCGGCGGCGGGCTCCATCCGCCGCGGACTGGCGAAGGGCTCGGGGCCTCGGCTGGTCGGATGGCGAAAAGCTGCCGGGCCAGCGCTGCCGTCGCGACCGCGTCGCCGATCGAGTGGTGAAACCGGAGGACGACGAGCGTCGCGTCGTCCGGGATGCCCGCGCCCAGGCCGGAGACCCCCTGCATCACCGTCATCCCCCACGGGGGCCTGGCCAGATCCATGCGGGCGTGGACGAGGCCTGCAAGGATCCAGCGCGCGCTCTCCCAGTCGGTGTCGCCCGGGACGACCGTCACGTGGTCACGCAGGTCGAATGCCGGATCCTGAACCCACCGTGGGTACTCGAGGTCCGCCCACGCCCTCCGCAGGGTGGACGTGAGCACCGGAGACGCGTGTGTGCGCGCTGCCATCCACTCCAGCACCTGGTCCTCGGTCACCCGACGGCCCGCACCGTCGAACACGTACGCGTCGACGATCGTGGCCGGGCTCCGATCCGTCTCCCCGTAGATGTTGGCAGCGTCCCGTGCAGCGATCGGCAGCCCCGAACGGCCGTTGTATTCCCCCATGCCTCCGAACATACGTGGTGTGCCGGTGACGGCGCGTTGTCAAATGCAGAGCACTCGATGCCGCACACTGCCGCGAATTCGCCCGACCTCGTACGCGAGCGAGAAGAGCCAGTACCGCCGCGGAGTTCGCGTGACGCGCATCGGCAACAGCGGATTCTTCGCGATGAACCCGAGCACGGTGAGCGGAAATCGGAGCGGATCCGGGAACGCCGGAAACAACTCGTCGCCGGCATGTTTCACGCGCATGTCGACTTCGCCTCGCCCGTACGCCGTCCCTTGTCGCCAGACTTCGCGACAGGGACCACGGAGGCGGTAGTCGACGATCGCGCCTGCGCTGTGCCCGATCGTGAATCCGGCGCGTTGCAGTCGCCACGCGAAGTCGTTGTCCTCCGATGCCGTCATGCACTCGTCCCAGCCGCCCGTCCTGTCGTAGGCGTGGCGCCACACCGCGTGATTGGCGCCGGGCAGCGACGGGATCCCCGGTGCCAGCTCCCACGGGTGATCCGGTGGGAACATCCGCCGGCCTCCGGCGACGGCAGCGCTGTTGATCTCGGTCGTCACCAGCGCACCGGACACCGCGTCGAAATCCTGTGCGGTGTCGACGAGCCTGCTCAGGCAATCGGGCCGGACGCGATCGTCGGCATCGAAGAACACGAGCAGGTCGCCGCGCGCGGCGCGCACACCCGCGTTGCGGGCATACGAGACGCCGTCACGAGCGGAACCGTCGACGTACGTCAGAGCGAGCGTGGACCGCACCGGGTGCGACTCCAGGTGTTCGCGGATGCCGTCCGTCGAACCGTTGTCGCTGACGATCACCTCCCAGTGCCCGGCGAAGTCCTGATCGGCGAGCGCGTGTAGCTGCTCGTCGATGAACCGACGTCCGTTCCGCACGGGAACGATCACCGACACCAGACCCGGCTGCACGTGCCGGCGGCCCTCCACGGCATCGGCGGGGTGGTCGACGATCCGTGCTGCAGGCGCACGATCGCTGCTCGGCCGCGAGGAGGCCTCCTCGTCACACTCCCCCACCGAACCGCCCTCCCGATCCAGGCCCGATCACGACACGCGGCCGTCGCGATCGTCCATGACGTAGCAGTATCGGGAAACTCGAGCAGGAGCTCAACCGCCACTACAAATTCGACCGATCATGAGCGTTTCGCCTTCGTCCAACTGGCCCGACACCTATAATCTGTGCGCTCATGGCGCTTCCCACGCTTTCCGTGATCGTTCCTGCCTTCAACGAGGAAGACACCATCGCAGCGACCCTCGATCATCTCTTCGCCCAGATCGACGAGATCGACGAGATCGTGGTGGTCAACAACAACTCGACCGACCGCACCGAGGACGTCGTTCGCGAACTCCTGGAATCTCAGCCCAAACTTCGCCTGGTGAACGAGTCGCGACGCGGTGTGAGTTTTGCCCGCAACGCCGGCCTGGATGCCTCCACATCCGACGTCATCGCACGCCTCGATGCCGACACCCTCGCACAACCTGGATGGGCGCTCGCCATCCGAGATTTCTTCGCCGCAGCACCGGAGACGGTCGGCGTCGCCACCGGTCCGCTCCTGCCGTTCGACTCACCGTTCCGAAAGGTGTTCGCCAACTCCAACGACCGGCTGATCGCACGAGCACGTGCCGCGTCGAGTGATGGCATCTCGGTCGTCGGACTCGGGATGGCGCCGGGCGGAAACATGGTGATTCGCAAGTCTGCGTGGTCGTCCGTGCGAGACGCCGTCTCCGATCGCACGGACATCCACGACGATCTCGACCTGTCGCTGTGTGTCCGACGGCGCGACTTCTCGATCGCCTTCATCCTCGGGATGAAGGCCGAGACATCGGCCCGGCGCTTCCGCACCAACCCGGTGTCGTACTGGCGCTACACGAACCTGTTGACCCGAACGTACAAGGCGCACGGAATGGCACACGAGGCTCGCGCCACTCGCCTGGAGGTCTGGAACAACCGCGCTGTTCATCTGGTCACGTGGCTGCCGACTCGGGCATACAACCCACAGTCACAACGGTTCTCGTTCGGTCGGATGTTCACCCCCGAACAGGACCGGATCACCGGTGAGATCGGATCCGCCTCGTCGAACTGAGTCGTCCGAGGACCCGACTGCTCGTGGACACGCCGAATTCGTGTCGCACCGGAAGGCTCACCGACAACCGGGCACTACCGGACCGCTTCCCCCTACCTGTCGGTGGCGGTGGGGATGACCAGCTCGTCACGCTTGGTGAAGATCCGCCCCGCAGAGTATTTCCGCGCCGCGGGATCGTAGGCCCTGTTCGGGATCCAGTAGATGCAGTACACGATCCTGTTCGACCACATCTCCTTCCGGCTCACACGCGCACGCTGGTCGTTGCCGTGCACCTCCCAGGTGCGAGGAAGCTGCGCAGTGTATTGCCAGTAGGACTTGCGGCTGGTGAGGAACCTGCGTCCCGACACGTCGGCGCGCATGCCCACGACACACGCGAGACGATGTCCCGCCTTCTGCACACACAGCGCGAAGTCGAGGTCCTCGTACACATCGGTGCGGCTGGTCAGCAAGTCCCGCACCTCGTGCCACACCGACCGACGAAACGCCATGTTCGGACCGCGGACCGCCTCGATGCCGTGGACTGCGCGCGGGTCGTCCGACCTGGCGAGCGCCTGGGCGATCCGGGTGTCCTGCCCCTTGACGAAGATCGTGCGGAAGCTCGGCGGAGTGTCGTGCGGGACCAGCGGCCCGGTCACCGCACCGACGTCGGCCGGGGCGTTCTCGAAGAAGTCCGTGATCGCCGCGGCCCATCCGTCGTGTACCTGTGTGTCGGCGTCGATGCGCGCGATGATCTCCGACTTCGCCGCATCGACGCCGGCGTTTCGCGCCGCGATCAATCCCGGTGTCCGCTCCACGATCATCGTCAGCTTCGGCGATCTGGGCAGCAGCGCGGCCACCACGGCCGCGGTCCCGTCCGTCGAGTTGTTCTCGACGACGATGATCTCGTCGATTCTGTCGATCTGCCGCAGCAGCCTCTCGACGGCGGCGGCGATCGTGCGCGATTCGTTGAACGTGGGGATGACGACGGACAGGGTGGGCAGAGTCACAGGAGGCAATGTAGGGGGACCCCGATGCCTCGGGGTTCGGATCCGCACGGTGTCGGTCGGTCACACGACACCGGTACGGGGACCGATCGCGCACAGCCGTGGGAAGCCCCTGGCCGCGTCGAGAACCGGCACCGGATCTCCACGTCGTTCCCGGCGTCGGCGCTGCGTATCGCACGTCGGGGGAGGTACGTTACCGGCCAGTTCACCAGTCACCCGACGTTCGCACGTACTTCGCCCAGACAGCCTCCGAGGCAACCTGCGCGTGACATACTCGCTGGCATGTCCACACCCCACTCTGCCGTCCTGGTCGAGGGCATCCGCAAGTCCTTCGGGGAAGTGCAGGCGCTCAGGGGGGTCAGCTTCGAGGTGCCTCGCGGCACTGTTCTCGGTGTTCTCGGCCCCAACGGCGCAGGCAAGACGACGACGGTCAACGTGCTGTCGACCCTGCTGCGCCCGGACTCGGGGCGCGCGATCGTCGCCGGCCACGACGTCGTGACGCAGGCACCTGCCGTACGGCGCTCCATCATGATGACCGGCCAGTACGCGGCGCTCGACGAGCAACTGACCGCACGGGAGAACCTGGTCCTGTTCGGACGGCTGATGGGATTGAACCGCCAGTCGGCGAAGGCCCGCGCCGACGAGCTGTTGCGCCAGTTCGACCTGGAGTACGCCGCCGAGCGGAAGGTCGCCGGGTACTCGGGAGGCATGCGTCGCCGCGTCGACATCGCGTGCGGGCTCGTCACCCGGCCGGAGGTCGTCTTCCTCGACGAACCGACGACCGGCCTCGATCCACGCAGCCGCCAGAGTGTGTGGTCGCTCGTCTCCACCCTCAAGGAGCAGGGCATCACGATCCTTCTGACCACGCAGTACCTCGAAGAGGCGGACGTGCTCAGTGACAACATCGTCGTGATCGACAAGGGCACCGTGATCGCCGAGGGCACCGCCGACGAACTGAAGGAACGCACCGGCGGCAGCTACTGCGAGGTCGTCCCGCTCAGCATCGCCGACCTGCCCCGTGTGCACGCCGTGCTGACCAGCCTCGTGCCGCCGGAGTACGTCACCGCCACCGGCCACGACCGACTCTCCATCCCGGCCCAGTACGGCGCGCAGACGCTCGCCGAGGTCCTGCGCCGGCTCGACATCTCGAGGGTGCCGTTGGCGGACATCGCGTTGCGGCGTCCGTCGCTCGACGACGTGTTCCTCGCGCTGACCGGTCAGCCCACCGAGGAGAGCATCGAAGAGAGCGCGGCCTCGTGACGGCGATCGCGGCGGGCACTGCACAGTCCGACGACACCCCACCCGAACCGAAGTCCCAGGCCGTCGAACGGGTCGGCAGGCACCGCAGGCCGGAACTGTCGGTCACCGGTCAATGGTTCGCGTTGACCGGCCGCAACCTCCGGCGGATGTGGACGACCGGCGGGTTCTTCATCGCCGTCCTGGCGCCGGCGATCTTCACGGTCGGTTTCTACCTCCCACTGCGGTTCGTGATGTCGTTCCAGGGCGTCGACTACTCGCAGTTCGTCATGCCGATCATCGTGCTGCAGGCGATGGCGTTCACCGCCATCTCCGCGGCGGGCAAGGCGGCGCAGGAAGCCGTCAACGGCATGAACGCCCGGTTCCAGACGATGCCGGTGTTCGCTGGTGTCCCTCTGGCATCCCGGATGTCGGCGTCGTTCGTGCACTGCACGATCTCGCTGATCGCGGCGCTGGCGTACGGCCACATCATCGGGTTCCGCTTCACCGGCGGCGTGGGGAGCGCGGCCCTGTTCGTCGCGATGTCGCTGGCCATCGCGATGACGCTCTCCCTGGGCGGTGACCTGATCGGCACGCTGACCCGGAGCCCGGAGCGGACCAGCCAGGCGCTGACCATCCCCCAGCTGATCCTCGGCATGTTCTCCGCCGGCTTCGTGCCGGTGGCCCAGTTCCCGGAATGGTCGCAGTGGTTCGTCCGGAACCAGCCGATCTCCCAGTTCTCGATCTCCATGCGGGCCATCGCGGACGGCAGCGCGACCCTGCACCTGATGACCCCCGCGATCCTGTGGTGCGTCGGCCTGTTCGTGGTCATCACGCCGATCACGGTGTGGGCGAATGTGAGGCGGAAGTGACCACCGCACCGACACACGAGCGCCGCCCCGAGGGCGCCCTCACCGACATCACGTTCGTCCCGACCACCGAGGCGTATCCGGAGGACTCCCGGCAGGCGATGGTCACGCACAGCCTGCTGCAGGCCAAGCGCCTGATGACGCGGTGGATGCGTGATCCCTTCACGATGCTCCAGGCGATCGGCTACCCCGCGATCATGCTGCTGATGTTCAACGCGGTGCTGGGCAGCTCGGTGACCAAGGCGACCGGGATCCCGAGTGTGTACGGCTATGCGCCGATGATCGCGCTGGTCGGGTCGATGTTCGGTTCGATGGCCAGTGGCATGGAACTGAAGATGGAGTGGCATCGCGGGCTGCTGAGCCGGTTCTGGGTTCTGCCCGTGCACCGAGCCTCGGGCCTCATCAGCCGGCTCATCTCGGAGGCGGTCCGGATCGTGCTGACGACGGTCCTGATCATCGCCGTCGGCATGGTGCTCGGGTTCCGGTTCGGCCAGGGACCCATCGCGGGACTCGCGCTGATGTGCGTGCCTCTGTTGATGGGTCTCGGCTTCGCGACGATGGTGACCGCGCTCGCGGTGAACGCCGCCAAGATCCCCCTGGTCGAACTGCTGTCCCTGGTCTGCACGCTGCTGATGTTCTTCAACTCGGGATTCGTGCCGACTGCGGCGTACCCGACCTGGCTGCAGGGTTTCGTGGAGAACCAGCCGATGTCGACCGCGATCGACGCCATGCGGGGCCTGAGCCTCGGTGGTCCGGTCGCCGAGCCACTGATCAAGACCGTCCTGTGGTCCGTGGGCGCGATCGTGCTGTTCGCATGGCCCGCGATCCGCGGTTACCGGAAGGCTGCGGGCACCCCGGCCTAGACACCTCCTGCACGACCGGTTCGACCCGGTCGTCGGGCACGCAGACGCAGACGAGAAGGGCCCCGCCTCCCGGCGGGGCCCTTCTCGTTCACCTGTCAGCGGTCCCCGAGGATCCCCTTGAGGACGGGACCGATCTGGGCCAGTGCCTGCGGAGTCGTCATGCCGTTGTGATCGGAGTCGACCGCCCGTGTGCGGATCGAGTCCACGACGTCCGCCCACTGCTCGGCGCCGGTTCCCGGCTCGCCGGTACCCGTCCGGGCCGCGAAGTACTCGACGTGCCCGTCGAACACCTGCGGTCGGTACGCCTCGATGAGGTCGGCGGCCCGCCCCGCGCTGGCGAGGATGCGTTCGAGATCGGCACTGGTGAGCGACGGCGGGAAGCCCGGCACACCGCGCAGCAGCGCGAGCAGGGCGTCGGAGGTGATCGCCGACGGATCGGGGCCGAGGTCGATCCCGAACCCGATGCCCGCGACCACTTCGCCCATGTTGTCGGCGGCAGCTGCCGAGTCGACCTCGACGAGATCGAGGACGCTGTCGAGCATGACCAGCGACTCGACCTGCTCCCCCGCGGCACGCAGGTGCACGGCCATGGCGTGGGCGATGACGCCACCGAACGACCACCCGAGGAGGTGGTACGGCCCTTCCGGCTGCACCGAGCGGATGTGGTCGACATACAGCGCTGCGATGTCCTCCACGGTGTCCGGCAAGGCGCCGCCCGACAGCGCCGGCGACTGGATGCCGTACACCGGACGATCGGCCGACAGATGCTGGGCGAGGCCACCGTACGACCACGACAGTCCGACGAACGGGTGGATGCAGAACAGCGGCGCCCGGCTACCCGCGCTGCGGAGCGGAAGGACGATCTGCAGTGCCGCATCCCCGTCCGCGACGCCGGAGTGTGCGACGTCGACCCGCTCGGCGATGCGGCGCGGCGTCGGGTCGGTGAACATCCACTGCAGCGGCACCCGTACCTCGGTCCGCTCCCCGACGAGTGCCACGAGCCGGGTCGCGAGCAGTGAATGCCCGCCGAGGTCGAAGAAGCCGTCGTCGACGCCGACGCCCTCGGCCCCGAGTACCTCCTCGAACGCCGCGACGACGATCGTCTCGGTCGGTGTGCTCGGCGCGACGTACGGTGCCCGCTCGGCGAACTGCGGTTCGGGCAGCGCTCGCCGGTCGATCTTGCCCGCACCCGTCAACGGGATCTCGCGGATCGGCACGATCGCGGCGGGAACCATGTACGCGGGCAGTGTCTCCCCGGCGAAGGCGGTCAGGGCCGCCGGGTCGACGTCGGCGCCGTCGACGGGGAGGACGTACGCGGCCAGTGCGGTCGCGCCGCCCGGTCCGGGAACACCGATCACGTGGACGAACTCCACGCTCGGGTGCGCGGCGAGCGCGGACTCGATCTCGCCGAGCTCGATCCGGAAACCGCGCACCTTCACCTGGAAGTCGGAGCGGCCCAGGTAGTCGATGATCCAGCCGTCCGACCCGTCGTGAGCGACCCACCGGGCGACGTCGCCGGTACGGTACATCCGGTCTCCCGGCGCTCCGTAGGGGTTCGCGACGAACCGGTCCGCGGTCAGGGCCGCGCGGCGGTGGTATCCGCGGGCCAGGGAGTCGCCGAACACGTACAGCTCGCCGGGGACGCCCGCGGGCACCGGCCGCAGGTGCCGGTCGAGGATCACCGCGCCCACGCCCGCGAGCAGCCCACCGATGGTGACGTGCTCCCCGGGTTCGATGCCCTCCGTGGCGGTGACCCAGATCGTCGCCTCGGTCGGACCGTACGCGTTGACGAACGTCCGGCCCGGCGCCCAGCGTGCCACCAGGTCGGCCGGGCACGCCTCGCCACCGACGGAGACGAACCGCAGTTCGTCGAGTCCCTCGGGGTCGACGGACGCGAGCGAGCCGGGCGTCATGAAGGTGTGCGTGACGTGCTGCTTGCGCATCAGGTCGGCCAGTTCCATGCCACCGAACACCCCGGCGGGGGCGATGACCATCGTGGCCGCCGCACCGAACGCCATCAGGTACTCGAGTACCGACGCGTCGAAGCTCGGCGAGATCACGTGCAGCACACGGTCACCCGGCGCGATCCCGAATCGGGTGCGCGCCTCCTCCGCGGTGTTGAACACGTCGCGGTGGGTGACCACCACACCCTTCGGAAGTCCGGTGGAGCCGGAGGTGTAGATCATGTACGCGGCCGAGCCGGGACGCACCGGATGGGTGCGGTCGGCGTCGGTGACCGGCTCGGGCGAGATCCCACCCAGTCGCGCCGCGACGTCGGGGTCGTCGAGCTCGATCCAGGGCAGTCCGGCCCGCGGACCGTCGCGGTGCGCGTGCACGGTCAGTCCGAGGATCGCGCCGGAGTCGGTGAGCATGTGCTCGATCCGGTCCGTCGGGTAGCTCGGGTCGATCGGCAGGAACGCCGCGCCCGTCTTCGCGGTCGCCCAGATGGCGGTGACCGATTCGACGGATCGGGACAGCGCGATCGCGACGACGCTCTCCGTCCCGACCCCCGAGTCGAGGAGCAGGCGCGCGAGCCGGTTCGAGCCCTCGTCGAGGTCGCGGTACGTCACGCTCTCGTCACCCTCGATCAGGGCGAACGCGCCCGGATCGACGGCCGCTGCCGCGGCGAGCAGATCGGGCAGGCTGCGGAAGCCGTGGCCCTGCGGACCGTACGCGGGCACCAGTTCGGCGCGCTGCGCCTCGTCGAGCAGGTCGAGGACGGCGAGCCGGGTGTGCGGGCTCCGCGCGAACGACTCCATCGCCCGGGTGATCATGCCCAGCACGGTGCCTGCGAACTCCTCCGAGACGATGCCGTCGAGGAACTTCAGCCTCAGGTCGAGGGATCCGTTGTACTCGGCGACGAGGGCGAGCGGGTAGTGGACGGAGTCCGAACCCGACATGCCCGCGACGGTCATGCCGTCGATGTCGCCGCCGCCCTCGGCGCCGCTGTCCGGGTAGGACTCGAACACCGCGAGGGTGTCGAACGTGGCGCCCGCTCCGGTGACCGACTGGATCTCCGGCATCCCGAGGTAGTGGTGGTCGAGAAGGTCCGCCTGCTCACCCTGCACCCGCGTGAGCAGGTCGGTGACCGTCTCGGTGGCGTCGGTCCGCACCCGCACCGGCAGGGTGTTGATGAACAGGCCGATCATCTCCTCCACGCCCGCGATCTGCGGCGGGCGTCCGGACACGGTGGCACCGAAGGTGACGTCGTCGCGGCCGGTGAGGGTGGCGACGACCAGCGCCCACGCGGTCTGCACGACCGTGTTCATGGTGAAGCCCTGCTCGCGGCCCAGCGCGACGAGCGCATCGGACAGCTCGACGTCGAGGTGTGCCGACAGTTCCCGGGATGCGCCGGGATCGGTACCGGCGTCGCCGATCACGACGGTCGGTTCGTCGCTGCCGTCGAACGCGACCCGCCAGGCTTCGAGCGACTGGGCGCGGTCCTGCGCCGACAGCCAGGCCAGGAAGTCCCGGTAGCTGCGGGCCGGCGGCAGGTGCGTCGTGTCGCCGTGGGTGGCGTACAGCGTGAGCAGTTCCCGCAGCAGCAGCGGCGTGGACCAGCCGTCGATCAGTGCGTGGTGCACGAGCAGCATCAACCGGTGTTCACCGTCGGCCACCTGGACCAGCGTGAAGCGGATCATGGGTGCCGACGCGAGGTCGAAGCCCTCGGCGCGGTCCGCGTCCTGCAGCGCGACGAGCGCCGAGTCCCGCTCCGCGGCGGGCACACCGGTCAGGTCGACGGTCCGCCACGGGAGAGCGACACCGTCCTGGACGATCTGCGCGCCGACACCGCCGTCGTGGCTGAACGCCACCCGGAGGTTGGGGTACCGGTCCAGCAGCGCCTGGCCCGCGGTGCGGATCCGGTCGGCGTCCACCCGGCCGGTGAGGGTGAGCATCATCTGGACGAGGTAGAAGTCCGTGTCACCCTCGGCCAGTTGCGACTGGTAGACGAGTCCGTCCTGCAGCGGCGACAGCGACCAGACGTCGGACAGTCCGGGGTACTGCTCCTCCCACAGGTCGATCCGATGCTGGTCGACGGTCACCAGCTCGAAGTCGGACGGGGTGAACCCGCCCGTGTCGGGACGGGTCGCGTACTCCGCGAGCGCGGTCAGCGCCGCCACCCACAGGTCGGCGAACCGTTGCACCTCTGCACGGTCCAGCATCCCGCTGGCGTAGGTCCAGGTCGCGACCATGGCGGAGCCCGACGCGGTGCCGATCGCGGCGGCGTTGATGTCGAGGACCGCAGGCACCACCATGTCGTCGTCACGGCGGCCGGCCAGGTTGACCGACGGTGTGGCGGCGGAGTTTCCGGTTTCGGTGACCGAACCACGGCGACCCAGGTAGTTGAACCCGATCTGCGGGGCGGCGAACTCGGCGAGAACCGGAGCGGTGTCGGGGTTGAGCCTGCTGAGCAGTCCGTACCCGATGCCGTGGTCCGGCACCGCGAGCAACTGCTCCTTGACGGCCTTCACCGCGGCACCGAGCTCGGGACCGCCCGCGAAGGCCGCGGTGAGATCGACACCGGTGACGTCGAGGCGGACGGGGACCTGGGTGGTGAACCAGCCGACGGTCCGGGAGAGGTCGGCACCGGGCAGCACCTGTTCCTCGCGGCCGTGACCCTCCAGGTTGACCAGCGCGGTGCGCTCGTCGATGCCACGCTCACCACGCCACGCCGCCAGCGCCAGCGCCAGGGCCGTGAGCAGTCCGTCGTTGGCGGTGCCGTGGAACCGCTGCGGCAGCGCCGTGAGGACGGCGTCCGCGATCTCCGGCGGGACCTCGACGAGGAGGTCCTCCGTGGTGGCGACGACGTCGCGTTCGGGATCGAGTGGCCGCGACCCGAGCACCGGGTCCGGTCCGCTCAGGATCCGCTGCCAGACGTCCAGTTCGGCGACGCGACCCTCGGATCGGGCCTCGTCGACGAGTCCGTGCGCCCAGCGACGTGCCGACGTGCCGACGGGTGCGAGGGCGACGGCCTGGTCGTGGGAGATCTGTCCCCAGGCGGTGACGACGTCTCCGCTGATGATCGGCCAGGACACGCCGTCGACGGCCAGGTGGTGCACCAGCAGCAGCAGTCGACCGGGCTGCTCGGTGTCGTTCGAGACGAACCACACCGCCTGCAGCATGACGGCCGCCGCCGCGTCGAGCCGCTCGGCGGCGGCGTCGAGTTCGGCGGGTGCGACGTCGACGAAGTCACCGTCGTGGGTGACGGTGCGCACCAGACCGGACGCGTCGATCGCACCGGGCTCGAGCACCTCCATCGACGCGGGGTCGGCGACCAACCGCGCCCGCAGCATGTCGTGGTGGTCCACGACGGCCTGCACGGCGGCGATCAGGTGCGCCGGGTCGACATCACGTGGCAGCGTGAGGATCTCGGCCTGCGAGAACCGGCGATGACTGCGCCCGTGCTCGATCATCCAGTGCCCGATCGGCGAGAGCGGCACGTCGCCGACACCGCCGCCGGGCAGTTCCTCGAGCACGACCTGTTCGACGCCGGACGCGACGGCGGCGAGCGCCGCGACGGTCCGGTGCTCGAACACCATCCGGGAAGTCAGGACCAGGCCCGCGTGCTTGGCGCGCGCGGCGAGCTGGATGGACAGGATGCTGTCTCCGCCGAGTGCGAAGAACGAGTCGTCGACGCCGACCGAGTCGAGACCGAGCACCTGCGCGAACAGCTCGCACAGCACCTTCTCGGTGTCGGTCCGGGGCGCCCTGGACGCACCGGCGCGGGAGGCGAGGTCCGGTGCGGGCAGTGCCGCGCGGTCGAGCTTCCCGCTGCGGTTGAGCGGGAACGCGTCGAGGGTGACGAAGACCGCGGGAACCATGTACTCGGGCAGGCTCCTGCGCAGCCCGGCCGCGAGGACGGACTCGTCCGGTGTGGCGCCGGGTGCGGGGACGACGTACCCGACGAGCAACTGCTGGCCGGGGTTGTCCTCCCGCACCAGTACCGCCGCCTGGGCAACCGAATCCTGCTCGTGCAGAACCGCTTCGATCTCGCCGAGCTCGATCCGCAGACCACGCAACTTGACCTGGAAGTCTGCCCGGCCGAGGTACTCGAGTTCGCCGACTACGGCGTCCTCCGCCGCGTTGCCCGCCCGGACGTTCCAGCGCACCCGGTCACCGGTCCGGTACATGCGGGAGCCGTTCTCGCCGAACGGGTTCGCGACGAACCGATCCGCGGTCTGCCCGAACATGGCACCGTAGCCGCGGCCGACGGCGACGCCGCTCACGTACAGCTCGCCGGCCACCCCGATCGGGGTGGGCCGGAGCCGGTCGTCGAGGACGTGCAGTTCCACACCGGGGATCGGCACGCCGATCGGCACGCTGCCGTGCTCGTCGCGGCCGATCTCGTGGAACGACACGACATCCGACGCCTCGGTCGGGCCGTAGCTGTTGAACACGCGCAGTCCGCCGTCGATCAGGGCGCGCAGCGATGTCGGCTTGACGGCCTCACCGCCGAGGAACAGCATCCGCAGGCCGGTCAGTGCGCCATCGGTGTCCGCGTCGGCGACAGCGTCGAACGCGGACGGCGACATGTTGGCCACGGCGATCCGATTCGACGCGACGATCCGCAGGATGGCCTCGGGATCGAAGCCGTCGCCGGCCAGGTGCACGGTGGCACCCGAGGCGAGCGCCGCCCACACGTTCTTCTGGGTGAGGTCGAAGCTCGGCGACGACGCGACGAGCACCCCGTCACCCTCGGCGAGGTCCAGTTCGCGCCGGTACCAGTCGACGGTGTTGGCGATGCCCGCCATGGGCACCAGCGTCGGCTTGGGCCGGCCGGTGGACCCGGACGTCGAGATGACGTAGCCGAGTCGGGCGTCCGCACCGGGTTCGGTCCACGGGTCGGTGAACCCGTTCGCGGCGGTGCCGCCGTCGATCGGGATCACCGCGGCGGTGCCGACGGCTGCGCCGAGGTCCGACGACTCGATCCACGCGGCCGTCGACACGAGCGCTCGGGCACCGGTGTCGGCGAGCAGCAGCGCGATCCGGTCCACCGGATGCGACGGATCGACGGGCGCGTACGCGGCGCCGATCTTCCACGAGGCGAGCATGCCGACGACCCAGTCGATCGAGCGGCCGAGCGCGAGTGCGACGACGTCGTCACGGCCTGCGCCGACCGAGGCCAGCCGGCCGGCGAGCGCGTTCGCGTGCTCGTCGAGTTCGCGGTACGACAGCGAGCGGTCGCCGTCCACGACGGCGGGCGCGTCCGGCGTGTCCTCGACACGGGCCGAGATCCGACCGATGAGCGTCCGGGCGTCGGCCTCGAAGACGGGGCCGGCTCCGAACGCGTCGATCAGTTCCCGCTCGTCCGGGCCGAGCAGGTCGACATCGGCGATGCGCAGCGCCGGATCGGCCGACACCTGGTCGAGGACGCGACCCAACCGATCGGCGAACGACCGTGCCGTCGCCTCGTCGAAGAGTGCGGTCGCGTAGCTGAGCGATCCCGCGATGACACCGGGGGTGCCGTCCTCGTCGTAGGTCTCCTGCAGACCGAAGGTCAGGTCGAACTTCGCGGGCTCGGGCCCGGAGTCGAGGGCACCGACGGTGAGACCGGGCAGTTCGAAGTTCGCCCGCTCCAGGTTCTGGAAGGTGAGCATCACCTGGAACAGCGGCGAGTGCGCGGTGGACCGTTCCGGTTCGAGCACCTCGACGAGCCGTTCGAACGGAATGTCGGTGTGACCGAAGGCGGCGAGATCGCTCTCCCGGACGGCCGCGACCAGATCGGCGAACGTCGCGTCCGGGTCGACCTGGGCGCGCAGCACCAGGGTGCCGACGAACATGCCGACGAGGTCGTCGAGCGCAGCGTCGCCGCGGCCCGCGGACGGGGTGCCGACGGCGATGTCCGCCGTGCCCGACAGCCCCGCGAGCAGCACGGACAGCGCGGCGTGCGCGACCATGAAGACGCTCGCCCCGGCGGCGCGCGCCACCTCGACGATCGCCCGGTGCGTGTCCGCGGAGATCGTGAAGTCGATCGCGTCTCCGTCGAGCGACTGCACCGGGGGCCTGGGCCGGTCGGTGGGCAGTTCCAGCACCGTCGGCAGGTCCGCGAGTGCGCCGCGCCAGAAGTCGATCTGTCGCGCCGCGACCGACTGCGGGTCGTGCTCGTCGCCGAGCAGCTCACGCTGCCAGAGCGCGTAGTCGGCGTACTGGACGGGGAGCTCACTCCACTGCGGAGCCAGTCCGGCGGCGCGGGAGCCGTACGCGACCATCACGTCGCGAGCGAGCGGTGCCATCGACGAGCCGTCGGCGGCGATGTGATGCACGACGACGACCAGGATCCGCTCGGTCGGCGCCGTCTCGAACAGTGCGATCCGCAGCGGCGGGGAGACGGTCACGTCGAAACCGCCGGCGGCGAACGAGACGACCGCGGTGAACAGCTCCTCGTCGGTGACCTGTCGCGGCGTCAGTGCGGGCACCACCTCGTCGGCGGGCAGCACCACCTGGAACGGTTCCCGCCCGACAGCGGGGTAGACGGTGCGGAGCGTCTCGTGCCGGTCGACGACATCCGCGACGGCGGCGGCGAGCGCGGCGACGTCGAGGTCGCCGGACAGTCGCACCGCGAGCGGGATGTTGTAGGCGGCGGAGTCCGTGTCGAACTGGTTCAGGAACCACATCCGCCGCTGCGCGAGAGACAGCGGGACCCGGTCGGGTCGCGGTCCGGCCGCGAGGACCGGGCGCGAAACACCCTGTGCACGAGTGGAGTCCACGTGGTCGGCGAGGGCCGCGACGGTGGGGGCGTCGAACACCTGCCGGACGCCGACGTTCGCGCCGAGGACCGATCCGATCCTGGCGGTCACCCGCGTCGCGGACAGCGAGTTGCCACCGAGGTCGAAGAAGCTGTCCGTGGAGCCGACGCGGGCGACGCCGAGCACCTCGGCGAAGATACCGGCGACGATCTCCTCGGTCGCGGTTCGCGGCGGGACGTACCCGCCCGTGACCGTCACGATCTCGGGTTCGGGCAGTGCCCGGGTGTCGAGCTTGCCCGCAGGGGTCATCGGCAGTTCGTCGAGCACGACGATCGCCGACGGCACCATGTACGCGGGCAGGGTACGGGACAGGCTCTCGGTCAGGTCCGCGACCCGGACATCGGCGTCGGGGGCCGCGAGGACGTAGGACACCAGGTGGGTCTCACCGGACTCCGCGCGGCGACCGGCGGTGTGCGCGAAGTCGATTCCCGGGTTCGCCGCGAGTGCCGCGTTGATCTCGCCGAGCTCGATGCGGAAGCCACGGACCTTGACCTGGGAGTCGGACCGGCCGAGGTACTGCAGGCGCGGCGCGCCCGCTCCGGGGATCCAGCGAACGACGTCGCCGGTCCGGTACATCCGGGTACCGGGCGCACCGAGAGGGTTGGCGACGAAGCGATCCGAGGTCAGTCCGGCGCGGGCGTGGTAGCCGCGCGCCAGTTCGGGACCGGCGACGTACAGCTCGCCGGGGACGCCGGCGGGCACCGGTCGCAGGCGCGAGTCGAGGACCAACGTCTCGACGCCCAGGGTGGGGCCGCCGATCGCGACGGGTTCGCCCGCTTCCATCGGACCGTCGATCGCGACCGCGATGGTCGCCTCCGTCGGGCCGTACATGTTGTACATCGCGCGGCCCGGGGCCCAGCGCTCCGCGAGTTCCGGCGGGCACGCGTCGCCGCCGGTGCCGATCATCACGAGACGATCGAGTCCTCGCTCGTCGACCGACGCGAGGGCGGCGGGCGTGATGAAGGCGTGGGTGACCTCGGCGTCGCGCAGCAGCTGGGTCAGTTCGGCACCGCCGAACACCGTCGGCGGGGCGATCACCAGAGTGGCGCCGGAGCCGAACGCCATCAGGAACTCGATGATCGACGCGTCGAAGCTCGGGGTCGTCACGTGCAGCACCCGCGACGCGGAGCCGAGCGCGAATCGGCGGCGAACGTCCTCGGCCAGGTTGCGCACGCCCTGATGGCTGACCGCGACGCCCTTCGGCAGTCCGGTCGACCCGGAGGTGTAGATCAGGTAGGCGACGTCGCGGACGTCGACGGCGGCGACCCGGTCGGCGTCGGTCACCGGGCCGGCGGGCTGCTGCGCCCAGTCGGCGGCGAAGTCCGCGTCGTCGAGGACCAACCAGTCGATGGAGTCGTCGAACGAGTCGCGGTGCGCTCGCACGGTGACGCCCAGGGGCGCACCGGAATCGGTGAGCATGTGGGTGATCCTGTCGGCCGGGTAGTTCGGGTCGACGGGCAGGAACGCCGCACCGGACTTCGCGACCGCCCACACCGCGGTGACCGATTCGATCGACCGGGGCAGGCCGAGCGCGACGAAGCTCTCCGGTCCGACGCCACGGTCGATCAGGATCCGGGCGAGCCGCGAGGAGCTCTCGTCGAGTTC
This sequence comes from Rhodococcus triatomae BKS 15-14, assembly GCA_000341795.1. Classification (GTDB taxonomy): domain Bacteria; phylum Actinomycetota; class Actinomycetes; order Mycobacteriales; family Mycobacteriaceae; genus Rhodococcus_G; species Rhodococcus_G triatomae_A. The sequence goes on along the minus strand of AODO01000014.1, from coordinate 178,393 downwards.
CCGGTAACTGACGGCGGTGTCCCCGAACACGAGCGCGGTGGCCGCCGGGTCCGTCGCCGCGGTCGCGGCGAACAGATCGGCGAGGGTGCGTGCGCTGCTCTCGCCTGCTCCGCGGACCGAGGTGAGTTCGGCGCGTTCCGACGCGTCGAGGATCTCGATGTCACCGACGGCGGCCGACGGATCGGCGGCGACCGCGTCCAGGATCCGGGACAGTCGCGCGGCGAACAGCTCGACGGTCTCGGCGTCGAAGATGTCGGTGGCGTAACCGAATCGGGCGGTCATCCCGTCCGCGGCACCGTCGTCGTCGACGGTCTCGGTGTACGACAGCTCGAGGTCGAACTTCTCGACGTGGTTGTCGTCGGCGAGGCCGCTGACCGTCAGGCCGGGCAGTTCGAACCGCTCCTCGCCGGTGTCCTCGGTGGACAGCACCACCTGGAACAGCGGCGAGTGCGAGGTCGAGCGCGCGGGATCGAGGAGGTCGACGAGCCGCTCGAACGGCAGGTCGGCGTGCGCGAACGCACCGAGGTCCGTCTCGCGGGCGCGACCGAGGAGCGTGGTGAAGTCCTCGGCGCCGTCGACGTCCGTACGCAGCACCAGGGTGTTGACGAACATGCCGACGAGGTCGTCGAGGGCGCGCTCTCCGCGCCCCGCGATCGGGGTGCCGACGACGATGTCGGAGGTGCCCGACAGTCGCGCGAGCAGCACCGCGAGGGCGGAGTGCATCACCATGAACACGGTGGCGCCGTTGGCGCGAGCGATGCCACGCAGGCGCTGGTGGGTCTGCGCGGACACCGCGAACTCGACCGCGCGGCCACGCTGGGTGCGTTCGGCAGGCCGCGGGCGGTCCGTCGGCAGTGCCAGCACCTCGGGCACCCCGGCGAGGGCCGAGGTCCAGTAGGCGATCTGCTGCGCGACGAGCGACTCGGGATCGGTCTCGTCTCCGAGCAGCTCCCGCTGCCACAGCGTGTAGTCCGCGTACTGCACCTCCAGCGGCGCCCAGCCGGGCTCCACCCCGGCGGTGCGCGCCAGGTAGGCGACCATCACGTCGCGGGCGAGCGGGGCGGTCGAGGAGCCGTCACCGGAGATGTGGTGCACCACGAATGCGAGGACGTGCTCGTCGGGTGCGACCCGGTACAGCGCGACGCGGACCGGCGCCGCCTCGGTCACGTCGAAGGGCGCGAGCGCGAATTCGCTCACCACCGACGCGATCTCGTCGGCGGTGACGTCCTGCGGGGTCAGGTCCGTCGCGACGTCGTCGACCCCGAGGATCACCTGGTGCGGTCCGTCGGCGGAGTCCGGGAACACGGTGCGGACGGACTCGTGACGGGCGATCACGTCGCGGACCGCGGCGGCCATCGCCGCGGTGTCGAGGTCGCCTGTCAGTCGCACCGCGAGCGGGATGTTGTACGCCGCGGACGACGGATCGAAGCGGTTGAGGAACCACATCCGCTGCTGCGCCAGCGACAGCGGGATCCGCTCGGGCCGCGGCTGTGCGACGAGAGCGGGCGTGGCCCGGCCCGTGCCGGCACGTTCCGCCTGCTGCGCGAGACCGGCGACCGTCGGCGCGTCGAAGAGGGCGCGCACGCCGAGAGTCGTGCCGAGCGCGGCGTTGACACGGGCGATCACCCGGGTCGCGACGAGCGAGTTGCCGCCCAGGTCGAAGAAGCTGTCGGTGGCGCCGACGCGACCGCGGCCGACGACCTCGGCGAACACGGACGCGACGATCTCCTCGACCGGCCCACGCGGGGCGACGAAGTCGGTTACGTCGACCTCGATGTGGGGGGCGGGCAGGGCCCGGCGATCGAGCTTGCCGCTGGGGTTCAGCGGCATCTCGTCCAGCACGACGAACGCGGCAGGCACCATGTAGCCGGGCAGGCGCGCGGCCAGGCGCGCCTTCAGGTCCGCGGAGTCGACGTCGGCGCCGCCGACCACGTACGCGACCAACTGGTCGCCGGTGTGCGGGTCGCTGTGCAGCACGACGACCGCCTGGTCGACCGACGGCTGCGCGAGCAGCGCCGCCTCGATCTCCCCGAGCTCGATGCGCAGGCCCCGCAGCTTCACCTGGAAGTCGGTGCGACCCAGGAACTCGAGCTGTCCCTGCGCGTTCCAGCGGACCAGGTCACCGGTGCGGTACATCCGGCCGCCATCGGTACCGAACGGGTCGGCGACGAACCGGTCGGCGGTGAGGTCGGTCCGGCCCACGTAGCCGCGGGCGAGCTGGTCGCCGGCGTGATACAGCTCGCCTGCGACACCGACGGGGACGGGCCGCAGCCGGGCGTCGAGGACGTACGAGGTGGTGTTCCAGACGGCGCGGCCGATCGGGACGGTCCACTCCCCCGCGTCCGCGGCATCGAACGCGGTCGTGGTGATCGCGGCCTCGGTGGGTCCGTAGGTGTTGTGCACCGCGACACCGTGTTCGGCGACCCGGCGTGCGGTCTGCGGGGACAGCGCCTCGCCGCCCGCGACGATGTGGCGCATGGACGCGGGGATCCCCATGCCGGGGCTGGCGAGCAGCATCTCGAGCAGCGACGGCACGAACTCGGCGATCGTGATCGCCTCGGCGGCCATCACCTCGGTCAGATACTCCGGGTCGCGATGGCCGTCGGGCCGCAGCACCACCACGGCGCCTCCGACCTGCAACGCCGCGAAGCACTCCCACACCGAGACGTCGAACGTGATCGGCGCCTTCTGCATCACCCGATCGGCTTCGGTCATGCCGAAGTGGGTGTGCATCCACCGGGTCTGGTTGGCGATCGCGGCGTGCGACACCGCCACACCCTTCGGCCGGCCCGTCGATCCGGAGGTGTAGATGACGTACGCGGCGTTGTCCGGACGCAGCGGTGCGAGGCGGTCGGTGTCGGTGATCGGTTCCGACGACCGGGTACCGAGATCGAGGGTGTCCACGACGAGCACCTGGCGATCGGCGGGCAGATCGGCGCCGTCCGCCGTGGTGGTCAGGATCAGCACCGGGTCCGCCGACTGCAGGACGTAGGTGGTGCGCTCGGCCGGGTGGTCCGGGTCGAGCGGCACGTACGCGCCGCCGGCCTTGACGATCGCGTAGATCCCGACCATCAGGTCGAGCGACCGTCGCATCGCGAGACCGACCCGCGACTCCGGGCCGACACCGCACTCGATCAGCTTGCGCGCCAACCGGTTCGCAGCGGCGTCGAACGCCCGATAGTCGAGCTGACGATCCTCGTACCGCACGGCCACACGGTCGGGAGTGCGCGCGACCTGCGCGTCGAACAGCGAGACCAGCGTGGCCGGCTCCAGATCGATCGCCGTGTCGTTCCACTCCGCCAGCATCCGCTCGCGCTCGGCGGACGTGAGGATCTCGGCATCCCCGACCGGGGCGTCGGGGTCGGCGACCACGGCGCCCAGGACGCGGACGAACCGCTCCGCGAAGCCGGCGACCGTGAGCTCGTCGAACAGATCGGTGGCGTAGGTGAAGTAGGCGTACATGCCGTCGGGGTCGCCCGCCTCGGTGACGGCGTCACCGAGGGTGAGATCCAGGTCGAACTGGGTGACCTCGGCGCCGGGATCGAGCGCGCTGACGGTCAGCCCGGGCAGTTCGAACTCGGCTCGCTGCTGATTCTGCAGCGACAGCGACACCTGGAACAGCGGATGCCGGGCGGTGGACCGCGCCGGGTTCAGGACGTCGACGAGCCGCTCGAACGGGATGTCGGTGTTCCCGAAGGCACCGAGGTCGTCGTGCCGCACCCGCGCGAGCAGATCGGCGAACGAGTCGTCCCCGTCGACGCGGGCCCGCAGCACGATCGTGTTGACGAACATGCCGACGAGGTCGTCCAGAGCGGCCTCGCCGCGGCCGCCGATCGGAGTGCCGACGGCGATGTCCGATTCGCGCGTCAGCCGCGCGAGCAGCACCGACAGTGCCGCGTGCAGGACCATGAAGGGGGTGGCGCCGCTGGCGGCGGCCAGCTCGTGCACGGCGCGGCGCAGGTCCTCGCCGATCGTGAACAGGTGACGCCCGCCGCGCATCGACTGGTCGGCCGGTCGGGGCCGGTCGGTGGGCAGGTCCAGAGCGTCGGGCAGGCCGGCGAGGGCGCCGGTCCAGTAGTCGATCTGCCGGGCCGCGAGCGAGTCGGGATCGTCCTCCGAGCCGAGCAGCGCACGCTGCCAGATCGCGAAGTCCGCGTACTGCACGGGCAGCGGGGTCCACTGCGGTGCCACACCGGCGGTGCGCGAGGTGTAGGCGAGCATGACGTCGCGGGCCAGCGGCGCCATCGACATGCCGTCGGCGCTGATGTGGTGAACCACCATCACCAGGACGTGCTCGGTGCCGTCGGGTCGTTCCGCAGGCTCCCCTCCTGCGCTGTCGGGTCGTTCCGCAGGCTCCACTCCTGCGCTGTCGGGTCGTTCCGCAGGCTCCACTCCTGCCTCACCGACCGCGAGCAGGCGGGCCCGGACCGGCGGGGCGACGGTGACGTCGAAGCCGGTTCCGAGCAACTCCACGACGGCGGCGGGCAGCTCGGACTGCGCCACCGGGACCGGAGCGAGGTCGAGGTCCACGTCACCGGCAGGAACGACGACCTGGTGCGGGCCGTCCTCGGAATCGGGGAACACGGTCCGCAGCGACTCGTGCCTGCCCAGCACGTCCCGCACCGCCGACGCCAGTGCCCCGGTGTCGAGATCGCCCGACAGGCGCACTGCCATCGGGATGTTGTAGGCGGGCGACTCCGGGTCGAAGCGGCTGAGGAACCACATCCGCTGCTGCGCCAGCGACAGCGGGATCCGAGCCGGACGCTCCTGCGGCGTGAGCGCGGGACGCCCCACACCCCCGCCTGCCCGGTCGAACCGCTGGGCCAGCTCGGCGACCGTGGGAGCCTCGAACAGGTCGCGGACTCCGAGAGCGCTGTCGAGCGCGGCGTTGACCCGGGCGATCGCCCGCGTCGCGACCAGCGAGTTGCCGCCCAGGTCGAAGAAGCTGTCGTGGGCACCCACCCGCTCGGCGCCGAGCACGGTCGCGAACACGTCCGCGACAGCCTGCTCCGCCGGCGTGCGGGGCTCGACGAATTCGACTGCCGCCGAAACGAAGTCGGGTGCAGGCAGCGCGCGGCGGTCGAGCTTGCCGTTCGCTGTCAGCGGGAACTCGTCGAGCACGACGAGAGCCGCAGGCACCATGTACGCGGCCAGGAACTCGCCGACGAAGGCCAGTACCGCGTCGGCGTCGACGACGGCGCCCGCCTCGGGCACGACATAGCCGACGAGCCGGTCGCCGGTGAGCTCGTCCGAACGGACCAGCACCGCGGAGGCCGCGACGCCCTCGAACCGCAACAGCGCCGACTCGACCTCGCCGAGTTCGATCCGGAAGCCGCGCAGCTGCACCTGGAAGTCGCTGCGGCCCAGGTACTCCAGCTCACCGCGCGCGTTCCACCGCGCGAGGTCGCCGGACCGGTACATCCGCTCCCCTGCGGCCCCGGCGACATCCCCCGTCGCTCCGCTCGCCCCGGCGACATCCCCCGTCGCTCCGCTCGCCCCGGTGACATTTCCCGTCGCTCCGGTGACATCCCCCGTCGAACCCACGAACGGGTTCGCGACGAACCGGTCCGCGGTCAGGTCGGGGCGACCGAGGTAGCCGCGGGCCAGCTGCCCGCCGTGGACGTACATCTCACCGACGACGCCGACCGGGACCGGCTGCAACCGCGAGTCGAGCACGTACACACCCATGCCGGGCAGGCCGCGGCCGATCACGCTCGCGGTGGACTCGGCCGCGAACGCACGGTCCAGAGCCAGGTACGACACGTGCACGGTGGTCTCGGTGATGCCGTACATGTTCACCAGGCGCGGCGAATCCTCTGCGTGCCTCTCGTACCAGCGCTCCAGTTGCCCCAGGTCCAGAGCCTCGCCACCGAAGATCACGTAGCGCAGCGCCAGGTCGGAAGCAGACCTCTCCCCCGCATCCGAGACAGACCTGTCCCCTGCAACACGGCCCGAGGAGTCGTCACGGGCCGAAGAGTGCACCCGATCCGCTTCCGCGAGCTGGTAGAACGCCGACGGCGTCTGGTTGAGGACCGTCACCCGCTCGCGCCGCAGCAGTTCCAGGAACTCCTCCGGCGAGCGCGACGTCAGGTAGTCGACGATGACGAGTTCGCCGCCGAACAGCAGCGGGCCCCACAGTTCCCAGACGGAGAAGTCGAAGGCGTAGCTGTGGAACATCGTCCACACGTCGGTCTCGTCGAACCCGAACCTGGTCTGGGTGTTCGTCATCAGGGTGAGCACGTCCACGTGCGGCACCACCACGCCCTTGGGGCGGCCGGTGGAGCCGGACGTGTAGATCACGTAGGCGGGGTGAAGCGGCGACAGCGCCGCCGACCGGTCCGCATCGGTGACCGGCGCGGCGGAGGTCTCGTCCAGGCGTGTCGCGAGCTCCGCGGAGTCCAGCAGCAGCTGCGGAACGTCGTTGTCCGGCAACGATTCCACGTCGGCAAGGGTGGACAGCACCAACACCGGCTCGGAGTCGGCGAGCATGTACGCCAGGCGATCCTGCGGGTAGGTGACGTCCACCGGCACGTACCCGCCGCCCGCGGTCACGACCGCGAGCAGGGCGACCACCAGGTCGGTGGTGCGCGGCATGGCGACCGCGACCATCGACTCCGGCCCGACACCCTCGGCGATCAGCACGCGGGCCAGACGGTTCACCCGATCGGCGAGCTCGCCGTAGGTGATCCGGTCCCCGGCAGCAACCACGGCGACGCGGGCCGCGTGTGCGAGCGCCTGCGCTGCGAATGCGTCCGGCAACGTTACGGCGGGGACCGCGACTCCGGGGTCGACCCACGCCGTGAGGACCTGCTCGCGCTCGGCACCGTCGAGCACGTCGACAGCCGCGACGCGCCGGTCCGGGGTCTCCACGAACGCGGTGAGCACCCGGAGCACCCGGTCGAGCAGCGCCTGCACGCGGTTCGCGTCGTAGATGCCGGTCAGGTACTTCATCTGCAGGTGCAGACGATCCGCGACACTGGCGACCAGGGTCAGCGGGTAGTGCGTGGAGTCCATGCCGCGCAGGCCGGTCACCCGCATGCCGTCGATGTCCGCGGCCCGGGCCAGCGCATCCTGGTCCACCGGGTACGACTCGAAGACGGTCAGCGTGTCGAACGAGGCACCCGCCCCGACCGAGTGCTGGATCTCGGCCAGGCCCACGTAGTGGTGGTCGAGCAGGGCGGCCTGCTCGACCTGCACGCGTGCCAGCAGGTCGGCGAGTGTCTCCGCCGGGTCCAGATTCACGCGCACCGGCAGCGTGTTGATGAACAGACCGATCATCGACTCGACACCCGGCAGGTCCGCGGGCCGGCCGGAGACGGTCGACCCGAACACCACGTCGGTCCGTGCGGTCAACGCGGACAGCACGATTCCCCATGCCGCCTGCACGACGGTGTTGAGGGTGACGCCCTGCCTGCGTGCCAGCGCCGTCAGCCCCGCGGTGAGTTCCGCGGACGCGAAGGCGGCGAGGTCGGCGGAGGCGACGGAACCGTCACCCTCCCCCGCCGCGAGCAGGGTCGGCTCGTCGACACCGGCGAACGCACCCTGCCACGCCGAGGTCGACGCGCCGCGGTCGCGGCCCGACAGCCAGACCAGGAAGTCCCGGTACGCGCCGACCGGCGGCATCGTGGACGCGTCACCGCCGGTTGCGTACAGGTAGAGCAGATCCTTGAGCAGCAGCGGGGTCGACCAGCCGTCGAGGAGGACGTGATGGTTGGTCGAGAGCATCCGGTACCGGCCGCCACCGAGGTCGGCGAGGGTGAACCGGATCAGCGGCGGCGTCGCCATGTCGAAGCCGCGGGCACGGTCCTCGGCGAGCAACGCCTCGAATGCCGCCTCGGGATCGGGCTCTGCACCGAGATCGACCGCCAGCCAGGGCAGGTCGACGTCGCCGGGCACGATCTGCACGGGTTCACCCGATGCGGTGTCGAAGGCGACACGCAGGTTCGCGTGCCTGCGCAGCAGCGCCCGGCCGGCCTCCCGCAGACGCGCCGCGTCGACGACGCCGTCGAGGTCGAGCACCGTCTGCACCATGTAGGCGTCGAGGTGCCCGCCCGCGAACTGGGCGTGGAAGAGCAGGCCCTCCTGCAGCGGCGAGAGCGACCACACGTCCTCGAGGCCCGGGTGCCGCGCCTCGAGGGTTTCCACGCCTGCCTGGTCGAGTGCGACCAGCGGCAGGTCGGACGGGGTGAATCCGCCCGCGTCCGGGGTGTCGGCGTGGGCGACGAGCGCGGTGAGCGCCGAGACCCACAGGTCCGCGATGCCGCGCGCCTGCTCCGCATCGAGGACTCCGGTGGCGTACGAGAAGGTGGCGCCGAGACGCGTGCCGTCCTCGGTGTCGACGGCGGACGCGTTGATGTCGAGCACGGCAGGCGCCGTCATGCCCGCGTCGCGGACGCCACCGAACGTCCCGGACTCGGAGTCCGGCACCCACGGTGCGTCGGTTCCGGCCGCGGCGGCCGTGACCCGACCGAGGTAGTTGAACCCGATCTGCGGCGACGGCAGCTCCCGCAGGGTCGCGCCGCCCTCGGCGCCGAGGTAGCGGAGCATGCCGTACCCGATGCCGTTGTCCGGAATGGTCAGCAACTGTTCCTTGACCCGCTTGAGTGCGGTGCCCGCGGCCGGGCCGCCCGCGAAGGCGTCGTCGAGGTCGATGCCGGCCAGGTCCAGTCGGACCGGGAACGCACTGGTGAACCAGCCGACGGTGTTCGCGAGGTCGGCACCGGGCACGGCCTGTTCCTCGCGGCCGTGGCCTTCGAGGGTGACCAGGGCTCCGGACGCGTCGACGCCGCGGTCCCGACGCCACTTCGCGACCGCCATGGCGAGTGCGGTCAGCAGGCCGTCGTTCGTGGTTCCGTGCACGACCGCGGGCACGCGACCGAGCACGGCCTCGGCGATCGCCGGGTCGAGCTCGATGCGCAGGTCCGCGAGAGTGCCGACGGTGTCCGAGGCGGGGTCGAGGGCACGGGACCCGAGCAGCGGGTCGTCGCCGCCGAGGATCGACCGCCACAGCGGCAGTTCCGCGGCACGGGACGGGGCCTCGTCGACGAGGCCGTGCGCCCAGCGCCGGAACGAGGTGCCGACCGTCGAGAGGTCCGCCCCGTGACCCTGCGTGGTGCGGTACCAGGCCAGTGCGAGGTCCGGAACCAGGGCACGCCAGGAGACGCCGTCGACGACCAGGTGGTGGGCGAGGACCAGCAGGCGGCCCGCACCGTCGGCCGGGTCGAACCAGACGAACTGGATCATCGTTCCGGCGGCGGGGTCGAGTCGTGTTGCCGCGCGGCGCATCTCGCGCTCCGCGAGGGCCGCGAAGCCGTCCGAGCCGGGGAGGTCGGTGACCGGGACCCGGGTGACGAGGGCGGCCGCGGGCACCGAGCCCGGGGCGGTCACCTCGAGGCGGCCGCCCATCTCGGCGCGCACGAGACGTGACCGCAGCACGTCGTGATGGTCGAGGACCGTCTGGACGGTGGCGTGCAGGTCGGTCTCGGCGACCTCCGTGGGCAGGGTGAGCAGCACGGCCTGCGAGAACTCGTCGAACTCACGCAGGTGCTCGATCATCCAGTGCACGATCGGGGTGAGCGGCATCTCGCCGACGCCGCCGCCGGGCAGCTCCTCCAGGACGACGGCGTCGTCACCGACCGCCGCGATGCGGGCGAGCGCCGCGACCGTCTTGTGCTCGAAGACGAGCGCGGGCTTGAGCACGATGCCCTCGCGCTTCGCGCGCGACACCAGCTGGATCGCCATGATCGAGTCACCGCCGAGCGCGAAGAACGAATCGTCCACGCCGACACGGTCCAGGCCGAGCAGTTCCGCGACGAGGCGGGCCAGCACCGTCTCGGTTGGCGTGCTCGGCGCGCGATAGGTCTCCGCGCGATCGGTCGTCTCCGGCACCGGCAGGGCCTTGCGGTCGAGCTTGCCGGAGGCGTTGAGCGGCAGTGCTTCCAGAACCATCAGCACCGACGGGACCATGTACTCCGGCAGCCGCGCGGACACGGCGGCGAGCACGGAGTCGACCTGCGGTGCGCTGCCCGCGGCCGCCGTGACGTAGCCGACGAGCTGCTGGGCGCCGGGCACGTCCTCGCGGACGAGGACCGCCGCCTGCGCGATCTCGGGCTGCTCGAGCAGCACCGACTCGATCTCGCCGAGTTCGATGCGCAGGCCGCGCAGCTTGACCTGGAAGTCGGTTCGGCCGAGGTACACCAGTTCCGGTGCGCCCGAACCGTTGTCGACCCACTTCACCAGGTCGCCGGTGCGGTACATCCGTTCGCCTGCACCCGCCGGGTTCGCGACGAACCGGTCCGCGGACAGGTCGGGACGGCCGACGTATCCGCGCGCGAGCTGGGTGCCCGCCAGGTAGAGCTCACCCGCGACACCGACCGGGACGGGCAGCAGCCGACCGTCGAGCACGTGCAGCTCGGTGTTCCAGACGGGGGCGCCGATCGGCACCGTCGTGGTGTCGGCGGCCGTGTACCGGTGGAAGGTGACGTCGACGGAGGCCTCGGTCGGGCCGTAGAGGTTGTGCAGCTCGGCCGAGCTCACAGCGGCGAACGACTGCGCCGCCTGCGGGGTGAGCGCCTCACCGGAGCAGAAGACCTGCCGCAGCGAGGGCACCCGACCCGCATCGACCAGCGACGTGAACGCCGACAGCATCGACGGCACGAAGTGGGCCGTGGTGACGTCCTGCGATTCGATCAGGTCCGCCAGGTACAACGGATCCCGATGTCCGTCGGGACGTGCGATCACGAGACGGGCACCGACCTGCAACGGCCAGAAGAACTCCCACACCGACACGTCGAAGGTGGACGGCGTCTTCTGGACGACGGCGTCCGACGGTCCCATCGGGTACTGCGCCTGCATCCACACCAGGCGGTTGACGATGCCCGAGTGCGGCACCGCGACACCCTTCGGGCGCCCGGTCGATCCGGAGGTGTAGATCACGTACGCGACGTTCGAGTCCCGCAGCGGCGCGACACGATCCGCGTCGGTGACCGGGGCGGCCGAGTGGCCGGTCGCGTCGAGGGAGTCGAGCGACCAGTCCGCGATTCCGGCCGGGAGGTCGAGGTCGACGTCGCCACCGGACAGCACCACCGCCGGATTCGCGGAATCGAGCACGTACCGGGTGCGCTCCGCCGGGTGGTCGGGGTCGATCGGCACGTAGGCGCCGCCGGCCTTGATCACCGCGTACATGCCGACCAACAGCTCCGTCGACCGGCGAGCGGCCAGCGCCACGAGTACGTCCGGACCGACTCCGGCATCGATCAGCTTGCGCGCCAGACGGTTCGCGCGGGCGTCCAACTCGGCATAGGTCAGGCACTCGCCCTCGAAGACCAGGGCGGCCGCGTCGGGCGTCCGGGTGACCTGCGCATCGAACAGGTCGACCAGGGTGGCTCCGGGCACGGGACGCCCGGTGGCGTTCACCGCGGCGATCGCGGCGAGGTCCGCCGTACCCGCGATCCGGACGTCGCCGACGGCGATCTCCGGATCCTCGGCCACCGCGGACAGGATCCGCAGGAAGGCGTCGGCGAATCCGCGAACGGTGGACTCGTCGAACAGTGCGGTCGCGTAGCTCAGCGTCGCCACGAGGTCGGCGGGTGCACCGTTCTCGTCGCGCGCGTCGCCGACGGTCAACTGCACGTCGAACTTCGCGACGTCGAAGTCGGAGGTCAGGCCGCTGACCGTCAGTCCGGGCAGCGTGAAGCTCGCCTGGGTGTTGTTCTGCATCGTGAACATCGCCTGGAACAGCGGCGAGTACGCCGTGGACCGGGCCGGTGCCAGGACGTCGACGAGCTGCTCGAACGGCATGTCCGCGTGGGTGAACGCGGCCAGGTCGGTCTCGCGGGCGGCATCGACGAGCGACGCGAACGTGGTCTCGGCGGTGACGGTGGTGCGCAGCACGAGGGTGTTGACGAACATGCCGACGAGGTCGTCGAGCGACTGCTCGCCGCGGCCGGCGACGGGCGTGCCGATCGCGATGTCGGATTCCCGGCCCAGACGCGAGAGCAACACCGCGAACGCCGAGTGCAGCACCATGAACAGGCTCGCACCACGTGCGCGGGCCAACTCCACCAACCGGGCGTGGAGGGCGGCGTCGACGACGAACTCGACGTTCGCGCCCGCCGTCGACTGCACGGCGGGACGTGGCCGGTCCATCGGCAGGTCCAGCACCTCGGGCAGACCGGCGAGCTGCTCGCGCCAGTAGGCACTCTGGGTGCTGACGAGCGACTCCGCGTCGTCCGGCGAACCGAGGATCTCGCGCTGCCAGATCGCGTAGTCCGCGTACTGCACGGGCAGCGGCGCCCACTGCGGCGCGACTCCGTGGGCACGAGCGCCGTAGGCGGTCATGACGTCGCGTGCCAGCGGCGCGACGGACGCGCCGTCGGCGGCGATGTGGTGCATGACCACGACGAGCACCCGCTCGGTCGGCGCGGTCTGCAACAGGGCGATCCGCACCGGCGGGGCGGCGGTGACGTCGAAACCACCGGAGATCAGTTCGACGGCTCGGGCCACGACCTCGTCCTCCGGCACCTCGATCGGTGTGAGGGACACGGCGTCGGTCGGCGGAAGAACCCGCTGGAAAGGCCCGTCCTCGGAGTCGGGGTACACGGTGCGCAGCACCTCGTGCCGGGCCAGGACGTCGACCACGGCGGCGCGCAACGCGTCCACGTCGAGTGCCCCTGACAGTCGCACCGCCATCGGCACGTTGTAGGCGGCCGACTCCGGATCGAACTGGTTGAGGAACCACATCCGGCGCTGCGCGAGGGACAGCGGGATCCGGTCCGGCCGCGGGTCCGCCGCCGTCAAGGCACGTGCGGCGGGGGCCGACGAATGCTCCACGCGCGCTGCCAGTTCCGCCACGGAGGGGGCGTCGAACAGCTCACGGACGCCGACCCGCACACCGAGGGCGGCGCCGATCCGGGCGGTGACCTTGGTGGCGGACAGCGAGTTTCCGCCGAGATCGAAGAAGCTCGCCGTCACGCCGACGCGCTCGACACCGAGCACCTCGGCGAAGATGCCGGCCACGATCTGCTCGGTCAGCGACCTCGGCGCGACGTACTCGATCTCCGGCGCGACGAACTCGGGTGCCGGGAGGGCGCGACGGTCCAGCTTGCCCGCCGGCGTGAGTGGCACCTCGTCGAGCGCGATCACGTGCGACGGAACCATGTAGGCGGGCAGGAACTCCGCAGCGAAGGCACGCAGGGTCTCCTCGTCCACGATGCGCCCCGCAGCGGGAAGCACGTACGCGACGAGAACGGTGTCGCCGTCGGGCGCGGTGACGCCCTCCGTGGTGACGAAGCCGACGCTGTCGTGGCAGGCCAGGGCACCGCTGATCTCACCGAGCTCGATCCGGAAGCCGCGGACCTTGACCTGGAAGTCGGATCGGCCGACGTATTCCAGGGTGCCGTCCGGCGTCCACCGGACGACGTCACCGGTCCGGTACATCCGTTCGCCGGGACGACCGAACGGATTGGCCACGAACCGCTCCGAGGTCAGCGGACCGCGGGCGTGGTAGCCGCGGGCCAGCGCAGGCCCCGACAGATACAGCTCACCCGCGACACCGACCGGCGCGGGCCGCAGCCGGCCGTCGAGAACGGCGACGCGGAAGCCACGGGTCGGGGCACCGATGGTGATCGGCTCACCGGCGCGCAGCGGCGCGGACACCGTGGACCACACGGTCGCCTCGGTGGGGCCGTACAGGTTGAGCATGGTGCGGTCCGGCGCCCACCGGGCCACCAGTTCCGGCGGGCAGGCGTCGCCGGCGACGGCGAGCACCCGGAGGGCGGCCAGGTCGGTGGGATCGGCCGCGGCGAGCGCGGCGGGGGTGATGCAGGCGTGGGTGACCTGCTGGGCGCGGAGGAACTCGGAGAGCTCGACGCCGCCGAACAGGTCCGCCGGTGCGACCACGAGAGTGGACGCGCTGCCGAACGCCATCAGCATCTCGAACACCGAGGCGTCGAAGCTCGGGGAGGCGAACTGCAGTGTGCGCGAACGCGGTTCGATCAGCATGTGGGCGCGCTGCTCGGCGACGAGGTCGGCCAGGCCGCGGTGGGTCACCACCACACCCTTGGGCAGACCCGTCGACCCCGACGTGTAGATCACGTACGCGGCGTCGTCGACGTGGATCCGGTGGGAGGGCCGGACGGGTTCGTCGCCGGTTGCGGCGATCAGGGTCTCGATCTCGTCGAGGACCAGCCAGTCGACGGCACCCGACAGCGCACTGCGGTGCCGGGACGTCGTGACGCCCACGGCCACACCGGAATCGGTGAGCATGTGCGCGATCCGGTCGGCCGGATAGTTCGGGTCGACGGGCAGGAACGCAGCACCGGTCTTGGCGATGGCCCACACCGCCACGACGGTGTCGGTCGAGCGCGGCATCGCGACCGCGACGAAGGATCCGGAGCCGACGCCCCGGTCCATCAGCACCCTGGCCAGCCGGTTGGACCGGGCGTCGAGTTCGCGGTAGGTCAGCCGGGAGCTGCCCGCGTCCACCGCGGCCAGGTCAGGGTCGGCGGCGACGGCGTCGGCGAAGATCTGCGGCAGGGTCCGCGCGCGCAGTCCCTCGGGTCCCGAGACGCCCGCGAGGGCGGACTGCTCACCGGGATCGAGGATCGGCACGTCGCCCACGGGGAAGGTCGGATCGACGACCACCGTCGACAGGATCCGCACCAGCCGATCCGCGAAGGCACGGACCGTCGCGGCGTCGAAGAGATCCGTGGCGTAGTCGAACGACGCCCGCATCCCGTTCGGGCGGCCGTCCTCGTCGACCTGCTCGGCCAGGGTGAGCTGCAGGTCGAACTTCGAGACTCCCGCGGTGATCGGTTCCGGCGTGACTGTCAGGCCCGGCAGCTCGAGGCTCGTGTCGGCGGCGTTCTGGAAGTCGATCGCCACCTGGAACAGCGGATGATGGGACTGGGACCGCGTCGGGCTGATCACGTCGACCAGGCGCTCGAACGGCAACTCGGTGTGCGCGAACGCCGCCAGGTCCACGGTGCGGGTGTGCTCGAGCAGGGCCGCGAACTCGGTTTCCGGCTCGACCCGCGTGCGCAGCACGACGGTGTTGACGAACATGCCGACCAGTCCGTCGAGGTCGGCCTCGCCGCGGCCTGCGACCGCGGTACCGATGGCGATGTCGGTGGTGTTGCCGAGCCTGGCCAGCAGCACCGAGAGGGTGGCGTGCATGACCATGAACACGGTGGCGCCCTGGGCGCGGGCGATCTCGCCGACCGCGCGGTGGACCTCGGCGTCGATGGTGAACTCGACCCGGCCGCCGCGCATCGACGCGCGGGCCGGACGGGGCCGGTCGGTGGGCAGTTCGAGCTGGTCCGGCAGGCCGGCGAGCGCGGTGGTCCAGTACCCGAGCTGGGCGGACGCGCGGGACTGCGGATCGGCGACGTCGCCGAGGAGCCGGCGCTGCCAGACGGCGTAGTCCGCGTACTGCACGGGCAGCGGAGCCCACTGCGGCTCCTGGCCGCCGAGGCGGGCCATGTACGCGGTCATCAGGTCGGTGACCAGCGGGCGCAGCGAGGCGCCGTCCGTGGCGATGTGATGGATCACGAGAACGAAAACGTGCTCGCCCGAACCGATGTCCAACACTGCGGCACGCACCGGGACCTGCTCGGTCACGTCGAAGCCTGCGGTGGCGAGGGCGCCGATCCGGTCGGTCAGCTGTGCAACGGCGACCGTCTCGACCTCGAGGTCGACCTGTGCGGAGTCGGCGGCGCGCACCACCTGGTGTCCGCCGTCGACCGAGTCCGGGTACACGGTGCGCAGGGTCTCGTGCCTGCCGACGACGTCGCGCAGGGCCTGCCGCAGCGCGGGCAGGTCGACCGCACCGGACAGCCGAACGGCGATGGGGATGTTGTACGCCGCCGACGCCGGATCCATCCGGTTGAGGAACCACATCCGCTGCTGCGCGAGCGAGAGCGGGATCCGGCCCTCGCGCGGCTGGGGAACCAGCGGGGGACGGGTGCCTGCACCGCCACGGGCGACACGGGCGGCCAGATCGGCGACCGTGC
Source organism: Rhodococcus triatomae BKS 15-14 (assembly GCA_000341795.1). Taxonomy (GTDB): domain Bacteria; phylum Actinomycetota; class Actinomycetes; order Mycobacteriales; family Mycobacteriaceae; genus Rhodococcus_G; species Rhodococcus_G triatomae_A. Next base: position 162,383 of record AODO01000014.1, on the reverse strand, counting down.
GGGCCTCGAACAGCTCACGGACGCCGATCTCGGTCCCGAACGCCTGATTGACCTGTGCGACAACGCGGGTCGCGACCAAGGAGTTGCCACCGAGGTCGAAGAAGTCGTCGGTGGCGCCGACCCGCTCGGTGTCGAGAACGCGGCCGAACACCTCGGCGACGCCGATCTCGACCTCGCCGCGCGGCGCCACGAACTCCGCCGCGCCCGCGAACTCGGGGGCGGGCAGCGCGTGTCGGTCGAGCTTGCCGAGCGCCGTCAGCGGCACCTCGTCGAGGACCACGATCACCGCGGGCACCATGTACGGCGGCAACGTCCGGGCCACGAACTCGGACAGGTCCGCGGTGTTCAGACGCTCACCCGCTGCCGCCTGCACGTACGAGACGAGCGCCAGGTCCCCGCCCGGGCCCGGGCGGCCGACGGTGGCCGCGAACGCGACCGAGTCGTGGGCGGTCAGCGCGGCGTCGATCTCCCCGGTCTCCACGCGGAACCCGCGGATCTGCAACTGGAAGTCGGAGCGGCCGACGTAATCGATGGTGAGGTCGTGATTCCAGCGCACGACGTCGCCGGTGCGGTACATCCGCTCCCCCGGCTCGCCGTGCGGATTCGCGACGAACCGCTCGGCGGTCAGTCCCCGGCGCGCGTGGTAGCCACGGGCCAGGCCCTCGTTGGTGATGTACAGCTCGCCGGGAGTGCCGACGGGCACCGGCCGCAGCCGGGCGTCGAGGACCAGCGCGTGCACACCGCGCATCGGCGCGCCGATGCTGATCGGCGCACCCGGCTCCAGCGGTTCCGTGACCGTGACGATGACCGTCGTCTCGGTGGGGCCGTACGCGTTGCGCAGTCGGCCACCCCACCGGGCGACCAGTTCCGGCGGACACACGTCGCCACCGACGACAACCCGCTCGACGAGATCGAGACCTGTGGCGTCGATCGTCGCCACCGCCGTGGGGGCACCGACGAACTGGGTGACCCGCTGGTTGCGAACGAATTCCGCCAGCTCGGTACCGCCGTACAGGTCGGTCGGGGCGATCACCATCGTCGCGCCGGCGCCGAACGTCGCGAGCAGCTCACCGACCGCGGCGTCGAAGCTGATCGCCGCGAACTGCAGCATCCGGGACGAGGGGGTGACGCCGTAGTACTCGACGACGTCCGTGGTGAGCGAGGCCAGGCCGCGATGGGGCACCGCGACGCCCTTGGGCAGACCGGTGGTGCCGGAGGTGTAGATCAGGTACGCGAGGTGGTCGACCGTGAGCACCGCGGATCGGTCGGCGTCGGTGAGCGGAGCCGCGGACCGTGCCGCCACGGCGTCGGCGAGCGCAGCGTCGCGCAGGTCCAGCCAGCCGCCCGTCGGGTGGGCCTGCTCGGGCAGCCGGGCCGTGAACTCGGCGGTGGTCAGGCCGATGACCGCGCCGGAGTCCCGCACCATGTGGGTGATGCGATCGGCAGGCAGCTTGGGGTCGATCGGCAGGTAGGCACCGCCGGCGGCCGCCACCGCCCAGATCGCCGTCATCGCGTCCACGGAACGCGGAATCGCCAGCGCCACCACGGAATCCGGGCCGACACCGAGGTCGACGAGATGCCGTGCGAGACGGTTCGCCCGCGCGGACAGTTCGGCGTAGCCGACGCTCTCGCCCGCCCACTCGATCGCGGTGCGATCGGCATGCGTCTCGGCGGCGGACGCGAAGATCTCCGCGAGCGTGCGGACGGGTTCGGCCGCCGCGCCGCGCCGGGTGACCAACGTGGCCGCCTCGGCGGGATCGAGCACCGCGAGATCACCGACCGGGGTCTGCGGCGCCGCGAGCGACGCGGCGAGCAGGGACCGCAGCCGCTCCCCGACCCGCGCCACGGTCGGCGCGTCGAACAGGTCGGTGCTGTAGGTCAGCACCGCGGCTGCGCCCGCGTCGGCGTTCTCGAGCACCGTGAGCATCAGGTCGTACTTGGCCGACCCCATCGGTGCGTCGACGACGTCGATGTCGAGTCCGGCCAGCTCGAAGCGGGTCCGGGTCTCGGACTGGAAGGCGAGCGCCACCTGGAACAACGGCGAGTGCGCCATCGACCGCGGGACGTCGAGGGCGTCCACCAGCTGCTCGAACGGGACCTCCGCGTGTTCGAACGCCGCGAGGTCGGTGCTGCGGATCCGGGTGACGAGATCGTCGAAGCTCTCGCCACGATCGACCACCGTCCGCAACACGAGGGTGTTGACGAACATGCCGACCACGTCGTCGAGGGCGCGCTCGCCGCGGCCACCGACCGGGGTGCCGACCGCGATGTCGTCGGTGCCCGACAGCTGCGCGAGCAGCGTCACGTACGCGGCGTGCAGGACCATGAACGGGGTGACGCCGCGACGCCGCGCGTACGCGGTGACCTCCGCATACAGCTCCGCCCCGAGTTCGAAACGGTGGTCGGCGCCGCGCAGCGACTGGGCGGGCGGACGGGGGCGGTCGGACGGGATGTCGAGGCGATCCGGCACCCCGTCGAGGGTCCGGCGCCAGTGGTCGATCTGCTTGGCGGCCGGGGACTGCGGGTCCTCGGCGTCGCCGAGCACGGCGCGCTGCCAGATCGCGTAGTCCGCGTACTGAACCTCCAACGGCGCCCAGGCGGGCGCCTCTCCCGCGGTCCGGGCGCGGTACGCGATCATCACGTCGCGGGCCAGCGGTGCCAGCGACAGCGCGTCACCCGAGATGTGGTGCAGGACCAGGACGAGGACGTGCTCCCCGCGGGCGTCGCCGTCGGTGACACGCAGCAGACGGGCACGCAGCGGGACCTCGACGGTGACGTCGAACCCGCGGGTGACGTCCCGCGCGACGGCGCCGTGCAGGTCGGCGGACTCCACCTCGACCGGAGTCAGGTCGGGCGTGACCGCAGCGGCGGGGACGATCACCTGGTGCGGACCGTTGTCGGAGTCCGGGAACATGGTGCGCAGCGACTCGTGCCGCTCGAGGACGTCGGCGACGGCGGCGGCCATCGCGACGACGTCCAGATCGCCGACCATCCGCACGGGCAGCGGCAGGTTGTAGGCGGGCGAGGACGGGTCGAACCGGTTGAGGAACCACATCCGCTGCTGCGCGAGCGACAGCGGCACCGCGTCGCCACGGTCCTGTCGCGTCAGCGCGGGACGGTCCCGGTGGTCGGAGCTCTCCAGCCGGCCCGCCAGCTGCGCGACGGTCGGCGCCTCGAACAGGTCCCGGACGCCGACGCGGACGCCGAGCGCCTCGCCGACCTGTGCGACCACCCGGGTCGCGACGAGCGAGTTTCCGCCGGCATCGAAGAAGCTCTCCGTGGTGCTGATCCGCGGCACGCCGAGCACGTCGGCGAACACCCCGGCGACGACCTCCTCCACGGGGGTCCGGGGCGCGACGTACTCGGCCGCGGTGAGATCGAAGACCGGCTCCGGCAACGCCTTCCGGTCCAGCTTGCCGCTGCCGTTGAGCGGGAACTCGTCGAGCACGACGACGGCCGCGGGCACCATGTACGACGGCAGCGCCTGCGCGGCGTGCGCGGCGACCACCTCGCCGGTGACCTCGAGCTCCCCGGTCGGCACGACGTAGCCGACGAGCTGGTCACCGGTGTGGGCGTCGGAGCGGACGACCACGACGGACTGGCTGACACCGGGCGCGGACAGCAGCGCGGCCTCGATCTCGCCGAGCTCGATCCGGTTGCCGCGCACCTTGACCTGGAAGTCGGTGCGGCCGATGTACTCCAGGACGCCGCGCTCGTCGGCGGCGTCGGTGCGGTACCGGACCAGGTCACCGGTGCGGTACATCCGTTCGCCCGGTCCGGCGAACGGATCGGCGACGAAGCGATCCGAGGTCAGGTCGACCCGGCCCTGGTAGCCGCGGGCCAACTGGGTGCCCGACAGATACAGCTCACCCGCGACACCCGGCGGGACCGGCTGCAGGCGCGAGTCGAGCACGTACAGCCGGGTGTTCCACATGGGGACACCGATGGGGACGATCCCGCGATCGTCGGCGCTGTGCCGCCAGTAGGTGACGGCGAGGGACGCCTCGGCCGGACCGTAGAGGTTGTCGAGCGGCGCGGAGGCCAGTGCCCGGAAGCGTTCGGCCGTCTCGATCGGCAGGGCCTCGCCGATGGCGATCACCGCGCGCACCGACTCCGGGATCCGCGCAGAGGAGTTCGACACGAACATCGCGAGCATCGACGGCACGAACTGCACGACCGTGACGTGTTCGTCGACCATCAGCCGGGACAGGTACTCGGGATCACGGTGGCCGTCGGCACGGGCGACGACCAGTCGCGCACCGGTCTGCAGGGTCCAGAAGAACTCCCACACCGAGACGTCGAACGTCATCGGCGTCTTGAGCATCACCGCGTCGGCGCCGGTCAGCACGTACTCGTCCTGCATCCAGCGCAACTGGTTGACCAGTCCCGCGTGCGGCACCGAGATGCCCTTCGGGCGGCCGGTGGAGCCGGAGGTGTAGATCAGGTTCGCGGGATGCTGCGGGCGCAGCGGGGTGATCCGGTCCGCGTCCGTGACCGGAGCCGGGTCGAGGCCGGAGAGGTCGACCTCGTCGACGAGCACCGCAGGCGCACCCGCGGGCAGCGCGTCGGCGTCCCGGGAGGTGGTCAGCACACACACCGGTGCCGCGCTGTCGAGAACGTAGCCGTTGCGCTCGGCCGGGTGGTCGGGATCGAGCGGCACGTACGCGCCACCGGCCTTGAGGATCGCGTACATGCCGACGACGAGGTCGATCGAACGCCGAATCGACAGTCCGACAAGGGACTCCGGGCCCACGCCGAGGGCGACGAGATGTCGCGCCAGACGGTTCGCCCGGGCGTCGAACTCCGCGTACGTCAGCTGCTCGCCCTCGAACACGAGGGCCACCGCGTCCGGGGTGCGGGCCACCTGCGCGTCGAACAGGGCGACGAGGGTGTCGTCTCCCGCCGCGACCTCGGGCACCACGTGCCCGGTGTCGTTCCAGTCGCCCAGTACGAGCGCCCGCTCCTCGCCGGACACCAGGGCGATGTCGCCGACGACGACGGCCGGTTCCGCGGCGACCGCGTCCAGCACGCCGCCCAGGCGGCGCACGAAGGACTCCGCGGTGGACCGGTCGAACAGGTCGGTCGCGTAGGTGAGGACGATGTCGATGTCACCGGGGGCACCCTGCTCGTCGACCGTGTCGGTGACGGTCACCTGCAGGTCGAACCGGGACAGCCCGATCTCGAATTCGGCGGGCGCAACGGTCAGTCCGGGGAGTGCCAGCTCGCCGCGGGCGATGTTCTGGAACCACAGCGACACCTGGAACAGCGGATGGTACGCCGCGGAGCGGGTCGGGTTCAGCGCCTCGACGAGCCGCTCGAACGGGATGTCGGTGTGGGTGAACGCCGCCAGGTCACGCTCACGCACCTGCGCCAGCAGATCCGTGAACGAGGCGTGCTCGTCGATCTCGGTGCGCAGCACCAGGGTTCCGACGAACATGCCGACCACGTCGTCGAGCGCGGCCTCGCCGCGCCCCGCGATGGGGGCACCGACCGCGATGTCCTCGCTGCCGGACAGCCGGGCCAGCAGCACGGACAGCGCGGCGTGCACGACCATGAAGAGCGTGGTGTTCGTCTGCCGTGCAACGCCGAGCAGCCGCGCGTGCAGGTCGGCGTCGAGGTGCAGTGCGACGTCGGCGCCCCGGAAGGACTGCTCCGTCGGGCGCGGGCGGTCCGTGGGCAGTTCCAGCAGATCGGGCAGGTCCGCGAGCGCGGTGCGCCAGTAGTCCAGCTGCCGGGCGGCGAGGGACTCCGGATCGTTCTCGTCACCGAGCAGGTCCCGCTGCCAGATCGCGAAGTCGCCGTACTGCACCGGCAGCGGCGCCCAGGCGGGCGACTCCCCCGACGTCCTGGCGGTGTAGGCGATCATCAGGTCGCGAGCCAGCGGGGCCGACGACCAGCCGTCGAAGGCGATGTGGTGCAACACGAACACCAGCACGTGGGTGCCGACGACGGCGGTGCCGTCGACCTCGGCCGTGACGTCGAGCAGCCGCGCGCGCAGCGGCGGCGCCGCGGTCACGTCGAACGGGGCGGTGGCGAGTGCAACGACCTCGCGCTCGAGCTCGGCCTCGGTGATGCGGACGACGTCGAGGTCCGCGGTGCCCGCGACCTGCTCGGCCGGCAACACGAGCTGGTGCGGTCCGGTGGCGGAGTCCGGGTAGACGGTACGCAGGGTCTCGTGCCGGTCCAGGACGTCGCGCATCGCGGCGCGCAGCGCGCCCCGATCGAGCTCACCGGTGAGCCGGATCGCGAACGGCATGTTGTAGGCCGCGGAGTCCTGATCGAAGCGGTTGAGGAACCACATGCGCTGCTGCGCCAGGGAGAGCGGCACCTCACCCCCGCGCTCACGGGGGACGAGCGCGGGACGCGGCGCCGCCTCGGCACCGGTCTCGGCACGCAGTGCGAGCTCGGCGACCGTCGGCGCGTCGAAGATCTCGCGGACGCCGAGTGCGGTTCCGACGGCGGCGTTGACGCGTGCGATCACCTGCGTCGCGACGAGCGAGTTGCCACCGAGGTCGAAGAAGTTGTCGGTGGCGCCGACCCGCGGCGCGCCGACGACGTCCGCGTAGATCGCGGCGACGATCTCCTCGATCGGTGTGCGCGGCGCGACGTACGCGCCGACCGTGGCGTCGAAGGACGGTGCGGGCAGTGCCCTGCGGTCCAGTTTGCCCGCCGCGCCGAGCGGGAGCTCGGGCAGCGTGACGATCGCCGAGGGAACCATGTAGCGGGGCAGCGTCCGCTCCAGCGCGTGCCTCAGCAGTCCGGCGTCGGCGTCCGCGCCGTCCCCGGTGACGACGTAGGCCACCAGCTGCGCGCCGACGTGCTCGTCGTGGTGCACCACGACGACGGCGCTCGCGATGTTCGGTTCGCCGCGCAGCGCGGCCTCGACCTCGCCCGGTTCGAGCCGCTGGCCACGCAGCTTGACCTGGAAGTCGGTGCGGCCCAGGAACTCCAGTTCGCCGGAGCCGTTCCAGCGCACGAGGTCGCCGGTTCGGTACATCCGGGCTCCCGCGACACCGTCGGCGGGTGCCGCGACGAACCGCTCGGCGGTCAGGTCGGCCCGGCCGAGGTACCCGCGCGCGAGCTGGTCGCCCGACAGGTAGAGCTCACCCGCGACACCGACCGGGACCGGGTGCAGGCGGCCGTCGAGCACGTGTGCCCGCACGTGGGTGCCGGGTCGGCCCATCGGCACGATCGCGCCCGCGTCGAGCGCGGTGGGGTCGAACTCACCGGCGATGGTGACCGTGACCGCGGTCTCGGTGGGTCCGTAGCCGTTGCGGACCCGCACGCCCGCGGCCGCTGCCCGCTCGGCGAGCGAGCGGGAGATGGCCTCGCCGCCGACACGGACGTACCGGAGCGCATCGGCCAGGGGCAGACCCGAGCTCAGGAACACCTCGAGCATCGAGGGAACGAAGTGCGCCGCGGTGACCCGCTCGCGGGCGATCAGGTCGGCGAGGTAGGCGGCGTCGCGGTGTCCGTCCGGTCGCGCGACGACGATGCGGCCTCCGGCCTGCAGCCCGGCGAAGGTCTCCCACACGGCGACGTCGAAGGTCGACGCCGACTTGTGCAGCAGCACATCGCGATCCGAGAGCTCGGCCTCGGCGCGGGCCCAGCGCAGGTGCGCGACGATCGCGCGGTGCGAGACCACGACACCCTTCGGGCGGCCGGTCGAGCCCGAGGTGAAGAAGACGTACGCCGGGTGCTCTGGGCGCAGCGCACCGATCCGCTCGGCGTCGGTGAGCGGCCGGGCGGGGCCGGTGTCCGCCACGTCCTCGACGCGCAGCATGGGCAACGCGCCGACCGGCAATCCGGCCTCGTCGGCGGCAGTCGTGACGACGCAGACCGGTGCCGCGGCACCGAGGACGTACGCGTTGCGCTCGGCGGGCTGATCGGGGTCCACCGGCACGTAGGCGGCACCCGCCTCGACGATCGCGTAGGCGGCGACCAGCGAGTCGACCGACCGGCGCATCGCCAGTGCGACGGTGGTCTCCGGGCCGACCCCGAGACCGACGAGGGCCCGCGCCATCCGGGCAACCCGGGCCTCGAACTCCGCGTAGGTGACGTTTCCGTCGTCACCGGCAACCGCGACGGCGTCCGGTGTGCGCAGCGCCTGCGCGTGGAAGTCGTCGAGCAGGAGTCCCGACGACGCTTCCGCGGACGTGGCGGAGCCGAGTGCGGCGACGGCGGCGGTCTCGTCGGCATCGAGCATCGGCAGGTCGCCGACCGGAACGGTGGGGTCGGCGAGTACGGCCGCGAGCAGTCGGGTGAACCAGCGGGCGTACCGCGCGATCGTCGACTCGTCGAACAGGTCGGTCGCGTACAGGAACGTCACGCCGTACCCGGCGTCGGCGCGCTCGGTCACGGTGACCGCGAGGTCGAACTTCGACACGGCGGTCTCGATGCCCTCCGCGTGCACCGTCAGGCCGGGCAGGTCGATGCTGGGCTCGCTGAAGCCCTCCAGCGCGAACTGCACCTGGAAGAGCGGCGAATGCGCTGCGGAGCGAACCGGATTGAGCACCTCGACCAGCCGCTCGAAGGGCACGTCACCGTGCTCGAAGGCGGCGAGGTCACGGGAGCGGACCTCGGCGAGGAGGTCGGTGAACGAGGCGCCCGCGTCCACCGGTGTGCGCAGCACGAGGGTGTTGACGAACATGCCGACCAGCTCGTCGAGCGCCTTCTCGCCACGACCGGCGACGGGCGTGCCGACGGCGATGTCGGCCTCGCCCGACAGACGCGCCAGCAGGACCGCCAGCGCCGACTGCAGCACCATGAACGGCGTCGAACGGTGCGCGTGCGCCAGCTCGTCGACCGCGCGGCGGGTCCGCGCGTCGAGTGGGAACTGCACGCGCGCACCGACTCCCGACCGAACTGCGGGCCGGGGCCGGTCGGACGGCAGTTCCAGAACGTCCGGCAGTCCGCCCAGCTCACGCGTCCAGAAGTCGATCTGGCGCGCCGCGAGCGAATCCTGGTCCTGCTCGTCGCCGAGCATGACGCGCTGCCAGATCGCGAAATCCGGGTACTGCACCGGCAGCGGCGCCCACACCGGGGGCACCGAGCGGGTCCGGGCGCTGTAGGCCAGCACGAGGTCGCGGGCCAAGGGTGCGAGCGACCAGCCGTCGGTGACGATGTGGTGCATCACGAGCGCGAGCACGTGCTCGTCGGTGCCACCGTCCACCGCTTCACCCTCGGGCGCGATCTCGAACAGGTGTGCCCGGACCGGGACCTCACGGGTGACGTCGAAGCCCTTCGACCCGAGTTCCAGTGCACGGGTGTGCAGTTCGTCCTCGGAGACGGTGACCGTCGTCAACTCGACATCGACATCCGCGAGCGGGAGCACGACCTGCTCCGGGCCGTCCACGGACTGCGGGAACACCGTCCGCAGCGCCTCGTGCCTGCCGAGCACGTCGCGCAGCGCCGATCGCATGGCCGCGACGTCGAGGTGACCCGAGAGCCGAACCGCCAGTGGCACGTTGTAGCTACCCGAGGCCGCGTCGAACCGGTTCAGGAACCACATGCGCTGCTGCGCGAGGGAGAGCGGGATCCGCTCCGGACGCGGTCCCGCGACCAGCGGCGGCCGGTCCGTGGCCCCCGCCGCCGCGTGCTCGGCGCGTACGGCGAGCGCACCCACGGTCGGTGCCTCGAAGAGGTCGCGGACGCCGATGGCGGTACCGAGCGCCGCGTTGACCCGTGCGGTGACCTTGGTGGCGACCAGGGAGTTGCCACCGAGGTCGAAGAAGTCGTCGGTCAGGCCCGCGCGGTCAACCCCGAGGACATCCGCGAACACCTCGGCGACGAGCTCCTCGGCCGGGGTCACCGGAGCGACGTACTCGCTTGCGGTGGAGGCGAACACCGGCTCCGGGAGGGCGCGACGGTCCAGTTTGCCGACCGGGGTCAGCGGCACTTCGTCGAGCACGACGACGGCCGACGGAACCATGTAGGCGGTGAGCGACTCGGCGACGAAGCCGGTCAGCTCCGTGACGTCGACGACGGCACCGGGCACGGGCCGCACGTACGCGACGAGCTGCGTCTGGCCGTGCTCGTTGTCGACGCCGAGGGTAGCCGCGAAATCGACCGCCGGATGGGCGGTCAGCGCGGCGTCGATCTCGCCGAGCTCGATGCGGAAGCCTCGCACCTTGACCTGGAAGTCGGAGCGGCCGAGGTACTCGAGGGTGAGGTCGTCCCGCCACCGGACGAGGTCACCCGTGCGGTACATCCGCGCGCCGGGCTCGGTGGGGTTCGCGACGAACCGCTCGGCGTTGAGGGACGGCCGGGCATGGTAGCCGCGGGCCAGACCGACACCTGCGATGTAGAGCTCACCGGTCGCTCCGACCGGGACCACCCGCAGCCGCTCGTCGAGCACGAGCAGGGACACGCCCCGGATCGGACCACCGATGGTGACCGGTGCGCCGGGCGACATCGGGTCGCTGATCGCCGCCATGATCGTGGTCTCGGTCGGCCCGTACCCGTTGTACAGCCGGCGCCCCGGCGCCCAGCGGGCGACGATCTCGGCGGGCACGGCCTCGCCGCCTGCGACCAGGTGCTGCAGGACGTCGAGCCCCTCGGGGTCGACGGAGGCCAAAGCGGACGGTGTGACGAAGGCGTGCGTGACGCCCTCGGTGGCGATCAGGTCGTGCAGCTCGGCGCCACCGAACACGGTCGGCGGCGACACCACGAGGGTGGCGCCGGCGCCGAACGCCATCGTGAACTCCAGGATCGACGCGTCGAAGCTCGGCGACGAGACGTGCAGCACCCTCGACTCGGGGGTCACCGCGTAACGCTCCCGCTGTTCGACAGCGAAGTTCGCCAGACCCGACCGGGTCACGACGACACCCTTCGGCAAGCCCGTCGAGCCCGAGGTGTAGATCATGTACGCCGACTGGTCGAGCCGGCCTGCACCGCGCTCGGCGGCGGTGAGCGGAGCGGCGGACCGGTCGGCGACAAGCGCCTCGAACTCGGCGGAGTCGATCACCAGCCACTCGGTGTCGCCGTCGGGCAGCAGCGCCCGCTCGGCGGTGACCGTCAGGCCGATCCGGGCACCGGAGTCGGTGAGCATGTGCTCGATCCGGTCGAGGGGGTAGTTCGGGTCGACGGGCACGAACGCGCCACCGGCCTTGAGCACCGCCCACATCGCGACGATCGAGTGCAGCGACCGGGTCGTGCCCAGCGCCACGAAGGTCTCCGGTCCGACGCCGTGGTCCGTGAGGACGCGGGCCATCCGGTTGGACCGGTCGTCGAGCTCGCGGTACGTCAGGTGTCGGCCGGCAAAGGAGACAGCTGTCCCCTCGAGATTGTCGCGGCACGCTCGGGCGAAGAGCTCGAAGCCGTGGTCCGCCTCGGTCGCCGGAAGTCCGCGGACCGGAGCCAGACGCACCCGCTCGGCCTCGTCGACGATCTCCACTGTGCCGACCGGCGCGCCGGGATCGGCCACCACGGCCGCCAGGATCCGGGTGAAACGGGCCATCAGGGCCAGCGCCTCGTCGCGGGTGAAGGCCGTCGGCAGATGCTTCACCGCGAACCGCAGCGCCGGATCCTGCAGCGCCACCAGGGTCAGCGGGTAGTGGGTGGCGTCGTTGACACCGATGCCGTCGACCCGCATGCCCGCGATGTCGGTGGCCGCGGCCAGCGCGTCCCGGTCCACCGGGTACGACTCGAACACGGTCAGGGTGTCGAACAGAGCGCCGAGGCCGGCGGCGCGCTGGATGTCCGTCAAACCGGTGTGGTGATGGTCGAGCAGGTCCGCCTGCTCGCCCTGCACCCGCCGCACCAGATCGGCGATCGCCTCGTCCTCGTCGAGGCGGACCCGTACCGGAAGCGTGTTGATGAACAGGCCGACCATCGTTTCGATGTCGGGCAGCTGCGGTGGACGACCGGACACCGTCGCGCCGAACACGACGTCGGTGCGCCCGGTCAGCCGGGCGAGCAGCACACCCCACGCCGTCTGCACGATCGTGTTGGCGGTGACCCCGAGATCGCGGGCCAGCGCCACGACGCCCGCCTCCACGTCCTCGTCCAGTGCCACGTCGATCTGCTCGGGCACGGGCAGTGCCGTCAGCCCGCGACCGGCAGCCAGGAGCGTCGGCTCCTCCAGCCCGGACAGGGCCTGCGCCCACGCCCCCCGGGACACCTCCGGGTCCTGCCGGCCGAGCCAGTCCAGGAAGTCCCGGTAGGAGCGGCCGCGGGTGAGCACCGACCGGTCCCCCGCCTGCGCGTAGAGCGCGAGCAGGTCCTGCAGGATCAACGGCAGCGACCAGCCGTCGATCAGCAGGTGGTGATTGGTGATCGCGAGCCGGTGGCGTCCGTCGGCCAGCCGGATCAGCAGCATCCGCACCAGCGGCGGCGCCGCGACGTCGAAGCGGGCGATTCGGTCGGCCTCGATCAGCCGCTCGGCCTCGGCGTCGGCGTCGCCGCTCTCGCGGTCCGTGAGGTCGACCACGGTGAACGGCACCGTCGCCTCGTCGACGACGATCTGCGCCGGTTCACCGGATTCGTCGTAGACGAAGGCGGCGCGGAGGCCGGGATGGTGATCCACCAGTGCCTGACCGGCGCGTCGCATCCGCTCGTCGTCGACGACACCGCCGAGGTCGAGCACGATCTGCGCGGTGTACACGTCGACGAACTGCTCGGTCACCGACGCGTGGAAGAGCAGTCCGGCCTGCAGAGGCGACAGCGACCACACGTCCGTGAGCGACGGGTACCGCTGCTCCCACAGCTCGATCTGCTGCTGGCTGACCGACACCAGAGGCAGGTCGGACGGCGTGTACCCACCGGCCGCACCGGACTCGGCGAGCCGCGCGAAGCCGTCGAGCGCCGCACACCACAGGGACGCCAGCTCGGCGACCGGTTCCGCGCCGAGGATCTCGGACGCGTAGGCGAACGTAGCGGTCAGTCTGGTGCCGTCGGTCGCGTCGGCGGCGATCGCGTCGATCGCCAGCACGGCGGGCAGCGCCATGCCGGGGTCGCGGTGTGCGCCGGTCCCGAGGGAATCGCCGTCCGGCATCCAGCCCACGGCCCGCAGCTCGGCGGGAATGTCCCCGGTCGACAGCCGGCCCAGGTAGTTGAAGGCGATCTGCGGGCGCGCCCAGTCCCGCATCTCGTCCGCGGTGTCCTCGCGGAGGTGACGCAGCATTCCGTAGCCGATGCCGTGATCCGGGACCGAGCGAACCTGTTCCTTGATCCGCTTGATCGCGACCGCCGCGGCCGGACCGCCTGCGAGTGCGTCGTCGAGGTCGACGTCACCGAGGTCGAGGCGCATCGGGAAGACGCTGGTGAACCAGCCGACCGTGCGCGAGAGGTCCGCTCCCGGGACCACCGATTCCTCACGCCCGTGACCTTCGACGTCGATCAGGGTGGACGGTTCCGTGTGTCCGCGATCGCGGCGCCACACCGCGACGGCCACCGCCAGCGCGGCGAGCAGCGCGTCGGATACGCCGGCCCGGAACTGCGCAGGCAGCGCGGACAGCAGTGCGTCGGTCGTCGCCGAGGAGAGCTCCACCTCGAGGCGACGCTCGGTGGCGGCGACGTCGACCGCGGCGTCGAGGCTTCGAGCCCCGAGCAGCGGGTCCGGTCCGTCGACGACGGTGCGCCAGAAGTTCAGCTCCGCGCCGCGCTGCGGTGTGCGTGCCTGCTCGGCCAGCCCGTGCGCCCAGCGCCGCATGGACGTTCCGACCTCGGGCAGCGCCGGCGTCGATCCCGCCGACACCTGCACCCAGGCCATCGCGAAGTCCGGGACGAGCACCCGCCACGACACGCCGTCGACGGCGAGGTGGTGCACGACGGCGAGCATGCGGTCGTCTCGACCGTCTTCCGACCGCACTCGGACGAACTGCGCCATGACACCCGCGGCCGGGTCGAGCCGGCCCGCGGCCGCCGCGGTCTCGTCCGCGAGTCGGGCGGTGAACTCCGGCGAACCGGGGGCCGCCGAGGCGGCCACCTCCAGGAGCACGTCGTCCACCCGGACCGCACCGGCTGCGCGGGTCACCAGACGCGCCTCACCGTCGGCGACGGTCAGCTGTCCGCGGAGCAGGTCGTGACGGTCGAGGACGGCCTGCACCGTCGCGGCCACCTGGTCGCTGTCGGCATCGGCGGGCAGCGTCAGAACGAGTGCCTGGGCGAAGCTCGAGTAGTCGCCCATCTCCAGCATGGCGCGAGTGATCGGCGTCAGCGGGATGTCGCCGATGCCGCCACCGGGCAGCTCGGCGAGCCGGACCGTGTCGGCTTCGGCGTCGACGATCCGGGCCACCTCGGCGAGCCCGGCGACGGTGCGCCGCTCGAACACGTCCCGCGCGGTGAACGAGATGCCGGCGACCTTCGCCCGCGAGACCAGCTGCATCGACACGATGCTGTCGCCGCCGAGCTCGAAGAAGCTGGCGTCGACACTGACCCGGTCGAGCCCGAGGACCTGCGCGAACACGGTGGCGATGCGGTGCTCCAGCGCGGTGGCCGGATCGCGGTGTCCCGCGGTCGGAGCGGCCTGCTGCGGATCGGGGAGCGCGGCCCGGTCGAGCTTGCCGTTGACCGTCAGCGGGATCTCGTCGAGGACCACGACGACGGCGGGCACCATGTACTCGGGCAGGGATCGTCCCGCGAATGCGAGCAGGTCGGCGGCGTCGACGGTCTGCCCGTCGGCGGGCAGGACGTACGCGACCAGGCGACTCTGCCCGGCCGCGCCCGTTCGCACCTGGGTGGACACGAAGTCCACGGCGGGGTGCGCGCTCACGACGTCGTCGATCTCGCCGAGCTCGATGCGGAACCCGCGGACCTTGACCTGGAAGTCGGCGCGACCGACGTAGTCGAGTTCGCCTCCCGCCGTCCAGCGCACGACGTCGCCGGTGCGGTACATCCGCTCACCGGGGGCGCCGAAGGGGTTGGCGACGAAGCGCTCCGCGCTGAGACCCGGCCGGCCGTGGTAGCCGCGGGCCAGGCCCGGGTTCGCGATGTAGAGCTCACCGGCGATGCCGATCGGGGCCGGCCGCAGCCGGGCGTCGAGGACGAGCGCGTGCACGCCCCGCATCGGGGCGCCGATCGTGACCGGCAGCTCCGGTGTCAGCGGCTCGGTGATCGTGACGATGACGGTGGTCTCGGTCGGTCCGTACGCGTTGCGCAAGCGCCCGTCCCAGCGCGCCGCGAGCTCCGCGGGAAGCACGTCGCCGCCGGTGACGACCCGCACGATCGAGTCGAGACCGGCCGGGTCGAGGGTCTGGGCGGCGGGCGGCGTCGACACGAGCGTGGTGATCTGCTCGCGCGCGATGAGCTGGGCGAGGTCGTCGCCGCCGAGCACGGACGGAGGCGCGACGACGAGGGTGGCGCCGTGGGCGAACGCGGCGAGCATCTCGCCGAACGCGGCGTCGAAGCTCGGTGAGGCGAACTGCGCGACGCGGGCACCCGGGGTCACCGCGTAGGTGACGCGCAGGTCTGCTGCGAGCGTCGACAGGCCCAGGTGCGGCACGACCACACCCTTCGGCCTGCCGGTCGATCCGGAGGTGTAGATGACGTACGCCGGGTTGCCCGCCCGGACCGGGGCGATGCGGTCGGCGTCGGAGATCGCTTCCGCCGGCTCCGCTGCGCACAGGTCGGCGACCTCGGCCGAGTCCAGCACGAGCCAGTCGACCGATTCGGGGAGCCCGGCGCGGTGTGCCTCGAGGGTGACGCCCGCGTGCACCTGCGAGTCCGCGACCATGTGGGTGATGCGGTCGATCGGGTAGTTGGGGTCGATCGGCAGATAGGCGCCGCCCGCCTTCGCGATCGCCCACACCGCGAGCACCGACTCCAGCGAGCGGGGTGCGGCCAGCGCGACGAAGGTCTCCGGTCCGACACCCCGCGAGATGAGCACCCGGGCGAGCCGGTTCGCCCGCTCGTCGAGTTCGCGATACGTCCAGTCGGTCCCCTCGAAGGTGACCGCCACCCGATCGGGGTGCCTGCTCGCGGTGTCGCCGAGGATCTCGCCGAGCACGGTCGGTGCGGTGGCCTCCTCGCCACGCCGATCCGACAGCCACACGACCTCGGCCTCGCCGACGTAGTCGAGGACCGAGACCGGAGTGCTCGGGTCGGCCGCGACGAATCGGGCGAGGAAGTCGAAGAACCGCTCGTGGTGCCGTTCGACCTCCTCGTCCGTGTACCGGGCGGGGTTGCCGATGAAGTCGACGTGGGTGGATCCGGTTCCGGTCTCGTACAGGTTCAGCATCAGGTCGTCGACCGGGCCGGACGAGAGCACGTGCAGGTGCGACTCGATGTCGCCGAGACGCAGGTCGCCGAGTCCCATCATGATGTTGACGACGGGACCGAAGTAGGAGCGTTCGGCGCCGTGGACGCCGAGGTCGCGGCGGATGTCCTCGGCACGGTAGCGCTGATGGCGCAGGGCGCCGACGATCTGGACCTGAACCGACTCGATCAGGTCCCGGATCGGGGTGTCGTCCCGCACGGTCACGCGCAGCGGCACCACGTTCGAGACCATGCCGCCTGCGCGGCGCATCGCCGCCGTGGTGCGCGCGGACACCGGAAGCGACAGCAGCACGTCCTCGGTGCCCGTCATCCGGCCGAAGTAGGCGGCGAACGCGGCGATCGTCGCGGGCGCGAAGGACGGCCCGGTCTCGCTCATCCGGGCGACGGTGTCCGGGGAGAGGGGCGAGCTGGCGACCCGGCTCAGGGCCTGCGGGGGTGCCTGCCGGGACGCGAAGCTCACCGGTTCAGGCAGGCCCTTCGCGATCTCGTGCCAGTAGTCGCGGTCGTCGGTGAAGCGTTTGGTGCCGCGGTACTTCTCCTCCGCCTGGTAGAGCTCGAACAGCGCATCGCTGCGGGGCTCCGGGAGCTCCTCGCCCGCCAGCGCGGCCGTGTAGAGCTCGGCCGTGCGGGTCATGAGGGTGATCGCACCGAGCCCGTCGAGCGCGACGTGATGGCAGCGGGCGTACCAGAAGTGGTGACCCGGGGCGAGCTTGAGCATCGCGCACAGGATCAGCGGCGAGGACAGCAGATCGAGCGGCGCCGTGTACTCGGCGCGCATCCATTCGTGCGCAGCAGCGACGGGATCGGGATGCTCGGAGAAGTCGACGCGCAGCAGGGACTGGTCGATGCTGCGGTCGATGGTCTGGTAGGGACGTCCGTCGACGTCGAGGATGCGGAGGTAACCGGATCCGAGTTCCTTGCCGACGACGATGCCGGCGCGCTCGAGCAGGTCGAGGTCGATGTCACCACGAAGCTCGACGTACTGCGCCATGTTGACCGGCACATCGGGATTGAGCTGCTGAGAGAGCCAGAGTCCGAACTGGGCGGCCGAGAGGGGGAACGCTCCTGAGGGAACCCCCGCACCCTCCCCCGTCGGGTTTCCCTCGTTCGTCGTCCACTCGTCCACTCGTCCTCCTCGTCGCCGCCGCCACGGCGTCGTGCACGAAGGACCTGAATCACCTGACGAGGGCCCCACGCCCCCCGACTCCGCAGGCCCTTCTCGACCCAACTCGTATGCCTCACCACTGCCCTGCCGGAATGCCCGGTCGGCGGTGTCGACATCGGTCGATCACCCCTGACGATCCAACAGTACGAGCGGTGAGGATCTGATCTTGTATCTGTGGTGGGCGCCGAATCGTTACTGAAGGCCAAGTGTCCGCGATCACTCCGGCGATCCGCGAACGTGGCTCTGTCCTGCGAAAACGTGCGAGACCTCCTGGTCACGCGCACCGGGTGGGCAGTGGAATTGCCGTCATTCGGACGCCCGTCGGTCACATGAGGGACACAGTCTCCTGATCCGTCCCCGTAGCGCTCGAGCTCCCGTTCGAGGTGCCTCCTTGCCCGGCGGCGCCTCGCCGGCACCACACATCCGTCACACACTCACCGTCTCGCGGCGCCTGTCGGGTTTCGCGCACGGCGAATACGGCCGACGCCGGGAGACAACGTCCGGCAGTGGCCGGAACGTGCATTCCTATCAGACGTCACGACAGGTGGCAACGACCGCGCGGTCGCACGGCGTGGCGCGCGACCCGGTCGGCAGGGGATCGACCGGGAACGAGCGGGCGGCGCTACTTCGTGTCGACGTTGTCGACGACCCACCGATCGCCGTCGCGAACGAGGCTGACCACCATGCGGTACTTCTGGGTGTTCCCGTCGGGATTGACGACGTTCGTCGCCTGCTGGTCGACGAACACCAGGACGGTGGCGCGTGAGTCGTCGATCGACTCGACGGCGACGTGCTCGGCGGACGCCGTCGCCTTGCCCTTGCCGTCGGTGACGACCTGGCGCAGCGCGTCGACCATCTCGCCGTACTTTCCGGCGAACTCCGGCGTCGACTGCGCCGCGATCGCGTCCCGGTTGGCGTCGAGGTTCTCGAAGTCGAACGAGGACAGCGCCACCGAGTAGTCACGAGCGGTCGCGACGGCCTCCTCCCGCAGCGAGTCCTGCTGCCGGGCCTGCAGGACGGTGAACAGCAGGTAGCCCGCGACCGCGAGCAGCGCGACCACCGCCACGAGGGGCAGCCACACCCCCCGCCTGCGCAGTCCCGTCGGCCCGTTCGCCGTCGTCTGTTCCGGCGCGGTGCCCGCGTCGTTCGTGGTGTCGATCACGTCGATGTCGTCATTGGCCATTTCCGAGGTCCTTCAAGAGCGAATTCCAGTACTCCAGTGCCTCGACTCCCGTGGGAACGAGGACGGGATCGGCAACGGGCGGGTACCCGATCGGGGTGCCCGGGGTCGTCGCGTTCTGCAACCCGAGGTCGTTCGGGCGTGGTGCGTTACGGGACCCGCGCTGCTCCAGGTTCGGACCGGGCGGGCAGTAGAAGGTCAGGTTGGGATCGGTGGGACTCTCGTCGCCGACCGCCCTCCGAACCGTGTCGTAGCTGCACACCTGGCCGAGGGTGGCGACCAGGGTGAAGTTGGCTCGATCCCCGGTGACGATCGACTCGAGTTCGCCGAGCGCGTCCGGGATGTCGTTCAGACCGGAGGCGAGCGACTGGTTCCGGTCGGAAATGATCGGCGTCACCGTCACCAGGTTCGCCAGCAACGCCCCGAACGTGTCGTGATAGCGGTCGAACAGCGTCCGGGCGTTGTCCAGCGCGGCCGGCGACGTGTCCGCGAGGTACACGAGGACCGGGGTGTTGGCGTCGAGTTGCTCGGTGAAGTTGCGGGCCGCTCCCATCCCCCGCACGAACGAGGTGGACTCGCCCGCCATCGTGGTGACCAGGGATGCGGTGCGCGAGAACAGGCTGGTGAGCATCGGGGCCTGCTCGTCGATCTGCGCGACCAGCTTGTCGCCGTTGTCGATCATGCTCGCCAGCGACGGTCCGAGGCCGTCGAAGGATGCGCCGAGCTCGGTGCCGAGATCGCGAACGGCAGCCGGGTCGATGGTGTCGAGAAGGTCGGACGCCTCGATCATCAGCTCACCCATCTGAACGGGCTGGGCCTCCGCCGGCGCAGGCAGCTCGTCGCCCTCCTGGAGGTACGGCCCGTCGCCGGTGTTGGGGAAGATGTCGACGTTCTGGATGCCGGCAGCGGTGCCCATGCCGACCTTGGCGACGCTGTCCGTCGGGATCTCGGTGCCGGGGTCGAGCTCGTAGTCGACGCGCGCGCCGCCGGCGTCCGGGTCGAGCCGGACGCTCGACACCTCGCCCACGGACACCCCGCGATAGGTGACCGCGGTGCCCGCGGTCAGTCCCCTGGCGTCGGTCATCACGGAGTACACCCGGATGGAGTCCCCGAACGCCTGGGGGCCGATCACGTAGTTGATCGCGAAGGGAACCACCACCGCCGACACGAGGGCGAACAGCAGTACCTGGACCAGAACGATGCGCCTCATCGGCCACCTCCCTGCAGCAGCGCGGACAGGTCACCGGCGACACCCATGACCGGAGCGGAGGCGGCCGTGCCGAGACTGTCACCGCCGGTGACCAGCATGTCGATCGTCGCGGGCACGTCGAGTGCGCCGTCGAAATTGAGGTAGTCGCCGTGCACCGATCGGCTGAAGTTGTCGAGGAAGGAGTTCATGCTGTCCAGGGTCGAGCCGATCTCCGAGTTGAAGCCCGCGAGCGTCGACAGCACCGTCTGCGCGTCGGTGACCATCGCGCCGAGGCCGTCCGGGTCCCCGCCGACCACCGAGTTGGCCGTGTCCGTCAGCTGCCGCGACGCCGTCAGCAGGGCCGCGATGCTGTTGCGCTGGTCGGTGAGGGCCCGGACCGCCTCCGGCATGGTGTCGAGATAGGCGTCCACGGTGCCCTGCTGCGCCGAGAGCTGTCCGGCGATGCGCGCCGCGGTGTCGATGGCGATCTGGAAGTCGTCCTGGTTCACGACGGCCTTGTCGAGCAGCACCGTCATCGAATCGGTCAGGCTGCGCACCTGCGGTCCGCGCCCGGAGAAGGCGACGTCCAGTTCGTGCATGACGGTCTGGAGCTGACCGAGTCCGCTACCGGTCACGATCGTGCCCAGCGTGGCGAGCATGCTCTCGATCTGCGGCCCGATCGTCGTGCTCTCCTCGACGATGACGTCACCGTCCTGCAGGGGACGATCGGACGGGTCCGGTGGTGGCGTCAGCCGGATGAAAGGGCTGCCGAGCGCCGAGGGCAGCTCGACCGCGGCCAGGACGTTGTCCGGAAGCGGCGTCGCCTCCTCCAGACTCAGCTCGACCTTCGCCCCCGCGACGTCGGTGTCCAGGCCCGCGATCCGGCCGATGACCTTCTGCCCGGTGCGCACGTCGCCGCCGAGCAGCAGGCCCTCGGCGGTCGCGAGCTGCAGCGTCACCGTGTAGTCGGCGCCGTCGGCGCTCAACCCGAGGGGCAGGTCCTGCATGCCGACACCACAACCCGTGGTGATCAGCAGGCTCGCCGAGACTGCGGTGAGTCTGCGGATACGGCGCGACATCAATTACCCCCCGAGGGTGCGGCACCGCCGGTCACCGTGGGTGCAATGTTGAGCGGATCGGCGGCGCTGACCGGGAACGGGATCGGATTGGTGAAGCCCGCGCCCGTGCACAGCGGCAGCGGGTACTGCCGGCAGAGCGGTTCCGCGACCGAGAACTGGGTCAGTGCGGTGGAGATGTTCAGTCGGATCCGGCCACGCTGGGTCTCGTCGTCGATGCTGCCCGACAGGTTCTGCATCAGCAGCGGCACCAGGTCCATGAACTCGGCGAGTCCGACCTTGTTCGTCACCATCACGTCGGTGAGCGCGGTGACGTTCGCGGCGACGGCACCGACGTCGTCCCCGTGCTCGTCCATGAAGGTGCGGACCTGGTCCAACACCACCTGCAGGTCCTGCAGCGGACCGGCGATGTCCACGTCGGCGGCCGCCCACTGGTCACCGACGGCGCCCATGTCGCGTACCAGCTCGTCCAGGCTGACCTGACGGGCGTCGAGCGCCGCCATCAGCCCGGACAGGTTCTCCACCAGCGCGCCGACGTCCTCGGCCCGCGCGCCGACCACGCCGGTGGCGGAGCTCATGTTGCGGATCGCCTCGTTGAACTCCTCGCCCCTGCCGCGCCAGCCGTCGGCGGCCTTGGTGAGCAGCTGGGAGGTGGACCCGGTCTCGGACTCGACGGCGTCGGTCAGCGTGCTGATGCTGTTCATCAGCGAGTCGAAGTCGAGCGGGGCGTGACTGCGTTCGGCCGGGATGTCGGCGCCGTCCTCGAGTTTCGGCCCACCGGTGTAGGTGGGGCCGAGCTCGACGTGACGGTCGGCGATCACGGCCGGGCTGAGCACGTACGCGCTCGCGTCGGCCGGCAACGGGATGTCCTCGGGCATCGACATCGACACCCGGACGGTCGTGCCCTGCGGCTGCACGTCGGTGACGGTGCCGACGGGGACACCGAGCACGGTCACCTGACTGCCGGTGTAGATGCCGTTCACGTACGCGAAGTTCGCGTGGACGGTGATGCTCCGGTCGGTCCGGGCGAAGACGAACCACCCGGCCACGACGATCGCGACGACGACACCGATCGCGGTGACGACCAACGGCCAGCGACGCCGGCGGTCCGGACCGTCGCCCTCCCAGTGTGTTACGGACTGGACTGTCATTGGCACCCCTGCATGATTCCGAGGGCACACAGCAGGTTGTCCGGGATGACCGCGGCGGGTGCGCTCACGTCCGTCCAGGCGCCGTTGCCGGTGGCGTCGGTGGCACCGCGGAGCGCGGGCGGCACCTTCACCAGGATCTGGTCGATGTTCGCCGCGTTCTCCTTGAGCGTCTCGGTCACGGCGACGAGGTTCTCCACCATCGGCCCGAACTCGGCTTCCTTCGCGCTCATGGTGTTCGCGAGGGTGTCGAGGACCGCGGTGAGGTTGTCCACGATGTCGGTCAGTGCCTGCTTGCGCGCGGCGAGGATCTGCATGATCGTCTGCGCGTTGCGGGCGGTCGTGGTGAGCGCATCGCTCTGCCGCACCATCAGATCGGAGATCGAGCGGGAGGTGGTCAGCAGCTGGTCGATCTGCTCGCCGTTCTGCGCGAAAGCCGCCGACGCACCGCTCAGTCCGGTCAGCGCCTTGCCGAGTTGCTCGGAGTCCGCGGGCAGTACCTGCTCGAGGGTGGTGAGCATGGCCTGCAACGAGTCGACGTCGAGGTTCTGCGCGGCGTCCGTCGTCGCCCGGCTGACGTCGTCGAGGCTGTACGGAACCGTGGTGCGCGACAACGGGATCAGCGACTGTCCGTCGTCGACGCCGGCGGGCACGACCTCGAGGTAACGCTTACCGAGCACCGTCTTCAGACGCACGGTGGCGGTGGTCTGGTTGCCGAGCGGCTGGTCGTTGTCGAGCCGGAAGTCCACTGTCACGTGGTCACCGGCGAGGGTGACGGCCTCCACCCGACCGGCGGGGACACCGGCCACGTAGACCGGGTCGCCGTCGGACAGGCCGCTCGCGTTCGCGAGTTCGGCGGTGTAGGGGCCGGTGCGCACCTGATACCAGATCTGCGGCGCGCCGACCGCGGCGAGCAGTCCGATGACCAACACGGCGATACCGACCGCGCCGAGGGCCATCGGTGTGTTGGATCCGGGTCGGCGCTCGCCCTTGAACACGAACAGAGCGATCCCGACGAAGAAGTCGATGATCTTGACGAGGAACATCATCGGCACACCTGCGAATGTGTGGCGCCGAACAGGTTGACGCTCACGTCACCACTCTCCATCGTGAAGTTGCACAGGTAGAGGTTCACGAAACTGCCGTAGCTTCCGATCCGGTTCAGGTCGCCACCGAACGCCGGCATCTTCGCGAGGAACGTCTCGAACTGCGGCGTGGACGCGATCCAGGAGTCGGTCACCGATTTCAGCTCGGTCACGGACTGTCCGAACGCGCCGTTCGACGCCGCCATCGCCCGCGCCAGGTCGGCGATCGCCCGGTTGCCGCCGTCCAGCAGCGCGACGAGATCGTCGTTGCTGCCGACCACGGTCGACGACAGGGTGCCGAGGCCGACGAGCAGGTCCTCGAGCTGTGGCGACCGGGCGTCCACCGAGCCGAGCAGCACGGCCATGTTGTTCACGAGCTGTTCGAGGACGGGCTGGCGATCGGCCAATCCGGTGCTGAGCTCGCCGATCTGGGTCAGCAGCGTCGACACCGCCTGTCCCTGCCCGGAGAACGTCTCGACGAAACTGCGGGTCAGCGAGTTCACCTGGTCCGGCGCGAGCGCGTCGAAGAGCGGCCGGAAGCCGTTCATCATCGCGGTCAGGTCGATCGGCGGGGTGGTGCGGTCCATCGGGATCGTCGACCCGGGCGGGAGGACGTCGTCGACGGTCGACACCGTCGTCGCGCCTACCGGCTGCACGCCGTCGGCGGAGACGGGACGTCCGTCGGAGCCGGACAGTGCGATGTAGCGGGCACCGAGCATGTCGCCGTAGCGGACGGCGGCGGTGACATCGGTGGTGAGCGGATGGTCCGACTGCACCTCGATGTCGACGACGGCCTTGCTCGTCCCGCCTCCGGCGTCGGCGAAGGCGATCGACTGCACACGTCCCACGCGAACGCCGGACATCGTCACCGGGTTGCCCGGAGACAGTCCCTCGACGTCGGAGAACTCCACCGTGTACTCCTCCGTGGACCCGCGGACGGGCACCAGCAGCGTGTTCGCGACGAGGACGCCGGACACCACACCCGCCGTGCAGAATCCGATCAACTTGGCGACCGGGACCCAACCGAGCTTCATCGGACGGTCACCTCGTTTCCACGCACGAGCGGGCCGAGCATGGTCACCGTCGCCGGGTTCGGGGCGGCCCCACCGAGTCCGGGAATGCCACGCAGGTGCGCCTCGAGCACGCCGAGCGCGTCGGACTCCCTGGTCGTGTCGACCACGGGCGCAGTCGCGCGAGCGCTGGCGGCCTGCACCTGGGTCTCGGACGCCTGCGCCTGCCTCGGCGACGGACCACCCGTGCAGTAGTCGCCGGTCATGGTTCCGTACTGCGGGCAGTCCGCGCCGGTGTACGTGAACGGATCGGCGAACGACGGCACCGCGGTGATGTTGAACTTTCCGGTCGAGAACACGCGGCCGCCCGCGGCGCCGAAGGATTGCGCGCCTGCGAGAGTTGCCGTCAGGCCCTCGGGATTGGCCGCGGTGGTGGCGAGGATGATGCCCGCCGAGTCGACGACGGTCGTCACCGCGGCCTCGCGCTCGGCGAAGAATCCGGTGGCCACGGCGGCGAATCCGGATGCCGAGTCGAGCATGCGGGCGATCGAGTCGCGGTTGTCGGACACGGACTGCGACACCGACGTGGCGGCGGCGAGCGTCGCGATCACGTCGGGTGTCGCGGCGTCGAGGGCGGTCATCACCTGTCGGAACTCCGGTGTGGCGTCGAGGAACTGCTCGGTGGCCGGGGTGAGCGTCGCGGTCACCGATCCCAGTCGGTCGACGACCCGGCCGATGGTGTCGCCGCGACCGTCGAGTGCCTGGCCGAGCGCGGTCAGCGCGGTCTGCAGTTGTTGCGGCTGCATGCTGTCGAGCACGGCGACGAGCTTGGTGTAGATGCTGTAGAGCGCGACCGCGTCCGGACCCTGGTCGACGACGATGGTGTCGCCGCCCTCGAGCGGCTCCGCCGGGGCACCGGATTCGGGGTCGGGATCGACGAGCTGGATGTAGATGTCACCGAAGAAGGTGCGGGGCACGACCCGCGCCACGACGTCGGCCGGGATGAGGCCGATCGACGCGGAGTCGATCTCCAGGCTCACCACCGACGACTCGGTTCCGGAGTCGATGCCGGCGATCCGGCCGACGTTGACGCCGGTGTAGCGCACGGGCGCTTCGCCGTTGATGAGGCCCGCCGAGGCCGGGATGGCGACGGTGACGACCGGGTTGCGGCTGAGCGAATCGGTGCCGCGCAGCACGAGCGCGACGGCGACGACGAGGCCGACGAAGATCGCGATCAAGCCCCGGACCGCGTATCCCGCCTTCGCGCGTCCAGTGAGGTTCTCCATGTCAGATCCCCAATCCGGGGATCTCGGGGACCAGGCCCCACAGTGCGAAGGTCAGCAGCACGTCGAGGATTCCGATCGCGAGGATGGCGGTGCGCAGCGCCCGGCCCGCGGCCTGGCCGACGCCCGAGGGGCCGCCGTGCGCGTAGTAGCCGTAGGCGCAGTGGACGAGGGAGACGACGGCGGCGAAGACGACCGCCTTGAGTGCGGAGTAGAGGAGATCCTCCGGCGCCAGCGCGAGATGGAAGTAGTAGTCGTAGGTGCCTGCCGAGGCGCCGCCCCAGGTCACCAGGACCAAGCGGGTCGACAGGTAGCTGGCGAGCAGGCCGATCATGTAGATCGGGATGACGCACACCATCGCGGCGAGGACTCGGGTGCCTGCGAGGAACGGGATGGAGCGGATGGCCATCGAGTCGAGCGCGTCGATCTCGTCGGAGATGCGCATGGCACCCACCTGCGCGGTGAATCCGGTGCCGACCTTCGCGGCGAGCGCGATCGCGACGACGACGGGCGCGAGCTCGCGGGTGTTGGCGATCGCGGAGAGCATGCCGGACATGGTGGTCATGCCGACGAGTTCGAGGCCGCGCTGCGTCTCGACGCCGAGCATCATCGCCGCGGCGAGCGACATCGCGAACACGATGCCGATGGTGCCGCCGCCGGAGAGGACCGAGTTGGTGCCGAAGCTGACCTCACTGATCTGCGCGAGGACGTGCTTGCGGTAGTGGATCAGCGCGAACGGCATCGACGCGATCGTCTTGCAGTAGAACGTGACGTGCCTGCCGACCGAGGCGAGGCCGTCGGCGACGTGGTTGGCGGGCGCCGTGACGCGGCGCAGGCGGTGGCGGACGTCGATGTCGACCATCAGTAGGCCCCCACCGCGGGGACGATCACCGTGTACAGCGCGGAGAGCGCGGTGTTGACGATGAACACCAGGGCGAACGCGATGACCACGGCCTCGTTGACGGCGTCGGCGACGCCGCGCGGACCGCCCTTGGTGTGCAGCCCCTTGAAGGTCGCGACGAGCGTGGAGGTGATACCGAAGATGGCGGCCTTGATCAGCGCCATCACGAAGTCGGACATACGTCCGTACTGGCTGAAGGTGGCCATGAACGTTCCGGCGGGCAGGTGCTGCACGTAGATGTGGTACAGGTAGCAGGCCATGACACCACCGAAGGTGACCATCGCGCACAGTGCGACCGAGACGACGGCGGCCGCGACCAGGCGGGGTGCGACGAGACGCTCGATGACGTCGAGGCCCATGACCTCCATCGCGTCGATCTCCTCGCGAATCTTCCGCGAGCCGAGGTCCGTGCAGATCGCGGAGCCGGCGACGCCTGCCATCATGAGCGCGCAGACGAGCGCCGCGGCCTGGCCGACGATGATGAAGGCGACGACGGCACCCGAGTAGCCGCCGGCGCCGATGCGTCCGGCGAGTTCACCGACGGACACGGCGATGAACACACCGATGGGGATCATGAGCAGGAGCGACGGGCCGGTGCTCACCCGTCCGATGAACAGGGTCTGGGTGACGGTCTCGCCGATCGACAGGCGGCGCGCGAACACGGCCCTGATCAGCGCCACGAACGACATGACCGAGAATCCGATCAGATAGCCACCCTGGTTCGCGACATCGCGAAGCGGCCCTTTCGCGGCCGGCAGCTCATACGTCAACTTACGCGCTCCCCTGTCCAGCGGCCCCCCGACATGTGAACCGCGATTCGCCAAACACTAGGCGGAGTAACCCACATCACGCAACAACTTGGCGCGGTTTGTATCACTCGGCCCGACGGCCCCGACCCGGTCGGAGCCCGGAACGACACACGGGCGGTGCCGCAGCCCCCTCACAGCCGCGGCACCACCCGTGCGCTCCCACTCGGCGTCAGCCGAC
Source organism: Rhodococcus triatomae BKS 15-14 (assembly GCA_000341795.1). Taxonomy (GTDB): domain Bacteria; phylum Actinomycetota; class Actinomycetes; order Mycobacteriales; family Mycobacteriaceae; genus Rhodococcus_G; species Rhodococcus_G triatomae_A. The sequence continues at coordinate 135,144 of AODO01000014.1, read as the reverse complement.
TCGGACACCCTCGGTGCCGTGCGCCTTGCGCAGGTCGCCCTTGACGACCTTGCCGCTGGCGTTGCGGGGCAGCGCGTCGACGACGACGAGCTCCTTCGGGTGCTTGTAGCGCGCGAGCAGGTCCCCGAGGAACGCGGACAGCTCGTCGAGGGTCAGATCCTCGGCGACGCCCTCCTTGAGCGCGACGACCGCGACGGGCACCTCGCCCCACTTGGGATCGGTGCGGCCGATGACGGCCGCCTCGAGCACCTTCGGGTGACTGAACAGTGCGTTCTCGACCTCGGCGCAGTAGATGTTCTCGCCGCCGGAGATGATCATGTCCTTCTTGCGGTCAACGACCCAGACGAAGCCCTCCTCGTCCTGCTGGACGAGGTCGCCGGAGTGGAACCAGCCGCCGGCGAACGCGTCGGCGGTCGCCGCCTCCTTGTTCCAGTAGTGGCTCATCATGGTCGGGCCGCGGTAGACGATCTCGCCGACCGAACCGACCGGGACGTCGTTCATCTCGTCGTCGACGACACGGGCCTGGATGGTCGGGATGACCTTGCCGACCGAGCCGAGCTTGCGCAGCGCGTCCTCACCGTCGAGCACACAGGTGATCGGGGACATCTCGGTCTGACCGAACACAGCGACGTTGAGCGCGTTCGGGAAGGTGTCGGCCATCGCCTCGAGCACGGTGTCCGACGCGGGGGCGGCACCCCAGCTGATCACGCGCAGCGCGAGATCGCGGTCCTTGACGCCGGGGACGGCGCACACGGCCTGCCACTGGACGGGAACCAGGAAGGCGGTGGTGACCCGCTCGGCCTCCCAGATGTCGAGCAGCTCGACCGGGTTGAACGCACCCAGCGGGTGGATGACCGTCGGAACACCGAGCTGCAGGCTGGGGGCCATGCTGCCGAGCGCGGCGATGTGGAACATCGGCGACGCACAGAAGCCGACGTCGCCGTTGGCCCGGATGCTCAGTGCGCGGATACAGGTCTGCGCCTGGGCCTGCATGTTCGCGTGCGAGAGGACTGCACCCTTCGGGCTGCCGGTGGTGCCGGAGGTGTACATGATCAGCGCCGGGATGTCCTCGGGCAGATCGACCGCCGGATGGGACTCGCCCGCCTCGGCGACGACCGCCTCGTAGCCCAGGACACCGTCGGCGGTCTCGCCGCCCGCGACGATGGTGACACCCAGCTCCGGAACCTGCGCGCGAACCGCGGCGACGAGCGGCGCGAGCTGCTCGTCGGTGACGACGACCTTCGAACCGCTGTCGGTGACGATGTACGCCATCTCCGGCGGGGTGAGGCGGAAGTTCACGGGCACCGCGATGGCGCCGAGGGAGTTGATCGCGAGCACGGTCTCGATGTACTCGGGGCGGTTGAGCATCACGATCAGCACGCGGTCACCGAAGCCGACGCCGCGGCGGTGCAGCGCGTCCGCGAGAGCCTCGCTGCGACTGTGGAGCCCGGCCCAGGTGGTGGTCGCGCCGAGGAAGCGCAGCGCGGTCTCCTCGGGGCGCATCAGCGCGTGGGTGGCGACCTGGTTGTTCCAGTGGTTCCTGCGAGACTGCAGGGGCTGTGTGAGGAGATCGGGTGACATCGTCGTGGCCTTCCCTGTCACGGAGCTGTTCGGCGCGGTGGGGCGCCTCTCCGGTTGTGGTCGATTATGGCAACGAAGCGGCCCGAATGGGGCCGTTTTGTTAACAAGTATTCGCAAATTCGGACACCGCCGCCCCGGGGATGCGAGTCCCCGGGACGCCGGCGCGCTCAGGACCCGAAGTTGGGGGCCCGCCGGCCGAGCATCGCTGCTGCGCCCTCGGCGAAGTCGGCGGAGCCGAGCAGCTCGATCTGACCCTCGGTCTCGATCTCGAAAGCCTCCTCGACCCGAGCGAGCGTCGCCGCGGTGATCGACCGCTTCGTCAGCTCGAGCGCTCGCCTGGGGCCGGCCGCGAGCTTCGCCGCGACCGTGTCGACGTGTGCGCCCAGATCCTCGGAGGGAACGACGCGGGTGATCAGACCCGCGGCGAAGGCGTCCTCCGCGGGCAGACGCTCGCCGAGCAGCGCCATCTCCGCCGCGCGGGCCCTGCCCATCGAGGCCGGGACGAGCATGCTCGCGCCACCGTCGGGCATGAGACCGATGTTGACGAACGCGAGCAGGAAGTACGCCTTCGGCGACGCGTAGGTCAGGTCGGCGGCCAGCGCGATCGACGCCCCGACGCCGGCCGCGGCGCCGTCGACCTGCGCGATGACGGGAACCGGCGCGGTGAGGATCGACCGGACGACGCGGTTCGCGGTGTCCATGACGACACGGGGATCGGTCGCCGGCCCGGTGGCCGCGGCCATCAGGTCGGCTCCGGTGCTGAGGGGACCGCCCTCGCCCGCGAGCACGACGACACGGACGTCGCGTTCCCGGGCGCGGGTCTCGAAGAGGTCCCCGAGGGTGCGCATCGTGTCGAGATCGATCGCGTTCATCCGCTCGGGACGGGCGATGGTGATGCGCAGGACACCGCCGTCCTGCGAGCCGACGAGCCCGCCGATCCGCTCCCCCGCCGCCGCGCTGGTGGCCTCGGTCATCGGGCTGCTCCGGCAATCGAGGCGAGACGGCTCGCGATGATCTCCTCGGCCTCGGCGACCATCCTCGAGACCATCTCCCCCACCGTCGGGACGTCGTCGATCAGGCCCTGGCACTGACCGGCGGTCCAGATCCCGGCGTCGAGGTCGCCGTCCTCGAAGACCTTGCGGCCACGGGCTCCTGCGACGAGTTCGCGGATGTCCTCGAAGGTGGCGTTTCCGCGGGCCTCGATGTCGACGACCTCGCGGCTGACGGCGTTCGACGCGACGCGGGCGGTGTTGCGCAGGGTCCGGAAGATCAGCTTGGTGTCGAGCTCGCTGTTGGCGACGATCTGGCGCTTGACCTCGTCGGCGACGGGCGACTCCTGGGTGCACATGAATCGGGTGCCCATGTTGACCCCCTCGGCGCCGAGTGCGAGTGCGGCGACCAGGCCGCGAGCGTCGGCGATGCCGCCGGAGGCGATGACCGGAATCCGGAGCTGTGCGGTGGCGGCGGGGATCAGCACGAGGCCGGGGACGTCGTCCTCACCGGGATGTCCGGCGCACTCGAATCCGTCGATGCTGACGGCGTCGACGCCGGTGCGCTCGGCCTTGATCGCGTGGCGGACGCTGGTGCACTTGTGGATCACCTTCACGCCGGCGTCCTTGAAGTGCGGCAGGTGGTCGGCGGGGTTGGAACCGGCCGTCTCGACGATCGTGATGCCGGACTCGACGATCGCCTGCCGGTACTCCGCGTACGGCGGCGGCGTGATCGACGGCAGGATGGTGAGGTTGACGCCGAACGGCTTGTCGGTGAGATCCCGGCAGCGCGCGATCTCCTTGACCAGGTCCTCCGGGGTCGGCTGCGTGAGCGCCGTGATGAAGCCGAGCGCACCCGAGTTCGCCACCGCGGCAACGAGTTCCGCGCGTCCAACCCACATCATCCCGCCTTGGACGATGGGGTGCTCGACTCCGAACGCCTCCGTGAAGCGAGTTCTCAACACGTGGATCCACCTCCCCGCCGACGGCCGTCGGACAGTGCCCGGCGCCGCGGCGATTCATGCTTGCGGTCATTCTCCTGCGATCACTCCCACAACGCGTCGATGCGCGCCGAAAGGGATCAATCGGGCGAAGGCGACGCGACGAGGGTGACATCCGTCACGAAGTTGTGCGAATTCGCGTTAACTTTCGCCCACGGCCCGCGTACTGTCAAGAGCGAATCAGCCAATGGAACGGAAAGCGTCGACCGGACCCGAGCGGACCCGGATCGACGGCGGATGCGGACCGGCCGCTCCCACCCGGAGGGGACCGGCCGGTCGGCTACCATTTCCCATTTCCCCGAATCAGTTCAGGAGGCCCGATGACGCAATCGACCCGCAGTCGGTCGGTTCCGGACCCGTCGGCACCTCGCAAACGCCCGAAGAACCGCAAGGCCCAGATCGCACTGGTCGCCGCCGAGGCATTCAGCGAGCGCGGCTATCACGCGGTCGGCGTCGACGACATCGCCGCACGGCTCGGTATCTCCGGCCCCGCGCTCTACCGGCACTTCCCCAACAAGTACGCGCTGTTCGTGCAGGCCGCGCTCGGCACGGTGGGGTCCCTGCGCGCCGCCGCCGAAGGCGCGGTCGAGGCGGAGGCGGATTCCGATCCCGAGCGCCGGCTCGACGCCATCGTGCGCGCGCTGCTGACCACCACGATCGAGAACCGCACCACCGGTGGTCTCTACCGTTGGGAGGGCCGTTACCTCCAGCCCGACGATCGCGCGCTGATGCGGGCGGACTTCGCTGCGCTCAACGCCACCCTCACCGCCCCGCTGCTGGAGATGCGCCCCGAACTGACCGCGTCCGACACCGGGGCGATCGCGGCGTCCACCCTCAGCGTGATCGGCAGCATCACCGCGCACCGCGCGACGCTGGCGAATCGGCGCGTCGAGAAACTGCTGCACCGGGCGGCGTGGGCGGTGCTGCGCTGCGACCTCGGCGCTGCGGCTCCCGCGCAGACCACCATCGACGACCCGGCTTCCGGGGGCCTGTCGGTGACGTCGAAGCGTGAACTGCTGCTCACGGAGGCGATGAAGATCTTCGATCGCCGCGGCTATCACGAGTCGAGCATCGAGGAGATCGGCGCGGCGGCCGGCATCAACGCGTCCAGCGTGTACCGGCACTTCCCGAGCAAGGCGGACCTGCTCGCCGCAGCGTTCTACCGGGCCGCGGATCGGCTGGCGGTGGCCACCCAGTCCGCACTCGGCAGCACCACCGATCCCGCCGAGGCGTTGGAGCGGCTCACGAGCGCGTACATCGACCTCGCGTTCGCTCACCCCGACGTGATCGCGGTCTACTTCGCCGAGATCGGGAACCTCCCGGCTACGGAGCGGACGAGCTTGCGCAACGTCCAGCGCCTGCACATCGAGGAGTGGGTGAACCTGCTGACCGCGGTGCACCCCGAACGTCAGCAGGCGGAGGCCCGGTTCCTCGTTCACGCGGCGCTCGGCCAGACGCTCGACGTCGGTCGGCAGATGCGCTTCGACACCGGCGCTCAGGCGCGCGGCCGCATGCAGAAACTCATGCTCACCGTCCTGCACAGCTGAGCGCGCCACCGTCGAGCGCCGCGGAGCCGGCGGATCAGCCCTGCGCCATCGCGAACGCCGCATCCCGCAACTCTGCGTACGACTGCCGGAGCAGGTCCGCATAACGCCGGGAATCGCGCAGCAGCGCGGGATCCGCGGTGATGTTCAGGGCGAGGACGTCTCCGGTGGATCCGACCGAGTGCGAGGTGCCCGTACCGTCCAGGGTGCTCGTACCGAACGCCATCACCGCGGTCGCGTCGAGCAGGCGCAACGGTGTGGTACGCCGCGGCACGCTGGTGACGAACGTGTTGAACGGTCGCGCGACGACGCCGGCCGGTGCCACGCCACGGCGCTGCTCGAGCCACCTGGCGACCCGGAACATCCAGCCGGGCAGAACGAAATCGGTCGCGAGAACTGCGGCCTCGGCCGGGACCGTCATCCGCCTCCGCTCGCCGAGCACCGCGTCGTGGACGGCTCTCGCACGGGCGATCGGATCCGCGATCTCGGTGTTCACGTCGACCACCGTCATCACGAACTGGTTGTTCGAGTCCGAATGTGGTTGCGCGCCACGGACCGTCATCGGTACCGACGCCGCGAGCGAACCGTCCGGCGTCTCCCCCTGCTCGGCAAGGTACGCCCGCAGCGCACCCCCGACGACGGTCAGGATCAGGTCGTTGATCGTCACGTCGCCGATCCGTGCCTTGACCTCCTGCATCTCCGCCAGCGAGAAGGTCGCCACGTCGAAGATCCGGCCGGGACCGACCGGTCCGTCCAGCGAGGTCGGGGTACGGCGTTGCGGGGGAAGCGGATACGACGCCGACTCCCGCGCGGCGACCTGGGCGAGCCGTGCCGATCTCGCGGATCGGGCAGCGGTGACGACGCGTCCGACACCGCGGGGCGCGCCGGCGAGAGCACGGACGAGGAGCTCCCCTCGCCCGGGTGTCCGACCGCCGTGACCGTCCGCGGTGCCGGTCGGGTCGTCTCCGAAGAACGCTCTGGTGACCTCGCCGCTCGCCACCCCGTCCGCGGCGCAGTGGTGGATCTTGACGGCGACCACGGTGACGGGTCGAGGCACACCGGGGACGGCGTCCACCCGGGCGACGACATGGGCTTCCCAGAGCGGGCGGGTGTAGTCCATCGGCGCGGACGCCAGCACCGCCAGGAACTCCCGCAGTCCGTCCCACGTCATCGGGTCGTGGACGTGGACGTGGGCGGAGACGTCGGTGTCGGGATCCTCGACCCAGTAGGGACGGGCGAGGTCGAGCGGGGTCCGCACGAGACGCCGGCGGAGGACGGGCAGATTCGCGCGCTGCGCGATCCACAGCGCCGACTCCTCGGGCGACGGGAGCCGGTCCGAGCCGTCGTCGGGAGCGAACGCGTACACCGAGACGTAGGCATGGCGGAAACGCGGACCGTCCGCGTACAGGAACCACGCGTCCTGGGGCGACATCTGTTGCACGGTAGGCGCTTTCGTTCGGCTGGTGTCGAGGGTCGGTGGCCCGGTCACGCGGGCTCACTCGGACGATCCGACGTGGTCAGGTCACGGCGAGCGAGCGTGCGGCGTCCCGGAGTTCGGCGTAGGACTGCCGGAGCAGCTCCGCGTAGCGGCGGGAGTCGGTGAGCAGGTCCGGGTCGGCAGCGACGTTCAGGCCGAGTCGCTCGCCGACCGCTCCGACCGCGTGCCCGGTACCCGTCCCGTCGAGCGGTCCGATCCCGAACGAGTGAACGCAGGTGGCTCCCGCGACTCGAACCTCGTTGATCTCGCGGGGCACACTGCTGACGAAGGTGTTGAACGGTCTGCGGCCGACACCCTGGGGATCGGCGCCCTGCCACGACCGCACCCGGCGGGCGAGACGGAACACCCACCCGGGGAACATGTAGTCGACCAGGGCCACGGCCGCTTCGGCGGGCGAGGCGAGCCGTTCTCGTTCGCCGAGGACGGCCTCGTGCACGGCGCGGGCACGCGCGACCGGGTCCGTGATGTCGGTCCGCAGGTCAACGACCATCATGACGAATTTGTTGTTCGACTGGTCGCCGGACGCGGTACCCGTGCCGCGGATCGACATCGGGGCCGAGGCCGCGAGGGATCCGGGCGGGGTGTGCCCCTGCTCGACCAGGTAGGTGTGCATCGCCCCGCCGACGACGGTCAACATCAGGTCGTTGACCGTGACGCCACCGATCCGCGCCTTGATCTCCTGGACCTCGGGGAGTGCGAAGTGCACCGCCTCCAACACCCGGCGCGGGCCGACCGGCCCGTCGAGTGGCGTCGGAGTGCGTTCCTGCCCGGGAATCGGATAGGCGGCGTCGGCGCGCGCGATCTGGAGCTCCCGCCAGTTCGCACGTGCCCGTCGGACGGCGGAGACGGCGTCGGCGACGGTGCGCGGGACGTGGCCCAGCGCCCGCAGCACGAGTTCGGGGTCGCCCGGCACCCGGGGCCGCGGTGCCACGTCCGGGGCCTGCGGCAGTGCATCACCGAAGAGGGTCGTCGTCACGATGGCGCTGCCGATGCCGTCGGTCATCGCGTGGTGCATCTTCAGCACGACCATCATGGTGGGGCCGGTGGTCTCCGGCACCCCGTGTACTCGCTCGACCACGTGCAGTTCCCAGAGCGGGCGACGCTCGTCCATCGGCTCGGTGGAGATGTCCGCGACCATGGTGCGGGACTCGTCCCATCCGCGCTCGCCGTGGAAGTGAAGGTGCCGATCGACAGCGAAGTCGGGGTCGTCCACCCAGTAGGGATGGTCGAGGTCGAGCGGAACCCGCAGGAGCCGTTGCCGCAGCAGGGGCAGGACGGCGCGCTGTTCGAACCAGTGGGTGATCTCGCCGCGATCGGGCAGTCGTCCGGTGGCGTCGTCGGGGGTCAGTACGAACGCGGACAGGTACGCCTGGCGGAAACGCGGAGTGTCCGCGTACACGAACCAGGCATCCTTGGGCTTCAGTTGCCGCACGAATGCCTCCTGATCGCGCCGAGTCCCGGGTTGGGCCGTCGGCCGCAACGAAGCGTATAGCGGCGGCCGCGCCTCCACCGGTTCGACACGAAACGAACCGGTGGAGGCGCGGGGCGGGCCGTCAGCCCTTGCCGTGCAGGGTCTTCAGCATCCAGGCCGCGATCTTCATGTCGCGGGCCTTGCGCTCCATGGTGAGCAGGTTCAGCGGAGCGTTGAACTTCTGGCGGGTGACGGACTTGGTGCGGGCGAACTCGCGCAGGCCGTCGGCACCGTGGATGCGGCCGAATCCGGATTCGCCCACACCGCCGAAGGGCAACGCCGCGACACCGGCGAAGCCGAGCACCGAGTTGATGGACACCATGCCGGTGCGCAGGTTCTCCGCGGCCCGGACGGCGCGAGCCTTGTCCTTGGTGAAGATCGACGCCGCGAGACCGAAGTTCGCCGCGTTGGCCTTCTCGACACCGTCCTCGAGGTCACGCATCCGGTTGACGGCGAGCATGGGACCGAAGGTCTCCTCCGTCATGGCGGTGCTGTCCTCGGGGACGTCGCCAAGGATGACCGGGTCGATGTACGGCTCTCGCAACGACTCTCGACCGCCGAGGAGAGCGTGCGCGCCCTTGTCGAGCGCGTCCTCGACCTGCCCCTTGACGATGGCGTTCTGCCGGTCGAGGGTCATCGGGCCGTACGACGAGTCCTTGGCGCCGCCGACACGCAGCCGCGACGCCTTGTCGGTGAGCTTGCGGACGAACGCGTCGTAGACCTCGTCGGCGACGTAGATCCGCTCGACGCCGACGCAGGTCTGTCCGGCGTTGCCCATGCCGCCGAAGACCGCGAAACCGGCAGCGGCATCGAGGTCGGCGTCGGCGGCGACGAGCATCGCGTCCTTGCCGCCGCCCTCGGCAACCATCGGCGTGAGGGTCTTGGCGCAGGCGGCCATGACCTTCTTCGCGGTCGGCCCGGAGCCGGTGAAGGCGATCTTGTCCACGCCGGCCTCGACGAGCGCGCCACCGGTGGCACCGAGTCCCGTGACGACCTGGAACACGGGCTGGTTCGGGACGAGTGCCTTCCACTTGTCCGCGAGCCACGCGCCGACGCCGGGGGTCAACTCGCTGGGCTTGAACACGATGGCGTTGCCGGCGGCCAGGGCGTACGCGATCGAGCCCATGGGGGTGAACACCGGGTAGTTCCAGGGGCCGATGACGCCGACGACGCCGAACGGCTGGTAGTAGAGCGTGGCCTCCTGATTGACGCTGACCATGCCCGACGGGACCTTCTTGCGGCCGAGCACCTTGCCTGCGTTCTTCGACGCCCAGTCGAGATGTTCGACGGCGAGCATGATCTCGAGCACGGCGTCGTCGATGGGCTTGCCGGTCTCGGCGGACATGACCTCGGCGAGGGACTGCGCGTCGCGGGCGATCGCGGACTTCCACTTCTGGAGCCACTTCTTGCGGCCGTCGAAGCCGAGTGCCGCCCACCACACCGATGCGTCGCGAGCGCGCTTGACGGCGGCGGTCACGTCGTCGAGATCGTGGATCGGGTACTCCGCGAGAACCTTGCCCGTCCGCGGGTCGAGGGAGGCGAAGGTCGCGGCGGTCTCGGGTGCCGGTGCGGTGCTCGGCTTGTTGTCGGTCCCCTGGGACATGGGGGTGTTCCTCCGTCGGTGTGGCGATTGATGTGAGCCGGATTCGATCGCGTAGCCGGGTCGAACCGGTCTGGCCTGTGTCGATCCTGGGCGGGTTCGAACCCTTCCGGACCGAAATCACATCACATATATTTGATTTGTCTTACTGTTGTGGCCGTCACACTAGGCCGTGCCCGGTCCGCAGGCAAGAGGACGGCCACCCCGCGACCACCACCCTGACCCCAGGAGAGACGATGAGCGTCGACTTCACCACCGAGCAGCGGGCCTTCGCGCAGGCCGTCACCGATTTCTGCAAGCGCGAGGCGGGCTCCCGGGAGAAGCGCGACCAGCTCACCGACCACGGCGCGCACAACCACAACCAGGGTGTCTATTCCAAGATGGCCGATCTCGGCTGGCTGGGCCTCACGGTGCCCGAGGAGTACGGCGGCTCCGACGCGACGATGGTCGACATGTGCATCCTGCTGGAGGAGACCGCGCGCGGGATGGCCCCGATCGGCGCGATCGGGCCCACCCTGATCACCGGCGGCGCGTACGCGAAGTACGGCACCGAGGCGCAGAAGGAGGCGGTGCTGCGGGGCATCGTCTCCGGCGTCTCCCAGTCGATCTCCATGTCGGAGCCCGAAGCCGGCTCCGACGTCGGCAACCTGAGCACGAAAGCGGAGAAGACCTCCGACGGCTGGGTCGTCACCGGGCAGAAGACGTGGTGCTCGAACGCGCACATCTCCGAGAACATCCTGCTGGTGGCCCGGACCAGCCGTGGCGAGAACAAGCACGAGGGACTGACGATGTTCCACGTGCCCACCGACACTCCCGGGCTGACGATCAGCCCGATCGAACTGATGGGTGGCCAGAAGGAGACCAACGACCTCTACTTCACCGACTGCGTACTCCCCGAGGACGCGGTGGTCGGCGAGGTCGGCGGCGGCTGGCGCCAGCTGATGACCGGGCTGAACTTCGAGCGGCTGATCCTGTCGGCGATGGCGCTCGGGGCCGCCGAGCGCGCGTTCGAGGATGTGCTCGGGTTCGTCTCGCAGCGCAAGCAGTTCGGGCGGCCCATCGGCACCTTCCAGGCGCTGCGGCACCGCATCGCCGACCTCGCCACCGAGATCGAGTGCACGAAGCTGCTCGTCTACAGCGTCGCCCGGCAGGCGGACGCCAATCCCGACGTGCTGCTGCCACGGGAGGCCTCCATGGCGAAGCTCAAGGCGACCGAGACGGCGCGGCGGGTCGCGCTCGACGGCATGCAGATGATGGGTGGGTACGGCTACGCGGCCGAATTCGACATGGAGAAGCATGTCCGGTCGGCGCTGGTCTCGACCATCTTCGGGGGCACCAGCGAGATCCAGCGCGACATCATCGGCAAGACGTACGGACTCTGACGAGCGGTCCGGCTCCCGATCGCGGGCGCCTATGCTCGACAGCCGTGAAGGAGGCTCCCCGTTGACCACGACCCGGAATGGCGACTTCGCCGGCAGCGCGCTGCGACGGCGCCCACAGCTGTCGGACGAGGTCGCGGCGCACGTACGCGGACTGATCATGTCGGGCGGCGTGCGTCCCGGTGACTACGTTCGTCTCGACGAGACGGCGGCCGAGCTCGGCGTCAGTGTCACGCCGGTGCGGGAGGCGCTCCTGACGCTGCGCGGCGAGGGTCTCGTCGAACTGGTGCCGCACCGCGGCTACGTGGTTGCGCCGCTGACCCGGTCGGACATCCACGACCTGTTCTGGCTGCAGGGGCAGATCGCCGAGCGTCTCGCCATGCGCGCGACGGCGGCGGTGACCCCCGAGGTGCTGCGCGAGATGCGCGACGCGCGCGACGAGCTGGCCCGGGCCGTCGCGGAGTCGGATGCGGCCCGCGTCGAGCACCTCGAGTTCTCGTTCCATCGACAGCTCAACCGGCTCGCCAACGCGAACAAGCTGTCGTGGTTCCTGCTGAACGCCGTCCGCTACACCCCCGCACACCTGTACTCGTCGGACCCGAAGTGGGGTGAGGCGGCCGTCGCGAGTCACGACCGGCTGATCGCGGCGCTCGAATCCGGTGACGCGCAGGAGGCGGGAGCGGTGACCCGCGAGCATTTCGCCGACGGCGCCGACCGCCTCCTGGCGCACCTGGAGACGATCGGCATCTGGGACTGACCGCGACTCACCGTCGCGCACAACGCATCGGGCCGCGCCGGGGATCCGGCGCGGCCCGATGGGTTGTCAGGGTCCGGTCACCACACGACGGCGATGATGACGTTGGCGATGGCGAGGGCGCCGATCACGTGCGCGAGGGTGGCGGTGGAACTCGCGGTGGCGAGTGCGCCCGCACCGCCGGAGGTGCCGGCGTTCTCCTCCTTCACCTTGCGCACACCGATCACCGCGAGCACGGTGATGACGATCGCGATGACCAACTTGACCCCGACCTTCGTGTGGTTGAGGTCGGCGTCGTTCGCCTCGTTCAGACCGACGAGTGCGAGACCCGACACCAACTGGAGGAAGGCGCCGTGCATCATGCCCGGCAGGACCTGGGGAACTCCGCGCATCGCCACGGTCATGTAGGTGCCGATGATGGCGGCCAGGCCGATGAAATGCAGGATCAGGAAGACGTCGATGGCAGCGGTCATGCCTGCATCGAACAGGTCCGGAGTCGGACTGTAAAGGAAGGTTGACCTTCCCGCGCGGTGGGTCGCACCGGTCCGCGGCATCGCACACGAACAGACCGGAACGGCCCCGCGGTTCGACGACGGGGCCGTGCGGTTTCGGGATCACTCCCCCGCGTCGGCCGCCATCGCGTCGATGAGACTCTTCGGCCGCATGTCGGTCCAGTTGGCCTCGACGTAGGCGACGCACTCCGGGCGACCGGCCGGCCCGTGCACCTCGGTCCACCCCGCCGGCACCTGCGCGAAGAGCGGCCACAGTGAATGCTGACCCTCGCTGTTCACCAGCACGAGGAACGTGCCGTCCTCGTCGTCGAAGGGATTGCTCACGGTCATACTGCCTTTCGTGTCGGTGGACGATTGTCGAGCGGCCTCGAGCGGGGTGGTCGCCGCCGCCGTTCGGGCGACGGCGGCGACCGGTCTCCGGTTCGGGCCGGAGGTCTTCATGCGAGGGCGAGGTTCGCGGCTCCCTCACCCGTGGTTCTCGGTGATCGACCGGGCGACGGCATCGGCGATCCGCCGGAGACCGTCGGGAGACGCCATCCCCCAGTGGGTCTCGGCCAGAGGGTGGACGTCGATCCGCCCGTCGACACCGTCGACCCAGGTACCGGCGCCCCGGCTCGCGGTGGGATCGTCGGCCGCCGCCGCGAAGTAGACCAGGTCCCCCTTGTAGACACCGGGCCGGTGCTCGCCCATCATCACCAGCGACGACTCGGCGGCACGGTAGGCCCGCTCGATCAGCTCGCCGTCGAGGTCGCCGAAAGGTTCCGGCAGGGCGGACGCGAGGGATGCGACGGCCTCCGGCGTGAGCTCCGCATCGCCCCCGAATCCATCGAGGTCGGCTGCCGGCAGCAGTCCACCGAGGAGGTCACCGGCCGTCATCGCCCGCGCAGGGCCGGACTGCCCGGCATCCGCGAAGCTGTCCATCATCGACAGGAACGCGACCTCTTCGCCCTGCGCCTGCAGCTGCACGGCCATCTCGTGGGCGATCACGCCACCGAGAGACCAGCCGACCAGCCGGTAGGGGCCCTCCGGCTGCACGGCGCGGATCTCGCGGACGTACCGCGCTGCCCAGTCGCCGATCGAACCCGGCAGCTCGTCCTCGCTCCCGAACGCGGGCGACTGCAGTCCGTAGATGCCGTACTGCGGGTCGAGATGCTGGGTCAGTCCCGCGAACGCCCAGGACAATCCGATGACCGGATGCACGCAGAACACGGCCTCGTTCGAGTGTCCATCACGGATCGGCAGGAGCACGTCGAAGGCGCGTTCTGCCCCCGCGGCACCGATGCCGAGCCGCTCGGCGTCGATGCGCCGGGCCAGCGCCTCGGTCGTGGCGTCGGAGAACAGCCACAACACCGGCACCCGGACGTCACACACGGTCGTCAGCTTCGCCACGACCTGGGTGGCGATGAGCGAGTTGCCGCCGAGTTCGAAGAAGTCGTCGTCGAGACCCACGCGTTCGATTCCGAGAATCTCCGCGAACACCGCCGACACCGACTGTTCGGTGTCGGTCACCGGCGCCCGGAACGTCCGTGCGGCGAACACCGGTGCAGGCAACGCCTTCCGATCCAGTTTGCCGGACGGATTGAGCGGGAACGCGTCCAGCTCCATGACCGATGCCGGAACCATGTAGCCGGGCAGGGACCGTGACACTGCCGCCTTCACCTCGTCCGCCGTGACGGACTCGCCGGGATTCGGAATCACGTACGCCACCAACTGGTCTCCGGTCGGCGTTGCGACGACCAGAACGGCCGCTTGAAGGACGCGGGGATGGGTGAGGACCGCAGTCTCGATCTCACCGAGCTCGATCCGCTGCCCACGGAACTTCACCTGGAAGTCTGCGCGCCCGATGTACCGGAGCGCGCCCTCCCTGTCCCACGACACCAGGTCACCGGTCCGGTACATCCGCGCCCCCGTCGCCGAGAACGGGTTGGCGACGAATCGGTCCGACGTCAGATCCACGCGACCGAAGTAACCGCGCGCGAGCTGGGCACCGCCCAGGTACAGCTCGCCGGGAACGCCGACCGGAACCGGCCGCAGACGCGAATCAAGCACGTGCACCTGCGAGTTCCACTCAGGCCATCCGATCGAGACCGCATCGCCACCGCCCCCGGTGACGTCACGGTAGGTGATCGACACCGCAGCTTCGGTCGGGCCGTAGAGGTTGTGCACCCTCGCACGAGAGATCCGCGCGAAGTCACGCACGGTCTCGACGGGCAGCGCCTCGCCGATCACGAATATCTGGGCCAGGGTGGCCAACTGCGCCGGATCCACGGAGGCCGCGAACACCGTCAGCATCGACGGAACGAAGTCGGTCACCGTCACCGAGTACTCGGCGATCCGATCCGCGACGTACTGCGGATCACGGTGGCCGTCGGGCGTCGCGACGACGAGAGTCGCTCCGACCCGCAGAGGCATGAACCAACCCCAGAGTGACACGTCGAACGTGGTCGCCGTCTTCTGGAGGTACACGTCCGTGGGGCGGAGTCGGTATTCCGACTGCATCCATTCCATCTGGTTCACGATGGCGCCGTGCGTCACCGCGACACCCTTCGGTTTGCCGGTGGAGCCCGAGGTGAAGATGACATATGCCGGATGCTCGGCGCGCAGCTGCCCGATCCGCTCCGCCGGGTCGACCGGGCCGACGGCGTATCGAGACAGGTCGATGTCGTCGATCCGGAGGACCGGACGCCGCGGCACGTCGAATCGCGCGTCCCCGGTGGTGAGGATGCACACCGGATTCGCGGTGTCCAGGATGTGGCCGATCCGCTCCGCCGGGTGATCGGGATCGATCGGCACGTACGCGCCGCCCGCCTCGAGCACCGCGTAGATCGCGACGACGAGATCGAGTGATCTCCGGATCGCGATGGCCACAAGTGATTCCGGCCCGACGCCCTCGTCGATCAGGCGGCGGGACAGCCTGCCCACCCGTGCTGCAAGCCGGCCGTAGGTGAGGACCTCACCCTCGTACACGACCGCTGTCGCATCGGGGGCGATCGCAACCTGCGCCTTGTACGCGTCGAGGAGCAGCTCGCCCGCATCGATGTCGTGGTGCGAGTTGTTCCAGCCGGTGACGATCCGGGTCCGTTCCTCGTCGCCGAGCAGCTCGACGTCGCCGACCGGCGTCGACGGGTCGAAGGCCAGTGCCTCGAGCATCCGGGTCAGTCGCTCACCGAACAGCTCGACGGTGTCCTCGTCGAACAGGTCTCGCGCGTAGCTCAGATGCACGGTCATCCCGGCCGGGGCGCCGCTGTCGCCCACGCGCTCGGTGACGGTCACCTGCAGGTCGAACTTCGCGATGACGGCGTCGACGTCGACACCGGAGACTGAAAGACCGTCCAGGTCGAGCCTCGGTTGCTGGTGGTTCTGGAAGAACAGCGCGACCTGGAAGAGCGGGTGTCGGGCCTGGGAGCGCGGTGGATCGACCACCTCGACGATCCGCTCGAACGGCACGTCGGCGTGCCCGAACGCACCGAGGTCCGTCTGCCGGACGTCGGCAAGCAGTGTCGACAGCGGCGTCGCCGGGTCCACCTGCGTACGCAGCACGAGCGTGTTGACGAACATGCCGACAAGGTCGTCGAGAGCCTGCTCGCCGCGACCTGCGACCGGTGTGCCGATGGCGATGTCGGCGGTACCGGACAGTCGCGCCAGCAACGCGGCCAAGGCGGTGTGCACAGCCATGAACAGCGATGCCCCTCGAGTGCGGGAGGTCGCGAGCAGGGCTGCGTGCAGATCGGCGTGGACGTCGAACGACACCGCGCCGCCCACGTTGCTCGCCACCGCCGGGCGCGGCCGGTCGGCGGGCAGGTCCAGCTGCGCCGGGAGACCGTCCAGCGCGGTACGCCAGTAGTCGAGCTGACCGGTGACGACCGACTCGGCGTCGTCCTCGGAGCCGAGGACCTCACGCTGCCAGAGCGCGTAGTCCGCGTACTGCACCGCCAGCGGCGCCCAGCCGGGCACCTCGCCTGCGACGCGCGCCGTGTAGGCGACCATGACGTCCCGCACGAGCGGGCCCATCGAGAAGCCGTCCGCGGCGATGTGGTGGACGACGACGACGAGCACGTGTTCCGTCTCGGAGACGCGGAAGACGTTCACCCGCAACGGAACCTCGGCGGTGACGTCGAAACCGGTGACGACGGCCTCGGTCACCTTCGCGATCAGTTCCGACTCGGCCACGTCGACCGGGGTCAGGTCCGGAACCGTGTCACCGGGCGGCAGGATCACCTGTGCGCCGGACCCGTCCGAACCGACGGGGTAGACGGTCCGCAGGATCTCGTGCCGTGCAACGAGGTCGCCGACCGCGGACTGCAGCGCGTCCGTGTCGAGGGCCCCCGACAGCCGGATCGCAGCGGGGATGTTGTTGACGCCCGACGCGCTGTCGAACCGGCTCAGGAACCACATCCTCTGCTGCGCGAACGACAGCGGGATGACCTCCGGACGGTCGGCCGCGACGAGCGGGACGCGGCGGCGGGTGCCGGCCCCCGAGGTCAGGCGTGCCGCGAGCTCGGCAACGCTCGGCGCCTCGAACAAGGTGCGCAGCTCGACAGTGGAATCGAGGAGAGCTCCGAGCCGGGCGGTGACCTGCGTCGCGATCAGCGAGTTGCCTCCGAGGGCGAAGAAGTCGTCGTCGGCGCCGACGCGTTCCACACCCAGCAGGTCGGCGAAGGTACCGGCGACCAGCTCTTCCGCGAGGGTCGACGGCGCGCGGAACTCCCGAGCCTCGAACACCGGTGTGGGCAGCGCCTTCCGGTCGAGCTTGCCGGAGGCGTTGAGCGGGAAAGCGCCGAGGACCACGAACGCCGACGGCACCATGTACGCCGGTAGCGCCGCCAGGAGGGCGGTCTTCACCGCGTCGACGTCGGGCTCCACTGCTCCCGAGGGCACGAGGTACGCGACCAGGGCCTCGCCGATGTGGTCGTCGCGGTGCAGCACGACCACCGACTGCGCAACGGAACTCTGTGCCAGCAGCGCGGCCTCGATCTCACCCAGCTCGATCCGCAGACCACGCAACTTCACCTGGAAATCGGTACGTCCGATGTACTCCAGCTCACCGGCATCGTTCCACGACACCAGGTCACCGGTGCGGTACATCCGTGCACCCGGCACGAACGGGTTGGCCACGAACCGATCCGCCGACAGATCTGCCCGACCGACGTACCCGCGAGCCAGTTGCGCGCCCGCGAGATACAACTCACCGGCGACACCCACCGGCACCGGACGCAACCGCGCATCCAACACGAACACCTGCGTGTTCCACACCGGCGCACCGATCGGCACTGCGACGACGTCGGCCTCGGTCACCTCGTGGAACGTGACGTCGACCGCCGCCTCGGTCGGCCCGTACAGATTGTGCAACCGCGCGTTCGGCAACACCTCACGCAATGCCCCTGCGGTCGACGCGGGCAACGCCTCACCCGACGCGAACACCCTCGACAGCGAGACGGCCTCGGCAGCGGACGAGTCGGCCACGAACACCGCGAGCATCGACGGCACGAAATGCGCCGTGGTCACACCCTCTTCCGCCATCACCCGAGCCAGATACACCGGGTCCCGATGCCCGTCCGGCACCGCCACCACCAGACGTGCACCCACCTGCAAGGGCCAGAACAACTCCCACACCGACACGTCGAAGGTCACCGGCGTCTTCTGCAACACGACATCGTCCGGACCGAGCCCGTACTCCGCCTGCATCCACACCAGACGATTCACGATCGCCCCGTGCGTCACCGCCACGCCCTTCGGACGCCCCGTCGAACCCGACGTGAAGATGACGTAGGCCGGGTGGTCGGCGGACAGCGCGCCGATCCGGTCGGCGTCCGTCAGCGGAGCGGCATCGACCGCGGACAGGTCGAGGGTGTCGATGGTGACGACGGACCGGTCCCCTGCACTGTCGAATCCGTCGCGCGACGTGGACAGCACGACCACCGGCCGCGCCGTGTCCAGGATGTGCCCGATGCGGTCCGCCGGCTGGTCCGGATCGACCGGGACGTACGCGCCGCCCGCCTTGACGACGGCGTGGATGGCGACCAGCAGGTCCAGGGACCGCCGGATCGCGATCGCGACGTGCGACTCCGGCCCCGTGCCCAGCGAGACGAGGTGCCGGGCGAGGCGGTTCACCCGTGCGCCGAACCGGGCGTAGGTCAGCGATACACCGTCGAAGGTGAGCGCGACCGCATCGGGCGTGCGTGCGATCTGCGCGTCGAGCAGTTCGACGAGCGTTGCCGCGTCCACCCGCTCGTCGGTCGCGTTCCAGTCGAACAGGACCTGCTCCCGCTCGTCGGAGGTGAGCAGGTCGATGTCGCCGACCGGCAGGTCCGGGTCGGCGACCACGGCACGGGCGATGGTCAGGAACCCACCCGCGAATCCCTCCACAGTGGCGCGGTCGAACAGATCGGTCGAGTAGCGGAAGCCGGCTGCGACACCGTCCGCCGATTCGGTGATCACGAGCGTGAGATCGAACTGGGTGACCTCGGCTGCGTGGTCGAAGCCCGACACCGTCAGGCCCGGCAGCTCGAGGGTCGTGCCGTGTCCTTGCTCGAAGGTGAGCGAGACCTGGAACAGCGGCGAATGCGACTGCGAACGTGTGGGGTTGACCACCTCGACGAGGCGCTCGAACGGCACGTCGGCGTTCGCGAACGCACCCAGGTCGACGTCGCGGGTCGCGGCGACCAGATCGGCGAAGGGCGCGCCGCCGTCGATCTCGGTCCGCAGCACCAGCGTGTTGACGAACATGCCGACGAGGTCGTCGAGGGCGGCCTCACCACGCCCGGCGACCGGGGTGCCGATCGCGATGTCGGTGGTCCCCGACAGGCGCGACAGGAGTACGGCGAGTACGGCGTGCACCGCCATGAAGCGGGAGCCACCTGCCTGCTTCGCGACACGGTCGAGCCCGGCGACGAGGTCGGAGTCGAGGTCGAACGTGACCAGCGAGCCGCGGTTGGACGAAACCGCGGGACGCGGCCGGTCGGTCGGCAGCTCGATCAGGTCGGGGAGCCCGGCGAGCGCCTGCTTCCAGTAGCCGAGCTGCTGCGCGGCGAGCGTTCCCGGCTCGCTCTCCGACCCGAGCCTGGCGACCTGCCATAGCGTGTAGTCGGCGTACTGAACGGGCAGCGGGGCCCAGGCCGGGGCGTTGCCGGCGGTCCGCGCCGTGTACGCGACCATGACGTCACGCGCGAGCGGACCGGTGGACACACCGTCGGAGACGATGTGGTGCACGACGAGGACGAGAGCGTACTCGGGAGCTGCATCCGCCTCCTCGGACCGGAGCCGTAGCAGGCGGCCCCGGATCGGCGCCGCGGCCGTGACGTCGAAGCCTGCGCCGAGGATCTCGCCGACGGTCGCGACGAGGTTCTCGGGCGCGACGTCGACCGGTGCGAGGTCGAGCTCGACCGACTCGACGGGCAGGATCACCTGCGCCGCGGTGCCGTCGACCTCGGGGAACACCGTGCGCAGCGACTCGTGACGCTCCAGCACGTCCCGCATCGCGGCCTGCAGGGCGTCGACGTCCAGCTCACCGGTCAGCCGCAACGCGAACGGAATGTTGTACGCGGCGGACGTCCGGTCGAACCGGTTGAGGAACCACAGCCGGGACTGCGCCGGGGAGAGCGGGATCCGCTCGGGACGCGGTCCTGCGACCAGTGCGGGACCGGCCCCGGCTCCGCGTGCGGCATCGGCAGCCGCAGCCAGCGCGGCAACGGTCGGCGCATCGAAGACCGCGCGCACGCCGATCGTGCTGCCCAGCGCGGCGTTGATCCGCGACACGAGGCGCACCGCGACGAGCGAGTTGCCGCCGAGCTCGAAGAAGTCGTCGTCGAGACCGACTGCGGTACCGAACAGCTCACCGAAGACATCCGCAACCGTCTGCTCGACCGGGGTGCTCGGAGCCCGAAATTCGCGAGCCTCGAACACCGGAGTCGGCAAGGACTTCCGATCGATCTTCCCGGATGCGTTCACCGGGAACTCCTCGAGAGCCACGATCCGGGACGGAACCATGTACGCCGGCAATCGCTCACTCGCGACCGCCGTCACGTCCGCGACATCGACATCCGCGTCACCCGTCACGTACCCGACCAGAACCTCACCGGCGGGCGTCGTGACGACCGCCGCCACGGCCTGACGCACCGCACGATGGGCCACCAGCGCGGCCTCGACCTCGCCGAGCTCGATCCGCAGACCGTGCAGCTTCACCTGGAAATCGGTGCGGCCCAGGAACTCCAATTCGCCCGACCCGTCCGCCGACACCAGCCAGCGCACCAGGTCACCCGTACGGTACAGCCGCTCTCCGACCGCGAACGGCGACGCCACGAATCGGTCCGCCGTCAGCTCCGGCCGGGACTCGTAGCCCCGTGCCAACTGCACGCCCGCGAGGTACAGCTCACCCGGAACGCCCACCGGCACCGGCTGCAGCCGGCCGTCGAGCACGTACACCCGAGTGCCCTCCGTGGGACCGCCAATCGGGACGACCGCAGGGTCGCCGTCACGCGCCCGACGACGCGTCACCTGCATCGCCGCCTCGGTCGGGCCGTACAGGTTGTACACCTGTGCGCCGGTCACGCGGCCGACCTCCGCCGCCAGGTCCGCCGGCAGCGCCTCGCCACCCGCGAACACCCGCCGCAGGGCCGGCGCACCCGACTCCGGCAACGCCGCCAACACCATCGGCAGCACCGACGGCACGAACTGGACCGTCGTCACCGTTTCCTCCACGAGAACCCGCGCCAGGTACGCAGGATCCTTGTGACCGTCGGGAGCCGCGAGCACGACCCGCGCCCCGGTCTGCAACGGCCAGAAGAACTCCCACACCGACGCATCGAACGTGAACGCCGTCTTCTGCAGAACCGAATCGGTTCCGTCCAAACGGTATTCACGCTGCATCGACACCAGCTGGTTCACCGCAGCAGCGTGCGAGACGGCCACACCCTTCGGCCGACCCGTCGAACCCGACGTGAAGAGCACGTACGCAGTGTTGCCGGGACGCAGCGAACCGATCCGGTCCGCATCCGTCACCTCTCGCACCGGCCCGCCCACGGCCACCCGACCGAAGTCGACCACCTGCCGGCCGAAGTCACGATCGGCCTCCGCGCCACGGTCGACGAGCACCAGCTGCGGGTCCGCCGTGTCGAGTACGTAGGCGATGCGCTCGGCCGGCTGATCCGGGTCGACCGGCACATACGCGGCACCCGCCTGCACGACCGCGTACATCGCGACAACCTGATCGACCGAGCGACGCATCGCAACCGCCACGCGCGACTCCACACCGACACCGCGGCCGATCAGCTGCCACGTCACCGCGTCGACCCGGTGCCGGAACTGCCGATACGTCAGAGACACGTCGCCCTCGGTGAGGGCCACCGCGTCCGGGGTACGCGCAGCCTGCTCGCCGAACAGCGAAGCCAGCGTGCCGTCGGCGACCGGAGACCCCGTCTCGTTCCACTCGCGCAGCACGCGCTCCCGGCCGCGGTCGCCGAGTAGATCGATGTCACCGACCGGACCGGCCGGATCCGCGGTCACCGCGCGCAGCACGGTGAGCAACCCGTCAGCGAGCGACTTCGCGCCCGACGCGTCGTACAGGCCCGTGGTGTAGGTGAGCGCACCGTTCAGCCCATCACGATCACCGTTCTCGTCGAGCATCTCCGCGAATCCGAAGTCGAGGTCGAACTTGGCGAGCACCATGTCCGTCGTCAACGCACTGATCGACAGACCCCCGAGCTCGGCGGCGGGCGTCGGCAGGTTCTGCATCGACAGCGTCACCTGGAACAGCGGCGAGTACGCCTGTGACCGGATCGGATCGAGTGCCTCGACGATCTGCTCGAACGGCAGTTCGGCGTGCCCGAACGCACCTACGTCGGTTTCCCGCGCCGCGGCGAGGACCTCGTCGAACGAGGCCGCACCTGTCACCTCGGTGCGCAGCACGAGGGTGTTGACGAACATGCCGACCAGGTCGTCGAGGGCGGCCTCACCGCGACCCGCGACCGGTGTGCCGACGGTGATGTCGTCGGTACCGGAGAGCCGCGAGAGCAGCACCGCCAGCGCCGCGTGCAACACCATGAACAGGGTCGCGCCGTTGCGCCGGGCGAGCGCCTCCAACGCCTCGAGCAACTCGCGGTCGACGGTGAACTCGTGCAACGCACCGATGTTCGACATCACGGCCGGCCTCGGCCGATCCGTCGGCAACACCAGCACGTCCGGTGTGCCGCGCAGCGTCCGCGTCCAGTACTCCAACTGCGTCGACATGTGCGACGCAGGATCGTCGATCGAACCGTGCACCGTCCGCTGCCACAGTGTGTAGTCCGCGTACTGGACCGCCAGCGGCTCCCAGCCCGGCGCCGAGCCTGCGGTCCGGGCCGCGTAGGCGACCACCAGGTCGCGGGTCAGTGGGCCCATCGAGAAACCGTCACCGGAGATGTGGTGCACGACCACGACGAGGACGTGATCGGTCACGGACCCGTCGACGCTGAGCAGAGCGGCCCGGACCGGAACGTCGGTCGTGACGTCGAAGCCGCTGCTGACCAGCGCCAGTACGCGAGCGGACAGGTCCTCGGAGGCAACCGGCTCCGCGGCGACCTCCACCGTGAAGTCCGGCAGGATCACCTGGTGGCCGGTGCCCTCGTGCTCCGGGTACATCGTGCGCAGCACCTCGTGCCGCGCCACCACATCGGAGACCGCGGCACTCAGCGCCGCAACGTCCAGGTCGCCCGTCAGCCGCACGGCCAGCGGAATGTTGTAGACCGCCGATTCGGGATCGAAGCGGTTGATGAACCACATCCGCTGCTGTGCCATCGACAGCGGGATGCGATCGGGTCGCTCCTGCGGCATCAGCGGGACGCGGCCGTCGCGGGCGAGCCCGTCGAGAAGCGTCGCCAGGGCGGCGACGGTCGACGACTCGAACAGCACCGCCACCGGGACTCGGGCATCGACCGCCGTACCGAGCCTGGCGGTCACCTGGGTGGCGATGAGCGAGTTGCCACCGAGATCGAAGAAGTCGTCGTCGGCTCCGATGCGTTCGACGCCGAGCACCTCGGCGAAGGTCGCGGCGACGAGCCGTTCGGTGTCGGTGGCCGGCTCGCGGTACGCGACGGACTCGAAAACCGGTTCCGGCAGAGCCTTCTGATCGAGCTTGCCCACCGGGGTCAGAGGGATCCGGTCGAGCGTCATGATCGACGCGGGCACCATGTGCGCCGGCAGCGATTCCGCGAGCACTGCCCTCAGTGCGGCGGGGTCGACGACTGCGTCGGAGGCGGCGATCACGTACGAGACCAAGGCCGTCGTTCCGCCGGAGCCGCGGTGGCCGACGGTCACCGCGAACTCGACGCTCGGCTGCGCCACGAGTGCCGAGTCGATCTCGCCGAGCTCGATGCGGAAACCGCGCACCTTGACCTGGGAGTCACTGCGGCCCAGGTATTCCAGCTCCCCGGCAGCGGTCCACCGCACGAGGTCGCCGGTCCGGTACATCCGCTGGCCGTGGACCCCCGTCGGGTCGGCGACGAAGCGGTCGGCGGTCAGATCGGCTCGACCGCGATAGCCGCGCGCCAGCGCGTCACCCGCGAGGTACAGCTCACCGACGACACCGACCGGGACCGCCACCAGACGGTTGTCGAGCACCGCCGCGCGCACCCCCCGCATGAGGTGACCGATGGTGATGGGCTGACCGGGTCGGAGCACGTCGGTGCAGGTGACGATGATGGTGGTCTCGGTCGGCCCGTACCCGTTGTGGAACGAACGGCCGACGCCCCAGCGTGCCACCAGTTCCGGTGGACAGGCCTCGCCACCGACGCCGACGAACCGGACGTGGTCGAGGCCTGTCGGATCGACCGACGCGAGCGCGGCCGGGGTCATCATCAGGTGAGTGACCCGCTCGGTGCGCAGCAGCTCCGCGAGGTCGTCACCGCCGAAGACGGTGGTCGGCGCGACGACGAGGGTCGCACCGGATCCCACGGCGAGGAGCATCTCGTTGATGGAGATGTCGAAGCTCGGCGACGCGATGTGCAGAGTCCGGGAGTCGGGCGTGATCTCGAAATCGCTGCGCTGGTAGGCGATGAAGTTCGCCAGGCCGGAGTGGGTGACGACGACGCCCTTGGGCAGACCGGTGGAACCGGAGGTGTAGATGATGTAGGCCGGGTTGGCGACGTGCAGCGATCCGATCCGGTCGGCATCGGTCACCGGCGCCGAGGACAGTGCAGCGCAGCGGCTCTCGACCTCGCCGGAGTCGAGGACGAGCCACGGCGCGACGGCGGGCAGACGCTCGGCACAGGCGGCGACCGTGACACCGAGGACGGCAGCGCAGTCGGTCACCATGTGCGCCACGCGATCCGCCGGGTAGTTCGGGTCGACCGGCACGAAGGCGGCGCCCGTCTTGGCGACGGACCACACCGCCAGCACCGACTCGAGCGAACGCGGGATGGCGATCGCCACGGCGGTCTCGGGTCCGGCCCCGGCGTCGACGAGGAGACGGGCGAGGCGGGAGGAGCGCTCGTCGAGTTCCCGGTAGGTGAGGGAGACACCGGAGGCGGTCACCGCGACCGTGTCGGGACGCTCGGCCGCGGCCGCGGCCAGCAACTGCGGCAACGTCGTCCACTCCAGGGCAGGTGCGCCGACGAACTCCGCGAGCGCGGCGCGCTCGTCGTCCCCGACGATGTCGATGTCGCCGACGACCACCTCCGGATCGGCGACGGCCGCGGAGAGCACCCGCACGAGGCGGCGCCCCAGAGCGGCGACGCCGGCCTCGTCGAACAGGTCGGTCGCGTAGAGGAGGTCGAAGACCATCCCCGCCGGGTCGCCCGCGGAATCGGCGGATTCCGACACCGTCACCTGCAGATCACACTTCGCGAGATGTGCGTCCAGTTCGACCGGGGACACCTGCAGCCCTGCGAGTTCCAGCGAGGGCAGGCCCAGGTTCTGGAACGACAGCGCGACCTGGAACAGCGGGTGCCGGGCCTGGGACCGAGCCGGGGACAGCACGTCGACGAGACGCTCGAACGGGATGTCCGAGTTGCCGAAGGCACCGAGGTCGGCGGACCTGGTCACGTCCAGCACCTCCGCGAAGGGTGCGTGGTGGTCGACCTGGGTCCGCAGGACCAGGGTGTTGACGAACATGCCGACGAGATCGTCGAGCGCCGCCTCGCCGCGTCCGGCGATCGGCGCACCGATGGCGACGTCGCCCGTTCCGGCGAGGCGTGCCAGCAGGACCGCAAGCGCGGTGTGCACCACCATGAACAGCGTCACGCCCCGCTCACGGGCGAAGTCGGTCAGGGCGGCGTGCAGTTCCGCGTCCACCGTGAATCCGTGCAGCGCGCCGCGGTGCGTCGGGACGGCGGGACGAGGCCGGTCGCTCGGCAGGTCCAGCTCGTCAGCGAGCCCGGTGAGCGCGGACTTCCAGTGCTCGATCTGCCTGGCCGACAGGGATTCCGGATCGGTCTCGTCACCCAGGACGGTGCGCTGCCACAGCGCGTAGTCCGCGTACTGGACCGCGAGCGGCGCCCATTCGGGCTCCTGCCCGGCGGTACGTGCCGCGTACGCGACCATCACGTCGCGCAGGAGCGGACGCATCGAGAATCCGTCCGCGGCGATGTGGTGGACCACCAGCATCAGCACGTACTCGGAACCGGGGACGAGCTCGTACAGCCGCACTCGCAGCGGCACCGCGGTGGTCACGTCGAACGCACCCGTGGCCTCGGCGAGCATCGCCGCGGACAGCTCGTCGCCGGCGAGGGACACCGGGGCGAGGTCCGGAACGAAGTCGCCCGCGGGGACGATCACCTGGATCGGACCGTTGTCGGTTTCGGGGTAGTACGTGCGCAGGATCTCGTGCCTGCCGACCAGGTCCGCGACCGCCGCCTGCAGCGCCGCGGTGTCGAGTGCGCCGACCAGCCGGACCGCGGCCGGGATGTTGTAGGTCGCCAGATCCGGTGCGATGCGGTTGAGCACCCACATCCGCTGCTGCGCCAGCGACAGCGGCAACTCGTCGGGGCGCTCGCCCGCGACCAGTGCGGCACGGGCCCCGCTGCCCGCGCTCTCGCTCACCCTCGCCGCGAGTTCGACGACGGTCGGTGCCTCGAACAGCCAGAGCACCGGCACCTGGGTGTCGAGCGCCGCGCCGAGGCGGGCGGTGACCTGGGTGGCGATCAGGGAGTTGCCGCCGAGCGCGAAGAAGTCGTCGTCGAGACCGACCGCGTCCACGCCGAGGACATCACCGACGATGCGGGCGACGAGGATCTCCGCCTCGGTGGTCGGGGCTCGGAACTCCGTCGCCTCGAACTCCGGTGCGGGCAGCGCCTTCCTGTCGATCTTGCCGTTGATGTTGAGCGGCAGCGCGTCGATGACCACGAAGGCCGCCGGGACCATGTAGCTCGGCAGGGCACGGGACAACGCGTCCTTGAGGACGGTCGTGTCGGCGGTCACTCCCGGCGTGGGCACGACGTACGCCACGAGCCGGTCGCCGACCCGCTCGTCGGTGTGTGCCGTGACCACGGCGGCCGAGACGTCGGGGTGCTGGGCCAGGGCCGTCTCGATCTCGCCGAGCTCGATCCGGAATCCGCGCACCTTGACCTGGAAGTCGCTGCGCTCGAGGTAGTCGAGCTCGCCGTCCGGGCGGACGACGACGAGGTCACCGGTGCGGTACATCCGGGAGCCCGGGACACCGAAGGGGTTGGCCACGAATCGGTCCGAGGTCAGATCGGGACGCCCGTGGTACCCGCGGGCGAGCTGGTCGCCGGCGAGGTAGAGCTCTCCCGACACCCCGGCGGGCACCGGGTGCAGACGGCTGTCGAGCACGTACACCTGCGTGTTCCACTCCGGGACGCCGATCGGCACGGTCGCGATGTCCGCGTCGACGACCTCGTGGGCCGTCACCGACACCGCTGCCTCGGTCGGGCCGTACAGGTTGAACAGCCGAGAGTCGTTCGCCGCGCGGAACGCCTGCGCCACGGATGCCGGAAGCGCCTCGCCGATGGCGAGCACCCGGCGTAGTGAATCGGACAGTGCCGCACCGGAAGCCGCGGCCGAGAGCATCGCGACCGTGGAGGGAACTGCGTGCAGGGTGGTCACGCGCTGAGAACGCATCAGGTCGAGCAGGTGGTCGGGGTCCTGCTGGCCACCGGGCCGGGCGATGACCATCCGGCCGCCGGAGACCAGCGGGGACCAGAACTCCCACACCGACAGGTCGAACGTCGCCGCGGTCTTCAGCAGCACCGAGTCCGAGGCGTCGAGCCCGTGGGCGGCGGTCATCCACACCAGCTGATTGACGATCGCGGCGTGGCTGACGGTCACACCCTTCGGCTTGCCGGTGGAACCGGACGTGAAGATCACGTACGCCGGGTGCCCGGGGCGCAGCGGCCGCACCCGCTCGGAGTCCTGAACCGGCTCCGGCGAGTAGCCGTCGAGGTCGTCGACGTCCAGGAGGAGGACAGACCTGTCCCCTGCGCCCTGGAAATCGTCTCGCGCCGTGGACAACACACAGGTCGGAGCGGCGGACTCCAGGATGTACCCGGTCCGCTCGGCGGGCTGGTCGGGGTCGAGCGGGACGTAGGCTCCGCCAGCCTGCACGACGGCGTACATGCCGACGACCAGGTCGATCGACCGTCGCATGGCGAGTGCGACCAGGGACTCCGGGCCGACACCTCGGTCGATCAGCGCACGGGCGACGCGGTTGACGCGGGCGTCGAACTCCCCGTAGCCGAGCTCGGTTCCCTCGAACCACAGCGCAGGCGCGTCGGGCGTCGCGGACGCCTGGGTGCGGTAGAGCTCGGCCAGCGTCCGGGCGGACACGTCGGCGCCTGTCCGGTTCAACCCGGCCAGCAGATCGGCGCGTTCGTCGGCTCCGAGGAGGTCGATGTCGCCGACCGCAAGGCTCGGATGTGCCACCGCGGCGTCGAGGATCCGGACGAACCGCTCCGCGAAGCCCTCGACCGTGCGCTGGTCGAAGAGGTCGGTGGCGAAGTGGAACATCGCCTCGACACCGTCGGGGGCGCCGGCGTCGTCGAACCGCTCGACGAGGAAGAGTTGCAGGTCGAACTGCGTGATGCCGTTGTCGACCTCGAGTGCCGAGACGGTGAGCCCGGGCAGTTCGAGGCTCGTCCTCGCGAGGTTCTGGAAGGAGAACCCGACCTGGAACAGCGGGTGCCGGGCCGTCGACCGGGTCGGGTTGAGGACCTCGACGAGGCGCTCGAACGGCACGTCCGCGTTGCCGAATGCCGCGAGGTCCACGTCCTTGACCTCGGCGAGCAGGTCGGCGAAGGACGTGGATCCGTCCACGGTGGTTCGCAGCACCAGGGTGTTGACGAACATGCCGATCAGTCCGTCCATCGCGGCGTCGCCACGGCCGGCGATCGGCGTGCCGACGGCGATGTCCCCGGTACCGGACAACCGGGCGAGCAGCACCGCGAGCGCGGTGTGGGTCGCCATGAAGACCGTCGCGCCCGCCCCCTTGGCGTAGTCCGCCAGTGCGCGGTGCAGCCGCCCGTCCAGTTCGAAGGGCACGCGACCACCGCGATTGGATCGCACGGCGGGGCGGGGACGGTCGCTCGGCAGGTCCAGCTGATCGGGGATGCCGGCGAGCGTCCGCCGCCAGAAGTCGAGCTGCTGGCCGGCCACCGACGCCGGGTCGGTTTCGTCGCCGAGAACCTCGCGCTGCCAGATGGCGTAGTCGGCGTACTGCACCGGCAACGGCGCCCACTCCGGCGCCGCGCCGACGGCCCGGGCGCCGTACGCGATCATGACGTCACCGACGAACGGCGCGATGGACGCGCCGTCGGCGGAGACGTGGTGGATCACCGCGGCGAGCACGAACTCGTCGTCGGCCAACCGGAACAGAGCTGTGCGCAAGGGGATCTCGGAGGTGACGTCGAATCTGGTCGTCGCCAGATCGAAGAGCCGCCGCGGCAACTCCTCGGCATCCACATCCGCCCGAATCAGGGCCGGCAGGGCATCCTCGGGTGCGGCGACGACCTGGCTGGGGCCGCTCTCCGTCTCGGGGTAGCTGGTGCGCAGCGACTCGTGCCGGGCGACGACGTCCGCGAGCGCGGCGTGGAGCGCCGGGACGTCGAGGGCACCGGTCAGCCGGATCGCCAACGGAATGTTGTAGGCGACCGACTCCGGGTCGAACCGGTTGAGGAACCACATCCGCTGCTGTGCGAGCGACAGCGGGACCCGCTCGGGACGTTCCTGCGGAACGAGGGCGGCGCGTGCCCCGGTCCCGGCGAGGCCGTCGACGGCGGAGGCCAGGTCGGCGACCGTGGACGCCTCGAACAGGAGCCGTACCGGGACAGTGGCGTCGTGGGAGTCGCCGATCCGGGCAACGACCTGCGTCGCGATGAGGGAATTGCCTCCGAGCTCGAAGAAGTCGTCGTCTCGCCCGACTCGATCGACTCCGAGCACGTCGGCGAAGACACTCGCGACCGCCTCTTCGGTGGCGGTGGCAGGTGCGCGGTACGGCCGTGACTCGAAGACGGGCTCCGGCAACGCCTTCCGGTCGAGCTTGCCGACCGGTGTCCGCGGGATCTCGTCGAGGACCATGATCGAGGACGGCACCATGTGCGCAGGCAACCGCTCCCCGAGCGACGCCTTGAGCTCGCGCACGTTCACGCTCGCCCCTGCGGCGGGCAGCACGTACGCGACGAGCGCGTCGACACCCGCGGTGGTGTGTCCGAGGGTGACGGCGAACTCGACACCGTCGTGGGCGCCGATCGCGGCGTCGATCTCGCCGAGCTCGATGCGGAAGCCGCGAACCTTGACCTGGAAGTCGGTGCGGCCCAGGTAGTCCACCTGACCGTCGGACGTCCAGCGCGCGAGATCGCCGGTGCGGTACAGCCGCTCCCCCGGCTCACCGTGCGGGTGCGCGACGAAACGTTCGGCGGTCAGGCCCGGCCGGGCCCGGTATCCCCGAGCCATGCCGCGGCCCGAGAGGTACAGCTCGCCGACCACGCCGACGGGCACCGGGTTGAGACGGGCGTCGAGGACGAGGTTGCGCAGCCCCGCTGTCGGGTGGCCGATGGTGATCGGCTCGCCGGGCACCATCGCGTCGGTGCGCGTGGAGATGATCGTCGTCTCGGTCGGCCCGTAGCCGTTGACGAACCACCGGTCGCCGGTGGCCCAGCGGCCGACGAGCTCCGGCGGGCACGCCTCGCCGGCGGTGACGAGCAGCCGCAGATGGTCGAGCCCGTCGGGGTCGACGGTGGACAGTGCTGCCGGCGTGATCACGGCGTGCGTGACCCGCTGTGTGCGAAGAAGTTCGGTCAGCTCGGCTCCGCCCCACACGTCCGGCGGCGTGATCACGAGGGTGCCCCGCAGCACCGGCGCGAAGAGCGTTTCGTACACCGAAACGTCGAAGCTCGGTGACGCGATGTGCAAGGGACGCGGCTGATCGACGGTCGGATAGGAGGTGAGGATCTGTTCCCGCAGGTTCGCCATGCCGAGATGGGTGACGGCAACACCCTTGGGACGTCCCGTGGAGCCGGAGGTGTAGATGATGTACGCCAGGTTCGAGTGGAACAGGGGACGGATCCGGTCCGCGTCGGCGACCGGATCGGCCGACAGTGGTGCCGCGGCGGCCTCGGATTCGCCCAGCTCGTACCAGGTGATCGTGTCGGGCATCGCATCGCGATGGTCGGCGGTCGTCAGTCCGAGGACCGCGCCCGAGTCGATCGCCATGTAGGTGATGCGGTCCTGCGGGTAGGTCGGATCGATCGGGACGAACGCCGCACCGGTCTTGGCGACCGCCCACACGGCGAGGACCGAGTGGATGGACCGTCGGATGGCCACGGCGACGGTGTTCTCCGGCCCGGCTCCCCGCGCGATGAGGAAGCGGGCCAACCGCGAGGAGCGCTCGTCGAGCTCGCGGTACGTCATCTCGCCGTCGATTCCGGACAGCGCGACGGCGTCGGGGACGGCGGCAGCGCCGTCACGCAGGATGCCTTCGAGCGTGACCAACTCCGGGTGGGTCGCCTGCAGGTCGTAGTGCTCGAGCGCCTCGGCACGTTCGGTGCTGGTGAGGATGTCCACGTCTCCGACCGGCCGGGCCGGATCGGCGAGGACGGCCTCGAGGATTCGCTGGAATCGCTGCGCGAATCCGATGATCGTGGGTTCGTCGAACAGATCTGTGGCGTAGCCGAATTCGGCCTTCATCGCCTTACCGGACGCACCCGGTTCGAGGGTGAGCTGCAGATCGAACTTGGCGCTGTCGAGATGTGCGTCGAGCGCCGAGACCGTCAGGCCGGGAAGTTCGACGGACGCGGGCGGGGTGTTCGCGAAGGACAGTGCAACCTGGAACAGCGGGTGACGGGCAGTGGACCGCGCCGGGTTGAGCGCCTGGACCAGCCGTTCGAACGGGACGTCCGCCTGACCGAAGGCGCGCAGGTCGCGCTCGCGGACCTGGGCCACCAGTTGGTCGAAGGACGCCGATCCGTCCACGTCGGCGCGCAGCACCAGCGTGTTCACGAACATGCCGACGAGGTCGTCGAGCGCTTGCTCACCGCGACCGGCAATCGGGGTTCCGACGGCGATGTCGGTGGTTCCACTGAGCCTCGCGAGCAGCACGGACAGCGCCGCGTGCAGGACCATGAACGGGGTGACCCCGCGTGTCTGCGCGAACTCCGACAGCTGCGAGGCCGTGCCGGAAGCGATCTCGAAGGCGAATCGGCTGCCGCCGAACGTCTGGACCGCGGGTCGGGACCGGTCCGCGGGCAGGTCGAGCTGATCCGGAAGATCAGCCAGTTCCTCTGCCCAGTACGCGATCTGTCGGGAGATCATGCTGTCCGGGTCCGCCTCCGAACCGAGGACCTCACGCTGCCAGATGCTGTAGTCGGCATACTGCACCGGCAACGGCGCCCAGGACGGTGCAGCACCGGCGACCCGGGCGGTGTAGGCGAGCACGATGTCACGCGCCAGCGGCGCCATCGAGGCTCCATCGGCACTGATGTGGTGAACCACCACCACCAGGACGTGTTCCGTGCACTCGGCACCGGGACCGAGGGTCTCCGGCAGGGCGAACAGACGGAGGCGCACCGGCACCGTGTCGGTCACGTCGAATCCGCCGCCCACCGTCTCGGTCACCCGCTCGGCGAGCGCGTGCTCGTCGACGACGATCGGAGTCAGGTCGACCGGAACCTCCGCCGCGGGGACGACCACCTGAATAGGTCCGTCGCCTCCGGACGGGTAGATCGTACGCAGCACCTCGTGCCGGTCGAGTACGTCCAGCACCGCGGACTCGAGAGCCGCGACGTCGAGGTGGCCGGAAAGACGGATGCCGCCCGGGATGTTGTAGGCGGCGGACTCCGGCGCGATCCGGTTGAGCACCCACATCCGCTGCTGGGCAAGGGAAAGCGGAACCTCGGCGGGCCGCGGTCGGGCGGCCAGTGCCACCGTCGCACCCTCTCCCGCGGTCGCCGCCGCCACCGCGGCGAGTCCCGCGACGGTCGGCGCCTCGAAGAGCGCACGGACGGGGAGCTTTCCGTCCAGCGCCGCCCCGATCCGCGCCACCGCCTGCGCCGCGATCAGCGAGTTGCCACCGAGCTCGAAGAAGTCGTCGTCGAGGCCCGCCCGGTCGAGACCGAGCAGGTCCGCGAACACCTCGGCGACGATCACCTCGGCGGCCGACTCCGGAGCGCGGTACTCCCGGCCCTCCACGCTCGGCACCGGAAGCGCCCGCCGGTCGAGCTTGCCGTTCACCGTCAGCGGGATCGAATCGAGGACGACGAGGTTCGACGGCACCATGTACTCGGGCAGCATCGTCGCGGCACCGTCCCGCACGGCACGCACGTCCACGGTGGCGGCCGCGTCCGGCACGACGTATGCCACGATCCGGGCCGATCCGGGCACGTCCTCGCGGACGATCACGGCGACCTGCGCGACACCCGGCTGCGCGAGGACCGCGGCCTCGATCTCGCCGAGCTCGATCCGGAAACCGCGAACCTTCACCTGGTCGTCGGCGCGCCCGAGGTACTCGAGCTCGCCGTCGCGGTTCCACCGCGCGAGGTCACCGGACCGGTACAGCCGGCCGGCGCCGAACGGATTCGCGACGAACCGGCCGGCGGACAGATCGGGGCGTCCGAGGTAGCCGCGGGCCAGCTGAACACCGGCGACGTACATCTCGCCGGGCACACCGACGGGGACCGGCTGCAGCCGGTTGTCGAGCACGAACACCTGCAGGCCCGCAATGGCCTGGCCGACGACACTGCCCGCCGCATGTTCGACGGTGTGTGCGTCCAGCGCCCGGAACGACACGTGCACGGTCGTTTCCGTGATGCCGTACATGTTGACGAGAGTCGGCACCTCGCCGCGGCGCCGGTACCAGTCCGTCAGCCGTGACAGCTCCAGAGCCTCGCCGCCGAAGATCACGTAGCGCAGCGCCAGGTCGGCGCGGTTCTGCCGATCGGCTTCGGCGAGCTGGTTGAACGCGGACGGGGTCTGGTTCAGGACCGTCACCCGCTCGCGGGCGAGGAGGTCGAGGAACTGCTCCGGGGACCTGGAGGTGTAGTGGTCGACGACGACGAGGGTGCCGCCGTACAGCAGCGGACCCCACAGCTCCCACACCGAGAAGTCGAAGGCGTAGCTGTGGAACATCGTCCACACGTCCGAGGAGTCGAAACCGTACAGGGGCTCGGTGTTGCGCATCAGTCGCGTCACCGTGCGATGCGGAACCTGGACGCCCTTCGGGCGGCCGGTCGATCCCGAGGTGTAGATGACGTAGGCGACGTTGTCGGGGTGCAGCGGCGCGATCCGCTCGGAATCCGCGACCGCCGCGGCCGAGTACGAGTCCAGCGCCGAGTCGATCTCGATCACGGGCAGACCCGCCGGCAGATCCAGCTCGCGATCCGATGCCGCCACCACGCAGACCGGTGCCGCGTCGGAGAGCATGTACGCGATCCGGTCCGCCGGGTACGACGGATCGACGGGCAGGTATCCACCGCCCGCCTTGAGAACGGCGAGCAGCGCGACGACGAGGTCTGCCGACCGCGGCAGCGCGACCGCGGCGAGCGTCTCGGGCCCGACGCCGGCTGCCACGAGTGCGCGCGCGAGCCGGTTCGCCCGCGCGTCGAGCTCGCCGTACGTCATGGAGGTCCCGTCGAACCGGAGCGCGACGGCATCGGTCCGGACCGCGGCAGTCGTCTCGAACACCTCGACGAGGGTGAGGTCGACGCCCAGGTCGGCACCGGACGAATTCCATTCCGACAGAACGCTGTCCCGCTCGCCGGCCACCAAGAGGTCGATGTCGCCGACGACGACGGAGGGGTCTGCCGCGACGGCCTCGAGGACGCGGATCCAGCGGCGCTCGAACGCCTGCATCGTCGCCTCGTCGAACAGGTCGGTGGCGTAGGTCAGTTCGCCCTCGATCCCGGCGAACTCGCCCGGACCCGCCACCGATTCGGTCAGGTCGACCTGGATGTCGAACTTGGCGACCTGCTCGTCGTAGTCGAGCGCGCGGATCGCGAGCCCCGGCAGCTCCAGCTCGGCGGGGCGCTGGTTCTGCAGGGCCAGGGACACCTGGAACAGCGGGTGCCGGGCCTGCGACCTGGCCGGGGCCAGCACCTCGACCAGACGCTCGAACGGAACGTCGGCGTTGCCGAGCGCCGCGACATCGGTCTCCTTGGCGTGCGCCAGGACGTCGGCGAAGCTCGCACCCGGATCGATCTCGGTGCGCAGCACCAGGGTGTTGACGAACATGCCGACCAGGTTGTCGAGCGCGGCCTCGCCACGGCCCGCGACCGGTGTGCCGACGGCGATGTCGGTGGTGCCCGAAAGCCGGGCCAGCAGCACCGACAGCGCGGCGTGCACGACCATGAACAGCGTCACGCCCTGTTCGCGGGCCACGCGGTGCAGCTCACGCTGCAGTGCCGGGTCGAGGGTGAAGCGGTGGGTGGCACCGCGGTGGGATGCGGTCGCGGGGCGCGGCCGATCGCTGGGCAGATCCAGCTGATCGGGAAGGCCCGACAGGACCGACGTCCAGTGCTCGATCTGCCGCGCCGACAACGATTTCGGATCGTCCTCGGATCCGAGCAGGTTCCGCTGCCACAGCGCGAAGTCCGCGTACTGGACAGGAAGGGGCTCCCATGCAGGCGCCTCGCCCCGGGTACGCGCCGCGTACGCAACCATGACGTCGCGGGCGAGCGGGGCCATCGACCAGCCGTCACCGCTGATGTGATGAACGACCATCGCCAGGACGAATTCACCTGCGCCGGGTCCGGTTTCCACGACCTGCACGAGGCTCACGCGCAGCGGGACCTCGGCCGTCACGTCGAAGCCCCGGGAGAAGAACGCGAGGAGGTGCGGATACACCTCGGCCTCGGACATCGTGACGGGCGTCAAGGCGGGCGCGGCAACGGCAGCGTCGAGAACCACCTGGTGCGGGACCGAGTCGGTCCCTGGGAACACCGTCCGCAGGGATTCGTGCCTGCCGACGACGTCCGCAATCGCCGCCTCGAGCGCGGCGACGTCCAGGTCGCCCGTCAGCGAGAGAGCCAGTGGCAGGTTGTACGCGGTCGAGTCGGGATCGAACCGGTTCAGGAACCACATCCGCTGCTGGGCGGTGGACAGCGGGATCAGGTCGGGACGCGGTCCGGCGGTGAGCGCGGTCCGCCCACTCCCGGCGAGCGATGCGACCCTGGCGGCGAGCGCCTCGACGGTCGAGGCCTCGAAGAGGAGCCGAACCGGGACGAGTGCATCGACGGCCGAACCCAGACGTGCCGTCACCTGCGTGGCGATCAGCGAGTTGCCGCCGAGCTCGAAGAAGTCGTCGTCCAGGCCCACCAGCTCCGCACCGAGCACCTCCGCGAACACCCCTGCGACGGTCGCCTCGGTCGTGGTCTGGGGTGCGCGGAACGGACGCGACTCGAAGACCGGTTCCGGCAACGCCTTGCGATCGAGCTTGCCGACCGGCGTGAGCGGGATCCGGTCGAGCACCATGATCACCGAGGGCACCATGTGCCCGGGAAGCGACTCGCCCAACGCGGCCTTCAGCACGGCGGGATCGAGTGCCGTTCCGCCGGCGCCGAGGACGTAGGACACGAGTGAGGTGACCCCACCCGCCCCCGAATGCCCGATGGTGACCGCGAACTCGACGCCGGGCTGCGCCGACAGCGCCGAGTCGATCTCGCCGAGCTCGATGCGGAAACCGCGGACCTTGACCTGGAAGTCACTGCGTCCCAGATAGTCCAGCTCGCCACCGGTGGTCCACCGCACCAGGTCACCGGTCCGGTACATCCGACCACCCACCGGTCCGGTGGGGTCCGCGACGAAGCGGTCCGCCGTCA
The DNA here is from genome assembly GCA_000341795.1 of Rhodococcus triatomae BKS 15-14. Taxonomy (GTDB): domain Bacteria; phylum Actinomycetota; class Actinomycetes; order Mycobacteriales; family Mycobacteriaceae; genus Rhodococcus_G; species Rhodococcus_G triatomae_A. The sequence continues at coordinate 98,585 of AODO01000014.1, read as the reverse complement.
GGTCCGGCCGGTCCCGGTAGCCGCGGGCCAGCCCCGCACCCACGAGATACAGTTCACCCACGGTTCCGACAGGAACGGGACGCAGCCGCCCGTCCAGAACCAGGGTCCGGATGCCGCTCACCGGGCGGCCGATGGTGATGGCGAGATCGGCGCCGAGAGGTCCCGTCGCGGTCGCGATGATGGTCGCCTCGGTCGGTCCGTAACCGTTCACGAAGTCGCACACGGCGCTCCACCGCGCGACCAGTTCCGGCGGGCACGCCTCGCCTGCGACCATCACCATGGACAGATCGGTGAGATCGGAGGGGTCCACGGCGGCGAGTGCGGCCGGGGTCACCGAGGCATGGGTGACCCGCTCGCGCCGCATGAGTTCCGCGAGTTCGGGCCCACCGTAGAGGGTCGGCGGGGCGATGACGAGCGTTCCCGCGGATCCGTGTGCGAGCAGCATCTCGTACACGGAGACGTCGAAGCTGGGCGACACGAAGTGCAGGACGCGCGAATCCGGCGTTGCGCCGAAGGCGGCGCGCTGGTCGGCGACGACCGCCGCGAGTCCCGCGTGACTGACCGCGACACCCTTCGGCCGACCGGTCGAGCCCGACGTGTAGATCACGTACGCCACGTTCGCGAGGTGCAGCGGCCGGACCCGATCGCGATCGTTCAGGATGGTCGCCGGGACAGCGGCCAGCTCTGCATGCAGAGAGGCACCGTCGAGCGGCAGCCACTCGATTCCGGTGGGCAGCCGGGCGACGAAGGCGTCGCGGGTGATGCCGACGACGGCACCGGAATCCTCGACCATGTAGGCGATGCGGTCGATCGGGTAGTTCGGGTCGACAGGGACGAACGCGGCCCCGGTCTTCGCCGCGGCCCACACGGCCAGGACGGATTCGAGCGACCGGGTGAGCGCGACGGCGATGGTGGTTTCGGGACCTGCGCCGCGCGCGATCAGCAGCCGGGCGAGCCGCGAGGAGCGCTCGTCGAGCTCCCGGTAGGTGAGTTCGCGGCCCTGGTCCGACACCGCGATGCCGGTGGGATTCGCGGCTGCGGCTGCGGTCAGGATCTCCGGGAGGAATCGTCCGTCGATGTCGAGGTCACCCGACCGGCTCAGCAGGTCGGTGCGCTCGTCGTCACCGAGGATCTCCAGGTCGCCCACCGGGACGACCGACGACGCCGTGATCGCGGTGAGGATTCGCAGGAACCGCTCGGCGAAACCTGCGACCGTGCTCTCGTCGAACAGATCCGTGGCATAGACGAATTCGGCAGGCATCGCGTCCGCGGAACCCGGCTCGTCCCGCACGGTCAGCTGCAGGTCGAACTTCGCGACGTCGACCTGGACTTCCGCGGCGGAGACGGTCAGACCGGGCAGTTCGAGCTCGGCGGCGCCCATGTTCTCGAAGGACAGACTCACCTGGAACAGCGGGTGCCGCGCCGTCGACCGCTGGGGGTTGAGTACCTGCACGAGCCGCTCGAACGGCACGTCGGCGGTGGCCAGTGCCGCGAGGTCACGGTCTCGGACCTGCCCCAGCAGGTCGACGAACAGTGCACCCGGGTCCACCTCGGTTCGCAGGACCAGCGTGTTGACGAACATGCCGATCACGTCGTCGAGGGACTGCTCGCCGCGTCCGCCGACCGGGGTGCCGATGGCGATGTCGGACGTGCCGGACAGCCGGGCGAGCAGGACGGCCAGCGCGGTGTGCACCACCATGAAGGTCGTGACGCCCTGCTCGCGCGCCAGGGACGTCACCCCCGCCCGAACCTCGGCAGGGATGTCGAACGCGAACCGGCCGCCGGCGAAGGACTGCACGACGGGCCGCGGACGGTCCGACGGCAGATCCAGCTGGTCGGGAAGTCCGGCGAGTTCCCGCTTCCAGAACTCGATCTGGCCGGCCGCGAGCGAGTTCGGATCGTCCTCGGAACCGAGGACCTGATGCTGCCAGAGGGTGTAGTCGGCGTACTGCACCGCCAGCGGGGACCAGCCGGGCTCGAGGCCGGCGGACCGCGCCGTGTACGCGGTCATCACATCGCGTGCGAGCACCGCCCACGACAGACCGTCGGCCGCGATGTGGTGCACGACCAGCGCCACGGCCAGCTCGTCGGCGGCCACCTGGAACAGCCCGACCCGCAACGGGATCTCGGCGCTGACGTCGAATCCGGTCGACGCGAAATCGGCGAGGCGCACGGGCAGCTCGTCTTCGGAGACCCGTTCCGCGACCACGTCGAGATCGACCTCGCCGACGGGGAGCACCACCTGGTGTGCGCCGTCCTCCGAGTCCGGGAAGACGGTCCGCAGCGATTCGTGCCGAGCCAGCACGTCGAGCAGTGCTGCTCGCAGCGCCGCGGTGTCGGTCCGCCCGGTCAGGCGGACGACCAGCGGCAGGTTGTACGTCGCGGCGGTGGTGTCGAACTGGTTGAGGAACCACATGCGCTGCTGAGCGAGCGACAACGGAATCACGGCGGGACGCGGCCCGGCCACCAGCGGGAGCCGGTCGTCGCCGCTCTGCGCGGCAGCTTCCGCGCGGGCGGTGATGCCACCGACGGTGGGTGCCTCGAACAGGGCGCGGACACCGAGCCGGATCCCGAATGCGGCGCCGATCCTCGCCACCACCTGGTTGGCGATCAGCGAGTTGCCACCGAGCTCGAAGAAGTTGTCGTCGAGGCCGGCGCGCTCGAGCCCGAGGATGTCGGCGAAGATACCGGCGACGATCTCCTCGGACGCAGTGCGTGGTGCGCGGAACTCACGGACCTCGAACACCGGTGCGGGCAGCGCCCTGCGGTCCAGCTTGCCGGATGCGTTCAGAGGGAAGGCGTCCAGAACCACGAACGCCGACGGCACCATGTACGCCGGCAGGATCCGCTCGAGCGCGGAACGCAGGGCGGTCGACTGCGGTGCGCTTCCCGCGGTGGGGACGAGATAGGCGACGAGCTGTTCGAGTCCGTTGTCGTCGGCGCGGACCACGACCACCGCCTGCGCCACCGACCCATCCGCCAGGAGTGCAGATTCGATCTCGCCGAGCTCGATCCGCAGACCGCGCAGCTTCACCTGGAAATCGGTACGACCGAGGTACTCCAGCTCACCGACACCGTTCCACGACACCAGGTCACCCGTACGGTACATCCGCGCTCCGACGGCGAACGGGTTGGCGACGAACCGATCGGACGTCAGGTCGCTGCGGCCGACATAGGCGGTGGCCAACTGCGTGCCCGCCAGGTACAACTCACCCGCAACACCCACCGGCACCGGACGCAACCGCGCATCCAACACGAACACCTGCGTGTTCCACACCGGCGCACCGATCGGCACCGTGACGACGTCGGCCTCGGTCACCTCGTGGAACGTGACGTCGACCGCCGCCTCCGTCGGTCCGTAGAGATTGTGCAGGCGCGTGGCCGGGAGTGCGGTACGCAGGACCGTCGCGGTCTGCGGCGTCAGCGCCTCACCCGAGGCGAACACCTGACGCAACGACCTCGGCAGACGCTCGGCGGAACCCAGGTGCGCCGCGAACACGGCCAGCATCGACGGCACGAAGTGCGCCGTCGTCACGTCCTCCTCCGCCATCACCCTCGACAGGTACGCGGGGTCGCGATGCCCGTCCGGCACCGCCACCACCAGACGCGCACCCACCTGCAACGGCCAGAACAACTCCCACACCGACACGTCGAACGTCACCGGCGTCTTCTGCAACACCACGTCGCGGGCACCGAGCGGGTACTCGGACTGCATCCACACCAGACGATTCACGATCGCCCCGTGCGACACCGCCACACCCTTCGGACGCCCCGTCGAACCCGACGTGAAGATCACGTAGGCGGCATTCTCCGGACGCAGCGCGCCGCGTTCGGCCTCTCCGATCGGTGAATCCGAGAACACCTCGAGATCAACGGCATCGATGCACAGGACAGACCTGTCCCCCGCACCCTCGACATCGTCCCGCGACGTCGACAGCACCGCGACCGGCCGCGCCGTGTCCAGGATGTGCCCGATCCGGTCCGCCGGCTGATCCGGATCCACCGGAACGTAGGCACCACCCGCAGCCTGCACCGCGTACACCGCGACCATCAGGTCCAGGGACCGCCGGATCGCCACGGCGACCAGCTCGTCCGGGCCCACTCCCGAGGAGATCAGCAGCCGCGCAAGGCGATTGACGCGACTGGCGAACCGGCGGTATGTGAGCGACTCACCCTCGAAGGTCAGTGCGACTGCATCCGGGGTGCGCTCCACCTGACGTTCGAACATCGACACCAGCGTGCCTTCGGGAAAACCGGCCCCGGTGGCGTTCCAGGTCTCGACGACGAGCGCCCGCTCGTCCGGCGACAGCAGTTCCAGGTCCCGGACGCGGTCGTCGGCGCCCGCGGTGAGGAAGTCCGCAAAGAAGCGGAGGAAGCGCGAATGATGTGCTGCTGCCTCGTCGTTCGTGTAGAGGTTCGGGTTCGTCTCGAAGTCGACGTGGGTTCGGGCCCCACCGACGCTCTGATAGAAGTTGACAGCGAGATCTTCGACGGTGCCGGTGGACAGGACATGGAACTCACCGAGGACGGGGCCGAGTGAGACCTCGTCGTGGAACAGCATGATGTTCACCAGCGGACCCAGCAGGTCACGCTGCACGGTCGAGGCCGAACCGCCACCGGCAGCGGCAGAATCACGCCGGATGTCCTCGTGGCGGTACCGCTGGTGCCGGAGCGCTCCCGCGACGGCGGTCGCCACCGACGACAGGAGTTCGGCGACCGTGGTGCCCTCGGCAACGCGCAGCCGCAGCGGAACGACGTTCGAGAGCATGCCGCCCGAGTTGCGCATGATGGCGGTGGTGCGAGCGGTCACCGGCAGGGACAGAATGACCTCGTCGTTGCCCGTCGCCTGCGCGAGGTACGCGGCGAAGGCCGCGATGAGCAGGCCCGACGGCGACGAGGAATGGCGGCGAACGGCCTCGTCGAGCGCCACCGTCGCGTCCGCGGACAGTGCGGCACTCGCGATCCCGTTGACCGTCGCGGGCGCGGCGGTCCGATTCACCAGACTGGTGCCTTCTTCCATGCCGGACACCTGCTGCGCCCAGTAGTCGCGGTCGGACGCGAATCGCGTGCTCTCGCGGTACGCCATCTCCGACTCGTAGAGACTCCGCAGGTTCCACACCTTGCCCGGGCGGATCGCCTGATCCTCCAGAAGCGCGGTGTACACCTCGGCGACGCGGTTCATGTACGTCATCGCGCCGAAGCCGTCGAGCGCGATGTGGTGCACACGGCTGTACCAGAAGTAGCGCTCGTCCTCGATGCGAATGGACGCGCCCGCGATGAGGCGATCCTCAAGGAGATCAAGGGGTTCCGCGAAGTCGGTACGCATCCACTCGAGCGCGGCGGCGACCGGATCCACCTCGCCGCGCATGTCGAGAACCTTCACGTGGTCGGTGATGGTGCGGTCGACGACCTGGTGCGGCGAGCCGTCGATCTCGGTCAGTCGAAGGTAACCGGTCTCCATCTCCTGAGAAGCGATGATGCACGCCTGTTCCAGCACCGCGGCGTTGAGATGACCGCGCAGGTCCACGTACTGTGCGATGTTGATCGGAACCTCGGGGTCGACATGCTGCGCGTACCACATGCCGAGCTGCGCCGGCGAGAGTGGGAAAACATCGATCTGCTCGACACCTTCGGCCTGGACTGTGCGGTCGAAGTCGGTGCTGTCGAATCCTTCGATGGCGGTCAACACATACCCCTGATTCCGGAACGGTTCACTTGTTCCCACGGACATCTCGACATCGCGGGCACACGACAACGAACACAGCTCGCACGGAATCGGGTTGAGCGAGTCGAGATGGATTACGTCAGTAATGAAGCCGAATACGGCTGAATTGCATGCGCGCTCGCCGACGCGAGGGCCGATCGGTCAGCGCGTCCGACTCCGCCGGGCGGCCGATCGCGGGCGAATCGTCGGCGGCGAGGAGGCACCGCTCCCGGCGTTCGACACCCGTACGGCAGCAGCGGTCGAGGTGGAACACATCAGATGGTGTCCGTCATTCCATTGTGTGCTCACAGATCGCCCTCCCGAAAGACAATCACTCCGCCCACGGGCGGTCCAACCAACCACGACGGATGCGGTTTGCTTCCAGTCGCTGGAGGCAACTTACCCCGATGACCACCCCGGGCGAGGCTGATTGACAACATCCTCCGACAAGCGTCCAACTCTTGCTCGTTCGAACGAACGGAAGTGCTGCGAGGCGCTGACACCGCACCGGGGTCTACCCACGTTTCCCCAGGTCGGCGGGGTGCCATCGAGTCCGTACCGGGCCGCAACCCTGGTCACAAGATGATTATGGCCAGGTCACAATCCGTGACCTGACCTAATCAGTATGAAGTTGTCTGGAGATTTGCACGGTGACGGGTCGGCGCACGGCCGACCCGCGGCAGATCAGGCTCGGTACCCGTCCGTTCCCGCTCGCGTCACCACGATGTTCGGAACCACCGCCTTCGACGACAAACGGAGCAGCGAGTCGACGAGCTCGACGATGTCGCCGACCTCGATCATCTCCTCGGCGGGGATCTGATCCTTGATCCACGCGCTCATGTCGGTGTCGACATACGCAGGCGAGATCGCCGTCGCGGTGACTCCTCGGCCGGACTCCTCCGCGTTGAAGGTCGACACCAGCGAGATCAGAGCGGCCTTCGTCGCACCGTACACGCCGAGCTGTGCCTCCGAGTACACGCCGGTGATCGACGACAGCGCCACCACCTTCGCGCCACGGCCCGGGTTCGCCGCCGCGCCGGCACGCAGCAGCGGAAGGCACTGCTGCAGCAGCAGGACCGGTGCGCGCAGGTTCACGGCGACCGTCTTGTCGAACCGCCGCATCGGGAACTCCCCGATCTCCCCGGCCGTGCCGACGCCCGCGTTGACGATCAAGGCGTCCATCGCGCCGAACTCCGCCGCATGCCGTTCGGCGAGCCGACCGACCGCGTCCGGATCGGCCAGGTCGCCGGCCTCCGCAACCACTCGGGGCGCGCCGGCCGCCTTGAGCGCGTCGGCGACCTCGTCCAACCGCTGCTCGTCACGTGCCGACACGGTCAGCGAATACCCTTGACTCGCAAGGCTGTTGGCGATCCCGAAACCGATGCCGCGGGACGCTCCGGTGACCAGTGCGCTCTTCTCGCTCATGCTGATGCTCCTGCCAGGACCCGTAGGCCCGCTGCCATGAATTCACCGGTGGCCTCGGCGGCCCGCTCGGCGCCGCTCCCCGCGTCGGAACCCTGTCGAGCGCGGTGCGTGATGCCCTCGCCGATGACGCCGAGCTTGAAATTCGCCAACGCCAGGTAGAAGTTCCAGTCCCCGAGGTCGCGACCCGATGCCGTCGCGTAGGTCTGCGCGAGCTCGTCCGGCGACGGCAGTCGCGGACTCGTCCACGCCGCCTGCGAGCCGAGCACCAGGTCGAAGACCGGCGTGCGGTACACACACATCAGCGCCGCGTCGGTCAGCGGATCACCGAGCGTGGACATCTCCCAGTCGACGACCGCCTTCACCCTCGAGGGGTCGGCGGAGTCGAGGATCGTGTTGTCGATCCTGAAGTCGCCGTGCACGATCGACGCCGCCGACGACTCGGGGATCGACTCGGCGAGGCGAGCGTGCAGACGAGCGACGTCGGGCAGTTCCCGGGTCTTCACCCGATCCCACTGACCGGCCCACAGCTTCACCTGACGTGCGACGAAACCGTCGGGCCTGCCGAACTCGCCCAGCCCGACGGACCGGAAGTCCACCGAGTGCAGATCCGCGAGCACCCGGACGAGCGCATGCGTCGAGACGCGAACCTCGTCGTCGGACAGGGCCGAGAGGTCGTCCTGGTCACGCACGACCCGGCCGTCGACGAACTCGACGACGGTCATCTGTGCGCCGAGCGCGGTGCCCGCCTCGTCGAAAGCCACCGTCCGCGCCACCGGGACCGCCGAGTCCTGCAGGGCGTGAGTCACCCGGAACTCGCGGGCCATGTCGTGGGCCGACGGCGTCAGCCCGCTCGTCGGCGGACGCCGGACGATCCAGGTCCGCGACGAATCCGCCGCCTTGAACGTCAGGTTCGAGCGGCCGCCGCTGACCAGCTCGACGGCCAGGTCGCCGTCGACCTCGACGCCGCTGTCGACGAGAAAGCTGCGCAGTGCGGCGACGTCCATGCCGGGAAGGCTCATCAGGACTCCCGCCGAGCGCGCTTGGCGGCGCCGACGACACGCTTGGCGATCGCCCAGCGATGCACCTCGGACGGACCGTCGTACACGCGGAAGGGCCGGACCTCGCGCGAGAGGCGGGCCAGCGGAAGATCGCCGGAAACGCCCATGCCGCCGCACATCTGGACGCTGCGATCGACGATCCGGAAGATGGCCTCGGCGGCGAACGTCTTGGCGATCGCCGTCGAATTGGCCGCCTTGTCGCCCTGGTCGAGCTCCCAGCACGCGCGGGTGAGCAGTGCGCGGGTGGCGGCGATGTCGATCTCGTTGTCCGCGACCATCTGCTGCACCATCCCCAGATCGCCGAGCTTCGCACCGAACGCCTCGCGCTGCGCCACGTAGTCGACGGCGATGTCGTGCCCGCGGCGGGCGGCACCGAGCCAGCGCATCACGTGGGTCATGCGGGCGGGCCCGAGGCGCACCTGCGCGTACTCGAAGCCGCGGTCCACCTCGCCGAGCACCGCGGAGTCCGGGACCAGGAGGTCCTCGAAGAACACCTCGCAGTGCCCACCGAGCATCGACTTGTCGAGGGTGTCGATGTGTCGGCCGACCCGGATGCCGGGGGCGTCCGCGGGGGTGAGGAACATCGTCGCGCCGCCGCGGTCACCGGGCTCGCCCGCGGTGCGGGCGAAGATGATGAAGAAGCCCGCACCGTCCGCGCCGGTGATGAACCACTTGTGTCCGTTGATCCGCCAGCCGCCGTCGGCCTTGACGGCACGCGTCGTCAGCGCCGACGGGTCGGCGCCTGCGCCCGGTGCCGGTTCGGTCATCGCGAACGCCGACCGCACGTCCCCGGCGGCGAGCGGCGCGAGGTACTGCTCCTTCTGCTCGGGATTCGCGATGTGCGCGAGCATGTGGACGTTGCCCTCGTCCGGGGCGGCGATGTTCAGCGCCGTCGGCCCGAACAGCGAGTACCCGGCCTCCTCGAACACGGGCGCCCGATCCGACATGTTCAGGCCGTGGCCGCCGTACTCGATCGGCGCGTGCGGCGCGAACACGCCTGCGTCCCGTGCCGCCTGCTGCAGCTTCACCCGGATGTCGTCGCCACCGGCGACGGCGATGTCACCCGCGTTCGCGTCCTCGATCGGCAGTACGTGATCCCGGGTGAAGGCACGAGTCCGCTCGATCAGCGACTCCACATCGGGCGAATAGGACAGGTCGATAGCCACGGATACTCTCCTCCGTCGTGACTTCCGAGCGATCGCTCGGACTGCCCGCCAGGTTGCCACAGCCGTCGCAGCCGGGTCAACCACGGCGTTCATTAGTCGATATACACAAGTTTCCCGCCTTCCTGGGTCGTTCAGATTGTCTGACTTCGCTTCGTTGTTCAGATATGCTGAACTCGCCACGAGACGATGCGGTCCAGCCCGGCGGCCGCCGACGAGAGGGGGACGGAGATCGACAAGCAGGACACCCCTGCGGCGATCAGGGCCGCGCGCGCCGAGGCGGGACAGACAGTGCGTGAACTGGCCCGACGCCTCGGTGTCAGCCCGGCGACCGTCAGCGCCATCGAGAACGGCCGAACGGGGGTGAGCGTCGACCGGATCCGCGACATCGCCGATGCTCTCGGCACCACCGCCGCACGACTGCTCGGCGAGCAGGCCGGCCCCGCGCCACGGCGCCACACGCCTCGCGCGATCACGGACACCACTCCCGACCGTCCGGAGGGAACGCACTGGCGGGCCTTCCCGCCACTCGAGATCGACGCCGTGCTGGCGGCAGCGATCGACGCATTCGTCGAGACGGGCTATCACGGCGCCACCGTTCGCGCCGTGGCGCAGCGGGCCGGGATGAGCGTCCCCGGCGTGTACCACCACTATCGGGACAAGCAGGCGCTGCTGGTGCGGGCACTCGACATCACGATGGACGAACTGCACTGGCGACTCCGGGCCGCCCGAGACGAGGGCGCCGACGCCGTCGAGAGTGTCGCGTTCATGGTGGAGGCCCTCGCGTTGTACCACACGCACCGCCGCGAGCTCGCCTTCATCGGAGCGAGCGAGATGCGTAGCATCGAGGAACCGGACAGGACACGAATCACAGCCTCCCGCAACGAGATCCAGTACCTGTTGGATGAACGGATCGACGCCGCGGTGCAGGCCGGGGATCTGAGCACACCGCACCCGCACGACGCGGGCCGCGCCATCGCGACGATGTGCACGTCACTGCCGCAGTGGTTCCGCGCGGACGGACCCTCGACACCCGAGCAGATCGCCACCGAGTACGCCGAGTTCGCCCTCGATCTCCTCGGCCGGACCTCGGCACGGTGAATCCTGCGCCGTGACGGGCCGGGAAGGCCGACGGAACAGGACGGGCGGGATCACGCACGGGGGCGTGACGGCGATGCCGCAGCCCGGCGAGATCCCGCCCGCCCGATCGAGTCACGTCAGGAGCGCGGGGTGCCCGCCATCGTCGAATTGGGGCGAGCCTGCGCGACCAGTGCGGGGATGACCTCGCCGAGCTCGGCCGGATCCCAGCGGGCATCCTTCGACACGCCCGGCCCGGCGACCCAGGTCTCGGCGACGCTGATCGAACCGCCGTGCACGTTGAACACCCGGCCGGTGACGCCCTGGGCCTCCGGCGAGCCGAGCCACACGACGGTCGGCGAGATGTTCTCCGGCGCGGAGGCGTCGAAGCCGGTGCGCTCCTTCTCCGCCTCGGCAGCGGCCACGAAGCCGTCGAGACCGGCGGTCATCTGGGTCAACGCGGTCGGGGCGATCGCGTTGACCGTGACGCCGAGGCGAGCGAGTTCGTCGGCGAGGATCACCGTGAACGCGGCGATACCCGCCTTCGCCGCTCCGTAGTTCGTCTGACCGAGGTTTCCGTACAGGCCGGACGGCGACGAGGTGTTGATGATGCGCGGGTGCGCGACCGGCGTCCCGGCCTTGTGCTGCTCACGCCAGTACGAGGCGGCGTGCTGCGACGGCGCGAACGTTCCGCGCAGGTGCACGCGCATGACGTCGTCCCACTGGTCGACCGTCATGTTCACGAACATCTTGTCCCGCAGGATGCCCGCGTTGTTGACGAGGACGTGCAGCGTGCCGAACTCCTCGATGGCGGTGCGGACCAGTCGGCCCGCGCCCTCGAAGTCGGAGATGTCGTCCTTGTTGGCGACGGCTTCGCCGCCGAGCGCCTTGATCTCGGCGACCACGTCCTCGGCGGGACCGAGGTCGTTCACGACGACCTTCGCGCCCTGCCGGGCGAATTCCAGCGCGTGCTGCCGACCGATGCCGCCTGCGGCTCCGGTGACGATGACCACGCGTCCGTCGTTGATGCCCATCCCTGCACACTCCCAGTTCGGTGACGTCTCGGGCCGACTGTCGGCCGTCGTCACCGTACAAGAGCAACTGCCGCGGGAATCCGGGTCGCACGCGCGCGACGTCCGAACGAGATGACCGAAATGGCTTGTGCACGATACATGTCATGTGTACCGTGCACACGATTGCAAGGTACATCCACCGTCCCGAGGAGGTCGCCGTGAGCGCCGACGAGGCTCGCGCGACCCGCCTGATGCTCCCCGCGCTCGCATGCGCAGGCATCGTCGTGTCCCTGATGCAGACGCTCGTGGTCCCCCTGGTCCACACCTTGCCGACACTGCTCGACACCTCACCGTCGGCCGCATCCTGGGTGGTGACGTCCACCCTGCTCACCGCGGCGGTCGTCACCCCGATCTCGGGCCGGCTCGGCGACATGATCGGCAAACGCCGAATGATCCTCGTCTCCATGGGGTTTCTCATCGCGGGATCCGTGGTGTGCGCGCTGAGCAGCAGTGTCGTCCCGGTCGTCGTCGGGCGGTCGCTGCAGGGCGCGGCGACGGGCGCGATCGCGCTCGGCATCAGCATTCTGCGCGACGAGCTCCCCCCGGAGAAGGTCGCGTCCGCGATCTCGGTGATGAGTTCGACGATGGGCGTCGGCGGCGCCATCGGTCTGCCGCTCGCCGCCTGGACGGCGCAGAACTACAGCTGGCACGCGCTCTTCTGGGCGGCCGCCGCGCTCGGCTGCCTGGTGGTGGCGGCCGTCGTTCTCGCCGTCCCCGAGTCGTCGGTCCGCCGGCCGGGACGATTCGACCTGCCGGGGGCGATCGGTCTGGCCGTGGCCCTCGTCCTCCTGCTGCTCGCCCTCACCCAGGGCGCGGGATGGGGATGGACGAGCGCGCTCACCCTCGGACTGGCCGCCGCGTCGCTGGTCGTCTTCGTGATCTGGGGGATCGTCGAACTGCGGACCCCGCAGCCGCTCGTCGACCTGCGGGTGTCGGCGTCGCGCACCGTGCTGCTGACCAATGCCGCGTCGGTCCTCGTCGGCTTCGCGATGTACGCGACGGCACTGACTATCCCCCAGCTCCTGCAGGCACCTCCCGAAACCGGCTACGGGCTGGGCCAGTCGATGGTGACCGCCGGTCTGGTGATGGCGCCCAGCGGGATCGTGATGATGCTGCTCTCCCCCGTCTCCGCGCGGATCACCGGACTCCGCGGCCCACGCACCACGCTCGTCGTCGGCATTGTCGTGATCGCGGCCGGGTACCTGGTCGGTGCAGTGGCGATGCAGCACATCTGGCAGCTCGTGGTCGTCAGCACCGTGATCGGTGCCGGCATCGGGATCGCCTACGCGGCCATGCCCGCGCTCATCATGTCGGCGGTGCCGCTCCACGAGACAGGTGCGGCGAACGGCCTGAACTCGCTGATGCGCCTCGTCGGCACGTCGCTCGCAGCCGCCGTCATGACCGTCGTCCTGACCGGGGCCACCATGCAGCTCGGCACGACCGAGGTGCCGACGGAGGGTGCGTTCGTCGCCACCTTCCTGATCGGCGGGGCGGCGGCGCTGCTCGCTCTCGTCGTGGCGTTCTTCATTCCCCGGCGCGCCGTGTCCCGCGACGCCGCCGCCGACAAGACCCGGGAGCCCAGCGCGGTACGGTGACCGGCGCGGGCGACCCGGAGACGGTCGCGGCTCCCCCGACCCCGTCGCACGAGTCCACTCTCGAACAGCGCGTGAACGCGGCACCCGGCCTACGATGACCGAGTGGCCCCCGACAACGGCGGGCGGGCTGCGCATCGAGCCCGAGCCCGACGTCGCACCGGAGCGACCGGCACGCACACCGTGCGGCCGGTTGGATGGGTGATTGTCGGATGCGTGGCCCTGGGCGTGGCCGCGTGCTCGCAGTCGACCCCCGCAGAGGGTGTGGAGCTCATCGCGACCACCTCGGCGGGCGACCAGCCCTGGACCGAACGCCTGCTGCCACCGCAGACACCGGTGGAGGTGCCCGACGGACCACCCGACACCGCCCTGCCCGACGGCGCGACACCCGTCGTGACCGGCGACCGTGGTGGACTGTACGGCGGCAGTCTCCAACGCCCCCTGTGCGACACCACCCGCCTGGCCGACACCCTGGAGAACGATCCGACCAAGTTGAACGCCTGGTCGAAGGCGCAGGGTGTCACCGACGCGCGTGGGTTCATCGCATCCCTGACGCCCGTGCTGCTCCGCGCGGACACCCGGGTCACGAGCTACGGCTACGACGACGGCCGAGCCCGTCCCCGCGAGGCGGTGCTCGAGTCGGGAACAATCGTCCTCATCGACGAGTACGGCGAACCCAAGGTCCGCTGCGCACACGGTGACCCGCTGGGCTCACCGTCGAACGAGGCGTCGGCCGACCCCGACGCCGTGCCCTGGCCGGGCTTCGACGTCACCCGCGTGATGGAGGTGCGACCGGCGCTCGGTCCGATGGGTGCCGTCACCGTGGTGGACCTGGCAACGGGCTCGCTGACAACGCTGCCGGTCGGTGCAGGCACGATGCCGGGACCCGGGACGACGTCGCCGTCGACGACGCAGGCGACGACGAACGCCCCCGTCGAGGCCGCGCCACAGCGAGCGCTCGCGAACACACCCGCCGCGCCGGCACCGCCTCCGCCTGCACCGGAGCCGCCGCCTGCGCCTGCACCCCCGCCGCCGCCCCCGGAACCCGCTCCCGCGCCGGTGCCCCAACCGCAACCAGTCGCCCCCCCACCGGAGATCCGGGTGGAGGTTCCCGGGCTGCCGCCGCTGGTGATCCCGCTACCGGGTTGACCTCCGCGGCCGGACGCCGACGCGAGCGCCGGTCATCCCCCGTCGGCGCGAGGAGTCAGGACAGCACCTCGACCAGGGTCGTCTCGGGATCGGTGAGCATGACGCTCTCGATCGCGTCGAGATGCCTGCGCCAGAACTGCTGCGCCGCCACCGTGTCACCCTCCCGCATCAACCCCAGCAGCCGGAGGTAGGAGCGATGTGCCCGGCGCGACGCGGGCTGCTCGAGCTCATCGGACTTCGAGGCGATGAACAGGTCGTTGTGTGCATCGATGACGTGCACGAGCATGCCCGCCAGCACCGCCAGCGTCTGATTGCCCGCGAGATCGATGAGTGCCTGGTGGACGTCTACGTCGTGCCGCGCGAAGGCCTCCGCGTCCTCCAACAGGTCCGCCCCCGTCTCCAACAGAGCAGCGAACGTGTCGAGTTCGGCGTCGTGAGCGCCGTCGGCCAGGGTCCCGACCGCCGTGACCTCGAGAGAGGCCCGGGCCCGGTACACGTCGACGAGAGGAACGCCCTGGTATTGCAGCAGCAATCCCGTGTAGCGCGCCGCGCCGGACGAGTCGGGGGCGAGCACCCGGGCGCCTCCGTGCGCACCGCGCAGGACGGTGATGATCGACTCGGACTCGAGGATCCGGAAGGCCTCGCGCAGGGTCGGCCGCGACACCCCGAACTGCTCCATGAGCGCGGCCTCGTTGGGCAACGGATCTCCGGCCTTCAGTTCACCCGTGATGATGCGGCGACGCAGGCTGGCCGCGACCAACTCGCCCGCCTTGGGAACCCGGACGACGGACGACCTCGCAACCACTCCGACCGCACCTCTCACTGCTGTCCCGTCGGGCATCCACGCCCGCGGGTTCGATGCAGCAACCGTACAAGAGTTCAACTGATTGACCGATCAGCCTCCACGGGCGTCTCGGCACTCCACCGCTCGAGCGCCGTCGATCGAACGATCGCCGCGCCGATCCCGCCGCCGCCGACTCGACAGCGCTACGCCCTCTCCTCGAACGCCGCCACCCCACGACTCATGTCCTCCAGAAATCGCCGGACGACCGCCAATTCCTCCGCCGTGTACGAATCCAACGAAGCGGTGGCCCCGTCGAGCAGCGGCCCGAAGAACGACCATCCGAGCTGCATCGCGGCCGGTGTGACAGCGAGCAGCACCTTCCGCCGATCACTGTCGTCACGGCGGCGTACGACATGACCGGCTCGCTCCATCCTGTCGACCAGCGCGGCGACCGACGTGGAATTCAGGTGCAGTTGCTCACGAAGCCAGCTCGGGGTCGCCTGGCGCCCGTCGCGAGCGGCGTCGAGTAGGCAGATCAGAGCTCCGCGCCTACGACCGTGTCCTCCAGAAATGGCCCCTCGATGTCGAGACGACCGACCTGACGTCCGCACACGGGATCACCCGGGTGAACACCTGCGGCGCTCCCGATTCGCCTCCTGTGCTACTCCTGCCGGGGGGAGGCGCCACCTCCACGGTGTGGTTCGCCAACGTCGCGGCCCTCGCCGCGCGGTATCGCGTGCACGCGGTCGACCTGATGGGCGATGCCGGACGAAGCCGAGCCGAGGGCACTGCACCGCGGACGGTGGACGATCTCCTCGGCTGGCTCGATTCGGTTGTCCGCGGCCTCGGGCTGGGCACGTTCGCGCTGGCCGGGCACTCGTACGGAGCGATGATCGCGCTCGCCTACGTCCTCCGGCAGCCCGAGCGGGTGTCGGCGCTCGCCCTGCTCGATCCGACGTCGTGCTTCGCGGGAATGCGGATGCCGTACCTCGCCCGCGCCGCCCCGCTGCTGCTGCGCCCGACGGAGAAGCGTCAGCGCCGGTTCGTGGACTGGGAGACCGGCAGGCGCCCCCTGGACGGCGACTGGCTGGACCTCCTCGCCCGAGGTGCGGCGCACTTTCCCGCCACGAAGCTCGTCGTGCCGAAACGCCCCTCGTCGAGGCAGCTCCGCGAACTCGAGGTGCGAACGACCGTGATCCTGGCCGGCGCCGGCCGGGCACACGACAGCGAACGCCTCGCCGGCATTCTCGGCGAGGAACACCCGGGGATCACGGTGGTCACCGTCGGCGAGGCCACGCATCACACGCTGCCGATGAGCCCTCACGACGAGGTCGACGCCGCGCTGCTCGGCGCTCTCGGCTGAGGGCTCCTCGTACCCGCCTCAGGGTCTGCGGGCCGCGTACCAGTCGATCAGTTCGGGTGCGTCGACCGCGCTGCGGTCGACGACCCGGTCCGCGTCGGCGCCCTGCATGAGTCGTTTGACGGGGATCTCGAGCTTCTTGCCGGTCCGGGTGTGCGGGACACCGGGGGCGGCGATGATCTCGTCGGGGACGTGCCGCGGCGACACCTGTTCGCGGACCGCGGCGGCGATCCGGTCCCGCAGCGCGTCGTCGAGCTCGGCGCCGTCGGCGAGCACCACGAACAGCGGCATCCAGTATCCGCCGTCCGATTGTTCGACACCGAGCACGAGCGCCTCTGCCACCTCGGGCAGCGCCTCGACGGCCTGGTAGATGTCGGCGCTGCCCATCCGAATGCCGTTGCGGTTCAGGGTGGAATCGGATCGTCCGTGCACGACCACACTGCCGTGGTCGGTCATCGTGATCCAGTCGCCGTGTCGCCACACTCCGGGGTACACGCCGAAGTACGCGTCTCGGTACTTCTCACCGTCGGGGTCGTTCCAGAAGCGCACCGGCATCGACGGCATCGGGCGAGTCACCACCAGTTCGCCGACCTCGTCACGCACGGGGCGGCCTTGCTCGTCGAGGGCGTCGAGCGCGACACCGAGGTACGGCACGGACAGCTCACCGGGCCACACTGGAACGGTCCGCACTCCCCCGGCGAACGCCGTGACGACGTCGGTTCCGCCGCTGATCGAGAACACCGGCACCGACTCGCCGACGTTCTCCGACAACCACAACGACGACGACGCGGGCAGGGACGACCCGGTGATGCCGACGGCACGCAGGGCGCCGAGGTCGTGATCGGCGCGTGGCACGACACCGGCTTTCGCGCAGGCGAGCACGTAACCGGGACTCGTGCCGACCATCGTCGCGCGATGACGGGACGCGATGTCCCACAACGTATCCGGTGCGGGATGGGAGGGGCTGCCGTCGTAGCAGACGACGGTCGCGCCGACGAGCAGCGCGGCGACCTGGAAGTTCCACATCATCCAACTGGGGCTGGTGTACCAGAACAGGGCGTCGGTCGGCCCGATGTCGTTCTGCAGCGCAATCGATTTCAGGTGCTCCAGGATCACCCCACCGTGGCCGTGCACGATACCCTTCGGCAGTCCGGTGGTGCCGCTGGAGAAGACGACCCACAGTGGATGGTCGAACGGCACGTCCACCGGCTCGAGGGGAGCGTCGCCTGCGGACGCCTCCGCCCAGCACATCACCGCTCCCGGTTGGGCGAGACCGCCTGGCACGTCGCCCGCCTCGCCGCCGAGGCGCTCCACGCGGACCGTCAGGCGAAGACCGGGCAGCCCGGCGCGCAGCTGCGCGACGTCGGCGTCCCGCCGGTGCGCTCGACCACCGAAGCGGTAGCCGTCGGCGGCGATCAGCACGGTCGGGTCGAGCTGGCCGAGCCTGCTCAGCGCGGCGGCCGCCGAGTAGTCCTGCCCGCACGCCGCCCAGACGGCGCCGAGGCTCGCCGTCGCGAGGAAGGCGACGATCGCCTCGGGGATGTTCGGCAGGTAGCCGACGACCCGGTCGCCTTCGCCGACACCGTGCGCTTTCAGCGTCGATGCGAGCGCGCCGACCTGCCGCCGTAGCTCCGCCCAGGACACCTCGACGTCGGGGGTGTCCTCACCGGCCGACCGGATCGCGGGATGGAGCCGCGTCTGGTGGCGCAGGGCCTGCCGGACGTAGTTGACGCGGGCCTCGGGGAACCAGCGGGCACCGGGCATCGAGTCGTCGACGAGCGCCGCGCCGGGCGGAGTCGTCGACTGGACCTCGAAGTACTCCCAGACGGCATGCCAGAACTCGTCGAGGTCGTTCACCGACCACCGCCACAGGGCCTGGTAGTCGGCCAAGGTGACGCCGCAGCGGCCCTGAACCCAGGAGACGAAATCGGTGAGACGCGCTTCTGCGACGTCCTCGTCCGACGGAACCCACTGCGGCTCCACCATGTCAGCTGACCTCCTGATCACCCGCCCGACGAACGATCTGCTCCGCGTGCCGGAACACCGGGGCATCCACCATCTTGCCCTCGAACGTGAACACTCCGCGCTCCGCACCCGCAGCCGCCAGCACCCGGCGGGCCCAGTCGAGGTCCTCGGGGTCGGTGGCGTATGCGTCGCGCACGACGGCCACCTGGCTGGGATGGATGGACACCTTCGCGTCGAAGCCGACCGCGACCGCGTCGTCCGTTTCCTCGCGCAGACCTGCGAGGTCCTTGATGTCGAGGTACACGGAATCGAGCGCCAGGCGACCGTGGGCCTTCGCTGCGAGCAGCGACTGCGACCGCACGTGACGGGCGACGTCCCGGTAGGTGCCGTCGGCGCGGCGGCTGCCGGTGCCACCGAGCCCGGCGACCAGGTCCTCGGCTCCCCACATCACGCCGATCGCGTTGGCTGCCTGCGCCGATGCCGCGACGGTGAGCGCTCCCAGCGGAGATTCGATCAACGCGATCACCTCACGCGGCGCGAGCGAACGCACCTGATCGGCGGATTCGCACTTCGGGAGCATCACCCGCGGATAGCGGGTCTCACGCAAGGCTTCGAGGTCGAGTCGCTGGTCCTCGGTTCCGTGCGCGTTGATCCGGACGACCGTGCGTTCCGGGTCGAGCGGCGTGTCGATCAGTGCGCGCCTGGCGGCGTCGCGGTCCGCCGCGCCGACCCCGTCCTCGAGGTCGAGGATCACGACATCCGCCGCGTCCGCGGCCTTGGCGAAGCGTTCCGGTCGGTCGGCCGGGCAGAACAGCCACGACGGTCCCGGCGGAACCCAGACAGGAGCGGAGTCTGCAGAGCGTCCGGGTCGTTCGATCGCGGAGCCCGCGGCCTGCCCCACCAGGTCGCTCATCCCCGGGCCTCCTCGTCGTCGGGCCGCTTGCGGACCATGGTCTTGCGGACCGCCGTCGCGACGACGTCGCCGTTCTGGTTGCGAGCGGTGTGCGCGAATTTCACGATGCCCTCCCCGGGTCTGCTCTTCGACTCCCGCTTCTCCAGGATCTCGGTCTCCGCGTACATCGTGTCACCGTGGAACAACGGTTTCGGGAACGCGATCTCGGAGAATCCGAGATTACCGACGATCGTGCCCTGTGTCAGCTGCGCCACCGACAGCCCGACGAGGGTGGACAGCGTGAACATCGAGTTCACCAGCCGGGCGTTGAAGGGCGGCAGCTCGTCCGAGAACGCGGCGTCGAGGTGCAGCGCCTGGGTGTTCATCGTCAGCGTGGTGAACAGGACGTTGTCCGCCTCGGTGACGGTACGGCCGGGTCGGTGTTCGTAGACGACGCCGGTCTCGAACTCCTCGAACCAGAGGCCCCGCTGGACGATTCGCCTGCCGCCGCTCACAGCCCGGCCTCCCGCGCGATCAGCATCAGCTGCACCTCGGTCGTGCCCTCACCGATCTCGAGGATCTTGCTGTCGCGGTAGTGCCGCGCCACGGCGTACTCGTTCATGAACCCGTAGCCGCCGAAGATCTGTGTCGCGTCCCGCGCGTTGTCCATGGCGGCCTCGCTCGCGACGAGCTTCGCGATCGACGCCTGCTTCTTGAACGGCTTGCCCGACAACATCAGTGCCGCCGCGTCGTAGTACGCGGTACGGGCCGTGTGGGCGCGCGCCTCCATCCGCGCGATCTTGAAGGCGATCGCCTGGTTCGCGCCGATCGGACGCCCGAACGCTTCCCGCTCCTTGGCGTACTTGACCGATTCGTCGACACAGCCCTGGGCGGCCCCGACGGACAGCGCCGCGATCGCGATGCGGCCCTCGTCGAGGATGCGCAGGAAGTTCGCGTAGCCACGACCGCGCTCACCGAGCAGGTTCTCCCGGGGGACACGCACGTCGTCGAAGGACAGCGGGTGGGTGTCGGAGGCGTTCCAGCCGACCTTGTTGTAGGCAGGCTCGGCCGTGAACCCCGGGGTGCTGGTGGGCACGAGGATGGTGGAGATCTCCTTCTTGCCGTTCGCCGCGGTCCCGGTGACCGCGGTGACCGTGACCAGCCGGGTGATGTCGGTGCCGGAGTTGGTGATGAACTGCTTGTTGCCGTTGATCACCCAGCTGTCACCGTCCTCGCGCGCGGTGGTGCGGGTCCCACCCGCGTCACTGCCTGCGCCGGGCTCGGTCAGTCCGAACGCCGCGAGGTTCTTGCCGCTGGTGAGCTGAGGCAGCCACTCCTGCTTCTGCTCCTCGTTGCCGAAGCGGTACACGGGCATCGCACCGAGGGAGACACCGGCCTCCAGGGTGATGGCGACCGACTGGTCGACCTTGCCGAGCTCTTCGAGCGCCAGGCACAGCGCGAAGTAGTCGCCGCCCTGTCCCCCGTACTCCTCGGGGAACGGCAGCCCGAACAGTCCGAGTTCGGCCATCCCGTCGACGACCTCGTACGGGAAGGTGTGGTTGGCGTCGTGCTCTGCGGCGACCGGTGCGACCACCGATTGCGCGAAGTCGCGGACCGCCTTGGCGAGCTGTGCGTACTCGTCCGGGAGCGCTCCGGTGGAGAGGTAGTCGGTCATCGCTGGTCACCCTTCTCGGTGTTGTCGGTGGCGTCGTTCTCGGCCGGGATCACCCGGGCCAGCAGTTGGTCGACCTTCACCTGATCGCCTGCGGCGACGAGGATTTCGACGGTGCCGTCGATCGGTGCGGTCAGTGCGTGTTCCATCTTCATCGCCTCCACCACCACGATCGTGGTGCCGGCCGTGACCGCTGCGCCGGACTCGGCTCCGACGGCGATGACGGCGCCGGGCATCGGGCTGGTCAGCTCCGCCTCGCCGGCATGGGCGTCGCCGGTGCGGACGTTGACCTCCTCGACCTCACGTACCATCGTCGTCCCCGACGGGGAGGCGAGCCACAGGTGCCCGTCGTGGGCGGCGACGCGGTAGGTGTCACTGCGGCCGTCGATCACCACGCGCAGTACATCGCCGTCCAGTGATGCTGTCAGAGACCGGGTTTCGCCGTCGTCGAGCGTGACGGTGGCGGCACCCGGGCGACCGGTGATGCGGACGTGTTCGGCACGGGACGGGGTCGCGAGCCGGATGCTGGTCGGCGCGGCGGCTCCGATCCGCCAGCCGGACGGGACGTCCCAGGGGTCCGCCGGGCCGGACGGCCACCGCTGCAGCCACCGGTGTGCCGCGGCGGCGATCAGGTGGTCGTCGGTCGGTTCCGGCGCCACGTAGTCGCCGACCCGACGGTCCAGCAGACCGGTGTCGAGGTTGCCCGCGATCACGTCGGGGTCGGCGAGCAGGAACCGAGCGAAGTCGATGTTGGTGACGACACCGAGCACCGCGGTCTCGGCGAGTGCGCGGTCGAGCCCGCGCAGTGCTGCTGCCCGGTCGGAACCGAAGGCGATGACCTTCGACAGCATCGGGTCGTAGTCGGACCCGACGACGGTGCCGACCCGCAGGCCGGAATCGACGCGCACCCCGGCCCCGGCTGCCTCGACGAGATCGACGACCGTGCCGCCGGTCGGCAGGAAGCCGCGCCCCGGATCCTCTGCGTAGACGCGTGCCTCGATCGCGTGCCCGGTCAGCGTGACGTCGTCCTGGGCGACGGTCAAGGGCTCCCCCGCCGCGACCCGCACCTGCCACTCGACCAGATCGACACCGGTGACCATCTCGGTGACCGGATGCTCGACCTGCAGACGGGTGTTCATCTCCATGAAGAAGAACTCGTCGGGACGGTCGGCGGACACGATGAACTCCACCGTCCCGGCTCCCGAGTAGTCGACACTGCGGGCGGTGTTGCAGGCCGCCTCCCCGATCCGGGCCCGCGTCGCCTCGTCGAGCAGCGGCGACGGCGCCTCCTCGATCACCTTCTGATGCCGACGCTGCAGACTGCACTCACGCTCACCGAGGTGGATCACGTTGCCGTGCCCGTCCGCCAGGATCTGGACCTCGATGTGGCGGGGCCGCAACACGAACCGCTCCAGGAACAGGGTGTCGTCGCCGAAGGCGGATGCCGCCTCCCGGCGCGCACTGACCAGCGCGGCAGGCAGATTCGCCGGGTCCTCCACCATCCGCATGCCCTTGCCGCCGCCACCGGCCGAGGGCTTGACCAGCACCGGATACCCGACCTCGTCCGCCGCGGCGATCAGTTCGGCATCGGTGAGACCCGGCTTCGCGATGCCCGGAACCACCGGGACGTCGAACTGCGCAACCGCGTTCTTGGCGGTGATCTTGTCGCCCATCACCTCGATCGCCCGCGCCGACGGTCCGAGGAAGGCGATCCCGGCCTTCTCCAGCGCCGCCGCGAACGCCGCGTTCTCCGAGAGGAAGCCGTAACCCGGGTGCACGGCCTGCGCACCGGTGCGCTGCGCTGCCGCCACCACCTTGTCGATGTCGAGGTAGCTCTCGCGGGCCGGAGCGGGGCCGAGCCGGACTGCGGTGTCCGCTTCGCGCACGTGGCGGGCGTCGGCGTCCGCGTCGCTGTACACGGCGACGGAGCGGATTCCCATCGCACGCAGGGTCCGGATCACCCGGACCGCGATCTCGCCGCGGTTGGCGACCAACACGGTGTGGAACATGCCGCCACCGCGGGCGGTCGATTCGGTCGTATCGTTCACAGTCATGCCACTCACATCCGGAAGACGCCGTAGGAGACCGGTTCGATCGGCGCGTTCGCGCACGCCGACAGCGCCAGTCCGAGAACAGTTCTGGTGTCCGCAGGGTCGATGACGCCGTCATCCCACAACCGTGCGGTCGAGTAGTACGGATTGCCCTGCGCCTCGTACTGGGCGCGGATCGCGTCCGGGTCGCTGCCGGAACCGACGGAGCCGAGCACGGAGGCGGCCTGCTCGCCGCCCATCACGGAGATGCGCGCGTTGGGCCACATCCACAGGAACCGCGGTGAGTACGCGCGCCCGCACATCGAGTAGTTGCCCGCACCGTAGGAGCCGCCGATCACCACCGTCAGCTTCGGCACCCGCGCACAGGCGACCGCGGTGACCATCTTGGCGCCGTGCTTGGCGATGCCGCCGGCCTCGTAGTCGCGTCCGACCATGAACCCGGCGATGTTCTGCAGGAACAGCAGGGGGACCGACCGCTTGTCGCACAGTTCGATGAAGTGCGCGCCCTTCATCGCGGACTCGGCGAACAGCACGCCGTTGTTGGCAACGATGCCGACCGGATGCCCGTGGATCCGGGCGAATCCGGTGACGAGGGACTTGCCGTACTCCGCCTTGAACTCCTGGAACCCACTGGCTCCAGGGTCGGCACCGCCGACGCCGTCGACGAGACGGGTGATCACCTCGTGCACGTCGTACGGGGTGCGCGGGTCCGTCGGGACCACGTCGTACAGCTCCGTCTGATCGGCGACCGCATCGACGGTCTCGGCGACGTCCCACGGTCGCGGCTCACGGGGCCCGAGGGTGGAGACGATGTTCCGGACGATCCGCAGCGCGTCCTGGTCGTCGGCCGCGAGGTGGTCGGTGACCCCGGAGACCTTCGAGTGCAGGTCGCCGCCACCGAGTTCCTCGGCCGTGACCACCTCTCCGGTCGCGGCCTTCACCAGCGGTGGACCGCCGAGGAAGATGGTGCCCTGGTTGCGGACGATGACGGCCTCGTCGCTCATCGCGGGCACGTAGGCCCCACCCGCGGTGCACGACCCCATCACCGATGCGATCTGCGCAATTCCCTTGGCGCTCATCGTCGCCTGGTTGTAGAAGATCCGTCCGAAGTGCTCGCGATCCGGGAACACCTCGTCCTGCCGCGGCAGGAACGCGCCGCCCGAGTCGACGAGGTAGATGCACGGCAGATTGTTCTGCAGCGCGATCTCCTGCGCCCGCAGGTGCTTCTTGACCGTCATCGGGTAGTAGGTGCCACCCTTGACCGTGGCGTCGTTGGCGACGATCACGCATTCACGCCCCGACACCCGGCCGATTCCGGCGATCATGCCCGCCCCGGGGCTCTCGTCGTCGTAGAGGCCGTTCGCCGCGAGTGGCGAGAACTCCAGGAACGGGCTGCCCGGATCGAGCAGCGTGTGCACCCGGTCCCGCGGCAGCAACTTGCCGCGATCGACGTGTCGCTGTCGCGACTTCTCGCTGCCACCGAGCGCGGCGACAGCGAGGCGCTCACGCAGCTCGGTCACCAGCCTCTCGTGTTCGGCTCTGTTCTCGTCCCGGTCGAAACCCATCTCGCCGCCCGTCGTGTCGAGGCCACCACGTGACCACCGAAGCAATTCGGTTAACTGCCAATAACCGAATTCAAGATAACTGTGATTAACTGAGTTGTCCATACCCCGTGGCCGAAGAGGTGAACCACCGTGACCGCCGACGACGATCTGCAGCAGCCGGCCCTCACACGCCGAGGCCAGGCCAAGGCCGACCGCCGCAGACAGCTGCTCCAGTCCGCCGCCCGGCTCATCGCCGAACGCGGATACGCGGGCGTGCGCCTGGAGGACCTCGGCTCGGCCGTCGGAATCAGCGGTCCCGCCGTCTACCGGCACTTCTCCAACAAGGAAGCCCTGCTGGTCGAGCTGCTGGTGGACATCAGCGCACGCCTGCTCGACGGCGGTACCGACGTCGTCGAGTCCACTCCCGACGCGGCGACCGCCCTCGCGGGCCTGGTCGAATTCCACCTCGACTTCGCCCTGGACGAGTCCGACCTGATCCGTGTGCAGGACCGCGACCTCGCCTCGCTCCCCGAGAGCGCCCGACGCCAGGTCCGCCAGTTCCAGCGCCGCTACGTCGAGCTGTGGGTGCAGGTCCTGCGCGAGATCGACCCCGAGCTGACCGAGACGGACGCCCGGATCAAGGCCCACGCCACCTTCGGCCTGATCAACTCCACCCCACACAGCGCGGCCCGCACCAGCCCTGCGCGCACCCGCGAGGTCCTGCGGCGCATGACCTTCGCGGCCCTCACGCCGGGCGTCCAACCGCCGCGCGCGCGAGCGCCACACATAGGGTCTGGGCCATGACCGTCGCGAAGTCCGTGCTGTTGTTCGCCGTCGCCGCCGTGTTCGAGATCGGTGGCGCGTGGCTGGTGTGGCAGGGCGTGCGCGAGAACCGGGGGTGGTTGTGGGCCGGTCTCGGTGTGATCGCCCTCGGCGTCTACGGATTCGTCGCCACACTGCAGCCGGACGCGAACTTCGGTCGCATCCTCGCCGCGTACGGCGGCGTCTTCGTCGCCGGCTCACTGGTGTGGGCGATGGTGCTCGACGGCTTCCGACCCGATCGGTGGGACGTCCTCGGCGCCCTGATCTGCCTCGCGGGGGTCGCGGTCATCATGTATTCGCCCCGTTGAGCCCGAGGTGCGGTCGGCGTGCGAAGACGACGGCGAGCACGGCTGCGACCACCACGGCGATCCAGAGACCGGCCATGCCGATCGCGCGGTGCACTCCGGTGCCGCTCGCCACACCGGCCAACAGTCCGAGCCACAGGCCCGCGAACCGGAGCCATTCCCAGCGGGCACCGCCGGTCGTCGCGGCGGCGATGCTTCGGCCGAGCTTGACGAGGGTTCCCGTCATGTAGGTCAGGCTGATCGACGAGCCGCTCCCGCGATCGAACACGGTGTTCTCGGCGCCCATCGCCAGCGCCAGCGCCGCGACGACGATCTGGGTCGACCCGACAGCCGACCCGGCCACGGCGACGACGAGCAGTACCGCGGTCAGCGTCAGTACCGCCGCGCGCCTGCGGTGGCCGACCCGGTGGCCGACCAAAGAGCCGATGACGACACCGAGGACGAACAGCACGATGATCCCCGCACCGATCAGCGCCGGATGCCAGTGGCCTTCGACCGCGGAGACGCCCATTCTCGTCGTGTTGCCGCTCATGAACGAGACGAAGAACCCGCCGAGCGTGATGAAACCGAAAGCGTCGACGTAGCCGGCCAGGGCAGCGAGAACGACCGCGGTCACATAGGTCCCGCGGTCCTCCTCGCTCACCACAGCGGCTGTGCGTGTGCCGAGCCGATCTGCGCCTCCGTTACGACTTCTCGCGGGTCAGCGACGTGTAGCCGAGCGTGAGCAGGGCCGCGGCCGCGATGCTGATGATCCACCGCCACCAGTCGATTCCGCCGGTGTCGCCCTTGTCGCTGATGAGGTCCCAGATCCAGTACCCGATGAGGGCGCCCGCGATGCCGAGCACGACCGTGATGATCCATCCCATCGCCTGCTTGCCTGGGATGACGAGGCGCGCGAGCACGCCGATGACCGCGCCGAAAATGATGGTGCCGATGATATCGCCGAGCATGATGGACTCCTCTTCAACCGATCGGTCACGAGACCGGTGTCGCGAGACCGTGTGGGCGTCATCCGCAATCGATACGAAACATGGTACCGCGCACCCGGCGAGGGTTCCGCGCGAACGACGGTCCCCGGGTCGGACCGACCGACCCGGGGACCGTCGTGGGAGATCCCGCGGCGATGCCGCTCTCGAACCTACTGCCCGTGCACGAGCACGCCGCGAATGTTCTTCCCGTCGCGGAGGTCCTGGTAGCCCTCGTTGATCTGTTCGAGGGAGTACCGCGTGGTGACCAGTTCGTCGAGCCGCAACTGTCCGGCGTCGTAGAGACGCAGCAGCTTGACGATGTCGTACTGCGGGTTCATGGATCCGAAGAGCGATCCCTTGATCGTCTTCTGATTGAGGGTGAGGTCGCAGCCCGAGACGTGGACCGTCAACTTCGTGGGATCGGCGAGACCCGTGATGACCACCGTGCCGCCCTTGCCGACGACGGCGGTGGCTGCGGAGACGACCTCCTCGTCGACGGTCCCGACCAGGATCAGCGCGGCATCGGCTCCCTGCCCCCACGTCAGTTCCGCCACCTTGGCGGCGGCGCTCTCGGCGTCCGGGAAGGCATGGGTGGCACCGAATTTCAGTGCGGTCTCACGCTTGAGCGGGACGGGATCGACGGCGACGACGTACTTGCATCCCGCGCTGACCGCGCCCTGGATCGCGTTGATGCCGAGGCCACCGACGCCGTACACGACAGCGGTGTCTCCGGCACGCAGGTTGCCCGCGTTGACCGCGGTGCCCCAGCCGGACGGCACGCCACACCCGACGAGCACCGCAGTCTCCAGCGGCAGCCAGTCGTCCACCTTCACCACGGAGTGCTGAGAGATGGTCGCTCGCTCGGAGAAGGTACCGAGCATGCACATGGCACCGAAGTCCATGCCCTTCGCGTGGAACCGGAAGGATCCGTCGGGCATCGAGCCCTCAAGGATGGTCGCTCCCATGTCGCACAGGTTCTGCCTGCCCGTCGAGCAGTACCGGCAGGTGCCACAGTTCGGGATGAAACTGCACACCACGTGGTCGCCGGGCTTGACCTTGGTGACGCCGGGGCCGACCTCCTCGATGATTCCGGACCCCTCGTGACCTCCGACGATGGGATAGCGCGGCGGGAGATCCCCGTCGGTGAGATGCAGGTCCGAGTGGCACAGTCCCGCGGCGGTGTACTTGATCAGCACCTCGCCGGGGCCCGGCCCGTCGAGTTCGAGCTCCATGATCTCGAACGGCTTGCCCGCCTCGAGCAGAACGGCAGCAGTGGTCTTCACGAATCTCTCCTTCGCTTCGGTGAACAGGTCAGAGTGCGACGTTGACGGACTTGGTGATCGTGTAGGCGTCGAGGCCCGCCGCGCCGAGCTCACGGCCCCAGCCGGACTGCTTGTAGCCGCCGAACGGCATTGCGGTGTCGAAGCCGTTGTACTGGTTGATCCACACGGAGCCGGCCTTGATCTGCCGTGCGGTGCGGTGCGCCTTCGAGATGTCCTTCGTCCAGATGCCCGCAGCGAGGCCGTAGATCGAGTCGTTGGCCGCGGCGGCGACACCGGCCTCGGCGTTGAACGGCAGCGCGGCGACGACGGGGCCGAAGATCTCCTCCTGCACGATCGAGAACTCGGGCTTCACGTCGACGAAGACCGTGGGCTCGACGAAGTACCCGGTGTCTCCCCACCGCTTTCCGCCGGTCAGTGCGCGTGCGCCGTCGGCGAGACCGGCCGCGAGATAGCCGGTGACCTTGTCGAACTGTTCCTGGGACACCAGCGGTCCGAGCTGGGTGGTGGGGTCGAGGCCGGGGCCGATCTTCACCTGGCTCGCGGCGTCTGCAACGGCCTGGGTGAACTCGTCGAAGATACTGTCCTCCACGAACATCCGGGTTCCCGCGACGCAGCACTGGCCGTGGTTGAACAGCCACGCGTTGACGGATCCCTCGACGGCGGCGTCGAAGTCGGCGTCCGCGAACACGATGTTGGGGCTCTTCCCGCCGAGTTCGAGGGTGACCTTCTTGAGGTTGCCCTTCGCCGCGTCGACGATCTTCTTGCCGACCTCGGTGGACCCGGTGAACGCGACCTTGTCGACGTCGTCGTGCGCCGACAGTGCGGCACCGGCGTCTCCGAATCCGCTGACGATGTTGACGACGCCGGGCGGGAAGCCGGCCTCCTGGAACACCTCACCGAGCAGCAGCGCGGTCAGCGGTGTCTGCTCGGCCGGCTTGAGGATCACCGTGTTGCCCGCGGCGAGCGCCGGGGCCAGCTTCCAGGCCGCCATCAGCAGGGGGAAGTTCCAGGGCACGATGAGACCGCACACGCCGACCGGCTCGCGAAGCGTGTAGGCGTGGAACTGCGCGTCGGGAGCGAAGGGCATCGACACGTTGACGGTGCTGCCCTCGATCTTGGTGGCCCAGCCCGCGTAGTAGCGGAACACGTCGGCAGCCCAGGCCACGTCGACGGCACTGGCGATCGCCACGGACTTTCCGTTGTCGAGGGCTTCGAGCTGACCGAACTCCTCGGCCCGCTCGGAGAGGATGTCGCCGACCCGCCAGATCAGCCGCTCGCGCTGGTTGGGCTTCATCGACGCCCACGGCCCCTCGTCGAACGCGCGCCGCGCTGCCCGCACCGCGCGGTCCACGTCCTCGGACTGCCCGTGGGCGACCTCGGTGAGCGCGTTCCCGGTCGCGGGGTCGTAGGTCGCGAACGTGCGGCCGGAGGCGGCGTCCACCCACTCGCCCCCGATCAGGAGCTTCTTGGCCCCGCCGGTCAGGAAACCCTGGACCGTGGAGGCGAGCGGGAAGTCGGCGATCGCTGTCATCGGAACTCCTTCGAAATGACGATGTGACGTACGTCATGATTCTCGGGTTTCGACGATGCCAACTGTCCGAGCTTCGGACACCGGCGCCGGCCGATCGCCACCCCGGTACGTGTCGGGGTCGACGCTCCAGTGACGTTGCGGCACAGCGCACATCGCCACCGGACACGTGGCCGTCAGTTCGACGAACCCACCGTGATGTCCAGTGCCCGCATCCGCGCGTACAGGGTGCTGCGGCTGATGCCCAGTTGCGCCGCCGCGTGAACCTTGTTCCCACCGCACGCGCCGAGGGCCTCGACGATCGCCTGCCGCTCGGCACGCTCACGCCCACCGAGTCGAGCGAGCCGTTCGGAGGTGCGATAGTGCGCGGGCAGATCGTCGACGGCTATCCGGACCGCGGAACGGCCGCCGTCGGCCGTGGCGACCCGGCGCGCCGTGTCGCCGAGAACGACACGCAGTTCCGCGAGGTTGCCCGGCCACTGCGCGGCGGACAGCGCCGCGAGGGCAGGCGCCGTCAGCCGCGTTCCGGGCGCGATCTCGTCCAGCACGCCCTGCGCGAGCTCCGGAAGTTCGGTCAGCCGCTGCCGCAGCGGCGGCAGCGTCACCTGCCCGGGGCAGCGCGCCACGAGCGACGCGACCGGGCCTGGCAGATCCGGTCCGGGCGCAGCCGTCAGCACGACACGAGGGCCGTCACCGCCGAGCGCCGACGCAAGCAGCGACAACACCGATTCCGGCA
Organism: Rhodococcus triatomae BKS 15-14; assembly: GCA_000341795.1. Taxonomy (GTDB): domain Bacteria; phylum Actinomycetota; class Actinomycetes; order Mycobacteriales; family Mycobacteriaceae; genus Rhodococcus_G; species Rhodococcus_G triatomae_A. The sequence continues at coordinate 68,434 of AODO01000014.1, read as the reverse complement.
GCAGGTGCACCTGCTCCACGACCACCACGTCGCCGCCGCGAAGGTGGGCGCCGAGATCCGCGACCCACCCGTCGACGCCCTGGACCACGACCTGCGTCGCGTCGAGCCATCGGGTTCCGGTGTCGCCTGCGACGTCCCGGGCGGCACTGGTCCGGCCCGTGCCCGGTTCCCCGAGAATCGCCACGGGCTCACCCGTGCCCCGCAGACGCCGCAGTTCGGTACGGACGCGCGCACCCGGTTCGACCCGGGTCGATCCGCGCGGAATCGGGACGGACCGCCGCTCCGAGGGGCTGACCCGGAACAGTGCACCCCCGTCCGCCCCGGCGACGCGGTCGACGTGCACGGTCACCGCTTCGCCCGACGCGAGTACGAGGTCCACGACGCGGGACTGGTCGGGCCGCAGATCACCGGCGAGCCCACGAAGGACGGCGTGGTCGGCCACGTCGAGCATCTCCTGCGCCGCGCGATTGGCGAGCAGGACGTCCTCACCGATCGCGGCGACCGCCAGCCGCCCCTGCGGCGACACCCGGTGGAACGCGTCGACGAGGCGCTGCTCGGAGGCCCGGGCGCCGTCGAGCAGGCGCTTCTGGATGTCGGACGCAGCCCGCTGGAGGAACGGCGCGAACAACGAGTTGACCTGTGGGGCAATGCAGGTCAGGTCGAGGATGCCCTCCACCCGCCGGGTGACCGGGTGGATGATCGGGTGCCCGTAGCAGCTCAACTCGCGGAACTGTTCGAGGTAGTGCTCGTCGCCGTTGACGACGATGCCACGGCGCAGTTCGAGAGGGGTGCCGAGCGCGTTGGTCCCCGCCCGGTCCTCCCCGAATCTCGATCCGATGATCGCGCCGAGCCGTTCCATGCGGCGTTCGACGGCGGGGGTGTCGAAGACGCGGGCGACGATCCGGCAGTCCGGGTCGGCGAGCAGAACGCACAGGTCGGTGCCCTCGATCTGGACACCGATCTCGTCGAGTACCGGACGGGCGGCGCGCAGGAGACGGGACGAGGGATCGAGGTCCGTGGCCGGCTCGGCGTCGAATGCGCCGCCGGGGTCCACCCCGCACAGGGCGGACCGCTTCCAGGACAGCTCGATCTCCGGTCGAACCTCGATGTGGCCGCCTCGCAACGTTTCCCGCATGTCGCCTACCTCAGTCACGCCCGATCAGCTCGACCGCCAGCTCCCGCATCTCGACCTTGCGGACCTTGCCGGTGACCGTCATCGGGAACTCGTCGACGACGTGGACGTAGCGGGGAATCTTGTAGCGGGCGAGTTTGCCGGTGCAGAACTCGCGGACCGCGTCGGCATCCAGACGGGCGGCGCCCTCCCGCATCCGCACCCACGCCATCAGTTCCTCGCCGTACTTCTCGTCGGGCACCCCGATGACCTGGGCGTCGAGGATGTCGGGGTGGGTGTAGAGGAACTCCTCGATCTCGCGGGGGTAGATGTTCTCACCGCCGCGGATGACCATGTCCTTGATGCGCCCGGTGATGGCCACGTAGCCGTCGGCGTCCATGACGCCGATGTCCCCGGTGTGCATCCACCGTGCCGCGTCGATCGCCTCGGCGGTCTTCTCCGGGTTGTTCCAGTACCCGAGCATCACCGAGTACCCGCGGGTGCACAGTTCACCGGCCGCACCGCGGGGCACGGTGAGCCCGGTGGCGGGATCGACGATCTTGACCTCGAGATGGGGGCCGACGCGGCCGACCGTGGACACCCGCTGGTCGATGGTGTCGTCGGATCGGGTCTGCAGGGACACCGGTGACGTCTCGGTCATGCCGTAGCAGATGGAGACCTCGCTCATGCCCATCCGTTCGATGACCTGCTTCATCACCTCCACCGGGCACGGTGAGCCCGCCATGATCCCGGTGCGCAGGCTCGACAGGTCGTAGTTCTCGAAGTCGGGTTCGGCGAGTTCGGCGATGAACATCGTCGGGACGCCGTACAGGGAGGTGCACCGTTCGGCCTGCACCGCGTCGAGCGTGGCCTTCGGGTCGAACGCGGGCGCGGGAATCACCATCGCCGCACCGTGACTGGTGCACGCGAGGTTGCCCATCACCATCCCGAAGCAGTGGTAGAACGGCACCGGAATGCACACGCGGTCCGCCTCGGTGTAGTGGCACAGTTCCCCGACGAAATAGCCGTTGTTGAGGATGTTGTGGTGGCTGAGGGTGGCACCCTTCGGGAATCCCGTTGTCCCCGAGGTGTACTGGATGTTGATCGGGTCGTCCGCGGACAGCGACGCCTGCGCCGACGACACGGCGCCCTCGTCTGCGGCCAGGGCGCGGGCTCCGTCGGCGAGCAGGGCGTTCCAGTCGTCGCCGCCGAGCAGGATCACCGATTCCAGTGCGGGACAGTTCGGGCGGACCTCGGTGATCATCGCGGCGTAGTCGGAGGTCTTGAACGCGGCGGCGGAGACGAGGGTGCGGATCCCGGCCTGCTCGAGCACGTACTGCAGTTCGTGCGAGCGGTAGGCGGGGTTGATGTTGACCAGGATCGCGCCGATCTTCGCGGTCGCGTACTGCACCATGGTCCATTCGGCGCAGTTCGGGGCCCAGATCCCGACCCGGTCGCCCTTGCCGAGCCCGTGGGCGAGGAAGCCCGCGGCGAGTTCGTCGACCTCGACGGCCAGTTCGGTGTAGGTCCACCGCCGCCCGGTGGCGTGCTCGACCAGCGCGTCGCGATCACCGTGCGCGGCGACGGTCCGATCGAAGTTGTCACCGATCGTGTCGCCCAGCATCGGGGCGTCCCACGGGCCCGAGGCGTAGCTGGGAAGCGCGATCTCCCCCACGGACGAAGTCCGGTCGATCGCTTCGGCGGACGGGGTCCGGGTCATGTCAGTCCTCCTCGAGCCCCGCCGGCCGGCGACGGGCTGTCTCTCTCGAACGTACTCGCAGTGATGTGATCCACGACATACTCCGCCCGGTGGGGTGCCGGCAACTGTGCGACAACCGGACACTCCACCGGGCGGAGGAACCTACAGCGCGAGGTCCTTGGTCTCGACCAGTGCGCGGGTGCAGAAGAAGCTCAGGACGGCGAGGATCGCGAGCATCACGCCGATCGCGATGCCGCCGAAGGACGCGGCGAGCGGCGCGGCGATCAGCGGCGGGATCGCACCGCCCAGGACACCTGCGAGGTTGTAGCCCAGACCGGCACCGGTGTACCGGTAGCGCGTGGCGAACATCTCGGGAAGCAGCGCACCGCACGGCCCGTAGGCGACGCCGAAGATGCCGAGGGTGCCGAACATGCCGATCGCGAACGCCACCGGGGAGCCGGTGTCGAGCAGCGGGAACAGCACCAGCGCCCAGCCGAACGCGGCCACGCAGGACGCCATGATCACCTTCCGGCGGCCGATGCGATCGGAGTACAGCGCCGACACGACGATCGCCGCACCGAACACGAAGGCGGAGGCGATGCCCACCGACAGCACGAACGGCCGCGAGAAGCCGAGGTTCTTGGTGCCGTAGCTGGTGAGGAACGCGGTACCCAGGTAGAAGAACGCGAACAGCGTCGCGAGCGCACCGGCCGAGAGCAGAATCTCCTTGCTCTGGTAGCGCCAGGCGTCGGCGAACGGAAGCCGACGCGGCTGGTCCTGCTCCTGTGCACGGTCGGCGGCCTGGTTCGCCCGGAAGACCGGCGTCTCCTCGATCGCGAGCCGCATGTAGAGGCCGATGGCGACGAGAACGATGGAGAACAGGAACGGAATCCGCCAGCCCCACGAGAGGAACGCCTCGTTCGTGTCACCGAGGAAGATGCCGGTCACCAGGAACGTTCCGGACGACAGGATGAACGCGAGAGCCGGACCGAGCTGCGGGAACATCGCATAGAGGCCGCGTTTGCCCGGTGGCGCGTACTCCGCGGTGAGCAGTGTCGCGCCCGCCCACTCACCGCCGACCGCGAAGCCCTGCGCGAACCTCAGCAGCACCAGGATCAGCGGCGCGGCGACACCGATGGTGTCGGCACCGGGGAGGAGTCCGATGAGCAACGTCGAGATGCCCATCAACAGCAGCGTCGAGACGAGCGTCTTCTTGCGCCCGATCCTGTCGCCGTAGTGGCCGAACAGCATGGCCCCGACCGGTCGTGCGAAGAACGCGACCGCGAACGTCGCGAACGAGGCGACGGTACCTGCGGTGGACCCGAGGGCCGGGAAGAACACGGTCGGGAAGACGAGCGCGGCTGCCGTCCCGTAGATGAAGAAGTCGTAGAACTCGATGGTGGTGCCGATGCAGCTCGCGACGGCCACGCGGCGCACGCTCGTGCCCGACTGGGCGGAAGCCTCGGCTCCTCGCCCGGGCGCCGGCGTCGGCGACACCGATTCCGATGACACTGTGGTCATGGGTCCCTCTCTCGCAGGATGTGGGGGGATCCCGGCGTGATCACCGGGGTTGCGAGAGAAGGTAGTGACGTGGCTCACCTGCTCAATACCCCCGAAAGGGGGTGGGGTGAACCACGTCACATGTCGACGCTCAGTTCGCGGCGGCGCTGAGGATCTCCTGACGGAGTTCGGACCACACCACGGCGTACGCATCAGGGTCGTCGACGGAGCCGGCGAGCAGCTCCTGGTAGCGGGCGAGACGCGGCACGTACGCGGAGACGTCGTCGAAGACGTCGGCGGCGCGGCGGTCGAGGTCGGCCAGCTTGTCCGCGTCTCCCTCCACGTCGCCGAACTCTGCGTCGAGGGGCTCGAAGCGCTCGACGACCTCGGCGAAGAGGAACTCGTCGATGGAGACCCGCTCTGCGTCGAGCTGGTTCTCCAGCTCCGCGAGACCCGCCTCGTTCAGCGCGACGGCGCCCGCGTTCTCGGTGGCGCGGCCCATCGCGACGAGAGCGGTCAACGCGGCCTGAGCGGAGGACTCCGAGACCCCCAGCTGAGCCGCGAGGGCCGGAGCCGTCACCGATTCCTTGAGCCGGACGGTCTGGAGCAGGGCCAGCTCGTCCACGTTGCCTGCGAAGGCCATGTGTTTCTCTCCTGTTGTGTTCGCGACCCGTCGTGGTGGTCGGCGCGGCGGGACGCGAGGTTCGTCGTCCTGCGCAACATCATCGCGTGTCCGAGGGGCGCGCGGTGCACCCACCCTGCGCTGCCGGCGCGGTCAGGCGACGAGCACGGTCCCGACGAGCGCGATGCCCGCCACCCACACGGTGGACGCCGCGGCGAGCACGAAGGGCCTCGGTCCGACCGCGCGCAGCAGACCCACACGGACGCCGAGGCCGAGCGCGAACATCGCGGTGGTGAGGAGGGCGGTCTGGGCGAGCCTGGCCAGGTCGAGCGCCGCCTGCGGCAGCAGCCCGGACGACCGCAGCGCGACGCACGCCAGGAACCCGATGACGAACAGCGGAACAAGCGGCGGCTGGGTTCGCTCCTCGGCGGCACCCTGGGCCGCCCGTCGCTGACGGGCACCCAGGTAGGCCATGACGGGGGCGAGCATCAGGACCCGGGCGAGCTTGACCACCGTCGCGACGGCGAGCGCACCGCCGCCGATCATGCCGCCGGCCGCGACGACCTGCGCGACCTCGTGGATCGAACCGCCCGCCCACATGCCGGCCTGGCTGTCGGTCAACCCGAACGCGCCGGAAAGCAGTGGGATCGCCGGGATCATCAGCGTGCCGAAGACGACCACCAGTGCCACAGCGGTGAGCAGTTCCTCTTCTTTCGCGCCGACCACACCGTCCGTGGCCGCGACCGCGGCGGCACCGCAGATCGAGAAGCCGCATGCGATGAGGACACGCTGGGTCCAGGACAGGCCCAGCAGCTTTCCGAGGTACAGGGTGCCTGCGATCCCGAGTGCGACGATCGCGACGACGACGGCGATCACTCCCCACCCGAGCCCGACGACGTCGCTGAACATCAGCTGCAGACCGAGCAGCGCCACACCGACACGAAGGAGTCGCTTGGCGGAGAAGTCCAGCCCGGGCTTGATCCAGCCGGGTACCGCGACCAGGTTCGACACCAGAGCGCCCGCGACGATCGCGATCAGCATCGGGTTGACCGCCGGAACCAGTCGGCCGATCCCCATCGCGACAGCCGCACCGACGACGCACAGGGCGACGCCGGCCGTGACGCCCGCCCACCGTCCGCGAGCCGAGCCCGCGGACGGTGCGCCCGTCGTCGCCGCCTCGGGCAGGCGGTCGGCTGTCGACTCCGGGAGGTTTCGCACTTCACTGGACATACCGATCACACTGGTCCACCCGGTGGCGGCGCGGTAGTCGTCATCTCACCATTGCCTCATATCGAAACGATATGTCCTACAGAGTTGGCATATGATTTGGGAATGCATCGTGAGTGGCCCGACCTCGACGTCCTGGAACTCGTCGTCGGCGTGGACGATCACGGAAGTCTCAGTGCGGCAGCCCGGATCGCAGGCATGGCACAGCCCAATGCGAGCCGGGCGATCAAGCGCCTGGAGGCGCAGGTCGGTACTCCGCTGCTCCAGCGGAAGCCGACGGGTTCGACGTTGACGCCCGAGGGGACGGTGCTCGCACACTGGTCACGGCGGGTGCTCGCCGAGGCCGGACAACTGCTCGACGTGGCGGCGGGCATGCGCGAGAAACGGGCCGCCGAACTGACCGTCGGCGCCAGCATGACCGTCGCCGAACACCTGATGCCCGCCTGGTTGGGCCGGTTCCGCCGAACGGCTCCCGATGTCACGATCCACCTGCAGGTACGCAATTCCATGCAGGTGTGCGAGGACGTCACGGCGGGCGCCTGCGACGTCGGGTTCGTCGAATCGCCCACGGTGCCCCGCGGGCTGCACAGCGTGGCCGTCGCCCACGACCGTCTGGTCGTGGTTGTCGACCCCGGCCACCCGTGGGCCCGGCGGCGGCGCCCGTTGTCCGTCGCCGAACTGGCAGCGACCCCCCTCGTCGTCCGCGAACCGGGTTCCGGAACCCGAACGACGCTCGACGTCGCCCTCCACGAATACGACAGGGCGGCACCGCTTCTCGAACTCGGAAGCGGTGCCGCGGTGCGGACGAGCGTGCTGAGCGGAGTGGGCCCGGCCGTGCTGAGCACGCTTGCGGTGTCGTCGCAGGTGGACTCCGGCGCCCTGCGGGTCGTCGAGGTGGACGGACTGCATCTGGACCGCACCCTGCGCGCAGTGTGGCGCCCGCCCCGGCAGCTCGAAGGTCCCGGCGGCGACCTGGTCAGGATCGTGCGTCGCAGCCGCACCTGACACATCACCGGTTTCAGCGCAGGGGCGCGCCCGTCGCGGCGCGCACGTCGTCCGCGGATACTCCCGGTGCACATTCACGCAACACCAGTCCCGACTCCGTGACGTCGATGACCGCGAGGTTGGTGACGATCCGGTGCACCACGGCCTGCCCGGTCAGGGGAAGGGTGCAGGCGCGCACGATCTTCGGCTCCCCCGCCTTGTCCGTGTGGTCCATCAGCACGATGACCTTCCCCGCGCCGTGCACCAGGTCCATCGCGCCGCCCATGCCCTTGACCATCTTGCCGGGGACCATCCAGTTGGCGAGGTCGCCCGACTCGGACACCTGCATGCCGCCGAGCACCGCGACGTCGATGTGTCCGCCCCGGATCATCCCGAACGACAGTGCGGAGTCGAAGAAGGCGGCTCCGGCGTTCACCGTGACGGTTTCCTTGCCCGCGTTGATCAGGTCCGCGTCCACCGAGCTCTCGTCGGGGTAGCGACCGGTGCCGAGGATCCCGTTCTCGCTGTGCAGGGTCACGCCGAGTCCGGGCGGCACGTGGTCGGGGATCAGTGTCGGGAGACCGATGCCGAGGTTGACGTAGTCGCCGTCCGCGAGTTCGGCTGCGACGCGCGCCGCCATCCGGTCCCGGGTCCAGCCCGCGACGGCGGTCGATGTGCTGGTCATGTGTGTGCCCCGTTCGTCGCCCGGTGGCCACTGCGCTCGTTCCGCGGGGCCACCGTCCGCTTCTCGATCTTCTTGTCCTGCCGTCCCGTACACACCACGCGATCGACGAAGATGCCCGGAAGGTGGACCATCGCGGGATCGAGAACCCCGGGTTCGACGAGCGTCTCGACCTGGGCGATGCACACCCGTCCCGCCATGGCGGCGAGCGGATTGAAATTGCGTGCCGCGAGGTTGAAGACCAGGTTCCCGGCGGTGTCCCCGATGGCGGCGTGCACCAGGGCGTAGTCGGTGGTGATCGACTCCTCCAGCAGGTGGCGCCGGCCCGCGTAGTCGCGGGTCTCCTTCGGCGGCGACGCCACCGCGACCGAGCCGTCGGGTCCGTACCGCCACGGCAGCCCGCCCTCGGAGACCGGAGTTCCGACCCCCGCAGGGGTGAAGAACGCCGGGATGCCCGCTCCGCCCGCACGCAGCCGCTCGGCGAGTGTGCCCTGCGGTGACAGTTCCACCTCGAGCTCACCGTCCAGGTACTGGCGCGCGAACTCGCGGTTCTCACCGACGTACGACGCGGTCACCCGCCGGATCCGGTGCTTCTCCAGCAGGAGTCCGAGTCCGTGTCCGTCGGTTCCGCAGTTGTTGGACACGACGTCGAGGTCGGTGGCATCGCCTGCCGCCAGCGCCGCGATGAGCGCATCGGGAACACCGCACAACCCGAATCCGCCGACCGCCAGCGACGCGCCGTCGCGGATGTCGGCCACGGCGTCGGCCGCCGACACGTACACGCGCGTCACGACGACACCTGTGTGGGAGCACCGGACAGTTCGCGCACGAACTCCTCGGCCCGCGACCAGTACCCGTACCCGGAGGCGGGATTCAGATGCCCCACGGGACCGAGATCGACGAGCCGGCTGCCCCACACCTCGGCGAGGCCTGCGACACGGCGGTGCGTCGCGAGCGGGTCGTCGTCGCTGGCCGCGACGATGCTCGGAAACGGCAGCCGCCGCCGCGGGATCGGCAGCCAGCCGCCCTCGTCGAGCTCCCCCGTCGTGGGATAGCCCTGCGGCAGAGGCAGTTCCAGATCCGCCGGCGTGGCCAGCAACGCTCCCTGCACCGAGCGGGTCGCCTGCCGGGCCCAGTGCACGGTGATGAGTACGCCTGCGCTATGGGCGACCAGGACGACGGGACCGTCGACGCCCGCGAGCACCGAGTCGAGTGCCGCCACCCGAGCCTTCAGGCTCAATCCGTCACGCTCGAGCGGCGGTACGGTGACCACGCGATCGAGCTTCTCGGCGAGCAGGGTCTGCCAGTGATCGGCGACGTGGTCCCGCAGTCCGGGCACGATCACCACGGTCGGGTCGGTGGTGCTGGTCATCGGTTCTCCAAAGATGGTGCGGTACGGGAATCCCCCGTCGGGGACGCGATGTGCCGCGCCCCCGACTCCGGATCAGGCGTGCTGGGTGAAGCCGACCTGTCCGGGAAGGCGGTTCGGGGCGTAGCCGAGCTCGGCGAGGGTCTCGTCCGCGTCGGCGTAGGTGGTGCCGATCTTGTAGATGTCGCGGGCCTCCTTGCCGGTGGCCACCTCGCGGCCCAACTCCTTCGCCACCCGCACCAGCTGACGGACCTGCTCCGCGGAGGTGATCTTCTCCTCTCCGCTGGGCGCCCACAGGTTGTCCTCGTTGCCGCACCGTGTGTGCAGGCCCATCGCGATGGCCATGGTGTTGACGGGAAGCACACTGCGCATCAGGGTTTCGAGGGTCAGGCAGGCGCCGTCCGGGACGCGCTGGACGAAGTTCATGATGTTGTACGGGTTCGGTCCGTCGAAGCCGCCGCCGATCCCGACCCAGGTGAGGTTCAGCGGGCCGGTGTAGACGCCGCGGCGGATCAGCCGCTCCACGGTTTCGAGTTGCGGCACGGAGGACAACTGGAAGTGCGGCTGGATGCCTGCGGCCTGCAGGCGGCGCAGGTGCTCCTCGACCCACTCGGGGCCGGCGGGGACGGTCATCTCGCGGTACGTCGCGGCGAGCTCGGCGTTCTCCAGCGAAGTGCCCCTGATGTCGCCCGGCGTCATCAGCTCCATGATGTTCATCTGGCTGGTGTTGATCGCGATCGTGACCTGGTCGGGCTTCGGATCCAGTTCGGCGAGCATGTGGCGGACGTTGTCCGGAAGCCACTTCGCGTCGGCACCGTCACCTTCCGGCGCGAACGAGATCGAGCCGCCGACCTGCAGGATCATGTCCGGCACGGCTTCCCGGAGGCGGCCGAGGAGCTCGTTGAACTTCGACAGCCGCTTGGAGCCCTTGCCGTCCTCCTCGCGGACGTGGATGTGCAGCACCGTCGCGCCGGCCTCGTAGCAGTCGACGGCCTTCTGGACGTGCTCGTCCATCGTCAGGGGCAGGTCTTCGGGGAAGTCCTCCACCGCCCACTCCGGGCCGTACGGCGCGACGGTGATGACCAGCTTCTCCTGGTTCCCGGGGAAGAACGCATCGTCGTGGAAATGCATTGTGTGGCTCCGTTTCTGGATGGATGTGTGAAGAACTGACGGGTGGGTCTCAGAAGGGACGGTCGCCGACGATCCCGGCGCGCTCCATCTTTCGGACGGCGTGCCGGTAGTCCTGGACGGCGTAGTGCTGGGTGGAGCGGTTGTCCCAGATCGCGATGCTGTTCGGGGTCCAGCGCCAGCGGACCTGGTACTCGGGGATGGTGGCCTGGCTCTGCAGGTAGCGCAGCAGCTCACCGGCGCCGGGCGCGTAGTCGATGCCACACCGGACGTTCTCGGCGGTGTGGAAATTGGTGATGTGGGTGGTGAAGGAGTTGACGAAGAGGATCTTCTCGCCCGTCTCCGGGTGGGTGCGCACGACCGGATGCTCGGCGTCCGGGAAGCGTTCCCTGAGCGCGAGCCGTTCTCCGATCGGCATGCGGGCACCGAACGTCGACTCGATGCTGTGCCGGGCGCGCAGGCCGGCGATCCGCTCCTTCACGTGTTCGGGCAGCCGCTCGTACGCGAGCGCCATGTTCACCCACATGGTGTCACCGCCGACGGCCGGTCCCTCGACACAGCGGAGCACGGCACCCATCGGCGGGTTCTCGCGCCATGTCGCATCGCAGTGGTACGCGTTCTCGAACCGCTCCGGCGGACTGTCGACGTCCTTGTAGATGCGGACGAGCCCGGGATGGTCCGGGTCGCTGCCGACGACGGGATGGTCTTCCAGGGAGCCGAAGCGCTCGGCGAGCGCGACGTGGTCACCGCGGGTGATGTCCTGGTCGCGGAAGAACAGCACCTTGTGCTCGAGCAGCAGAGCGCGCAGCTCCGCGAAACGGATCTCGTCGTGGGCGACCTCGGCGAGCGCGACGTCGAGCACCTCGGCACCGATGCTGCAGGTGAGGGGACGAGCGTCCATGGCGGTCCGGGAGTGGACCGATCGGCTGTCGACGGTTGCGGTCATTGGTGTCTCCTCTCAGCAGGTGAAGACCGAGGACCCGACGCTGCGGCCGGATTCCAGGTCACGGTGGGCGCGGACGGCGTCGTCGAGCGCGTACTGCTGGTTGATCTCGATGGCGATCCGGCCGGAAGCGACGTGGTCGAACAGTTCGCCGGCGAGCTCGGCCCGCTCGGTGGGGTCGGCGATGTAGTCGGCGAGGGCGGGACGGGTCACGAACAGCGATCCCTTGACCGCGAGCTGCATGGCGTCGATCGGCGGGATCGGTCCGGATGCGGTGCCGAAGGCGACGAGAAGCCCGCGGCGGGCGAGCGAGTCGATCGAGGTCTGGAAGGTGGTGGCGCCGATGCTGTCGTAGACGACGGGGACGCCCTTGCCGCCGGTGAGCTCACGAACGCGGTCGGCGACGTTCTCCCGGGTGTACACGATGACCTCGCTGCATCCGTGCGCCCGTGCCACTGCGGCCTTCCCGTCGGTGGAGACGGTACCGATGACGTTGACGCCCAAGAGCTTCGCCCACTGCGTGAAGATCAGTCCCACGCCGCCGGCTGCGGCGTGCAGCAGGACCGTGTCGCCGGGCGCCAGGGGATGGATCCGACGCAGGAGGTACGCCGTGGTCAGCCCGCGCATGGTCATCGCGGCCGCGGTGCCGAAGGTGATCCGGTCCGGCAGTGCGATCAGGTGATCGGCGGGCATCACGCGCTCGGTGCTGTAGGCGCCGAGCGGGCTCCCGGTGTAGGTGACGCGATCACCCTCGCGGAAGCCGGTGACGCCCGTACCGACCGCCTCGACCACGCCGGCGGCCTCGACCCCCATGCCGGCAGGCAGCGGGGCGGGGTACAGGCCGGTCCGGAAGTAGGTGTCGGCGAAGTTCAGACCGACGGCCTCGTGCCGGACGCGCACCTCACCGGCCCCCGGGTCGCCCACGTCGACGGACTCCCACTTCAAGACCTCGGGGCCGCCCGTTTCGTGGAATCGGATCGCATTCGCCATGTGAGTTCTCCTCGGTTCTCGTGCTCGCCGGTGGCGGTTCCACGCGCGGCGAGTGCGGTTTCCCGCTGCACCACAACGGGTTTCGTACTCGAACCACCCGGCTGTGACTTCGCTGACACCACACTAGCCAGGAGTCAGGGATCACACTTATCCTGAGGGGACATATTTGTTGCCGTCTCGGGACACCCGGGCGCAGTCGAGACCGAGCGGGGGAACCGCGTGGCCAAGCCACTCGCGCGCTACGCCGCGCTGACCGGGTACATCGAGCTGAGCCGCTCGCTGGCACTCGATCCGATCCAGCTGATGCGGAGCGTCAACCTCGACCCCGCCGGCCTGGAACTGCAGGACCGGTGGGTTCCCGCGGCGTCGGTTGCACGCCTGCTCGAGCTGTCGGCGGCGGCATCGGGACGGCCGGACTTCGCACTCAAGCTCGCGGACCGCCGCCGTCTCTCGACCCTGGGCCCGCTGAGCATCAGCCTCCGCGAGGAACCCGACGCCCGCAGCGCCGTCCGCCTGCTGATCAGGTTCCAGCACATGTTCAACGAGTCCCTGCACATCCGCCTCGCGGAGCGCGACGGACTGTCCACGATTCGCATCCACGTCGACACCGGTGAACCGATGCCGGTACGCCAGTCCGTGGAACTTGCCGTCACCGCCACGTACCAGCTGCTCGGCCACGTCCTCGGCGACCGCTGGCACCCGGCGTCGGTGTGCTTCGAGCACCCCAGGCCCGCAGACGACAGCACACACCGGCGCACCTTCGGCGTGCCGCTGAGTTTCGACGCCGAGTACTCGGGAATCGTCACGTACACGAGTGACCTCGACGAGCCCAACCGACTCTCCGACCCGGTGCTGCGGTCCTACGCCCGCCAGTTCCTCGACACCGTCGCCACACCCGAGGAGCCCACGACGACCACCCGCGTCCGCGAGCTCGTCGAACTGCTGCTGCCGACCGGCCGCTGCACGATCGACCAGGTCGCGCGCAGCATCGGCGTGGACCGCCGCACCGTGCACCGCCATCTGGCCAAGTCCGGCCTCACCTTCACCGCCGTCCTCGACGAGACGCGGGCCGAACTGGCGAACCGGATGGTGACCGGCCGGCGCTATTCGTTCACCGAGATCTCCGAGATGTTGGCGTTCTCCACCCCCAGCAGCTTCTCGCGGTGGTTCCACCAGCAGTTCGGCATGAGCCCCCGAGAGTGGCGCAAGCAGGCCACCCGGTAGCACCCGCCACACGATCCCGGGACGCACCCTGTCCCGAAAAGGACAGAACAGCGTCCCCTGAGGGTAACTACCCCCTCACCGATCCGGATAACGTGATCCACGCCACTTTCGGCGGGGGTCGCCGTCCGCGTCACCCCCGTTCACCCCACGCGTGAAACGAGTGCCGCATGACCACGAATCCCGAGCCGATCCGGACGCCGACCATCGACCTGATGCGCCGCACCGGCAACTGGAATCCCCTCTGGGACACACTGTCCGACTGGGACCCCGAATGGACCGAGCAGTTCATGGCGATGAATGCGACCCCGGTGCGACGCGGTGTGTTCACTCCCGAGTTCGTCGAACTCCTCAGCATCGCCATCGACGCCGCGGCCACCCACCTGTACGCACCGGGCGTGCGGCGGCACATCCGGGCCGCACTGGAACTGGGAGTCTCCCGTGAGCAGATCCTCACGGTCCTGCAGATGGTGAGCGTTCTCGGCATCCACGCCTGCAATCTCGGCGTCCCCATCCTCGAGGACGAACTCGACGCGTTCGAGGCACGCCGCGCCGCGTCCTGAGCGGCGCCGCACCCACCCACCACCACCTCCCGCGCAAGGAGCATCCAAATGGGACTGCCCACCACCACGACCGCGGAGCCGACCGACGGCCCCGAGCCGGCGAGCGCCGTCACCGCGCCGGACGTCGCGTCGACCGGCCGCAGCCGATCGCTCTACCCCTGGCTCGTGTTCGCGCTCACCTTCGCACTGCTCCTCTCGGACTACATGTCCCGGCAGGTACTCAGTGCGGTGTTCCCCTTCCTGAAAGCCGATTGGGCACTGACGGATTCGCAGCTGGCATCACTCACCAGCATCGTCGCGCTGATGGTCGGACTGCTGACCTTCCCGCTCTCCCTGCTCGCCGACCGCTGGGGCCGGGTCCGCAGCCTCGTCCTGATGGCGGTGATCTGGAGCCTCGCGACGCTGTGCTGCGCGTTGGCGGCGAACTACGAACAGATGCTGGCCGCGCGGTTCCTGGTCGGCGTCGGTGAGGCGGCGTACGGCAGCGTCGGAATCGCCCTGGTGCTCAGTGTCTTCGCGCCCCGCGTGCACTCGACGCTCAGTGGCGCCTTCATGGCGGGCGGATCGTTCGGCTCGGTCGTCGGCGTCTCGCTCGGTGGCGTGATCGCCGTGCACCTGAGCTGGCGGTGGTCGTTCGCTGCGATGGCCGTCCTCGGCCTGCTCCTCGTCGCGGTGTTCCGGGCCGTCGTGACCGAACGTCGCCTGGCGGAACACAACGCCGAGGCCGACCCGCACACGGACCTGCCCGTCTCCGGCCGGATCCGGGTTCCGGTGTCCACCCTGTTCACCAATCCCGCAATCTGGTGCGCGTACGTCGGCGGCGGACTCCAGATGTTCACCGCGGCCGTGCTCCTCGCCTGGACACCCAGCTTCTTCAACCGGTACTACGGCCTCGCCCCCGACAAGGCAGGCGTCATCGCCTCCGTGTTCGTGCTGCTCATCGGATCCGGCATGGTCGTGTGCGGCATGATCACGGACCGCGTCAGCCGAAACGACCCGAGCCGGAAGTGGGCCAGCGCCGTCGCGTACTGCATCGTCTCGCTGATTGCCCTCGGCTGCGCCTTCACCCTGGAGACCGGGGCACCCCAGCTCGTCCTGCTCGGCATCGGCGCCTTCTTCTCCGCCGGGTCGTCGGGCCCGACGGCGGCGATGGTGGCGGGCCTGACCCATCCGTCGGTGCGCGCATCCGCGCTGGGGACCCTCACGGTCTCCAACAACATCCTCGGACTCGCGACCGGTCCGTTCGTCGTGGGTGTTCTGGCCGACCGAATCGGGCTTCTCGGCGCACTGCAGCTCACCCCACTGGTGTACCTCGCGGCGATCGTGGCCCTGATGATCGGCAGGCGGGTGTATCCGGCCGGGCTGCGCACCCTCGCCGAGCAGAGCGCGGCCGCGGCGGCGCGAGCGTAGTCCGCCCGGCCGACTCGAAGCCAAGGAGGCCGCACAAATCCGGAGTTCTGCACGTCACCCCTGCTAGCGTCGGATTCGAGCACTCCGGAAGGCGCCGCCGCGAGAAGGAGCTTCGTGAACCTCTGGGACTACCTGCAGGGTCGGGGTGAGTTTCTCGCGTTCCTCACCTATCAGCACGCGTCGCTGGCCTTCCAGACCGTCCTGGTGGGAACCGTCGTCGCGATCGTGATCGCCGTTGCGGTGCACCGCCTTCCACTGGCCTCCGCACTGACCCTCACCAGCAGCCGCGTCGCACTGACCATCCCGTCCCTGGCCCTGCTCGCCCTGCTGATCATCCCGTTCGGTCTCGGTGTCGTACCGTCGTTCATCATGCTCGCGTTCTTCGCGGCGATGCCGGTGATCGGCAACGCGATCGTCGGCCTGAGATCGGTGCCCGACTCGCTCATCGAGTCCGCACGTGGAATCGGGCTGTCCCGCAGCCGCATCCTCGTCACGGTGTCGTTGCCGATCGCGTGGCCGGTCATTCTCACCGGGATCCGCGTGTCCACCCAGATGATCGTCGGCGTCGCCGCCATCGTCGCCTACGTTCTCGGACCTGGACTCGGGTCGCTCATCTTCAACGGACTCTCACGACTCGGCGGTACCAACTCGGTCGAGATGGCCTTCACCGGAACCGTTCTCATCGTGATCGTCGCACTGGTCTTCGACGCCCTCCTCGTCCTCCTGGGGCGCCTGACCATCTCGAAGGGACTGCAGTGACCGAGAACCGTGCCGTCACCGGCGCCTCCATCCGCCTCGACGGCGTCGTCAAGCGGTACCGCGGTCAGTCGAGGCCGGCGGTCGAATCGATCGACCTCGACATCGAAGCCGGTCAGGTCGTGGCCTTCGTCGGCCCCTCCGGTTGCGGCAAGACGACGACACTCAAGATGATCAACCGCCTGATCGAGCCGACCGCGGGCCGCATCTTCATCGGCGACCGCGACGTCACCCACGAGAATCCCGACAAGCTGCGCCAGTCGATCGGCTACGTCATCCAGTCGGGCGGACTGTTCCCGCACTGGTCGGTGGCGAAGAACATCGGCGCCGTCCCCCGCGTGCTCGGATGGGACGGCAGGCGCATCGAGGAGCGCACCGAGTACCTCCTCGACCTGGTCGGACTCGATGCCGACACCTTCCGTGACCGGCTCCCGAAGGACATGTCGGGTGGGCAGCAGCAGCGGGTCGGCGTCGCGCGGGCCCTGGCCGCGGACCCACCCGTCCTCCTGATGGACGAGCCGTTCGGCGCAGTCGACCCCATCACCCGGGTCCGCCTGCAGGACAGCCTGATCGCCATCCAGCACGAGCTGGCGAAGACGGTCGTGATCGTCACCCACGACTTCGAGGAGGCGACGAAGCTCGGCGACAAGGTTCTGATCCTGTCCGAGGGCGGGCACATCGAGCAGTACGCGACGCCGGAGGAGATCCTCGCGACACCGGCGACGCCGTTCGTCGAGGAGTTCGTCGGATCCGGCGCCACCCTGGCCCACCTGACGCTGTCGAGGGTCAAGGACGTCGACCACGACGCTGTGGTGACCGCGCGCGTCGGCGAGTCGTCGCACGAGGTGATCGGCCGGGCGAGGGCGCGTGGAGCCACCTGGATCGTGGTCGTCGACGCACACGGCCGCCCTCGCGCGTGGCCGTCGCTCGACGAAGTGGCGACCAAGGAACGGATCTCCGACTATCTCGATCCGAGGCTTCCGGTGGTCGCGCCGTCGTCGACACTCAACGATGCGCTCGACACGATGCTCGCGGCGAGCCAGGGCGGTGTGCTCGTCACCGACGGACGCGGCGCGGTGACCGGCTCGCTCACCATCGCCACGATCATGTCCGTCATCCGCGGTCAGCTGTCCGACGCCCGCGCGGACGACGGACACGTCACCTACACCGGATACGACGAACACGGGCGGGGCGACGACGGGCCGGGCGAGGGCGAGGTGCGTGCACCGTGACCCGCCTCCGCCGTGCCCCGATCGACGTGTGGTTCGAGCCGTTGATCATCATCGTGCTCGGCACCGGCTACTTCCTGTGGTATCGGTCGACGACGCTGACGGCGACGGAGGAGGCGTCTCTGGGTTGGGATGCGCTGCGTCTGACGATCGTCGACCACATCCGCCTCACCGTGACGGCCACCGTGATCGTGGTGGTGATCGCGATCCCCCTGGGCATCCTGCTCACCCGCGGCTCGGCGAAACGCCTCAAACCGATCGCCGTCAACATCGCGAACATCGGCCAGGCGGCTCCGGCCATCGGCCTGATCGTGCTGCTCACCATGTGGTTGGGGACCGGGTTCCGCACCGCGGTGATCGGCCTCGTCGCGTACGCCGTCCTCCCGATCCTGCAGAACACGATCGTCGGCCTCGACCAGGTCGACAAGCGCACCGTCGAGGCCGCGCGGGGAATCGGCTACTCCGCGCCACGCACCCTCGTTCAGGTGGAGTTGCCGCTCGCCGTTCCCGTCATCCTCA
This sequence comes from Rhodococcus triatomae BKS 15-14, assembly GCA_000341795.1. Lineage (GTDB taxonomy): Bacteria > Actinomycetota > Actinomycetes > Mycobacteriales > Mycobacteriaceae > Rhodococcus_G > Rhodococcus_G triatomae_A. Next base: position 50,481 of record AODO01000014.1, on the reverse strand, counting down.
ACGGTGTCCGGACCGCGCTGGTGATCCTCGTCGGAACCGCGACCTTGAGCACGTTCATCGGCGCCACCAGTCTCGGCACCCTCATCACCACCGGGGTGACGCTGTTCCTGCCGAAACTGCTCGTGTCCGGGGCCGTGCTGGTGGGCCTGCTGGCACTGACGATCGACTGGCTCGGCCGGCTGGTCGAGCTGGCCGTGACTCCGCGGGGACTGGCATGATCCGCCGCCTCGGCTCGGCGGCCGTCGCCGTTCTCGCACTCGTCACACTGTCCGGCTGCGGGCTGGTCAGCTCGTCGGGCACGTTCCACGACGCGTCGCTGCCCGGAGGCGAGCGGCCTCTCGACGGAGCAGGTCTCGTCGTGACCTCGAAGAGTTTCACCGAGGGTGTCCTGCTCGGGAAGATCACCGCCACCTATCTGGCCGCCGCGGGAGCGGAGGTCACCGATCTCACCGGGGCGCCCGGGTCCGCCTCCTCGCGCCAGGCGCAACTGAACGGCGATGCCGACATCCTCTGGGAGTACACGGGTACCGGCTGGGTGAACTATCACGGCCAGACGGAAACCGTGTCCGACCCCACGGAGCTGTGGCAGCGGGTGCACGACATCGAGTTGCAGGAGAACGACCTCGTGTGGTTGCCGCCTGCGAACTTCAACGACACGTACGCCTTCGCGGCCTCTGCCGACACGGCGCAGCGACTCGGCGTCACCACGCTGTCCGATGTCGCGCAGCTCCCGGAGACCGAACGCACCTTCTGTGTCGACGACGAGTTCTACAGCCGCGCGGACGGATTCGTGCCGATGCTCGAGGCCTACGACATACCCCTCGGAGCCCCGGGCGGAGTTCCACCGCAGAACGTGACGAGGATGGACGCCGGCGTCGTCTACACCTCGACGGCGCGCAGCGACCCGTGCAACTTCGGCATGGTGTACACCACGGACGGCCGGGTGAAGAACCTGAACCTCACCGTCCTCGAGGACGATCGGGACTTCTTCCTGCCCTACAGCGGCACCGCCGTCGTGCGACGCGAGATCCTCGAGCGGTACCCGCCGATCGCCGACCTGATGGCGGTGATCTCCGAACGCCTCACCGACGAGGTGATGCAGGAACTGAACGGCCGCGTCGACATCGACGGGGAGGATCCGGCGGACGTCGCCTACGACTGGCTCCGGACCGAGGGTCTGATCGACTGACAGGACGACGGGCGGGTCCCTCCCGTTCGGCCTACCCGATCTCCACCGAGTAGTCGCCGTCGGCACGGGCCGTCATCCGCCAGCCGCCCTCGACCGGAGACAGGTCGAGTTCGCTCACTCCGGTGGTTGCCGGGCTCGGCCGCTCGGAACCCGGATACCAGGCCTCGATCCGCCCCGTCCCCGATCCGGTGAACCCGCGCGTGGTCACCTCGGTCAGCTCACCGGGCACGGCACGGGGGTACGCCTGCGAGAGCGCAGCCGCGACGCCCTCGACCCGCTCCAGTGGTTCGCCGGACGGGCAGTCCAGTCGTTCGAGGTTGCCCTGGGGTTCCGCGGTGTTGCCGTCCCGGATCGGATGTGGATCCCCGCACGCCTGCTTCCAGGACCACCACGCCCCGCCGATGCGGTAGGTGTTCATCGCGGCGACAAAACGCTCGGTGTCGGCTGCCTGGTCGGCGGGCGCACTCCACCATCCCCACTCTCCGGTCCAGAGCGGCGCCCCGTACGTCGCGGCTGCCCGGTCGGCGATCTCGAATCCGCTCTCGAGGCTGGGGAAGTCACTGCTCACGGTGATCGACTCGCTGTAGAGGTGCGGCGAGAACACGACCAGCGGATCGGTCAGGTACCGCGGGGGCGGGAGGGCGTCGAATCCGAGCGCCGACCAGATCGCACTCGGTTCGAAGAAGACGAGATGCGGGAACCCGCCCGTTTCCGCCTGCCGGATGGCGGCGATGGCACGCTGGTAGAACCTGCCGATCTGATCCGCCGCCGTCACCGGGTCCCGTAGGCCCGGGTTCGGCTCGTTGAGCAGGTCGTAACCCACCACCGCAGGTTCGTCCCGGAACTCCGCCGCGAGCTTGGCCCAGGTCGCGACGAGGCGGCCCTGCACCCCCTGCTCGTCGTCGTAGAACGCCTGGAAGGCTCGGGCGATCGCGGGCGAGACCTCCCTGATTCCACCGATGTTGCAGGTCGTCCAACCGTGTGTCCGAGTGGCCCACTCCGGCGCGCCGTCCCAGCCGACACCCGGTTCCATCAGCGGCGGGCACGATTCGCCTGAGGGTGTGCCGATCGACTTGCCCCACGCATCCTGGTGCATGTCGAGCACGGTGTAGATGCCGTGGTCCTTCGCGTCGCCGACGGCGGTGCGGATCCTGTCGACATATGCCTGGTCGAATTCGCCGGGGGCCGGCTCGAGCGCCGACCATGCGACGTTGAGCCGGACGACGTTGAACCCGAGCGACGCCATTGCCGCGAAGTCGTTGCGCTCGAGGGGCGCGACGGTGGGCAGGGCCGGATCGTTGACGGCATAGTCGTTGAGCTGGTTGACGTTCACTCCCCGGAGGAGGACGGTTCGCCCGTCGACGTCCTTGATCGTCCGGTCCGCGACCGTGATCTGCGGCAGCTCCCACCCGGACTGCGACGACGCGGTGGCGGCCGGGGCGGCGAGCGCGGGTGGGGCGACGAACACGGTCACGGCGGTCAGCGCGGTCAGCAGCAGGGTGCGCACGGGAACCTTCCTGTACAAGCGTCCAGTTCCCGGGAGCCTACCGCCGGGTTGTCACCCGCGTGGCGGAACCGGGCATGCCTCCGCGGCCTCGGCGACGATCTGGGGCAGCGTGGGCATGTCGGGTCGGCGGCCCGATTCCCACTGCTCACCCGTCAGCGGCTCCTCGCCGGCGAGTGCGGCCATCTCGTCGCCCGCGAACGCCCGCCCGCGGCTGAGGAACCGCACACCTTCCGGTGTCTCCAGGCTGAAACCCGACCCCCGGCCCGGGACGACGTCGATCACGAGCTGGGTGTGCTTCCACAACTCGAACTGCGGCCCAGAGATCCAGACCGCGACCGCGTCGGCGCCCTCCGGAACGGTGGACGGCACCTCGGAGGCGCCGAGACGCAGATCCAGCAGACCGACCAGGACGTCACGATCGCCGACGATGAATTCCCCTGCGGGATAACACATCGGTGCGGATCCGTCGCAGCACCCGCCCGACTGGTGCATCATCACCGCACCGTGGACGGCGACCAGCTTGCGAAGCAGGTCGGCTGCCGCCACGGTCGCGACGATGCGCGGCGGCGCGCTCACCGGAAGTCCAGAACGACACGGCCGTCGACCGTCCCGGCCCGCAATTCGTCGAACACGTCGTTGATCTCCTCGAGTCGCCGGGTGTGAACAGTGGGTCGAATCCTCCCGCGGGAGTAGAAGTCCAGCGCCTCCACCATGTCCTGCCGGGTTCCGACGATGGATCCGCGAATCGTCAGCCCCTTGAGCACGGTGTCGAAGATCGGCGCCGGGAAGTCACCGGGTGGCAGCCCGTTGAAGGCGATCGTCCCGCCGCGCCTGGCCATACCGATCGCCTGCCCGAACGCCTTCGGGTGGACTGCCGTGACCAGGACGCCGTCGGTGCCGCCGGTGGCCTCCTGGATCTTCGCCACCGGGTCCTCGTTCGCGGCGTTCACCAGTACCTCCGCGCCGTACTTCGCGGCGAGGTCGAGCTTGTCGTCCGCGACGTCGACCGCCGCGACCCGCAGGCCCATCGCCGTCGCGTACTGGACCGCGACGTGCCCGAGCCCGCCGATGCCGGAGATCGTGATCCACTCGCCCGGTACGACGTCGGCCACCTTGATGCCCTTGTAGACGGTCACGCCCGCGCACAGCACCGGCGCCACCTCGACCAGGTCGGCACCGTCCGGGATGCGCGGGGCGAACCGCGCATCGACGAGCATGTACTCGGCGAACGACCCGTTCACCGAGTAGCCGCCGTTGACCTGCTTCTCGCACAGGGTCTCCCAGCCGGTGCGGCAGAAGCGACACTCCATGCACGCCGACCACAACCAGGCGTTCCCCACCCGTTGCCCCACCGTCAGTTCGGTGACCCCGTCGCCCACCTGCACGACCGTGCCGACGCCTTCGTGGCCGGGAACGAAGGGTGGGCTGGGCTTGACCGGCCAGTCCCCTTCCGCTGCATGGAGATCGGTGTGGCACACACCGCTCGTTTCCAGTTTCACCAGTGCCTGGTTCGGGCCGGGCACGGGAATCGGCAACTCCTCGATCGTCAGAGGTGCGCCGAACTCGTGAACCACCGCCGCCTTCATCGTGTCGACCATCGTGTCCTCCGTGGGGTCGTGGAGCCGTGTGACGTGAGTGATCGGGTGTCGTGTCGGGAGCGCGCGTCGCAGGGACGTCTGTCGTGGGACTCGGATGGATGGAAGACGCGACACCCGCCGTGGAGGGGGGACGGCGGGCGCCGCGTCGCTCTCCCGGCCGAGGGAGACCGGGAGAAGCTCGGATCAGAAGAAGCCCTGCGCCTTGGGTGCGTAGCTCACCAGCAGGTTCTTCGTCTGCTGGTAGTGGTCGAGCATCATGTGGTGGTTCTCGCGACCGATGCCGGACTGCTTGTAGCCGCCGAACGCCGCGTGTGCCGGGTACTGGTGGTAGGTGTTCGTCCACACCCGGCCCGCCTCGATGTCGCGGCCCGCACGGTAGGCGACGCTGCCGTCACGCGACCACACGCCGGCGCCGAGACCGTACAGCGTGTCGTTCGCGATCGAGATGGCATCCGCGTAGTCCTTGAACGAGGTCACGGACACGACCGGACCGAAGATCTCCTCCTGGAAGATCCGCATCTTGTTGTTGCCGGTGAACACGGTCGGCTGGATGTAGAACCCGCCCGAGAGGTCGCCACCGAGATCGGCGCGCTCGCCGCCGGTGATCAGCTTGGCGCCCTCGGACTTTCCGATCTCGATGTAGGACAGGATCTTCTCGAACTGGTCGTTCGACGCCTGCGCACCGATCATCGTCTCGGTGTCGAGCGGGTCACCCTGCCGGACCGCCTTGGTGCGGATCGCGGCCATCGCGAGGAACTCGTCGAAGATGTCCTCCTGGATCAGCGACCGGGACGGGCAGGTGCACACCTCGCCCTGGTTGAGCGCGAACATCGTGAAGCCCTCGAGTGCCTTGTCCTGGAAGTCGTCGTTCGCGGCGAGCACGTCGGAGAAGAAGATGTTGGGGCTCTTGCCGCCGAGTTCGAGGGTGACCGGGATCAGGTTCTGCGAGGCGTACTGCATGATCAGTCGGCCGGTGGTGGTCTCACCGGTGAACGCGATCTTCCTGATGCGGTTGCTCGATGCGAGCGGCTTGCCCGCCTCCGTGCCGAAACCGTTGACGATGTTCACGACGCCCACCGGCAGCAGGTCGCCGATCAGCCCGAACAGGTACAGGATCGACGCCGGCGTCTGCTCGGCGGGCTTGAGCACGACGGCATTGCCCGCCGCGAGCGCGGGAGCGAGCTTCCACACGGCCATCAGGATGGGGAAGTTCCACGGGATGATCTGGCCGACGACGCCGAGCGGCTCGTGGAAGTGGTAGGCGACGGTCTCCGAGTTGATCTCGGAGATCGAACCCTCCTGAGCGCGAATGGCTCCCGCGAAGTAGCGGAAGTGGTCGATCGCCAGCGGGATGTCGGCGTTGAGGGTCTCCCGGATCGGCTTGCCGTTGTCCCAGGACTCGGCGAGCGCGATCGACTCGAGGTTCTCCTCGATCCGGTCGGCGATCTTGTTGAGGATGACGGCCCGCTCGGCGGGGGACGTCTTGCCCCAGGCCGGAGCTGCGGCGTGCGCGGCGTCGAGGGCGAGTTCGACATCCTCCGCCGTGCTGCGCGGGATCTCGCAGAAGACCTTGCCGGTGACCGGGGTCGAGTTCTCGAAGTACTGGCCCTTGACCGGCGCGATCCACTCGCCGCCGATGTAATTGCCGTACCGAGGCTGGAAGGACATGAGTGCATCGGCTGTACCCGGACGGGCGTAGACGGTCATCGGAACTCCTGTCGTCATACATCTGGTGTGTGATCCAGAACACTACGACGACGGGGGTTGCAACCACGTTGCGTACGCGCGCTCAGTGTCCGAACTGTTCGTCGAAGATGGCGATACGGGCCCTGACCTGGTCGTACATCGGGGATCGCCGATCGATCGACGCCAGATACGCGGACCAGGCCGCCGAATCCTCGCGGCCGTCCGGCGTGGCGGTCCACCGCGCCAGCAGGGACTGATCGGCCGAGCGGAGCAGCGCCGCGCGCATCCGCGCCCGCAGCTGGTCGCGGATCTCCTCGACCCCGGGAGCCACGGATCCCGGGAGCACGGGGCCCCGGTATGCGGCCAACGCCGCCGCGGCGTCGCCGCGATCCAGCGCCCGTCCCACGTCCTCGACGTCGCTGCCGAGATCACCTCGGATCCGGTACGGCCGGGAGTCGAGTCGCTCGGCGCCGAACACCTTACGCAGCCGGGACATCTCGGCCCGGACGGTCACCGAGTCGAGTTCGGCCTCGTCCAGCAGTACCGCGAGCTGGTCACCGCTGACTCCCTCGGGCCGGTGCGCGAGGATCAGCAGGATCTCGGCGTGCCTGCGGGAGATCGCGATGCGGTCGCCGCCGACGACGAGCGTCGGGCGTTCGGAACCGAGCACCGCGAGTCGCGGATGCGCCTCCGGCGCACTGGTGCCGTGCCCGTCCAGCAGGTGCAGTCCCGGCGAGTTCAGGAGGTTCAGGCGCAGTTCGGCCTCGGCGGCGGCGACTGTGGCCCGCACCAGCGCCAGCACGTGCGGCTCCGCGACCCGGGGGCCCCCGGTGATGTCGATGGCCCCGAGAATCCGGCCGCTCACCGGGTCGTGAACCGGTGCCGCCGAGCAGCTCCAGTCGTGTACGGCCGAACTGAAGTGCTCGGCGCCGAAGATCTGCACACACTGATCGACGGCGAGGGCCGTCCCGGGCGCATTGGTCCCGACCCGGTCCTCGCTCCAGTCGGCGCCCTCGACGAAGTGCATCGACAGGGCCCGGTCCCGTGCCGCGGAATCGCCCTCGACCCACAACAGCCGGCCTGCCGCATCGCTGATCGCGACGAGCAGCCCGGTGTCGGCGATGTCGTCGACCAGGAGTGAGCGCACCACCGGGCGGATCAACGCCATCGGATGCGACGACCGGTACCGCTCCAGTTCGACGCCGTCCAGGTCGAGTGCGTCACCGACCAGGTCCGGGTTCACGCCGCGGTCGCGGCTGCGCAGCCAGGAGTCGAGGACCACGGGCCGCACCGGCCGGTCCGGGGACTCCAGCCGGAGCGCATGCTCCCCGGACACGAAGGCGCGGTGCGCCGAGGACACGGTGCGGGCGAGTTGGGCGACATCGTCCCCCGGCCGGACCGCGACCCACGGATTGCCGTGCGGAGTGGACGACTGCAGGGCCATGCCCCCACTGTAACGCCAGTCACAGCGCGATGGTTTGCGCGTGCGCACCCGGCGACCTGCTGGTCAGGCGTCCAGTCCCGCGACGAACCGCGCGACGCGCTCCGCCACCATGACAACCGTCGCGTGCGGTCCCCTGCTGGGCAGCGACGGGAACACCGAACCGTCGCCGATCCACAGTCCGTCGACGCCGGCGACCCGGCACCGATCGTCGACGACGGCGTGCGGATCGTCCGCCGACCCCATCGCGCAACCACCCGACAGGTGCATCGAGGTCCCCAGTCCGGCAAGCGGATCCGTTCCGGCGCCGCCGCCCGCGACCTCGCCGAGCCCGGACGCCGCGAGCAGTGCAGCGGCCAGGTCCAGTCCCGCACCGAGCGCCGCCCGGTCCGCGTCCGACCGCAGGTACCGGTACCGCACCAGTGGCGGAACCGCCGGATCCGCGGATCGCAGGACGATCTCGCCCCGGCTGTCCGGCCGCATCAACGCGACCCCGACCCGTCCGAACGGATCGTCCACTCCGGGGATCGCCGCACCGAACGGCGCGGTGTACGGACGCAGCTCCAGGTCGTCCGTCTCCAGGACCACCTCGAGGACGGCGCGGTCCGGTCGGTACGGAAGCGACCCCGCCGGCCGGTATGCGAGCGTCGCCTCGGGGTGGTCCTCGAGCCCCTGTCCCACGCCCGGACGATCCAGCACGACGGGCAGACCGAGACGTGAGAGCTGCTGCGCCGGACCGATTCCCGAGTGCATCAGCAGGTGTGGAGTGCCGACCGCTCCCGCACAGAGGACGACCGTCCCCGCGCGCAACAGCCGCATCCGTCCGCCCTCCTCGACCTCGGCTCCGACGACGCGGGTGCCGTCGAGGACCAGCCGCACCGCCCGCACGCCGGCATGCACCCGCAGGTTGGGGCGATCGGCGTGTGGGACGAGATAGGCATCGGCGGTGCTCACGCGGACACCGGCCCGCGCATTGAGCGGTACCGGACCAACCCCGGTGGCGTCGGGCTCGTTCAGGTCGGCCCGGTGGTCGAATCCGGCGTCGGTCGCGGCACCGACGAAGGCGGCGCCCACCGGGTGCAGATCGGCGGTGCGGGTGACGGGCATCGGTCCGCTGTCGCCGTGCCACGCCCGGTCCCCGAACGGATCGGACTCGAGGCGCCGAAAGTGCGGCAGCACCTCCTCGTACGACCAGGAACGCGGCCACCGGGTGAAGTCCGCCGCCGTGGCCCGCACGAAGTAGCCGCCGTTGACCGCACCGGAGCCACCGACCACCCGGCCGCGAGCGAGCACCGTCTCCGGGGCGTCCTCGCGCAGTTGCGCGGGATGGCGCCACACGACGTCGCTGTCCGGACCGACCGGGAGCACACCGAGAGGTCCGGACGCGACCGCCCGGGGTCCGGACTCGACGAGCGTCACCACGCAGGCGGGGTCGGCACTCACCCGGCCCGCCACCACACACCCTGCCGAACCCCCGCCGACGACGAGAACGTCGGAGTACGACAGGTCCGCGGTCACCGGGTCAGACGCGGCGTCAGAGCGGCCCGGCTGCGGTGCACGATCGCACCGCGCCACAGGCCGGTCCCGTAGGCGAGATCGTCGAGCCGCTTGTAGGCCAGGTGCCGCAACGGCCCGAGGCCGCCCGGTTCGCGGTGGGTCCACCAGTCGGCCGCGCCCTCGGCGACGGCGACGGTGATCGCGATCCGCCTGACCCGCCGGGAGCACAGGGCCGCGAGCACCGTCACCGGCCAGTAGTGCCTGCACATCGCCGAGGCGAGCTGCCAGGCGCCGCCCGCCATGCCCTGGATGGCGAGCACGGTCGCGATCCGGGTCGGCCGGTCCAGGTCGCCGAAGGTCCGACGCAGCCGGTACACCGTCACCCCCTGGGTGACGAGGGCGCCGACGAATCCGATCCGGGTCCCCGTCGCCGCGAGCAGCCACGCCAGCGCCGTCCACACCGACATCGCCAGCGGCGGCACCAGGCCGCGGTGCCGGGACGCGAGCGGAGCGGCACCGGTGCCGTAGTACATCTTGCGGCCGAACCAGGTCCGGAACGTCACCCGGTGGTCGTGCGCGACGTGCGCGACGGGTTCGTAACGCAGTCGCCACCCGGCCTCGTGCAACCGCCAGCACAGGTCGACGTCCTCCGCGACGTGCATGGACTCGTCGAACCCGCCCGCGTCCTCGAGTGCGCGCCTGCGGACCAGCATCGCCGCGCTCGGCACGTACGACACCGCTCCACCCGCGCGAACCTGCCCCTCCTTGCGACCCAGGTCGAGCGAGGACCTTGCGTGTTCGTAGCGAGCGAGCGACCCGCCCTCGGGCGCGAGCGCCACGATCCGCGGCGCCACCATCGCCACCGCCGGATCGCTGAAGTGTCCCAGCATCGCGTCCAGCCATCCGGTGCGCGGAACGACGTCCGAGTCGAGAAAGGCCACGAATCCGGTTGTCGCCTCGGCCATTCCGGTGTTCCGCGCCGCCGCCGGGCCGCGCGCGACGTCGTGCCGCAGCACACGCACGCTGCCACGCTCCCCCTGCACCGGCGGTGCCGTCACCGGAACCTCGGAACCGTCGTCGACGACGATCACCCGGAGTCCGTGCAGGGCGGGCAGCAACCGGTTCAGGCCCGCCACGTTGTCCTTGACGGGGACGACGACGGTGACGTCCTGGTTCGGCGGTGAGCTCATCGGGCGCGGGTTCGCCACCCCGGAGTCGAGCAGCCGGCGAGCAACTTCCGCCGACTGGTGGTCGACCACTCGCAGGTATCCGTCGCCGATCATCGCGGCCGCGGTGGGTGCCAGCTTCAGCATCCTGGTCGGCGACCCGCCGATCAGGACCCGCCCGGCGGAGAAGGTACGCACCGTCGGATCGAGGCGAACCCCGAATCCGTCGGGCAGTCGAGCGTGACGCATCAGGCGATCGTATTCGGATCTGGGCTCACCGCAACATCCCGCGGTCATCCGCAGCCCATCGGTGCACCGCATCCGCGGCTCGTGCGCACATCTGCTCGAACACCCGTGCCCCTTCCTCGGCGCTCGCGCCCGTCGGGTCGCCGAGGACACCGTTCGCACTGACCGACGCCACACCACCGCTGCGGAGCTCGGGCATCAGCGCGGAGATCGGCCGGACGTTCCCGCACTCCAGCCGGTCGGAGCGCACGTCACCTGGCGAAAGATGCAGCAACAACGAGGTTTCCGTCCGGCCCGCGTGGGCGTCGCCTCCCGGGACCGCACACGGCAACCAGGCCGCGTCCCGCCCCTCGTAGCGCAGCAGCGCCACCGCCTCCGCCAGGGCAGGCGCGTTGCCGCCGTGACCGTTGACGAACAACACGCGCGGCGCCCAGCGACACGCCGAACGTCCGTACTCGACGATCACCGATCGCAGCGTGTCGCTGCCGATCGACACCGTGCCGGCGAACCCTTCGTGCTCCCCGCTCGCCCCGTAGGCGATCGCGGGCGCCGCCACCAGACCCGGCAACCGCTCGGCAACCGCCGTGGCGATCCGGGTGTCGGTGTCCAGCGGGAGATGCGGCCCGTGCTGTTCGACCGACCCGACGGGCACCGCGACGCCGGGCCGGGCGCCGTCCACCTCCGGCCACGTCGCGTCGGCGAGCGGCGCCGAACGATCGGGCGGGACGGACGTGGCGGGCATGTCCTCGATGCTATGCAGCGGGCCGCACACGTCGCCGCCCGCCCCATCACGCACCCTCGCCCGCCTTCCCGAATGGCCCATGCGGTCGGTCGAACCGATCGCATGGGCCATTCGGGCGGACGGCGACGCCGTCACAACGCCACCGCGACCCGGTCACCCTCGATCACGGCGGCGTGCGCGCGGCGTGGGGCGAGAGCGTCACCTATCCGGTGCACCTCGAACCGACTGCCGGACAACTCCTTCCACAGGTCGTCCACAGGGTCTTGATGGACCGAGCAGACGACGGCGTCGAACTCGGGGTCGGTGGTCGTCCCCGTCGGATGATGCAGCAACCGCACCCGGATTCCGGACTCGGTTGCGTCGATCCCCATCGGCACCACATCGGTCACCAGCGCGATTCCCGCGGCGTGCGCGCGGCGTTCCCACCCCTCCGTGTCGAGGGTCAGTCCCAGGTCCTGACCGACGATCATCGCGGGCGTGGCGACGGTGACAGCGCAGCCACGTGCGGCGAGCGTCTCCGCGGTGGAGGTGCCCTGGTGGAATCCGAGTTCGTCGAACACCAGCACCCGCCCGGTGGGTGCCGCGCGCCCCTCGAGCACGTCGCGGACGTCGACGGCCTCGGGTCGGTCGCCCGCCCACGCCGGTCGGCGGGGTCGGGCCCCGGTCGCGACGATCACCACATCCGGGGCGAGGCGGTGCAGCAGGGCCGCGTCGACGACGACCGCGGTGCGCACGATCACTCCGGCCCGGCGGCACTCGCGCTCGAGATCGTCCGCCATCACACCGAATTCGCCGCGCATCCGAGCAGCTGCGGCGGTCCGCACCTGCCCGCCCAGCCGTGTCTCGCGCTCGAACAGCGTGACCGCGTGCCCGAGCGCGGCGGCGCTGGCGGCGGCGCGCATCCCCGCCGGGCCACCGCCGACGACCACGACCGTCCGGCCGCGACGCCGCGGCGTCGGCAGTGGCACCGACTCGCGTCCCGCACGGGGATTCACCACGCACCCGAGCCATCTGTTCATCCCGACCCGGCCGATGCACTCCTGATTGCAGCCGATGCACGAGCGCACGTCGTCGGCTCCGTTGTGGGCGGCCTCGGCCGCGAAGTCGGGGTCGGCGATCTGTCCACGTGCCACGCCGACGAGATCGCAGTGCCCCTCGACGAGGGCCTGCTCGGCCTGCGCGGGTGCGGTGAAGCGGCCGACGCCGATGACGGGCAGCGAGACGGCGCGGCGAATCGCGTTGGGCACGAACAGCGCATAACCGCGAGGCACCGCCATCGACGCCTCGATCAGGTGCAGTGTCTGCGTTGCCATCCCGACGGATGTGTTGAGGTAGTCCACGTGGCCGGTCGCCTCGATCATGCGCGCCACCGACACGGCCTCGTCCAGGTGGATGCCGTCGGTGATCGACTCCTCCCCCGTCAGGCGCACCCCGACCACGAGGTCCGGTCCTACTGCCGCGCGGACCGCCGCGATCACGTCCAGGAGCAGACGTGCCCGGTTGTCGAGGGAACCACCGTGGGAGTCGGTGCGCCGGTTGGCCTGCGGCGAGAGGAAGGCGCGCAGGATCGAGGACTGGGACGCCTGGATCTCGACGCCGTCGAATCCGCCTGCCCGACAACGGTCGGCGACATCGGCGTAGCTCCACACCAGTTCCGCGATCTCGGCGGTGCCGATCTGCCGGGGGACCTCGCGGAACAGCGGGTCCGCGACGGGGCTCGGCGCCCACAGCGGCCGGCGGGTGTACATGCCCGAGCCCTGTCCCCCGTTGTGGTTCAACTGGGCGAGGACGACGGCGCCGTGGGCGTGGACGGCGTCGGTGATGCGCCGATAGCCGGCGAGCACCTCGGGTCGGTGGCCCTCGATGACCTTCTCGTAGGGCCGATCGGTGGGGTGGACGCAGTGCTCCTCGGTGATGATCAGTCCGGCGCCGCCCCGTGCCCGAGCCTCGTAGTAGGCAGCGTGCTGCTCACTCGGGAGCCCGTCGACGGCGGCGTTGGTCAGGTGCGCGGTGAACACGACGCGGTTGCGCAGTGTGCGCGGCCCGATCGTCACCGGGGACAGCAACGTCGGGTTCCTCACTGCGTCCACCCGGCGACGAGTTCCCGTGCCACCGACCGTCCCTCGCGAACGGCCTCGGCGACGGTGCGGGGGGCGACGCAATCTCCGGCGGCCACCCATCGGACGCCTGACGGCCCGCCATCCGGCACGGCGGGCCGCGTGCTCCGCTCCAGCACGTCGTCCGGAAGCCGGTGACCGCAATCGATCAGGGCCGCGGCAGCGATCGTCGCACGCTCCCCCGTGTGCACGTGTTCGAGTTCGACCCGCCCCCCGCCGATTCGGACGATCCGTGACCGCAGGTGCCGGGCAACGCCTGCCCGCTGGAGGCGTCCGTTGGCCTCGGCGAGGTCACCGGTGCGACCCAGCCCGTCGCCCACCACGGGATCCGGGGTCACCACGCCGACCGTCGCGCCCCGCGCCGCCAGCAGTTCGGCCACGGCAACCCCCACGGGTCCCCCGACGGGGTCCCAGACCAGCACGCCGTTCGTGACGGCGGTGGCCGGCCACGTCCCGTCCAGCACGTCCGCGGCGGAGTGGACGGGCACGCTCCCGTCCCCCGGCACCGGCCAGGGCGCGGCAACGCTCCCTGTCGCGAGCACCACCGCGTCCGGGTCCGCGGCCGCGGCCTCCGACGCCGTCACCTCGCGGCACAGGTCGATGCGGACACCGAGCCGCCTGCACTCGTCGGCGAGCCAGTCGGTCAACGCCGACAGCCGTTCCCGATCGCCCACCGCCGTGCGAGCGACCATGCCCCCGAGCCGGGACGCGCGGTCGGCGAGCCGGACCCGATGTCCGGATGCTGCCAGCACCCGAGCTGCCTCCAGCCCCGCCGGTCCCCCACCGACCACCAGCACGTCCCGCGCCGCGACGGCCGCCGCCGCTCGCGGGGCCACCCCCGGGTGAAGGTGGCCTTCATCCCGTCCAACCGCATGAAGGCGGCCGTCAGCCGGGGTGGGGTTGCCGATGCAGGACACGATCGGATTCCGGGGATCCCGGACCGGACACTCCTGGTTGCAGAGGACACACGGTCGGGGCCGCAGGCCCGCGCGAACGGTGCGCACCAGGTCGGGGTCGGCGATCTGGGCGCGCGTCATCTCGACCAGGTCGGCGACACCCTCGTCGAGTGCACGCGACGCGGCCGCCGCGTCGACGACGCTGCCCTGCAGGGCCACGGCCACCCGCTCCGTCAGCGCGGCGCGGACCTGCCGGGCAGGTTCCACGTTGAACATCGCCGGGGTGTGGTGGTCGGGCCGGTACCGGGTGGCCGTGGTGGGTCCGCCCCGTACGACGGTCACGAGGTCGAGCGAATCGGCCAGCGTCCGAAGATGTTCCACCGCGTCGTCCGGGGTGATGCCTCCCCACGGGGCGAGTTCGTTGCAGGACAGGCGCAGGGCGAGGATGCGCTCGGATCCGACGACCTCGCGGACGGCGCCGACCACCTCACGCAGCAGTCGCGTCCGGTCGGCGCCGTATCGGTCGCCGCGCAGGTTCGTCAATGGGGAGAGGAACTGGCGCAGCAGCGCGGTGGGCCCGGCGTCGAGCTCGACACCGTCGACGCCCGCGGCGACCGCGATCGCCGCCGCCTCCGCGAACCCGGCGATCACCGCAGCGATCTCGGGTTCGCCCATCTCGGCGGGCATCTCCCTGCTGACCACGTCGGCCACCGCGGACGGCGCCCACAGCACCGACCGGGAATGGGCGCTGGACCCCTGCGAGCCGTGATGACCCAGACCGGCCAGGACGAGCGTGCCGTGGGGCCGGCACGCCTCGACGATCGCGCGCCAGCCCGCCCTGCACTCCGCGGCGAGCGGCGCACGTTCGTACGGCCAGTCGTCGTCGCACACCGAGGCGGTCTCGGTCACGACGACGCCGCAGCCGCCACGGGCCCGCGCCTCGTAGTAGTCGCGGTGGCGTGGCGAGAAGGACCGGCCCACACCGAGATTGGTTTCGTGAGCGCCGAAGACCACCCTGGACCGGGCGGTGCGCCCGGCCAGGGTGGTCTCGTCGGTGATACCCGGCAGCGGTCTAGACCCCGAGGTCGCGGCGGAAGCCGTCCGGGACGACCAGGTCGGCCGGTGACAGGTCGGCGATGTTGGAGTGCCCGAGTCCGAGGACGGCGGAGTCGACACCGCCGCGGAGGATGTCGAGAACGTTCTCGACACCGGCCTGCCCGTTGGCCGCCAGGCCCCACAGGTACGCGCGGCCGATCATCACGGCGCGGGCACCGAGCGCCAGTGCCTTGACGACGTCGGAGCCACGGCGGATGCCGCCGTCGAGGACGACCTCGAGCTGCTCCCCGACCGCCTCGGCGATGGCGGGCAGCGCCCGGATCGGCGCCGGGGTGCCGTCCAGGTTGTTGCCGCCGTGGTTGGACACGGAGATCGCGGTGCAGCCGGCGTCGACGGCGCGCTTGGCGTCGTCGACACGCATGACACCCTTGAGCATGAACGGCCCGTCCCACTGCTCGCGCAGCCAGGCGACGTCCTCCCAGGTGGGCAGCGGGGTGCCCATCCACGACCCGTAGGCGCCGAAGAACGTGGGCGCCGGGCCACCGTCGGCGGGAGCGAGGTTGGGGGTGGTCAGGTCCGGGATGGATCCCGACTTCGCGAACTGCGCCAGCCACTTCGGGTGCAGCAGGCCCTGCAGTGCGTTCGCCCGCATCGCCGCGAAGTCCATCTTCTCCGGGATCGCCGGGGAGCCCCAGTCGCGGCCCATCGAGAAGGACCAGTCCAACGTCATGATCAGCCCGGTGGCGCCCGCCTTCTTGGCGCGCTCCATTCGATGCAGCAGCTCGTCCCGGGTGCCGACCCAGTACATCTGGAAGAAGGTCTGCGGGTTCGCGGCCACGACCTCCTCGACCGACTTCGACGCGAACGAGGACAGGCCCATCGCGACACCGCGTGCGGCGGCGGCGCGCGCGACGGCGACCTCGCCGTCGGGGTGCACGGCCTGGACGCCGGTCGGGGAGATCATCACCGGGAAGGACAGCGGCTGCCCCATCACGGTGGTGGACAGTTCCCGCTTGTCGGACAGGCCGGCGACGTGCGGCGCGAACCCGAGTTCCGCGAACGCGTCGAGGTTGTCGGCGGTCGTCAGACCCTTCTCGGAGCCGGCGACGAGCGCCATGTACACCGGCTTCGGCAGCCGCTTCTGGGCCCGCCGCTGCGCCTCGGCAACGGTCTCGAACCACGCATTCTTAGCCATCGAGATTCCTCTATTTCATTCCCGCGAGCGGGTTTTCGTCACAGATCTTGGCCGGAGGCCGGGTGGTGAGCAGGGTCAGCGGCACGGGTGCCTGCGGGACGCGACGCTCGGCGCGCTTCCCGGTGCGCGAGTGGTCCTGGCTGGACTTGGGGACACTGCGATCCGCGGCCAGCGCCGATTCGCCGTAGCCCTGAACACATTCGGGGTCCGGTCCGTCCATCGGCAGGCCGGTGAAGAACTTCGCCGCCATGCAGCCGCCGCGGCACGCGTCGTAGTGGTTGCACTTGGAGCAGGCGCCGCCGGTCTGCGGGGACCGCAGGTCCTGGAACAGGTCGGAGTGCTGCCACACCTGCTGGAAACCGCCGTCGGACACGATGTTTCCGGCGAGGAACTGGTCGTGGATCGCGAAGGGGCAGGCGTACACGTCGCCGATCGGATCGATCAGGCACACGACGCGGCCGGCGCCACACAGGTTCAGTCCGGGCAGCGCGTCACCGTAGGCGGACAGGTGGAAGAAGGAGTCTCCGGTCAGCACGCCCTCACCGTTGGCGACGAGCCAGTCGTAGAGTTCGCGCTGCTGCGCCTGGGTGGGGTGCAGTTCGTCCCACACGTCGGCGCCGCGGCCGGACGGGCGCAGCCGGGTGATCCGCAGTGTCGCACCGTACTTGTCGGCGAGGGCCTTGAACTCGTCGAGCTGGGAGACGTTCTGCCGGGTCACGACGACCGAGATCTTCGCGTCCTCGAAGCCGGCCTCGGCGAGATTCTCCAGTGCCCGCACCGCCATTGCGAACGAGCCGGGCCCGCGGACCGCGTCGTTGACCTCCGCCGTCGCGCCGTCGAGCGAGATCTGCACGTCCACGTAGTCGGAGGCGGCGAGACGGGCGGCGACCTTCTTGTCGATCTTGACGCCGTTCGTGGAGAACTTCACGCCCACCTGGTGCGCGGTGGCGTAGTCGACGAGCTCCCAGAAGTCGGAGCGCACCGTCGGTTCACCGCCACCGATGTTCACGTAGAACACCTGCATCTTCTGCAGCTCGTCGATGATCGACTTGCACTGCTCGGTCGACAGCTCGCGAGGGTCACGTCGTCCCGACGAGGACAGGCAGTGCACGCACGACAGGTTGCACGCGTAGGTCAGCTCCCAGGTCAGGCAGATGGGGGCGTCGAGGCCGAGCTCGAACTGATCGACCAGTCGGCCGACCGGTGCGGGAGCGGGTGGTTCCAGAACAGAGGTCATGGGCTGTGTCCTCGTCAGACGAAATGGTGGGTGGCGGCGGTCAGGCTGCGGATGCCGCGGCCGCCGGGACGATCATCTTCGACTCGGCCAGGGTGGCCAGAGCGCGCGCGTAGATGTCGATACGGGCGTCCTCGATACCGGCCGCGCGAATCGCGCTGCGGGCGTCGGGATGGTCGGCCAGCGACTTCACGATGCCGACGATGGTCACGTTCTTCAGAAAGGACAGCTTGCGGGTCCCGAAGTGGTAGAGCAACGCCCCGAAAGGTTCGGGGCGAAGCGCCACCTGCGGGTGCAGCTGCCACCCGGTGTCGAGGTTCACGGTCAGTACACGCCGCACATGCCGTCGATCGAGACCTCTTCCACCAGCGACTCCTGGACGAGCTCGGTCTCGGTGATTGCGGACTCACGAGTGTCGGACATCGAGTTGCCTCCTGTGTCAGGGTTGTTGCGGTCTCAGCGACGTTCGCTGTGACTCGGCTCACCACCATAATGGCATCGAGTGCAGAATGAAAGACCGGAGGAAGAGTTGACACGAACCCGCAGGTCAGAGTCGGGGCGTATCGGCCGCAGGCCGTCCACCACCCCCGACCGCATCAGCGACATCGCGATCGCGCTGTTCGCCGAGCAGGGATTCGAGGAGACCAGCGTCGACCAGATCGCGGAGGCCGCGGGCATCGCGCGGCGCACCTTCTTCCGGTACTTCCCCTCGAAGAACGCGGTGCCGTGGGGCGACTTCGACAACCACCTCTCGGACATGCGCGAACAGCTCGCGAGCCTGCCGGCGGACATCCCGCTCGCCGAAGGGCTGACCAGGGCATTGCTCGAGTTCAACCGGTTTCCGCCCGACGTCGCGCCGGTCCACCGCCAGCGCATGCAGGTGATCCTCAACGCGCCGGCTCTGCAGGCGTACTCGATGGTCATGTACACGGGCTGGCGTGAGGTCGTCGCCGAGTACGTGGCGGCCCGCACGGGCGCGAGCACGACCGACCATCTACCCCGCACCGCGGGCTGGATGATGCTCGGTACGGCGCTCGCCGCGTACGAGCAATGGCTCGCCGACGAGAGCCTCGAGCTGATCGACCTGCTGCGTTCCGGCAGCGAGATTCTGGCCCACGGCCTCGCGACGCTGTCCGGACCGGCCGATCGGTAGCCCGTCGAACGTCGGACAGTGGACCGGTCCGTCGTACGACTCGGATCCTGAGGGCACGATTTCCAGGTCAGCGAAGTTCCGGGCAGCAAATCTCGGGACCGGCCCTCCCGCCCGCGCAATCCGCCTTAAACTTGAGCCAGTGATGGTCGGCACCGAGCCGGCCCGAACACTCGCCATGGGACGCTCGATGACGGACAAGTCCGTGATCTTGGGTCGGCCCGCCGGACGCAACACCGGCGCCGACTCACGGACGACCGGCGCCACACACGGCAACCTGTCCGAGCAGGAGATCGTGAGTGCAGCCCTGCGCGTGATCCACCAGGACGGGCTGGACAAGTTGTCCATGCGACGACTCTCCCGCGAGCTCGGCGTGTCCGCGATGGCGCCGTACTACTACGTGACCGACAAGCACGAACTGCTCGATCTCGTCGCCACGGAGGCGCTCGGCGGCATCACCGCACCCGATCCGGGCCCCGACTGGACCGAGCGACTCCGGGTCGTGATCGACCAGATCGACGAGCGGCTGTCCACCTATCCCGGGCTCGGGGAGGTCCTGCTCGACCGGATGCTGCGGTCACAACGGCACCTGGTCGCGCTGGTCATGGACATCCTCTTCGACGCCGGCTTCTCCGATCGCAACGTCTACTGCGCCTACGCGACGATCCACACCTACCTCTACGGGCGCAGCGGCGTCACCACACAGGATCCGTCGATCCCGGACCGCACGAGCCTCCCGGAGCCGATAGCGCGGGCGACCGCCCACCTCGACCGCATCCACGGCCCGGACGTCTACCGGTTCGGGGTCGCGACACTCATCGCCGGTCTGCAGGCGCAGCTCGAACGTCAGCGGGAGCAGCAGCAGGACTGACCGTTGTCCCGGTTGCCGGGAACCCTCGTTCACAACTTACGATCCAGCTGGTTCCATGCTGTCTGCTAGTCTGAAAAACTAGAACACGTTACAGAACGTGATTCACGCCAATCGCAGCACCCCGAGAGGATCGACCATGACCACTGTTGACGTTCCGCACAGCTCACGGTCGGTTGTGCTGACAGTGTCGGGTGTCGTGGAGGAGACGGCGGACGCGCGCTCGCTGGTGTTCGCGGTGCCGGACGAGCTGCGCAGCCGCTTCGAGTACAAGCCCGGCCAGTTTCTGACCCTGCGCATTCCGAGCGACCGCACCGGCTCCGTCGCACGCTGCTACTCGCTGGCCAGCTCGCCCTTCGGGGACGGCGATCCCAAGGTGACCGTCAAGCGGACCGTCGACGGCTACGGATCCAACTGGCTGTGCGACAACGTCAAGGTGGGCGACACCATCGAGTTGCTGCCGCCGTCCGGGGTCTTCACCCCGAAGACGCTCGACCACGACTTCCTGTTGTGGGGCGCGGGCAGCGGCATCACGCCGGTCATCTCGATCCTCAAGTCCGCACTCAGCCAGGGCAGCGGCCGTGTCGTCCTGATCTACGCGAACCGCGACGAGAAGTCGGTGATCTTCCGCGACGAGCTCCGCGACCTCGCCGCCCAGTACCCCACCCGACTGACCGTGGTGCACTGGCTCGAGTCGCTGCAGGGCCTGCCGACGCCCGACCAGTTCGCCACCCTCGCGGCGCCCTTCACCTCGTTCGAGTCGTTCATGTGCGGGCCCGGCCCGTTCATGGACACCGTCCACAAGGCCCTCGCCGAGGCCGGCGTCCCGCGCAACCAGGTGCACGCCGAGGTCTTCAACTCGCTCGCCGGTGACCCGTTCCAGGACGTCGCGCCGGTCGAGGTCACCGAGGAGGAGGCCGCGGGCGCCGCGACCGTCTCCGTCACCCTGGACGGCGAGACCCACGAGCTGAGCTGGCCCCGCAAGCAGACCCTCGTCGACATCATGCTCGCCAAGGGCCTGGACGTGCCCTACTCCTGCCAGGAGGGCGAGTGCGGGTCCTGCGCCTGCACCGTGCTCGAGGGCAAGGTCGAGATGGAGAACAGCGAGATCCTCGACCCGGAGGACATTGCGGCCGGCTACATCCTGGGCTGCCAGGCCAAGCCCCTGACGGACCGCCTCGAAATCGAGTTCTGACCCGCCGCGCGCGGTGATGCGCCGTCACACCGGTGCATCACCGCGGCGCAGTCGCCGGTACCTGGCACGGTCGTCCGGGGCGAGGTGCTCGGTCGCACAGCTCAACGCCGTCGCCCCCATCTCGGGGGCGTACGCGTCGAGGAATCCGATCAGCAACTCGCGGTCGACTCGCTTACCCACCTCGCGAAGCATCCAGCCCACCGCCTTCTGCGTCAGATCGCGGCGGTCGGACAGCACTCGTGGTGCGAGTTCGAGCGTCGTCGTCGCGTCCCCGCGGCGGATGAATCCGAACGTGGTGAGCAGGGCGACGCGCCTGCGCCACAGGTCGTCGTCGGCACCGAGTTCGAAGACCAGCTCGCGTGGCCGGTCGAACAGCCAGCCCCCGAGAATCCGCTCGGCGGACGAGTCGACGAGGTCCCAGTTGTCGACCCGCCCCCGCAGCACGGCGTCGAGGTAGAACGCGGCGATCCGTTCGCGCTGCGCGTCGTCACGGGTGCGCGCCGCACTCGCCTTCTCGAACCGCTGCACCAGGATCAGCAGTCCCGCCAGCCGGTGCTCGTGCACCTCGCTCTCGAGCAGTCTGTCGACATCCGCGAGCGGAAGCTCCGCGAAGTTCCGGGCGATCTCCCTGGTCGCAGGCACCGCGACACCGATGAATCGGTCCCCGTCGCCGTACTCGCCCGGCCCCGTCTTGAAGAATCGGCGCGACACCGTCGCCCGAGCGGGGTCGGCGACGGCGGCGAGCGCACCCACCACATCGTCGTACATGGTTCGACCTTGTCACGAGAAGGCGCGTTTTCCTGGTCCGACACTGTTGATCGGTCGGTCGATCAGCGCTATACCGGAAGTGTCGGCACAACCGACAAATCTCACAACTCCGGCAGAGGAGGCTGGAAATGAACGCAGGTATGCGCCGGTGGCAGGACTGGGCCGCCGTGGTGATCGGTGCCGTCGTCGCGCTGTCACCCCTCTGGGTCGACACGAACTCCGCGGCGATGTGGTCGATGATCGTCCTCGGCGTCCTCGTGGCCGTCGCCGGTCTCGCCAACATGATGGCCCCCGACATGGACATGGTCGTCTGGGCGATGGGCGTCCTCGGTGTTCTCCTGTTCATCGCACCGTGGGTCACCGGCTACGCAGACTTCGGCGGCGCCGCGTGGACCTCGTGGATCGGCGGAGCACTGACCGTCCTGACGGCACTGGTCGCGATGCCGGAAGGCTCCCGGATGCACATCGGACACCATCACGGCGGTGGCATCGCCAGCCACGGCTGACCACGTCGCAGGCCCCGGAGGCGGCCGACCGGTCGCCCCCGCGGCAGCCGACGCCCGAACAGGGAGGTGACGCACATGCCCGGCCCACGCCGACGCCGGTCGGCAGGCACGGAGGGCGACACCCGGGCACGCATTCTCGATGCCGCCGAGACACTCATCGCCACAAGGGGATTCGACGGGACACCGACCGCTGCGATCGCCGCACGGGCGGGCGTCCCGAAGGGTCTCGTCTTCTACTACTTCCCCACCAAGGAGGGGATACTCACCGCACTGCTCACCGAGCGGACGTCCACCGATCCCGCCGTCGACCTGACCGGCGTCGCGGTGAGCGGCGAACCCGTCGACTCGCTCGTCAACCTGGACGCGGCACTCGACCGACAGGAAGGTCGGACCGTCCGCGAGATCCTCTGGCGCGAGTCGAGCACCCACCCCGTCGCACACGAGCAACTGCGAGCGCTGCGTGCGCATCTGCACACGCTCACCGTCGAGGTACTGCGGGCGAGCGCACCACTGACCGCGCCGGCGCGGGTCCTCGACTCGTGTGCGAACGCCTGGGTGTCCGCGATGTTCGCCGCCACGCACCTCGACCGGTTCCGCGAGCGCGCCGAACGCGCGGCGAGCTTGCGGGCGGTCGCGGACGTCGTGACCGCCGGACTGGGCGCGCTATCGCAGCCGTGAGTCGCCCACGCGATCCGCGTCGGCGGGTCCCGCCGCGCCGGCCCACCCGTCGACGGGCGTCGACGCCGTCGGGGCGCCCGCCGCGAGTTCGCGGCCGTCGACGTACACGCTCGCGCTCGCCGGCAACGACCCCGGCCTGCCGCTGATCAGGACCGACACCGTCCCGCCGCCGCCGACGGTCCGGCCGAGGGCGTCGATCCGCCGGAGCGTCTGCGCCGCCACCGCCCGGGCGCTGTCGAAGAGCGCGACGCCTGCGGGAAGCCGTTCACCGATCAGATCGGCCACCAACGGGTAGTGCGTGCACCCGAGGACGACGGCATCGCAGGACTCCGGCGTGTTCGCGACCGCGGCATCGACGGCGGCGGCGATCCGTTCCGTGTCCCCGAGGTCGATGGCATCGGCCAGTCCGTGGCAGGCGACACCGACGACGTCACTGCCGTTGCCGAATCGCGCGATCAGATCCGCCTGGTAAGCGCTGCGTGTCGTTGCCGCCGTCGCCCAGATCGCGACCGAACTCGACACCGCCGCCGCCGGCTTGATGGCCGGGACGGTCCCGATCACCGGGATCGCGTCACCCAGATGCGCGCGCACGTCGTCCAACGCGGTGACACTGGCCGTGTTGCAGGGCAGGACGACGACTTCCGCGCCCAGGCCGACCGCCCGGTCCGCCGCAGCCACCACCCGGTCGACGACCCAGGGCTCCGGTTTCGGCCCCCACGGGGCGCCCTCGGGGTCCATCGAGAGAAGCAGGTCCAGTTCCGGCCGCAGGCGGCGCAGCCACGCCGACGTCGGCAACAGACCGAGCCCGGAATCGATCAACGCGACCGTCACCGCACTCCTCCCACCGACTCGACTCGAAGGTCGAGGATATCCGCAGCGTCGCCTCGGCCGCACATGCGGTTCAGCCCGCGCGGCGCAGGAGCAGGCAGCCGGCCGAGAGCGACCCGCCGAGCGCGACCACGGACGAATCCGGCGGCCCAGCGAGCTGGGAGGCGCCCGCGTCGCCCCGCATCTGCAGCACCGCCTCGACGGCCAGGTCGAGATCGGGCCGTCGCCCCAGCCCGAGATGGCCGCCGTGCGGGTTCACCGGGAACGCGCCGCCGCGGGAGATCGTGTCGGCCGATGCCAGGACTCCGGCCGCTGCGCCGGCGCCGCACAGGTGGAGCGCCTCCAGCCAGGTCACCACGTGGAACGAGTACTCGTCACCGATCAGGAGGATGCCCGGCGACGATCCGGCGAGCACAGGGAGCAGCTGCGCTGCGGCACGTTCCGACACCGGCTCGGGCGACTGCTCGGGCAGCGGACTGACCGCGTACGCGGCGCCGACGCCGACGACTTCCACCGGCCGGCTTCCCGCGCGTTCGAGCACCACGGCCGCGGCACCACCGGCGGTGGCCGCGTGGTCGTGCACGCAGAGCGGGTCGGCGAGCATCGGCGCCGACAGGTACTCGCGCAGGCTCAGTGCCCGACCGGCGTTGGCCGCCGCGACCAGCGCGACCCGGGCGAGTTCGGCACGGGTCAGCCCGAATCGTTCGATGTACGCGCGGGCCTGCAGTGCGACGTCCACCGTCTCGTCGACCGCTCCGTAGGGAGCGTGCCAGCTCGCCCAGCCGGAGGCGGATCCGGAACGGCCGAACCGGTCGGCGGCCGGCTCCGGTTCGGGCGCGGGGAGCACGTCGACGCAGACGACGGCGCGGACCCGCCCCGATGCGACCGCGTCGACGGCCTGCACGACTGCGGCCCCCACCTCCCGACGATCGGTGATCCCGGTGCGCCAACGCAATTCGAATCCGAAGAGGTCCGCAACCGAGGGGCCGTCGATTCCGGAGGCGAGCAGGCCGTCGACGTCGGGGACAGCGGTGCCCGCGTCGGTGAGTGCGGCGCGCACCGCCGCACCCGCTGATCTCGACGCGTCCCCCGCCGCTGTCCGCCCGACGCCGGAGATCGCGACCGCCGCGCTCACGACGCGGCCCCGGTCACGACACCGCCTCGATCCGATCCTCGAAGAGATCGGATTCCTCGAGCTCGGCCAGCGGCAGCCAGATCCGGTCGTCGACGTTCTCGAACACCAGCCGGACAGGCGCTCCGACGCGCAGGTCGTCCGGGTCGCATTCGACCAGGCCGAGCATGAGGCGTGGACCCTCGACCAGGTCGACGATCCCCACCAGGCGACTCTGCGTGCGCGGCCCCGGAACACCGGCCCACGACGTCAACGCACCCTTCCCGCCGACCGGTTCGAACTCCAGCGTCCCGGACCAACAATGCCTGCAGTTCGGGACCGGGGGGAACGACCAGCGCCTGCACTGCAGACAACGCTGCACCAGCAGTCGACCCGACGCACCGCTCGTCCAGTGCGCCGCGGTCAGCTCCGTCGGCTCCGGGAGCACGCGCCGACCGTGCACCATGAATTCACGGTAACCGCCGGGGCACATCGGTGGAGCCGATCGACCGGTGCAGTGGTGGAGCCGATCGACCGGTGCAGTGGTGGAGCCGATCGACCGGTGCAGCGGTGGAGCCGATCGACCGGTGCACCGGCCGAGACGATCAGACCCCGGCCGCGGTGAGCACCTCGGCGATCGGGACTCGGCCGGCGACCTTGGCACGCATCTTCATCACGGGTCCGGCGAGACCGCCGCCGACGACAGCGACCAGGGCGCCGTCGCGTTCGTAGTAGGCGAGGAACTTGCGTCCGTCGTCGCGGACGACGTGGACGGTGTCGGTGCCGGACGGCTCGCCGAGTGCCTGGATCTTGACGTCGTACTGGTCGCTCCAGAAGTACGCCACCTGGGCGGGGGCGTCAGGTGCCGCGCCGGTCACCAGTGCGTGTGCGGCGACCTTGGCCTGCTCACCGACATTGGTCCAGTGCTCGACGCGCCGGTGCTCCCCTTCCGGCTGCTGCCAGGACGCCACGTCGCCCACGACCCACACGTTCGGGTCGCTGGTGCGGCCGGTCGCGTCGGCGAGCACTCCGCCGCCCGCGGCGCGTTCGGCGAGTGCGATCCCCGATCCCTCGACCCAACCGGTGACGGGGTGCGAGCCGATCCCGACCACGACCAGGTCCGCGGCGACCTCGGAGCCGTCACCGAGCACGGCCCCGGTGACGCGGTCGTCACCGACGAGCGAGGCCAGTCCGACGCCGCTGCGCACGTCGACGCCCTCGTCCTTGTGCAGGCGTGCCACGAGCGCACCGACCTGTTCACCGAGCACGGACGCCAGCGGCGTCGGCTGGGGTTCGACGAGGACGACGTCGAGTCCGCGTGCCCGCATGCTCGCCGCGACCTCGCAGCCGATGAATCCGGCTCCGACGACGAGGGCGCTCCGGCCGGCGACCAGGTCGCCGCGGAGTGCGTGCGCGTCCTCGAGGGTCCGCAGCACGTGCACACCGGCCAGATCGGGCAGGCCGGGGATGCGGCGCGGCGTCAGGCCGGTGGCGATCACGGCGTGGTCGTAGTCGAGTACGGCGCCGTCGGCGAGGGTGACGGTGCGCGCGGTCGGGTCCAGTGCCGTCGCGGCAGCGCCGAGTCTGAGCTCGACCCGAAGCTCCTCGTAGTACTCGGCGGGCTTGAGGGTCACGTCGTCGGTCTCGCCGCGGACGACGTCCTTGGAGAGGGGCGGGCGGTCGTAGGGCAGGTGCTGCTCTTCGCCGACCAGGACGATCTCGCCGTCGTGTCCGGCCCTGCGCAGCTCCTCGCAGGTCCGCACACCGGCAAGCCCCGCCCCGACGATCACGATCCGTCCGACACCCATGACGTAATTCCCCTTCGATGCGTTCACGGTCGCTGTCGACCGTGGTGAAAGTCATACCAAATTGGCACTCGATGCAGTAGTGCCAGGTCAGGTGACGTCGAATCCCGAGACGAGCCACCGACCCTCGACCAACTGCAGGTCCACTCGGGCACCGACCGTGGCGGTGACCGGCTCCGGGGAGGCGTTGCTGCTGGTCACCTGGGTCAGAAAGACCAACGCCTGCGCCTCGTCGCCATCCACGGCGGACACTCCGGATGCGGTGACCGTGGCCGTCGACGTGATGCGATCAGCCCGCGCGGAGGGAACGACGACCGTGTCGGTGAACTGTCCGTACCGCTCCCGGAAGTCGCCCGTCAACCGCTCCGCTGCCGCGTACTGGTCCGACGCGACGGTGTCCGGGGTGTACGTCAACAGCGCGGCGGATGCGTCCGCCGCGGCCTGCGCCACCTCGCTGCGCGTCTGCGGATCGACCGGCTCCTCGGCCCGGCCCACCGCCGCGAACAGCACCGCCGCCAGCACCGCAAGCAACACGAGTGCGGCGCCGAGCGACCATCCGAGGACCCGGAGCCGTCTGCCGGCCCCTCCCCGGCTCGCACCTGCCCCCGCGGCGCCACCCTCGTCGCCGTCGCGCGCGCTCATCGGACGTACTCCAGTGCGGACGTGCGGTAGGAGCCGTCGCTCTGCTCCATGGTCAGCCGCAGTCGCCACACGCGGGTCTTCTCCTGTGGTTCCACCCGGTTGGTGACCGTCGACCGAACCTGGACGAGGACGACGCCGCGGTCGCCGTCCCACGTCTCGATCGCCGCGTCCGCGTCCTCCGCGACGGTGGTGACCTCGGTGTCCTTCACGACGGACACGAACGAATCGGCGCTCGATGCGAACTCGTCGTGGAACTCGCCCGTCGCGCCGTCCAGTACCCGCTGGACGTCACTCTCCGCCGTCGTGTGATCGACGGTCGCGAGATTCGTCGCGGTCTCTCGCGCGGCCGCCAGCGCGTCACGCTGCTCGGACTCCTGCACGACCGCCTGACGAAGCTGCCACAGCAGCACGCCGGACACACCGGCGAGCACCAGGCAGACAACGGCGAGCGCCGCCACCACGACACGTCCCGTCCGGGACATCCCGACACGAGGGGCCCCCACCGATCGGGGCGACCCGTCCACCCGCGTCTGCGCCATTCCCCGTCCTTCGTCCGACTTCCGTGCGCGCTCCACCGTAGGTGATCCGCCTCACAGCCGCCGCGACCCCTCCGTACTCACTAGGGTTGAGGGGTGACCACAGCATCCGATTCCGGCGACACTCCCGCCCGCGGCCCCGTGCAGTTCGCGTCGGCGGCGTCGACCGAACTGGTCGGCGCCCAGGGCCGCACCATCATCGCCGATGCGGTCGTCGCGAAGATCGCCGGAATCGCCACCCGGGAGATCAGCGGGGTGTTCGACGTCGGAGGCGGCACCGCCCGCGTCGTCGGCGCTCTACGCGACCGCATCCCCGGCGCCCGGGTCAACCACGGACAGGGTGTTGCCGTCGAGGTCGGCGAGAAACAGGCTGCCATCGACATCGGCATCGTCGCCGAATACGGAGTTGCGCTCCACGAGCTCGCCGCCGGGATCCGCCGCAACGTGATCGCCGCCGTGGAACGGATGACCGGGCTCGAGGTCACCGAAGTCGACATCACCGTCTTCGACGTGGTGATGTTCGACGAGGCGGGACAGTCGACCGAGCCGGACCAGCGACCGAGGGTGCAATGAGCGATCAGCCGGGCACCTCCGACACCGAGGCCGACCTGATCGCGGCACGGGTGCTAGCCGTTCCCGGTGTCGCCGGGTTGCACGGCGGCACCTTCGGCGAGGTCGCGACCTACCTGCCCGGTCGCCGCGTCCTGGGAATTCGCCTCACCGACCCGGGCTGCGCGATCCACATCGTCGTCGCCTACCCGCACAACGTCGTCGACGTCGCCGATGCGGTTCATCACGCGGTCACCCCGTTGGCCGGCGGGCCGGTGATCGTGACCGTCGAGGACGTGTCCGACGCGGGCAACTCGATCCCGGCCGCGGCCGGAGACCTGGAAGGAACCTCGCGATGAACAGCACGGTCGTCGGACTGCTGGCCGGGCTGCTGCTCGCGCTGGCCGGCATTCTCGGCGGCTTCGCCGGTTTCGTCTTCGCGGTGATGCTCGGCGCGGTCGGCATGGCGATCGGTGCCCATCGCGACGGTCACTTCGATCTCGGGGCACTGCTGCGGAGCAGGGGCCGTGGCTGACCCGATCGCGGTCACCGGGGACGCTCCGTCCGGGGAACCGGGTCCCGCACCGCCGCACAACGAGGTCGATCTCGAGCGGGGCACCCGCGGACAACTCACGATCAAGGATCGGGCGGTGTCGAAAATCGCTGTCGCGGCGGCACTGTCGGTTCCCGGGGTCGTCCGGCACGCCGGACGGCTGCTGGCCCTGCCCGCGCGCGATCTGCCGCGGGCGGATGTGACGACGGGACCGGACTCCGTCGCGATCACGCTCTACCTTGCCGTGACCTGGCCCTCCCCGGTCGCCGCGCTCTCCCGTGAGGTGCACGCGACCGTCGCCGAACGGGTGGAGGTGCTGACGGGGATGCCGCTCGAGCACCTGCACATCGTCGTCGCCGCCACGGTGCCGCGCCCGCCTGGCACCGCCGATCTGGACACCCGGCAATTCGCCGAGTTCGAACCGGACGGGGTGCCCGTCCGGTCCCGTCCGCCGCTGGCGCGTCCCGATGCGGCGATGGTCGCGGTGGTCGTGGCGGTCCTGTTGATCGCGCTCGGCGTGGTCGCGGGACGCGAGTTCCTCATCGAGCAGGAGGTGATCGCCCCGGCGGC
Source organism: Rhodococcus triatomae BKS 15-14 (assembly GCA_000341795.1). Classification (GTDB taxonomy): domain Bacteria; phylum Actinomycetota; class Actinomycetes; order Mycobacteriales; family Mycobacteriaceae; genus Rhodococcus_G; species Rhodococcus_G triatomae_A. Next base: position 21,152 of record AODO01000014.1, on the reverse strand, counting down.
GTGGGTGCGCAACTCGGTCGGCTGGCTGGCCGAGGTGCAGTCGCAGACCTGGATGGTGCCCACCGCCGTGGCCGCCGGGGTGGTCGGCCTCGTTCTGATCTGTCTCGCACTGATGCCGCGAACGCGCACCCATGTCCCGGCCGGGGACACCGGCAATGCGGTCGTGTGGCTGCGTCCGACGGACATCGCCCGTATGTGCAGCGCCCGGGCAGGTGCGGTCGGCGGGGTCACCGGCGTCCACACGACGGTGGATCGCAAACGGGCGACGGTGCACGTGACGCCGACCGGAGAAGTGTCGAGAGAGGCTCTCGAACAACAGGTCCGGGAGGCCGTCGAACCGTCCCTGGCCGCGGTGTCCTCACCACGTGAGCTGCGAGTCCGGGTCGGAAGGACGAAATCGTGAATCGGCGCACCTCCGTCGTGGACCGTCTCGTCGCGCTCACCGCCGGGCTCGCGCTGGTCGGTGGTGCGGGCGTGACACTGACCTGGATCGTGGGCGTCGAGTCCGTGCGCTCGTTCGCCCGGCGGTTCGACCGCGCCGATGTCGCGGCGCTCCCGGAGCAGTCCTGGTGGCCGACCGCGCTCGGCGTGACCGCGGTGGTGTCCGTGATCGCCGGCCTGACGCTCCTGCTGCTGAACCTGCGGCGCAGCCGTCCCGAGACCCTGCCGGTGCTGCCGTCGGGCCCGACTCCGGCCGGAGGGGACGCATCCCTGTCGGTCGATCCCGGTCCGCTGGCCGAGGGCCTCGCCGCCGAGCTCGCCGCCCTCGACGGTGTGCGGAGCGTACGTCGATCCGCCGTCGACGACCGTGGGCTCGCGACGCTGCGGGTCACCGTCGTCGCCGACCCGAACATCGACGTCGCCGACTTCACGCGCAGCGCAGAGGCTTTCGCGAGGTCGATGGCCGCAGCCCTGCCGGGCGCGCCCGTCGCCGCACAGGTCCTGCTGCATCTGAGTCCGGCGGACCAGTCGGTCACGACCGTGGCGGAGCAGGCACACGGCTCCCCGCCGTCCAGCCCCGACTGACGTCGGGGGCCACGGGTCACGGGCCTCGTCGACTCCAGGCACGGTGTCTCGCCTCCGAGAAGCCGGGTGGCGACCCGGATCCGACGGTTCACCGGAGGTCGACGCCTCGGCCGGTTCGGACCCGGCGTGGCCGCTCCACGAACGCCACACGGCGCCCACCCCGAAGGGTGGACGCCGTGTGGGCTGTTCTTGCTTCGATCAGCAAGCAATCACCGGGAAGGTGAGATCACTTGACGATCTTGGTGACGCGACCGGCGCCGACGGTGCGGCCACCCTCACGGATCGCGAACCGCAGGCCCTCGTCCATGGCGACCGGCTGGATCAGCACGACGGACATCTCGGTGTTGTCACCGGGCATGACCATCTCGGTGCCCTCGGGGAGGGTCACGACGCCCGTCACGTCCGTGGTACGGAAGTAGAACTGCGGGCGGTAGTTGTTGAAGAACGGGGTGTGGCGGCCGCCCTCGTCCTTCGACAGGATGTACGCCTGGCCCTCGAACTCCGTGTGCGGGGTGGTGGTGCCCGGCTTCACGATGACCTGGCCGCGCTCGACGTCCTCGCGCTTGATGCCACGGACGAGGAGGCCGACGTTGTCGCCCGCCTGGCCCGAGTCGAGCAGCTTGCGGAACATCTCGATGCCCGTGACCGTGGTCTTGGTCGAGGTCGGCTTGATGCCGACGATCTCGACCTCCTCGTTCACGTTGATGATGCCGCGCTCGATACGACCGGTGACGACGGTGCCACGACCGGTGATCGTGAAGACGTCCTCGACGGGCATGAGGAACGGCTTGTCGGTCTCACGGACCGGGTCCGGGATGGAGTCGTCGACGGCCTGCATGAGGTCGAGGACCGACTGGCCCCACTTCTCGTCGCCCTCGAGCGCCTTGAGCGCGGAGACCGGAACGACGGGAGCGTTCTCGTCGAACTCCTGCGAAGCGAGGAGCTCACGGACCTCCATCTCGACGAGCTCGAGGATTTCCTCGTCGTCGACCATGTCGGCCTTGTTCAGGGCGACGAGGATGTAGGGCACGCCGACCTGGCGGGCGAGCAGCACGTGCTCGCGCGTCTGCGGCATCGGGCCGTCGGTGGCGGCGACAACGAGGATCGCGCCGTCCATCTGAGCGGCACCGGTGATCATGTTCTTGATGTAGTCGGCGTGGCCCGGCGCGTCGACGTGCGCGTAGTGGCGCTTGTCGGTCTGGTACTCGACGTGGGAGATGTTGATCGTGATACCACGAGCCTTCTCCTCAGGCGCCTTGTCGATCTGGTCGAAGGCCGAGGCCTCGTTCAGATCCGGGTACTTGTCGTGCAGGACCTTGGTGATGGCCGCGGTCAGCGTCGTCTTGCCGTGGTCAACGTGACCGATGGTCCCGATGTTGACGTGCGGCTTCGTCCGCTCGAACTTCGCCTTCGCCACTTGATGGCCTCCTGTTGTGTTGCTTGCGTAAATCGCAGCAGTGTTGGTTCTTACTTGGTCGTGCTCTGCTGGTGACAAGTCGCCAGCGGTCTTGCTCCCAGCAGTACTTACTCGCCGGTCGCCTTGGCGATGATTTCCTTCGAGACGTTCGCGGGAACCTCTGCGTAGGAATCAAACACCATGGAGAAGTTCGCGCGACCCTGGGTCTTCGACCGCAGGTCACCGATGTAACCGAACATCTCCGAGAGCGGAACCAGCGCCTTCACGACACGGGCACCACTGCGTTCCTCCATGGCCTGGATCTGGCCACGGCGGGAGTTGAGGTCGCCGATCACCTCACCCATGTAATCCTCGGGCGTGGTGACCTCGACGGCCATGAGGGGCTCGAGAATGACCGGGCCGGCCTTGCGGGCAGCTTCCTTGAGCGCCTGCGAACCGGCAACCTTGAAGGCCATTTCCGAGGAGTCGACGTCGTGGTACGCGCCGTCGAGCAGGGTCAGCTTCAGGTTCACCAGCGGGTAGCCGGCGAGCACGCCGTACTGCATGGCGTCCTGAGCACCGTGGTCGACGGAGGGGATGTACTCACGCGGAACGCGGCCACCGGAGACCTTGTTCTCGAATGCGTAGGACTCGCCGTCCTCACCGATGTACGGCTCGAGCGCGATGATCACCTTCGCGAACTGACCGGAACCACCGGTCTGCTTCTTGTGGGTGAACTCGTGCTTGTCGACCGTCTTGGTGATGGTCTCGCGGTACGCGACCTGCGGCTTGCCGACGTTCGCCTCGACCTTGAACTCGCGACGCATGCGGTCGACGAGGATGTCGAGGTGCAGCTCGCCCATGCCGCCGATGACGGTCTGGCCAGTCTCCTCGTCGAGTTCGACGGAGAAGGTCGGGTCCTCTTCGGCGAGCTTCTGGATCGCGGTGCCCAGCTTCTCCTGGTCGGACTTGGTCTTGGGCTCGATCGAGACCTGGATGACCGGGTCCGGGAAGCTCATCGACTCGAGGACGATCGGGGCGTCCTGCGCGCACAGGGTGTCGCCGGTCGTGGTGTCCTTCAGACCGATCATCGCGTAGATGTGGCCCGCGACGGCCTCGTCGACCGGGTTCTCCTTGTTGGCGTGCATCTGGAAGAGCTTTCCGATGCGCTCCTTCTTGCCCTTGGTGGCGTTGAGCACCTGGGCACCCGGATCGATCCGGCCGGAGTAGACACGCACGAAGGTCAGCTTGCCGAAGAACGGGTGCGCCGCGATCTTGAAGGCCAGAGCCGAGAACGGCTCCTCCTTGCTCGGCTTGCGCGTGAGGTCTTCTTCCTCGTTGTTCAGCGCGTGACCGTGCACCTCACCGATGTCCAGCGGGTTCGGCAGGTAGTCGATGACCGCGTCGAGCATGGGCTGAACGCCCTTGTTCTTGAACGCGGAGCCACACAGCACCGGGTACAGCTCGGAGTTGACCGTCATCTTGCGGATGGCGCCCTTGATCTCCTCGACCGTGAGCTCCTCGCCGCCGAAGTACTTCTCCATGAGAGCTTCGTCGGACTCGGCGACGGTCTCGAGCAGCTTCTCGCGGTACTCGGCGGCCTTGTCGGCCAGATCCGCGGGGATCTCCTCGATGGTCGGCTCGGCGCCGGTCGGCACCACGCCACGCCAGGTGATGGCGCGCATCTCGACGAGGTCGACGACGCCGTCGAAGTCGTCCTCGGCGCCGATCGGCAGCTGGAGGACGAGGGGCTTCGCGCCGAGACGGTCGATGATGGTCTGGACCGTGAAGTAGAAGTCCGCGCCCATCTTGTCCATCTTGTTGACGAAACAGATGCGCGGAACGTCGTACTTGGCGGCCTGACGCCACACCTGCTCCGACTGCGGCTCGACGCCTTCCTTGCCGTCGAACACCGCGACCGCGCCGTCGAGGACGCGGAGCGACCGCTCGACCTCGACGGTGAAGTCGACGTGGCCGGGGGTGTCGATGATGTTGATCTGGTTCTTGTTCCAGAAGCAGGTCACAGCAGCGGAGGTGATGGTGATACCACGCTCCTTCTCCTGCTCCATCCAGTCCGTCGTCGACGCACCGTCGTGGGTCTCACCGATCTTGTAGTTCACACCGGTGTAGAAGAGGATGCGCTCGGTGGTGGTGGTCTTACCGGCATCGATGTGCGCCATGATGCCGATGTTGCGGACCTTGTTCAGGTCGGTCAGCACTTCCTGTGCCACAGGATTCTTCCCCGCTCGTAGCTTGTGTCGGCCCTACCGGACCACGTCTTCTTTTTTGTCGCAGCCGGCCCTGATCGGACCCGACACTGCAGTGACGACGCCCGGGCGGCACCCGTGTGAGTGCCGCCCGGCGTCGAATCACCAGCGGTAGTGCGCGAACGCCTTGTTGGCTTCAGCCATCTTGTGAGTGTCCTCGCGACGCTTCACGGCTGCACCGAGGCCATTGCTGGCGTCGAGGAGCTCGTTGGCGAGGCGCTCGACCATCGTCTTCTCCCGGCGGGCACGCGAGAACGTGACCAGCCAGCGAAGCGCGAGGGTGGTGGAGCGGCCGGGGCGAACCTCGACCGGCACCTGGTAGGTGGCGCCACCGACACGGCGGCTGCGGACCTCGAGGGCAGGCTTGACGTTGTCCAGCGCGCGCTTGAGGGTGACGACCGGATCGGTGCCGGTCTTCTCACGCGCCTGCTCGAGCGCGCCGTAGACGATGCGCTCGGCCGTGGACTTCTTGCCGTCCAGCAGGATCTTGTTGACGAGCTGGGTGACCAGCGGGGAACCGTAGACCGGATCCGCGACGAGCGGCCGCTTGGGAGCGGGACCCTTACGAGGCATCAGCCCTTCTCCTTCTTCGCGCCGTAGCGGCTACGCGCCTGCTTGCGGTTCTTGACACCCTGGGTGTCGAGCGAGCCGCGGATGATCTTGTAGCGAACACCCGGGAGGTCCTTCACACGACCGCCGCGAACGAGCACCATCGAGTGCTCCTGCAGGTTGTGGCCCTCACCGGGGATGTAGGCGGTGACCTCGACGGAGCTGGTCAGGCGCACACGGGCGACCTTACGCAGCGCGGAGTTCGGCTTCTTCGGGGTGGTGGTGTACACGCGGGTGCACACGCCACGACGCTGCGGGCTGCCCTTCAGTGCAGCGGTCTTCTGCTTGGACGGCTTGTCGTGCCGTCCCTTGCGGACCAACTGGTTGATGGTTGGCATATACCGGCTTTCTTCTTTTCGCCCGTTCCCCCACGGGGAGAGCGGACTGGTGTGTATTCAGGGATCTAGCAGTTGGAGCAAGAAAACGCTGCTCCTCACCCGTTCCTCGACCCCGAGGTCGGGCGTGTCGCATACCCCCACACAGGCAGCCCGATACTCGCAACTCACGTCGATCGCGACGCGACTGCGCGCACGGCTTTACCTCGCTAGGCACACAAATCGGCCCGGAAAGTCCGGACACGACCTACAACAATACCCGGCAGCGGACAAGAAGGTCAAAGTGAGCGACCCTGCCTGGGCTCATGCCTCCTCGACCACGCCGAGGTCCTCCTCTGCGGCTGCGCGCGCACCCTCACCACCGTCCCGATGCGCGTCGACCACGCTCGCGAACGCCCGACCGAGCGCCTCCGCGTACCGATCGGGATCGGGCATCACCTCGGGATCGACCGCGAAGGTGATCGTCAGCCGGTCGCCGACCGAGGCGACGAAGTGATTCAGCCGGGTGCCGTCGGCAACCCCCAGGATCCCGAACGACTCGACCACCCGGCCACCGAGGAACCGCATGTCCTCGGCCCGGCGAGGGACGTTGGACACCATCGTGTTCCCCAGCGCCACCGTCTCCCCTTCGCCGATCGGCAGCTTGGACCGACGCCAGACCAGCCAGTCGACGTACACCGCCGGCGCGGTGTCGAGCGCATCGGCGAGTTCCGCGACCGCCGGGTTCGAGAACCTGCGCTTCTCCGAGGCCATCGACGCGTGGATGGCCCGCAGGCGATCCACGGGATCCTCGACGTCGGTGTGCAGGTCGACGGTCAGGACGACGAAGTTGTTGCCGGAGACGACGGTGTCCTGGTCCGCGGCGGGGGCGGTCGACCCACGGAGCGAGTAGGAGACCTTGCCTCCGAGCGACCCGTTCGGGACCTCGCCGTGCTCACGCAGATACGACACCATCGCGTCGCCGATCACGGCGACGACGACGTCGGTGACGGCGACACCGGGATGCCGAGATCGCAGCGACCGGATCTCCGCGAGGTCGAGGGTCACCACGTCGAACGAGATCCCGCCTCCGTGCCTGCGGTTGAATCGCGTCGTCGGCCACCGGAACTGGGGCGCCCGGATCTCCCCGCTCGCCGCCGCCCGCGCGGCCACCCTGCTGAGCACCTGAGCACGGAACGAGCCGCGCGCGAACCGGAAGAGGTTGCCGGGAATCCGCACCACGGCACGAGCGAGCGCTCCGCCCGTCCCCACCGAACGGTGACCGGGCCGAGCCGGAAGAGGTTGCGCCGCAAAGAGTTCGCGGGCGAACTCGACCGTCGCCATGCCGTCACCGACCGCATGGTGCATCTTCAGCACCACCACGCACGCGCCGTCGGGGAACCGGTCCACTCCGGTGACTCCCGTGACGACCAGCAGCTCCCACGGCGGCTTCCCGGCAGGCAGACGGGTGTCGCAGATCTCCACGATCCGGTCGCGGACGGCCGGCCAGCCGGGCGCGCGTGCCGGCTCGACCGTCACGTGATCACGCAGGTCGAAGTCGGTGGCCGGCGCCCAGTACGGGTACTCGAGATCACCGGGAACACGTCGGATCACACTGCGGAACACGGGAGAGTGCTCGACGCGTGGGGTGAGCCACTCCAGGACGATGTCCCGGTCCACGGTCGCGCCCGCCGGATCGAACACGTATCCGTCGATGATCCGCGAGACGTGCGAGCCCGACTCGGCCAGCACGTGTGTCGCATCGGTCGCCGTCAGTCGGTCCATGTGTGTGTTCCGCCCCTGGTGCATGTACTCCGCCGCCGGATGGTCCACCGGGTCGAAACGACAGCCTAGTGCGAACCGTCCGGTTTCTCCCGTCCACCTGCCGAGGCGATGGCGGCCGTCAGCGCGATCGGGCTCCGAGTTGCGCGTCGAGTGAGGACGCCCACTGCCGGACCACCTCCGCGCGGCGCGCCGAGTCGTCGGTGAGCAGGTCCGCGAGGCCGAGCCCACGCGCCAGGTCGAGCGTGGCCTGGACCGCGGCCCGCACCACCGGGTCGCTGCCGTCGACACCGAGCTGATCGACGGCCATCCGGTGGGCGGTGCGCCCGAACCGGTCCTCGAGCGGCAGGACCCACTCTCGCAGAGCGGGATCCGACGCCGCCGCCGTCCACACCTGCAGCGCCGCCTTGAACAACGTGCCGGTGTAGTAGTCGACGAGCCGCTCGACGACCGCGATCGTGCGGCCCTCGCCGACCGGCAGATCGACGGCTTCCTCCCGCGCCATCTGCATCCGGGTGTCGAACATGTACTCGAGGGCGGCGGTGATGAGATCCTCCCGCGTCGGGAAGTGGTGCTGAGCCGCGCCGCGCGACACCCCCGCCCGGGTGGCGACGACCCCGACCGTGGTCGCCGCCCACCCGTTCTCCGCGAGACAGTCGATGGTCGCCTCGAGCAGCCGCCGCCGGGTGACCCGACTGCGGTCCTGCTGCGGTTCACGCATCGCTCACACCTGTTCTCTCTCGACCTCGAACGTTCCCGGCTACGGGGCCGGCGCCCACGACGGCGGGCGCCGCTGCAGGAACGCCGTCATTCCCTCGACCGCCTCCGCCGAGCCGAACAACCGGGCCGACTGGGCGGCCACGTCGGAACCGTACCGGTCGAAGTCGGCGAGCATCCGCGTCGTCGTCAGCCGCTTGGACTCCGCGAGGCCCTGTGGCGACGCCGCCGCCAGCTCCTGCAGCCAGGCCTCGACCGCCGCGTCCACGTCCGGCACGGCCGAGGTGATCAGCCCGATCGACTCGGCAGTCCCGGAGTCGAACTTCTCGCCGGTGAGGAAGTAGCGCCCCGCCGCCCGCGAGGTCATCCGCGGGAGCACCGTCAGGGAGATGATCGAGGCGGCCAGGCCGAGGCGTGACTCCGTCAGCGCGAACGTGCTCGACGGGCCCGCCGCCACCATGTCGCACGCGCCGACCAGACCCATGCCGCCGGCCCGAACGTGACCGTCGATCCTTCCGACGATCGGCTTCGGCAGTTCCAGGAACGCCCGCAGCAGTTCGGTCATCGACGCGGTGCGCTGCGCCGCCAGGGTCGCCGGATCCTCCGAGGCGCCGCTCGCCTCCGACAGATCGGCACCGGCGCAGAACGTTCCACCGGTGTGCGTGAGCACGATCGCGCGGACGCCCGGGTCCGCGGCCGCCTCGGCGAGCGCCTGGCGCAGCTCGCCGACCAGACGCGTCGAGATCGCGTTGCGGTTGTGCGGCGAGTCCAGGGTGACGGTGGCGAACCCGGCCGCGACCTCGTACCGCACGACGCGGTCGGTCATCAGTACGACCTCGGCAGGCGGAGCGAGTGCTGGGAGACGAAGTTGAGGATCATCTCGCGGCTGACCGGCGCGACCCGCGCGATCCGCGCCGCACCGAGCATCGCGGCGAGGCCGTACTCCTTCGTCAACCCGCCGCCGCCGTGCGTCTGGATCGCCTGGTCCAGGGTCTTGATGCTTGCTTCCGCGGCTGCGTACTTGGCCATGTTCGCCGCCTCCGCGGCCCCGAAGTCGTCGCCGCTGTCGTAGAGCGACGCGGCCTTCTGCATCATCAGCTTCGCGAGCTCGAGCTCGATCTTGCACTGGGCCAACGGGTGCGCGATGCCCTGGTGGGCACCGATCGGCGTCTTCCACACCGTCCGCTCCGTCGCGTACTTCGTCGCCGCGTCGAGGGCATAGCGGCCCATGCCGACCGCCATGGCTGCGCCGAGGATCCGCTCCGGATTCAGACCCGCGAACAGCTGCATCAGCGCCGCGTCCTCGGAACCGACCAGCGCGTCCGCGGGCAGCCGTACGTCGTCGAGGAACAGCGTGAACTGGTGGTCGGGCTCGACGATGTCCATCTCCATCGGCGTCCACCCGAAGTTCTCGGTGTCGGTGGGAACGATGAACAGCGCGGGCTTGAGCTTGCCGGACTTGTGGTCCTCGGTCCGGGCGACCACGAGCACCGCGTCGGCCTGGTCGACACCGGAGATGAAGATCTTGTTCCCGCGCAGGATCCAGTCCGTGCCGTCGCGACGGGCGGTCGTGGTGATCTGGTGCGAGTTCGAGCCGGCGTCGGGCTCGGTGATGCCGAACGCCATGATCTTGCTGCCGTCGGCCAGGCCCGGCAGCCACTTCTGCTTCTGCTCGGCGGTGCCGTACTTGCCGATGATGGTGCCGCAGATCGCGGGTGAGACGACCACGAGCAGCAGTCCCGCACCCTGCGCCGCGAGTTCCTCCTGCACGAGGGCGAGCTCGTAGATGCCTGCGCCGCCTCCGCCGTACTCCTCCGGCAGGTTGACGCCGAGGAACCCGAGCTTGCCCGCCTCGTTCCACAGTTCGGTGAGCGGCTCCCCGCGACGCGACCGCGGCAACACGTAGTCGACGTAGTTGTAGCGCGCACCGAGTTTGGCGACTGCGGCCCGCAGTTCCTTCTGCTCGTCGGTCTCGATGAAACTCATCAGCTCACTCCCCTGCTTCGGTGGTGTCGTCGACGATCGCGAGGACGGTGCCCACGTCGACCTGTCGGCCGACTGCGACGTTCAGTTCGGTCAGCACACCGTCCGCGGGCGCGGAGATGGTGTGCTCCATCTTCATGGCCTCGAGCCACAGGATCGGGGCACCCGCGGCGACGCGGTCCCCGACGGCCGCGCCGAGGCGGACGACCGTGCCCGGCATCGGCGCGATCAGCGAGCCGGCAGCGACGACCGTGGACGGATCGACGAACCGCGGCACGGCGCGGAAGGCGCAGGCGCCCGCCGCCGAGTCGACGAACACGGCGTCACCGTATCGAGCGACCGCGAAGTGCCTGGTCAGTCCGGCGACGGTGAGGATCACGGATTCCGGTGTCGCCGAAACCAGTTCGACGTCCGCCACGGCATCGGTGTCGAGCACCCCGCCGCGCAGGATCCGGTAGTCGACCTCGTGTGTGGTCGTGGTGCTCTCGAACACCTTGCGCTGCCGCTGCGAGGGCACGTTGCGCCAACCGCTCGGTGCCTGCCCGCCGACCCGCGCAGCCTGCCTGTTGGCCGCGGCCGTCGCGAGGGCGGCCGCGAGGGCGGAGACCTGCTCGGTCGACTCGGAGGCGACCGGTGCGGCGAGCGCGTCCAGTCCGTGCCGGTCGAAGAACGCGGTGTCCGTCTCTCCGGCCAGGAACGCGGGGTGACGCAGCACGTTCACCAGTAGATCGCGGTTCGTGACGAGGCCGTGAATCTTCGCCTGCGCCAACGCCGTCGCCAGTCGTGCCGCGGCCGCACGGCGCGTCGGCGCCCACGCGATCACCTTCGCGAGCATCGGGTCGTAGAACACGCCGACGACCGAGCCGTCGACGATCCCCGAATCGAGCCGCAGACCACGCGGCGCCGACGGAACCGCGAACTCGGTGTCGACACCGGGAATCTCGATGCGGTGCACGGTCCCCGACTGCGGCTGCCACTCCTGCGCCGGGTCCTCCGCGTAGAGGCGGACCTCGATCGCGTGCCCCCGGGCCGCGGGCTGCCGAGCGGGAAGTGCCGCGCCCTGCGCAACCTGAAGCTGCAGTTCCACCAGATCGAGGCCCGTCGTCAACTCCGTCACGGGATGCTCGACCTGGAGCCGGGTGTTCATCTCCAGGAAGTAGAAGCCGCCACGGTCGTCGGCCAGGAACTCGACGGTGCCCGCGCCCTCGTAGCCGATCGCGGCCGCGGCGTCGACGGCGGCCTGGAACAGGCGCTCGCGCATGCCCGCGCCCTCGGCGTCGAGCTTCTCCACGAGCGGCGACGGGGCTTCCTCGACGACCTTCTGGTGGCGGCGCTGGATGGAGCACTCGCGCTCGCCGACGGCCCAGACGGTCCCGTGGGCGTCCGCCATCACCTGGACCTCGATGTGCCGGCCGGTCTCGAGGTAGCGCTCGCAGAAGACCGTGGAGTCGCCGAACGCCGACAGCGCCTCGGCGGCCGCGCCCTCGATCTGCCCGGGCAGGTCCGCCAGTGTGCGCACGACACGCATGCCGCGCCCCCCGCCACCGGCGGAGGCCTTCACCAGGACGGGCAGATCGGCCTCGGTGACCTGGTCGGGGTCGAGTTCGGCGAGCACGGGCACGCCTGCGGCGTCCATCATCTTCTTCGACTCGACCTTCGAGCCCATCAGTTCGATCGACTTGACGGGCGGCCCGATCCAGGTGAGCCCGGCGTCCTGGACCGCCTTCGCGAATTCTGCGTTCTCGGACAGGAATCCGTAACCGGGGTGGATCGCGTCCGCGCCCGCGGCGAGCGCGGCCGCGACGATCTTCTCGCCACGCAGGTACGTGTCCGCCGCCGTGCTCCCGGGCAGCCGGACCGCGACGTCGGCCTCGCGGACGTGCGGGGAGTCCGCGTCGGCGTCGGAGTAGACCGCGACGGTCGCGATGCCCGACGCCCTGGCACTGGCGAACACGCGCCGCGCGATCTCTCCGCGGTTCGCCACCAGGACTGAGGTGACGGCTGTGGTGGTGACAGTCACGCTGGGCTCACATTCTGAAGACACCGAAGTTCTCGGTGCCTTCGATCGGGGCGGTGGCGATCGCCGAGAGACACATACCCAACACCGTGCGGGTGTCGCGCGGGTCGATGATGCCGTCGTCGAAGACGCGGCCGGAGAGGAACATCGGGAGCGACTCGGCCTCGATCTGGGCCTCGACCATCGCCCGCATGCCCTTGTCGGCTTCCTCGTCGTACGGCAGGCCCTTCGCCTCGGCACTGCCGCGGGCGACGATCGAGACGACGCCCGCCAACTGCGCAGGCCCCATGACGGCGGACTTGGCGCTCGGCCAGGCAAACAGGAACCGCGGATCGTAGGCGCGCCCGCACATGCCGTAGTGGCCGGCACCGTAGGAGGCGCCCATCAGGATGGAGATGTGGGGGACGGTGGAGTTCGAGACCGCGTTGATCATCATCGCGCCGTGCTTGATGATGCCGCCCTGCTCGTACTCCTTGCCGACCATGTAGCCGGTGGTGTTGTGCAGGAAGATCAGTGGGGTGTTCGCGCGGTTCGCGAGCTGGATGAACTGGGTCGCCTTCTGCGCCTCCTCCGAGAACAGGACGCCGCGCGCGTTGGCGAGGATCCCGACCGGGTAGCCGTTGAGCTCGGCCCACCCGGTGACGAGCGAACTGCCGTAGAGCGGCTTGAACTCGTCGAAGTCGGAGCCGTCGACGATCCGGGCGACGACCTCGCGCGGATCGAACGGAACCTTCAGGTCGACCGGCACGATGCCGGCCAGTTCCTCTGCGTCGTACAGCGGTTCGATCACCTCGGCGCGGGGCGACGGGCCCTGCTTGCGCCAGTTCAACCGCTTGACGATGTTGCGGCCGATCCGGATCGCGTCGTGTTCGTCCTGGGCGAAGTAGTCCGCGAGCCCCGACGTGCGTGCGTGCATCTCGGCGCCGCCGAGCGACTCGTCGTCGGACTCCTCACCGGTCGCCATCTTCACCAGCGGTGGACCGCCGAGGAACACCTTGGACTTTTCCTTGATCATCACGACGTGGTCGGACATGCCCGGAATGTAGGCACCGCCTGCGGTCGAGTTTCCGAACACCAGTGCCACGGTGGGGATTCCGGCCGCCGACGCCCTGGTCAGGTCGCGGAACATCCGGCCACCGGGGATGAAGACCTCCTTCTGAGTGGGCAGGTCGGCACCACCGGACTCGACCAGCGAGACGACCGGGAGCCGGTTCTGCTGGGCGATCTCGTTGATCCGGAAGCTCTTCTTGATCGTCCACGGGTTGCTCGCGCCTCCGCGGGAGGTGGGGTCGTTGGCGACGATCATGCACTCGACGCCCTCGATCACACCGATTCCGGTGACGACGTTGGCGCCGACCGGGAAGTCGCTCCCCCATGCCGCGAGGGTGCACAGCTCGAGGAACGGCGAGTCCTCGTCGACGAGCAGTTCGATCCGTTCACGGGCCGTCAACTTGCCGCGTTTGCGGTGCCGTTCGACGGCCTTCGGGCCGCCGCCGGCGAGGGCCTTCTGCAGCTCGACGTCGATCTCGGCGAGCTTCGCGTCGGTCGACTCGGCTGCCGCGAGGTACGCCTCGCTCGCCGTGTCGAGTGTCGATCCGATCACTGTCATCGTTGTCCACCCCACTGTGTCATCGGGTTTCGGGTCATCGTCTTCTGTCCGTTCGGGAGGGCGTGTCGAAAGCAGGTCATGCCTGGAAACCGAGCACCTTCGCGGCGAGGGAGGTCAGGATCTCGTTGGTGCCGCCGCCGATTCCCAGGATCCGCATGTCGCGGTACTGGCGTTCGACCTCGCTCTCGCGCATGTAGCCGAGACCGCCGAACAGCTGCACCGCCTGGTGTGCCACCCATTCACCGTTCTCGACGGCGGTGTTCTTGGCGAAGCACACCTCGGCGAGGAGATTGGCGTCGCCGGCGGTGTAGCGGTCCACGACGGAGCGGGTGTACACCCGTGCGACGTCGACCTTCCGGGCCATCTCGGAGAGCGTGTTCTGCACCGATTGCCTGCTGATGAGCGGCCGACCGAACGTCTCGCGGTCGCGGCACCAGTCCACGGTCAGGTCGAGGCAGCGCTGCGCGCTGGAGTACGCCTGCGCGGCCAGCGCCACCCGCTCGGTGACGAACGCCTGCGCGATCTGTGCGAATCCGCTGTTCTCCGCGCCGACGAGATTCGTGGCCGGGACCCGGCAGTCCACGAAGGACAGCTCGGCCGTGTCCGACGCCAGCCAGCCCATCTTCTCCAGCTTGCGGGACACCGTGAATCCCGGTGTCCCCTTCTCGATCACGAGCAGCGACACGCCGCCCGCGCCGTCGCCGCCGGTGCGGACGGCGGTGACCACGAAGTCGGCGCGGCAGCCCGAGGTGATGAAGGTCTTGGCGCCGTTGACGATGTAGTCGTCACCGTCGCGGACGGCGCGCGTGGTGAGGTGCCCGACGTCCGAACCGCCGCCCGGTTCGGTGATGGCGAGCGATCCGATCAGGTCGCCGGAGAGAGTGGGCCGCACCCACCTGTCGATCTGCCCCGGGTCCCCGGCCGCAACCAGGTGCGGGAGGGCGATGCCGCAGGTGAACAGGGACGCGAAGAGTCCGCCGGACGCCCCGGCCTGGTGCATCTCCTCGCAGACCACGATCGAGTCGACCGGATCCCCGCCACCCCCGCCGACGGATTCCGGGAACGACACCCCGAGCAGCCCGAGTTCGCCCGCCCGACGGTGTAGTTCGCGTGGGATCTCTCCCGAACGTTCCCACTCGTCGAGGTACGGGAGCACCTCCTTGTCGACGAACCGCCGCACGGTCTCGCGCAGATCGCGCCGCTCCGGGCTGTTCCATGCACTGGTCACGAGATGGCCTCCTCGAGTGTGGTGCTGTACGACGTCGCCTCGAGGAGGCGGACGGGAATCGGTAGGTGTCGCGAACGCAGCCATTCGCCGAGGCCCTTCGCCTGCGGATCGAACCGCGCCTGGTAGGCCACGCCGGAACCGAGGATGCCCTCGATCACGAAGTTCACGGCCCGCAGTTCCGGTAGCAGTGTCCGGGTGATCGGCAGCTCCGCCGCCTCCGGAAGCATGCGGCGGACCTCGTCCACCGTCAGCGCATTCGCAAGCCATCGCCACTGTTCGTCGGTGCGGACCCAGACTCCGATGTTCGCATTGCCGCCCTTGTCGCCACTGCGCGCGGCGGCCAGCGCACCGAGCGGTGCGTCGACGGTGTCGCCGGCCGGAAGCGGTTCCGGCAGAGCGGGATCGCCGACGTGTTCGAGCGCTCGGGTGTCCTCCGACGGAGCGACGTCGACGTGCGTACCGTCGTGCAGGACCGCGACGTGCGGAACCTGCTCGGCATCCACGTACCCCGGTGTGTAGACACCGTACGCGGATCCGTTGCCGGGCATGGACAGGAAGTTGCACCCCGGATAGCTGGCCAACGCCAGTTCCACCGCGACGTTCGAGAACGCCCTCCCCACCTTGTCGGGATCGGGGTCCCGGACCACGCAGCGCAGGATCGCGCTGGCCTGCTCCTGGGTCTCGGCGTCGGGCCTGTCGAGCCGCGCCAGCTCCCACGTCAGCTCGGCGGGACGATCCGGAAGCCACGACTCCAGCTGGGTTCGCGCGAGGTCGGCCTTCTGCTCGATGTCGAGTCCGGTGAGCACGAAGGCCATCTCGTTGCGGAAACCGCCCAGGGTGTTGAGCGAGACCTTCACCTGCGGGGGCGGCGCCTCGCCCCGGACGCCCGAGATCTCCACCCGGTCGGGTCCGTCCTGGCGCAGGGTCACGCTGTCGAGGCGGGTGGTGACGTCGGGGCCGGCGTAGCGGGCGCCCTGGATCTCGTACATCAGCTGCGCGGTGACGGTGTCGACCGTGACGGCGCCGCCGGTGCCGGCGTGCTTGGTGATGATCGAGGACCCGTCCTCGCGGATCTCGGCGAGCGGGAAGCCCGGACGGTGCAGGTCGGGGATCTCGGTGAAGAAGGAGAAGTTGCCCCCGGTCGCCTGGGTGCCGCACTCGATCACGTGGCCCGCGACCACGGCGCCGGCCAGCGCATCGTAGTCGTCGCGACGCCACCCGAAGTGGTGCGCGGCCGGTCCGACCACGACGGACGCGTCGGTCACGCGTCCGGTGACGACGACGTCGGCACCCGCCGCGAGACACTCCGCGATGCCCCAGGCGCCGAGGTAGGCGTTGGCGGTGAGCGGGGTCCCGAGGTCCAGTTCCGTCGCCCGCGCCGTGAGGTCGTCGCCGGTGACGTGCGCGATCCGCGCCGGGATCCCCAGCCGGTCGGCCAGCTCCCGCAGCTTCACCGACAGCCCCGCGGGGTTGAGTCCGCCCGCGTTGACGACGATCCGCACACCGCGCTCCGTCGCCACCCCGAGACAGTCCTCCATCTGGCGCAGGAACGTCTTCGCGTACCCGAGTTCGGCGTCGCGCATGCGGTCCTTGCCGAGAATGAGCATGGTGAGCTCGGCGAGGTAGTCACCGGTCAGGTAGTCCAGCTCACCGCCGGTGAGCATCTCCCGCATCGCGGAGATCCGGTCACCGTAGAAGCCTGAGCAGTTGCCGATCCGAACGCTCACGCGTCGTCCTTTCGGTCGCGGCCTGCGCCGGGAGGACCGGCGAACGCCTGGGCGATGGTCAACCAGTGCGCGGCCTCCGCTCCGACCGTGGTGAGGGCGAGGTCGTCGCGATGTGCCCGCTGGGTGACGAGGAGACAGAAGTCCAGGGCGGGTCCGGTGACGCGTTGTGCGGCATCTGCGGGACCCCATGCCCAGCTGTCTCCGTCGGGGCCGGTGAGCTCCACACGGAACTCCTGGTCGGGTGGGGACAGTTCGTTGACGGAGTAGGCGAAGTCCCGGGTTCGGACTCCGAGATGCGCGATCGACCGCAGTCGCGAGGTCGGTGCGAGCTGCGCACCCACTGCGGCGGCGACGTCCTGGCCGTGCGCCCAGGTCTCCATCAGGCGGGCCGTTGCCATCGACATCGGGCTCATCGGGGGGCCGTACCAGGGCAGTTTCGTGCCTGCCGGCACGGCGAGCAGCGCGTCGGCGAGCGCGGCCCGGCCGGCACGCCAGCGTGACAGCAGTTCGGGGGGCGGCGTCCGTGCCTCCACCTCCGCGGCCTCGTCGACGAATCCTGTGGGATTGCGCCATGCCTCCGTGAGGGAGTCGGCGAACCCCTGCGGGTCCTCGACCGACAGCAGCGCCGCCCGGTCCGTCCAGGCCAGATGGCCGATCTGGTGCGCGATGGTCCAGCCCGCCGAAGCGGTACCCGCGTGCCATTGCTCGTCGGACAGATCGGCGACGAGTCCGTCGACGGCCGCACCCTCGGCCACAAGATCGGCAATCACTTCGCGTAACTCGGCCATGCGTCCCCTTCTGTCCGGCGTCACATCCACCAGTGACGTGTCCAGGATCACCCACCTCGCGTAAAAAAGCAATCACGAATGATTGTTATTGGACAAGATCCCCACGTGGGAGCCGTGGTCGCCCGAATAGCGTTGCACGACAACACAGCCCACCGAATCGCGACATTCCCCAAAAGGGCCCGGTCACGATGGCGCTGCTGTACAACGGACGCGCGCCACCCGGCGCAAGGGACACACAGACCGATACAGGAGTGCGTGATGCTCGATCTGCTCGTCGCGTTTCTCGATCTGCTCGCCAATCCGATCACGCTCGGCAGCTCCGATGCGACGGTCGGTAGCAGCCTCGGATTGCCCGGTCTCAACATCGGTCTCGGTAGCTGACCCGATTCGGTAGCCCACCGACACCCACCACAACCCAAGGAGAACGATGGCACTGCCCCAGATTCCCAGCATCGCCGAACTGCTGGCCGCGATCCTCCCGCCGGGAACCCCGATCGAGATCATCGTCGATCCGTTCCCCGGCAGCAGCGTCGGCCTCGGCTCGGTGTCCTTCGACAGCTGATCGCCGCCGGCCACAAGCCGGCACGCAACCAGACGTTCACCGGAAAAACGTGGTCACAGCCAGATCACGTCGTGTACAAATACCGATAACGCCGCCCGGCGTACACGCCGTACCCACCCTCTGGCAAACCAGGAGCTCCCATGCTTTCGTCTGACCTCGCGGATCTCTTCGACGGACTGTCCACCGTCTTCGATGCCCTCAACAGCATTTCCAGTGGATCCGACGACAGCGGTTCGAGCTAACTTCTCGACCTGGACGTGGAGAGGCCACCGGCTCAGCCCGGTGGCCTCTTCGCGTTCGAGGCCGGGCGCGTAATGCGTTGAGCGCCAAGTCCGGAACGGCGGTGACCGTCCCGACCGCGGAGCCCATTCCAGCCCGAGAGAGAACGGACATGGGGTAGAACAGTCAGGCCCCGAGCCCGGGGATCGACACACACCACACCTCAGGAGTGATTCATGGGATCGATCTCGACCATTCTCGGCGATCTTCTCGGTCAGCTGCTCGCCGTGCAGCCGACCGCGGACGTCGGCAGCAGCACCCCCGACATCGGCTTCAGCACTCCGGACGTCGGCAGCTCCTGGACTCTGGGCGGCGGCATCCAGCCGCTCTGACGGTTTCCGGGCCGTGACGTCCGGCAAGGATGCGGTGACGGTGTCCACTCGACCGGCGGACGTCACGGCACACCGTCCCGGCGGTTCCGCGGTGACCGCCTCGACCCGCCCGGATCCTCCTCTGTGAGCAGCGCGGCCGCACCCCCCTTCCAGGGCGGCGGCCGGCTACGCGGAACCCCCCGTGCGGTTCCCGTCCTCGACCCCTTCGCCCGCGCCGCCCGTCGCACGCCGATCCCGTGGCTCGTCCGTGTTCGTTCGTGTCAGGCGTGGTGCGGCGACGTGTAGCTCGGGGTCGTCCAGGCCCTCAGCGGCCTCCTCCGCCCACCCGACGATCCCGGCCACGTCGAGTCCGTGCGGGGACTGCGTCGCATACGGGCGGATGCGATCCGCTCCACGCGGAAAGAGTTTGCGCGCGCCCGCGATGTTGCCGCGGCGCAGATGCGTGAGACCGACCGCGAGCTGGGCAAGCCCCTGCCACAAGAGTCGCTCGTCCTCGACAGCCGACTTCCACGCATCCTCGAAGACCTCGTGCGCATGGAAGGGCATCTCGGCATCGAGTAGCCGCTGAGCCTCGGCGACCGTGTCGGCAGGCGTTCGCACCAGCCCTTCCGGTGCCCGCGCGACACCCGCTGCACCACGCGGCAGGGGTCGCCCCAATCCGTCTCTCGGCCTCGCGTTGCGCGGCCGGCCGCGGTCGTCGCGCTCCCGGTCATCCACGTCCACGCCCCCACCCTATTCCGGAGGCCCCCACGCACGAGTGCGCATATATGCGTTACCGTGAGTAACAGAGACAAGCTCGACGCGAGGTCGATCGTCCACGAGGAGCACCATGGGGCACATCCACCGCACGGCGACGACCACCGCACCGGTCGGTACCGGATTCGCCTACGTCGACGACTACCGCAATGTCCCCGACTGGATGTTCGGCGTCACGCGATTCGAGCCGGTCGGGGCGCAGTCACAGGGCCTCGGCTCCGAGTTCGACGTCACGATGAAGATCGGACCGAGCGCGCTGCACTCGCGGGTTCGTATCACGTCCTGGGAGCAGGACCGGCTGATCGTCCTCGACTCGGTCGGCGGCATCACGAGCTCGTCCACCTGGCGGTTCTCCCCCACACCCGCGGGCGGCTCCGAACTGGCCGTCGACTTCGACTACACCCTGCCCGGCGGCCTGATCGGCAGGGCACTCGCCAAGGTCGTCGAGCCTGTTGTCGGTACGGCGATCGCTCAGACCGAGTCCACCCTCCGGCGCAAGGTCGAGGAGCGGGCCCGCTCCGCCGAATCCTGACCTCGGCGAACGATGCTGTCGCGGTGGCTCGAACCGCGTCACCATGGACACACCCGCCCGGTGACGCAGGAGGACACCGTGTCCGTCTCCGATTCAGCGGACGACGCGTCCGCTTCCGACGCCGTCGACGCACTGGCCCAGCACATCCTCGAGGCCGCCCTCGGAGCGGTCGACCTGCTGTCCATCCACATCGGCGACCGCCTCGGGTGGTACCGCTCCCTCGCGGAGGACGGCCCCTCGACCGCGACCGAACTCGCCGACCACACCGCCACGCACGCCCGCTACGCGCGTGAGTGGCTCGAACAGCAGGCGGTGACCGGCCTGCTCGACGTCGACACGAGCGTCCCCGGCACGCCACGGTTCTCGCTTCCACATGCGGCAGCGGACGTGCTGACCGAGGTCACGAGCCTGTCGTACCTCGCTCCGCTGGCCCGGATGTTCGCCGGATCAGCGGGGCAGCTTCCCGCGCTGCTCGACGCGTATCGAACAGGCGGGGGTGTCGGCTGGGCCCAGTTCGGCGCCGACGCGCGGGAATCGCAGGCGGACATGAATCGCCCGTGGTACGAGCGGGAGCTGGCGGGTGCGCTGGGCTCTGTGCCGGACCTCGACGAGGCACTGCGCAGGCCCGGCACGCGAATCGCCGACCTCGGGTGCGGTGCCGGATGGTCGACGATGGCACTGGCCCGCGCCTACCCGCTGGCGCGTGTCGACGGCTACGACATCGACGAGCTGTCCATCGCCATGGCGGTCGCCAACACGGGCGCCGACGTCGCCGAACAGGTCGCCTTCCACGCGGGGACGGCTGCACTCCTGCCCCGAGCGGAGTTCGACCTCGTGTTCGCGTTCGAATGCGTGCACGACCTGCCCGATCCGGTCGCCGTGCTCGCCGCCGCGCGAAACTCACTGCGGCCCGGCGGCATGACGATCGTCATGGACGAGGCCGTCGCCGACGAGTTCACCGCCCCCGGCGACGAGACGGAGCGTCTGATGTACGGCTTCAGCCTCTTCGTCTGCCTCCCCGACGGCATGAGTCACCAGCCGAGCGCGGGAACGGGGACAGTGATGCGCCCGCACACCCTGAAGCACTACGCGACGGAGGCCGGTTTCACCGGATTCGAGATCCTCCCGATCGAGGGCTTCGGATTCTGGCGCTTCTACCGACTCACCACCTCCACCACCCCCGCCGCCGCAGGGTGAGGGGAACCCTCGCCCGGTCTGACCGGGCACG
>AODO01000013.1 GCA_000341795.1 Rhodococcus triatomae BKS 15-14 | reverse complement strand
CCACCCGCGACATCGCGGCCCGCCTCGGTCTCTCACCTGCCGCGATGTACCCGCACTACCGGTCCAAGGAGGAGCTGCTCTTCGCGATCAGTTTCGAAGGACACACCCGGTGCATCGAACTGCTACGGCACGCAGACCCCACGGAGTCGTCACCCGGCGAACGGCTCCACGCCGTGGTGCACGCCTTCACCGCGTGGCACGCGACCCACCATGCCCGCGGCCGGGTGGTCCAGTACGAACTGACAGCCCTCTCCCCCGAGCACTACCACGCAATCCTGGGTCTGCGCCGCGACATCAGCCGGATCATCAAACGCATCGTCGTGGCGGGCGTCGACGACGGGTCGTTCGTCGTCCCCGACGTCGAGGGCGTCAATCTGGCGATCAACTCGCTGTGCGTCGACGTCTGCCGCTGGTTCCCCGGTGGTGGCTTCACCGATCCTGAGGCAGTCGCCGATCTGTATGCGGAACTGACGCTTCGACTTGTGGGCTGTTCCGGCACACCCTGACCCCACTCGGCGAGGCCGGGGTCATGACCGAGACCGAGCCGACGACGACGCGTGCGCAAAACGCGGCCTCCGCTGTCCGGGATACGCGATCAGCACGAGAAGGCCGAAGACGGAGCGCAACCGGCAGCACACCGCGAGCACACCTGACGAACGGCGGCACGCGCAGCCCGATGTGATCGCCGACGGCACCGATACCGCGCCCCCAACAACGTCATTCATGCAGTGATGCGGTCCGTCATTTCCGACCTTCAGGTACGGCCCACTGACCTCAGCAAACAGCGCGGTCTGTATATTTCACTCGGTCTTCCCCCAAAAACGTCAGGAGAACCTATGTCGATTCGTCGTCTGTTCATCGGGCTGACCGGTTCGGTCGCGATCCTTGTCGCAGGTGCAGGCACTGCGTCTGCCTCCACACTTGCGGACTACCTTCCGCCGGAGGTGCTTGCGCTCGTGCCCTCGGCGTCGGCGGACGCGGTTGCTCCGCTGCTGCCGCCCGTGCCGCTTCCTCCCGCCCCCGCAGCACCCCTTCCCGCGCCCCCTGCTCCCGCGCCGGCACCGGCCCCCGCGCCCGCGCCCGCGCCCGCGCCCGCCCCGGCCGTGTACTACAAGAACTGCACCGAGGCCCGCAATGCGGGTGTGACGCCGCTGTACCGTGACGAGGCCGGTTACGCACCGCATCTCGACCGCGACAACGACGGAATCGCCTGCGAGAACTAGGCAGCACGGCGCCGGCAATCAGCCCTCGCCAAGGGACTCCCTGCCGGCGCCGGAACGGCGTCAACGCAGTCGCGACTGCAAGGCCAGGATGTCGCCGTGGATCAGGGCCTGGTAGCCGAGCATCAGCTCGTCCACGCTCCCCATCTGATCCCCGACGTTGTGGGTGTTGGCGGTGGACAGTTCGCGGTTGCCCGCGCGGGCGACGAGATCGTCGATCCGCGAATCCAGGCTCATCGTCCGCTGCACCGCGGCGATCGACTGCAACTGCCGCTCCGCCTCGCCGAGCAGGTCACCGATCCGGGCCAGGGCCGCCACCCGCTCCACCAGCTGCCCCCACACCGGCGCCAGTGCTCGCCGCCGGGCCAGGATCTGCTCGCGCGACGAGCTGTCGTGGGCGGACCGCATCGCCACCGCCAGCTCCCCCTCGATACCCCGCAGCGCGACGGTGTCCACCGCGATCTGCATCAGCTCGTCCGCGAGATCGAGTTGCACCCGCTGGACCGCGAAATGATCCGACCGCCAGGCAGCGGAGCCGTCGATGCGGTCGTACAGTCGTCCGGCGAGGTACAGCAAAGCGTCGAAGCGGTCGGCGAAGCGGTCCCCCGGCTCGGCCGCCGCACCCGCCAGCGCGTCCGCCGCCTTCCGGGCCGTCGCGCCCCACGGCGTCCGTTGCGCGAGCCCGGCGAGCCGCTCCGCCGTCACCGACAACGCTGCAACCGTGGCCTGATCGGTGGGCCCGCGACGATCGGACACCGGCCCCGGGGTCCGGGTCAGGGCGTCGAAGAGGACCTCCCGCTGCATCGGTTCGAGGTGCACCCCGTCCCGACGGTCACGACGGATAGCGCGGACCCCGTTCGCGTAGTGCGCCGGAGAGTGCACGAAATGCGCTCGGGCGGTGAGCAACCGGCGCTCGATCTCGCCGGCCCGGTAGGACGCGAGCACCTGCATCGCGCCGGGGCGCATCTGCCTCGCCTTGCCATCGGCCCGCGCGAAGTCGTCGGCCAGCCGGCGCAGCGCGCCGTAACCTCCGGCATCGGGCAGCCTCCGTCCCACACGGCGACGGTTGGTCAGCACATGCCGTGTCTCGAGGTCGAGATGCCCGGCAGCGATGAGCACCGCGGCGTCCTGCGACAGTTCCGCCGCGGGTCCGGCGAGAGGACCGTCGACGACGTGTGCCGACTCGCACCACGCGCGGACCTGCGCGGTGATCTCGGCGCGACGGGCCACCGGATCGTCCGGCCGCCCGTGGCGCCCGGCGGTTGACTCGGCCATCTGGGCCTCCCGGGTCGAAGCGTGCCTCCACTGTCCCAGAAAACCCGGATGGTCGGCATATGAGATGGAGCGCTCACAGCGCGAGAGCCGACCCCGGTCGTCACCGACGCCGGAGACCCGTCACAACGGCTTCAGGAACTCGTAGAAGCCTGGGGTGCGATCCTCCCGCAGCCGCGTCAGCCTCCGGTAGCTGATCAGCCACCGGCCTCCTTCCTTGCGGTACTCCTCGTGATAGTGCCCGTAGCCGTGCAGGTGCTCCTCGCGGTCGCCGTTGGTCCACCACAGCTTGTCCTCCATCGGCCACACTCCGCACGCGGTCGTGTCCGAGGTCAGTTCGATCTCGGGGGTGTGCCCGTGGTGGACGGTGGTGACGCGGGTGGCGCCGTCCAGCAAGCCGCTGATGGCACGCGTCAGGGCCTCCGGTCCGACGACTCGGTTCGCGGTTCCGGACGTCCGAGGTTGCTTGTCGTCGGGCAGGCCTCCCCACGTCTCGGACACGACGTCCTCGGTGTGCAGCGTGGGATAGACCTCCCACCGCTTGTCGTCCATGCATCGCAGCCGACGGGCGAAAAGTCGCTTGATCTCCTCGATCGCAAGGAGCTGTTCGGCGGGGCTCAACGTGATCTGCGTGGTCATGCCGGTCAGCATCACGGATGCGGCACCGTCCGCGCGACGACCTTCCCTCCCACCGGGATAGCTCACGAACGGCTGTTCCGGCACGACAAACAACACGACAGCGTGGCACGCCGAATCCGCCCGTCGTTCAGTCGTCGGATGCCGCCGGAGCGGGGATTCTGCGCCCGGCTCGCGCAGCCAGAACCATGTCGCACCCCAGCACGTCGGCGACGGCGTCGAGCACGTCCAGTTGCACCGTCGTTCGCCCCGATTCGATGGCCTGCACACTCGACCTGGACACGCCTGCCATCGATGCGAGCCGGGTCTGGGTGAGACCGAGTTGCAGTCGCCGGGCGGTGAACCCGTCGGCGAGCCGGCCGGCGGGGGGACGGGTGCTGCGCCGTGGGCGTGAGCGTGCGTCGGTCGTCGGTGGGCCGGGATCGGTCACCGCGCACCATCTCCTCGCGTCGGATCAGTGCAGTCTGCGCCGGCACCCGGGGCGGTGTCCAGGTGCTAACCTGCGGCGACCATGACTTTTCTGGCGCTGATCCGGCACGGCGAGACCGAGTGGAACGCGGAACGACGGCTACAGGGCTCGTCCGACATTCCGCTCAACGACACCGGCCGCACCCAGGCCGCCGGCGCCGCCGAACTCCTCGTCGGCAACACGTGGGATCTGCTGGTCAGCTCGCCTCTGTCGCGGGCCACGGAAACCGCGGACATCATCGGTGGCCGCATCGGCCTGACCCGGTCGGCGACGTATCCGGGACTCGTCGAGCGGCACTTCGGGGAGGCCGAGGGGGCAACCGACGAGGATCTCTGGGACCGCTGGCCGGACGGCCGCTACCCGGGGATGGAGTCGCGAACCGCGATGACCCGTCGCGGGCTCGGCGTTCTCGACGACATCGCACGCCGACATCCCGGCGCCGCGGTCGTCGCGGTCAGCCACGGCGGGCTGATCCGGTCGGTGATCGGCGCCGTCAGCGGCCTGTGGGCACCGCGGATCCCGAACGCGGGCATCACCACTTTCCACCACGACGGCACCCGGTGGAGCCTGCGCACCGTCAACGGTTACGGCGTGGTGGAGCGGGCACCGGTCGAATCCTGATCCTCCGGACGCGGCGCGTGTGCGGCCGCACCCGCGGCGCATCGGGTCATACTGTGACGGTGCGCCGATCACACCTGGCCGCGGCGGCCGCCCTCCTGGCAGCGTTGTCCCTTCCTCAGCCCGCCACGGCCGTCGCATCGTCGGCCCCGGCCGGGTGCGTCCCGTTCGGGACCGCGCAACTGCCGCCCGGTGTCCCGTCCGGCGGCGGGCGGCTCGGCCTGACGAACCTCCCGGAGCACCTCGGCGCCGCGGCTCCGACGAACGTCGACATTCGCACGGAGACAACTCAGTTCAACCGTTTCTGGGACTTCGCGCTGGTCGGCCACGACCTGCTGACCCGACCCCGCGGAACGTCCGAATCGTGGCGGTACGTGCCGATGCCCGAGTGCCTCCGTGGGCAGTTGGTGGGCATCTCCCTGGACGACGACGAACTGATCGCGGTCGACGGTTCGGGCTGGATCTACACGATGGACAACGCGTCGCAGGATCCACTCACGTGGAACTGGACCTCGGCGTGGGGAGCGCCGTTGTGGACCGGACCGGGTCGACAGCTTCCCGGTGACCGCCCGAACGGATGGGCGCTCAGTGTCTCGTCCCCGTGGGACAACCAGACGTACACCGACATCGCCGGCCGCATCCACTACGTGGGGTTCGGCAAGATGACGATGCTGCCCGCGCTCACCGGCGACGGCAGCCGGATCACCTACGCCGATCCGTGGCTCCCGAACGACGACAGCTACGAGATCGGTGGGCCGCTCGGCGGACGATTCCAGTCCGTCGCGCTGTCCGCGGCGGGCTCGACGACGTTCGTGACGAACCGGTTCGGCGACATGTACACGCGAACCTTCGATTTCGACTCCTCCGGCTCGGACTCGATCTTCTTCCGCTACTCGTGGGACGCCCAGACGGACAAGCCGACGGCGCCGAACCTGGTGGTGGAGACCCTGGACCGGAGTACGGCCGCGATCCAGCTGCCCGCACCGAACTGGGTGCACCAGCCGAAGGTGCCCGGCGAGATCACGTCGGCGATCAGCGTCCACTCCACCGGCCCGGGTCCGGGGCGCCGCGAGCTGCGCGTCGAAGGCAGGAGCGGCGGCGACTCGGGGTACTGGCACAAGCAACTCGACTCTCCCGCGTGGGAATTCACGTCGACCGGAGCCCCGATCCTCGGGTCGCCGATCGCGAACACCCCACAGGACCGGTCCCACGACACCCTGGCGCCGCCCGTGCCGTGGAATTTGACCGCGTCGCTGCCGGCACGCGACACGCTCGTCGACGGTCAACTGCTCATCGACATCGGTTTTCCCTACACGGTCGTCGATCCGCGCATGCTCGAGGCCGCCGGCTCGCACGCGGCGCCGTCCGGGTACCGGCTGGAGGTCACCGCGTTCGACCCGGCGGCCACCACCCGCGATGCAACCGTCGTCGCGCCCGACGGCACACGGATCGCGGTACTGCTCCACACCGCGGACGGCCTGCGGATGACGCCTCGCGCACCGGGCCTCGACGGCAACCCGAGGCATCTGGTCGGGGCGATCGAGCTCTCCGCGGACGTCCCGAGCGGTCCCGCCGTGGACGCGTTCGTGCGCGACTGGATGCGCGGCAAGACCATCGCTCCGATCACGCTCAGCGCCACCGACCACGATCTGGTGGTGCGCTGACCCGCGGTGCCGCCGCGATTGCCTGTGGCCTGACCGTTCCGTGAGGTTTACCCTGGAAAAATGGACGGTCGCACGATCCGTCTGTGGACGGCGATCTCTGCAACCGCGGTGCTTCTCGTTCCCGTCGGGTGCGGTATCGACGGTGCCGTCGCCGATTCGGCGACAGCGACCGCGGCCTCGGAATCCGAGCCGGAGGTGCCGGAGACCGAGCCCACCGACGATCCGGACGCCCCGCCCACCGACACGGGGTCACCCGATCCCGACCCGACGAGTGCCGAACCCACCACCACCGAACCGACCACCACCGAGCAGCCGTCGACGTCTCGGGCCACGCCGACCGTGACAGCCGTGACGACGACGTCGAGAGCGACGCCGAGTCCCGGGTTCCCCTCGCTTCCACTCGGCCTGTTCGGACTCCCGGTCATCGCGAACCCCGTGGCCGAGGCGTCGCCCGGCGCGTCGCTCACCGTCACCGACGTGTTCGTCGAACGGAACGGTGGATTCGACCGTGTCGTCTACGTGTTCGCCGGCTCCGGCACACCCGGATGGCGTGTCCGCTACGTGGACACCGCGGTCCAGGACGGGAGCGGTGACGTGTTCGACGTGCCCGGTTCGTCGATCCTCGAGGTGGCGCTGACGGGCACACGGCTCCCCTTCGAGACGGGTGTCACGCCCTACGCGGGGCCGAATCCACTGGCGGGCTCCGGTGCGGTGACGCAGGTGCGGATGGCGACGGTGTTCGAGGGCGTCACACAATCCTTCGTCGGCCTCGAGTCCGCGGCGGTGCCCGTGACGGTGTCGTCCGCGACCGACCCGGCGAGGGTGTTCGTCGACGTCCAGCGCTGATCCCTCCCGGAGAGCGCCGTTCCCGGCTGTACAGTCACGTCCGTGAACGACATCGAAGACCCGGATCGTTTTGAGCCAGTGGCGGATCCGCGCCCCGTCGACGCGCCGTGGCCGGAGCTGTCGTGGCCGATCGAGGACCGGGTCGAACTCGTGGGCGAGGTCGTGCACCTGACGACCTCCGATCCGGATGCGGACGCGGCGGAGCTGTTCGCCGCGATCGACCACGACGTCGTGTGGTCGCACATTCCGGGCCGGCCGGCGGGTCCGGAGGAGCTCGCACAGCTGCTCCGGGACTGGTCGGCGGCGCCGGACTGGCACCCGTGGACGGTGCGCCTGCGACGCGACGTCGGCGGTGTGCCCGCCGGATCGATCGTCGGCATGACGTCGTTCCTCGGCGTGAGCGTCCACGACGCGAGTCTCGAGATCGGGGCCACCACCTTCACCCCGCGGGTGTGGGCGAGCGCGGTGAATCCGGAGTCCAAACGGCTGCTGCTCGCCCACGCCTTCGACGTCCTGCGCGCCGGCCGGGTCCAGCTCAAGACCGACACCCGGAACCACCGCTCACAACAGGCCATCGCCCGGCTCGGAGCGCAGTACGAGGGGACTCTGCGGCGGCACTTCCGCCGCGCGGACGGCAGTGTCCGCGACTCGGTCATGTTCTCGATCATCGCGGAGGACTGGCCCCGGGTGAGCGAACGCCTCGCGGCTCGGCTCCGCCGATAGGACAAGAAACCGGGGCCGGTGGACGACTCGTCCACCGGCCCCGGTCGTGTCCGAACCTATACGCCCGCAATCGCTTCCAGCGGCTTGGTGCGCGCGGCGCGAATCGCCGGCCACATCGCCGCGAGGACTCCGACGACGGCGGATCCGAGGAGCATCGCGACAACCTGCCCCCACGGCACCGCGAGGGTGCCGAGGCCCTCGTCGGCCAGGGTCCGGACGAAGCCCCATCCGAACGCGAGTCCGAGGATGACGCCCACTGCGGCACCGAACACCGCGATCAGCACCGACTCGAGGTAGATGATGCGTCGAACCTGGGGTCGCTGCATGCCGACGGCCCGCAGCATGCCGATCTCCCTGCGACGTTCGACCACCGACAGCGCGAGGGTGTTGACGATGCCGAGGATCGCGATCACCACGGCGAGGGCCAGCAGGCCGTAGAGGACGGCCAGCAGCGTGTTGATCTGCTGCGCCTGCTCACCCTTGAACTCGTCCTTGTCCTTGACCTGGACGACGAGGAACGGGTCGCTCGCCTTCTCCAGCTCCCCTCGGAGCCCGGTGATGTCGGTGCCGGGGGTCGCCTTCACCAGGACCGCCAGGTCGGCCCGCATCACACTGGGGACCAGCTGCTCGTACACCGACTCGGACGTGAACCACTGGCCGAGGAGCTGGTTGTCGACGAGGATTCCGGTGACGGGCGCGGTGACCGCCACGCCGTCCTTGTTCGTCATCGTCACGGATGAGCCGAGGATCAGCCCCTTCTCGGCCGCGAACGACTCGGACACGACGATCACGTTGCCGTCGAGAGCCGCACTGCCCGCACTCAGCTCGTAGTCGATGACGCCGTCGAGCTGTCCGCCGATGCCGGTGCCGAACGAATCCTCGTCGTCGATGGTCACGGGCAGCGGATGCAGTGCCACCGCTTCCTGGACGCCGGGGACCTGCGCCGCGGTGTCGGCGACGCCGACGGGGACGCCGATCTGCGGCGGGCCGGTGAGGATGTAGTCGGCGGACACCCCGCTGTCGACGAGCTCGTCGATGCTCGCCTTGGCGGAGGACCCGAACACGCCGATGACGGTGACCAGCATCAGGCCGAGGGTGAGCGCGAAGGCGGTCGCGGCGGTGCGCCGCGGGTTGCGCACGGCGTTGGTCCGCGCGAGCCGGCCGACGGCGCCGAACGGACGGGTGAACACCGCCCCGAGCGCGCCGACCACCGGACGCGACAACGCAGGGGAACCGAGCAGGACCGCGAGGATCAGTGTCGCGGCTCCGGCACCGACGGTGGCCGCGGCGCTGCCACCGGTGCCCTGCGATCCGATCACCAACAGCACGAGACCGATGACACCGAACACCGCGCCGACCAGGGTGCGGACGCGGAGCGAGTCTCCCGTGGAGGACGACTCCTCCCGCATCGCGGCGACGGGCGGAACCTTCGCCGCTCGTTGGGCAGGCGCGTACGCGCTGACGACGGTGACCAGCACACCGATGAGCACCGAGACGATCACCGTGCGCGGCTCGAGCTGCAGCGGCCCCGAGGGCAGTCCGACATCGGCGGCGTTGAGCACGACCCGCAGACCGTACGCCAGCCCGACTCCGGCGGCGATGCCGATCACGCTGCCGATGACACCGACCACGAGAGCCTCGGTGACCACCGAGCGGCCGACCTGCCCGCGGCTGGCGCCGACCGCGCGGAGCAGGGCGAGTTCCTTGAGCCGCTGCGCGACGATCATCGAGAACGTGTTGTAGATGATGAACGTGCCGACCAGCAGCGCGATCGCGCCGAACGCGAGCAGGAAGTAGTTCATGAACTTGAGCGCGGAGGTGACCTCCGCCTTCACGTCCTCGCGGACCTCGTCGCCGGTCTGCACCTTCACATCGGGCAGCGCGGTGGCGATCTCGTCGCGCAACTGCTCCGGGGTGCGGCTGCCGTCGCCGGCGACGTCGACGTAGTTCACGTGCTCACCGTCGGTGAACAGCTCCGTGGCCTGGCCGGCATCGAAGAGGGCGCCGACGAATCCGCCGGTGTCCGTCGGCACGTCGTAGATTCCGGTGACGGTGACGGAGAGGACGCCGTGCGCGGGGACCAGCACCTGGGTGGTGTCTCCGACCGACAGGCCGGCGCGTTCGGCACCGCCCTCGTTCAGCGCGATCTGTCCGGGACCGGACGGCGGTGCCCCCGCGACGAAGGTCTCCGGCTCACCGAGCGCCTGCTCCGGCGGGATGTACGTCGAGCCCACGCTGGGCGCGCCGCCGGTCTGCACCGGCGTCTTGTCGGCGCCGAGGAGAACGAGTTGTCCCTCGACGGACGGCACCACCGAACGCACGCCGGGCAGCTCGGCGACGGTCGTGGCGTCACCGAGCGGGACTCCGCTCGATCCCTGTTCCTGGGCGGACACCCGGACGTCCACGCCCTTCGCCGCGTCCTCGAACAGCCCGTCGAAGGTGCGCTGGAGGGTGTCGGTGAACACGAACGATCCGGTGACGAAGGCGGTGCCGAGCACCACCGAGAGCACCGTCAGGGCGAGCCGCACCTTGTGTGCGGCGAGATTGCGCAACGAGACCTTGCGCATCGGGTTCTTGACCACTGTCGCCACGGTCAGCCCCGAACCTGCACGCGGGTGTCGAGACCCTTCATCCGGTCGAGAACGGTGTCGGCCGTCGGTTCGCGCAGTTCGTCGACGATCTGTCCGTCGGCGAGGAACACGACCCGGTCGGCGTAGCTCGCTGCGCGCGGGTCGTGGGTGACGATGACGACCGTCTGGCGGAACTCGTCGACCGCGGCCCGCAGGATGGACAGCACCTCACCCGACGAATGCGAATCGAGGTTGCCGGTCGGCTCGTCGCCGAAGATGATCTCCGGCTGCCCCGCCAGTGCACGCGCGCACGCGACTCGCTGCTGCTGGCCGCCGGACAGTTCGCTCGGGCGGTGGGTGAGCCGGTCGGTCAGTCCGAGGCGGGTGAGCACGGAGTCGAGCCACGCCTGGTCGACCTTGCGGCCGGCGATGTCCAACGGGAGGGTGATGTTCTCCAGCGCCGTCAGTGTCGGGACGAGGTTGAACGCCTGGAAGACGAAACCGATGCGGTCGCGGCGCAGCGCGGTCATCTGCTTGTCCGACAGTTCGGTCAGATCGGTGTCGCCGATCAGCACGGATCCCGAGGTTGCCGCGTCCAGGCCGGCGAGGCAGTGCATGAGTGTGCTCTTGCCGGACCCGGACGGACCCATGATCGCGGTGAACTCTCCGCGGGCGAAGTCGGCGGTGACGCCGCCGAGCGCGGTCACGGTCGTCTCTCCGGAGCCGTACGTCTTGGTCAGGTTCACCGCTCGGGCGGCGACCTCCGCGGATGTCGGATCGGGTGCGGCGTGCGCGCTCATGGACGGCCTTCCTGAGGTTCAGGGGTCGCCGGACCGGTCGATCCGACGCGTCCATACTTCCCGGCGGCGCCGACACCCGCCATCAGGGACCACCCTGATCTTCGGTTGGGGGTGCCCGCAGGGCGCGCCGCGCGGGTCAGGACCGACGGCGCAGCGTGGCGAACGCGACTCCGGCCGCGACGACCATGAGCACTGCGCCGATGCCCGAGGTGACGACCACACCGGCGTCGAACGCGGCGTGCGCCGAGTCGAGCAGCGCTGCGCCCTCCGCGGCGGGGAGGTCCGCCGCGACGTGGTGTGCGCCACCGAGGGTCTCCCCCGCCTGGGCTGCCGAGCCGGCGTCGACGCCGGCGGGCACCGTCAGGTGCGCCCGGTACGACGCCATGAGGATCGAGCCGAGCACGGCGGTGCCGAGCACGGCGCCGAGTTCGTACGCGGTCTCGGAGACCGCCGAGGCGGCGCCGGCCTTCTCGGGTGCGACACCCGACACGATGAGGTCGTTCGAGATCGTCTCGGCTGCGCCGATGCCCGCACCGAGCAACGCGAAGGCGACGATGACGGGCGCGGTCGCGGTCGGCGACGCGAAGGCGAGCACGGTCAGGTATCCGAGGGACGACACCAGCAGGGCGACCACGACGACGGTCCTCGGCTGCACGCTGCGGACCAGGGGGACCACGGCGAGACCCGCGACGACCATGACGGCCAGACCGGGAAGCAGTGAGATTCCGGCCTCCATGGGGCTCTGCCCGACCACCAGCTGCAGGTGCTGCGAGACGAAGAACAGGAAGCCGACGAGGGAGAACACGCTGAGCAGGTTCACCGCGACGGCGCCCGAGAACGTCGGCACCCGGAACAGGCGCACGTCGAGCATCGGGGTCGAGCGGGTCAGCTGACGACGGACGAACAGGATCGACGCGGTGACGCCGACGACCGCGGGGATCAGGGTCTGCCCGGTCGGTCCGCCGTGTGCGAGGTTCTTGACCGCGTACACGATCGGGGCGAGCGCGATCAGTGACAGCACGATGCTGGTCGGGTCGACCGGTCCCGGGTTCGGGTCCTTCGACTCGGGGACGAAGATCGGCGCGAGGATCAGCAGCGGGATCAGGGCGACCACGGCGAGCAGGAACACCGATCCCCACCAGAAGTGCTCGAGCAGGAATCCGCCGACGATCGGGCCGAGAGCGCCGCCTGCCGCGAAACAGGATGCCCAGATCGCGATGGCGAGCCGGCGCTGGTTCGGGTTCAGGAAGATGTTGCGGATCAGCGACAACGTCGACGGCATGAGCATGGCACCGAAGAAGCCGAGCGCGGCACGGGCGGCGATGAGCGCCTCGGGTGTGGGCGCGTACGCGGCGAGCACGGAGACGGCGGCGAAACCCGTCGCGCCGATCAGCAGCAGTCTGCGGCGACCGAAGCGGTCACCGGCGCTGCCCATGGACACGAGCAGGCCTGCGAGGACCAGCGGATAGATGTCGACGATCCACAACTGCTGGGCTCCGGTCGGGCCCATGGACGACGAGATCGACGGGAGCGCGAAGGCGAGGACGGTGTTGTCGACCGACACGAGCAGCACGGGCAGCATGAGCACTGCCAGTGCGATCCAGCCGCGCGCGCCCACCGTGGGGGCGTGTGTCGGCTGTGCGCGATGGTTGAGGGTGGTCGACATGACTGTCCGGCTTTCTGCGGTCGTGGTGGCGCCCGAGCGGGCGAGCGAACATCGTTACTGTACCAGCCGGACGGTACAGTAACCCGTCCTCGGGGGTGAGTGTGGGTAGCATCTCCATCCGTGCCCCGCCCACCAGCCGCTCGCGCCAAGCTCCTCGACGCGTTCGTCACGATCCTCATCGACCAGGGCGAGCGGGCCGCGACACTCGAAGCCGTCGCCACCGCGGCCGGGGTCTCCAAGGGTGGGTTGCTGTATCACTTCGGGTCCAAGGACGCCCTGGTCGAAGGCCTGCTCGCGCACCTGGTCGAGCTCGCGGACGCCGACGTCCGGATCATGCGGGAGGCGCCCGAGGGCGCGGCCGCCTACTACGTGCGGACCTCGAACTTCGAGGGCTCGGCACTCGACCGGGCCATCGTCGCGGCGACACGACTGAGCCAGGGCGAGAACGCCGCCGCCCAGCAGGCCCTGCAGCGCATCCAGCAGGGCTGGATGGACGCACTCACCGACCAGGTCCGCGACCCCGCGGTGGCCCGGGCGATCGTCCTCCTCGGCGACGGGCTCTACTATCGGGCCGCCTTCGCGGGCAGGGCGCTCACCGCCACCGACCAGGAAATGGACGAACTCCTCGAGATCGTCCGCCGGATCGTGGGCGGAGACGTCACCACCTAGGCTGGACTCCATGCGCATCGGAGCTCATGTACGTCAGGACGACCACCCGATCGGAGCGGGCGAGGCGCTCGGCGCCGACATCGTGCAGCTGTTCCTCACCGACCCGCAGAAGTGGAACAAGCTGACTCCGCACCCCAGGACGGAGCAGATCCTGGCCAGCCCGATCGACGTGGTGGTGCACTCGTCGTACGTCATCAACGTGGCCTCGCTGAACAACCGGATCCGGATCCCGTCCCGCAAGTCCGTCACCGAACAGGCGAAGGCCGCCGCCGACATCGGCGCGATAGGACTGGTGGTGCACGGCGGGCACGTGCGGGACGGTGAGGATGCCGCCGAGGGATTCGCGAACTGGCGCAAGCTGTTCGAGCGCGAGGCCGACAAGGGTGGTTTCGCGGTGCCGATCCTGATCGAGAACACCGCGGGCGGCGACGCGGCGATGGCCCGCCGATTCGACGACATCGCCCGCTTGTGGGACGAGGTCGGCGAGTTCGGCGCGGGCTTCTGCCTCGACACGTGCCACGCCTGGGCCGGCGGCGAGGACCTCGTCGGTGTGGTCGAACGGGTCAAGGCGATCACCGGTCGTATCGACCTGGTGCACCTGAACAATTCCCGCGACGAGTTCGACTCCGCGCGGGACCGCCACGCGAACCTCGCCGACGGCACCATCGACGCCGCGGTGCTCGCCGAGATCGTCCGCGCGGCGGATGCGCCCGTCATCCTCGAAACCCCCGCGGACGGCATCGCCGACGACCTCGCCTACCTGCGCGAGAACACGTAGGCGCTCCGCGCCTGTGCGCGAGTTCGGTAGTGGGAGCTACCGAACTCGCGCACGGGCAGCGCAGCTGCCTACAGGTCCTCGGCGATCTCCTTGATGCGGGCCAGGCGGCGCTCCCACTGGGCGCCGATCGCATCGAGCCGGCGACCGACCGCGCTGAGCGTGGACCCGAGGGCGCGATAGCGCACCTCTCGACCGACGGGCACCCGCTCGACGAGACCGGCGGCCTCGAGCGCGGCGAGGTGTTTCGCGATGGCCTGCCTGCTGACCGGGAGGCGGTCGGCCAGCGCCGATGCCGAGAGGTCCTCCGCGCCGAGTTGCGTGAGGATCTCCCACCGGGTGTCGTCCGCGAGGGCCGCGAACACCAGGGTCGGGGCAGCCTCCCGCTCCCGGAGGGTCATGCCGCGACTCCCTCCAGATAGGCGACCAGCTCGTCGAGCTCGGCGTTCCAGCCCTGCCGATTGCTCTCGAGACCGCCGAGGCGGGTCTCCTCGTCGTCGCCGATCCGGTCGAAGCCGGTCTCGACCACGGTCAGCACGGTCGACTCCCCCTCGGCGACGAGGGTGAACCGGACCTCGGTGGCGCGGTCGAACTCCAGGTCCCCGGGCCGGTTCTGCCAGCGGTACGCGAACGTCGTCGGCTCGTCGACCTCGGTGACCTCGAGTGGGAACTCACCGTGACCTTCCCAGCCGAAACTGCCGCGCGCCCCCACCTCGAGGCGGTCGATCCGGGCGGTCTGCCCGAACCAGCGAGCAATGTGTGCGGGGTCGGTGAGTGCCCGCCAGACCTTCGGTCCGGGTGCGTTCACCACGACGGTGCGGCTGACGGTGTACCGATCGGCGTCGACGACGGCCGCGTGTGTGTTCGTCATGTCGTACTCCTGTTCGTCCGAGTCGATCAATGTGCAACTCCATGGTTGCGCCAAACGCGATCGGGTGCAACCGCTCGGTTGCACTGGATGTGCCGGACGTGGCGGTGCCCGACGATCCCCCGACGGATTGTTAGATTCGGCAGGTGGATTCACTGGTCGACACCCTCTCCTCCCAGGCCGCCCCGTGGTGGGCGGTGCCGGTGTCGATGATTGTCGGGGTGCTGCTCGGTGTGTTCGCGGTCCGGCGCGGTCGCCCCGCTCCGGTCCCCGCGACCGTGACACCCACCGATCCGTCGGTACGCGCGATCTACGTCCGCTTCCTCGCCGCCACCGACACCGCACACAACGCGGTCGTCACCGTGGACCCGGACGTCCTCGCCGAGGCCGATCTCGCCCAGGCGCTCGACTCGGACGACCCCGACCTCCGTGCGCTCGCACGGTCCATCGTCGACCTGGACGCCATGGTCAACGAGTTGCGTCTGCTCGCACCGACTTCCGTGGTGACCGCTTCGACAGACTTCTTCCGTTTCCTCACCGAGGCCACGATGGACGGCGTCCACGACGGCGACGCCCTCCGCGCGGAGTACGACTCCCACAAGTCGACGTTCGTCGACGCGGTCCGGGCGGCCGACGGCGAACGCCGGCTCGGCAACCGCTGAGCCGGCCGTCCGCTACGCCGCCCGCGAGTCCTTCCGATCGGCCTGCGGTCCGGAGATCGTCACGGGCGCATCATCGTCGGCGTGCATCTCACCGACCTCCGACTTGAGGATCCGCATCGACCGGCCGAGCCCCCTGGCCGCCTCCGGGAGCTTCTTCGACCCGAACAGCACCAGCAGCACGACTGCGACGATCGCCCAGTGCGCGGGGCTCAGCGCGCCCATCAGCCGGCCGCCGCATCGTCCGGGTACACCGCATCCACTTCGACCTCGACGAGCCAGCCGTTCACCGGGAGGCTGCCGACCTCCAGCGCGAAACGGGTGGGCCGGGCGGCGTTGCGCTCCAGTGGCGCAGCCGGTTCGGCGGTACCGAGCGGAACGAGTTCCGTGTCGCCGCTGTCCAGGTTGGTGTTCGCGAAGAACTGCCGGTAGGCACGGTTCCATCCGGCGTAGTCCGCGCGGTCGGTGCCGGGCGCGTTGTCGAGGAACACGCGCATCGTGGTCACGTCGCCGAGGGTCAGACCCTGCGCCTCGAGATTCGTCCGGATGTTCTTGAGCACGTTGATGCCCTGCGCCTCGGTGACGGTGACACCGGCGGGGAGCACTCCACCGCTGAACATCGAGTCGACGTACGACTCCGGGCTTCCCTGCGGCGCAGCCGTGTTCGACGCCGACGGGCCGAGACCGCTCGACTTGTAGACGGTCGCGCCGGACCGGATCGTGACACCCTGCGCGATCATCGGGTTGGCCTGCCCTGGTTCCAGGACCGGGGTTGCGACCGGCGCCGGCTCCGATGGCGCCGACTCGGACGTGTCGTCGGACGACGAGCAGGCGGTGAGGACCACTGCGGCGGCCGCGAGACCGGCGGCGAACGTCGTGGTGCGGGTGCTGAGCTTCATGGGATCTCCTGGGGATGTGGGGGTGGTCAGGCGGCGGTGGCGACGCGCTCGTGCAGCTTCGTGACGGTGTCGCGGCCCGAGCTGAGGGCGCCGTGGATCCACGCGATGGCGTTGGAGAGGTGGTCGCCGGCGAAGTAGATGCGGTCGACGGGTTCGAGGAGCTTCTCGTACTCGGGTGTCGCGGCGCCGCCGTGCGAGTCGCCCGCACCCTTCCAGCTCATCCAGGCGCCCTCGGAGTACTTGATCCGGCGCCAGCTGCCGGAGAACGACGACGTCACGTCCTGGGTGTACCGCTCGCCGTGGATGAGCGATCCCTCGGCGAGTGCCTTCGCCAGCCGCTGCCGGTGCGTCAGCGACTCGAACGCCTGCTGGCGACGCCCGGTGTTGTAGTACGCCACCACGACACCGCGATCCGAGTGGAAGTGGTCGTACGGGAACATGATCTGCGCGATGTCCATGTCGGTGTTCGAGGCGCCGCCGTAGATCCGGTCCTCGGTCTCCCACCAGCGCCGCGAGTACTCGATGCCGAGCTTGCCCGCCGACGCGGGCACCGCGCCCTGTAGCGCGAGCAGCACGTCGGACGGCAGGTTGTTCTCGAATCGGCCGACCAGGTTCGGCGGGACGGTACAGATGCAGTAGTCGGCGGTGATCGTGTGCCTGGTGCCGTCCTGCTCGTACTCGACGGTGACACCGTCGGGGACGTTCTTCATCGAGGTGACCTCGGCACCGAACCTGATCTTGTCGCCGAGCCTGTCCCGGAAGGCGTACATGATGCGGTCCATGCCGCCGACCGGCGTCATCATCTGCATGGCCTGGTCGAAGCCGAACTCGAAGGAGAACGCGCGGCCGATGCCGCCCTGGATCACGTCCGACATCCCGAAGGGCTTCGTCTCGGTTCCGAAGTTCAGGCCCGCGCCGGGGCCGGCGGCCGGGCCGCCCTCGTAGCCGCGGCGCGACGACCCGAGGTAACGACCGTCGCTGGAGAGGTCGCCGAAGTCGCGCAGGAAGCTGGAGAGCTTCTCCTTGTCCTCGGGCGTGAGTTCGGTGTCCAGGGCGCCCATCGACGTCGCCTTGTGCAACAACTCGGAGACGTAACCGTAGGTGTCGGCCTTGGCGGCGCGGTACTGGATCGACTGGTTCGACGTCGCCGTGTTGCCGGTGTAGTGGACGACGGTGTTCGAGTTCTGATTGCCGAAGGGCTGCACCTCGACGCCGAGTTCGCGGCAGTAGTCGAGGGTGATGTGACTCTGCGGGATGCGGGTCGCACCGAGGTTGTAGAAGTGCCCCTCCGAGAACGTGCACGTCTGCGTCTCCCCGCCGATCTCGGTCTCGGTGGCGCCGGCGCGCACCGAGTAGACGCGGCCACCGGGCCGGGTGCGGGCCTCGAGGAGGGTGACGTCGTAGCCTGCCTTGCCGAGTTCGTACGCCGACACCAGCCCGGACGGGCCGCCGCCGAGGATCACGACCGAAGTCGACCCGGGCGCCTTCCCGATCAGGTCGCCCGCGGCGGGCGCCTGGAACCGGACGGGGACGCCGGCCGTCGCGGGTGCCAACCCGAGCGTCGCCATCGCCCCGTAGGCGAGTCCCGCTCCACCCGTCATGCCAAGGCCCCGCACGAAAGATCTTCTGGTGACGTTCACTTCTCGACTCCTCTGCACTCGCGCCGATCGCTCGGCCGAGGGGTTCGACCCCCTCGTCGCTGTTCGGTGGCAATGGTTTCGGGGGTGTGAGTCCGATCCGCTACGCCGGCGAAAACGGTTCGGGCCACCGACTGGGAGAGGCGTCTGCGCACCCGTCCCACTCGAAGCACTTCGCACGACTCACGGTGGAAACGTGCGTGCAACACGGCGTGGTTAGCGTCTCCCGCGGCCGGTTTCGCACACCCGGTCACCTGTGGGAGGTTTCATGACCGCGCTCGGATCGTCCGCGCTGGCGGACGCGATCGCCCGCTCGTTCACGGAGGACGAGCCGACCCGCCCGGCGATGTCGCCGCTGCGGGCCCTCGGCCGCAGGCAACTGTCCGGCGTCGAGGTGCTCGCCCAGTCCGTCGCGACCACCGCGCCCGCAGCGTCGATGGTGCTGTTGCCCGCGACGATGCTGACCCAGCAGGCACTCGCGTCCGGACTGATCGCCGTCGTGGTCGCGACGGTCTTCGTCACGCTGATCGCGTGGTGCATGGCGCAGTTCACCCGCCGGATGGTGGCCTCGGGCGGCCTCTACGCGTTCGTCGCGAAGGGCCTCGGGGTACGGGCCGCACTCGCGACCGGCATCGCGATGGCGGTCAAGTACCTCGGCAGCGGCGCCCTGACGCTGTACCACGGTGGGCAGGCGGTGATCGCCGTCGCCGCACAGTGCGGCATCGAGATCCGCGGCCCGGCAACGGCTGTCGTGTACCTGGCGATCGCGGCCGCGATCCTCACGGCCCTGCTGCGCGGGGTGCGATTCGCGGCCTTCGCGATCCTCGTCGTCGAGGTGTGCTCGCTGGTGTTCATCGTCGGGTTGATGTCGCTGTCGGGGAACGAGACGGTGCACGTCGTCCCCGGCGGCGGCGGCGGGGCGCTGCTACCGGTGGTCCTCACCGCGTTGTTCGCGCTCGCAGGATTCGAGAGCGCCACCTTCATCGCACCCGAGGCGCGGCGGCCGATGGTCACCGTCACCCGCACCGTCCTCGCGACGCCCGCGATCTGCGGCACCCTGTTCGTGTTCGCGGGCTGGGCGGCCTGGAGCGGGCACGCCGACACCCTCGTCGGGGCCTACCTGCACGGCACGTCGACCGGGATCAGTCCGGTGGTGGTCGCCCTCCTGCACCTGGGCATGTGCTGTTCGTGGCTCGCCTCGGCGATGGCGTCGTCGAATGCCGCGTCCCGGCTGCTGTACTCGATGGGCGTCGAGGGTGTCCTGCCTCGCGCACTCGGCGTCGTGCACCGCGGACTGCGTACACCGTCGGTGGCGCTCGTCGCCGCGACTGCGCTGCTCGCGATCGGTGCGGCGACCTTCGCCGTCGCCGGTCACGTCCCCGACTGGACTCGCGTCACGCTGCGGGTTGCCCTCCTGATCGCATACGTCCTCGTGGCGGCGGCCGCCGTCGCCTTCCTCACCCGGATCCACGAACTGACGGCACCGACCGCGTGGGCAGGTCGTGTCGCAGCCGTCGGCGGCGTCGCCGTCTGTGGGTACGTCGTGATCGGCCACGCCGTCGACGGACGGTTCGCCGCGCTGGTCGCCCTCGTCGCGATCGTCTCCGTGGCCACGGCCTGGTACCTGTACCTGCGCCGGGCACGACCCGGGACGCTGGCCGTGGTGGGAGTGTTCGACAGCCCCGAGTCCCGCGACGTGCTACCGGGCGCCGGTGCGTTCGCCGAGAACTCCCACGGCCGGATGGCACTGGTCGGCGCCGATCATCCGGACGCGGTGCGGCAGTGAGCGTGCGGACGACAGAGCCGGGCGGACACGAGCCGCGCGCGGTCCAGCGCGCGCTGGCGTTGCTCGAGGCGGTCGCCACACTCGGCTCGGGTGCATCCGCACGGGACGTCGCGGCGCTGACGAGGATCCCGCCCGCGACCGCGTACCGACTGCTCAATCTCCTCGTCGCGGACGGCTACCTGGTCCGGGTCGAGGACCTGTCCGGGTTCGCGCTAGGGCGGCGTACCCGTGAGCTGGCAGGCGCGGCGCCCGCTTCCGAGCGGAGAGTCGACGTCGCGCCGGTGCTCGAGGAATTGCGGGGGCAGCTCCGGCACGGCATCTACCTGGCGTCCTACAGCGGCGGCCGGGTTCGGCTCGTCGACCGCGACCCGGATCACGAACTGGCCGGCGAGGCGACGTGGACGACTCATCTGCACGCGTCGGCGATCGGCAAGCTGCTACTGGTGCAGCGACCCGAACTCCTGGGTCCGGGGCCGCTGCGCAGGGTCACCGACCGCACGGTGACCGAACCGGACCGGCTCGCCCTCGAGTTGCGGCGGGTACGCGACCGGGACGCCGCGAGCGAGATCGACGAGAGCCGGGTCGGACGAACCGCGCTCGCGGTTCCGGTGCGTTCCGGCGACGGGCGGCTCACCGGCGCCCTCACCGCCATCGGACGCACCGGCAGGATTGACGAGAACGACGGCGACCTGTGGGATCTGCTGCGCACGTACGCCAGCCGGCTCAGGGGTGCGGGGCTCCCGTCCTGAGTTCGTCCATGCCCTGCGCCGCGACCAGGTCGGCGTACGCGCCGCCGGCGGCGAGCAGTCGCTCGTGGGTGCCCTGCTCGACGATGCGGCCGCCGTCGAGGACGACGATCAGGTCCGCGTCGCGAATCGTGCTCAGCCGGTGCGCGATCACGATTCGGGTCTGCTCGAGCGCGGCGAGATTCGCGGTCACGGCCGCCTCCGTCACCGAGTCGAGCGCACTCGTCGCCTCGTCGAGCAACACGATCCGCGGGTCCGCCAGGACGGCCCGCGCGATCGCAAGGCGCTGGCGCTGTCCGCCGGAGAGTCCGCCGCCGTCGCGGAGCACGGTGTCGTAGCCCATCGGCATGGCGACGATGTCGTCGTCCAGGCACGCGACCCGGGCCGCAGCCGCGATCTCGGCGCGGCTCGCGCCGGGCCGGCACAGCGCGATGTTGTCGGCGATGGTTCCGCCGAGCAGTGCGCACTCCTGGGTGACCACTCCGAATTGCGCTCGCAGGGAACGCACCTCGAGCGCGGCCGCATCGACACCGTCGTAGCCGATACGGCCCTCGGACGGCGGCACGAGCCCCAACAGGAGCCGCGCAAGGGTGCTCTTGCCGGAACCGGAACGGCCGACGAGGGCCACCGTCGCGCCTGCGGGGATGTCGAGGTCGAGCCCACGGAGCACCCAGGGAGCCCGCGGGTCGTAGCGGAATCCGAGCCCGCGCACCGACACCCCGCCGCGAAGTGCGGGCGCCGGACGCGTGTCCACGCCGTCCTGTTCCGGCGGTGTGTTCAGAATGTCGCCGAGTCGTCGCAGATGGGCACCCGCGGTCTGGAGCCGCTGCAGCGTTCCCGCGAGGGATCCGACGGGCGCGAGCGCGGCGAGGGCTATCCCGTTCAGCGCGATCATGTCGCCGAGCGACCGGGTCCCGGCGACGACCTGGAGCGCACCGACCGAGACGAGGGTCGCGGGTGCGGCGACCCGTAGTGCCTGCAGCACGGCGTCGAGCCGGCCCTGTAGTCGCGCCCCCGTCGCCGCGTCGCGGATCGCGACCTCGAACCGCGCCGCCCACCTGGACGCGACCGCGTCCTCCGCGCCCGACGCCTTCATCGTCTCGATGCCGCCGACCGCGTCGATCAGGGCGCCCTCCGCCGCAGCCGCGGACGCGAGCTCGCGGTGGCCGGCCTCCACGACCCGACCGGCCGTCGCGAGCAGCAGCACGGCCTGCGTGAGTGCGAACACGCACACCGCGATTCCCAGCGGCGGGGACAGCCACACCAGGACGACGATGTAGCCGACCGCGATAGGGCCGTCGAGGATTGCTGCGAGCACCGGCCCGGTCACGAGCTCGCGGAGCGCGCCGGCAGACGCGATGCGCGCCGTGACGTCGGCGGTACCGCGCCGGGTGAACCAGCCGAGCGGCAACCGCATAAGTCGGTGGACGACGGCGGAGGTGAGCTCGCGGTCGATGTGGGTGCGCAGCCGGACCAGCAGAACGCTGCGCACCAGCCCGGTCACCAGATGGGCGCACACCGCGACGGCGACGAGGGTGGCCACCACCCACCACAGTGTCAGGTCCGCGTCCGGAATCACCCGGTCGACGAGCACTCCCGCGGTCAGGGGCAGCGCCATCGCCAGAGTCTGCAGCACCAGCGAGGCGAGCACGATCCGGACCAGCAGGCCCCGCGTGCGTCGCGCCGTCTCGAGCGCCTGGCGCCGCCACGGCCCTCGCGCTGCCCGACGTCTCGGTTCGACAGTGCCACGACCGAATTCGAGCAGCACCCCCGAGTACTTCGCCTCGAACTCCTCGTGGGTCAGGCGACGGCGGCCCCGGGCCGGGTCGACGATCCGAACCGACGTCCGCGTGACCCGCTCGACGACGACGAAGTGATTGTCCGACCAGTGTGCGATCGCGGGGAGCACCGCGCCGCCGTCCGCGATGCGGTCCGCGGCCACCCCGACGCCGCGTGCCTCCAGACCGTGACGGCGCGCGGCCTGGACGAGTGCCAACGCGGTCAGCCCGTCGCGTCCCGCGCCCATCTCGTCGGCGATCTCCGCGGCCGTGGCGCGATGGCCGTGATACCCCAGGATCATCGCCAGGCACGCGGCCCCGCAGTCGCTCAGGCCGTCCTGCACGACGACCGGCACCGTCACGACGCCCCCACCGGCCCGGTGGGTGTCTTCGCCGACGGGCCCCAGAACCACTCGATCCTGGCGTCCCGGCGGCGGTCCGCCACCCAACGTTCGAATGCCAGGTCGGCGAGCTGTCGTTCCGTGTTCGGCCCCGGGGTCGCCGGGAACACCGCCACCACCTGCGCCACCGACCAT
Source organism: Rhodococcus triatomae BKS 15-14 (assembly GCA_000341795.1). Classification (GTDB taxonomy): domain Bacteria; phylum Actinomycetota; class Actinomycetes; order Mycobacteriales; family Mycobacteriaceae; genus Rhodococcus_G; species Rhodococcus_G triatomae_A. The sequence continues at coordinate 92,830 of AODO01000013.1, read as the reverse complement.
CCGTCGCCGTCCGCGTCGGGTCCGAGGACCGTGCCAGCGGCGACCCGGCCGACGGCGTCCGCGGGTACCTCCAGGAACTCCGTACCGGTCACCGCGGAGGCGACCGCGAACGCCCCGGCCGCGGCCGACGCGACCGCCCGGACGTCGCACGCCCCCGACCGACCCCGGACCATCGCGACGAACGCGTCCGCGAGCGAACGCTCCGTGAAGCGGACCCGCACGATCCGCGCGCGGTCCAGTTCGGTGCGGTCCACGGGTCGTTCGGCAAGTATTCGTGCCTTGAGCCCCGCGATCGCCGCCTCCCGTTCCACCAGGTCCTCGAGCGCATCGATCCCGAGTCCGCGCTCACGCATCCACTCGTCGGTCGCATCAGGGGTGAGCAGTCCGCGCGCCCGGCGAAACGCGTCCATCGCGTGCTGCAGCGCCTCCCGGTCGAGGTACACCGGGCGTTCGGCGAGTTCCTGACGCACCAGGCACATGGTGACCAGGCGATCGAGCAGTCGCGTCTCCTCCCACAGGACGTCGAGGTACCCCATCGCCTCCTCGATGGCGAGCGGTTCGCCGTTGACCCGCAACAACATCGACTCGGCGGTGCGCTGGCTGCCGCGAAGCGACCACGGCACGGCGCGCTCCGGAGTCCAGGACAGCGTCGTGGTGCCCGCGCCCGGCTCGGTGATGAGCAGACCGAAGTGCGCGGATTCGTCGACCGCCTCGCGGTGCCGCAGCAGACGCATCCGGTTTCCGGGATGGCAGGCACGCAACGGTTCCAGTGCCCGTTCCGCACCGGCTTCGCCGGGGTCGAGCCGGCGCAGCAGTCCCAGTGCATCGGAGAGCAGGGTCGAGTGGGTTGTCGGCGAGATGTCCGTCGTGACAGTGTCCGAGGGGTGGGCCATCACAGTGCTCCGATCACGGGGTTCGTCAGATGTCGGTCGGCGCCGGACCGCAGGAGGTCCGCGATCGCCGCGGTGACGGGCAGACCGGTGGCGTCCTCGATCCACAGCCACTGCCCGGAGGGGTTGACCTCGAGATACACGTAGCGCCCGTCCGGCGTGAGGATGAGGTCGATCGCGCCGTAGCGCAGGCCGAGTTCGGCGACGAGCAGGACGCATCGCCGCGCGACGTCGTCGGGCAGGGTGTGCACGCCGTACCGAGTGGTGGACGGGTCGTAGCACCGCCAGTCGAGGCGGGTGTGGTTGCCGTCCTGACTGTGGATCTCCGCGGCGAACACCCGGGTGCCGACGACCGTCACCCGCAGTTCGACCCGTTTGGGGACGTAGGCCTGCACGATCAGCGGGCAGAGCCGCATCGCCTCCGCTGCCGCGACGTCGACGGTGCTCGCGGGTTCGGCCATCCGGGCGAAGCTCTCGTCGCCGCGGATCAGCCAGGACCGTTGCAGTGGCTTCGTGACGACCCTCCCCTCGTGCGTGTCCCAGAAGTCGAGGAACGCGTCGGGGTCGGTGGTGATCAGGGTGGGTGGCAGCTCGAATCCGAGCCGTCCCGCGAGTCGCAGCTGAACCTGTTTGCGGCCGGCGAGCCGGATGTCGGCGCGGGTACCGGGGACGGCGAGCGCGTCCAGGTCGTCCCACAGCGCTCCGGCGAAGACCTCGCACTCCTGCTCGACGTACTCGCGAACCGCCGGATCGGTGATCTCGTCGTGAGCACGCGGGTCCTGCGGACGTCGGAACCACACGGAGTCGATCCGATCGAGGTCGACGTACTCGTCGACCCGGTGCAGATTCCGGCGGGTCGCACCCGTGGACGACAGGTGCAGGGACAGCGTTGCCGACGAGGGAAACTCGGCGGGATCGATTGTCGTGACCCGGGCACCGGCGGCCACCAGTCGCCGCGTCACCGCGTCGGCGTGGGTGTCACCGGGCTGGGTCAGGACGAGGATTTCGGTGGACATCGCAGTTTCCTCGCTGTGGGGATCGGCAGATGGTCGAGCGACGAGGTGGCCGGCACCCGGGGGTGCTGCCCCGATCGGACAGCACCCCGGGAGCCCGCTCGTCACCGATCAGAAGTCGGCGTCGGTCCCGGTCCAGCCGTCGACGACGTCGATGACCTTGCTGGAGCGGCCGCTGTCACGCATGCCGCCGGCCACGGATGCGAGCTCCGCCTCGTTCAGCTCGGCGCCGGCCGCGGGGATCTCGGTGATGACGGTGTTGCGCATGGTGTCTCCTTCGTTGGTTGTGTCGGCGTTTCCGACACGACAGACGATGCCCGGCACCTCTTGGAATCGACTGGGCGCGCGCTTTCCCCGACTTGCAATCCACTTGCAGTCCACTGGCAGCCGGAAACCTATGCTGGTGCCCATGTCCGGACCGAGTACCCCTCCACCGCCCACGATGTCGGTCTACCTGCAGGTTCTCGGCCCGGTCCGGGTGCTGGTCGGCGACGCGGACGTGTCGGTCGGCGGCCCGATCCCGCGAACCCTCGTCGCCCGGCTGGCGGTCGCCGGCGGCGAGACGGTCACCGACGACGCCCTGGTCGACGAGCTGTGGGGCGAGAATCCGCCGCCGAGTGCGCGGCAGACCCTGCAGGGCTACGTCGCCCGGATCCGGAAGGTTCTCGATCCGCACCGGACCGGGGCGCAGTCCCGCGTGCTGGTCCGCCGCGGCAACGGGTACGCACTGGAGCCGGACGCCACCGACTGGCAGCAGTTCACTTCGCTCGCCGGGCTGGGCCGGAACCTGCTGACTCGGGGCGAGTTCACGGCCGCCGCCGAGACGCTGGACACGGCACTCGACCACTGGCGTGGTGACGCCTACGCCGACGTCCCCGAATCCGGCACCGTCGCGGTGGAGGCGCGCCGGCTCGACGCACTCCGGACCGACGCCACCGAGGACCGTTTGGAGGCGGCGCTCGAGATCGGCGAACACGCCTGGGCCGCAGCACAGCTTGACGCACTCACCCGAATCCACCCGCTCCGCGAACGCGCGTGGGAACTGCTGGCGCGTGCGCACTACCTCGCGGGCAGGCCCGGTGACGCCCTCGACGCGCTGCGCCGGGCCAGGGAGGTCCTCGCCGAGGAACTCGGCACCGACCCACGGCCGAGCCTGCTCGCCCTGCACTCCGCGATCCTCGCTCACGACGATCACCTGCTGCGGCCGACACAGGCGGCCGAGACGCCCGCACCGGAACCGGAACCCGGTCCTGTCCCCGCCCGCCCGGCCGATCCCTTCGCCCACAACATCCCACTCGCCCTCACTCCGCTCGTCGGACGACGAACCCAGCTCGCCGACCTGACCCGGCTCCTCGAGCGCCACCGGCTGGTCACCCTGACCGGGCCGGGAGGGATGGGAAAGACCAGGCTGGCACTGGAATCGGCCCGCACCCGAGCCGACGTCGACGGTCCGTGGCTCGTCGAGCTCGCGGGCGCCACGGACGTCGACCAGGTCGCGGACGCACTCGCGACCTCCCTCGGACTGACGGTGCCCGGCGGTGTCGACGGGATCACCGATGTCCTGCGTGGGCGCGACACCCTGCTCGTACTCGACAACTGCGAACAGGCGGTGGCGCCCGTCGCCGAGGTCGTCACCGCGATCCTGACCCGGTGCCCGGGCATCCGAGTGCTCGCGACCAGTCGCGAAGCACTCTTCGCCGCAGGGGAATTCGCGTACGAGGTACCGCCGCTGGACAACGGCGACGACGTCGCGCTCTTCGTCGCCCGAGCCGCCGCTCAGCTCGGGGTGTTCGAACCCGACGACGACGAACTGGCCATGCTCACCCAGCTCTGCACCGAACTGGACGGCATGCCGCTCGCGATCGAACTGGCCGCCGCCCAGTGCCGCACGCTGTCGGTGCGCCAGCTGAGCGCACTCGTCGACGACCGGTTCGCACTGCTCCGCGGCGGACCGCGCACGAACGCGCGGCACACGACCATGCTGGCGGCGGTCGAATGGTCGTATCAGACGCTCACCGAACCCGAACAGCGCCTGTTCCAGTCGCTCGCGGTCTTCGAGGGCGGATTCGACCTCGACTCGGCGGACGCCGTCGTCGGAGACGCCGCACTGCTGACCAATCTCACGTCCCTCGTGGACAAGTCGCTCGTGTCGGTCGTCGGCGGAGATCCGCGCCGGTACCGGATGCTGGAGACGATGCGCGGCTACGCGACGCTGGTCCGCGAACCCGACCTCACCGTCGCCCTGCGCCGGGCGCACACCGACTGGGTCTGCGACCTCGCGGACGCCGCGTTCACGGGCCTGCGTGGACGGGACAGTTCACGGTGGATGCGCCGGATGGAACTGGAGATCGCGAACGTCCGCGCCGCGCTGGCCTTCTGCGACGACGACGTCGACACGTATCTGCGCATCGCGGGCGGCGTGTACTGGTACTGGTACCGCGGCGGGCACGTCGCGGAGGCGATCCGATGGCTCTCCCCCGCGATGACTCCGCGCGGCGGCACCGCCTCGCAGGCAGCGTTGCCGGTCCACGCCCGCGCGGTCGCAGGCGCCGTCGTCATCCACTACCTGGCCGGCGACCTCCCCGGCGTGTTCACCGCCTTCGGACTGCTCACCGACCTCGCCGCGGACCTCACCGATCCCGCCGCCCGCGCCGACGCCGAGTCCACGCTCGCGTTCTTCGAGGCCGGCTCGGGCCTGGTCGACCAGGCGCGCGCCCACGCGGCCGCGTCCCTCGACTTCGGGAGGCGGAGCGGTCGGGCGTTCACCGCAGCCGAAGCCCTCATGTGCCTCGGCACCGCCGATTTCCGGGCCGGTGACTTCGATTCCGCCGCAACACACCTCGACGAGTCGGTCGCCGTCGCCGCCGGCTGCGGCTACGGCTGGTGCGAGGCGTCGGCGCTGTGGATCGGCGCGAAGGTGGATCTCGCCCAGGGTCGTCACGGCGGTCCGGCGGAGGCGAAGCTGGCCCGGATGGTCCGGGTGTGCGTGGACAACGACGACGTCACGTCGTGGCTGGTGGCCGTCGCGACCCTGGCGTGCGCGGCGCTGCGCCGCGGCGACCTCGACCAGGCAGCGCTGCTCACCGGCGTCGTCGACCGCCGCGGCGCGGCCATCGGTTACCGGCCCGCCTCCATGGACCCCGTCGACCTCGCCGGCTACGACAACGAGATCCGCGCGACCCTCTCCCCGGCCGCGCTCGCGGACGGCCGGGACCGCGGTGGCGTGCTCGGTCGCGACGAGGTGACCGCACTGGTGGCGCCCATCCCGGCCTGACGGGTCGGAGACCGGGACCGGCGCCGCCGGTCGGGTCAGTACCGCTCGCGCTTGGGCTTGCGGTCGAACTTGCCGCCCTTGTCGAAACGCCCCTTGCCCTTGCCGTGCTGCGGGCGCTGACCGGGAGGACCCGAGTCGGGGGTGAGCTGGATCAGGACACCGGAGATCCGGGTGCTGCGCAGCGCCTCGAGGGTTTCGTCCGCCAGATCCGCGGGCAGTTCTACGAGACTGTGATCCGGGCGGATGCTGATGTGCCCGAAGTCGCTGCGGCGCAGGCCGCCCTCGTTGGCGATGGCACCGACGATCGCACCCGGCACCACGCGATGCCGCTTGCCGACCGCGATCCGGTACGTCGCGAGTTCCTGACCGTCGCGGTTGATCTTCGGCCCCTCGTCGAACTTGCGAGGCGGACGCTCACGCGGCTCGCGTTCCTTGCGCGGCGGGGCAGGCGGCTCCGGTTCCATGAGGAACGCCTCGCCGTCACGCGACTGCACGGCCAACGCGGCGGCGATGTCCGCGAGCGGGACGTCGTGCTCGCGCTCGTAGTCCTCGATGAGCCGGCGGAACAGGGCGAGGCTGTCGGAGTTGAGGGACTCGGTGATCGAGTCCCCGAACTTCGCGACGCGCTGCGCGTTGACGTCCTCGACGGTGGGCAGCTGGATCTCGGTCAGCGGCTGGCGGGTGGCGCGCTCGATGGCCTTGAGCAGGTGGCGTTCCCGCGGCGCCACGAAGAGCAGCGCGTCACCGGTGCGGCCGGCGCGGCCCGTGCGGCCGATGCGGTGCACGTACGACTCGGTGTCGTGCGGGATGTCGTAGTTCACGACGTGCGAGATGCGGTCCACGTCGAGACCGCGCGCCGCGACGTCGGTGGCCACGAGGATGTCGAGCGCACCGGACTTGAGCTGACCGATGGTCCGCTCACGCTGCGCCTGCACGATGTCGCCGTTGATCGCGGCGGCCGAGAACCCGCGTGCGCGAAGACGTTCCGCGAGATCCTCGGTCGCCTGCTTGGTGCGGACGAAGATGATCATCGCCTCGAACTGCTCGACCTCGAGGATGCGGGTCAGCGCGTCCAGCTTGCGCTGGTGGGCGACCTGCACCCATCGCTGTGTGATGTTCGTGGCGGTCGAGGTCTTGCCCTTGACCGTGATCTCGACCGGATCGTGCAGGTACTGCTTGGAGATCTTGCGGATCGCCGGCGGCATCGTCGCGGAGAACAGCGCGACCTGCTTGTACTCGGGGGTCTCCGCGAGGATCTTCTCGACGTCCTCCTGGAAGCCCATCTTGAGCATCTCGTCGGCCTCGTCGAGCACCAGGTAGTCGAGATGGGTGAGGTCGAGGGTGCCCTTCTCCAGGTGGTCGATCACGCGACCGGGCGTGCCGACGATGACCTGGGCGCCGCGGCGCAGCCCGGAGAGCTGCACCCCGTAGGACTGGCCGCCGTAGATCGGCAGCACCTGCAGGCCGGGGATGTGCGCGGAGTACTTGCCGAACGCCTCGGCCACCTGCAGCGCCAGCTCGCGGGTCGGCGCCAGGACGAGGGCCTGCGGCCGCTTCTGCTCGGTGTCGATGCGCGAGAGGATCGGCACGGCGAAGGCGGCGGTCTTGCCGGTGCCGGTCTGCGCGAGGCCGACGACGTCGTTGCCCGCCATCAGCGGGGGAATCGTGGCAGCCTGGATCGGGGAGGGCGACTCGTACCCGACGTCGTTCAGTGCCCGAAGCACCCGATCGTCGATGCCGAGGTCGGCAAAGGTTGTGCTGTCGGTTTCCGGCTCGGGGTTCTGCTCGGTGTCACTCATTTCACCTGGAGTTTAGTCGATCGCTCTTCGGGTGGCCGACTCGAAGCCACCCGCCCCGTATCCCTGATCACATTCACCGGCACAATGCGGGTCAGAATCCACTCGTCCAGCACCAGGAGAGCTCGTGTCCGATACGCCGATCCCCACCCACTGGTACAACATCGCGGCCGACCTTCCGGTCCCGCCGCCGCCGCACCTGCACCCGGGGACCGGCGAGCCGGTCACGCCCGCCGACCTCGACGCCCTGTTCGCGTCCGAACTGATCGCGCAGGAGGCCGCCACCGAGCCGTACATCGCGATCCCCGAGCCGATCCGTGAGGTCTACCGGACGTGGCGTCCGGCGCCGCTGATCCGCGCCCGCGAGTTCGAGAAGGCGCTCGGCACCCCCGCGCGCATCTACGTCAAGTACGAGGGTGTCAGCCCGGTCGGCAGCCACAAGACCAACACCGCCGTCGCGCAGGCGTACTACAACGCCCAGGACGGCGTCACCAAGATCACCACCGAGACCGGCGCAGGCCAGTGGGGCTCGGCCCTGTCGTTCGCGTGCGCGAAGTTCGGTATCGACCTCGAGGTGTGGCAGGTGCGCGCCTCCTACGACTCCAAGCCGTACCGCCGCTTCCTCATGGAGACCTACGGCGGCACCGTGCACCCGAGCCCCTCGCCGCTCACCGCGTCGGGACGCAAGATCCTCGAAGAGTTCCCGGACACCCCGGGCAGCCTCGGCATCGCGGTGTCCGAGGCGGTCGAGGTCGCGGCGTCCGAGCCGAGCACCCGGTACGCCCTCGGCAGTGTCCTCAATCACGTTGTCCTGCACCAGACCGTCATCGGACTCGAAGCCGTCGAGCAGCTCCGGGCCGCGGGCGAGGAGAACGCGGACGTCGTGTTCGGCTGCGCCGGTGGCGGTTCCAACCTGGCCGGACTCGCCTTCCCCTTCATCCGCGAGGTCCTGCACGGCCGGGCGAAGACCCGCGTCATGGCCGTCGAACCCGCCGCCTGCCCGTCGATCACCAAGGGTGAGTACCGCTACGACCACGGTGACGTCGCAGGACTGACGCCGCTGATGAAGATGCACACCCTCGGCCAGGACTTCGTCCCGGACCCGATCCACGCGGGCGGGCTCCGCTACCACGGCATGGCACCGCTGCTCAGCCACACCGTCGAGCTGGGCTACGTCACGGGCCAGGCCGTCGACCAGACGGACTCGTTCGCAGCCGGCGTCCAGTTCGCCCGCGCCGAGGGCATCGTGCCCGCACCGGAGTCGTCGCACGCCATCGCGGCCTGCGCCGCGTACGCGAAGACGCTCACCGAGCCGGAGGTCCTGGTCATCGGCCTGTCCGGACACGGCATGCTCGACCTGCCCGCGTACCACTCCTACCTGGAGGGCAACCTCGCCTCCACCGCGGAGTGAGATCGCCGCCGGGCGGCCGGCAACGGCCGCCCGGCACAATGGGCGCATGGTCGAGATCGCAGTGGCCCAGTTCGCCTCGGGCACCGACAAGGACGAGAACCTCGCCGCGGTACGTGCCCTGGTCGGGGAGGCCGCGGCCCGCGACGCCCGGGTCGTCGTCGCGCCCGAGTACGCGATGTACACGGGCGCCCGCATCGACGACAGCCTCGCCGCGGCCGCGGAACCCCTCGACGGGCCGTGGGTCACCGGAGTACGGGCCGTCGCGTCCGAGTTCGGCGTCCACGTGGTCGTCGGGATCACCGAGGCGCTCGCGGGCGACGACCACGTGTCCAACACCCTCGTCGCCGTCGCACCCGACGGCGGGATCGCCGCCGTGTACCGCAAGATCCACCTCTACGACGCCTTCGGTTTCCGCGAGTCGGACGTGATCCGGGCCGGGGACGTCACGGCGCCGGCCACGTTCACCGTCGACGACCTCACCTTCGGCATGCAGACCTGCTACGACCTGAGGTTTCCCGAGATGACGCGGCGCATCGTCGACGGGGGCGCCGACGTCCTCGCGCTGCCCGCCCAGTGGGTACCCGGACCGCTCAAGGAGGACCACTGGACGACGCTCGTGCGGGCCCGGGCGATCGAGAACACGATGTACGTCGCGGCCGCCGACCAGTGTGGCCGCAGCGGGTCGGGCAATTCGATGATCGTCGACCCGATGGGCGTGGTGCTCGCGTCGCTCGGCGAGCAGGTCGGCACCGCCCGCGCCGAGCTGAGCGCCGCCCGGATCGCCGAGGCCAGGTCGAAGAACCCGGCGCTGGCGCTGCGCCGCTTCGGTGTGGCCGAAAAGTAGACACCTCGGCGTGGCCGGAAAGTGGACACGGCGGCGTAGCGTCGAAGGCGACATGCTCTACGCCACCCGCGCCGAAGCCGGCCGCGAACTGGCCGCCTCCCTGACGCACCTGCGTGACACCACCCCGCTGGTGCTGGGACTTCCGCGTGGCGGTGTTCCCGTCGCCGCCGAGGTCGCCCGCGCACTCGGCGGTGACCTCGACGTGATCGTCGTCCGCAAGCTCGGTTTGCCGTGGCAGCCGGAACTCGCGATGGGTGCGATCGGCGAGGGCGGCGTGCGGGTGCTCAACGCGGACGTGATCGCGCAGTCCCGGGTGGGCGAAGCGGCGATCGCTCAGGTCGAGTCGGCGGAGCGGCGCGAACTCGACCGCCGGGTACGGATGCTCCGCGGCGACCGGCCCGGCGTGTCCCCGGCCGGCCGGGTCGTGCTGATCGTCGACGACGGCATGGCCACCGGAGCGACCGCGGCCGTGGCGTGCCGGGTGGCGCGTGCGCACGGTGCGGGGCGGATCGTGGTCGCGATGCCGGTGTCGTCGGAGGAGGCGATGACGCGCCTCGAGGACGAGGCCGACGAGGTGGTGTGCCCACTGGTGCCGCGCTGGCTCGGCGGGGTGGGCGGGGCGTACCGGGACTTTCACCAGCTCACCGACCAGGAGGTGAGGTCGACCCTGTGCACGTGATCTTCGCCTCACTTGATCAGGCGGTTTCCGGTCAATCCACTGTTCCCGAGACTTGCGGTAACAGGTAGATCGTTTCTCGGGCGTTACATTCGGTCAATCCGGACACCGAAGACTGTGCACGGTCCCCTACGATGTGATCCAATGCACACCCGTACCGATCAGTAGTTCCTGGAGGGATCCTCAGTGCGAGAGTTCGAAGTTCCGCAGTCGTTTTCCATTCCGGACGACGTCTCGATGGCCGACACGGTGTTCCGCTACGAGAAGGAATGTCCGCAGCACGTTCCCTTCAAGAAGCTGGTCGGCGGCAACTGGGTGGACGTCACCGCGGGCGAGTTCGCGGCTCAGGTCGCAGGCGTGGCCAAGGGCCTGATGGCCTCCGGCATCGAGCTCGGTGACCGGGTCGCGATCCTGTCCGCCACCCGCTACGAGTGGGTCGTCCTCGACTACGCCATCTGGGCAGCGGGCGGATGCACCGTCGCCATCTACGAGACGTCCTCCGCCGACCAGGCCCAGTGGATCCTCGAGGACTCCGCCACCGCGCTGCTGGTGGTCGAAACCGCGAAGCACGCCGAAACGGTCAAGGACGTCGCCGAGGCCGCGCCCGCCCTGCGGGAGATGCTGCAGATCGAGGCCGGCGCCATCGACGAGCTCACCTCGCGCGGCGCGACGATCACCGACGAGGCGCTGCACGAGCGTCGCGCTCAGGTGAACGCGTCCTCGCCCGCGACACTCATCTACACCTCGGGCACCACCGGCCGCCCCAAGGGCGTCCAGCTGACCCACAGCAACTTCAATGCCGAATGCCAGGCCGTCCAGCTCGCGCTGTCCGACTCGATGTACGAGGGCCAGCGCACGCTGCTGTTCCTGCCGTTGGCCCACGTCTTCGCCCGCGCCGTGTCGTTCGCCGCGTTCGAGTACAAGGTCACCGTCGGGCACACCGCGGATCTGACCACGCTGGTCGACCAGTTCGCGGTGTTCAAGCCGAACTTCATCCTGTCGGTGCCGCGCGTGTTCGAGAAGGTCTACAACTCGGCCAAGCAGAAGGCGGAGGACGGCGGCAAGGGCAGCATCTTCGCCAAGGCCACCGAGACCGCCATCGCCTACAGCGAGGCACTCGAGACGGGTGGCCCGGGGCTCGGCCTCAAGATCAAGCACTTCGTCTTCGACAAGCTGGTCTACGGCAAGCTGCGCGCCGCGCTCGGTGGGGAGTGCGACCGCGCCGTCTCCGGTGGCGCCGCGCTCGGCTCCCGGCTCGGGCACTTCTTCCGCGGCATCGGTGTTCCGGTGTTCGAGGGCTATGGACTCACCGAGACCAGCGCCGCGATCACCGTCAACACCACCTCCGCCCAGAAGGTCGGCACCGTCGGCAAGCCCGTCAGCGGGCATGCGGTGCGGATCGCGGACGACGGCGAGCTCCTCGTCAAGGGTCCGGTCGTGTTCGGCGGCTACTGGCACAACGACGCCGCCACCGCCGACGCGATCCGGGACGGCTGGTTCCACACCGGTGACCTGGCGTCGATCGACGAGCAGGGCTTCGTCTCGATCACCGGCCGCAAGAAGGAGATCATCGTCACCGCGGGCGGCAAGAACGTCGCTCCCGCAGTGCTCGAGGACGCCCTGCGCGCTCATCCGCTGATCAGCCAGTGCCTGGTGGTCGGCGACGCGAAGCCGTTCATCGGCGCCCTCATCACGATCGACCAGGAGGCGCTTCCCGGCTGGCTCGAGCGGAACAACATCGCCACCGACACGCCGATCGCGGAGATCGTCAAGCACGCGGACCTGGTCGCCGAGATCGACGCGGCGGTTGCCGAGGGCAACAAGAAGGTCTCCAACCCGGAGCAGATCAAGAAGTACCGCATCCTCGACGTGGACTTCTCGATCGAGACCGGGGAGCTGACCCCGACGCTGAAGCTCAAGCGCAACGTCATCCACGAGTCGTTCGGAACCGCCATCGAGGCGATCTACTCCTGACGTTCCGGCCCGACCGGGCCGAGTGTGTGACTGAATGGGTCGTCTCCCGTCCGGGAGACGACCCATTCTCCGTGTGGAGCAGACGAGGAGTTCGAATGCTGACCGTGCAGGACATCCTGGTGTACGACCCGAAGGTCGAGTTCTACAACGCGCTCATGATCGCTTTCGGGTCCAGCGACAAGGTGATCCACACATAGACCGCGTCGTCGGCCGCTACGCGGGGACGACGGCCTCGTCCCGCGTGGCGCGCCGCGCGGAGAGCGCGACCAGCACCAACCCCACCGCGATCCACCCACCGAGAACCAGCAGGGCGCGACCGGCCCCGGCTCCGTCGAAGAAGGCCGCCGAGCGGATGACGGTGCCCGCGGCTCCGATCGGCAGGAACTGCCCGATCGCGCCCCACGGCTGCGGCAGCCACCACGGGCCGGTGGCGAGGCCGGACAGCGGGTTCGCGATGAAGACCATGACCACGCCCCCGATCCCGAGACCCGGGTAGCCGAGCAACGACTCCAACCCGAGGACGACGAGCGAGATCGCGGCGATGCCGAGCGCGACACCCGTCGCGGTCAGCCAGAACGAGCCGTCGATCGAGCCGAGCCAGAACTGCAGGATCGCGGTGATGGCGATTCCCGCGACGACGGAGAATCCGATCGAGCCGAGCACGCGCAGCGTCCGGCTGTGCGCGAAGAGGGTGACGAGCCCGACCGCCGAGATCATGCCGCCGAACGCGAGCGGGAGGGCGAGTGCGGTCAGCCCCGAACCCGCCGGATCGTCCTCGGTGAGCGGCACCAGATCGGCGTAGGTCACCACCTGGCCCTGCGCGGCGAGTCCGGCACCGACCGACCTCAGCAGGGGCGCGTAGGGCGCCCCCGCCGCGGAGGCGATCTGGATCAGCACGCCGTCCTGGGTGATCGAGATGCCGCCGACCGCGTCGCGTTCGGTGATCGCCGTCGCCACCTCGTCGGCGTCGGCGCGGGGCGTGACCTGGAACGCCCCGGGGCCGTTGGCGTCCAGCGCCGCTTCGAGTCTCGCGACGGCGGCGTCCGGACCGGACACGGCGATCGGCAGATCGTGGGCGCCCGAGTTGACCGCGGGTGCGGCGAACGCCAGCAACATCAGCGACACCGCGAGGGTCAGTCCGGCGACGACACCGGCGAGTACGCGCGGACCACGCGGCCGGGCGGTGTCGGCGGGCGGGGAATCGTGCAGTGCGGTCATCACCACTCCATAAACGAGAGAGAATTACTCCGATTAAGTGGGAGTGTAAGACTCCGCTTACTGGTCCACAATGGATCCGCCGAAGGAGGACGCCATGAGAGCCGATGCGCAGGCCAATCGCGACGCGGTCGTCGCGGCCGCCCGCCGCCTCGTCGCGTCCCGGGGAACGACGGTGTCGGTGAACGCGATCGCCGCCGAGGCGGGCGTCGGTGTCGCGACGCTGTACCGGCACTTCGCCACCCGCGACGACCTGCTCTACGCGATCGCCGTCGACACCCGCGAACGCATCGCCGCGATCATGGATCGCTACTGCGCCGAGGTGACGCCCGACCCCGAGACGTGGTGGGCGTCGTTCGTCCGCGACGTCGCGGCGCTTCGTCCGGGAGCCCTCGTGTCGATCGTGGTGGACGCCCTCACCGACGGCGCGGACGTGTCGAAGTTCGTGGCGCTGCGCACCGAGGCGCTCGAATCCCTCGAGACGGTGGTCTCACTCGCCAGGCGGGTGGGTGTCGTACGCGACGACCTGACTGCCGTGCAGTTCCAGCTCGGTCTCGCCACCGTCACCCGGCCACTGCCGACCGGTGCCGACATTCCCGACCTCGCCGAGCACGAACGCTGGCTCGTCGAGACCTACATCCGCGGGCTGCGCGCCTGACGCCTCACCGCACCGCGGCGAGAATCGGGAGCGCCTCGGCCGCCGTGACCCGCCAGGAGTGGGTGACGGCGTCGGTGAGGTCCGTGCGCTGCGGATTCACCTCGACGACGGTCGCCCCGGCACGCACCGCCCGCAGCGGCAGTTCTGCGGCCGGGTACACCACCCCGGACGTCCCGACGACCACCATCAGGTCACAGTTCTCTGCGGCGTCAGCCGCCGTGGCCCAGGCGGCGTCGGGCAGCGGCTCGCCGAACCACACCGCACCCGGACGCACCGCCGCCCCGCAGTGCACACAACTCGGCGGCGTCATCCGCTCGGCGGGCTCGGCCATGCCGTCGAATCGGTCGTCGTCCAGCTCGGCCGGCCGGGTGCATCCACCGCAGCGCGGCGCGTACAGGCTGCCGTGCAGATGGGCCGCCACCGCCGAGCCCGCCCGCTCGTGCAGGTCGTCGACGTTCTGGGTGACCACCGTCAGCTGCGCGGATCGCGCCCAGTCGGCGACCGCCCGATGGCCCGCGTTGGGCGCCACGCGGCGGACCATCGCCGCTCGCCACTCGTACCAGGCCCACACCAGATCGGGATCACGCTCCCACGCCTGCGGGGTGGCCAGTTCGGTCGGGTCGAATCGCGCCCACAGCCCGGTCAGGGCGTCACGGAACGTCGGCACCCCCGACTCGGCCGACATCCCCGCGCCGGAGAACACCACCACCCGCTCGGCGGAACGGACCGTGTCGAGCAGCGCGGCGTCGGGTTCAATGGGCGTCATGCCGACGATTGTGCCCGCCGATTCCGTGGACCGTGGACGACCGGGCTTCGGTGCCGACTTCCCCTCGCTGCTGCTGGTGAATCCCGACCCGACCGGGGAGCCGCGCCTGTTCGGCGCCCTGCACCGACTGGGCGTCGCGGCCGCGGACGGCGACCGGGATCACGCCGGCCAGAAGCTCTTCGGCGCGCGCCTCGTCGACGACCCGGGTGCAGACTGGGCCGAGCTGGCGCGCTGGGTGCGCGCCGTCGTCACGTTCGGACGGGAGGCCTGGTCGTCGACACTGACCGTCCTCGCCCTCCCCCGCGCCGACTTTCGGCACGGCGCAACGGCCGTCACGGACGGCGACCGTCCGGTGACGGTCGTCGCATGCACCTCCCTGGGAGACCCGGACCTCTCCGACGACCTGCTCCGCGCGTCACTGTCGTCGGGTCAGTCGGCAGCGCGGCTGACCTGGGGTTGCGGCGGCACGTAGGCGCTGTCGCGCGCACGGGACCGCCACCACCGAGGGCGTACGGATCAGATGACGGCGGCGTCGAGCATGCGGTGCGCGACGTCGGCGTCGCCGAACGTCTCCAGCGCGGCGAGTGGACGGCGTCGCCACATGGTCAGCAGCAGTTCGGCAGCGGTACCGCGGACGGCGACATCGCCCTTCGCGTGCCCGGTCTCCACCGTGACACCGTCCGGCGAGAACCCGAGCAGCCACTCGGCGTCGTCGGTGTCGGTGCCGTGCAGGTGAACGGTCTTGCCGTGCAACGTCACCGGCACCTCGGCGAGGGCACGGCGCAGCATCAGCCCGGCCCATTCGTCGACCCCGTCGGCGGCACCGCGCGCGTCCAGCGGCTCCGGCGCCTGCCCACCCGCGGCGTGTACGGCGTCGGCGGCGTCCACGCGGTGGATCGCGACCTCGTGCGCCTGCCTGCGGATCCAGAACCGCAGCTCCCCCGGGCCGGTGAACGTCGGTGTCGGGCGGCTGCCGTCGTGCGCCGACAACTCCGTCAGCAGTGCGTCGAGCGACTCCCGGTACGCGCTCAGGCACTCCGGCCCGCGCGGCAGGGGCTCCACCTCGGCGCCGAGCGAGGCGCCGGGTCCGGCGGCGACCGTCGCGGCCACCCACCGATGCACCCTGCCGGTGTGGCGGACGACCCGCTCCAACGTCCACCCGGGAACCGTCGGCACGGGTGCGTCCAGTGCCGACGCGGGCATCGACGCGAGCCGCTCCCCCTCGGCGCGGAGCAGTGTCAAATGTTCGTCCGGTGTCATCGCTGGACCGTAGCGCGGACGAAGGCCGCGACATCGGAGGTCACCCGCCGGTGCACCGGTTCGTGCAGCAGATCGTGACCGGCGTCCGGGTACTCGAGCAGTTCGGCGCCCCGGACCTCGGACGTCCACGCCCGGGCACCGTCGATCGGCGCGAGCCGGTCGTCGACGCCGTGGACGACCAGGATCGGCACGCGCACCGCCTCGACGGCATCCGGATCGGCCGCAGCCCGGCGCGGCAGCCCACACAGCACCACGGCCACGAACCGTTCCGGCTGCTCGGCGAGCGCGGCGACGGCGGTGGCCGCGCCCAGTGAATGGCCCATGACCGCCAGCGGCAGACCGGGACGGTCGGCCGCGGCGAGGTCGGCGAGGCTCAGCGCGTTGGCGGCGAGGGCGGCGACCGGACCGGGATTCCCGGGCTCGCCCTCGCTCAGCCCGTGTCCGACGTGGTCGAGTGCCCACGTCTCGACGTGTTCGGCGCCGAGTGCCCGCGCGAACCGGTGGTAGTGGCCCGTGTGCTGGCCCATCCCGTGCAGGAACACCAGACCGGCGACGGGATCGATGCACGGCCAGTGCCGGACGTGGACCTGCCCGGATGCACCGGCGAAGAATCGTGAGGACGTCACCGCGCCACGGTACCGACGGGCCGCGGCGAACCACTCGACCTGTCACCGGGATCTGCCATAGTCGACCCGTGTTCCTCCTCGACGACGTGACCGTGTTCAGCACGCGCGACCTCACCCGGGCCGCCGACTGCGAGTTCGCACTGCTGCGCCGCTACGACACGACACTGGGGCACACCCCCGAGAGGTCCGCGCCGGAGCCCGATCCGATGCTGGCCCGCACGTCCGCCCTGGGCGACTCCCACGAGCGCCGCCGGCTGGAGTCGTACCGCGACCGGTTCGGCGACGGCGTCGTGGTGATCGAGCGGCCCGACTTCGACGTCGCCGGCCTCACCCGCGCGAGCCTCGCAACCGTCGCCGCGGCACGGGCCGGCGCGGAGGTGATCCACCAGGGCACCGTCTTCCAGAACGCGAGTTCGGGAGGCCGCTTCGTGGGGTTCAGCGACTTCCTGGTCCGCGAGGACGCCGGGTACCGGGTGATCGACACCAAGCTGTCACGGCACGCGCGAGTCCCCGCGCTGCTGCAACTGGCCGCCTACGCGGATGCGCTGTCGGACAGCGGCATCCCGATCGCTCCGGACGCGAGCCTGATCCTCGGCGACGACAGCGTCGTCGACGTCGCCCTCGCCGACATCGCGCCGGTGTTCCGTCGGCGGCGCGACACACTGGTGCAGCTCCTGGCGGACCATCGCCGCGGCGCGGTTCCCGTCGCCTGGGGAGCCGTCCGTGCGTGCGGACGCTGCGAGTCGTGCACCCCGGAGGTGGAACGCACCCGCGACCTGATCCTCGTCGCGGGGATGCGATCGACGCAGCGGGAGAAGCTGATTCGCGGTGGCGTCACCACCATCGACGAGCTCGCCACTGCCTGCGGGCCGGTGGACGGAATCGGCGCGCGCGTCCTCGAGGGCCTGCGCGCCCAGGCGTCGGTGCAGCTCCGCTCGACGAAGGACACACCCGAGTTCGAGGTGATCGGCGACGGATCCGCGCTGGCCGGTGTCCCCGCGCCCGACCCGGGCGACATCTTCTTCGACTTCGAGGGCGATCCGCTGTGGGCGGAGAACGGTTCGCCCGACTGGGGACTCGAGTACCTGTTCGGGGTGATGGAGTCCGACGGGACGTTCCGGCCGTTCTGGGCGCACGACCGGGCACAGGAACGTCAGGCGTTGCTGGACTTCCTCGACTACGTCACCGAGCGCCGGAAACTGTTCCCGGACATGCACGTCTACCACTACGCCGCCTACGAGAAGTCGGCGCTGCTGCGGCTGGCGGGCCGCTACGGCGTCGGCGAGGAGGCCGTCGACGCACTGCTCCGTGAGAACGTTCTCGTCGACCTGTATCCGGTGGTGAAGGCATCCGTGCGGGTCGGTGCACCGTCGTACTCGATCAAGAAGCTCGAGCCGCTCTACATGGGCGAGCGACTGCGCGCCGGCGACGTCACCGATGCCGCGGGATCGGTCGTCGCCTACGCGGACTACTGCGAACTGCGTGACGCCGGGCGGACCGACGAGGCAGCACAGCTGCTGCGCGGTATCGCCGACTACAACGAGTACGACTGCCTCTCCACGCTCGAGCTGCGGGACTGGTTGCGCGGCCTCGCCGCCGAACGCGGCGTACAGCCCCATCCGGTGCAGCAGACCGCGCCGGTGGTCGTCGAGGCCCCGAGCACCGACGAGATCGCGCTCCGTGCGCACGTCGGGGACTCGCTGCCCGGCCACCGGACTCCGGAGCAGCAGGCCGCGGCACTGCTCGCGGCGGCACTCGGTTATCACCGCCGCGAACGGAAACCGTTCTGGTGGGCCCACTTCGACCGTCTCACCGCGCCGGTCGACGAGTGGGCGGACACCGCCGACGTCTTCGTCGCCGAGTCGGTGGACGTCACCGACGACTGGCGCAAGACCACGCCGCGGCAGCGGAAGCTGCGTCGCACCCTCCGGCTGGTGGGAAGGTGGGGGTCGGGGTCCTCGCCGCGGGTCACCGCCAAGCCGTTCGCGCTGTACGACACCGCCACCGGAATAGGATCGGACGACGCCGCGGCGCGCGGCACGATGGACGTCACCGTCGTCGCGGTCGACGAGGACACGGGCCCCGACGGCAGGCCCCGGGACGTGGTACTCGTCGAGGAACTGCAGGGCACCGAGACGCACGAGCCGGTGCCGATGGCACTGACCCCGGAGCGTCCGATTCCCACGACGAAGATCGAGGCGGCGATCGCCGTGCAGGCGGCGGCGACGGCGACGGCCCTCCCTGCCATGCCGCACACCGCGGCCGTGGACATACTGCGGCGCATCCCGCCCCGCACACGCTCCGGGCGTCCGCTTCCCGCAGCCGATCCCGACGACCGCGCCCGTGCGATCACCGATGCGCTGCTCGACCTCGACGACTCGTATCTGGCGGTGCAGGGCCCGCCGGGAACCGGGAAGACCTTCACCGGCGCCAAGGTCGTCGCCGAGCTGGTGACACGGCACGGCTGGCGGATCGGCGTCGTCGCGCAGTCCCATTCGGTGGTCGAGAACATGCTCGACGCGGTGGTCCGGGCGGGCGTGCCCGGCGAGAGGGTCGCCAAGAAACCGACCTCGGGTCTCGCGGCCGAACCGGAGTGGACGAAACTCGATCCGTCCGGCTTCCCCGAGTTCCTCCGCGAACACGAGGACGGCTGTGTCGTCGGCGGTACCGCCTGGGACCTGGCTCATCCCGATCGGGTGCCCCCGGGAACCCTGGACCTGCTGGTGGTGGACGAGGCCGGTCAGTTCTCCCTCGCGAACACGGTCGCCGTCGGCATCAGCGCCCGGAACCTGTTGCTGCTCGGCGATCCTCAGCAGCTGCCGCAGGTCAGTCAGGGGATCCACCCGGAGCCGGTGGACACCTCGGCGCTCGGCTGGCTGGCGGGCGGGCACGGCGCGCTCCCACCCGAGCTGGGCTACTTCCTGGACGTGACGTGGCGGATGCATCCTGCGGTGTGCGCGCCGGTGTCGGCGCTGTCCTACGAGGGACTACTGCACGCGAACGAGGCGGTGACGACGGCCCGGTACCTCGACGGCGTCGCCCCTGGCGTCGACACCCTGTTCGTGGAACACACCGGGAACTCGACGTTCTCGTCGGAGGAGGCGGACGCGATCGCGAAGCAGGCGCAGGAGCTGATCGGCGCCGCGTGGACGGCGGGCGCGGGCGCGGAACCCCGTCCGCTCGAACAGTCCGACATCCTCGTCGTCGCCCCGTACAACGCGCAGGTGGCGCTGATCCGGCGGCACCTCGCCGACCTCGGGCTCGACGACGTCCTGGTCGGCACCGTCGACAAGTTCCAGGGACGCGAGGCGGCGGTGGTGTTCGTCTCCATGACGGCCTCCTCGGCGGACGAGGTACCGCGAGGGATGGGTTTCCTGCTGTCCCGGAACCGGTTGAACGTGGCCATCTCGCGTGGCAAGTGGAGAGCCGTCGTCGTCCGGTCCCCCGCGCTGACCGACTACCTGCCGTCCACCCCGGCGGGCCTGCTCGAACTGGGCGCGTTCCTGCGCACCCATCCGGACGGCAGCGGGGACGCCCGGTAGCGAGTCGCGGCGGGTCAGCCGCGACCGGAGAGCGACTCGAGGACGAACTCACACCACCGGATGTTCTCGGTCTCGAAGGCGATCCCGCGGACGAGGGTGAGATACGACCCGAGGTTCGCGTCCTCCTCCGCGAGAAGCCGCTGCTCGGTGCGGCCGGCGAGCAGGTACTCGCGGCGCGCCTCGTAGCGCCTCAGCTTCGCCTGCGCCGCCTCGAGTTCGTGGGCGACGTTGACCCGCACCGCCGGTACGGACTCCACGGTCATCGCCTCGACCTGCACGAGCAACTCGTCGCGGATCGCGATGGGTTTCGGTGGGCGTGTCACAAAGTCGCCGAGCGCCGCCCGGCCTGCCTCGGTCAGGGTGTAGGTGCGTTTGTTCGGCCGCTTCTCCTGCTCGACGGTGCGGGCGACGATCAGCCCCTCGTGCTGCATCCTGTCGAGTTCGCGGTAGAGCTGCTGGGGGGTGGCGGCCCAGAAGTTCGCGACGGTCACGTCGAACGCCTTGGCCAGGTCGTATCCCGAATACTCACCCTTGGTGAGCGCGGCGAGGATCGCGTCTCGGAGCGCCACGGCCCCATCGTAGGTGACCGGGCGCTCCGGGCCCGCTCACCGGGTCAGCCGAAGCACTGCCCCTCGCCGCGATAGGTGGGCACCGCGACAGCGGTCCCGTCGGCGTCGACGAGATGCACCTGCGTGAACCTCTCGCACAGCTCGCCCGCCTTCGCGTGCCGGAACCAGACCCGGTCACCGATACGCAGCGCGGAGGCCGCGAGCCCGGTCACCGGTGTCTGCACCTCGCCCGCCCCCTCGTTGCGGAGCAGCTTCAGTCCGGCCGGCCACACCGGTGTGGGCACCCGGGTCGCACCGGCCGGCCCGGAGGCGATGTACCCGCCCGAGAAGAGCGTGGCGATCTTCGGACTCGGTCGGCGCACCGCGTCGAGGGCGAAGAACATCGCCGGCCGCGGGGTGAAGGCCCGGTACCGATCGAAGAGAGTGGGCACGAACAGCCCCGACCCGGCGGTGACCTCGGTGACGGCGGGATCGGCCGAACTGACCTCCAAGGATCCGGTCCCGCCGCTGTTGACGATCTCCAGCCGCCCCACGACGGCGGTGACGGCGTCGACGACCGCGCCCCGCCGCGAGGACAGCTCCGCCGCCGATGCCTTCTTCACCAGCCGCACGGCAGGACTGCTGTCCGGCAGGCCGGCGATCTGCGCCTCGTAGAACATCACCCCCACGACCCGGAAGCCACGGTCCGAGGCGACCCGCGCGAGGGCTGCAGCGTCGGCCGGGCTGCGCAGCGGGGAGCGCCGCACCCCGAGGTGCACCGGCCCGATGCGCAGCGACGCGTCGATGTCGAGACACACCCGCACGTCGGTGGAGCCGGTGGCCGCGACGACGTCGAGTTGCCCCTCCCCGTCGACCATCAGGGTGATCGAGTCACGCAGCAGCGGATCTGCGACGAGTTCCGCGAGCGCCGCCCGGTCCACGGTCGGATAACCCATCAGCACGTCCCGGGCCCCGGACCGCACCAGCCAGATCGCCTCCCGCAGCGAGTAGGCCATGATCCCCTGGAAGGCGCCCGCGCCCTCGGAATCTGCGTACGCGCCCGAACCGGTGAGTCCGGCGCCGAGCACCCGCTCGAGTACCGCGCGCACGCGGACCGACTTGCTGGCGACACGGATCTTCGTTCCCGCCGCGCGGCGGGCCAGGTCGGCGGCGTTGGCGTCGAGGGACTGCAGGTCGAGGGCCGCGAACGGTCCGTCGAGGGCCGTGGTCGCCGCGTCGAGGCGGGCGACCACGGAGTCCTGGCTGCTGGTGCGCTGGGTGGTCACGGTCACCGCCTCAGTCAACACCCTTGCTGGACAATCGTCCAGATCAGACTTCGACGGCCTTGCTCGTCACCATCTGAACCAGGTCGTCCAACTCCGCGACGACGGCCTCCCCGTCACGGTCGACCAGCCAGCGCAGCACGATGCCGTCGATGACGGCGAGGGCGAACCTGGCGATGTGCGGTACGGGTTCCGTCCACCGGGTGCCGCTGTGCTCCGTGCAGCTCTCCAGGAAGGCGACGGCTTCGACGTCCATCGTCGCGTACTGGTTGTTTGCGATGGCGCCTGCCAGCTCTGCGCCGGCGGCCTGCTGCCGCAGTCCGTAGGCGGTGATCTCGTAGGTCAGCAGTTGGCGATCGGGGGTGGCCTCGATGATCGGCCACATGGCCGACAGCCCGCTGTGCAGCAGGCCCTTGAGCGCCCGGATGCCCGATTCGGTCTCGTCGGTGCGCGCCTGGCCGAACGCGTAGCGCAGGGCCTGGCTCAGCTGGAGCACCAGCGCCTCACCCATCGCGGCGACCAGCGCCTCCTTACTCTCGAAGCAGTAGTGCACGACCCCGAGCGACACGCCCGCGTCCTCCGCGACGGCACGGATGGTGACGGAGCCGACGCCGCCGCGTTCCGCGATTCCCATGGCGGATTCCACGAGCTGCGCTCGCCGCTCCTCTGCAGGTAGCCGATTAAGCATGGGGTGATCGTAATTCGTGGAGAGTAACTAGGGATGCAGGTGTTGACCTGGACGGACGTCCAGTAAATGATGGTCTCATGGATTCACTGACGTGGCAGAACTGGGCGCGCTGCGCCGACGCCCGCCCCACTCGCTGTGCCACGCCGTCGACCGTTACCGAACTGAGTACCGAGATCGGGCGCGCCGCCGCCGAAGGACTGCAGGTCAAGTGTGTGGGCGCCGGCCATTCGTTCACTTCGATCGCCGCCACCGACGGCGTGATGATCAGCCTGGACAACCTGCAGGGCATCGAATCGGTCGTCCCGACGACGGAGCCGTCGGGTGCGCTCGTCACCGTTTTCGCGGGCACGAGACTGCACGCGCTGAATCCCGCACTGTGGGATCTGGGTCTGGCGATGGCCAATCTCGGTGACATCGACGCCCAGTCGATCGCCGGCGCCATCTCCACCGGAACCCACGGAACCGGCGCCCGCTTCGGTGGCATCGCGCATCAGGTGCGGGCGCTGCAGCTGGTGCTCGCCGACGGCACCGTCGTCGACTGCTCCGACGAGGAGAACCCCGAACTGTTCCACGCCGCCCGGATCGGGCTCGGCGCGATCGGCGTCATCGCGAAGGTCACGCTGCAGTGCGTGGACGCATTTCTCATGCGCGCCGTCGAAGCACCCGGTCTCCTGTCCGAGACACTCTCCGGACTCGACGAACACGTCGCCGGCACGGACCACTTCGAGTTCTACTGGTTCCCGCACACCGACCGGGTGCTGACCAAGCACAACACGCGGCTGCCCGCCGACGGTGCCGTCGACCCCGTGCACCCCGTCCGCGCGTTCGTCGAGGACGAACTGCTCTCCAACGTCGTCTTCGACGGCATCAACCGCGTTGCCACGGCGATCCCGTCGGCGATCCCGTCGATCAACGGCTTCACCGCTCGCGCCCTGGGCCGCCGCGAGTACGTCGACCGCAGCTTCGAGGTGTTCGCCTCCCCGCGACGGGTCAGGTTCCGGGAGATGGAGTACGCGCTTCCCGCCGAGGCCGTCAGCGACACCCTCCGCGAGATCGACCGGTGGCTGAACAGGTCCGGCGTCAACGTCGCCTTCCCCGTCGAGGTCCGCTTCGCCGCCGCCGACGACGTGTGGATGTCCACGGCGAACGGCCGCGACACCGCCTACGTCGCGGTGCACCAGTACCACCGCCGGGACCACCGTGAGTACTTCGACGCCGTCGAGGCGATCGCCCGCGCCGCGGACGGCCGACCCCACTGGGGCAAGCTGCACTCGCGCACCGCGAATGATCTGCGTCCCACCTACCGCCACTTCGACGCGTTCGTGTCCGTCCGGGACAAGTACGACCCGGCGCGACTGTTCGACAACCCGTACCTGCAGCAGGTCCTCGGCTGACCGGTCAGCCGCCGAGGAGCCGGGCCTTGCGGTCCTCGCCCGCGAACGACGCCTGGATCGAATTGCGCGCCAGGATGTTCCGCTCCTCGTCGGTGAGACCGACAGCGGCGACGAGGCCGGCGAAGTTGTCGTCGACGTAGCCACCGAAGTAGGCCGGATCGTCCGAGTTGACCGACACGTTCAGGCCGGCCGCGAGCATGGCCCGGATCGGGTGGTCGGCGAGGGTGTCGATCACCCGCAGTCGTACGTTCGACAGCGGGCACGCGGTGAGCGGAACCCGGTCTCGCACCAGTCGCTGCACCAGCTCCGGGTCCTCCAGGCACCGGATGCCGTGGTCGATGCGCTCGACGCCGAGGAGGTCGAGGGCCTCGGTGATGTACTCCGGCGGACCCTCCTCCCCCGCGTGCGCGACCGTGTGCAGCCCGGCCGCACGGGCCCGCGCGAACACGTCGACGAACTTCGACGGCGGGTTGCCGACCTCGGCCGAGTCGAGCCCGATCCCGATGATCGGCGCACCCACCGCGAGCAGGTCGGTCAGCAGCGCATCGGCCTCTGCGGCCGGCTTGTCCCGCAGGATGCCCGCGATCAGTCCACTGGTGACACCGAACTCGGCCTCGCTGGCCGAGACCGCGTCCGCGAGTCCGTCGAGCACCTCGGCCAATGGAACCCCGCGCGCCGTGTGCGCCTGTGGGTTGAAGAAGATCTCGGCGTGCGCCACCCCCGCGCGGGCGGCGCGGGCGAAGTAGGCGCGGGTCATGTCCGCGAAATCCTGCGCCGTCCGCAGCACCGCCATGTTGGCGAAGTACAGGTCGAGGAACGACTGCAGGTCGGTGAACTCGTAGCGCGAGCGCAGGTCGTCGAGATCCGCGTACGGCAACTCGATCCCGTTGCGCTCGGCCAGTTCGAGGATCAGCTCGGGTTCGAGCGCCCCCTCGATGTGCATGTGGAGTTCTGCCAGTGGTGTCGTCATCACGGTTCCCGTCGTAGCGGCTGAGGTCGTCATTCGGCGGACTGCACGACCGGCGGCGACCAGGCCTGATCGGTCGGCAGGTAGGTGCGCAGCATGAGGACGAACTCGCCCTCCGGCGCGGGCAGCCAGTTCGCCTTCCCCGACGGCGGCGGGGAACTGGAGATCCACACGTCGAGGGATCCGTCGTCGCCCCGCACCAGACCAGGTGTGCGGTCCCCGATCGCGTAGCGGGCGATGCTGTTGGGCACCAGGAACATGTCGGGCCCGTAGAGCGTGATCGACCAGAATCCGCGCGGGTCGATCGGCGGCAGCTGATCCTCGTCGAAGTGCAGCAGGTGGCCGGTCGACCCTCGAAGCGCCTCACCGTCCGTACCCTCGCGGGTGACGTGGTACATCGACTCCTCGGGCACGTTCGCACCGAGGCCGATCTTCGCCACCATTGCCCGATGCAGGTAGTCGGTCCCGTACCGCCCGGCATCCTCGAGCGAACTCCACGACCCGGGATCACCGTCCGAGCCCTCGGCGATCAGGTCGTCGAGGCGCTCACTGCCCAGGACGACTCCGGACGCGAGCGCCTCGACGTCCTGCGGGTCGCCCGCGCTCGGCGTGGCCCCGGGAGTCACCCCGAGTTCCGCGAGCTCGGCGAGGAGCGGAGCGTCCGCCTCCGGCGCAGGGTTGGCGGCGAGGACTGCGGACAGTTCGTCGTAGAACGCCGGACCCGCGGCACCGACGGCCTGCGGCGCCGGATTGTTCCCGCAGTCGGTCGGCGGCAGGGCGGGCGGCGCCGTCGCCGGGGCGGGACCGAGCACCCGCATCGAGTACTGCTTCTGCGCCGCCTGTGCAGCAGGAAGGTCGTCCATGGACTCGACGAGGGTCCGGCCGATCACCCACGAATCCCAGGTCGGCGACTCGATCACCTCGGCCCCCGCGGGTGCGGCGCCGGACCAGCCGGGCGGCACGACCAGGAACGAGCCTGCAGCCGAGCCCGTTTCCCGTGTTCCGACGTTCGCGAAGACGTTGCTGTAGATGTCGAGGAGCTGGAACCCGAAGTACCGCTCACCCATCTCCGGATGCGCCAGCAGGATCGGGCCGGAACGCAGGTCGAGCCAGGCGACGGAGTACAGGGTGTCGACGTTCGGGGCGACCACCGTCCGCGAATCCGGGCCCGACATCTGCGACTGGTTGTAGAGCTGGTTGATCGGCAGCAGACACGTCATGTTGGCTCGCGTCCTCGCCAACGCCACGGGCGCGTATCCGTAGACGAAGCCGTCGGCCGCGACCTCGGCGCGATCGCGTGGCTCGCTCGGCCCGGCGTCCTCGGACGAGGACCCGCACGCCGCGATGATCGTCGCCCCGAGGAATCCGGCCGTCGCCACCGCCACCGCACGCCCGAGCGATCGCCGCCGCACCTCACACGCCATGGTCACACTCTAGATTCACCGGCCCGCGTAGCGTGCCCTCCCCGGCCCCGCCTCCAGGAAGCTCCGCACGGCGCCGCGCAGGTCCTCCGTGCCGAACAGCGCACCGGAGACCTCGGGCGTGACGGAATCGGCGTGGGCCACACCGCCGGAACGCCACGCCTCGATGATCCGCTTGGTGGCGTGGTGTGCCCGGGTCGGACCGTCGGCGAGCCGCCCGGTGAGCGCACGGGCCGCGGTGTCGACGTCGTCGTGGACGGCGTTGACGACACCCCAGGACCGCATCGTCTCGGCGTCGTACAGGTCGCCGGTCATCACGAACTCACGCGCCCGCCCCGAGCCCGCACGCTCGGCGAGCCTCTGCGGGCCACCCATCGAGGGCGTCAGACCGACGACCGTCTCGACGAGCCCGAACTTCGCCTTCGGCGCCGCGAGGATGATGTCGCAGGCGAGGGCGATCTCGAAGGCGGCGGTGAGGGTCAGCCCGTGCGCGGCGTACACGACGGGGCACGGCAGCGCCTCGATCCGGTGGATGATCTCGGCGAACAACGTCTGCCACAGTTCGGTGCCCTGCTCGGTGCTCAGCCCGTCGAACAGGTGCACGTCCACGCCACCGGAGACGACCCGGCCCTCGGAACGCAGGAGCAACGCCCGCGGCGGCCGACTGGTGAGCTCTGCCAGATCCGCGGTGAGCGAGTCGAACATCGCCTGGTCGAACAGGTTCAGGTCCCCGTTCGCGAAGGTGAGGACGGCGACCTCGGCGCCGGCGTCGGTACTGCTGCGTTCGAGTCGGGTCGGCTTCACGGATGCGGTCATGAACTCAGCCTGCCATAGGCTCGCGGCTCCCCGGCGCGGCCACCACGGGGGCACCGACCGGCGCCGTCTGCGGACGGGAGAAGCACAGCGCGGCAACGAAACCTATGAGCAGCACCACGGCGGGGAGGAGCATCGTCTGCGCCATCGCGGAGCTGAACCCGTCGAGCAGGAACTCGGGCATCGATCCGCCCATGCCCTCGTGCACGGTGCCGGTGGCGGGGACTCCGTTCGCGGTCAGTCGCGACGTGATCAGTGCACCCATCGCGGCGCTGCCGAGCACCGCGCCGACCTGCCGGGTGGTGTTGTACACCCCGGAACCGGCACCGGCCTGGTGCAGCGGCAGGTTGCGCGTCGCCGTCGCGGCCAGCGGCGACCAGATGAACGCGTTCGCGACACCCATCAGTGCGATCGGCAGCAGCAGCTCCCAGATCGCCACGTGCGGCGTCATCACCAGCGCCAGCCAGCCCAGCGACACCGACAGCATCAGGAAGCCCGGCGCGGCGATGTAGCGGGGATGCACCCGGTCGACGAGCTTGCCGACGTTCGGTGCGAGCACACCGGTGAGGACCGCCATCGGCACCATCAGCAGCGCCGACTGCGTGGGCGACAGGCCGCGGACGCCCTGCGCGTAGAACATCACCGGCAACAACAGACCGGTGATCGCGAAGCCCATCGCGGTGATCGCGATGTTGGCGAGCGAGAAGTTGCGGTCGCGGAACAGCGCCAGCGGCAGCAGCGGCTCGTCCTTGTTCCGCGACTGGTTCCAGACGAACAGCGCGAGCAGTGCCAGTCCGCCGCCGATCATCAGCCAGATGCGGGCCGACCAGTCGTAGGTGTTGCCCTCCTGCAGACCGAACACCAGCAGGAACATGCCCGCGGCACTGAGGAGCACACCGGGGATGTCGAACTTGTGTTCGTTGGTCTCGAGAGTGGGGACGAGCCGCAGGGCGAGGAAGAAGCCGACGATGCCGACGGGGACGTTCACGATGAAGATCCACTGCCAGCCGAGACCGTCGACGAGCACGCCGCCGGCGAGCGGTCCGACCAGCGTCGCGACACCGGCCACCGCACCCCACAGCCCCATCGCGGTTCCCCGCTTGTCGGGCGGGAATATGCGGGTGATCACGGCCATCGTCTGCGGCGTCATCAGTGCCGCACCGAAGCCCTGGAACACCCGGGCGACGATGAGCATCTCGATGCTCCCGGACAGGCCGCACCACAGGGACGCCGCCGTGAACAACGTCAGCCCGAGGAGGTACAGGTTCTTCGGTCCGAAACGGTCGCCGAGGCGGCCGGTGATCAGCAACGGCACCGCGTAGGCGAGCAGGTAGGCGCTCGTCACCCACACGACGCTGTTGATGTCGGCCTGCAGGTCCTCCATGATCGCCGGGTTCGCGACCGCGACGATCGTCGAGTCGACGAGAATCATGAAGAAGCCCAGACACAGCGCCCAGAGCGCGGGCCAGGGCTTGACGTCGGGTGTCGCGGTCCCGGGGGTCGTGGTTTCGGTCATGGGTCAGCCCCTCGTGTGCTGCGCAGCGGCCTGCGCTCGATTGTTCGTGTCGGTTTCCGGGACGACCCACGGCAGTGTGCCGCTCGCGAGTTCGTCGACGGTGGCGCGAAGCCACTCGATCTCGGTGCGGGTGACGGCGCGCCGGTAGTCGACCTCGATCCAGTAGGCGCGTGGCTTGTCGAGTTCGAGCATCGTGGCGCGGAAGGTGTCGAGGTCGGCGAGCTCCCCTTCGAGCAGAGCGATCCGGGCGGTGAGCCGTTGCACGACCTCCTCGCCGTGGAGGTTGTGTGCCTCGGACAGGGCGAGGGGAAACTGCGGGAATTCGCGCACCGACCGTTCGAGTGCCTCCCCGACGCGCGCACGCAGTTCGGTGCGGCCTGCGTCGGTGATCGCGTAGGTGGTGCGTTCGGGACGGTTCCCGTCCCGTTCGGTGGCGACGGCGACGATCAGTTCCGCTGCTTCGAGCCGACCCACCGCGTGGTACAGCGATCCGGCGCGCAGCTTGACCAGCCGGTCGCGGCGACGCTGCTGGAGCAGTTGGAACATCTCGTAGGGATGCATGTCGCGCTCGTTGAGCAGTGCGAGGACGGTGGTCCCCAGTGGAGTGCCGGGCACGCCCGTACCTCCTTCCGCGCAAATATTCCGTGCGGAATATACGGCGCGGAACAGTTGCCGGTCAAGGTTGCCGCGGCCCGAGGTGGGTCCGCGGCACCCGATACCGTCAGGACCGTGGACTCGCACCAATTCGACATCGTCGCCCTCGCCTGGTCGCGTGAGCTCGGACTGCCCGACGACGCCCTGCGCCGCGGCGGCGCCCGCAGCGTCGGCCTCGCCGAGCGCCGCGTGGTCCACATCCGACTCGGCACGTCCACCGCACTCGTCGGGCCGGAGTGGCTCCTCGACCGCGCCTCCGGGCTCGACGACGAGGCCCTGTCGTCCCGACCCGTTCTGATGGAGCTGACCAAGGACCGTGCCGGGCGGTGCTCGGCACCGCGGCTGCTCTCCTACGCCGCCGAGCCCCGCGACGACATCGACGTCGACAATCCGCTCATCTCCCACGTCCAGCCGCACGTCCAGGCACTGCAGACGGCGTGCCCACCCGACGACGTCGCCGAGGCGGCACTCACCACCCGCCGGAACTGGTTCACCCTTCTCGACGAGGACGAGAATCCCCTCGCCTCCGCGGGATACGACGAATGGCAGGGCATCGTCGCGCGCGTCGGGGTGCTCACCGTGCCCGCCGGGCGACGCCGGGGCCACGGCACCGTCGTGGGGCGATTGTGCACGAACGACGCGATCGACGAGGGAATGATCCCGCAGTGGAGCAGCCACCCGGGCAACACCGCGTCCCGCCGTCTCGCCGCGCGTCTCGGATTCGAGGAACTCGGCTCGGTCACCGAGGTCACCCTCCCCTGACTCGCTTCACACAGGTCGACCGCTCCCGCGCGCCGTAACCTGAAAGGGTGACCGACAACAACAGCACGAGCGGCGCCTACGTCGACCCGGGCAAGGAGTTCGTCCGGGACACCCGGTACATCGAGACTCGGATCACCGCCGACGGACGGGACGGCTACCCCACCTCGCCCGGCCGCTACCGGCTGGTCGCGGCCCGGGCGTGCCCGTGGGCGAACCGCGCGATCATCGTCCGCCGACTGCTCGGACTCGAGAGCGTGCTGTCGATGGGGCTGTGCGGACCCACACACGACGAGCGCAGCTGGACCTTCGATCTCGACCCCGGCGGAATCGATCCGGTCCTGAAGATCCCCCGCCTGCAGGACGCGTACCTCGCCCGCGACCCCGGGTACCCGCGCGGGATCACCGTCCCGGCGATCGTCGACATCCCGTCCGGCGCGGTGGTCACCAACAACTATCCGCAGATCACCCTGGACCTGTCGACGGAATGGACCGCCTACCACCGCGAGGGTGCTCCGCAGCTGTATCCCGAGCACCTGCGCGACGAGATCGACGAGGTCGCCGATCTGGTGTTCCGCGACGTCAACAACGGCGTGTACCGGTGCGGGTTCGCCGGGTCGCAGGAGTCGTACGACGCCGCCTACGACCGGCTGTTCGCCCGCCTCGACTGGTTGACCGAGCGGCTGCGGGACCAACGATTCCTCGTCGGCGACACCATCACCGAGGCGGACGTGCGGCTGTTCACCACCCTCGTCCGCTTCGATCCCGTCTACCACGGGCATTTCAAGTGCAACCGCAGCACACTCACCGAGATGGACGTGCTGTGGGCCTACGCGCGGGACCTGTTCCAGACGCCGGGATTCGGCGACACGGTCGACTTCGCGCAGATCAAGCGGCACTACTACGTGGTCCACCGGGACATCAACCCGACCGGGATCGTCCCGAAGGGCCCGGACCTGTCCGGGTGGCTCACCCCACACGGTCGGGAAGCGTTGGGCGGCAGACCGTTCGGCGACGGCACCCCTCCACCTGCGCCGAAACCCGACGAGGTCGTCCCCACCGGACACTCGGCCGGCTGACGCCTGCGTCCCGGATCACACCTGCGCGACCGAGTGTTCACCCGGTGGCCCATTTCCAGTACGGCGGTCTCGTAATTCCGCGTCATCTCGGGCAGTTCGAATACCCACGTTCTCGAAACCACCCGACGTGACGTGAAAGGGACACCATGCGTCGCCACACCACCCCCCTCCTCGGCCTCCTGGGCGCCGGCGCCCTCGTCGTCGCCCTGACCGGCTGCTCGTCGGACAGCGCGGACGCCGAGGGCTCCGCGACCGGCGCCCCCATCACCATCGCCACCACCCCGGTCGGCGACGATCCGACCGCGGCGAACCCCGTCGAGGTGCTCGCCGACAAGCTCGAGGCCGCGACCGGACGTTCCGTCGAGATCCGGGACGTCCCCGACTACCTCAGCGTCGTCGAAGCGATCCGGTCCGATCACGTCGACTTCGGCATCATGAGCGGCTTCCCGTCCGCGCTCGCCATGAACACCGGAGAGGTGGACGCGCTGCTCGCCTGGAAGGGCAGCGACGCCCCCGTGTCGACGTGCGTCGTGCTCGACGACTCGCCGGTCCGGTCCCTGACCGATCTGAAGGGCAAAACCGTCGCCTTCGCCGACCAGGCCTCGAGCTCCGGCTACTTCATGCCCGTCTACATGCTGCACGAGGCGGGGCTCGAGCGGGGCACCGACTACGAGGCGATCTTCGCCGGTGGTCACGAGGGCAGCTTCGCCGCTCTCGAGCAGGGTCAGGTCGACGCCGCGTGCACCGCGGTCATGCTGACCCAGCTCGGCGAGCCGATGTTCCCCTTCGCCGCCGGTGAGTGGCGCGGGGTCGGCGAGAGCCCGTCGATGCCGATCCAGGGAGCGATCCTGGCCCGCCAGTCGCTCGACGACGAGACCCGCACGCAGCTGCAGGACGCGCTGCCGAAGGTGTTCTCCGAGGAGAACGCCGAGGCGCTCGGCGCGTACTCCGGATTCATCGGCCTCGAGGAGATCATCGACCCGAGCCCGGCGGAGTTCCAGTCCTTCATCGACATCGCCGCGGTCGCGGGCGTCGAGCTGTCGGATCTCGAGGGATGACCGCCGTGACCGTCCCCGCGCCGACTGCGGCCCCGGCCCCGGCCGACCGCACCGCGCCCGTGGTCACGGTGCGTGACCTGCGGGTGGACTACGGCGACCAGACCGTACTCGACGGCGTCGACCTCGACCTGCACGCCGGTGAGACCGTCGCGCTGCTCGGCGCATCCGGGTCCGGCAAGTCGACACTCATGAAGAGCCTCACCGGTTTCGCGCCCGTCGCCGGCGGCACAGTCCACGTCGCGGGACACGACGTCTCCGCGCTCCGCACCCGTGAGCAGCGGCAGCTACGCGCCGAGGTCGGTCAGGTGTTCCAGCAGTTCAACCTGATTCCGCGGTTGAGCGTGCTCACCAACGTCCTCGCCGGTGGCCTGCACCGGGCGGGCCCGATCAACCTGATCGGCGGATTCACCGGCGAGCAGCGGAAACTCGCGATGCACTACCTCGACCGGGTCGGCATCGCCCACAAGGCGAAGGACCAGGCCCGCTCCCTGAGCGGTGGACAGCAGCAGCGCGTCGCGATCGCCCGCGCTCTCATGCAGCAGCCGCGCATCGTGCTCGCCGACGAGCCCGTCGCCTCGCTCGACCCCAAGCTCGCCGACTCGGTGCTCGAACTGCTGCGCGGCATCGCCGCGGAGTACCGGATCCCGGTCCTGGTCAGCCTGCACGTGCTTCCGCTCGCCCTGCGGCACAGTGACCGCATCGTGGGTCTGCGGCAGGGCCGGATGCTGATCTCGGCGCCCACCCCCGAACTCGACACCGAGCAGCTTCTCCCGCTCTACGAACACGAGGAGCACCGCGATGACGCTCATGTCGCGTGAAACATCCACCAAGGCAGCGGGTTCGACGAACTCCCCGGCTCTCGACCCCGCCGAACGCGCCCGCCTCGAGAGCGCATTCTCGATCCCCCGGGGACGGTTCCTCGCGGGCATCCCGATCGCCCTGATCGTGCTGGTGTGGTCGTTCAACGGAGCGGAGTTCGACTTCGCGAAGCTGTCCGAGGGCGCGGTCAACATGGGCGAGTTCCTCTCCCGCCTGTTCCCACCCGACTTCTCGAAGTTCGGCACCATCGTCGAACTGCTCGTCGAGACCCTCCAGATGGCCATCGTCGGAACGGTGCTCGGCGGCATCCTCTCACTGCTCGTCGCCTTCGCGGCATCGTCGAACATCGCGCCGAGATGGCTGTACTACACGGCGCGCTGGACGATGAACATCATCCGCTCGGTCCCCGACCTGGTGTTCGCGCTGATGTTCGTCTCCGCCGTCGGCCTCGGACCGTTCGCCGGCATCCTCGCCATGACCCTCGGCTCGATCGGGTCGATCGGCAAGATCTACGCCGAGGCCATGGAGGCCGTCGACCGCGGGCCCGTCGTCGCGATGGAAGCGGTCGGTGCGTCGAAACGCCAGGTCATCACGTACGGCATCCTGCCGCAGGCCGCCCCCAACCTGGTGTCCTACACACTGCTGCTGTTCGAGGGCAACGTGCGCGGGGCGACCATCCTCGGACTCGTCGGCGCGGGCGGCATCGGACTCGAACTCACCACCGCGATGAAGATGTACGACTACGGGCATCTCAGCGCGATCATCATCTGCATCATCGTGCTCGTCACCGTCATCGACCAGGGCAGTGCCCTCATCAGAAGGAGAATCACCTAACCATGACCGCCGCACTCGACATCACCCTCAGCTCGCCGGTGAACCTCCGCCACCTCGGCGGAATCGCCATCGACGGTGGCGTCCTGCGTCCCGGCCTCGCGATCCGTGCCGACGACCTGTCCACCTGCACCGAGGCGGACGCCGCCGCGCTCGTCGCGGACGGTCTGGTGAGCGTGATCGACCTGCGTTCCGGAGCCGAGGTCGCACATACCGGTCGCGGACCGCTCGCCGGGTACCCCGTTGCCTACCACCACCTTCCACTGATGGCGGACATCAGCCGGGTCGCCGACACGGATCAGCTCGTCCCGACCTCGCGTTCCGAGTTCGGTGAGATGTACGCCGGAATGCTGGAGAACGCTGCCCCGCAGCTCGTCACGGCTTTGAACATCATCGCGTTCGCGCCGGGCACCACCGCATTCCACTGCGCCGCGGGCGCGGACCGGACCGGAGTCCTCGCCGCCTCCCTGCTGCTCGCGCTCGGCGCCGACGACGACGCCGTCGTCGCGGACTACTGCATCACCGGCACCAACATCGACGCGGTCCACACCCGGATGAACCCGGTCATGGGCGCCCTGATGGCACAGATGGGCTTCGACCTCGACGAAGAGGCGTTCCGCCAGGACGACACACCGTGGGACCTCCCGATGCGGACCACCCTCGCACTGCTGCGCGAGCGCCACGGCGACCCGCTCGCACCCCTGCGGGCGGCCGGACTCGGCGACGACACCGTGGCGCGGCTACGTCGGCGCGCGCTCGGCGCATGACCGCAGCCGCTGCCCCGGACCCCGCGCCCAGCGGGCGGGGTCCGGGTCGGCCCCGCAACGACGACATCGACGGACAGATCCTCGCCGCGACACTGGCACTCGTCGACGAGAACGAGACGCCGACCGTGGCCCGGATCGTCGAACGCAGCGGCGTCAGCCGGGCCGCGCTGTACCGGCGGTGGCCGTCGATCACCACGCTGGTCGCCACCGCGGTGGACAGGGGCCGGGAACAGCCGGGACCGATGCCGACCGACGGGGACCTGCGCGAGACGCTCTTCGATGCGTTCCTCGGCTCCGCCGACGGCCGCACCGACTACCCGGACGAACGGTTCCGCCGCCGGATCGCGATGGCGATGGAGGACCGGGAACTGCAACGCGCGTACTGGGATTCGCACGTCTCCCGGCGGCGCGTCCCGGTGGAGGACTTCCTCCGCGCCGGCATGGAGCGAGGCGTGCTGCGCGCCGACCTCGACGTCGTCGCCTGCTTCGACCTCCTCGCCGGGGTGTTCTACTACCAGCTCGTCGTCCGGGGCGTCCCGTTCGACGAGCGCGGAGCGCAGGAGCGCTGCCGGGAGGCGCTCGAGGTCGCGTGGCGCGGGATGCTGGCCGACCCGGCCGGTGGACGCTGATCGCCGCCGGCTACTCGCCGCCGTAGGTGCCGAAGCTCCAGAAGACGCCCTCGGGGTCGCGGCAGGTGAAGCCGCGTGACCCGTAGTCCTCGTCGGTCAGTCCCTTGACGATCGTCGCGCCCGCGGCGAGGGCGCGGTCGTGGAGTTCGTCGGGCCGGTCGGTGACGAGGTAGACGGATCCGACGCCGGGCGGGAGGTCGGCGAGCACCGAGTCGTCGCGGCGGCTGCCGAGCATGATGCCACCGCCCTCGGGCCAGTCGAGTTGGGCGTGGTCGACACGGTCACCGTCGCCGTACACCGCCTTCTCGACGAACCCGAAGGCGTCGACGAGGAACGCGATGGCGGTTCGGGCGTTCGCATAGGTCAGCGTCGGCCAGACGTGGGTGGTGGTCATGGTGGTGCTCGCTTCCGTCGTCATGCCCCCGACGATGCTCCGTCGAACCGGGCGTCGTCTTGGACGAGTGGGAACTGCTCGTCGGCCCGCCACCTCGACGGCGGCACCCCGGCGAGTGCCCGCCATTCGCGAGCCAGATGAGCCTGGTCGTAGAAGCCGCAGCGTGCAGCGACGTCGGCGAGCGTCATCGAGGGGCACAGTTGCTGCAGTCCCTTGGACCGGTGGAAGCGGGCCACCCGCATCGCATCTTTCGGCCCGACCCCGAACTCCGCGGTGAATCGGCCGACCAGATGTCTTCTGCTCCAGCCGATCTCCCGCGCCACATCGGCGACGCGCGGCGCGCCGGGTGAGGTGAGCCGCTGCCAGGCGCGGGCGAGGTTGCGATCGACGGCGTCGTCGACGGCCCGGCGCAGCAGCACCTCGTCGAGGATCGCGAACCGCCCGGGCCAACCGGGCTCGGCGGCGATCCGCTCGGTGAGCTCGCGGGCATCGGGGCCGAGGACGTCACGCAGGTCCACGATCCACGCCCCGAGCGCACCGGCGGGCGCACCGAGCAGCGCCCTCGACCCGGCCGGGGTGAGCGCCAACTGGACGCCGTGCTGGGTGCCGTCGTGCGCGATGGTCACCGCCGAGGTCGCGAGTCCGCTCGCCAGCGCACCCCACGCACCCGCGGGCTGCTCCGGGTGGGCGGTCGCGGTCACGGCGAGCGGGGAGTCCAGCGACACGACGACCGTCAGCTCGGGTGCAGGCATCCCGAGATGGACACCGGGCGGGTAACCGGACAGCCGATAGCCCGCGTACGGACCGAGGAAGGACCGTAGCGGCGGGGCGGGCAACGCACGCGCCCCCTGCGAGACACCGGTCATCCATCGAGGCTATCGCCTGTTTGGAACAATCGGGACGCGCCGGACGTTTGACACTTGTTCGGCTGCCGACCGTGCAGATCCGAGCAGGAGGACGTACCGATGGACATCACCGGACGCGTCGAGCAGGCGATCACCTCGCTCCTCGACAACGGCGCGAGGCTGCAGGGTCCCGCCGTGGAGGGGCACGTGTCGAGGCTGCGCCGAGCCCATCCCGGGGAGAGTCCGCAGCAGATCGTGGACCGACTCGAGAGGACGTTCCTGCTCGCGGTCACCGGCAGCGGCGGCGCGGTCGGCGCCGCGGCCGCGGTGCCCGGCATCGGGACCGCCGGTTCCATCGCCGCGGTCGGCGCCGAGACCGCCTTCTTCCTCGAGGCGAGCGCCCTGTTCACCCTCGCGGTCGCCTCGGTGCACGGCATCCCCGTCGACAACCACGAGCGCCGCCGCGCGCTCGTCCTCGCGGTCGCCCTCGGCAGCGCAGGCATGGAGATCGTCGAGAAGGCGGTCGGGAAGACCACCAAGAACTGGGGCGCGCTGCTGTCCGGGAAGCTACCCACCCAGACGGTGCGCGGCATGAACAACAGCCTGGTCCACACCTTCGTCACCCGGTACGCCGTCAAGCGCGGCGCGCTCATGTTCGGCAAACTGGTTCCTGCCGGCATCGGCGCCGTGATCGGCAGTGCGGGCAACCGGACGATCGGCAAGGGCGTCATCGCCAACGCACGCGACGCGTTCGGCCCCGCGCCGGCGCACTGGGCCGTCACGGTGGACGCCTACCCGCAGCCGATCCCGGGAGACTACCCCCAGGGGGTATAGTCGTCGGCATGCCCCGATCCGAGCACGTCAGCACGGGACCGCGTCGCGCGGTCCTGTTGCTCGCCGTGATCCTCGGGGTACTCGCGATGCACCACGTCGCGACCAGCCTTCCCGCTCCGGCCGCCCACCGGTCCGCGCAGTCCGCTCAATCCGCGATGCAACCGGATCCGGCCGCGTCCGCTACGGACCACGCCCCCACACCACCCGCGGGCCACGGCGAGGGCGGGGGCCACGCGGACGACCAACACATGCTCGCCGCATGCCTGGCCGTCCTCGGCGGCGGCGTGGCACTGCTGCTCGTGCTGCTGCTGTTCGGCGTCCCCGTCGCCACCGTCGGTCTCGCCGCGCGGGTGCGTGACATCCGGCTGCGAGCGGGCCGCGGGCCGCCCTTCGCATCGCGCACCTCCACCCGCCTCGCGACCCTCTGCCTCCTTCGGGTGTGACAGGGCCACTGCGCCGCGCGCGCAGTCCGGCCCCCTCCAAACACCCGAAGAGCAAGGCAGACACATGAACACGCACACCCGAACCGCCGGATTCCTCGCCGCCCTCACTGCAGGCGCACTGATCGTCGCCGGATGCAGCGACAGCGACGACAACGCAGGCCACTCGATGGACTCCACGGGTTCGATGTCGACGACGACGTCGGCCCCGGCGGCGGACGCCTCGTCCGACCACAATTCCGCCGATGTGATGTGGACGCAGATGATGATCCCGCATCACCAGCAGGCCGTGGAGATGGCAGCGCTCGCGCAGGGCCGCACCGACAATGCGGAACTCCTCGAGCTGGCGTCACAGATCCAGGCGGCCCAGGACCCCGAGATCGAGCAGATGACGGGGTGGCTCAGCGCCTGGGGCGAGCCCACCATGATGAACGAGGGCATGGACCACTCGTCGATGGGTGACATGGGCGGGATGATGTCGGCCGACGACATGGCCGCCCTGGAGAACGCCACCGGCACCGAATTCGACCGGGCCTGGCTGGAGATGATGATCGACCACCACCAGGGCGCGATCGACTCCTCACGGCAGATCCAGGCCGACGGCTCCAGCGAACAGGTCGAGGAACTGGCCGGGAAGATCGTGGCCGGCCAGCAGGCCGAGATCGAACAGATGAGGGCGATGCTCGGCCAGTGACGCCGTCACCGGCCGGGGGTGCGACCCCACGCCAACGACCGAAGGCGAACCCAGTCCAGGGTCACCTTCGGTGGCGGCACCCCCGGCCGGGTCCGCGGCACCCGCACACGCAGCGCGCCGGGACGGACGGTGCACCGGACCGGGGTGCGCACCGTGAGCGACTCACCGTCCACCCCGACCGCGATCTCGTCGGCATCCGAATCGACGACCGCCTCGGTCACCTCGTACTGGGTCACTCCGCGTTCGCGAACCCGCCCGAGCAGGCCGACGGCCTGGCGAGCGCTGGACACCGAGACGGTGACGAGTCCGAGCACACCGTCGTCGAGGGCCGTGCGGCGCCCCAGCCCGGCGAGATCGTTCGTGCGGTAGGTGCCGTTGCTGACGAGCACCGCCTGGGGTCCGTCGACCGTGGCGTCGCCTGCCCGCACCGTGAGTCGCGGTCCCCCACCCTCGGCCAGGAGGTCCGGCAGCATCCGCAGCACGGTGCCGCCCTTGTCGTCCCGGTACGCGGGGCTGCGGACGATCTCCGCGTACACCCCGAACGACGCGTTGTTCACGAACACCCGGTCACCGATCATCCCGAGGTCGATGCGGATCTCGACCCCGTCCCGGAGTGCCTCGAGGCCGGTGACGGGGTCGCTGCGGTCGAGCCCGAGGTCGAGCGCGAAGTGGTTCCGGGTGCCCGCGCTGATGACGAGGAAGGGCAGATCGTGTTCGGCGGCAACCGCCGCGACGAGGGCCTGCGTGCCGTCGCCGCCCGCGACGCCGAGCAGATCGGCGCCATGGGCCACCGCCTGTCGCGCCAGTTCCGCGACGTCGACGATCTCGGGTCCGTCGAGCAGTGCCACCTCGGCGCCGAGTTCCTCCGCCCGCCGCACCAGATCCTTCTCGACGACGGTGCCACCTCCGGAGTGCGGATTCATCACCAGGAACGGATGTTTCGGCGGCGCTGTGTCTCGCTCCCGCACCGGCCGCCTGCCCTCGTCGAGCGCGACCCGGGCACAGGCGACGGCGACGGCCGTCGCCGCCAGCGCCACGAGGACGACCCACAGCAACCGCTGCTGCACGAACATGACGAGTACCGCGACCGGCGTCAGCAGCGCGACCGCCAGACAGATCCAGCGGGCCGCACCCCGACCGGAGAGGAACCAGTATCCGAAGGCCGCCATCACGGCGACGCCGCCGAAGGTCGTGGCCACCAGGGCGAGCGTTCCGAACACCCCGGCGACGACGATCAGCAGGACGGCGGTGAAGGCGACAGCGGCGAACGCCGCACGTGCCCACCAGCGCCGGGCCGTGGTGTGATGCCGCGCTCCGATGACGGTCATCGCACGATTGTGCGTCGCGGGGCGTGCCGGCGCACCCGCGACGCGCGGACGACGTCAGGACGGGACGAGCCGGCCCTTCCGGAGCAACCGCGGGGTCCGCGTCCCGGCGGCCGGTGTCGCGGCCGTCCGTGCCAACGCGACGAGCTCGGCCTCGTCGGTGATCTTCACCCGAGCCCGGCCGGACTCCGCGCCTCGCCGCCGCTCCTCGGCGTCGATCACCTGCCAGCCCGCCCGGTCGATGAACGTGGGCCGGCGCCGACCGATCAGGGCCCGCAACGCCGCCGCGTCCTCCGACGGCGGGGCCAGCCGGCCCGCGTTGAAATCGGCGACGAGGTGCCGCACGGTGTCCTGGGCGCAGGACTTGTTCGTCCCGATGAACCCGCTGGGGCCACGCTTGATCCACCCGGTGGCGTACACGCCGCCGAGTGGGTCGGCACCCGGCGCGGCGAGGACCCGGCCGTCGTCGTTCGGGATCACGCCGCGGGCGTCGTCGAACGGCACTCCGTCGATCGGCACCCCGCGATAACCGATCGACGTGAGAACCAGACCCGCCTCGAGCGATTCGCTCTCCGCGGTCGCCTTCACGCGCACACTGCCGTCGTCGCCGACGACGATCTCGTTGCGGGCGAACCTGACTCCGGTCACGTGGTCGTCGCCGAGGATCTCGGCGGGCGAGAGCAGGTACCGGAAGACGATCCGCCGACTCCCGTCCGTCGGCCGGGCGAGTTTCGCGAGCAGGCGCAGCTTCTGCGTCGTGGCGTGATCGAGTTCGCCGCGCGAGGCGAGTTCATCCGAGATCGGGTCGAGTGCCGCCTCGGCGTCGGGAACGAGCACGTCGACCCCGGGTGCGTCGAGCAGTCCCGCGAACTCCGGGACGGTGAACGCCGACTGCGCGAACCCGCGCCGCGCCACGATCACGACCTCCTCGATTCGACTGCCGCGCAAGGCTTCCAGCGCATAGGGCGCGATGTCCGTGCCGGCAAGTGTGTCGGGGTCGGTGGTCAGGATGCGGGCCACGTCGAGCGCGACGTTGCCGTTGCCGACGATGACGGCGCGGCGGTGCGAGAGGTCGTAGCTGTCGTTCGCGTGGTCGGGATGCCCGTTGTACCAGGCGACGAAATCGGTGGCGGAGGTGCTGCCCGGCAGATCCTCCCCCGGCACTCCGAGGGTGCGGTCGCGAGACGCCCCGACCGCGTAGATCACCGCGTGGTGATGCGCCAGCAGCTCCTCGTGCGTGACGTCGCGACCGACCTCGACGCCCAGGTAGTACTGGAAACCGGGCTGGGCGGAGATCGTGTCGTACAGCCGCGAGACCTGCTTGGTCTTCTGGTGGTCGGGCGCCACCCCGGCGCGAACGAGCCCGTACGGCACCGGAAGCCGGTCGAACACGTCGACCGTCACACCCCGCTGGGTGAGCAGCTCGTCCGCCGCGTACATCGCCGCGGGCCCCGATCCGACGATCGCGACACGCAGCGGACCACGCTCGGCGGCCACGACCGGCGCGGCGGTGACCTTCGCCAGCGCGGGACGGGAGGCGCTCCCGCCGATGCGGGCGCGGTCCTCGTGCGGCTCCTTGTAGTAGTCGGCGTTGATCTGCAGGTACTGGACCTGCGGCTCGGTCAGCTTCTTCTGCGGGACGATCGCGTCGACGGGGCACGCCGACACGCAGGCACCGCAGTCGACGCAGGCGACGGGGTCGATGTGGAGCATCTCCGCCGTGAGGAAGTCCGGTTCGTCCGGCGTCGGGTGGATGCAGTT
Source organism: Rhodococcus triatomae BKS 15-14 (assembly GCA_000341795.1). Taxonomy (GTDB): domain Bacteria; phylum Actinomycetota; class Actinomycetes; order Mycobacteriales; family Mycobacteriaceae; genus Rhodococcus_G; species Rhodococcus_G triatomae_A. The sequence goes on along the minus strand of AODO01000013.1, from coordinate 51,366 downwards.
GACCGGGCAGGCGTAGACACACGAGGCGTCGCTGCAGCAGGACTGGGTGACGACATGGGGCATGGGAGCGGTTCCGATCTGGGTTGTCGAGCCGGGCCGAACGGCTCAGGCGGCGCGGCGGACCGGTTCGCTGCGGAAGCGGGAGACGTCGCCGTCGATCTTGCACGCCTTCCAGACCAGCTTCGAGGCACGGTTCATCAGGCCCGCGTCCTGCGCGAGCATGCGGACGTCACCGAAGTAGTCGCGGAGCATCTTGCGTGATTCGGGCTTGCCCCAGAACAGGTCCTTGCGCACCGACTTCGGAATGTCGAACTTGCGCCAGAACGACTTCGGCGGCACGACGATCACGTCGCAGAGCACGCGCATGGTGATCGGCATGGCGAGCGAGAGCGCGAAGCGGCCGAGGCGGGACATCTGGGGAACGCGGCGTCGCAGGTACTGATGCGCGAACGAGATGTGCCGAGCCTCCTCGGCAACGTGGATCGCCATGACGCTCTTCATGATGGGGTGCAGGTTGCCGTCCCCGCGCAGGAACGCCTTCTGGATGTGGTCGATCGGCTCCTCACCCGCGAGCACACCGACGAAGAAGAGCTCCGAGAGGGGGCCTGCGGCGAGGGGGACGAACGGCGAGAGTGCCCGCATGACCGGGCCCATGCCGGGTGCGTCGACCCCGATCCGGTTCACCATCTCCTGGAACATCAGGGTGTGGTTGCCCTCTTCGATGCACTCGTGAGTGCAGTACCGGTACTCGGCGGAGCCGTTCGGCAGCGAGAAGACGTACTGGGTCATGCCACGGATCAGGATGTTCTCGAACTGCAGGCCGACCTTCGCGACGTTGGCCTGGCGCCACATCCCGATCTCGATCTGCTTGTCCTCCGGCAGGGAGCGGTACCACGGGTGGGTGCCGAGCGGGTCGTCCTCCGCCTGGAGGATCCAGCGCCGGTCGTTCGGGGTCACGGCGAACTCGGGCGCATCCCAGTCGATGTCGACGTAGGGATCGAAGTGCTTGTCCACGGACGCCTCGGACAGGCGACGCAGGATGTCGTCGTAATCGGCCTGGTCGAGGTCGTTTCGAGTCGTCGACTGTGTCATCGCTACTCCCGTGTGTGGTGCCGAGCGGTGGATGGGCCGGTGGCCCGCAACACGAGTAACTGTAACTGCTAGTTTCATTCAAATCCAGGGGTCCGGCGAAAACGACCCGGACCAGGGGCTACGCGGCCCGTTCGGCCCGCAGGACCGGGATGGTGCACAGCGCACCCACCGCGAGTACCGCCGCCGCGGCGCCGAGCGCAGCGGAGTAGCCGCCACCGAGCAGCGGCGCCACGGCCAGCGGCCCGAGCACCTGACCGAGCCCGTACACCGACGTCAGGATCGCGGCCGCGCGCGGACCGGTGAGCCGAGCCCCCTCACCCAGTGCGAGCATCACGATCGCGATCATGGTCCCGCCGAAGCACAGCGCCGAGACCATCTGGACCACGCCGGCGCCGATCACCGCCGACACCGCCACCGCAGCCGCCTGGAGCACCAGGGCAGCCGTCATCGCGGACGCGGGCGAGTACCTGCGGGCCAGCCGCATCCAGAGCACGCACGAGGGCACCACCGCGACACCCACCGCGATCCACACCGCCGAACCGAGCCAGTGCGCCGACCCTGCCGCGGCGACAGCGGCGACCAGGAAGGTCGCCGACACGATGTAGCCGAGACCCTCGCAGAAGTAGGCCACCGTCAACCACGCGAAGGCGCGCCGCGCCGCAGGTGGCGCCGCGAGCTGCCGGACCCGGGTCGGCACCGCCGTCCGCGGTTCCCCGGGCAGCGTCCAGGCCACGACCGCGAGCACCGCGGCGAGCGCGGCCGAGACCAGCCACGCGACCCGCCAGTTCGCGGTCTCCCCCAGCGCCAGCACTGCGACGGCGGAGAGCACGATCCCGCCACCGACACCGCCGAACACCCAGCCGACGCCGTCCCCGTCGCCGCGCACCCTCTGGTGGGCGACACGGGTGGTGAACACGAACACCGCGGCACTCGCGACGCCGGCGACGAACCGCAGCGCCAGCCACCCCGCGACAGATTCCGTCGCGGCCATGGCGGCGACGGTCGCCACCAGCGTCACGAGCGAGACCCGGAGCACGAGCACCGACTGTGCGATCCGGTGCACCGCGATGGCCGCGACCGCGCCCGCGAGGTATCCGAGGTAGTTGGCCGTGGCGAGCGTCGCGGCCGACTCCGGCCGGAGTCCCGCCTGGTCGAGCATCAGCGGCAGGATCGGAGTGAAGGCGAACCGCCCCAGCCCCATCGCCACCGACAACGCGACGAACGCCCGCGCCACGACGAAACGTCCGCCCGTGTTCACACGCTCGATCGGGTCCGCATCCACCATTCCCGCCACGCTACGGCCGGACGAACGGGCCCCCGCACCCGGACTCGCACAGCCGCCGACGACTGCGATCGATCGCCGTGAGGGCTACCCGACGTTCTCCACAACCATGGGCACGATCGGGGTACCCGCAGGATCGAACAAGTTCAGACCACACGAGTCGCACTCGCCGTCGCCAGGTTTGCCTTCCGCCTCGGGCAGTTGCCACACGTTCATGCCGCCGCACGGACAGACGATGGTGTAAAGCACCTCGGGAGAGGGCCGATCCAGACCCCACGCGCGACTCGAGGCCCTCGTGCGCCGCATGACGCCGATCCGGTACGTGTCGTCTCCGGAACGGAGTTCACCCAGTGCCAGCCCCGCACCCGCCAGGGCGCCGTCCACTGCGCGCAGGATCGCCGGCACCTGCTCGCCGCGGTCCGAGACCGCGGCGGCTGCGTCGCCGGCCGCGGACTCGACCGCGGCGACAAGCGCGCCGCCCTTCCCGAAGGCCGCCACCCGACCCGCCACGAACTGTGCCACGTGCCCGGGCCGGTCCTCACCAGACCAGTCGACCGGCAGGAGAATCCCCTTCCGGATCAAGGAATCCACCACATCGTCCCCGTCGAGCGCGGCGTCCCGCTCCGTCGCCGCAAGGAAAAGCGCCAAGTCGTTCATGCCGCCAGACTACGAACGACCTCCGACGACCACGCTGTCACACATGGTTCACCACTCCTGTCCGCCGGGGGTGCCGACCGCAACTCGCCGGGATCCACCTGCCCCGGGCCACTTCCACCCGCCCACCGGCGAAGACCGCGGCGCACACCGGGCGAAACCGGGCCGGTCCCGGGCAGCGGACACCCCGAACGGTCCGGCCGCCACTCCGGTCACCCCCGGCGGGACGTCTAAGGTTCTGGCATGAATGCTGGAGTTCCGGCCATCGAAGCCGTCGGCCTGACGAAACTGTTCGGCGCCTCGCAGGCGGTCTCGAACCTCGGTTTCCAGGTTCCCACGGGATCGATCACCGGTTTCGTCGGCCCGAACGGCGCGGGCAAGACCACCACGCTGCGGATGTTGCTCGGTCTGGTCACGCCCACCTCCGGTCACGCCACGATCGCCGGCGTCCCGTTCGGTGACCTCGGACAACCGGCGCGCGTCGTCGGAGCGGTGCTCGATTCCCGAGGAATGCACCCCGCACGCAGCACGATCGACCATCTACGGGTGTACGCGGCAGCCGTCGGCGTTCCCGACCAACGCGCACACGAGGTGATGGCGATGGTCGGGCTCGCGTCCGCCGCCCGGCAGAAGGTGGCGACGCATTCGCTTGGCATGCGGCAGCGTCTCGCACTCGCGACCGCGCTGCTCGGCGATCCGCAGATCCTGGTTCTCGACGAACCGGCCAACGGGCTCGACCCGGAGGGCATGGCCTGGCTGCGGGAGTTCCTGCGCGCCTACGCGTCGGTCGGACGCACCGTGCTGGTGTCGAGCCATCTGCTTCGTGAGCTCGAACAGTCGGTGGACCGCGTCGTGATCGTCAACCGCGGATCGCTCGTCTACCAGGGCGACATGGAGGAACTGCGGGCACGGCACAGCGCCCGCGTGTTCGTCACCAGCTCCGACCCCGCGACGCTCGCGCTCGCGCTCGCCGCGCAGGGGATCGTCGACGCGCAGATGATGCCCGACGGCCGACTCGCCGTGCGGGGCGCCCCCGTCCCCACCATCGGCGCCGTCGCGGAGTCCGCCGGGGTGACGGTATTCGGCGCCGACACGGAGAGTGTCGATCTCGAGCAGGTCTTCCTCGCGATGACGTCGGGGCAGTACACGGCACAGCACGTCGACCCCTCCGGCCAGTTCCCTCGGCCCGGCCACGCGCAATCCCCGACCGGCTACCCGCCCCCGCCCGGCCAACCACCGCAGGCGCCACCGCCCGGCGCGTACCCGCCCCCGCCCGCCGGACACCCCGGAGGTCCTCGATGAGCACGCTGGTCACCTCCGAACTGCGCAAGGTCCTGACCCTGCGCTTCTGGTGGGCGCTCGCGGTGGCACCCGTCGTCATCGCCCTGTTCACCGGAGCCATCTACGGGACCGTCGCCGACGGTCTCGAACTCGTCGACGAGGAGAACCCGGAGGCCGCCGCGACAATCGCACTGATGATCGCGATCCTGGCCACCTCGCTGGCCGCCGCGGTGTTCGGTGCGGTCAACGCGGGCAGCGAGTTCCGGCACCACACCTTCACCCCGACCTTCCTCACCACACGCGGTCGCGACCCGGTGCTCGCCGCCAAGCTCGGGGTGACCGCGTTGTTCGGGTTCGGGTACGCCGTCGCGGTCGAGATCGTCACCGTCGCGTGCCTGCTCGTCTTCGGCGGCGACTCCATCGAGTTCACCCCGCAGTTCCTCACGCTCCTTCCCGTCGCCGTGGTGGTGACGACGCTCTGGGCGCTGCTCGGGGCCGGGCTTAGCCTGCTGTTCGCGTCGTCGACGGCGGCGGCGGTGACACTGCTCGCCTGGTTTCCGGTGGGCGAGCTGATCGTGGGCGCGGTGCTCCGCAGCGTCGGCGCCGACGGCGCCGTCGGCTGGCTGCCGGGCGCACTCACACTGTCCACCCTGACGTTCCCCGTCGGGATCGAGTGGCTGCCGCCGTGGCAGGCATCGCTCGTGGCGCTGACGATCTGGACCGTCGCCGCCTGCGGGCTCGGCTGGTGGTGGACCCGACGCCGCGACATCGACTGACCCGGTCAGGAGGCGTCCGACCCGGCGGTTACCGTGGGAGGCAATGCCTCACACCACCTCTCGTCCCGGCTGGATCCGGCGACTCACCGCCGAGTGCTGGCGGCACCGGTCACTGACCGTCGGCGCCCTCGCGGTCACGATGGTGGCGGCCGTCATCGACATCACGTTCCCGCTGCTGACCCGGAAGGCCGTCGACGACGCCGGCGCCGGCGTCACCGAGGGCATTCTTGCGATCGCACTGACCATCGCCGGGCTCGGTGTGGTCCGATTCGCATGTCAGTTCGGCCGGCGGATGCTCGCGGGCCGACTGTCCCTCGACGTCCAGCACGACCTGCGACTCGGTCTTCTCGCGTCGTTGCAGCGACTCGACGGCGCCGGTCAGGACCAGATCCGCACGGGTCAGGTGGTCTCGCGCTCGATCACCGATCTGCAGCTGGTCCAGGGCCTGCTCGCGATGGTGCCGCTGTCGGCCGGCGCCCTCCTCCAGTTCGTGCTGACGCTGATCGTGATGGCGTGGCTGTCGCCACTGCTCACCGTCGTCGCGTTGCTGGTGGTTCCCGCGGTGGCCCTGGTGGTGTGGCGATTCCGGCCGACCCTCTTCGCCGCGACCTGGTCCGCTCAGCAACGCGCCGCCGACCTCGCCCAGCACGTGGAGGAGACGGTGACCGGTGTGCGCGTCGTCAAGGGGTTCGGGCAGGAGGCTCGCGCTGTCGGCCGGCTCGAGACGCTCGGCCGCACCCTCTACGCGGAACGCCTCCGTGCCGCCCGGATCAACTCGCGGTTCACCCCGACGATGGCCGCACTGCCGCAGCTGGGACTCGTGGGCGTCATCGCCTTCGGCGGGGTGCTCGCCATGAACGGCACCATCACGATCGGCACCTTCCTGGCGTTCGCGACCTACGTCGCAACCATGTCGAACGTGACCCGGTTGTTGTCGTCCGTGGTGACGACCGCGCAGATGACACGTGCGGCCGTCGAGCGGGTCCACGAGGTGATCGACACCGAGCCGGGCGTCGCCGACCCGCCTCACCCGGCCACGCTCCCGGCCGGTCGACTGGGGGTCCGGATGCGGGGCGTCACGTTCGGGTTCGACGCGGACCGCCCGGTGCTGGACGGGTTGGACCTCGACATCGCTCCCGGCGAGACCCTCGCCGTCGTCGGCCGGGCCGGGTCGGGCAAGACGACCCTGTCACTGCTGCTGCCGCGGTTCTACGCCCCGGACACCGGCAGCGTCGCACTCACCGTCGACGGCCACCCCCACGACCTCGGGACACTGAGCGCGGACCAGCTGCGTGAGGCCGTCGGGCTCGTGTTCGACGAGCCCTTCCTGTTCTCCGACACGGTGTCCGCCAACATCGCCCTCGGCCGCCCCGATGCGACCGCCGAGGAGATCCGCGCGGCGGCGCGAATGGCGCAGGCCGACGAGTTCATCGAGGAGCTGGCCGATGGGTACGACACCGTCGTCGGCGAACGCGGACTCACCCTCTCGGGCGGACAACGCCAGCGCGTCGCACTGGCCCGGGCCCTGTTGGTCGATCCGCGGCTGCTGATTCTCGACGACGCGACCTCGGCCGTCGACGCCGCCACCGAGGCCTCGATCTTCGAGACCCTCCGCGCGCGTGGTGAGCGCACCACCCTGATCCTCGCCCACCGCCGGTCGACGCTCTCGCTCGCCGACCGCGTCGCGGTGCTCGACGGCGGCCGTGTCCTGGACACGGGGACCGTCGCGGAACTCGACTCGCGCTGTCCGCTCTTCCGCGAGCTGCTCGCGGACCCGGAGGACGCCGCCGTCCCTTCGGGTTCCGGGGCCCCGGCGGCCGACACCACGGTGGTCGGGGGCGGCACGCGGGAACCCCAGGAGTCACGGTTGTGGCCGGCGACCGTCCCCGGCTCCGCCTTCGACGCCGTCGTGACCGACACGGTGCCCACCCGCACCGCCACCGTGGGCGCCGGGCGTCCCGGTGGGCCGGGTGGTGCGGGCACCCGCGGTGCGGCGATGGGCGATGTCGCGGCCACCCCCGAACTGCGCGCCGCCGTCGCCGCCCTGCCGCCGGCGACCGAACTGCCGGGCCTCGACGACGCCGAACTTCGTCGCCCCGAGCCGGAGTTCCGGCTGGCGTCGATCCTGCGACCCGTCCGCTGGATCCTGGCCGCGGTCGTCCTGTGCCTGGCCGTCGACTCCCTGATAGGCATCGTGTTCCCGTCGATCGTCCGGTTCGCGATCGACCACGGCGTCACCCCGGACGAGCCGTCGGCCCTCTGGTGGGCGACCGCGGCCGGCGTCGTCCTGGTCGCACTCGACTGGGTGATCGTCGCGACGATGACGGTGATCACCGCGCGGGCCGGCGAACGTGTCCTCTACGGGCTGAGGGTCCGCAGCTACGCGCACCTGCAGCGGCTCGGCCTCGACTACTACGAGCGTGAACTGTCCGGCCGGATCATGACCCGCATGACGACCGACGTCGACGCCCTGTCGACGTTTCTGCAGACCGGCCTGTCGACCGCCGTTGTGAGCGTGCTGACCGTGGTGGGCATCTCCGTGGCGCTGATCGTCACCGACGCGGCGCTGGCGCTCGTCGTGCTCGCGGCGGTGCCGCCCCTGGTGGTCGCGACACTGGTGTTCCGGAAGGTGTCGTCCACCGCGTACACGGTGTCACGGGAGCGAATTTCGCTGGTCAACGCCGATTTTCAGGAGAACGTCACGGGCCTGCGTGCAGCGCAGGCCTACCGGCGGGAGGGCTTCGCGGCCCAGCGGTTCGCGGAGCGCGCCGACAGCTACCGCAGGGCGCGAATGCGCTCGCAGACCGCGATCTCGCTCTACTTTCCGCTGATCACGCTCCTGTCGGATTTCGCGCTCGCCGCAGTGGTGTACGTGGGCGCGACACAGATCGCGGGCGGCGACGCGACGACCGGTGTCCTCGTCGCATTCGTGCTCTATCTCGGCTTGCTGTTCGGTCCGATCCAGCAGCTCTCGCAGGTCTTCGACGGCTACCAGCAGGCCAGGGTCGGGCTGCGCCGGATCGGCGACCTGCTGCGCACGCCGAGCTCGATCGAGACCGCTCCGAGCGCGGATGCCACACCGATCCAAGGCCACCTCACCGGTACGGTCGATTTCGCCACTGTGACGTTCCGGTATCAAGGTGCTGACACCGACGCGCTGGACTCCGTGAGGTTGCGGATCGAGCCGGGGACGACCGTCGCCCTCGTCGGCCGCACCGGCGCCGGCAAGTCCACGATCGTCAAACTGCTCGCGCGGTTCTACGACCCCACCGCGGGCGAGGTCCGGGTCGACGGCGTCGACCTGCGGCGTTACCCACTGCACCAGTACCGCGGTCGTCTCGGGGTGGTACCGCAGGAGGCACACCTGTTCTCCGGCGACGTCGCGTCGAACATCGCCTACGGTCGCCCCGACGCCACGCGCGACCAGATCACCGCCGCCGCCCGGGCCGTCGGAGCGCTCGACACCATCGCCGCGCTGCCCGGCGGCATGCTCACCCCGATCGGCGAGCGCGGGCAGGGACTGTCCGCGGGGCAGCGGCAACTCGTGGCGCTGGCCCGCGCCGAGCTGGTCGACCCCGACCTGCTGCTGCTCGACGAGGCGACCGCCACCCTCGACCCTGCGACCGAGCGCACCGTGCTCGACGCGGGAGGACGACTGACCCGCCGACGCACGTCGGTGGTCGTCGCACACCGGCTCGCCACCGCCGCCCGCGCGGATGTCGTCGTCGTGATCGACCACGGCCGCGTCGTCGAGTGCGGCTCCCACTCGGAGCTGCGACACGCCGGCGGGCCGTACGAGGCGCTGTGGCGCGCAACCCTCCGGCAGGTCGGGAATAAACGAGCCGCCGAAGCCGTCCTCGATTAGGAGGCCGAGGCACCGTTCGTGACGCAGATCACTCGTGTCGCGCCCGGTGCGCAGTCGTCACGCCGGGGGACTAGCCTCTGAAGTACAGCGCCGTTCGGGGACAAGAGAGAAACGAGGCGAACACCTGCCGTGAGCAGCAGTTCTACGTCACAATTCGGACAGAACCAGTGGCTTGTCGACGAGATGTACCAGCGCTTCCAGGATGATCCCTCATCCGTGGACGCGAGCTGGCACGAATTCCTCACCGACTACAAGCCGGACGCGTCGGGCACGAACGGGCAGATCCCCGTGACCGCCTCCGCGACCACCACCAGCACGACCACCACCAGCACGACCACCACCAGCAACGGTGCCGCAACCAACGGCGCCACCAACGGTGCCGCCACCACACGGACCGCGCCGACCGCGAAGCCCGCTCCGACCCCGCCTCCCGCACCGGCCCCGGCTCCCCCTGCTCCGGCCCCCGCCCCCGTCGCCGCCAAGCCCGCCGCGGCACCTGCTCCTGTCGCCAAGCCGGCAGCGAAGCCCGTCGCCGAGGAGCCCGAGTCGAAGGTGCTGCGCGGTGCCGCGGCCACCGTCGCGCGGAACATGTCCGCCTCTCTCCAGATCCCGACCGCCACCAGTGTTCGCGCCATCCCCGCGAAGCTGATGTTCGACAACCGGATCGTCATCAACAACCACCTCGCCCGTACCCGCGGCGGCAAGGTGTCGTTCACCCACCTGCTCGGCTACGCCATCGTGCAGGCGGTCAAGGCGTTCCCGAACATGAACCGGCACTTCGCCGAGATCGACGGCAAGCCGAACGTCGTCACCCCCGCGCACACCAACCTCGGCCTGGCGATCGACCTGCCCGGCAAGGACGGCAGCCGGTCCCTCGTCGTGGCCGCCATCAAGAACACCGAAGAGGCGAACTTCGTCCAGTTCTACAGCGCGTACGAGGACATCGTTCGGCGCGCTCGCGAGGGCAAGCTCACCGCCGAGGACTTCTCCGGCGTGACGATCTCGCTGACCAACCCGGGCGGCATCGGCACGGTGCACTCGGTGCCCCGCCTCATGCAGGGCCAGGGCGCCATCATCGGCGCAGGCGCGATGGAGTACCCCGCCGAGTTCCAGGGCGCGAGCAACGAGAAGCTCGCGGAGATGGGCGTCGGCAAGCTGATGACCCTGACGTCGACCTACGACCACCGGATCATCCAGGGCGCCGAGTCCGGCGACTTCCTCCGCACCATCCACAACCTGCTGATCAGCGACGAGTTCTACGACGAGATCTTCCACTCGCTGCACATCCCCTACGAGCCGGTCCGCTGGCGTCAGGACGTGCCGGAGGGCGCGGTCGACAAGAGCACGCGCGTGCTCGAGCTGATCGCCGCCTACCGCCACCGCGGCCATCTCATGGCCGACACCGACCCGCTGCAGTTCGTCAAGGACAAGTTCCGCAGCCACCCCGACCTCGACGTCACCACCCACGACCTGACGCTGTGGGATCTCGACCGCGAGTTCAACGTCGGCGGCTTCAACGGCAAGGACCGCATGAAGCTGCGGGACGTGCTGTCGATCCTGCGTGACGCCTACTGCCGCCACATCGGCGTCGAGTACACGCACATGCTCGACCCCGAGCAGATGAAGTGGCTGCAGGAGCGTGTCGAGGCAAAGCACGTCAAGCCGACGGTCGCGCAGCAGAAGTACATCCTGAGCAAGCTCAACGCAGCCGAGGCGTTCGAGACCTTCCTGCAGACCAAGTACGTCGGTCAGAAGCGCTTCTCGCTCGAGGGCGCGGAGTCCGTCATCCCGATGATGGACGCGGTCATCGACCAGTCGGCCGAGCACAGCCTCGACGAGGTCGTCATCGGCATGCCGCACCGCGGCCGGCTGAACGTGCTCGCGAACATCGTCGGCAAGCCGTACTCGAAGATCTTCACCGAGTTCGAGGGCAACATGAACCCGGCGGCCGCGCACGGCTCCGGCGACGTGAAGTACCACCTCGGCGCCGAGGGCACCTACATCCAGATGTTCGGCGACAACGACATCAAGGTCTCCCTGACCGCGAACCCCTCGCACCTCGAGGCCGTGGACCCGGTCCTCGAAGGTCTGGTCCGCGCCAAGCAGGATCTCCTCGACAAGGGTGAGGACGGCTTCACCGTCCTGCCGCTGATGCTGCACGGCGACGCGGCCTTCGCCGGCCAGGGTGTCGTCGCGGAGACCCTCAACCTGTCCCTGCTGCGCGGCTACCGCACCGGCGGCACCGTGCACATCGTCGTCAACAACCAGGTCGGTTTCACCACCGCGCCGGAGCACTCACGCTCGTCCGAGTACTGCACGGACGTCGCGAAGATGATCGCGGCGCCGGTGTTCCACGTGAACGGTGACGATCCCGAGGCCTGTGTCTGGGTGGCCCAGCTGGCCGTGGACTTCCGCGAGAAGTTCCACAAGGACGTCGTCATCGACATGATCTGCTACCGCCGCCGCGGCCACAACGAGGGCGACGACCCGTCGATGACGCAGCCGGCGATGTACGACCTGATCGACACGAAGCGCTCCGTCCGCAAGAGCTACACCGAGAACCTGATCGGACGCGGCGACATCTCGCTGAAGGAAGCGGAAGACGCACTCCGCGACTACCAGGGACAGCTGGAGCGGGTCTTCAACGAGGTCCGTGAGCTGGAGAAGTACAAGCCGGAACCGTCGGAGTCGGTCGAGCTCGACCAGACCCCGCCCGCGCGCCTGCAGACCTCGGTCGACAAGGAGACGCTCGCCCGCATCGGCGACGCCTTCCTGAACGTGCCCGAGGGCTTCACCGTGCACCCGCGCGTGAAGCCGGTCATCGAGAAGCGGCACGAGATGTCCCGCGAGGGCAAGGTCGACTGGGCTTTCGCGGAGCTGCTGGCGTTCGGTTCGCTGGTCGAGCAGGGCGCACTGGTGCGTCTCGCCGGTCAGGACTCGCGTCGCGGCACGTTCACGCAGCGGCACTCGGTGCTGATCGACCGCAAGACGGGCGGCGAGTACAACCCCATCGCCCAGATCGCGGCGGACGCGGACAACGGCGGCAAGTACATGGTCTACGACTCGGCGCTCACCGAGTACGCGGGTGTGGGCTTCGAGTACGGCTACTCGGTCGGCAACCCCGACGCCCTGGTGCTGTGGGAGGCGCAGTTCGGCGACTTCGTCAACGGCGCGCAGACCATCATCGACGAGTTCATCTCGTCCGGTGAGGCCAAGTGGGGTCAGCTCTCCGACGTCGTGCTGCTGCTGCCGCACGGCCACGAGGGTCAGGGACCGGACCACACGTCCGGCCGCATCGAGCGCTTCCTGCAGCTGTGCGCGGAGGGTTCGATGACCGTGGCGGTGCCGTCCACCCCGGCGTCGTACTTCCACCTGCTGCGTCGCCACCACCTCGACGGCATCCGTCGTCCGCTGATCGTGTTCACGCCGAAGTCGATGCTGCGCAACAAGGCCGCGGTCTCGGAGCTCGAGGACTTCACCACCGGCAAGTTCCGCTCGGTGTTCGAGGAGCCCGGCTTCGAGAGCGGCGGCGGTGACCGCAACGCCGTCAAGCGCGTCCTGCTGGTCAGCGGCAAGCTGTACTGGGAGCTGCTGGCGCGCAAGCAGAAGGAAGGCCGCGACGACGTCGCGATCGTCCGGATCGAGCAGCTGTACCCGCTGCCGGCCCGCCGCCTGCGCGAGACGCTCAAGCAGTACCCGAACGCCACCGAGTTCCGCTGGGTCCAGGAGGAGCCGGCGAACCAGGGTGCGTGGCCGCTGTTCGGTCTGGCGCTGCCGGAGCTGCTGCCCGACCTGCTGACCGGCATCAAGCGGATCTCGCGGCGCGCCATGTCGGCCCCGTCCTCGGGTTCGAGCAAGGTGCACGCCGTCGAGCAGCAGGAGATCATCGACGAGGCGTTCCGCTGATCGCTGACGTGCCGCACTGCGAGCCGTGACGCTGCCGCTGAGCCGGGTCGAGTTCACCCCACGGGATGGATTCGACCCGGCTTCGTGGTATCTGCAGCTTCCGGCGATTGCCGAATTGTGCAGTCACGGTCTGGAATTCACCAATCCCGTGACGGTGGTCGTCGGCGAGAACGGAGTCGGGAAGTCGACGCTCGTCGAGGCCGTCGCAGGTGCGTGGCAGACCGGTTTCACCGGCGCCCAGGACCGGATGTGGTCGGCGGGACCCAGCGCCGAGGACACCGATCTGCCGCGCCACCTGACCTGCACGGGCACGCGGCCCCAACCGCACGGCGGCTGCTTCCTGCGGGCCGAGTCGATGCACTCGCTGTTCTCCGCGGCCGACGAGAACCGGGTGCGTGCGCGCGACCAGGGCTACAACGAACTGTCCCACGGACAGTCGTTCCTGCACTACGTCGCGGAGCGACCCGTCGGCGTCGGACTGTGGATCCTGGACGAGCCGGAGGCGGCCCTGTCGTTCCGGTCGTGCCTCGCCCTCCTCGGGGTGATCGGCGACCTGGTCGCCGAGGGATCCCAGGTGATCATGGCAACCCACTCCCCGATCCTGGCGGCCTGCCCCGGCGCCGACGTCTGGGAACTGACCGACGACGGTATCGGCCACACCTGCTGGGAGGAACTGGATCTGGTGCGGGACTGGCGCAGCTTCCTCGACTCCCCCGACCGCTACCTGCGGCACCTGTGAGACGGGTCGGGACGTTCCCGACCTCGCACGGGTGAGCGTCGCAACCTTCGCTCGTCACGCTCGGCGGAGGAGACTGGGAGGATGTGCGAACGTCAGCGATCGTCCGGATCGTTCGGTCACCGCCAGGACTCCACCGACGGAGCGGGGTCCGTCGACCGCGACCCGCCGGTCGGCCAGCCGGTGTCCGGTGGCCGCGACGCGAGGACAACGCCGTGAACCGGCGCGAGAAGTTCCAGGATCTCGGCTACGCGGCCGGGTGGCGCCTGGTTCGCACCCTGCCCCAGCCCTGGGCCCGGCGGCTGTTCGACGCCGCGGCGGATCGCGCGTCACTGAACGGGGGGCCGGAACAGCTGCGCCGGAACCTCGCACGGGTCGTCGCGACGACGCCTTCTCGGGTACCCGACGACCTGATACGCGCGAGCATGCGCTCGTACGCCCGCTACTGGTGCGAGGCGTTCCGGCTGCCGTCGATGGATCCGGTGCGGCTGACCGACACCGTCGAATCGGTCGCGACCGGACTCGAGCACATTCGAGCGGTGACCGAGAACGGACGCGGCGGTGTGCTGGCCCTGTCGCACAGCGGCAACTGGGACCTCGCAGGGGTCTGGCTGGCCCACCGTGCCGGGCCTCCGGTCGTCGTCGCCGAACGGCTCCGGCCCGAGTCGTTGTTCCAGCGTTTCGTCCGATTCCGGGAGAGCCTCGGGTTCGAGATCATCCCCCTCAGCGGCGGCGCGGAGCCGCCGTTCGACAGCCTCACGACCAGGCTGAGACGGGGACGGATCGTCGGCTTGCTCGCGGACCGCGACCTCAGCGGCACGGGAGTCCCGGTGACGTTCTTCGGGGAGCAGGCCCGGATGCCGGCCGGTCCCGCTCGGCTGGCGATCGACACGGGGGCCCCGCTGCTTCCCGTGCACTGCTGGTTCACACCGGACGGGTGGGGATTCCGTGTCGATCCACCCGTCGACACCGCGGGCGGAGTGCAGCACACGACCCAGGCCTTGGCCGACCGGTTCGCTGCCGGGATTGCCGCGCATCCCGCCGATTGGCACATGCTGCAACCGCTCTGGACCGTCGACACGAACCCGCGACGGGCGAGCGGACTCGAATGAGCTCTCGCCGGTCCCGGCACCTCATCGCGGGGACATCAGCGCCTCCACTGCGACTGCGGTGTCCGGAAACTCGGCCAGGAGGGTGACGGAGCGGTCCGGGGACGAGTCCTCCCACCGGTCCTCGTAACCGAGCAACTCGGCGAGCGCAGTGCACGATCCGGGATACGACGCGAGCAGGCGCACCCGTGCATCGGTGTGTCGTCCGGCGGGGCGGCGATCGTCGTCGGGCTGCAGCCACGGCGGCACCCACCGGTCCAGCGCCGCGAGCGTGCCGGGGAAGGTCCGGGCCGCCTCCCTGGTGAGCCGGGGCGCCAGGTGCGTCCCACTCGCCCGCAGCGTGGCGACGAGTGTCGGCAGCCACGGGATCAGCAACCGGTCCGGCAAGCGTGCGAACGCCGTGGACACCACCTCGACCACGAAGTCGACCAGCCCGGGAACCGGTTCGAGCGCGTGCACGAATCCGCTGAGATAACGCGGATACGCGGGCAGGGTCAGCGCATTCGACAGCAGTTCGTCGCATCGGGCGCGAAGTTCGGCCCTGCTCAGCTCCCCGAGCTGGACCTGCGCCGCCCACATCAGCGCGATCCGGTCCGGGTCCCGCGGATGTGCCTGTGCAAGAGCAAGTTCCAGCTGGGACCGGTCGCAGCCCAGCGACAACGCGAGGGATTCCATACCGAACAGGAACCCCAGCATCGCGGCGACCTGCGGCGCGGTGGCGTCGTCGTCGACGAACGCCGTCGGGAGCAGCGTGCAGTAGTGGGCGTAGCCGGCCTTGACGAACGATTCGATCCACGCAGGCAGCACCGCGTCGGCGGTGCGGTGATGGGCGAGCAGCCGCCGGATGCGGGTGAGCACCTCCGGCGCACCCTCCACGCCGCGCTCGGCGGACAGCACATCGAGTGCGCGGGCGCCCAGTTCGGCGGACAGTCGGGGGCTGCGCAGGTACAGCGTCGCGTCCTCGACGGTCCCGAGGACCACCGCCGCGCCGGCGCGCGGGTGGTGTGCAGCGCGCCGCAACCGCTGCTCGAGCACCTGCTCGACGCCGACTCCCTCGTAGCCGAGTTCGATGAGCGCCCGCTGGTGTGTGCCGAGCGCGAGATCCCACGACTCCTGGATCGGCCGCTCCCCCAGTCTCCGCTCCCCCATGATCGGGCGGGCGGCGCCGGCCGGCAGCAGGTACCGGAGCATCCACAGCAGATCGGAGCACGCTTCGAGCTCCGGGTTCGACGCGATGTCGAGCAGTGCACGGCGCACCCCGCGTTGCTGCAGGGGCAGGTTCAGCGGGGCGAGCCGGTCGTGGACGTCGCGGGCCAGCGGTGGCAGCGCGTCGTACCCGACCTGGCCGACACGGTCACCGCCCATCATGATCTCGACGAGCCGCTGCACGTCTCGGCGGCCCGGGACGCGATCCTTCTCGATGCAGGTGATCGCCGCATCCTGGAAGTCGTACGGAGTCGGTTTGGCGCGGTCCCGCAGTCCGGCCAACAGGATCGAGGTCTGGAAGACCGCGATGGCGTCGGCGGTGGACGCCAGGTAGCCGTTGCGCCGTGCGGCTCGCACGATCTCCACCGACCAGCCGAGCAGCTCCGACTCGTCGAGCGCGTCGAGCACCGGTGGGCGCTGCAGGAATCCGGTGAGCGCGTCACCCTGCCCCGAATCCGGGACCGGCGCCGGAAGCCCTTTCCGTGGAGTACGTTTCGTACCGGCCTGCCCGGCGAGCCGGAAGGGTGTCGTCCTGGACCGCTTCAGGTACTTGGCCCATTCCGTCGCGGCGATCGAGACCGATCCGCCCGCCAGTC
The DNA here is from genome assembly GCA_000341795.1 of Rhodococcus triatomae BKS 15-14. GTDB lineage: Bacteria > Actinomycetota > Actinomycetes > Mycobacteriales > Mycobacteriaceae > Rhodococcus_G > Rhodococcus_G triatomae_A. Next base: position 34,863 of record AODO01000013.1, on the reverse strand, counting down.
CGAACTGCGCCTCGATCGCCGCGTGGCTGGACGGAATCAGCCCGTGCCGCCAGGTGCTGCCGCTCGGCGGGCTGATCTCGAAGGTGTCGGCGCCGGCGACGCCGAACTCCGGCACCCGGCTCGCGGCGTGGAAAGCGCCGCACACGTACAGGCAGTCGGCGGGATCGGTGCCCGTCCGCGCGAGGTGCTCCCGCATCCGGGTCCACATGTACCGCTCCCGGTCCTCGTCCACTCGGACCTGCCGGGCGTCGCCCGGCGCCAGCCGCCTGAAGAGGCTGCCGATCAGGGTCATCACCTGCCGGTAGGTGTCGTGGTCGCCGTCGCCGAGCGGAACCTCGACGTACTGGTGCCACCACTCCGACCAGTGCCGTACCCGGCCGTGGTGCAGCAGATGCTCCTCGAGTTCCGCGAAACGTGGCCGCAGGTCACCGATCTCGACACCGATCGCCTCGCCGTGCAGAACCGCCTCCTCCTCCGGAGCCGGGTCCGCGGGCGTCGACGTCTCGGGTACGTCCTCGCGCGGCGACCACTGGTACACGTGGTCGGACGAACGGTCCACCAGCACCAGCTCCACACCGGGACTGTCGAGTGCGTAGGCGATCGCCTGGTACTCGGCGGACGCCTCGGTGATCGGGGCGACCACGGACAGCGGCGCCCACTCCGCCGGAAATCCGACGACCTCCGTGGCGAACGCCTGGACCGCGACCGGCAGCCGGCAGTTGCGCAGCTCGGTCAGCAGGGGCGCCATGTCCTCGCACAGTTCGAGGTACACGACCGTGGGTTGCTTCTCGCGCAGCCGTCGCGCCATCGCGACCGCCGATGCAGGCGAGTGATGGCACACGGGAAAGATCTCGAGCGGCTCCGCCAGAGCCCGGTCCACGTCGTCGACGATGCCGGACAGAATGTCCGCGAGGACGTCGGGGCCGTCGGCGAAAGCGGCAGCGGCGTCCCGCAACTGGGTTCGGAGGGCGTCGAACCCCTGCCGCGCCGCGGGCGCGCCGGTCGACGCGGTCACGACAGGGTGGCGATGGTGTCGCGACCACCGTCGAGGAACTCGGGCCACTCACCGCCCTCGTCCTTGCTGCGCGGTTCGACGACCCCGTGCAGGTACTTGTTGAGGATGGCGAGGTCCTCCGGCTGGCGGCGGGCCAGCGACCCGACGAGCGACGACGCGAGGGTGCGTGCGGTCAGCGCGGTCTCTCCGAAGAAGTTGCTGTGCAGGATCGCGTCCTCGAGGACGCCGATCTGCTCGGCGGTGGACAGCGCGGACTCGAGCTTCTCGTCGTCGCTGCCCGCCGAGACGGCGGCGGCCCGCAGGTCGGCGAAGCTGCGCAGCAGGACGTCGAGCAGGGTCGGCGGGACGTCGAGTTCGATGGAGTGCCTGCGCAGCAACTCCTCGGTGCGGAAGCGGACGATCTCGGCTTCGCTCTTCTTGTTCGTCACCACGGGGATGCGGACGAAGTTGAAGCGCCGTTTGAGCGCCGACGAAAGGTCGTTGACGCCGCGGTCGCGGCTGTTCGCGGTGGCGATGACCGAGAACCCGGGCTTGGCGAAAACGATGTTGTCGCTGTCGAGTTCCGGCACCGAGACGTACTTCTCCGACAGGATCGAGATCAGGGCGTCCTGCACGTCGCTGGTGGAGCGGGTCAGTTCCTCGAATCGGCCGATGGCGCCGGTCTCCATCGCGGTCATGATGGGCGAGGGGATCATCGACTCGCGCGACTGCCCCTTCGCGATCACCATCGACACGTTCCACGAGTACTTGATCTGATCCTCGGTCGTGCCCGCGGTGCCCTGCACCACCAGGGTCGAGTTGCGGCTGATCGCGGCGGCCAGCAGTTCCGCGAGCCAGCTCTTGCCGGTACCCGGATCGCCGATGAGCAGCAACCCGCGGTCCGAGGCGAGCGTGACGATCGCGCGCTCGACGACACTGCGGTCACCGAACCACTTCTGGGCGATCTCGCGCTCCAACCCGTCGGACCGGTCGGAGCCGAGGACGAACAGTCGCACCGTCTTCGGCGACAGCCGCCACGCGAACGGCTTGGGGCCGGTGTCGATCGACTCGAGCCAGTCCAGCTCGTCGGCGTACTTGTGCTCGGCGGGAGCGCGCAGCAGGTCGGACATGAACACCTCTCTAGGTCAGGAACGTCTTGAGCTCGTGGACGAGCTTGCCGATGTGGCCGGAGATCACCGGGGTGCCGAGATCCTTGAAGCGGTCACGGAACCACGGGTTGACGCTGCCGCGTCCACCGCTGGTCACCGAGCCGACCGGAATGAACTTCGCGCCGGATCGGTGGACGCCCGCCATCGACTCGAACAGCTGCTCCACCCGGGTCTCGTAGAAGTCGGAGATCCACACGACGACGGTGTTGCGTGGTTCGGCGATCTTCGGCTGGGTCAGCGACATCGCGACCATGCCGTCGTTTCCGCCGCCGAGGTTGGTGCGCAACAGCATCTCGAACGGGTCGTGTACCCACGGGGTCAGGTCGAGTGCCTGTGTGTCGTAGGCGATCAGGTGCACGTCGACCTTGGGCAGCCCCGCGAAGATCGACGCCAGGATGACGCAGTTGACCATCGAGTCGACCATGGAGCCGGACTGGTCGACGACGACGATCAGCCGCTGGGGTGTCGTTCGGCGCGCGGTGTGCCGGTAGTGGAGCCGGTCCACGTACAGCCGCTCGTCGTCCGGGTTCCAGTTCGGGAGGTTCTTCCACACGGTGCGGTCGACGTCGAGGTTTCGATAGGTGCGCTTGGGCGGGATCGACCGATCGATCGTTCCTGCCGTGGCACTCTCCACCTGATTGCGCAGCACCTCCGCGACCTCGTCGACGAACCGGCGGATCAGGTTCTTCGCGTTGGCCAGGGCGATTCCGGACAGGTTGCTCTTGTCTCGCAGGAGCTGCTCGATGAGCGACATGCTCGGCGTCAGGTGCGCGGCGAGTGTGGGGTCGGCGAGAACCTCGCGCAACTGCATCCGTTCGACGAGGTCAGCTTCGAGCGCGCCCAGTTCGGGGCCGAGTGTTCCGGTGCGGTCGCCCGGGGCCGATCCCAGTGCCCGTTGCAGCCACCCGGTGTCGGACTGCCAGCGGCTCAGCTGCTCGGCGGTGACGTTGCCCGTGCCCGTGGCGAAGACGTTGAGCAGGACCTTCGACACCAGCGCCGCGCGGCGCACCTGTGCGGCTCCGTTCCGATCGCCGTCCTCGGTGGGTCCGGGGACCATCAGACGGTCGAATTCCGCGGACAGCTCCGGGTGGCGCTGCACGACCGAATCCACGGACACGTGCGGATCGAGCAGCGCGGGCGGCAGGCCGATGTCCTCGACGACGCCGAGGCCGGCCATCTCGAGCGACGCCTGCTCCTCGGGATCGAAGAGCCGGGACAGCAGGCGCCAGTAGAGGACCTGGCGGCGGTTGTCGTCGTCGGTCGTCATGCCCGGAGCAGCTTTCCGGCGCGTTCGCGGAGCGCCTCCACCGCGGTGGTGGCGGCCTTCTCCGCTTTCGCGCCCATCTTGTCGTCGGTGCCCGCCGCCCACGCGTCGGCGTGGACGGCGACCGTCTTCCGCTTCAGCACGGTCTCGACGGCGAGCGGCTGGAGCACGAACGATCCGTCGTCCCACCTGAGCAGTGCGATGCACGCGGTCGACGCCGCGACGGCCTCCGGGGTGAGGGGGCTCGCCGAGGGCGTGCGGTCGACGTCGACCCGAATCGGTTGTCCGGCAACGGTGAACGTCGGGTGTCCGGTGGTGTAGGTGTCGCCGGGAATTGCGTCGCCGATCGTGTAGCCGTCGAGGAACACCGGGGCGGCGATCCGGGCAGGGTGCCGGTCCAGCGGCGCGACGTCGGTCGCTGTGGCGGCGGGCAGCACCACCCGGGCGGTGACGAACGGATCGGCGGTCGTGCCCGGCCTGGCGTTCGCGTCCTGCCAGAGCAGGTCACCCTCGGCGGTGATCGGCATGTCGGTGATCTCGACGGAGTGACCCGCTCCGGCCGCACCGAGCAGCGACAGGTGCGGGCGGAGCAGTTGCCAGACACCGGCACCGACGATCGTCTCCGGTTTCGGCGTCGACACGGTCGCCCGCACCAGCCGCGGCTCGCCGCCGTCCGCGGGTTCGAGCACCGCATGCACCTGGGCCTGCACGGCGGTCAGGTGCTCGTGCAAGTCCACGCCGAGCGGAAGGAGCCGGCCACTGACGCCACCTGTCGTGGGCACGGCAACCGCGCCCGGCCGCGTCAGCAGCATCGCGCGCGACCACAGGTCGGCCCAGCGCCGTGCGGGGATCCGCGCCAGTGCGGCCCCGGGGCAGGACGCGGCGAGCTCCGCGGCGAAGCCGTCGAGCAGTGTCGCCAGCCGCCGGTGCGTGACATCCGGCAGCATCGCCGCCACGATCGGTGCCGCGCCCGCGACGAGGCCGGCATCGATGCCCTGCCATCCGGCGCGGGCGAGGTCGGACAGCCACGAACACGCCGCGTCCTGCAGGTTGGTCGGCTGGGTCTCCACAGCGGGTGTGGTCGCCCACCCACCGGTCGCGACGGTGCCCGTGGCAGCGGCGATCCGAGATGCCAGGGCGTCGTGGACCGCCCCGAGAAGCGCGGTGCGGGCGGCGGCGAGGGCCACCAGGTGTTCCGCTGCCGCGGTGCCGGCAGCGGCCTTGTCCGCCGCCTCGGCCACCCGGACGGCGAGTGGTGTCCCCGCCACACTCTCCGCGATCAGGGCGAGGTCGGCGACCTGCGCGGGCTGCGGCCGGAGCAGACCCGCGACGAGCACGCGGTCGACCGCGTCGACGGCGGCCAGTGCCTCGGCCACGCCGTCGACGGGTTCGGCGAGGAGATCACCGCGCATCAGCGCACCGCCCGAGTGGTCGGGAACCAGTGCAGTTCCGGGATCGGTGTCGTGGTGGGTGCGTGTTCCAGGTAGGCCAGGTGCCTGAGGAATTGACTGAACACGCCCGCGGCGGCACCGGCGTCGGCGCGGGCCGGGCCTGCCGCACGCATCCGTTCGACGATGTCTCGCCCGGACGGTTCCTCGGCGGCGAGATCGACACGAAGGTGGCGAGCCACTCGCTCTGCGCCGTACTGGAGTGCGGCCTCGTCGACCAGTGTCGTGATGTGCTTGCAGAAGGTTCCCCGAGCACCGCCACAGGGCCGGTTGTTGTTGGTGCTGCACGCGAATTCGTGGTTGCCCGCGGCGACCGAGGAGACGTACACCCGCCCGATGTCGGAGCCGCTGGACACCACCCCCTGCAGTCGCCCGTCCGCGAGTTCGACGAACGGGACCTTCGCCAGTGCGCGGGGCCGGGCGGGAGGCAGCACCCGAACCGTGCTCGACGACTCCCATCCGGTGTTCGGCGAATCCCTTTCGGACAACACGTATCTCCTCGGCTCGACGGGACGGACACCCGCAACCTAGCGGAGGTGTCCGACACGCGCCGAAGCGCCCGTGTCACTCCAGCAGGTCGATTGCCGCAGCGGCACCGAGGGCCACGGCAGGCAGCGCGGCGACGTGCAGGTCGATCAGCTCGTCACGCGGAATCCGGGGGTCACGGAGCCAGCTGATCGTCGCTTCCTCGACGAACGCGATCCAGCCCCGGACCGCGAGGGCGATGCGTGGGCCGTAATCGATGCCGAGACGCGGAAGGTGGGTGACGATCCGGTCGGCCATCGCGGCGCGGGTGCGTTCGAACTCGTCGCGCATCTCCTCGTCCCCGCTGGCGCTTCCCCTCAGCATCGACACGTAGGTGCCGCGGTTCTCGCTGACGTAGTCGACGTACGAGGTGACGGAGGCACGCAGCATCTCCATCGGTTCGAGATCCGGGTCGGGTTCCGTGTGCGCGAGCATCTGCGCACTGGTGTGCCGCACGATGGCGAGGTGGAAGTCGTGCTTGGACGCGAAGTAGTGGAACAGCAGTCCACGCGAGACCCCGGCCTGGTCTGCGATCTCCTCGACGGAGATCTGCTCGAGCGGCCGCTCGGCGAGCATCCTCGCGCCGAGGTCGAGCAGTTGCGCTCGCCGCTCCTCCGGGCTCATCCGAACGCGCTTGGTGACCTCCATGCCCGGAAGCTTACTGAACAACATTCAACAGACTGTTGACCGATGCTCAGTAGGAGCACTATTCTGCAGTACATGAGTCTTCCAGTTACAGGTAACGCCCCGACGCCGGAGACCACACCGCGCGAGGTCGACACCCTCATCATCGGCAGTGGCTTCGCCGGCCTCGGCGCCGCGGTCAAGCTGAGCCAGGAGGGCAGGACGAACTTCCTCGTGCTCGAGCGCGGCGCGGACGTCGGCGGCACGTGGCGCGACAACACCTACCCGGGCGCGGCCTGCGACGTCCCCTCGCACCTGTACTCGTACTCCTTCGCTCTCAATCCGGACTGGACCCGATCGTTCTCCCCCCAGCCCGAGATCCAGCGGTACATCGAGTCGGTGTCCCGCAAGTACAACGTGCTCGACAAGCACGTCTTCGGTTGCGACGTGCAGTCCGCAACGTGGAACACGGACAGCTCGCGCTGGGTCGTCGAGACGTCGAAGGGCACCTACGTCGCGAAGATCGTCATCAGTGCCGTCGGCGCACTCTGCGAGCCGTCCCTGCCGGACATCACGGGCATCGAGGGCTTCACCGGCGAGATCTTCCACTCCGCACAGTGGAACCACGACTACGACCTCACCGGCAAGCGCGTCGCGGTGATCGGCACCGGCGCATCCGCGATCCAGATCGTGCCGCAGCTGGCGGGCAAGGTCGACCAGCTCGACGTCTACCAGCGCACGGCGCCGTGGATCCTGCCGCGGGCCGACCGCGAGTACACCGCCGTCGAGAAGTTCGCCTTCAAGCACGTTCCCGGATTCCAGCGACTGTCCCGCCTCGGCATCTACCTGATGCGCGAGACACAGGTGGTGGGCCTGGCGAAGGCTCCGGTGTTCATGAAGCCGCTGCAGTTCGCGGCCGAGCGTCACCTGCGCCGCCAGGTCAAGGACAAGGCACTGCGCCGCAAGGTCACCCCGAACTTCCAGATCGGCTGCAAGCGCATGCTGATCTCGAACAACTACTACCCCGCACTGACCCGCCCGAACGTCGAGCTCGTCACCGACGGCATCACCGAGGTCACCGCCACCGGGGTCGTCGACGGCACCGGCCGCACCCGCGAGGTCGACGCGATCGTGGTCGCGACCGGCTTCCACGTGACCGACTCGCCCACGTTCGCCGGCATCTTCGGACGCGACGGCCGTTCCCTCGCCGAGGTCTTCGATGCGAGCGGCCAGCAGGGCTACAAGGGCTCGAGCGTCGCGAACTTCCCCAACATGTTCTTCCTCGTCGGCCCGAACACCGGGCTCGGCCACACCTCGATGGTGTTCATGATCGAGTCGCAGCTGAACTACGTCGTCGACGCGATCAACGTCATCGAGCGCAACGACATCGGCACCATCGAGGTCCGCCAGGACGCCCAGGACCGCTACAACCGCGACCTCCAGGAGAAGCTGAGCCACAGCGTCTGGAACAACGGTGGCTGCGCCAGCTGGTATCTCGACAAGCACGGCAACAACACCACGCTGTGGCCCGCGTTCACCTTCGAGTTCCGTAACATCACACGGAAGTTCGACCTCGACGCGTACGACAGCGTCAACGTCGCCGACCTGCCCGCCCCCGTTCCGGTCGCGCTGCCGACCACCCCCGACCACGACGAAGACCACGACGAAAAGGTGAGTGTCCAGTGAGCGAATTCGCAGGCAAGGTCGTCGTCGTCACCGGCGCCGGCTCCGGGATCGGCCGGGCCCTCGCGGTGAACCTGGCCGAGCGCGGCGCGAAACTGGCCCTCTCCGACCAGAACAGCGTCGGACTCGCCGAGACGGTCGAGCAGTGCAAGGCCCTCGGCGCCGACGTGAAGTCCGATCATCTCGACGTCACCCAGCGCGAGGCTGTGCTCGAGTACGCGGACGCGGTCCTCGCCCACTTCGGCAAGGTCAACCAGGTGTACAACAACGCCGGCATCGCGTACCACGGCGAGTTCGAGAAGTCCGAGTTCAAGGACATCGAACGCGTCATGGACGTCGACTTCTGGGGAGTCGTCAACGGCACCAAGGCATTCCTGCCGCACCTGATCGCGTCCGGCGACGGCCACGTCGTCAACGTCTCCAGCCTGTTCGGCCTGTTGTCGATGCCGGGACAGTCCGCCTACAACTCCGCGAAGTTCGCAGTGCGCGGATTCACCGAGTCGCTCCGCCAGGAGATGCTCATCGCGAAACACCCCGTAAAGGTGACCTGTGTGCACCCGGGCGGAATCAAGACGGCCATCGCCCGCAATGCGATCGCGGGCCCGGGCGAGGACCTCGCGACGTTCTCCCAGTTCTTCGACCGGAAGCTGGCCCGCACCTCCCCCGAGGACGCCGCTGCGGTGATCGTCAACGGCGTGCGGAAGGGCAAGGCGCGCGTGCTGATCGGAGCGGACGCGAAACTGCTCGACGCGTGGGTCCGCCTGGTCGGCTCCGGCTACCAGCGCATCGTCGCCGAAGTCGCCGGACGCGTCCTGCCGAAGCCGAAGGGGCACTAGGTCGTGCCGTACCTGCCGCTGCCCGTGGTGGCCGGCGCACTCGCGCCGTTCTACCGGCTCGCCCTGCACCCGGCGCTCCCCGCGCCGGTGGCCCGGCGGATCATCGATGCCGGATCCGTGCTCCAGGCCCTGCCCCGGGACACGGTGGTTCGGCCACTGACGCTCGCCGGTCGGCCGGCCGAACGGATCACCGTCGGCGCCACCGAGCGCCGCACGGCGATCCTCTACCTGCACGGCGGCGGATACACGCTCGGATCGCTCGACACGCACCGGTCGCTGGCCGCGCACCTGGCCCGGGAGTCCGGGTCCGCGGTGTACGTGCTCGACTACCGACTGGCCCCCGAGCACCCGTACCCTGCCGCCGTCGAGGACGCCGTCGCCGCGTATCTGGAGTTGCTCGGCGAGCACGGGCTCACGCCCGAGACGCTCGCCGTCGCAGGCGATTCGGCGGGCGGTGGGCTGTCCCTCGCCACCGCGAGGCGACTCGTCGACCGGTACAGCGTGAAGCCAGCCGCCCTCGCGTTGATCGCGCCGTGGGTCGATCCGGGCGCCCGCGACGCCCCGTTCGACAGGGACACCGTGATCAACACCGGATGGTCGCACCGAGCTGCGGCCGCCTACCTCGGCGACGGTGACGCCCGCGATCCCGGATACGCACCGCTGCTCGGCGACCTGTCGGGTCTGCCCCCGACCGTCGTACACGTCGGGATGTCCGAGGTGCTGTACCCGCAGGTGGTCGATCTGGTGGACCGGATGCGGTCGGCCGGCACCACCGTGGCGTACACCGAGCACCCGACGCTGTGGCACGTCGCGCATCTGCAGGCGTCGCTGGTCCGCGAGTCCGCGGACGCGGTGGCCGAACTGGGCGAGTTCCTGCGCGCGAGGCTCTCGGCGCAGCCGGCCTGACGCCCCGGGGAGATCTATCGCGCGGCGAGCCAGTCGCCGGCCACCTGGTCGGGACTGCGCTCGCCGCCGCGCACCTCCTCGCCCATGTCGGCGAGGTCGTCCGACGTGAGCTCTCCCGCAACGACATTGAGTGCCTTGATCTGAGCGGTGGTCAGCGCACCGGTTCGCATCAGGGGCACCACGTTGGCCGCGGCCCGTTCTCCGGCCTCACCGGTCACCGCCGGATCCTCCGCGAGCCCCTGATCCGACACCGAGAGACCCTGGGGCAGTGATCTGTTCAACTCCTCGAACACCTCGTCCGAGTCGGTCACGGTGGATCTCGGGTTCAATTGCAGGAGAAGCGATCCCGTGTACTCCGGCACGAGCGTCACCTCCCCCGAGTCCAGCAAGGCCAGGGTCTCGTCCTCGTCGAGACCGAGACGAGTGCGCACGGTCGATCCGGTCCCGCGCAGGACATCGGCATAGATCTCGGCGACAACCTGACTCTCGGCGGATTCACCGGCCCCGACGGTGACCGGACGCGGCGCGGGATCGTCGGTGAGCGGGCTGCTCGGTGAGCATCCGCCGAGCACCGCCGCGACGACCAGAACCCCGGCCACCCGGCCGGCCCTCGCGCGCATCGTCCGCACCCGCATCTCCACCGTCCGTCACATCCCTTTCGTCACCCGCCCGGGCCGTCGATCCCCGGTCGCCTCAACTCGGCCACCATCGTCGCACCGTCAACGCTCGGCGAGAAACGCCAGGATCCTGTCGTTGACCTCCTCGGGTTGCTCCAACTGCAGGAAGTGACCCGCACCGGAGATCACGTGCGACTCGCTGCCGTTCGGAAGCGAGTCGCCGACGAGCAGGGCGAGACGCGGGTCGAGGCACCCGTCGTCGGCGCCGTGCAGGTAGAGGGTCGGGATCACCGGACGCCGCATCTCGGCCCCGGCCCAGCGCCGGTAACCGGCAGGCACCCGTGGCCACGGCCGGGCGGCGTTCCGGTAGTAGCCGATCACGGCGCGTCGATGCGCGGGGTCGGCCATCGCCGCGTGGACGGCGGGCAGGTCGCCGCTCGCGTCGTAGCCGGGCGACCAGTCCGCCCACAGCCGGCGCACCAGCGGCTCCGCGACCCGCTCCGGCAGCCACGGCAGCTGGTTGAACAGCGTGTACCAACTGTTGCGCAACTGCCGCGGAACGATCGGCAGCGCGGCCCGTTTCCGCAACGACTCGAACGGCGGGACCGCGAGCGCCACCGAGGCGACGAACGGGCCGTCCGGGTGCGCGGCGAGTGCGTTCGCGGTGATCGCACCCCAGTCGTGACCGACGATCACCGCATCCCGTCCGCCGTCGAGGTGGTGGTGGACCGCGACGGCGTCGTCCACGAGGGCGGCGATGTGCCCGCTGCGGTCCGTCGGCACCGTCGAGGGTGCGTAGCCCCGCGTGAACGGTGCCACGACGCGCCAGCCCGCTGCCGCCAGGGCGGGACCGAGGTGCCGCCAGGTGTGGGCGGTGTCCGGGAAGCCGTGCAGCAGGACGGCGAGCCTGCCCGTCTCGGGACCCCAGGTCAGGGCCCGTAACCGCACGGCGGCCAGGTCGAGGGTGATCTCACGCATGGCAACCATCATTGACGCCCGCCGCATCGCCTGCTCCAGAAACGGGTGAGGGGAACCCTCGCCCGGTCAGATCGGGCGAGGGTTCCCCTCACCAAGATGGTGCTAGTTCGCGGCGACGCCCTCGTCGCGTGCCGCCTTGGCGACGGCTTCGGCGACCGCCGGAGCGACCCGCGGGTCCAGCGGGCTCGGCACGATCTTGTCGACCGCGAGCTCGTCCGCGACGACCGAGAGGATGGCCTCGGCCGCCGCGAGCTTCATGCCCTCGGTGATCCGCCGTGCGCCCGCGTCCAGCGCGCCCTTGAACACGCCTGGGAAGGCGAGCACGTTGTTGATCTGGTTCGGGAAGTCGCTGCGGCCCGTCGCGACGATCGCGGCGTGCTTGCGCGCGATGTCCGGGTGGATCTCCGGATCCGGGTTCGACATCGCGAAGATGATCGCGTCGTCCGCCATCGTCGCGATGATCTCCTCCGGCACCGTGCCCGCGGACACACCGAGGAACACGTCTGCCCCGTCGAGCGCCTCGACGATGCCGCCGGTGCGGCCCGCCGGATTGGTGCGGGCCGCGAGGTCGACCTTGATCTCGTTCAGGTCGCCGCGATCGCTTGAGACGATGCCCTTCGAGTCGAGCACGGTGATGTCGGCGATGCCCGCGGCGAGCAGGATGTTCGCGCAGGCGACGCCGGCCGCACCGGCACCGGAGATCACGACACGAAGCTTCGTGATGTCACGGTCCTGAACCCGGGCCGCACCCTTGAGCGCCGCGAGCGCGACGATCGCGGTGCCGTGCTGGTCGTCGTGCATGACGGGGCAGTCGAGCGCCTCGATGACGCGCTTCTCGATCTCGAAGCACCGGGGCGCCGAGATGTCCTCGAGGTTGACGGCGCCGAAGCTCGGACGCAGCCGGACGAGGGTTTCGACGATCGCGTCGGGATCCTTCGTGTCGAGCACCAGCGGGATCGAGTTCAGGCCCGCGAAGTTCTTGAACAGGGCGGACTTGCCCTCCATGACCGGCAGCGAGGCGCGCGGGCCGATGTCACCGAGACCGAGCACCGCGGAGCCGTCGCTGACGACGACCACGAGGCGATTGGTCCACGTGTAGCGGTCGGCGAGGGTCTCGTCCGCGGCGATGGCGCGGCTCACCTGGGCGACGCCCGGGGTGTACGCGATCGACAGGGCCCGCTGGGTGTCGAGCGGGGCGGTGGTCTCGACCGAGAGCTTGCCACCGACATGGCCGGAGAAGATCTCTTCGTCGGTCAGCTCAACCTTGGATGGGGTGGATGCTTCAGTCACGAGAGACACGATGACACTCCTACTCACGGCGCCACCACTCGGGGGCGGGTTACTGGGAAGTAGCAGCGGCGAAGGTTGTTTTTCGACGCAGCCGCAGGTTTTCGTACGGGTGGTGAACGCTCAGAGGGTGCATGATCGGAGCCCGATCGGTCTACTGGTTGGGCACGCGCCTGTGAGGTTCGATGACACCGAGCGGGGTGGGCTCGGGGACCGAAATCTGCCGCTTGTTGAAATCGACTTCGCTCCCACGCCGGGCTGTGGCACCGGCTCTGGGGTGCAGCAAGTCTGCCACCGAGAGCTCACCGCTGGCAAATCTCACAAGTGAACCCCGATTCCGGTGAGCTACCCCCACCACTGGGCGCACAGCAGGACCGCTGTGACGAAGAACACCACCAGCGACCCGAGGGTGGCCACGCCACCGCGACGGTGGTCGGCGAATCGCTGCGCGACGACCACCAGCACAGCCGCGACGACGTGTGCCGTCACCGACACCGCACCCGGCCCCGGGAACCCGCGGCGAGAGCCGAGCCAGGCTGCCGCGACGACCACCAGTGCGAGCACGACGACGCCCGCCGCGACCGATCCGCTGAGCGCCTGCAGTGCCCGGGCGGCGCCACTGCGCCCACGCGGCGGCACGGCCCGGCCCGGCGTGCGGATCACGTCCGTGGGCGGCTCCCATTCGGGATCGTGCTCCTGGACCCGGTACCCGGTCATCCGGCCACCACGTCGACACCGGTCACCACGTCGACACCGGTCGCCGACGCGACGATCCGGTCGTACTGCTCCGGGTCGGTGACGAACTCGCCGAGCACGACCGACTTGTTGCTGCCGTGGAAATCGGACGACCCGGTGACGATCAGATCGAGATCCGCGGCGATGCCCCGCAGTATCCGCTGGTCGGCGGCGCCGTGGTCGTGATGGACGACCTCAACCCCGCCGAGTCCGTCGGCGACGAGTTCACCGATCTGGTTCATGTCCATCAGCCTGCCGCGCGAGGACGCCCGCGGGTGCGCGAGGACGCTGACGCCGCCCGCTTCGGCCACCATCCGCACCGCCTCCGGCAGCGGAGTGTCCTCCTTGTGCACGTAGTACCTGCCACCGGTCCGGAGCAGGTCCGCGAACGCCTCGTTCACCGAGCCGACCACCCCGGCCTCGACCAGTGCCCGCGCCGGGTGCGGGCGCCCCGCCGCCGGCCCCGCCGCGGCCATCACCGCGTCCGGGTCGATCGGCAACCCCTCCGCGGCCATCCTCTCGGCCATCGCACGCAGGCGGACCGTCCGCTCGTCCCGCAACCGTTCGCGCTCCCGGGCGAAGGCATCGTTCGTCGGGTCGAACAGATAGGCGAGCAGGTGAACCGCAACGGGCCTCCCGTCCTCGCCGCGGCCTGTGCACGACATCTCCATGCCCCGGACGAGAGCGACACCGGCCGGGAGCGCCGCGACGGCCTCCGACCATCCGGCGGTGGTGTCGTGATCGGTCAGCGCGACCACCGAGAGCCCGGCCTCGGCGGCGCCCCGGACCACCCCGGCGGGGCTGTCCGTGCCGTCCGAAGCTGTCGAGTGGGTGTGGAGGTCGATACGCACCCTGCCATTGTTCCAGGCCCGTTCGCTCGCCCGTCGGGTGCCGCACCGGCGTCGGCGGCGACATAGGATGAGCCCGCGACGTCCCCGCGACCGGGAGGTGACCCGTGCCGTCCATTCCCCCGATCTCGGGCCTCCGGTCGTCACGTGCCGCGGCGCGACCCCCCGTACCCACCGTCCGTGTTCCCGCCGCGCGCGCCGTCGTGGACTGCGGGGTCTACGTCGACGGGCAGCGGTTGCGCGGCAAGTTCACCCACGCGGCCGCACTGGCGGAGGTGCGCACTCGGGGCGCAGGCTTCGTCTGGGTCGGCCTGCACGCTCCGGACGCCCATCAGATGAATTCCGTGGCAGAGGTTTTCGGGCTCCACGAGCTGATGGTCGAGGACGCCGTGCACGCCCATCAGCGTCCCAAACTCGAGGTGTACGACGACGTCCTGTTCCTGGTGCTGCGCACCGTGAACTACGTCGAGCACGACTCCATCTCGACAGCGCGGGAGATCGTCGAGACCGGGGAGATCATGATCTTCCTCGGCCGCGACTTCGTCGTGACCGTCCGCCACGGCGAGCATTCCGGCCTGGCCGGGGTGCGCGCCGTGATGGACGCGAATCCGGCCCGGCTCGCCCTCGGCCCCAGCACGGTGCTGCACGCGATCGCCGACCACGTGGTCGACAGCTATCTGGCGGTGACCGATCTCGTCGAACGCGACGTCGACCTGCTGGAGGAGGACGTGTTCAGCGTCCGCCACGTGGACATCGACCAGATCTATCTCCTCAAGCGGGAGATCGTCGAGCTGCGGAAGTCCGTCGCACCGCTCGCCGCGCCACTGCAGCGACTCGGTCAGGAAACGAGCCTCGGTGTGCCGAAAGAGGTTCGACGATATCTCCGGGACGTGCAGGACCACCACACGATCGTGGCAGAGCGGGTGTCCGAGTTCGACGAGGTGCTGAGCACCCTGGTCGAGGCCGCACTGGCGAAGGTGGCGGTGCAACAGAACACCGACATGCGGAAGATCTCGGCGTGGGTCGCGATCGCGGCGGTCCCGACGATGATCGCCGGCATCTACGGGATGAACTTCGAGCACATGCCCGAACTGGGATGGTCCCTGGGCTATCCCACCGTCCTGGCGGTCATCGCGGTGGTCTGCGGAGGCCTGTTCGTCACGTTCCGGCGCAACGACTGGCTGTGAGACCGCACCTCGTTCAGAGGGATGCCTGAGCGCGCCGCGGATCACGGACGTCGATACCCGCCTCCTCCCACGCCTCACGCAGCGCGGGGGCACCCTTGAGCCGGACCCACGCCGCCTCGGTTCCGGTGATCGGCACCGCCTCCAGGAACTGCACCGGGTCCGCGGGCTCCGGCAGGGCGAGGGCATCGATCCCACTGTCCCCCAACAGGATTGCCGTGAACGGAGCCCCCTTCCACAGCGGCTCACCGAGGTCCACGAGCCCGTCCAGCGCCAGGACGACACCCTCGACCGCGGGCGCCGCGGCCAGGATCGCGAGCGAGCGGTGCACGCCGGAGGCCACGTCCAGCCCACCCCGCAGGACGAGGACGAGTTCGGCTCGGGGGCCTCGAACCGGGTCGGCGACCAGGTCGCTGGGATCTCCCATCGGATGCCGGGAACAGCCCAGGGTGGCGTACCGGACGACACCGTCGGAGTCGGCCGCGAAGCGCAGGACCTCGAGCGGCTCGAGCCCCAGGAACGTCACCGAGGCCGCCGACGGCTCGGTGCCGCCGAAGCGCTCCACCAGGTGAGCGCGCACTGAGGTCAGGACGTTGTCGGTCACCACCCCATCTAACACCCGGTGACCGTTTCGCCCGGTCACAGGTGGTGTGACCCGCATCTCACGGCGTGTCTGCGGCGATGTGAGGTCGGCTCCAGCAGATCCGGACGTCGTGATCGAGCCCCGGATGGGCGAACTCGAGCAACCGCCGCGCCTCCGCCTCCACCTCCGACAGCACGCGTTTCGCCAGCGGGCGGAACCCCGTGACCTCTGCGACCGCCCCGGCCCGGCCCACGCTCACCGCGACGTGACCGGCCACCTCACCGTCCACCAGCAGCGCCGGCTTGACGATGCCGTTGACGGTGAACAGGACTCGGCGGTGTTCGTCGTCGATCACTCGCGACCTGTCCGCGTGGGAGAGCAGCACACTGTCGAAGGGGGCGAGGATCCGGACCGGCGCCGGCACGTCGCGTCCCGGCCGCGGTGCGTCCGGCAGATCGAAGAGCTCCGCACCGCCCGGGCCGCCGAAAGATTCTCAGCCGGTCACGCAGACGGTCGAAGACCTCGCCCAGTCGCGTCAGTCCCGACCACGCCTGCGCGTCGGCCACCGTCGCGGGGCCGTGCGCCGCGAGGTAGCGCAGCACGATGCGCTCCGGATCCGGTTCCGTGAGCGCGGATCCCGTCCAGTGCTCCAGCGTGGTGCAGACCGGCTGGCCCGACCGTCCCCACAGGCCGCGCGGCGGAACCTGCACCAGTGGGAGCACGTCCCGCACGGCGTGCGCGAGGGACGCCGGATCGCGGTCCGGCCAGCGCTCCGCGAGCGCGGGTCGCAGCGCCGCCAGTGTCGACGGTGACGCCTCCAGACGGGCACGCGCCCACGACTCCAGCGACTGCCGGTCGAGGTCGGCGAGCGCCTTGGCGTGCTGGGTGTTCGTCCGGAGGTCACGGTCCATGATCGGTTGCGTCCACGGCCGCAGTTCCAGAGCGTCCTCCGCGGTCACGGCGTGCACGGTTCCCCGCATCGTCACGATCCGCACGACCGAACGGTCCTCGATCAACCGTGAGAGCTGCTCGGCACCGAACCCGCTCAGCCGTGCCCACAGGGCGAAGTAGGGCGCGGTCGGCGACTGCGCCTGCAGGCCGTACAGGTGCCGTGTGACCTCCACGGCCGGCTGGTCGGTCCTTTCGAGCAAGTGCTGCCGCGCCAGAGTGGCGCGCCCCAGCTCGCGAACCTCCAGTGTGTCGCGCACCGCGTCCCCCCGGCCGGCGTCAGAGCGCCAGTTTCGCCAGCATGTCGCGGGCCCGCTCCGCCGTCTTCGGTTCGCACAGCACGTCGTAGCGTCCCGCGACCAGCTGCATGGTCGAGGCGAAGTCGCGGGTGCCCCTCGTCGCGGCATACGGAATGGTCGTCGAGATGACACCGAAGACGATGCCGCCGAGGATGCCTGCGATCAGCGGGCCGATCAGGTTGTCGGTGAACAGACCGAGCAGCAGACCGAGGAAGACGCCGAGCCACGCACCCGAAACGATGCCGCCACCAATGACTTTCGCCCAGCTGAGACGTCCGAGTACGCGCTCGACCTGCATCAGGTCGACACCGACGATGGTGACGTCCTCCACCGAGAACTGCTGGTCCGACAGGTAGTCGACGGCGCGCTGCGCCTCCGCGTAGGTGGGATAGGAGCCGATCGGCCATCCGGTGGGAGGCGTCGGAAGTCCGCCCCGTCCGGGCTGATTCGGCGGTCCGAGTGGATTCGGCATTCGGCGGCGCTCCTGGTTCTCCCGTGGACCGGGTGCATCCGGTCCGTCGGGTCGTGACGTCGGGCCGCTGTCGCGCTGCGGCTGGTGTCCAGTTTACGGAGATTCGGGATCGAAACGCGTCGTGCGGGTCATTCGTGCGGCGCGGCCCTTCGCCGCGATCACCTGAGCCATCTTCGCGCTGGCCTCGTCGATCATCTCGTCACCGAGCATCGCGGCTCCCCGGGCGCCACCGGCTGCCGAGGTGTGGAATTCGTACGCGTCCAGGATCATCTCGGCCTTGTCGTAGTCCTCCTGACGGGGGCTGAACACCTCGTTGGCGGCGTCGATCTGGGTGGGATGGAGCACCCACTTGCCGTCGAACCCGAGCGCCGCCGATCGGGCTGCGGCCCGCCGGAACGCGTCGACGTCGCGGATCTGCAGGTAGGGGCCGTCGATCGCCTCGAGGCCGTGTGCGCGAGCCGCCATCAGAATCGTCATCAGGATGTGGTGGTAGGCGTCGCCGGTGTCGTATCCCTCCGGCTGCTCGCCCACGACGAGGGTCCGCATGTTGATGCTCGCCATGAAATCGGCGGGCCCGAACACCAGCGTCTGCACCCGCGGGCTCGCGGTTGCGATCCGGTCGATGTTGGTGAGACCGATCGCGTTCTCGATCTGTGCCTCGATGCCGATCCGTCCGACCTCGAGGCCGGCAGCCTTCTCCACCTGGGTCAACAGCAGGTCGAGCGCCTGAACGTGGCTGGCGTCGACCACCTTCGGCAGCAGGATGGCGTCCACGTGGGCGCCCGCGGCCGACACCACGTCGACGACGTCCCGGTGCGTCCACTGCGTCGTCCAGTCGTTGACGCGAACCACCTTGATCTGGGAGCCCCAGCCGTCCGACGCCAGCGCCTCCGCGATCTCGGTGCGCGCCTGTGCCTTTGCCAGTGGCGACACGGCATCCTCCAGGTCGAGGAACACCTCGTCCGCGGGCAGCCCCTTCGCCTTCTCGATCATCTTGCGACTGCTGCCGGGAACGGCGAGCACCGACCGCCGTGGACGTGCCTGCACCATCGTGAACCTCCCACCGAGAGGCGACCCGACGTCCGCGATCCGACGTCCGGACACCGAGACAATTAGCCTTGCCATCATGGCAGCAGTGAGCAAGGTCTTCGCAGCCAGGCTCGCGGGCCTCGTGGTGCTCGGACCGGACGGCGAATCCATCGGCCGGGTCCGGGACGTGGTGATCGGCATCCGGTTCGGTCGGCAGCGCCCCCGGGTGCTGGGGCTGGTCGTGGAGCTGGTGACGCGTCGGCGCATCTTCGTCCCGATGCTCCGGGTGACCGCGGTCGAACCGGGTTCGGTCACGCTGACGGGCAGCGTGAGCCTCCGCAAGTTCGCCCAGAAACCCGGCGAGGTGCTGGCGCTCGCGCAGGTCGTCGACACCAGGGTCCGGGTCGACGATCCCGAACTGGAGGAGCTCGCCGGAATCGACGTCCTCGTGGTCGATCTGGGTATCGAGCTGACCCGTACCCGGGACTGGGTGGTCTCTCGGGTGGCGGTGCGGAAACCACGGGCCAGGCTGGCACGCCGCGCACCGGTGCACGTCGTGGAGTGGCAGCACGTGGAGGGGCTGACACAGGCGCAGCTGGAACTCCCCGGTCAGGGCGTGTCGCAGTTGCTCGCCCAGTTCGACGGCATGCGGGCGGCGGACGTGGCCAACGCGATGCGTGATCTCCCGGACAAGAGACGTCACGAGGTCGCCGTCGCGCTGGACGACGAGCGGCTCGCCGACATCCTGCAGGAGCTGCCGGCGGACGACCAGACCGACCTGCTCACGCACCTCGAGGTGGAGCGTGCCGCGGACGTGCTCGAGGCGATGGACCCGGACGACGCCGCGGACCTCCTGGGCGAGCTGCCGGAGACCGAGGCGGAGTCGCTGCTGCAGTTGATGGACCCGGAGGACTCCGAGCCGGTGCGCCGCCTCCTCGAGCACTCCCCCGACACCGCGGGTGGCCTGATGACGCCGGAACCGGTGATCCTCGGTCCGGCGACCACCGTCGCGGAAGCCCTCGCGATGGCCCGCAACCCCGACCTCACACCGTCCGTGGCGAGCATGGCCTTCGTGGTGCGGGCGCCGATCTCCACCCCGACCGGCCGCTACCTCGGCTGCGTGCACCTGCAACGGTTGCTGCGCGAACCACCGGCGTCGCTCGTCGGGGGGCTGCTCGACACCGACCTGGGATCGCTCGACCCGGACGATCCACTGACCACGATCACCCGCTACTTCGCGCGGTACAACCTCGTGTGCGCGCCGGTCGTCGACGCGGAAGGCCACCTGCTCGGCGCGGTGGCCGTGGACGACGTGCTCGACCACCTGCTGCCGCAGGACTGGCGTGAGGAGGAGCTGGCCGGTGAGTGACAAGCGAACGGGCGCGGACCGGTCGACCCAGTCGGCCCGGGCACGACTCGACACCCCGGGCGGCGGCTGGCGCGGGTTCCACATCGACGTCGAGGCGGTGGGACGCGTCAGCGAGTCCATCGCCCGCTTCCTCGGCACCGGCAAATACCTGCTGATCCAGACCGTCGTGGTGATCGTCTGGATCATCCTCAACGTCGCCGCGATCGGGCTGCAGTGGGATCCGTACCCGTTCATCCTGCTGAACCTGGCGTTCTCCACCCAGGCCGCCTACGCGGCTCCGCTGATCCTGCTGGCGCAGAACCGGCAGGAGAACCGCGACCGCGTCTCCCTGGAGGAGGACCGGGCGCGCGCCGAGCAGACGAAGGCGGACACCGAGTTCCTCGCCCGCGAGCTGGCGTCGCTGCGCCTCGCGGTCGGCGAGGTCGCGACCCGTGACTACCTGCGCCGTGAGCTGGACGAGATCAAGTCCCTGCTCGCTGCACGCGAGGAGGACGAGGACCCCCAGCCGAAGCGGTGAGCTCGCGGGTCGCCCCCGAACACCCGGCGGGAGCCGTTTCCGTTATGTAACCTCGGTCACACAACGGGTGGGGGCGTCCGGCTCGGCGAGAACGTGGGGATTGCGAATGCGTGTGAGGGGCCTGGCCGGCGTGGCCGCGGCGGCACTCGCCTGCGGTGTGACCGTGGGCCTGTCGGTCGGGGGCCCGGCGGGGACCGCCGTCGCCCCGATGGCCGTCACCACCGTCGCCTCCGACGGTCCGGCGGGTGTCGTCGAAGTGCTCGAACCCGCACCACGGCTCACCCGGGCTCCGCACGCGTACACACCACCCCCACCCGTCACGTTCGACCTGCCTCCGGCGGTCGCGGAGCGGCTCGCGTCACCCCTGGCGACCGGCGCGCTGACCCCGATTCCGGTGACGATCGGATCGCTCGGCATTCCGGAGCTGGTGCTCGGCGCCTACCGTGCCGCGGAGGCGACGCTGGCGGCCGAACAGCCCGGCTGCGGCGTGACCTGGCACCTCCTGGCCGGCATCGGCCGGATCGAGTCCGGCCACGCCGGGGGCGGACGCACCGATGCGGCCGGGACGACGGTGACCCCGATCCTCGGTCCGCGTCTCGACGGCTCGCTCGCGGGCAACCACGTCATCCGCGACACCGACGGTGGCGCCGTCGACGGCGACTCGTCGCACGATCGGGCGGTCGGTCCGATGCAGTTCATCCCCGGGACGTGGGCGCGCTACGCCGCGGACGGCAACGACGACGGCCGTGCCGATCCCAACAACGTGTTCGACGCGTCGCTGGCTGCTGCCCGCTACCTGTGCTCCGGCGGCCTCGACCTGCGTGAACCGGACCAGGAGCAGCGCGCCGTCCTGCGCTACAACAACTCGTTGGCGTACGCGTCGAACGTGATCGGCTGGTCGACGGCCTACGCGGAGGGCGGCACCCCGGAGCCCGGCGAGATCCGCGAGGTACCGGTCGAGCCCGGCCTGCCCGCCGAGCCGACCCCGACGCCGGTCCCCGCCCCGACCGCCCCGACCGACCCGGACGTCCTGCGCGATGCCGCTGCCCCGGGTGCGCCGCAGCCGCTGATTCCGGGTCTCCCCGGCCTGCCGACGCTGCCACCGCTGCCGTGCCTGGCGTTCTGCCCGCCGGCGTGACGTGATCCGGCGGAGGTAGTCGGCGAGGCCGTTCGCCGGGCCGTGATCTGCTCGTCATCCGACTCGCGCATGTCGCAATATTTTTGAGACCTAGTGTTTTACCGGTTCCACCTGGGATTCCGCCGCCGAATCGCGCGCCAAAAGGTCACAGGTCCATAACGGCAATGTTGCGAATCGGGTAGCGTCGCCTGCGTTCACCAACGACCGTCCCCGTGGCACGGGGACCGCAGGAGGTACGACGTGGGTCGCCACAGCAAACCGACGGAGTCGAAGGCAAGACGGAACTCGGTCATCGCACTCGCCGGACTCGTTCCGGGTGGCCTCGTCGCGGTGTCCAACGTCGACGGCGTGAGCGCCGCCCTCCCGTTCCTGACGACGGCGAAGGCCTCGCCGCTCACCGACTCCGCCGCCGAGCCCGCGGCCGAACCCGTGCAGGAGGCCAAGGCCGTCGTGCCGGAGGCTGCCGCCGTCACACCGGCATTCGCCGTGACCGCACCCGCGCCGGAACCAGCGCCCGCACCGCTGCCCGAAGGCCCGCTCGGAATTCCGGCGATCAACTTCGACGCCTACCGGTCGGCGGAACGCGTCCTCGCCGAACGGGACCCCTCGTGCGGCATCTCCTGGATGCAGATCGCCGGCATCGGCCGGGTCGAGTCCAGCCACGCGAACGGCGGCCAGGCCGACGAGAAGGGCAACCTGCTCGAGCCGATCATCGGCCTGCCCCTCGACGGCAGCCTCCCGGGCCAGGCCGTCATCATGGACACCGACGGCGGCGCCCTCGACGGCGACCCGGTCTACGACCGGGCGGTCGGGCCCACCCAGTTCATCCCCACGACGTGGGCGCAGTTCGGAATCGACGGCAACGGCGACGGCGTCGCCGACCCGCAGAATCTGTACGACGCGGCCGCGTCGACGGGTCACTACCTGTGCGACGGCGGCACCGACATGCGCGACATCGTCTCCGCGACCAAGGCGATCCTGCGCTACAACAACTCGATGGCCTACGTCGCGAACGTGACCGCGTGGTCGCTCGCGTACTCGACGGGCGTCAATCCCAGCTCGGCCGACCTGCCGCGAATCCACTGACGGCCCGGCACCTACCATGGGTGTCATGCCAGCAGTGACCGAGTCCGACGTTCGCGGTGCCCTCGCCAAGGTGCTCGACCCGGAGATCCGCAAGCCCATCACCGACCTGGGCATGGTCAAGAGCGTCACCCTCGACGACGACGGCGGGGTGGACATCGTCGTGTACCTGACCACCTCCGCGTGCCCGATGCGCACCGAGATCGTCGAACGGGTGACCAAGGCCGTCGCCGACGTCGCGGGGATCGGCGCGATCCGGGTCGAGCTGGACGTGATGAACGACGAGCAGCGCACCGAACTGCGCAAGTCGCTGCGCGGCGACTCCGCCGAGCCCGTCATCCCGTTCGCCCAGCCCGGGTCGCTGACCCGTGTCTACGCGGTCGCGTCCGGGAAGGGCGGCGTCGGCAAGTCGTCCGTCACGGTCAACCTTGCCGCTGCGATGGCCGCGAAGGGCCTGTCGGTCGGTGTCCTCGACGCCGACATCTACGGCCACTCCATCCCCCGGATGCTCGGGACCGACGCGAAGCCGACGCAGGTCGAGCGCATGATCGTGCCGCCCATCGCGCACGAGGTGAAGATGATCTCGATCGCGCAGTTCACCCAGGGCAACACCCCCGTCGTGTGGCGCGGTCCGATGCTGCACCGGGCGTTGCAGCAGTTCCTGGCCGACGTGTTCTGGGGCGATCTCGACGTGTTGCTGCTCGACCTGCCGCCGGGCACCGGCGACGTCGCCATCTCGGTCGCGCAGTTGATCCCCGGCGCCGAGATCCTCGTCGTGACGACCCCTCAGCAGGCGGCCGCCGAGGTCGCCGAACGCGCCGGATCGATCGCACTGCAGACCCGGCAGCGGATCGTCGGCGTCGTCGAGAACATGTCGTGGATGGAACTGCCCGACGGCACCCGCATGGACGTGTTCGGTTCCGGTGGCGGCCAGACCGTCGCCGACCGCCTCACCCGCGCGGTCGGCGCGAAGGTTCCCCTGCTCGGCCAGATCCCGCTGGAGCAGGCCGTACGCGAGGGCGGCGACGCCGGCGTCCCGATCGTCCTCGCGCAGCCGGACTCCGCCGCGGGCAGCGCGCTGCGCGACATCGCCGACAAGCTGTCCGTGCGGGCGCGCGGACTGGCCGGAATGTCGCTCGGAATCGACACCACCCGGCACCTCTAGCCCGAGCCTCCCGCACGACGGCCGTGACCGGAGAACCTGTTACGCCGCGACACCGTTACACCGAGACACTGACACTTTGTCCAATTCGATCCCTGTGAATCATCCGGATTGTTACCTTGTGTCGCGAACCATCAGTCGATGGCCCTCTCAACGGTGTCGCGGCGATCGCGGCATCCTGCCCACAAGGATCGGGAATGACGACACTGCTCGTGCGCACTGCCCTGACCGCGGTTGCGGCCGCACCCCTGCTCCTGTTCTCCACCGCGACCGCCTCGGCCGCGTCGATCACCTCGACCGCCGACGTCATCGAGAACGACGTGACCGCCTCGGTCGACGGCGTTCCGCTGGGCACCGTGTGCGGGGCGACGCTGCTCGACCAGGCCACCGGAACCGTCGTCGAGGACATCGCGCCCGCCTCCCCCGGCGACGACGGCTGGCAGGGCTACTCGTGGGGTGGCGTGCCCGACGGCACCTACCAGGTGCGGCACGTGTGCACGGTCGACGATGACGTCGTGTACACGATCACCTACTCCGACCTGGTGGCGCCGGCCGAGATCCGGCCCATGTTCGGCTCGGTCGACACCGGGAGCGGCTGGGTCGGCGAGCCGGGCCTGATCGAGCAGCTGTTCGGCTCCTGATCCTCGAATGCGACGAGCCCCGCCCGATCGGATCGGGCGGGGCTCGTCGCGAGAGTCGGACCGTCTAGGTCGCGTCGATGTCGATCGGCGGCTTGTCACCGTCACCGAGCGGGGTGGTCGTCGGCTTCGGTGTCGACGCGGACCCGGTGGTTCCGGGCCGCGGCTTCTTGTCGTCGAAGTTGCCCGTGAAGATCGAATCGTCACCGTCGAGGAGATGCTTGGTGATCGCTGCGCGCGGCGTCATGCCGCGCAGCTGGTTCAGCTCGGAGAGCGGCTTGCGCAGGTCGTCGAACTCGGGACCGAGTTCGTCCTTCAGCTGCTGAGTCGCGCCACCGGCGTACTCACGCACCTGACGGAGCGACTTGCTGATCCACGAGACGGCGCCGGGAAGGCGCTCGGGTCCGAGGATCACGAGCGCGGCGACGAGCAGGATCATGAACTCGCCCCAGCCGATGTTGCCAAACACGTGACCAGACTACGTGCCGCCCCGCCGCCGCGTCCCCTCGAACCCCGAATTCACGGGATCCTCACAGTAGATGTCCGGTATCGCCGTTTCGGCCGGAGGCGTCAATCGGAAACGGGGGTGACCTGGACCTCGACCTCGCGACCCGATCGGATCAGCTTCACCGGGACCGGTTTCCCCGCCTCGGTGCCGTGGACCGCCACGACCAACTCGTCCGCATTGGTCACGTCACGGTCACCCACCCGGACGATCACGTCGCCCTCGACGATGCCCGCCTGCTCGGCGGGGCTGCCCGACTGCACGTTCGCGACCTGTGCGCCGGTGGTCTGCTCGTTGGTCACCGAGCGCGAGTTGACGCCGATCTCCGGATGGTGCATCACCCCGTTGCGGATCAGCTCCTGGGCGACGCGGGTGACGTCGTCGATCCCGATCGCGAAGCCGAGACCCACCGATCCGCCGCTCTCGCTGCGGATCGCCGAATTGATGCCGATGACCCGGCCCTCGGCGTCGACGAGCGGACCACCCGAGTTGCCCGGGTTGATCGCGGCGTCCGTCTGAACGGCGTCGATCACCGCATCGGTGTCGGTGCCCTCCCCGCCGAGCCGCACCGGCCGGTGCAGGGCACTGACGATGCCACTGGTGACGGTCTTGCTCAGACCGAGTGGTGAGCCGACCGCGACCACGTCGTCACCGACCTGGACGTCCGACGACTTTCCGAGCTGCGCGACCGTCAGGTTCCCGACGTCGACCTTGAGGACCGCGAGGTCCGTCTTCGTGTCGCGGCCGACGATCGACGCGGGCGCGCGGGTGCCGTCGGAGAACACGACCCGGATCGTGGCGTTGGCCGGGTCCGTCGCCGCCATCGAGATGACGTGGTTGTTGGTGACGATGTAGCCGGCTCCGTCGATGACGACTCCGGAGCCGGTGCCCGACTGGTCGCCGAGCGCAACCTGGATCGAGACCACCGACGGCAGCACCGCCTCGGCGACCTTCGCGACCTGTCCGGCCTCGCGGTCGTCGCCGCTGGACTGGGTCAGCTCCACCTTCTGACTGGTCAGCGCGCCGACGTTCTCGGCGGTCATGCGGCCGACGACACCGCCGGCGAGCCCGACGACGAGTGCCACCCCGGCGAGTGCCGCGAGCGCACGGGGTGCGACGCGGTCACCGAGCAGCACGTCGCGCACACCGAGTTTCTCCGCAGGCGGAAGCGCGGTGCGTGGGGTCGCGTCGACGGCCGCGCCGCCGAGACGCACGGCCGCGTTCGGATCGCGCCACGGGTCGGCGGGTGTGTCCGCGGTGGGGCCCTCGTCGGCGTCGTCGGGTCCGCGTTGAATGGTCTCGGTCTCGCCCTCGGGCCGGGCGTACGCCTCTGCCACAGCCGGATCGGGGGGCCGCACCGTGACGACGGGTTCGGTGGCGGTACGTGACGGCGCGAACGAGTCGGCGACACCGGCGGGGCGACCGAATGCGACAGCGGCGGCGGGATCGACCGTCGGACGGTACAGCGGCCGCGGCGCCAGGCGCTGCGGCGCACCGTTCTCGGCCGCGGTCGTCTCGGATGCCGGGCTCGGATCGGGCTGGTCCGACTTCGGCGACCGCGTGGGCGGACCGTCCGGTTCGTTGGCGTCAGTCACGGCACCCAGTATCACCGACGGGCACCGCGCCACCGACGGGCGCGGGGTGCCGGGTCCGCCGTGTCAGCGGCGACGACGCCACGTCGTCAGCGAGTACGAGGAGGAAGGGAACGCGGAGCGACGCCCGGCCCGGGCGGTGTCGGGGGCCGCGTCCTCGGTGGGCTGGCAGGTCGGAATCCGGCTGAGGATGCCGAGCAGTGACACGGGCATGGTGATCTCACCGGACTGCCGGAGCGCGACCCGGGCGTGCTGCTGGGCATCGACGGCGGCCGCGCACTCCCCGCACACGGACAGGTGCTGGGAGGCCCTGAGGTAGGCATTCATCTGCAGTTCGCCGTCGACGTAGGCGGCTACCGCCTCGCTGGCCAGATGTTCCGTGGAACCGAACCGGCGAGGTCCGCGGCCCTGCGTCATCCGCTCCTCCTGCACACTCACGCGACTGTCGTTCCTGTCTCGAGCTCACGCCCGGCCTGCGCCGCGGTCAGATGATCGCGCAACGCCTGACGTCCGCGGTGGATCCGGCTGCGCACGGTCCCGAGCTTGACGCCCAGTGTGGCACCGATCTCCTCGTAGGACAGACCTTCGACGTCACACAGTACGACTGCGGCACGGAACTCGGGCGCCAGGGAGTCCAACGCGTCCTGGAGGTCGGGGTCGAGCCGGGCGTCGTGGAACACCTGCTCGGGGTTCGGGTTCTGCGACGGCACCCGCTCGTAGTCCTCGGGCAGTGCCTCCATCTTGATGCGGTTGCGCCGGCGCACCATGTCCAGGAACAGGTTCGTGGTGATGCGGTGCAGCCACCCCTCGAAGGTGCCCGCCTGGTAGTTCGACAGCGAGCGGAACACCCTGATGAAGGTGTCCTGCGTCAGGTCCTCCGCGTCCTGCGCATTGCCGGACAGACGGTAGGCGAGCCGGTACACGCGGTCGCCGTGCTCGCGTACGAGTTCGTCCCAGGACGGCATCGCCGACTGGTCTCCGCTGGCGTCGAACGCGGCGGTACCGCTGAGGACGGGATCGGAGTCGAAGTCGGCGGATGTGGTGTCGACGTCGGACGGGGCGTTGACCATCGAGATGGATGAACCTCCTGCTCGGGACGGCTGGAAGCGGCGGCGCGGACCGCGCTCTTGTTCCCTGACAACTCCTGGGGTGTCCGGTTTGTTCCCGACGCTGCCACTTCCTGCTGCCTGCTGATCTCACGTTCGCTGATCAGGTTGTGTCCACACTGTGCTCGAACGGCGTGTGTGGGACGTGTGAGCAACCTGAGTTGCGGCTGAGAATGTCCCGTCCGCGGATCACCCCCGGGGGTCGAGAGTGCGCGCCTCGACACGCCCGGACCGCGACAGCGATAACCTCGTGCTCGTGCACACCAACGGCGACCAGATGCTGGCCCACACCGAGGAGTCCGTCCTGGAGGACGACGTCCTCGTTTCCGCGCGTGAGCGGGCCGAGGACCTCGGTGCCGATCCCGTGCCCCCGTCGGTCGGGGCGCTGCTGAGCCTGTTCGCCCAGATGCTCGGCGCCCGCACGGTCGTCGAGATCGGCACCGGAGCAGGGGTGAGCGGGCTGTGGCTCCTCGACGGGATGCGACCGGACGGAGTGCTCACCACCATCGACCCCGAGCCCGAGCACCAGCGCGCCGCCAAGGAGGCGTTTCGCGCGGCGTCGATCGCGACCGGACGGACGCGCCTGATCAACGGATGGGGGCTCGACGTGCTGCCGAGGCTCGCGGACAGCTCCTACGATCTGGTGTTCGTCGACACCGTTCCCGCCGACCACCCGCTGTACGTCGAGCAGGGCGTCCGACTGCTGCGTCCCGGCGGCGTCATCGTCTTCCACAACGCGCTGCTCGGTGGCCGGGTGGCGGATCCGGCCGCGCGCGACTCCGTCACGCTCGCGGTGCGGGCCGCGGCCCGCGCGATCGCGGAGGACGACCGTCTGACGAAGGTGCTGCTGCCAGTCGGGGACGGGCTGCTCTGCGCATCGCGCACCTAGCCCGTATCCGAGGTCACGGTTCGGGGCGAACACGGTTGCAGACCGGTCTCGGTTCCCGGTGTGCCGCGCATTGGGAAACGAAACCCCTGTCCCCCTCCTACGATTGACACGATTGTCGTCATCTCGCTCGAACACCTCTCGGAGGTCGACGTGGGTGGACTGGGTATCGATATCGGCACGACCAACACCGTGGTCGGCACGCCCGACGAAGGCATCGTCCTGAACGAGCCGTCGTTCATGCTGGTTCGTTCCAAGGATCCGAACCGCGCCCTCGCGATCGGCGGCGACGCACACGATCTGGTCGGACGGA
The DNA here is from genome assembly GCA_000341795.1 of Rhodococcus triatomae BKS 15-14. Lineage (GTDB taxonomy): Bacteria > Actinomycetota > Actinomycetes > Mycobacteriales > Mycobacteriaceae > Rhodococcus_G > Rhodococcus_G triatomae_A. The sequence goes on along the minus strand of AODO01000013.1, from coordinate 6,125 downwards.
CACCGGAGGGGGTGTCGTCGGTGCGGCCGATGCGGGACGGGGTGATCGCGGATCTCGACTCCGCGCGCGCGTTCGTCACCGCCGTCATCCGACGAGTCGCGCCACACGGACGCTACGGCGTGCGCCCCAAGGGCGTCGTCGCGGTGCCGGTGGGCGCCACCACCCTCGAACGGCGCGCGCTCGTCGAGGTCGCGCACGAGGCCGGGATGCGCAAGGTGGCCCTCGTCCCGGTGCCGGTCGCGGGTGCGCTGGGCAGCGGCATGAATCCGCTCGAGCCCCGCGCGCACATGGTGGTCGACATCGGCGGCGGCACATCGGAGATCACCGCGTTCTGCTACGGCGGGATCCTCTCGCACCGCAGCTGCCGACTGGCGGGTGACGAGTTGACGAGTGCTCTCTACCACTACCTGCGCGACGAGCATCGGATCATCGTCGGCGAGCTGACCGCCGAGCGTGCGAAAGTGGGCATCCCCGACAACTCCGACGGCCAGGCCATGACGGTCGAAGGGCGCGACGCGGTCTCCGGTCGGGCCAGGATGGTGCAGTTGCGTGCGGAAGAGATCTCGGAAGCCTTGCGGCCCACCGCAACCGGGATCGTGCAGACCTTGTCCGCCTGTCTCGAGGACCTGCCACCGCAGGCGGTCGGCGACGTGATGTCGGAGGGTGTGCTCGGCATCGGCGGCGGCACCCTGATGCGCGGCATGTCGCAGATGCTCGAGGACTCGCTCGGCATCGGCGTCAAGATGGCCGAGCGCCCGGTCACGTGCGTTGCCGAGGGCACCGCCGCCTGCCTGAACCATCCCGAGGTCGTCGCCGCCTACAGCTGAAACCCACCGCAGGGGCCCGGCCTTCCCGGCCGGGCTCCTGCGGTCGTTCGGCCGGTCAGCGTCCCCGATGCGCCAGGAAGTACTCGAACACCTTCTTCACGACCGGACCCGATGTCGCCGAACCGAATCCGCCGCCACGGACGAGTGCGGTCACCACGATCTCCGGTGCCTCGAACGGCGCAACCGCCGAGAACCAGGCGTTCAGGCCGGCGTTGCGGCCCTGGCCGGGGGCCGACGGATCCTCCGCGGTCCCGGTCTTGGCGCCGGCCGTGATCGGCAGCGTTGCAAGCTGACCCGCGGTCCCGGCCGCGGCGGACGCCCGCATGCCGGCGCGGACCGGTCCGAGCAGGTCGGCGAACGACAGGCGGGTCGGCGGCGCTGTCGGCAGTACGACGCTCCCGTCCGGGCCGTACCCCGCGGCAAGCTGCGGCACGACCATCGCACCCGTCGCGATCCCGGACGTCCAGCGCGCCACCTGCATCGGGGTGGCGATGACGGTGCCCTGACCGATGCCCATCAGCAGAGTCGAACCGGGATACCAGGTTCCACCGATCTCTCCGACGTTCTCCGGGGTGCCGAGGAAGCCCGGCGACTCCGCGGGCAGATCGACTCCCGACGGGCTGCCGACGCCGAGTTCGCGTGCCGTGGTGGCCATTCGCTCGGGGCCGAGGCGTTCGCCGAGTTGGTAGAAGTAGACGTTGTCGGACCACTGGATGGCGCCAACCAGACTGTTCGGACCCATCGGCTGCCAGTTCGCGAACGTGTGCCCGCCGTATGTGTACGCCGCTCCACCCGCCAGCTGCTGATCCGGTGGGACCACCCCGAACTGTGCATTGGACGACGCGACGACGATCTTGAAGGTCGAACCGGGTGGCGCAGCGGTCTGGACGGCGTGGTTCAGCATCCGGCCGGGCCCGGTGGTGTTGGTCTGCGCGGCCAGTGCGACCGCGTCGACCGGCGGACCGTACACGTTGTTGTCGTAGCTCGGGACGCTGGCGAGCGTCAGCACCGCACCGGTCCGTGGGTCCATCACCACCACGGCACCGACGTCTCCCCCGCTCGTCTTCATCGCCTCCACCAGCGCGTCCGTGGCGACCTGTTGCATGCCGACGTCGAGGTTCAGCCGCAGGTCGTGACCGTGCACCGGGTCTACGCGCTCGGCCGTCGCGACCGGGTTCCCGGACGGGTCGACGTAGACGCACTGTTTGCCGTCGGTGCCGCGCAGCAGCGCGTCGTACTGCTTCTCGAGGCCCGCCTTGCCGACCCGCGACCCGAGCGGAAGGTTCTGCCAGCGCTGCATGTCGTCGGTGTCCGCGACCCCCACGTATCCCAGTACGGACGCGAGCAGCGAACCCTGGGGGTACTGGCGTCGGCCCGTCGGGTACACCAGCACCCACGGCAGGTTCGCGTCCACGACCGCTCGGGCCTGTTCCGGTCCGACCCGGGCGAGCACCACCTGCAGCCCGTCGCCCCGTTCGCGCAGCATCTCGGTCAGGCGCTCCGGTGGGACGGCGAGCAGGGCGGCGAGCCGGGCGTGCAGCGCGGCGTCGGTGGCGTCGAACATGCCCGGCACGACCGCGACGGTGTACTCGGCGACGTTGTTCGCGACCGGTGTCCCGGTGCGGTCGAGGATGTTTCCGCGTTCGGCGGGCAGCCGGATGCAGCGCATCATCTGGACGTCGCTCGCCGCCCGCAACTCCGGACCGCGCTCGCTCTGCAGCTGCCACGCCGAGACGGACATCGCCACCAGAGCCGCCGTCACCGCGAGCGCTCCCGTCGCCACCCCGCGCGGACGGCGACGGCGTGGCGGCTCGGTCGCCCACAGTTGCCGGGTGACTCCGTCGCGGCGCACCGCAAGCACCAGGCCGATCGCCACGAACGACACGATCCCGACCGTGCCGCCGTAACTGAACAGCGGGATCGGCATGCCGGTCTGCGGCAGCACCGACAGACTCGCCCCGATCGACGCGACTGCCTGCACCCCGAACAACCCGCCGATCCCCGCGGCGACCAGGGCTGCCTCGCGGCTCCTGGCGAGCCGCGCGGCGACCGTGGACCGCCACACGATCACCACCACCGCCGCTACCACCACGATGCCCGCGACGAGTCCCCAGCCGTAGACCAGGCTCGCGAACGCGAGGTCGTGCTCCGATTCCGGCAGGTACCCCGATCGCAGGTCGTAGCGCGGCTCCCGGCCCAGACCCCACAGCCCGCCGCTGCCGACCGCGATGTCCGCCTGCGCGGAGGCCCACCCCGAGCCCTGGGGGTCGCCGCCGTCACCGGAGAGGAAGACGTGGATCCGTTCGAGCTGGTACGGCCGCAGGAAGAGCACCGCGAGCGGCACCGACACGATCCCGATCGCGAGCAGCGGAAGCATCGGACGAAGCGGCACCCGGGCGAGAATCAGCATGAGCGCCACCGTCGCGACCAGAACGACGGCGGTCGACAGGTCGGGCTGGATCGCGACCAGCGCGATCGGCACGGCGGCCGCCAGCAGTACCGCCGCGAGTCGTCGCAGGCTGTACCCGGCGGCGAGGACGGCGGCCGGCATCAGCACCAGCCCGAGCTTGGTCAGTTCCGACGGCTGCACGGTGAACAGCCCGAAATCGAGCCAGCGTTGTGCGCCCATCGTCGTGACACCGACCAGCGGGACCGCGGCGAGCAGCAGCACCGACAGCCCCAGTACCGCCCACCCGATCCGGCCGAAGGTGCTGATCCGTACCCGCGACGTCGCCCACATCGCGACGAGCCCGACCACCGCGAAGGCGGAGTGCCGCAGCGCATACGAGGTCATGCCCGTGGAGACGAGGTTGAGCAGGCCGAGCAGGACCAGGACGACGGCAGCCGTCACCAGCCACGGGTCGGATACGCGCTTATCGGCCTGCATTGCTGCCCTCGGGCGGGCAGCCGGCGTTCTCCGCGGGCAGAAGGACGGGCTCCGATGCGGCCGCCGCCGGAGCGGTGGTCACCGCGGCGAGCCCGATGGCCCCCGACTGCGGCAGCACCGCGCCGGCGAGCCCGTACGCCTCGCGCGCGCGGGGCGCGACCGGGACGGTGACGTCGGGTCCGGGCACGACCGCACCCGTACACCTGTCGTGGACGGTGAGGTTCCACGTCACCGCGGGGACGTTCGCAGCCGGGTCGAGATCGACGTCGACCCGCATGGTGCACGGACCTCCCGGTGCACACGCCCCGTCGGCGAAGGAGAGCGCGACACCCGTGACCGCGCCGGCGCTGCCCGGCAGTCCCGTGTGCACGGGACCGGGCGCGACCGCACCCGGTTCGGGTGGCGCGGGCGGCGGGGAGACCGGACTGATTCGGTTCTCCTCCGCCGGGTCCGCCGGACGCAGGACCGCCTCCCATCCGCGGGTCATCTCCGTCCACAGCCTCGGCGCACCGAATACGGCGCCGACGACGACGAGCACCGACACGATGCCGAGCGCCCATTGCCGGCGGGACAGCCGGGTGCGGCGGCGGTGCCACGGGTTCCCCGCCGGTGGGTACCAGCCCGCCGGGGCCAGTGACCCGTCGGCGTCCGGCGCCGGGGTGGCGCCGAGGTCGGGCGCGGCGCGAACCCTGTCGGACTCCGGAGGGGCGGCGGCATCCGCCGCACCACCCTCCTCCTCGGCACGCGGGGGTGACTCCGGTCGGGGGTGAGCGGCCTTGCGACCGGGGCCCCGCAGCACTGCTTCGATCATCGCGCATCCCGAATTCCAGGGCCTGCACAACGGTGCCACCGGCCCGGGAAAACGGCGGCCGGACGGACCGAGATCAGACCCTAATGCCTTCGAAATCCATTACGCCTCTGAGAATTCCAATTCAACCAGGTTCGCCGCTTCCGCGGTATCGTCGTTACTCATCCGAGACACCCACGGCGACAAGTGCATCACTCGCGTGACCACAGCAGCGGTCAGATCCAGATGCCCTTGCCCACGGTCACGACACCGCCGTTGCTCACCGCGAACCGCTGCTTGTCGCGGTCGATGTCGACGCCGATGATCTCGCCCTCGCCGACGACGACGTTCTTGTCGAGGATCGCCCGGCGCACGACGGCGCCCTTGCCGATCCGCACGCCCGGCATCAGGACGCTGCCCTCGACGGTCGCGCCGTCGTCGACCATCACGTTGGAGCTGAGCACGGAATTGCGGACCGTCGCCGCGGACAGGATGCACCCCGACCCGACGATCGACTCCTGCGCGAGGCCACCCTGCACGAACTTCGCCGGGGCAAGGTTCTCGGCGGCGCCGCGGATCGGCCAGCGCCGGTTGTAGAGGTTGAACACCGGGTGCACCGACACCAGGTCCATGTGCGCCTCGTAGAAGGCGTCGATGGTGCCGACGTCCCGCCAGTAGCCGCGGTCGCGATCGGTGGCGCCAGGCACGACGTTGTCCGCGAAGTCGTAGACGTGCGCCGCGCCCTCCCGGACGAGCTGCGGAATGATGTCGCCGCCCATGTCGTGGTCGGAGTCCGGGTTCTCGGAATCGGCGCGGATCGCGTCGACGAGCACCTTGGTGGTGAACACGTAGTTGCCCATCGACGCGAAGGTCACGTTCGGGTCGTCCGGGGTGCCGGGCGGGTGCGCGGGCTTCTCCAGGAACTGGGTGATGCGGCCCGACTCGTCGGAGTCGATGCAGCCGAACGCGAAGGCCTCGCTGCGCGGCACCCGGATCCCCGCGACGGTGACCCCGGCCCCGGACTCGATGTGGTGGCGCACCATCTGCTCGGGGTCCATCCGGTACACGTGGTCGGCGCCGAACACGACGATGTACTCGGGATCCTCGTCGTAGACGAGGTTGAGCGACTGCAGGATGGCGTCCGCGCTCCCGGTGTACCAGCGCGGGCCGAGCCGCTGCTGCGCGGGCACCGGGGTGATGTACTCACCGGCGAATCCCGACAATCGCCACGTCTGGGAGATGTGGCGGTCGAGGGAGTGCGACTTGTACTGCGTGAGAACGCAGATCCTGAGGTAGCCCGCGTTGACGAGGTTGCTCAACACGAAGTCGATGAGCCGGTAGGCCCCACCGAACGGGACGGCAGGCTTCGCCCGGTCGGCCGTCAGGGGATACAGGCGTTTCCCCTCGCCCCCGGCGAGCACTATTCCAAGCACGTGCGGCTGGCTCCTCACCCTGCCAACCTATCGGCAGCACCCTGCCCCCGCCAGCGCAACCGGCATCACGCCGGGAGCGTGGTGGTGCGGTGGCCGGTTCCCCGCCCGACGGTTACGTTATGCGCGTGCGTGTGGCGATGATGACCAGGGAATACCCACCGGAGATCTACGGCGGGGCAGGTGTACACGTC
>AODO01000012.1 GCA_000341795.1 Rhodococcus triatomae BKS 15-14 | reverse complement strand
TAATCAGTCATAGACATCGAGTCAAATCACTAGCATTCAAAAACTCAAACTAGCATTCAAACACTGACCCCGAATCCGACGGAAGAAGGACCGGAGCCAGCAATACCCACCCCACACAAAAGTGATGGAGTGGAGTACCAAAAATATTGGCACTGACATTCATCGGCACACTGTTGAGTTCTCAAAGAACACGCACACACCATCACCACCAAGAAACTCGTTCTCGGCCGCTCCGGGGCAACTGTTCCAGCCTAACCCAATCCCACTCTCGGCGCAAACGCCTCGCACAAGTGAAACATTGGGGGCTTGCCAGGCGCCTTCGTCCAACCTCGTTCTCTCACACCCGGAAGGGGCGGAGTCGGTGTCCGTGTCGCTCTGACTCGACAAAAGTTACGTGCCCATGAACGGCTACGCAAATCCGCAGGTCACACCCCCCGACGCAACTCGAACCCGCAGGTCGAGACCACCACGCCGGCTCGCCGGCCCCGAATCACACGCATGTGACGCCCGACACCCGCTCGAAGCAGTCCTCTGCCCCGGAATGCAGAAGGGCGCCGCCCTCGCTCGAAGCGAGCGGGCGGCGCCCTCCGTGGCCACGGCCGGCCGGTCAGGCCGACTGCACCTGGATGCCGGCGAAGTTCCGCTTGCCCCGGCGGATCACCAGCCACTGACCGTGCAGCAGGTCCTCCGACTGCGGAACCCAGTCCTCGGCGCCGATCTTGGTGTTGTTGACATAGGCGCCGCCCTCCTTGACGGTGCGCTTGGCTGCGCCCTTGCTGTCGCACAGTCCGCTCGCGACGAGAAGGTCGACGATCGTCGACGGCTCCCCCGGCGCCACCTGCGCGACCGAGGCCTCCGAGAGAGCCGCGGCCAGCGTGGCCTCGTCGAGGTCCCGCAGTTCGCCCCTGCCGAACAGGGCCTGGCTCGCAAGTTCGACCGCCGCGGTGTTCGCCGCGCCGTGCACGAGTGTCGTCATCTCGGCAGCGAGACGACGCTGGGCGACGCGTGCCTGCGGGCGCTCGGCGACCTCCGCCTCGAGCTCGGCCAGCTCCTCGCGCCCGAGGAAGGTGAACCACCGCAGGTACCGGATCACGTCCGCGTCGGCGGTGTTCACGAAGTACTGGTACCAGGCGTACGGGCTCGTCATCTCCGGGTCGAGCCACAGGCTGCCACCACCGGTGGACTTGCCGAACTTCTTACCGTCCGACGACGTCACGAGCGGCACCGTCATGGCGTGGACGTGCTCACCGTCGACGCGGCGGTTCAGCTCGACGCCCGCGATGATGTTCCCCCACTGATCGGATCCACCGACCTGCAAGGTGCACCCGTGCGTGCGCCGCAGCTGCAGGTAGTCGTTGGCCTGCAGCAGCATGTAGCTGAACTCGGTGTAGGACATGCCGTCCGATTCGAGCCTGCGCTTGACCGTTTCCCGCGCCAGCATCACGTTGACCGAGAAGTGCTTGCCGAGGTCGCGCAGGAAATCGATCGCGCTGAGCTGACCCGTCCAGTTCATGTTGTTCTCGACGATCGCGGCGTTGCCACCGTCGAAGGACACGAACCTCTCGAGCTGGGAGCGAATGCGCTGCGCCCAATCGGCCACGGTGTCGGCGGAGTTCATCGTCCGCTCCCCCACGTCTCGGGGATCGCCGATCATGCCCGTCGCCCCACCCGCGAGAACGATCGGCCGGTGGCCGGCGAGTTGGAATCGCTTGAGCGTCAGCAACGGGACGAGGTGGCCTGCGTGCAGGCTCGGGCCGGTGGGGTCGAAGCCGCAATACAGCGTGACCGGTCCACCGTCGGCTTCGCGACGCAGCGCGTCGAGGTCGGTGGACTGCTGAATGAGTCCACGCCAGGTCAGTTCGTCGACGATGTCCGTCGTGGAGGCGTTGTGATCGGTCACGGCTTCGATCATCCCGTACTCGGCGCGGCCGGCGCACGCGGGCTCCGCCGATACGACGAGACGACCTTCGACTCCGGGTCCCAGATCCGCCACGGGCGGTCGGCGGCGTGGGTGACCCCGACACGTGGACCCACGGCTACGGCGCTCGCGGGGCCTGCTTCCACCCGGACCGGTGACCCGCTGGCGAACAGGTCGATCCCGTTGTCGAGCAGGCTGATTCCGAGCGCCTGCCCGAGATTGCCCGGGCCGCGGGCGAGGTCACGATCGGGGCGCGAGGGTCCTCTACGTTCCCGCACCAGTTCGCCGCCCTCCACGACCTCGGCCGCTCTGAGCAACACCGCTCCGGCGGTCCCCTCCGGCGCGCAGGTCACGTTCATGCAGTGGTGCAGGCCGTGGCTCAGGTACACGTACAGCCTGCCGGGCGGACCGAACATGACGGCGTTTCGCCCGGTCGGCCCCGGAAACGAGTGCGCGGCAGGATCCGGCCACGGGCCCGCCGGATCGCCCCCGTACGCCTCGACCTCCACGATCCGAAGACGTACCGGACCCGCGACGATCACGGCACCGAGCAGCAGATGGGCAGCATCCAGAGGTGTCGCGCACGAGAGGGTCGACTCGCCGAGCTCCGGCGATCGGGAGAGAGACCTCGAATTGTCCGGCACGACAACGTCGTGCGGTCGGTGACCCGACGATCCGGCCATCGCTCAGACGTCGCCCGTGGTGGCACCCCGCGCGACGTAGTCCTCGTGCTCGGCGTCCGTGACGTCGCGGGCCTCGTCCACGAGGAGAACCGGGATGCCCTCCTCGATCGGATACGCGCGACGCAGACGCGGGTTGTAGAGGAGCTTGTCGTCGACCAGCAGGAGCGGGCCCTTGTCCTGCGGGCAGGCGAGGATGCTCAGCAGGGTGGGATCGAGCGCCACGAAGGGTCCTCTCGCGTCGGTGTACACGGAACTTCGCTCAGGCTACCCGCCGCGGGGAAGGTCGATCGACGGCGCGGTGTCGTGCGAGCCGGCGGCCCGGTCCTTCAACTCGGCGAGTGCGGCCTTCGTCAGCCGCCGGTACCTGCCCTCGTCGTCGCGGTACCAGGATCGCGCACCGGGGTTGGGCAGTCCGGCCGCCCGCAGGGCACTGCGCCGCGGCCGGTAGGACGTGCTGATCGGAATGTCCGGGACGACATGGATCAGGTCGGGGCACCGGTCGGTGTCGAGTTCGGCGAGGCCGTCGGCGAGATCCGTCGCGGTCAGCGACATCCCCGGCCGCAGCGTCACGGCGGTGACGGCGACCTCCTCCTCCCCGACCTCCACGGCGTAGTTGACGACGAGATCGACCTGCTCGAGAGCACCGAGCGCACACACGATCGGCTCGCCGTAGACGAGTCCGCGGCGGGTGCGCACGACGGCGTTGCGCTCGTCCATCAGCCAGTGGTCACCGTCGGCGTCGACCTGGAAGAGGTGCTCGGTCGGCACCCACGCGTCGCCTGCGGTGAACACCCCTCGAATGGCTCCGTTGACGGCCTCGTGGCCGGTCGCCTGGCCGAGGAGCAGTCCCACCTCACCGACACCGCATTCCCGGACCAGTCCGTGCTCGTCCTCGAGAAACCTGCGGGTGACCGGGTCGTAGGCCGCGACCCGCACCGGCGTGCTTCCCGGCAACGGCCTGCCCTTGGAGCCGGGCTTCGCGCCGGAGACGTTCGCGAGAACGACGGCGCCCTCGGTCGACGCGTAGAACTCGAGTACCTGGGCCGGGGCGAACCGCTTCATCGTGCGCAGCCACAGCCCGCGGGGCATACCCGAACCGATGAACAGCCGGATCGGATGGGACGCGTCGAACTCGAAATCCGGGACGTCGACGAGTTCGCGCAGCATCGTCCACGTGTAGGCGACGACGGTGACGCCGTACCGGTGCACTTCGGTGGAGAACCGGTCGGGGTCGAGCCCACGGGAGAGTGCGATGCGGGAGCCTCCGACGATCGCACCGCCGAGTGTGGCCAGCACGACCGACGAGTGATACAGCGGCGCAATGGAATACACCGTGTCCCCACTGCCGAGGTTCGCTGCCGTCGCGGTCCCGAAGGCCGACAGCGCCCAGCGGTGATTGGTGACGTGTTTCGCCTCGACTCGAGTGCCGAAACGGCCGAACAACACGAAGGCGAGCTCGTTCGCACGACCTGGATTCGGTCGGTACCACGCGGGCAGGGGAACGCTTTCGGGGTCGATGTGCTCGAGATCCACCGTCCCCGAGTCGGGGCGGATGTCGAGGACACGGGTCTCGCCGCCGCCGAGGACGAGGACCGGAGGACCGAGCCGCTCCGCGACGCGCAGGTGGTCCGGGTCTGCGACGATCGTCGCGACGCCACCCAGTTGCACCGCCTCGGCGAGATCCTCGGTGGGGGGAAGCAGCACGGCGACCGCCCCGATTCTCGACAGCGCGGAGATCGCCACCAGAGCGCTCGGCCGGGTCTCCATCAGGACGCCGACGCGCGTCGACGGTCGGACACCGGCACTGATCAGGCCTCGGACGACGTTGTCGATCCGCGTGTTGACGGACTCGTTGGTGTACGCGCGGTCGTCGAACAGGAAGCACTCGCTGCGCGGCGCACGCTCGCCCGCTTCGGCGAGAAGCTTGCCCATCGAGATCCGGGTGTGTGTCTGAATCTGGCCGAGACGGACCAGCCGGGGCAGTGCACGGGCCGCCTCGGCCGTCAGTTCGCGACTCCCCCGCACCGCCTGTGCCGTCGCGCCGAGGACACCGCGAACCGTGTCGACGCCCACCTCGGCGATGGACGCGCCGGTGTGCAGCAGTCGATCGGTGACGGACACGCCGGTCTGGTCGACTGCCGGTTCGTCGCCCAGCATCGGCTCGATCCCCTGCGGCCGCGGTCCGTCGCCGGCGCGCCAGCGCACCCACTCACCCGTGACCGGCCAGGTCTGCTGCGCTGCGATGGAGCCCACGACGAGCCCGAAATGCCCGCTCCGCATCGTGTACTGGTAGATCTCCGCCTTCCGGGCGGCCCGCCTGATGCCACGGACCGCGGTGGGCTGCCCGATGTCGTCGACCTCACCGACGAACGCGAGGATGGGGCAGGTCAGCTCGGCGAGGGTGACGGGACGGTCCCCGATCACGAACCCGCCGGACACCATCCGGTTGTGCATCACGAACTGGGTCAGCAGTTCCGCGACCGCCGGTCCCGACCAGGCGACCCAACCGTCGGTCGCGAGGAACCGTCGCTGCTGCTCACGCGGCAGCAGCGCTTCGCGGTCGTGCAACTGCCGGAGGAAGTCGATACGGGATTTCGCGGTCTTGACGGGATCGAGCAACTGGAATCCGGTGCGGGCCATCCAGCCCGCGATCGACAACCGGGTGAAGACGTGTTCCGCCAGGAAGCCCGCGGCGGGAGCGGCGAGGTCCCCGGGAATGCCGAACGGCAGTGCGGCCAGCGTGTCGACAGGGGCACCGAACGTGATCAACGAGGCGACGTTGCGGCAACGGCGGTAGGCGGCGGCCTGGTAGGCGAACATTCCGCCCTGCGAGTAGCCCGCCAGGTGGACGTCGCGGCCGGTTTCCCGGCGGACCCGGTCGATGATCTCGCTGATGGCGACGACGTGGTCGGCGAGGGTGCGGTCCCACCCGCCCTCCTCGCTGTCCGGCGAGCCGAAGTCGACCACCCACGGGTCGAGGCCCATCGAGTGGAGGATTCCGACGGCGCCCTGGTCCTGGGTCACGTCGTACACGTCCGCCGACATCATCATCGGCGGCACCAGCACCACCGGCGGACCCGAGGGGGGCGAGACCTCGTCGTCCGCGAAGTACCGCCGCAGCCGGTACATCGGCCGGCGCTCGACGATCCGGAACTCCGTTGCGCGCGCCTCGGTCTCGAGGCCGCCCAATCGGACGACCTCGAGACCGTTCTGCGCGGTGGCAACCACCCTGCGCACGGTGCCGTTCAGGACCTCAGACCAACTCACTACCGCGCCCCCATACTGTTCGGCCGCTGTTCGCCAGCACTTGAACTATATGCACGCAGCGCGGTCGAACACCGTCAGTTGCCGATCCAGCGCCGCAGCTCGCCCGCCGACTCGGTGACCCGGTCGAGCTGACGTGCCACCTGAACACCGGCGGTGCCGCCGCGGGCGTTACGCGACGCGATCGAGCCCTCCACCGTGAGGACGTCTCGCACGGCAGGTGTCAACGCCGGATCCACCGAGGCGAGCTCCGCGTCGGTGAGGTCCTCGAGACCGACCCCACGCGCCTCGGCGACACGGACGCACGCACCGGCGGCCTCGTGCGCCACTCGGAACGGAACGCCCTGGCGCACCATCCATTCGGCGATGTCGGTGGCGAGGGTGAATCCGGCGGGCGCGAGTTCGGCCATCCGGTCCGGGTGGAACTCGAGCGTGGAGACCAGTCCGGTGATCGCGGGCAGCAGCAACTCCAGTTGCGCCACCGAATCGAAGACCGGCTCCTTGTCCTCCTGCAGATCCCGGTTGTAGGCCAGCGGCTGCGCCTTGAGGGTCGCCAGCAACCCGGTGAGGTTGCCGATGAGGCGGCCGGCCTTGCCCCGGGTGAGCTCCGAGACGTCCGGGTTCTTCTTCTGGGGCATGATCGACGATCCCGTCGACCATGCATCGGCGAGCGTGATGTACCCGAATTCGGGTGTGCTCCAGATGATGACCTCTTCGGCCATCCGTGACAGGTTCACCGCGGTCATCGCGAGCACGAACGCCGCCTCGGCGGCGAAGTCCCGCGACGACGTGGCGTCGATCGAGTTGTCCGCGGCCGAGTCGAAGTCGAGGTCCGCCGCGATCGCGTCGGGGTCGAGACCGAGCGACGAGCCGGCGAGTGCACCGGAACCGTACGGCGACACCGCGGCGCGCTTGTCGAAGTCGACGAGACGCTGCACGTCCCGCAGCAGCGGGTGAGCATGCGCGAGCAGGTGGTGCGCGAGCAGCACCGGCTGCGCGGCCTGCAGGTGGGTCTTGCCCGGCATCACGGTGTCCGGATGCGCCGCCGCCTGCACGGCGAGGGCGTCGACGACGTCGAGCACGCCGGCCGCGACCCGACGGACCGCGTCCCGCAGCCACATCCGGAACAGCGTCGCGACCTGGTCGTTGCGGGACCGGCCGGCGCGCAGCCGGCCACCGACCTCCGGTCCGACCCGGTCGATCAGTCCGCGTTCGAGCGCGCCGTGCACGTCCTCGTCCGAGTCGGCGGGAACGAACGCGCCGCTGGCCACGTCGGCACCGAGCCGGTCGAGGCCCTCCAGCATCGTCGCCAGGTCACCGTCGGCGAGCAGGCCCGCCGCGTGCAGGACCTTCGCGTGCGCCTTGGACGCCCGCACGTCGTAGGGCGCGAGCACCCAGTCGAAGTGCGTCGACTTGCTCAGCGCCGCCATGGCGGCGGCCGGTCCGGATTCGAACCGGCCGCCCCAGAGGGCGCCCTCGTTTGTTCCGTGGGCGTCGGTCATGACCTAGAGACCCAGGTCGCGCTTCGCCGCGACCTTGGAGGACAGGCCGTGGATGTTGACGAAACCCTTCGCGTACGACTGGTCGAAGGTGTCGCCCTCGTCGTAGGTCGCGAGGTTGAAGTCGTACAGCGACTGCGAGCTGCGGCGGCCGTTGACCGTGATCGCCCCACCGTGCAGGAACAGCCGGATGTCGCCGGTGACCTTCTCCTGGGTCTTGGCGACGAAGGTGTCGAGCGCGTCCTTGAGCGGGGAGAACCACAGGCCGTCGTACACCAGCTCCGACCAGCGCTGCTCCATCTGCCGCTTGTAGCGGCCGAGCTCGCGTTCGAGGGTGACGTGCTCGAGCTCCTGGTGCGCGGTGATGAGCACCATCGCCCCCGGCGCCTCGTAGATCTCGCGGCTCTTGATCCCGACGAGACGATCCTCGACGACGTCGAGGCGGCCGACGCCCTGCGCGCCTGCCCGCTTGTTCAGCTCCTGGATCGCTTCGAGCACGGTGACGGGCTTGCCGTCGATGGCGACCGGCTTGCCTGCCTCGAAGCTGATGATCAGCTCGTCCGGGCTGTTCCAGTTGAGCGTCGGGTCCTGCGTGTAGTCGTAGACGTCCTTGGTGGGCGCGTTCCACAGGTCCTCGAGGAAGCCGGTCTCGACGGCGCGGCCCCACACGTTCTGGTCGATGGAGAACGGCGAACGCTTGGTGACGTTGATCGGGATGTTGTTCTCCTCGGCGAAGGAGATGGCCTTCTCGCGGGTCCACGCGTAGTCGCGGACCGGCGCGATCACCTCGAGATCGGGCGCGAGGGCGCCGAAGCCGACCTCGAACCGGACCTGGTCGTTGCCCTTGCCGGTGCAGCCGTGCGAGACGACGGTGCCGCCGTGGTCACGGGCCGCCTTGACGATGTGCTTGACGATCAGCGGACGGCTGATCGCCGAGACCAGCGGGTAGCGGTCCATGTAGAGGGCGTTGGCCTGGATGGTCGGGAGGCAGTACTCGTCCGCGAACTCGTCGCGGGCGTCGACCACGACGGACTCGACGGCGCCGCAGTCGAGGGCGCGCTGGCGCACGACCTCCATGTCCTCGCCACCCTGTCCGAGATCGATGGCGACGGCGACGACCTCTTTGCCGGTCTCCTTGCCGATCCAGCTGATGGCCACCGAGGTGTCAAGCCCGCCCGAGTAGGCGAGTACGACGCGTTCAGCCATGATCTGTGTGCTCCTTCAAAGGGTTGTAACTGTTATCCGGTTTTCAGTTGTTCGATCGCACGTGCACCGAACCCGACGATGTCATCGCAGGTCAGGCCAGTTTCTCGATCATCTCGGCGAGCTGTGATCCCGTCAGGGGCTCGCGCGCAACCACAAGAATGGTGTCATCCCCGGCGATGGTTCCCACAACCTCGGGTAACGAGGCCCGGTCCAGCGCGCTCGCCAGGTAGTGCGCTGCGCCCGGAGGCGTCCTCAGGACGGCGAGGTTCCCGCTGGCATCGGTGGAGACGAGGAGCTCGCCGAGCAGCCTGGACAGGCGGTCCGTGCCGCCGGACACTCCGCGGACCGGGCTGCCGTCCTCGGGGACGATGTAGACACCGGCTCCCCCGTCCGCGGCACGAAGTTTCACCGCACCGAGTTCCTCCAGATCCCGCGACAACGTCGCGTGGGAGACCTCGATGCCCTCCGCTGCGAGCAGCGCGGCGAGTTCGGGCTGACTACGCACCTCGTTCGCCGCGAGCAACGCGGTGATACGTGCCTGCCTCCCCGCACGGGTGTGCGCGACCGCGACGGTCTTCGAGGCGCCTGCCCGGGCGGCGGTCACGGCCGTTCCCGGTCCTGGTTCTCGAACAACCACACGAGCAGGGCCTTCTGCGCGTGCAGTCGGTTCTCGGCCTCGTCCCACACCGCGGACTGCGGTCCGTCGAGTACGTCGTCGGTGACCTCCTCGCCGCGGTGGGCGGGCAGACAGTGCAGTACGACGGCGTCCGACGCGGCCTCCGCGAGCAGTCCGGCGTTGATCTGGAAGGGGCGGAACGGTCCCACCCGGTCCAGGCCGTCGTTCTCCTGCCCCATCGAGGTCCACGTGTCGGTGACGAGTGCGTCGGCGCCTGCCACCGCGGAGTGCGGGTCGTCGGTCAGCGTGATCGTCGCACCGGTTTCCGCCGCGCGGGCGCGAGCGGATTCGAGCACCCACGGCAGGGGCGCGAATCCCTCGGGGGCGGCGATCGTGACGTCGATCCCCGCGGTGACTCCGCCGAGGAGCAGCGAGTGCGCCATGTTGTTGGCGCCGTCGCCGAGGTAGGTCAGCTTGAGCCCGTTGAGCTCCCCCTTGCGTTCACGCAGGGTCTGGAGGTCGGCGAGTACCTGGCAGGGGTGGAACTCGTCGGAGAGGGCGTTGACGATCGGGACCGTCGCACCGGAGGCCATCTGCTCGAGACGCTTCTGGCCGAACGTCCTCCACACCACGGCGTCGACGTACCGCGAGAGGACCCGACCGGTGTCCTGCAGCGTCTCCTCCCGTCCCAGCTGCGTGCTGCGCCCGTCGACCACGACCGCGTGTCCACCGAGCTGGGCGATCCCGACCTCGAACGAGAAGCGGGTGCGCGTGGAGTTCTTCTCGAAGATCACGCCGACCGCGCGCGGCCCGGCGAGGGTCTGCTTGGCGAAGGGGTCCTTCTTCAGTTCCGCGGCGAGATCGAGGACCTCGGCCTGCTGTTCCGGCGTGAGGTCGTCGTCGCGCAGGTAGTGCCTGACAGTCATGTCTACTTCCCTTCCGCCACAGCGGTGTTCAGGATCTCCGGCAACGCGGAGACGAAGCCGTGCGCCTGTTCCTCGGTGACGATCAGCGGCGGCGCCAACCGGATCACGTCGGGGGCAGCCGCGTTGACGAGGTAGCCGGCGTCCCGTGCCGCGGCCTCCACTGCGGGAGAGACGGTGTCCGTGAGAACGATGCCGAGCAACAGGCCCGACCCGCGTACGTGGTCGACGAGCGGGTGGCCGAGCGCCTCGATTCCCGCGGCGATCGACTTGCCCACACTGTCGGCGTGGCTGATCAGATCGTCCTGCTCGACGGTGCGGAGCACGGCGAGCGCCGCGGCCGCGCACACCGGGTTGCCGCCGAAGGTGGTGCCGTGCTTGCCCGGCGTCAGCAGGTCCGCCGTCGCTCCGGTCGCGATGCAGGCGCCGATCGGCATTCCGCCGCCGAGCCCCTTCGCGAGGGTCATCACGTCCGGGACGATGCCCGACGCCTGATGGGCGTAGAACCAGCCGGTGCGCGCGATGCCGGTCTGGACCTCGTCGAGGACGAGCAATGCGCCACGTTCCGCGGTGATCCGCCGCGCCTCCGCGAGGTACCCCTCCGGTGGCACGACGACACCCGATTCGCCCATGATCGGCTCGAGAAACACCGCCGCGGTGTCGGAGTCGACCGCCGCGTCGAGTGCGGCGATGTCGCCGTACGGCACGAACTCGACTCCGGCGGGCATCGGCTCGAACGGAGCTCGCTTCTCGGGCTGACCGGTGAGTGCGAGTGCGCCCATGGTGCGGCCGTGGAAGGCCTTCTCCGCGGCGATGATCTTCGGCCGGCCGGTCAGCCGGGCGATCTTGAAGGCTGCCTCGTTGGCCTCCGTACCGGAGTTGCAGAGGAACACCCGGCCGGGGTGCCCGAGGTGGTGCAGGAGTTGCTCGGCGAGCGCGACGGCCGGTTCGCTGGCGTACAGATTGGACACGTGGCCGAGGGTGTTCAACTGCGCCGAGACCGCGTCGATGATCGCCGGATGCCGGTGGCCGAGGATGTTCACGGCGATACCGCCGAGCAGGTCCAGGTACTGCTTGCCGTCCACGTCGGTGAGAACCGCGCCGTCGCCGGAGGCGAGCGCCACGCGCGGCACGCCGTAGTTGTTCATCAGCGCGCCGGACCAACGCTGCTGCAATGCCGAGGTGCCGGTCATGCGATGCCTTCTTTCGTGGAGTCCGGGGTGGGCGTGACCATCGTGCCGATGCCCGCGGTGGTCAGGAGTTCGAGTAGGACGGCGTGCGCGACGCGTCCGTCGATCACATGGGCGGTCGGGACGCCGCCGCGCACGGCGCGCAGGCACGCCTCCATCTTCGGCACCATGCCCGAATCCAGACGCGGCAGCAGCTCGTCGAGCGCGGCGGCGTCGATGACCGAGGCGAGTGAGCTGCGGTCCGGCCAATCGGTGTAGAGGCCCTCGACGTCGGTGAGGACGACGAGCTTCTCCGCGCCGAGCGCCTCCGCGAGTGCCGCGGCCGCGGTGTCGGCGTTGATGTTGTGGACGACGCCGTCGGCGTCGGGCGCGATCGTGGACACGACCGGAATGCGCCCCGCTGCGATGAGATCCAGCACGGCGGCCGGATTGACCGTGGTGACGTCACCGACCAGTCCGATGTCGGTCGGCTCGCCGTCGACCACGACGGTGCGGCGGGTGGCGGTGAACAGGTGCGCGTCCTCACCGGAGATGCCGACGGCGTACGGGCCGTGCGCATTGATCAGGCCGACGAGTTCACGTCCGACCTGACCGAAGAGAACCATCCGTACGACGTCCATCACCTCGGGGGTGGTGACGCGGAACCCACCGCGGAACTCCCCCTCCATGCCCAGGCGCCCCAGCATCGCGTTGATCTGCGGGCCGCCTCCGTGCACGACGACGGGATGGATGCCGACGGTGCGCAGGAACGCCATGTCCTGCGCGAAGGCAGCCTTGAGTTCGTCGTCGACCATGGCGTTGCCGCCGTACTTGACGACGACGACCTTCCCGTGGAAGCGCTGCAGCCAGGGCAGCGCTTCGGCAAGGACGTACGCCTTCTGACTGGAGGTCAGGTCCACGATGCTGTCGGTCATGACGAGTACGCCGAGTTCTCTTCGACGTACGCGTGCGAGAGGTCGGTGGTGCGGATGCTGACCTCCGCGTCGCCGACCCCGAGTTCGATGCGCAACGCGATGTCCTCGCCGGAGAGGTCTACCTCGCGGGCCCCGGGCGCACCGACGCCGTCGATGCAGACGGGATTTCCGTTGAAGGACACCGAGATCCGGTCCGGGTCGAGCTCGATCGGGGCGACACCGATCGCGGCCAGCACCCGGCCCCAGTTCGGGTCCGAGCCGAACAGCGCGGTCTTGACGAGACTGTCACGGGCGACGGTCCGGGCACCGACGAGTGCGTCGGACTCGCTGGCGGCGCCTGCGACGGTGACGGTGACCCGCTTGGTGACGCCCTCGGCGTCCGCCATCATCTGGTCGGCAAGGTCGTCGCAGACAGCGAGCACCGCGGCGTTGAGCTGCTCCTGCGTCGGGGTGACGCCGCTGGCACCCGACGCCATCAGCAGCACGGTGTCGTTGGTGGAGGTCGCGCCGTCGACGTCGAGACGGTCGAACGACAGCCGGGTCGCCGCGCGCAGCGCCTCGTCCAGTTGGGCGGCGGTGGCGACCGCGTCGGTGGTGACCACCGAGAGCATCGTGGCGAGGGCCGGGGCGAGCATGCCCGCTCCCTTGGCCATTCCGCCGACGTTCCACTTGTCCGCGTGATGCAGCGCGGCCTGCTTGGGCACGGTGTCGGTGGTCATGATGGCGTGCGCCGCGTCGGTGCCGCCGGTGATTCCGCCTGCGAGTTCGTGCACGATCTCGGTGACACCGGCGAGCAACTTGTCCATCGGCAGCCGGTCGCCGATCAGCCCGGTGGAGCAGACGGCGACCTCACCGGCGCCGGTTTCGGTGCCCCAGTCGCTGAGCGTCGCGGCGACGTGTTCGGCGGTCGCGTGCGAGTCCTGAAATCCGGGTGCACCGGTGCAGGCGTTGGCGCCGCCCGAGTTCAGCACGACGGCGCGCAAGGCGCCCGACTTCAGCACCTGCTGCGACCAGAGCACCGGAGCGGCCTTGACCTTGTTGGTGGTGAACACCCCGGCCGCGGCGGTGTCGGGCCCCTCGTTGAACACGAGAGCGAGATCGGGACGTCCGCTGACCTTGATGCCCGCTGCGATGCCCGCACCGCGGAAGCCGGCGGGGGCGGTGACGCCTTGCGTGCGGATGAGGCGACCGCCCGCGATGTTCACGTGCGGCACGGCGAAGTCGGGTTCGGTTGTCACGGAGCAACTCCCACGGTCGAGAGACCATCGGCCTCGGGCAGGCCAAGGGCCAGGTTCATGGACTGGACGGCACCGCCGGCGGTGCCCTTGGTCAGGTTGTCGATCGCCGAGATCACCACGAGCAGGCCGGCGTCCTCGTCGACGGTCACGCCGATCTGCACGGCGTTCGATCCGAGGACGGCGCCGGTCTGCGGATAGACGTTCTCGGGCAGCACGTGCACGAACGGCTCGTCCGCGTAGGCCTTCTCGTAGACCGCACGCGCCTGTGCGAGATCGACGGTCGTCGGCGCGGTGCAGGTGGCGAGAATGCCTCGCGGCATCGGCGCGAGCACCGGCGTGAACGAGACGGCGACGCGGGTGTCGGTCAGCGCCGACAGATTCTGGACGATCTCGGGCGTGTGGCGGTGCACGCCACCGACGCCGTATGCCCTGACCGATCCCATCACCTCGGATCCGAGGAGGTCGGCCTTCGGCGCACGTCCGGCGCCGGAGGCTCCACTGACGGCGACGACGTTGACCTGGGGTGCGACGATGCCTGCGGCCACGGCAGGCGCCAGCGCGAGGCTCGCCGCCGTCGGGTAGCAACCGGGCACGGCGATCCGGGTGGCACCGACGAGCTCGTCGCGATTGCCCGGCAGTTCGGGAAGTCCGTACGGCCAGGTCCCCGCGTGCGGGCTGCCGTAGAACTTCTCCCAGTCGGCGGCGTCCGAGAGCCGGAAGTCGGCACCGCAGTCGATGAGCACGGTGCTCTCGGGCAACGCCGTGGCGATCTCGGCGGACTTGCCGTGCGGCAGGCCGAGGAACACGACGTCGTGACCGGCGAGCACCTCGAGCGTCGTGGGCTCCAGGACTCGATCGGCGAGGGGAAGCAGGTGGGGGTGGAACGCCCCGAGGGTGGCGCCGGCATTGCCTCCCGCGGTGAGCGCGCCGATGACGAGTCGTCCGTCGCGGTACGCGGGATGGCCGAGCAACAGTCGCAGGATTTCGCCGCCCGCGTATCCGCTGGCTCCGGCGATTGCGACCCGGACGGGACCGGTGGTGTCTGCTGTGGGGACCATGTGGACGATTATGCACCATCATGCAAGCTCATTCACAGGCGGGCTCAGTCCGGCAGCGGTTGCGCTGCGATCGCGCTTCCCATCCATCGTCTCAGATACCGGCGCAGACCGTCGCCCTCCCGGGGAGGGTCGCCGGGCGAGACGAAGAACGACTGCATGGTGCGCAGCATGTACTCGACCAGTTCGTCGAGCGCCTCGTCGTCGTAGCCGTACCGCTCCCAGTCGACGTCGAATCGCCGGATCATCGTCGTGCCGAAGACGCGGGCCTCGGCCGACAACACCCCGTCGGGCTGGAAGTCCGAGTACGAGCCGGTCAGGAGAATTCCGAGATGGGGCGTGCGGCGGACCTCGTCGAGTGTGAACACGACGGCCTCGATCGCGGCGTCGACCGGCTCGGTGCGATCCGCCACCACTCCGGCCAGGCGGTCGAGAAATCCGTCGACCGAGGCGATCGCCGCCGCCCGCATCAGGGCGTCGGCACTCGGGAAGTAGCGATAGACGGTCTGCCGGATGACTCCGAGAGCCTCGGCGACGTCGGCGATCCCGATGGCCGAACCGGTCTTTCCGATCAGCTCGACGGCCGTCTCGACGATGCGATTCGACGCGTCCTCGTCGTTGTCCGGGGGGCTGCCGCCCCACCCGCGTCTACGCGCCATCGCGCGGACGTTATCACACGCCCCCGTGACAAAAATATGTAACACGTTCTACCATTTGGCCCCGAAGTGATCATACGCATCGCCATTCCGACGTATGTTCACAGAATCGACGTGACCGACCGCAGACGAACCACCAGCCCAGCCCGAGATGCGAGGTACGGAAAGTGACCGACCTACACCCCCGAAAGATGGATTTCGGATTCGAGGACGCCGACGTCCCGTTCTGTTGGAATCCCGAGAACCCGGCATGGTCGAACATGACCAACGCCGTGTCGTTCCTGGCCGTCGGCTTCGAGAAGATGATCGTGAAGCTGATCATGCAGACGAAGCCGCGGATCACCGACCCCGAGGTCGCGGCGGAGGCCGTCGCCTTCATGCGGCAGGAGGGGCACCACTCCACCGCGCACCGGCAGCACGTCAACGCGCTGATCCGGCAGTACCCCGGCCTGCAGAACACCCTCGACGCGGTCATCGGCGAGTTCGACCTGCTGACCGAGCGAACCTCGATCGAGTACCGGCTCGCCTACACCGCGGACCTCGAGGCCACGTTCACGCCCGTGTTCAAACTGATGCTCGACAACGAGGACACCCTGTTCCGCCCCGGCGACGACCGGATCGCATCGCTGTTCATGTGGCACTTCGTCGAGGAGGTGGAGCACCGCAGTTCGGCGCTGATCATCTACAACGCCGTCGTCGGCAGCGAGCTGTACCGCATGCGGATGGCCGCCTCGGTCTTCGCGCACGTGCTCAAGGCCATCCGCATCGCGTGCGCCGGTTTCAACATGCACGTTCCGCTGTCCGATCGCAGGGTCGACGCGATGTCGCTCTTCGCGCGGCACCGCGTCAAGCAACGGGTCCTGACCGCCTTCGCGCCGTACCTGACCAAGGGGCCGATGCCCCGTGCCTTCGACCACCTGCCGATACGTGAGCAGCTCACGGCACTGTCCGGCGCCGTCAAGAGCCAGATGCCGGGCCACGATCCCGCACACGAGAACCTGCCCGTCATCGCGGACCAGTGGTTCAGTCGCTACGACGCGGGCTACGACTGCACCCGCTGGTACACGGCCGAGGAGACCACCGGCGGGGCCGAACCGGCCGTCACGGGGGTCAACTGATGGCGGACCTCTGCACGCCGACATTCGAGGACCTCGCCACCCGCCTCGGCTTCACCTGCGCCGAGGCGGGCGGGCCCGTCGAGTTCCGGAGCCCGACCGCCCTCGAGAACTGGACGCTTCCCGTTCTCGAGTTCACCATCGTCCTCGGCGCGGTTCTCGCCCTCGTCTACGCGATCCTGCGACTCCGCCGGCACGGTGACCCCACCAATCTGGTGGTGTGGTTCGGCGCGACCGCATTCCTCTTCGTGATCGAGCCGCCGATCTACTTCCCCGACGCCTTCGGCACCGAGGAGTACCTGGGCACGATGTTCGCGCACAACCTGTTCAGCGTCGAGTTCCTGTGGGGCAGGCTTCCGCTCTACATCGTCGCGATCTATCCGTTCATGGCCACCATCGCGTTCGAGATCGTGCGGATGCTCGGCGTGTTCAAGCGGTACGGGGTGATCGTGGGAGCGGCGTCGGTCGGGTTCGTGCATCACGCGTTCTACGAGATCTTCGACCACCTCGGTCCGCAGCTGCGTTGGTGGGAGTGGACTCTCGACAACAAGGTCAACCTGCCGTTCTTCGACTCCGTGCCCCTGCCGAGCGTCGTCGTCTTCGCGGCGCTGTGGCCGATGTCGCTGGCGCTGTGCGCACAGTTCTTCGTCGGCAGGCACGTCGACGCGGGCAGGCACTTCTCCGGCCTGCAACTGCTGTGGCGCACCGTGGTCATCGGCCTGAGCGCGTCCGTCGGGGTGTTCGTCCTGCCCCTGCCCGCAACGGTGTTCGGCGCGGGCAGCGACACCGTCCGCGGGGTCCTGTACGCGGCCGAACTGGTGGCGCTCTCCGCCGTTGCGATCTGGGCCATGGCCACACAATGGTCCCGGATGCGGTCCGGCACGTCGACGATCCCGCCGTACTCGAACGACTTCGTCCGCTGGTACGCCATCGCTTATCTCGCGGTGTTCGCCCTGCTGTGGGCGACCGCGCTCCCCGACTGGTTCGACGCGGTCGACGGTGTCACCGTGGGCGGCGACCCCGTCGGCAGCCTCTGGTACACGGCCGGCTGTTTCGCTGTCGCGATCCTCAGCGTCGCCGCGACGTTCACCGTTCCGCGGCCCGCACCGGACTCGGCATCCACCGCCGCCTCCGGCGAACCGGCAGCGGTGTAGGCACGGCCGCGCCGCCGGGACGGTCACGTGTCCCGGCGGCGCGCTTCCCACCACCCGACCGACGGCGGGGCGCCCGCGGCCCGGTCGAACATTCGCCCGGCGGTCCTACAGCACCGCCTCCCGCAGGACGTGCTTGGTCAGCTTGCCCGAGGGATTGCGCGGCATCTCGTCCACGAGCACCACCTCGCGCGGGATCTTGTAGCGCGCCAGTTTGTCCGAGAGGTAGTCGCGCAGGTCCTCGAGTTCGACCGACGCTCCCGTCACCGGAACCACAACGGCGACGACCGTCTCGCCCCACTCCGGATGGGGTCGTCCGATCACCGCGACGTCGAGTACATCGGCACGGGGCCGGATCGCCTCCTCCACCTCTTGCGAGTACACGTTCTCGCCGCCCGTGATGATGACGTCCTTCGTACGGTCGACGATGTAGATGTATCCGTCGTCGTCGAGCCGGGCGACGTCTCCCGTGCGGTACCAGCGACCCTCGAACGCCTCCGACGTCGCATCCGGATTGTCCAGGTAGCCCACCATTCTGGTGTCGCCTGCGAGCCAGATCTCACCGGTCTCACCGGGAGCGGCGTCCGAACCGTCCGCCCGGACGACGCGCAGATCGACGCCGGGCATCCCGCCCCGCCCGATCGAGCCGGCCTTGTCGATCTGCTCGTGCGGGTACAGCGCGGTGCCGGTCGGGCCCATCTCGCTCATGCCGTACACCTGGTAGAAGTCCTCGGAGCGGTACGCCTGCTGCAGCGCTCGCGCCACCTCGGCGCCGATCGGCGCCCCGCCGTAGGTCCAGCGTCGGACTGTCGACAGATCGAAACTCGAGAGGTCGAGCCCGGCCGCTTTCGCGGCCTGCAGCGGGGCCAGATACGCGATCGGCGCCCCGAAGAACGCGGTGATCCGCTCGGCCTCCACGATCCTCAGGAACTCGATCGGGTGGTACTCCCGCATGAGCACGACGGTCCCGCCCAGGAACATGGTCGGCACGAACCAGACATTCAGTGGCGCCGCATGCCAGATCGGCATCGCGATGAGCACCCGCTCGTCGCGGTCGAGGCCGAGCGTCGTGGAGATGTAGGGCGCGACGGTGGTGATCGAGCGGTGGGTGTGCAGGCAGCCCTTGGGGGCGCTGGTCGTGCCAGAGGTGTAGAGCACCTGCGCGATGTCGGTCTCGTCGACCTCGACACCGTCCCACTCGTCTGCGTCGGCCACCAGGGCGTCGAAGTCGCGCCCGGCGTGGGCGTCCGGCGCATCGCCGTGCTCCGTGATCAGCCAGTCCACCTGCGGGGCGCCGCTTTCCGCGTTTCCGCGCAGATCGGCCGACACCACACCGACCCGCGCACCACAGTGCCCGAGGGTGTACTCGACCTCCGGCGGCGCGAGCTTGTGGTTGACGGGGACCAGGGCTGCACCCGCCCGCCAGGCGCCGAAGGCTGCGACGGCGAACCCGGGGGTGTTGTAGGTCATCACGGCGACCCGGTCGCCGGGTTCGACACCTCGTGCGCGGAGAACAGCAGCCGCACGCTTCGACGCGGAGAGCAGTTCCGCGTAGGTGATCCGCTCGTCCCCGTGGACGATCGCGTCCTTGTCCGGATACTTGCGCGCCGTGCTTTCCAGCATCGTGGTCAGGTTCATCAATTCTCCTCGTGCTCGGCGCGATGCCGGCGGACGTTGCCGCGGCGCCGGAATCGTTCTACAGTTCGGTTCCGAAGGATTGAATCACGATTCATAATATTGGGGAAGGTGACGACCACGTGGCCTATCGGCCGACCGAGAAGACGCGCGCAGCGAAGGAACAGCGCCGATCAGCCCTCCTCACCGAAGCAACCGTCCTGGTTGCCGAGGGCGGATTCGGCGCGGCGACCGTCAAGGCGATCGCAGAGCGCTGCCAGGTCAGCGTCGGCTCGGTGTACTCACATTTCGACGGCAACACCGACCTGCTGGCCTCCGTGTTCCGGAGGGGCGCCGACCAGGAGCTCGTCGCCGTGCGCACCGCCGTCTCCGCCGCCGAGGGTGGCGCCAACCGGCTACGCGCGCTCGTCGAGACCTTCGCGCAGCGCGCCATCCGCGGCAGGCAACTCGCCTGGTCACTTCTGTTCGAACCCGTGGATCCCCGGATCGACGCCGAACGCCTGGCGTACCGCGCCGAATATCACGCCCTCACCACCGAGATCCTCCGCGACGGGATGGAATCGGGCGAGTTCCCCCACCAGCACCTCAAGGTCACGGCCACCGCACTGATCGGCGCGATCAGCGAAGCCCTCACCGGCCGCCTCTCCCCGACCCACGCCGTCACGACCGATGCCGACGACGCCGACACCGTCGAGGCCATCCTCCGCTTCTGCCTCCACGGCGTCGGTCACGTCGACCCCGAACCCCGTTCGACCGCAGCCCCGCTCCACCCCTCACCAGCCGAAGGACCCGACTCATGACCGCAACCGCACAGTCCGGATTCCGCACACACGAGGTGTTCAACCAGGCGCCTCCCCGGGTCGACGTCAACGAGTTCACCACCAACATTCCCCTCGTCGAGGGTGTCGGTCGGTACGACTCCGAGTGGGCCACAGCGGAACTGAGCGACATCGGCGCACTCGTCGGGACGCGGTCGTTCCAGCACGACGCCGAACTCGCCAACACGATCACACCCGTGTTCCACTCCCACGACCGCTACGGCAACCGGATCGACGAGGTCGAGTTCCATCCCGCGTACCACCGCATCATCGGAGCCGCCGTCGAGCACGGAGCACACACCTCCGCGTGGGCCGCTCCCAAGCCGGGCGCGAATGTCGCGCGCGCCGCGTCGTTCATGCTCTTCGCGCAGGTCGAACCCGGGCACGCCTGCCCGATCTCGATGACGCACTCCGCCGTCCCGGCGATCGAACTGTCCCCCGAGCTCGCGGCGCTGTGGCTGCCACGCCTGTACGGCCGCGGATACGACGGCACCCTCGTCGCCCCCGGCGAGAAGCCCGGAGTCCTGCTCGGGATGGCGATGACCGAGAAGCAGGGTGGTTCGGACGTCCGCGCCAACACCACCCGCGCCGTGCCGAACTCGGACGGAACCTGGTCGCTCACCGGCCACAAGTGGTTCTGCTCGGCGCCGATGTCGGACGGATTCCTGATCCTGGCCCAGACCGAACACGGTGGGTCCGAGGCGTTGTCCTGCTTCCTCGTGCCGCGCGTCCTCGAAGACGGCACCCGGAACGTGTTCCGGATCCAGCGCCTCAAGGACAAGCTCGGCAACAAGTCCAACGCCTCCTCGGAGATCGAGCTCGACGGTACCGTCGGACATCTCGTCGGTGAACCCGGACGCGGCGTGCGCACCATCATCGAGATGGTCGCGCGCACCCGTCTCGACTGTGTGTACGGGTCGACCGCGGGCATGCGACAGTCGGTCGCCGAGGCACTGTGGCACGTCCGCCACCGGGCCGCGTTCGGCGCGACCCTGATCGATCAGCCCGCGATGACCGCCGTCGCCGCCGACCTCGCGCTCGAATCGGAAGCCGCCACCGTCACGTCCCTGCGCCTGGCCCGGGCGCACGACGACGACGCCGACGACACCGAGAAGGCGTTTCGCAGGCTCGCGACCGCGGTCGCCAAGTACTGGATCTGCAAGCGCGGACCGCACCACGCGTACGAGGCGCTCGAATGTCTCGGCGGCAACGGCTACACCGAGGCGTTCCCCCTCGCCCGCCGATACCGCGAGCAGCCGGTCATGGCGGTCTGGGAGGGTTCGGGCAACGTCATCGCCCTCGACGTGCTGCGCGCGATGACCCGCGAACCGGAATCGGTGCAGGCGTTCGACGCCGAACTCGCGAAGGCTCGTGGCGCCTCCGCGCTGTTCGACGCACACCACGACCGGATGCGTACCGCACTGACCGAACTCGCGACCCTCGATCAGGGCAGCGCGCAGCTGCGAGCACGGTCGGTCGCGGCGTCCATGGCACTGGGACTGCAGGCCTCGCTGCTGGTGCGGGACTCGCCGACAGCCGTCGCGGACGCGTTCCTCGTCGCCCGGCTCGGGCCCGACCGAGACCTCGAGTACGGCTCGCTTCCCGCGGGAACGGACTTCGGCGCGATTCTCGACCGCCACTGACACGAGGGGTCCCCGATGTCGGGTGTCGTCACGACGTGACCCGACATCGGGGACCCGAGACGGTCAGGCCGCGCGCTCGCCGCGTGCGGTCACGTCCTTCGACACGACAACCTTGGGCTTGCGCTGCAGGAAGTCCTGCTTGATCGAGATCGCGAACATCATCAGTACTCCGACGGTCACCACGACGATGGTCGCGATCACGACGATGTAGCCGAATGCGACTCCGATGTCCTCCATGTGCGAATCCTTCCGCGTCGACGGCGCTCGGTACGAATGCCGATACGCAGACCCTAAGCCCGCTTCAGTCGCGACGCAGTGACTTTCTGATCTCGGCGAGCCTCTCCTGGGCGGCCTTCTCCCTGGCCGCGAACTGTTCCTCGACACTGCGGCCGGTCGCGGTCGCCGCATCGAGTTCGGAGGCGCCGTCGGCGGTGCCGGCGCGGGTCTCGATGCGTTCCCGGACCGCGTCGAAGGTCGGGACCCCGGCGTCGGTCCATCCGGTCACCGATTCGGAGACTCCCGGCGCCGCGACGACTCCCGGTTCTTCGACCACGTGGGCGTCGAGAATCTCGGCCGGTGGGGGCACCGCCGGTGCCGGAACGGCCGGTGCGGGCCCGGGCACGATTCCGATCTGCAACGCGGCCGCTCGCAGCGCGGTCAGGTCCGGACGGCCCGTGGTCGCCGCGGCGACGACCGCACGAAGTTCGTCGTCGGACAGTGCGCCCATCGCGTCGACGATGGCCTGGGTATCGGTCACAGCGGCACCTCACTCGGTCGGTGGCTCAAGGCTAGTCCGATCCCCGACGACTCGGCCACCGTCCGGCACTCGAACGGCGAGGTCCGCCCCATCCGACGATGGAGCGGCCCTCGTGTCGTGGATCCGTCAGGCGCGCAGCGACGCTCCGACGGCGGCGCCTGCCGCCGCCACCGCAGCGTCGCGGGCGGCACTCGCCTCGTCCTCGGTGAGCGTGCGGTCGGACGCACGGAAGCGCAGCGCGAACGCGAGCGACTTGCGCCCGGCGCCAACCTGCTCCCCGGTGAACACGTCGAACAACCGGATGTCCTCGAGCAGCTCGCCTGCACCCCCGCGCAGGGCCGACTCGACCGCTGCCGCCGCCACGGACTCCTCGACGACCACCGCGACGTCCTGCAGCACCGCCGGGAACGGCGACACCCGGGGCGCGGGCAGCGATTCCGAGACGGGCAGCGCGTCGAGGTTCATCTCGACGGCACAGGTTCGGGCCGGCAGACCGGCGCGTTCGAGGACGGCCGGATGCAACTCGCCTGCGTGCCCGACGACGACACCGTCGACGAGCAGTTCGGCGCACCGACCGGGATGCCACGGAAGGTACTGGGCCGCGCGGCGCTCGAGTGCGACACCCGCGGCAGCGGCGATCGTGTCGGCCGCGGCGAACGCGTCCGCGGCCTCGACGGCACGCCCCGGACCCCAGGGGCCGCTCGGCTCACGCAGTCCGGTGAGAACCGCGGCGACGTGCAGCGGCTGCTTCGGCAGCGACGACACGAGCTCTGCGATCTGCGCATCGGTCGGCCTGCGGTCGACCGGCAGCGCCTGCACGGCCTTGGTGTCCGGTCCGGGCTGCACGACCTGCTGCAGTCCGTACAGCGAGAGGTCGCGCTGACCCCGGGAAACGTTGCGGGACAGGATTTCCAGGAGACCCGGCAGCAGTGTGGTCGCCAGTTCGGGGCGATCGGACTCGAGCGGGTTGAGCACCCTAGTGGTGACGCGCCGCGGATCGTCCGCGTCCAGGCCCCACACGTCGAAGACCGCCGCAGGAAGGAAGACCGTCGGGAGCACCTCGGCGTACCCGTCGAACGCCAGGGCCTTGCCCACCGCGCGACGCCGACGCTGCTCGCGTGTGAGTCCGCGTCCGGCGGGCGCCGCGGGAAGCACGGACGGGATCTTCTCCAGCCCCTCGAGCCGCAGCACCTCCTCGACGAGATCGGCGGGCTGTGTCAGGTCGGGACGCCACGTCGGCGGGGTGACCACGAGATGTCCGATGCCGTCGTCGACGGAGACGTCGACGGTGCACCCGATCTGGGTGAGGCGGTGAGCCGCCGTGCCGTCCGGGTAGGTGACCCCGGCGACCCGGCTGGGCAGATCCAGATCCATCGAGATCGGTGCGGGCGCCGCGACGGAACCGATGTCCGTCAGTACCGGCTCGACGTGACCCCCGGTGATCTCGGCGAGCAGCCCCGCCGCCCGCTCGAGTGCCGCCGCGGACAGCGCCGGATCGACCACGCGCTCGTACCGCTTGGACGCCTCGGAGATCAGCTTGTGCCGGCGCGAGGTACGGAACACCGCGAGCGGATTCCAGATCGCAGCCTCGAGCAGCACCTCGGTGGTGCCCGTGCCGACCTCGGTGCTGGCCCCGCCCATCACGCCGGCGAGCGAGATGACACCCGTGTCGTCGCAGATGACGACGTCCTCGGGGTCGAGGGTGCGCTCGGACTCGTCGAGCGTCGTCAAAGTCTCTCCGGCAGCGGCGCGGCGCACCACGAGGCCACCGGAGACCTTGGCCGCGTCGAACGCGTGCAGCGGATGCCCGAGTTCGAGCATCACGTAGTTCGTCACGTCGACCGCGGGCGAGATCGGGCGCACGCCCGACAGCAGCAGACGGCGCTGCATCCACCACGGCGTGACGGCACTCGGATCGACTCCGGTGACCCGGCGAAGCGCGAACCGGGTGCAGCCGGACTCGGGCTGCACATCCAGGAGCCAGGCCTCCCCGGACGCCTCGAAGGGCACCCCGGCGGCCGGATCGACGTACTCGAGGTCGAATCCGTTGGCGAGCTCACGGGTGAGCCCGCGCACCGAGAAGCAGTAACCGCGGTCGGGTGTGATGTTCAGTTCGATGATCGTGTCCCCGAGTCCGAGCAGCTCGTTCGCGTCGGTACCCGGCTCCGCGGTACCCGGCTCGAGCACCAGGATTCCCGAGTGGTCCTTGCCGACACCGAGTTCGGCGACCGAGCAGATCATGCCGTCGGAGATCTGTCCGTAGGTCTTGCGGGACGCGATCACGAAGTCGCCGGGCAGCACTGCACCTGGCAGGGCCGCGACGACGAGATCACCCTCGGCGAAATTCCGGGCACCGCACACGATTCCGCGGGGCTGCTCCTCACCGACGTCCACCTGGCACATGCGGATCGGCTTCTTGAACTCGGTGAGCTCGGTGATCTGCAGGACCCTGCCGACGACCAGCGGTCCCGGCACGGTCGGCAGCGGATCGACCTCCTCGACCTCGAGACCGACCCGCACGAAACCGGCGTCGAGCTCCTCGGGTGTCACCTCCCAGCCCGGCGTCGCCCGCTGCAGGATCTCGGTCAGCCACGATTGCGCTACTCGCACGTCTACTCAGCTCTCTCGTTCGCTCTGCTGGTTCACTCAGGCCTGGACACCGAAGGGCAGCGTGAAACGCACGTCGCCCTCGACGATGTCGCGCATGTCCGGGATTCCGTTGCGGAACTGCAGGGTCCGCTCCAACCCCATCCCGAACGCGAACCCGCTGTACTCGTCGGGATCGATTCCACTGGCCCGCAACACATTCGGGTTGACCATGCCGCAGCCGCCCCACTCCACCCAGCCGGCGCCGCCCTTCTTGCCCGGGAACCACACGTCCACCTCGGCCGACGGCTCGGTGAACGGGAAGTAGTTGGGACGCATACGGGTTCGCGTATCGGGGCCGAATAGAGCGCGAGCGAAGGCGTCGAGCGTTCCACGCAGATGCGCCATCGTCAGACCCTTGTCCACCGCAAGGCCCTCGATCTGCGAGAACACCGGGGTGTGCGTCGCATCCAGTTCGTCGGTGCGGAACGTGCGGCCGGGGCACACCACGTACACCGGCAGGTCCCGCGAGAGCATCGTGCGCACCTGAACCGGAGAGGTGTGGGTGCGGAGCACCTGACGTGAACCCTCCGGTGCGATGTGGAAGGTGTCCTGCATGGTGCGCGCCGGATGATCCGGAAGGAAGTTCAGCGCGTCGAAGTTGAAGTGCTCCGTCTCCACCTCCGGGCCCTCCGCGATCTCCCAGCCCATAGCCACGAACACGTCACTGACCTGCTCGGAGATGATGGTGATCGGGTGGCGCGCGCCGACGGGACGACGGCCGGACGGAACGGTGACGTCGATCGCCTCCGCGACCAGGACCGCCGCGTCACGCTCGGCGAGCAGCACGTCGCGGCGGGCGTCGTACGCGGCACCCGCCCGGGTGCGGGCCGCGTTGACCCGCTTCCCCGCGTCCGCCTTCTCCTTGCCCGGGAGCGAGCCCAGCGCCCGCCGCACGAGCGACAGTGGCGCCTTGTCCCCGAGATGCTCCGCCTTCGCAACGGCGAGCGCGTCGAGATCCGCCGCCGCGGCGAACGCCTGTTCTGCGGCGTCCGCGGCCGCGGAGAGCGACTCCTCGGTCAGCGCCTGCGCGTCGATGGTCGGTGCACTGTCGCCCTCGTTCTTGGCCACGGCTCGTCGTACTCCTCGTCGTCGGTTCTGCAGGGCAGATTCTAGGTGGTCGGGCGAGACGCGGAATGCTGCACCCGGGCACTCGAGTACAAGCAGATCGCGGCCGCCGTCGCCAGGTTCAGGGACTCGGCGCGGCCGTGGATCGGGATCCGCACGCGATGGTCCGCGCGCGCGGCGAGCTCCGGATCGAGTCCGTGGGCTTCGTTGCCGAAGAGCCACGCGGTCGGCCCGGCCAGGAGGTCGTCGGCCTCGTCCAACTCGATCTCGCCGTCGGCCGCGGTCGCGAGAACGCGCACCCCCGCCTCGGCGAGCGACGCGAGGACGACGTCCACGTCGCGTTCCCGGGCGATCGGCAGGTGGAACACGCTGCCTGCCGAGGATCGAACGGCCTTGCCGTTGTGCGGGTCGACACTGTCGCCGGCGAGGATCGCGGCGTCGGCACCCACCGCGTCCGCGACCCGGATCACCGTGCCTGCGTTCCCAGGGTCGGAGATAGCGACCGGCACCGCGAGCAGTCGGGGGGACTCCCCCAGCGCCTCCGCGAGCGAGACGTCGACGAGGCGGCACACGGCGACCAGTCCGGGTGGAGTCACGGTGTCGCCGAGCGCCTTCGCCGCGCGATCGGTCACCGGGGAGACCCGTGCACCCAACGCGAGCGCGCGCTCCACCAGGTCGGAATGCCGAACCGCGGCATCGGTGGTGACGAACAGCTCCTCGATCCGCCCCGTGTCGAGGGCTGCGGTCACCGAGTTCGCACCCTCGGCCAGGAACCGGCCGGCCTTCCGGCGGTCCGCACCTCGAAGCAGCTTGACAGCAGAAACGACCCGTGGCGTCCGCTCGGTGAACGGGTCCACGGGTCGCTCCTGGATCGGCTTGCTCAGGCCGCTTCCCCGGCGGGGGCGTTCACGTCGGCAGGCAGAGCCGCCTTCGCGACGGCAACCAGGCCGGCGAACGCCTCGGCGTCGGAGACCGCGAGCTCGGCGAGGATCTTGCGGTCGACCTCGACACCAGCAGCCTTCAGGCCCTGGATGAAGCGGTTGTAGGTGATGTCGTTCGCGCGGGCCGCGGCGTTGATACGCGCGATCCACAGCTTGCGGAAGTCGCCCTTGCGCGCGCGGCGGTCACGGTACGCGTAGGTCAGCGAGTGGAGCTGCTGCTCCTTGGCCTTGCGGTAGAGGCGCGAACGCTGGCCGCGGTAGCCGGCAGACGCCTCGAGAACGGAACGGCGCTTCTTCTGGGCGTTGACTGCCCTTTTTACGCGTGCCACTGATAAATCCTGTCAATCGGTCGGACGCGGCTGGCGCACCCGAGAGGTGGTGGAAAGTCGAATCAGATGCCGAGCAGGCGCTTGACGCGGGGAACGTCGGCCTTGTCGACCACGGCAACGCCGTCGAGGCGGCGGGTGACCTTGGTGGCCTTGTGCTCGAGCAGGTGGCGACGTCCGGCCTTCTGGCGCAGGATCTTGCCGCTGCCGGACACCTTGAATCGCTTCGAGGTGCCGCTGTGGCTCTTGTTCTTGGGCATGGAGTCCTCAGTTTCCGTTACTTGTACTGCTACGTACTGCCAGCTGGTCTTCGTCAGCTCGCAGGCGTGTCTGGGGTCTGCGGAGCGGCGGCCTCCGGAGCTGCGGGAGCCTCGGGCGCCGCGGTGGCGGGCCGCGCGACACGTTGCTGTGCCTGCTCCTGCGCCTTGACGCGAGTCTTGGCGCCCTTGTGCGGCGCCAGCACCATCGTCATGTTGCGGCCGTCCTGCTTGGCGGACGTCTCGATGAAACCGAGGTCGGCGACATCGGCACCGAGACGCTGCAGGAGCCGGAAGCCCAGCTCGGGGCGAGACTGCTCGCGACCGCGGAACATGATCGTGACCTTGACCTTCGATCCGGCCTCGAGGAAGCGAACGACGTTGCGCTTCTTCGTCTCGTAGTCGTGGTCGTCGATCTTGGGACGGAGCTTCTGCTCCTTGATCACGGTCTGCTGCTGGTTCTTGCGCGATTCGCGCGCCTTCTGCGCGGCCTCGTACTTGAACTTGCCGTAGTCCATGATCTTGCACACCGGCGGACGCGCGTCGGGAGCGACCTCGACGAGGTCGAGGTCCGCGTCCTGCGCCAAGCGGAGTGCATCTTCAACACGCACGATGCCAACCTGCTCACCACCCGGTCCGACAAGTCGAACCTCGGGTACGCGGATGCGCTCGTTGATGCGAGTCTCAGTGCTGATGGGGCCTCCTAGGTAGTGCGGCGTGGTCGTCCTGACCGCCGGCAGCCCGCCTGCCCATGTCCCCAACAAAAGAACCCCGCTGGAAAGATCTCCAGTCGGGGTCCGATGTCGACCGATCAGACGACGGAACTCCGTCGACTCCCCCAGAAGGGAATCCGGAACGTACTCGCACACCCCGACAGGGGCGGCGGGCTCGAAACCCGGATGACCGGAACCGTTGACCTGCGAAATACTTCACGGAACAACGGTGGGAGTCGGACTCCACTTGCTGCCCCCGACATCATCGGGGGCGGTCGTGTGTGAAAGTCTAGCAGCCATGACAGACGCATCGCATGCAGGGCAGAACGACGACGCCGAGGTTCGCGAACTGGCGGAGGTCCCCGCAGTCGAGGTGATCAGCCGCGCGGCCGTCATGCTGATGAGTTCGGCCGCGGAGAAGTTGGGACTGTCCGCACAGGACCCGAGCGAGAGTGCGCATCTCGATCTCGACGAGGCGCGTCGCGTCATCACGGCGCTTGCAGGCCTGGTCACCGCGTCGGTCGAGTACCTCGGTCCGCACGCCGGGCCCATCCGCGACGGGCTGCAGGCGCTGCAGCGGGCCTTCCGTGAAGCGTCCGCACATCCGGACGAGCCCGGCAAGGGTCCGGGCGAAAAGTACACCGGTCCCGTCTTCTGATTCCGCGAATCGACGGGTGACGAATATCACTGTTCGGTACTGATTTCGGGTCGCCGAAACCCCGATCCCTGACGCAATCGGTCGTGTACAAAGGTCCGCGAATGCAGTGGAGGCGCCGCATTGCACGAGCGGTCACTGCGATCGGGGGATCATCGCCGCAACCGTCGTCACGTACCTGCCGGGCCAAGCGGGGACACGGTTACTGATCGATTTCCGGCACCCACAGCCGCCCGCGTCCGCGCGACGGTCGGATCAGCACATCATCACCAAGGAGACTTCAATGGGCATCAACCCCGGCGACATCGACGGTCTGTTCGGATCGCTCGCAAACATCGTGAACTCGCTCCTCGCGGGCGGATCCTCCATCCCCGGCGACGTCGACACAGGCGGCGGCACCCCCGCCTGATCTCAACGCTTCCACAGCAACGATGCCGGTGGGCACGGACCGCGAGGTCCGTGCCCACCGGCTTGCTCGTTTCGGGCGATGCGCGCCTCTCGTCTACCCGCGCGCGGCCGACACCTTCCGGGACGCCCTCTTGCGCTTCGGCGGTGCAGCGGCAGGCGTTCCCGCCAGCGCCTCCTTCAGGAAGGTGCCCGTGTAGCTTTCCGGGACTTGTGCGACGTCCTCGGGAATGCCCTGCGCAACGACCGTCCCACCGCCCGAGCCTCCCTCGGGGCCCATGTCGACTATCCAGTCGGACGTCTTGATGACGTCCAGGTTGTGCTCGATCACGATGACCGTGTTGCCCTTGTCGACGAGACCGTTGACCACGCCGAGCAACTTCCGGATGTCCTCGAAGTGCAGACCGGTGGTCGGCTCGTCGAGGATGTACACCGTCCTGCCGGTGGAGCGTTTCTGCAGCTCAGCCGCGAGCTTGACGCGTTGCGCCTCACCACCGGACAGAGTCGGCGCCGGCTGGCCCAGGCGGACGTAGCCGAGACCCACCCGGACGAGGGTCTCCAGGTAGCGGTGAATCGAGGTGATCGGCTCGAAGAACTCCGCCGCCTCCTCGATCGACATGTCCAGCACCTCGGCGATGGTCTTGCCCTTGTAGTGCACCTCGAGCGTCTCCCGGTTGTACCGGGCGCCGTGGCACACCTCGCACGGCACGTACACGTCGGGCAGGAAGTTCATCTCGATCTTCAGCGTGCCGTCTCCGGAGCACGCCTCGCAGCGCCCGCCCTTGACGTTGAACGAGAACCGGCCCGGTTGGTAGCCGCGAACCTTGGCCTCCGTCGTCTGCGCGAACAACGTGCGGATCTTGTCGAACACACCGGTGTACGTCGCCGCGTTGGAGCGCGGTGTCCGGCCGATCGGCGACTGGTCCACCTGAACCAGCTTGTCCAACTGGTCCAGCCCGTTGATGCGGGTGTGCCTGCCCGGCACCTGCCGGGCACCGTTGAGCTTGTTCGCCATCACGGTGGCGAGGATGTCGTTGACGAGGGTCGACTTGCCGGATCCCGACACGCCCGTCACCGCGGTCAGCACCCCGAGGGGAAAGCTGACGTCGATGTTCTTGAGGTTGTGCTCCTTCGCACCGACGACCGTGACCTGCCGCTTCTTGTCGACCGCCCTGCGCACCAGGGGCACCTCGATCACGGACCGACCGGAGAGGTACGCGCCGGTCAGCGACTCCTCGCACTTGAGGAGGTCGGCGTACGGGCCGCTGTGCACGACCTGGCCGCCGTGTTCACCGGCGAGCGGGCCGATGTCGACGACCCAGTCGGAGGCTCGGATGGTGTCCTCGTCGTGCTCGACCACGATCAACGTGTTTCCGAGATCGCGAAGCCGAGTGAGGGTGTCGATCAGCCGCCGGTTGTCCCGCTGGTGCAGACCGATCGACGGCTCGTCGAGGACGTACAGGACTCCCACCAGTCCGGACCCGATCTGCGTCGCGAGCCGGATGCGTTGCGCCTCGCCACCGGACAGCGTGCCCGCCGCGCGCGAGAGCGACAGGTATTCCAGCCCGACGTCGAGCAGGAAGCCGAGACGGGCCTGAACCTCCTTGAGCACCTGCCCGGCGATCGCCTCCTCCCGGGCGCCGAGTGTCAGCGAGTCGAGGAACCTGGCGCATTCGGCGATGGACAGCTCGGCGACGTCGGCGATCGACTTCTCCCCGTACTCCCCTGCCTCGATCGTCACCGACAGGATCTCGGGGCGCAGCCGCGCACCCTGGCAGGCCGGGCACGGGACGTCCCGCATGTACCCGTCGTAGCGCTCCTTCATCTGCTCCGACTCGGTCTGTTCCAGCCTGCGGTGGAGGAACGGCATCACGCCCTCGAACTCGGCGTAGTAGGAGCGGGTTCGGCCGTAGCGGTTCTTGTACTTGACGTGAACCTGGTGCTCGCTGCCTTCCAGGACCGCGCGGCGAGCCTTGGCGGGCAGCTCACGCCACGGTGCGTCGACGTCGAAGCCCATCGCGTCGGCGAGGCCCGACAGCAGACGCCCGAAGTACTCGGACGTCTGCCCCATCGACCAGGGGGCGATGGCACCCTCGGCGAGACTCAGCTCCGGGTCGGGGACGACGAGATCGGGGTCGACCTCCTTGCGCATACCCAGTCCCGTGCACTCGGGGCACGCGCCGTACGGCGAGTTGAACGAGAAGGACCGGGGCTCGAGGTCGTCGATCGCCAGCGGATGCCCGTTCGGGCAGGCCAGGTTCTCGGAGAAGCGTCGTTCGCGGTCGGGTGCGTCGTCCTCACGGTCCACGAAGTCGAGCACGACGATGCCGTCGGCCAGCCGGAGTGCGGTCTCGATCGAATCGGTGAGGCGCTGCTTCGAGCTCGACTTCACCGTGAGGCGGTCGACCACGACCTCGATGTCGTGCTTCTCCTGCTTCTTCAGCTTCGGCGGATCGGTGAGCTGATGCACCACACCGTCGATGCGGACACGTGCGTAGCCCTGGGTGTTGAGTTGCTCGAAGAGATCGACGAACTCGCCCTTGCGGGTCCGGACAACCGGCGCCAGCACCTGGAACCGGGTGCCCTCTTCCATCGCGAGCACCTGGTCGACGATCTGCTGGGGCGTCTGCTTCGCGATGCGTTCACCGCAGACCGGGCAGTGCGGCGTACCTGCGCGGGCGTAGAGCAGACGCAGGTAGTCGTAGACCTCGGTGATGGTGCCGACCGTCGAACGCGGATTGCGGTTCGTCGACTTCTGGTCGATCGACACGGCGGGTGAGAGCCCCTCGATGAAGTCGACGTCGGGCTTGTCCATCTGGCCCAGGAACTGCCGCGCGTACGCGGACAGCGATTCGACGTACCGACGCTGCCCCTCCGCGAAGATGGTGTCGAAGGCGAGCGACGACTTGCCGGACCCCGACAGCCCGGTGAAGACGATCATGCTGTCCCGGGGCAGGTCGATGTCGATTCCTCGGAGATTGTGCTCACGCGCCCCTTGCACGATCAGGCGGTCCGCCACTCGCTGTCCTTTCTCGCGCCGCACCGCCGGTCCCGTGTTCGCCGGTTCGGAGTTCTCGGCCGTATCCATCGTAGGCCCGGGGTCCGACACGGTTTCGCCACGACGGCGCCGCCGACCCGCCACGCGGCCCGTCGCGACGGTAGCCTCCCCTCATGGACCAGCGGCTGATGCGCATCGACGACCACTACACCGGTGTACTCGCCCAGGGCGGCGATCCGCAGCGACGGACGATCGCGGACGCAACGATCACGAAGATCTCCGTCGGCCCGATGGACAACAACGCCTACCTCGTCGTCGACGCGAGCACAGGCGAGTCGCTGCTGATCGACGCGGCGAACGAGGCCGATCGGCTGACGGGACTGCTGGAGGCCGCCGCTCCGCATCTCGGGTCGATCGTCACCACCCACCAGCACCCGGACCACTGGCTCGCGCTGGCCGAGATCGCGGCGGCCACCGGAGCGCCGACCATCGCACACCCACTCGACGCACCCGCCCTCCCCGTGGTTCCGAAACACACCGTCACGGACGGCGACCTCGTCGAGGTCGGCCGCCTCGCTCTCGAGGTCATCCACCTGTCCGGGCACACCGAGGGATCGATCGCGCTCGCACTCACCGACCCCGCCAACGGCAGGGTCCACCTTTTCAGCGGGGACTCGCTGTTCCCCGGTGGTGTCGGCAAGACCGCCGACGCGCAGATGTTCGACTCGCTCTACCGCGACGTGACCACCAAGCTGTTCGAGCGCTTCCCCGACGACACCGTCGTGTACCCCGGCCACGGCCGGGACACGACACTCGGCGACGAACGACCGTTCCTCGCCGAGTGGCAGGAGCGCGGCTGGTGACCTGACCAGGCCGCGCCCCGTGCGGCCCGACGGAGAGGGACCTGCGATGACCGATCCGATCACCGATCTGGACGAGCGTTACAGCGAGCCCGGGGCCTTCCCGGTCAGCTGGGAGTGGGCCCGTGACCTCGTCCGGGACGCCGAGATCTACTGGCTGAGCACAGTGCGGCCGGGCGGCCGTCCGCATGTCACTCCCCTCATCGGTGTGTGGGTCGACGACGCCTGGCACTTCTGCACGGGCCCCGGTGAGCGCAAAGCCGTGAACCTCGACGGCAATCCCGCGGTCGCGGTGACCACCGGAACCAACGTCTACGCCGAGGGATTCGACATCGTGCTCGAGGGCGCAGCGACCCTCGTGTCCGACGAGGCCCTTCTGCACCGGCTCGCCGACGCCTACGTGGCCAAGTACGGCAGGCAATGGCGATTCGAGGTGACTGCCGGCGGGTTCCGCGGGGGCGGCGGCCTCGCCCGTGTCTACCAGGTCGCGCCGGTGACCGGATTCGGGTTCGGGAAGGGACCGTTCAGCCAGACTCGGTGGCGGTTCGGGGGGCCCGGAGCAGGGGTTTCCGCACCGACCATCGGCGGCGACTAGACTCGCTGGGCACTTTTCGCCCTGACGAATCCGCCGAGGAGTTCCACTTGCCCGACGAGGCGGCCACCGGCCCCGACCGCACCATCACCGACGAACGGGAGCGCGAGCAACAGCACGTCTCGCTGCTGTACGACCGCCTCGACGGACTCCGCCGGTACGCCCAGTCCCGGCTGGCGTCCGTTCTGCTCGAGACGGGGGGCACCCCGCAGGCACGCAGCGAGCGCGAGTCGTTCACCCAGATGTACAGCGAGGACATCGCCAAGTACGACGCCGCGGAGAACGGGCTGTGCTTCGGCCGGATCGACCTCGACCCCGGGGAGTTGGAGGCGGGTGCCACGGCAGCGGACGCCCGCCGGTACGTCGGCCGGGTCGGCATCCTCGACGAGGACGACGACTACGAGCCGCTGCTGCTGGACTGGCGTGCCCCGCTCGCCCGCCCCTTCTACCTCGCGACGACGGCGTCGCCGGAGGGTGTGACGCGCCGCAGGCACATCCGCACGCGGAGCCGGCGGGTCACCGGGATCGCGGA
Source organism: Rhodococcus triatomae BKS 15-14 (assembly GCA_000341795.1). Lineage (GTDB taxonomy): Bacteria > Actinomycetota > Actinomycetes > Mycobacteriales > Mycobacteriaceae > Rhodococcus_G > Rhodococcus_G triatomae_A. The sequence goes on along the minus strand of AODO01000012.1, from coordinate 256,100 downwards.
CGAGTACCTCGACCTCGAGGCCGCGCAGGGGGCGGGTGTCGCCGGCAATGCGAGCGGCGTCGCAGGTGAGAGTGCGCTGCTGACTGCGCTGAACGCGGCGCGCACGGGGCACATGGCCGACATCGTCGAGACGATCCAGTCCGAACAGGATGCCATCATCCGGTCGGACCACAAGTCGGTGATGGTCGTCCAGGGCGGCCCGGGAACGGGTAAGACCGCGGTGGCGCTCCACCGCGCCGCCTATCTGCTGTACACCTACCGGCAGCAACTGGCGAAGTCCGGCGTGCTCATCGTCGGACCGAACGCCACCTTCCTCGACTACATCGGCCAGGTCCTGCCCTCGCTCGGCGAGACCGGCGTCCTGCTCTCCACCGTGGGCGACATGTATCCGGGTGTCACTGCCACTCAACAGGATTCGCTGGAGACCGGCGAGGTCAAGGGCTCGCTCGACATGGTTGCGGTGCTCAAGCAGGCCGTTCGGGACCGCCAGTCCGTCCCGAGGAAACCCGTGACGATCCCCTTCGACACCTACACCGTCACACTCGACCGCAAGATCGTCACCCGGGCGCGGGGCCGTGCCAGGTCGTCCCGCCGGCCCCACAACCTCGCACGCCCCCTGTTCGTCTCCGCCGCCGTGGACGCTCTGGCCGACCAGTTCGCGGCGAACCTCGGCGCGAACGTGCTCGGCGGATCGAACCTGCTCAGCCGCGACGACCTCGCGGACATCCGCGACGAGATGCGCCAGGATCCGGTGCTGATGGCGGCGATCGACGAGTACTGGCCGCGGCTCACACCGCAACAGGTCCTCACCGACCTGCTCCAGTCGCCGGAGCGGGTCGAATCCGCCGCCCCCGACCTCACCCCGGCGCAGCGCACGCTCCTGCACCGCGACCGCCACACCGGCTTCAGCGCGGCGGACGCGCCCCTGCTCGACGAGCTGGCCGAACTGCTCGGCGTGGACGACGCCGCCGAACGGGACCGGGCGGATCGGGAATGGCGAGCGCGGATCGAGGACGCGCAAGGCGCGCTGGACATTCTCACCGGGTCCGCGCCCCAGGATCTCGAGGACGAGTTGGATCCCGAGATCCTCATGGCGTACGACCTGGTCGACGCGAGCCAGCTGGCGCAGCGACACGAGATGCGCCAGCAGCTGACGGCTGCCGAGCGCGCAGCTGCCGACCGCACGTGGACGTTCGGGCACGTGATCGTCGACGAGGCACAGGAACTGTCCGCCATGGCGTGGCGAATGCTGATGCGGCGCATCCCGAATCGGTGGATGACCCTCGTCGGGGACACCGCGCAGACGGGTGATCCGGCGGGCAGCTCGTCGTGGCAGTCGGTGCTCGAGCCGTACGTCGCCAACCGCTGGAAACTGACGGAGCTCACGGTGAACTACCGCACACCGTCCGAGATCATGACGGTGGCGCAGGATGTGCTCGCCGCGATCGACCCGGACCAGTCCGTCCCCCGGTCGGTTCGCGACTCCGGGTCGGCGCCGTGGTCCCGCCGCGTCCCGCGCGAGGACCTCGCCGCGGAGGTGCGTGAGCGGGTCGCCGCCGAAACCGGACCGGGCCTGGTGGCGGTGATCGTCGGCGAGGAGTCCGTGGCCGACTACCGCGATCTGCACGGCGATTCGGTGAGCGTGCTGTCCGTTCGCGAGGCGAAGGGACTCGAATTCGATTCGGTCGTCGTCGTCGAGCCGGCCGCCATCGTGGGCGACTCGCCTCGCGGGATGAACGATCTGTACGTGGCGCTCACCCGCGCCACCCAGCGGCTCGGCGTCGTCCACTCCGACGCCCTACCGGAAGTTCTGGAGAAACTGACTTCGCTGAGCTAGGACCCGGCTGCCGGCGCCGGCACGGGAAGTGCCGGCACCGGCAGGGGTCAACGCACGGTGTGGACGATCAGGACGTCGCAGGTGGACTTGCGAGCGGCATCCGACGGGACGGAGCCGAGGAGGCGCCCGGTCAGGGTGTTCAGGCCGCGGTTTCCGACGACCAGCAGATCGGCCTCGACCTCGTCGACCAGCGTCAACAGCGAATCGACGGGCGCGCCGACCACGGCGCGCTCCACGACCTCGACGGTGCCGACCGCCTGCGCCCGCTCCCGCGCGGTCCGCAGGATCTCGTACGTCGGGGCGGAACCGGTGATCTGGTACGCATCCTCACGCAGGGCGTCCTGCGCGGACTCGATGTCCTTGGGGTCCGCCGGGTAGTAGGCACACGCGATGACGAGGGTCGCGCCGGCATCGCGGGCCAGTGCCGCAGCCTTCTCCACCGCTTTCAGCGACGAATCCGAGCCATCGGTCCCCACAACGATGGTGCGGTAGGCACTCATTCTTCCTCCGATTTCTCACACGCCGGTTGCGGCGCATTGTCGTTGCCGGGCATGCACCCAACCCCGTTGGACACCCGGCCGCTTGTGGCAACCCTAGTCGGAAGCCCGTCCCGTGAGGGGGAATTGCGCGCCAAGCCACAGCCGTGGTGTCTGGCAGGATTGCATCTCATGCGCCTCCGTCGCCCCACCGGACTCACCGCCGCAGGTGTTGCGGCAGTGGTCGCGGTCGCGGCGGTCGTGCTCGCCGTGGGGGTGCGCGGGGCGTCCGACGACCCCGAGATCGCCTCGCAGGACGTGACTCTGTCGGTGGCCGAGTCACCTGGCGCCGACGCACAGGTGCAGATCGACGCACGCCTCCATCTGCCGGACCGGACCCCCGCCCCCGCCGTCCTGCTCGCACACGGGTTCGGCGGCTCCAAGGAGACGCTCGACGCGCAGGCGAACGACCTCGCCGCGGACGGGTTCGTGGTGCTGACCTACAGCGCGCGAGGGTTCGGCGAGAGTACGGGCCGAATCACCCTCAACGATCCCGAACGTGAGGTCGCCGACGCCCGCGCGTTGATCGACTGGCTGGCCGGGCGGCCCGAGGTGCTGCTCGACGCCGCCGGGGATCCCCGCGTCGGTGTGACCGGTGCGTCCTACGGCGGCGCCCTCTCGTTGATGCTCGCCGGTACCGACACGCGAGTGGACGCAGTCGCCGCGGCCATCACCTGGAACGACCTCGGCCGGGCACTGTTTCCCAACTACGGTGCGCCGACGACGGCACCAACGCCGGCTGCCGCCGGATATGCGGGACGCGGTGTGCTCAAGCGCGGATGGGCGGGGATCTTCTTCGGTGCGGGCGTCTCCGGCGGCGGTTCGAACGCCGACGCCGGTCCTTGCGGCCGTTTCGACCCGGCGATCTGCCTGGCCTACTCGCCTGCAGCCGAAACGGGCATGCCGACAACGGAACTGATGGATCTTCTCCGGTCACACTCACCCGCCGCCGTGGCGGGCGGGATCACCGCCCCGACGTTGCTGCTCCAGGGGGAGCAGGACACCCTCTTCGGGCTCGACGAGGCCGACGCGAACGCCCGGCAGATCGCCGCGTCGGGGACACCGGTCCAGGTGCGCTGGTTCCCCGGCGGCCACGACGGCGGCGGCGACTCGGGCGGCAGCCGGGCGGCAGCCGCCCGGTTTCTCGCCGAGCAGCTGCGGGCCACCGGGGACGGCGACGTGGACGAACAGCAGACTCCGTTCGTGTTCACCGTGCCCGGCGCGGGCAGCGGCGACAACCAGACGTACCGGCGCCGAACCGCGCCGGACTACCCCGGTGTGACGCCCACCGCGGCGGCCACGCCGCAGCGTCGGCTGACGCTCTCCGGTCCCCCGCAGACCGTCGACCGACCGCCCGGTGCCACACCTGCGGCGATCTCGTCCGTTCCGGGGATCGGCGCGGCAGCGAACCTCCTCTCGGCGGCCGGCGTCGCGTCCGATCTCGTGTCCGATCCGCCGGGACAGACCGCGCGCTTCGCCACCGAGCCGCTGAGCGAGGCACTGACCGTCACGGGAACCCCCACGGTCTCCCTCGTGGTCACCACAACGGCCCCGGCGAATGACGGCGTGCTGTACGCGAAGCTCTACGACGTGTCGCCGCAGGGTCGCCATCTGCTGCCCGGCGGCGCCGTGTCCGCGGTCAGGATCCTCGACAGCGTTCCCGGACAACGTGTTCCGATGACCGTCAGCCTTCCTGCGGTCGCTCATCAGGTCGCCGAGGGACATCACCTCGAACTGGCGATCACCACCACCGACCAGACGTACGCGACACCGCTGACGCCTGCCCGCTTCACGGTCGAGCTCGCGGACACCACCCTCACGGTGCCCAGCGTCGACTCCGCGTCGTCCGCTCGCGCTGTGCCGTTGGCCCCGCTCGTCGGCATCGGCGTGATCGCCGTCGCTGTCGCCGTGTTGATCGGGTTCGGCGTCGTGCGCTCCCGTCGTCGCGCCGTCGTGGACGCGGACCCGGCCCTCGTCGACGTGCCACTGACCGTGACCGGCCTCCGCAAGACCTACGACAACGGTTTCCGCGCCGTGGACGGGGTCGACTTCACCGTGCGCCGCGGTGAGGTGATGGGGCTCCTCGGCCCCAACGGTGCGGGAAAGACCACGACGCTGCGGATGCTGATGGGCCTGATCACCCCGACGGAAGGTGAGATCCGCGTGTTCGGGCACAAGGTGACCCCGGGCGCACCGGTACTGTCCCGGCTCGGCTCGTTCGTCGAGGGATCCGGCCTGCTCCCCCACCTGAGCGGTATCGACAACCTGCGGCTGTACTGGCAGTCGACGGGACGGCCGATGGCCGAGGCGCGCATGGACGAGGCGTTGACGATCGCGGATCTCGGCGACGCGATACACCGCAGGGTCCGGTCCTACAGCCAGGGCATGCGTCAGCGACTCGCGTTGGCGCAGGCGATGCTCGGCCTGCCGGACCTGCTGGTACTCGACGAGCCGACGAACGGCCTCGATCCGCCGCAGATCGCGACGATGCGGGAGGTACTGGTGGACTACGCGCGCGGCGGGCGAACCGTTCTCGTGTCGAGCCACCTCCTGGCGGAGGTCGAACAGACGTGCACGGCGGTCGTGGTGATGAATCACGGGCGGGTGATCGCCGCGGGAACGGTCGAGGAGTTCACCTCGGCGCAGGGCGCGACCGACGTCCGCGTCGACGACGCGGACGCGGCGGAAGCCGCCCTGACCGCGGAGTCGCCCGCCGGGGGTGCCCCGGTGCGGGTGCATCGCGTCGACGCCGACCGCATCCGCGTCGACCTCGGTGACACCGACCCCGCCGACATGGTTCGGGTGCTCGTCTGGGCGGGTGTCGCGGTGCGGCAGGTCGCGCGGACGACGCGCCTCGAGGAGGTGTTCCTCCGACTGGTGCACACCTCGGACCACCGCGACGGGGACCCGGCGCGCGAATCGGAGACCGCGCACGAAGGGGAGAACCCGTGACCGACGAGTCGACCGTCCCCGCGGACGGCCGCGCCTCCGGCTACCGGGCGCGCCGGACGCTGCCACTGCGCACAGAACTGGTGCGCCAGTGCAAACGACGCCGCACACACCTGGCGCTCGGGTTTCTGGCCGCGCTGCCGCTGATCCTGGTTGCCGCGTTCGCGGTCGGCGGCACGGGAGCGGATTCCGGTGCCTCGGATCTCATCGATCTGGCAACCCGAGGCGGGGTGAACTTCACCGTGTTCACGCTGCTGATGTCCGTCGGATTTCTGCTGATCGTCGTGGTCGCCCTGTTCTTCGGCGATTCGGTCGCCAGTGAGGCGTCGTGGTCGTCGCTGCGCTACCTCCTGGCGATTCCGGTGCCGCGTAACCGGCTTCTGCAGCAGAAGGCGATCGTGTCGGCACTGCTGTCGGCAGCCGCGCTGATCCTGCTGGTGACCGTCGCGCTGTCGGTCGGCACGATCGCCTACGGCGCCGAGCCCCTCGTCACCCCGTTCGGCGACTCGCTCGGGTACGCGGAGGCGACAGGGCGGCTCGCGCTCGCCCTGACCTACATCGCGGTCAACCTGATCTGGGTGGCAGGTCTGGCGATGCTGCTCTCGGTACTCACCGATGCCCCGCTCGGCGCCGTCGGTGGAACGGTCATGGTGTCGATCCTCGTGCAGATCCTGGACCAGATCACCGCCCTCGACCACTGGCGCGACTATCTGCCGGGGCACTTCTCGTTCGCGTGGACCCGGTTCCTGGCCCCGACGGTCGACTGGCACGACATCGTGATCGGATCGTTCTCCGCCCTGGCGTACGGTTCCGTCTTCGCGGTGACCGCCTGGTTCGTGTTCGCCCGGAAGGACGTCACGAGCTGACGCCGGCTACTTCAGGCCGGCCGCGTCCATCCCCCGCAGTTCCTTCTTCAGGTCGGCGATCTCGTCGCGCAGCCGCCCCGCGAGCTCGAACTGGAGGTCCCGGGCGGCGCTCATCATCTGATCGGTCAGCTCCTTCACGAGGTCGGCAAGCTCGGCGCGCGGCATCGACTTGACGTCCCGGCCCTCGTAGATGCCGGCGCTGACCGCGCGGCCCGCCTCACCCTGGGCTCGGCGCCCGCGGCTCGCGTTGCGGCCGGACCCTCCGACCTCGACGTCCGTGTCGTCGGCCTCCTCGTACACCTGGTCGAGGATGTCGGCGATCTTCTTGCGCAGCGGCTGAGGATCGACACCCATCTCGGCGTTGTAGGCGATCTGCTTCTCCCGGCGCCGCTCGGTCTCCTCGATCGCCCGGGCCATCGAGTCGGTGATCTTGTCGGCGTACATGAGCACCTGCCCGGACACGTTGCGGGCCGCGCGACCGATGGTCTGGATCAAGCTGGTGGTACTCCGCAGGAACCCCTCCTTGTCGGCGTCGAGGATCGCGACGAGCGAGACCTCGGGCAGATCGAGGCCCTCCCGGAGGAGGTTGATTCCGACGAGCACGTCGTACTCGCCGAGCCGGAGCTGCCGGAGCAGTTCGACACGACGCAGGGTGTCGATGTCGGAGTGCAGGTAGCGAACCCTGATTCCGAGTTCGAGCAGATAGTCCGTCAGGTCCTCGGACATCTTCTTCGTCAGCGTGGTGACCAGGACCCGCTCGTCCCGTTCGGTCCGCTGCCGGATCTCGTGCACCAGATCGTCGATCTGCCCCTTCGTCGGCTTCACCACGACCTCGGGATCGACGAGGCCGGTCGGACGGATCACCTGCTCGACGAATTCTCCGCCGGCCTGCCCCAGTTCGTAGGGACCCGGCGTCGCGGACAGGTACACCGTCTGCCCGATGCGATCGGCGAACTCCTCCCAGGTGAGCGGCCTGTTGTCGGTGGCCGACGGGAGGCGGAAGCCGTACTCGACGAGGTTGCGCTTGCGGGACATGTCGCCCTCGTACATCGCGCCGATCTGCGGCACGGTGACATGTGACTCGTCGATGACGAGGAGGAAGTCCTCGGGGAAGTAGTCGATCAGCGTCGCGGGAGCCGAGCCTGCGGGCCGGCCGTCGATGTGCCGCGAGTAGTTCTCGATACCGGAGCAGAACCCGACCTGCTTGATCATCTCGAGGTCGTAGTTCGTGCGCATCCGCAGCCGCTGGGCCTCGAGCAACTTGCCGCGGTTCTCCAGGTCGGCGAGCCGCTCCTCGAGCTCCGCCTCGATGTCACGGACCGCCCGCTCCATCCGTTCCGGCCCGGCGACGTAGTGGGTGGCGGGGAAGATGCGCAGCGAGTCGACCTGGCGCACGACGTCACCGGTCAGCGGGTGCAGGTAGTAGAGCGCCTCGATCTCGTCGCCGAAGAACTCGATGCGAACCGCGAGTTCCTCGTAGGACGGGATGATCTCGACGGTGTCGCCACGCACCCGGAACGAACCGCGGGTGAACGCCACGTCGTTGCGGTTGTACTGCACGTCCACGAGCAACCGGAGCAGGGCGTCACGCGGGACCTCCACACCGACCTCGAGTTCGATCGACCGATCCAGATAGGACTGCGGGGTGCCGAGGCCGTAGATGCACGACACGGACGCGACCACGACCACGTCGCGGCGTGACAGCAGACTCGACGTCGCGGAGTGCCGGAGCCGCTCGACGTCGTCGTTGATCGACGAGTCCTTCTCGATGTAGGTGTCCGTCTGCGCGATGTACGCCTCGGGCTGGTAGTAGTCGTAGTACGAGACGAAGTACTCGACCGCGTTGTTCGGCAGCATCTCCCTCAGCTCGTTGGCGAGCTGCGCGGCGAGCGTCTTGTTCGGTGCCATCACCAGTGTCGGGCGCTGCACCTGTTCGATCAGCCAGGCCGTCGTGGCGGACTTGCCGGTGCCGGTGGCGCCGAGCAGCACCACGTCCTTCTCCCCCTCGCCTAGCCGTCGCGTCAGCTCCGCAATCGCCTGTGGCTGGTCACCGGCAGGCCGGTGCTCGCTGACCACCTGGAACCGTCCGTCGGACCGTTCGATCTCACCGACCGGCCGGAACTCGGAATGCGCCACCACGGGATGCTCGGATGCAAACGCCATGCACACCAGGGTAGGCGCACGGTCCGACAAGCCCGGTGCGCCCGGCGTCACGAAGGGCGCCGCGTCCGGCCGCGGGATGTCGGTCCACGAGTCGGACGGTAGGTTCCTGCCATGCACGTGCACCCGCCGAAGAAGGAAGCCTTCGACCTCTCGGATCTCACCAACACCGACCCGAAGGGATTCGTGCGTCCGGTCGAGCACTACCGAGTCGAGCCGTGGGGCCTGTACATGGCCCGGCACTCGGACCACCCACACTTCCACTACCTGGAGTCCTGGCTGTTACCCGACCTCGGGCTCCGTGCGTCGATCTTCCACTATCACCCGTACCACGCCCGCGACCAGGACAGATACGTCGACATCGGTGAATTCTCCGCCGGCCAGCCGGTGTGGCGGTCCGTCGATCACTACCTCGACCTCGTCGTGCGCACGGGCCGTGACACCGAACTGCTGGACGTCGACGAACTCCTCGCCGCGCACACCTCCGGGTATCTCGACGCAGCCACCGCCGAACAGGCCATCACGGTGGCGACCCGGGCCGTGGACGGAATCGCCGCCCACGGCCACGACCTGGACGCGTGGCTGGCGGCGGAAGGGATGCCGGTCAGCTGGCGCTGACGCGCTCTGCCCCGCGTCGGGTGTTCACCCGACGTCCGGCGTCCATCCCGTGTCCTCGATCCACTTCTCGACCCTCGAGTGGGCGCCGTCGAACCACGGCGTCTTCACCTCCAGGTAGCGCTCGGTCGCGGCCACCGCGTCCGACACCCCTGACGCGCTCTCGGCAGCCGTGCGCTTGATCGCCAGATAGTCGGCCCGCTCGCCCGGTTCGGCCCGCAGCCAGTCCCGGAAGGACAGTGCGAACCGCTGTCCCGGCCACCCGTCGACACGGATGTGGACGTTCGCCGGCCGACCGGGGTCGGCCGAGGCGTGGAACCGCTTGTCCCACAACGACGGGTCGGCTTCCCCGCCGATACCGTACGCCGGCTTGGGGTCGTCCGCGGTGACCGCGTCCACACGGGGAAATCCCGCTTGCGCGAGGCGATCCGCGAGTGCGTCCGCGGTGTCGAGGCTGTCCACGGTGATCTGGAGGTCGATCACGTCCTTCGCCGCGAGTCCCGGCACTGCGGTCGAGCCGATGTGATCGACACGCACCGCGTCGGCCGCGCACACGAACCGGAGCCGCTCGACGAGTCTGCGCCCCTGATCCGCCCACTCGGGGTCGGCCTCCACGAGCGCCGGCAGACCGCGGGCCACAACCGAATTCGCGATGTTGGCGGAGTAGGTTCGGAGCCGGTCCCACAGGGCCTTCACGGCCGGATCGAGCGAGTCCTCCGACCCGCTGTTGTCGAGCCACACATCGGCGGCTGCGCGGCGTTGCTCGTCGGTGGCCTGCGCCGCGATCCGTGCTCGCGCGTCACTCTCCTCCATCCCCCGCAGTTCGACCAGACGCCGGACCCTTTCGGCGACGTCGACGTGTACGACGACGACCAGGTTGAACATCGCTCCCATGCGCCCTTCGACGAGCAGCGGGATGTCCTGCAGGACCACGGAATCCGCAGGAGCCGCCTCGACGAGAGCCGCGGTTCGCGCGCCGATGAGGGGATGTAGGATGCCGTTGAGTCGACCGCGGGCCGCGTCGTCGCCGAACGCCTTGGCTGCCAGGGCAGCTCGGTCGAGTTTCCCGTCGGGCAGCAGGATCTCCGGACCGAACTCGTCAGCGAGCGCGGCCAGTCCGGGGGTTCCCGGTTCCACGACCTCGCGCGCAATCAGGTCCGCGTCCACGACGACGGCCCCGAGATCGCCGAGGATACGTGAGACGGTCGATTTTCCAGCTCCAATGCCTCCTGTGAGGCCGATTCGCAACACGCTCCCCAGTCTGTCATCAAACACGCTCGTTTCACATCCGCTCCAAATGACCAGGGATCTCCCGTTCGTCGGCTATGTTCGAGCGGACGTGCCAGGCCACCCACTTCGAGATGAAGGAACACCATGCGCACCACTTCCCCCCAGCCTGGTCGGCACCGTCTTGGCATGGTCGACGGGGTGCACTGCATCCTGATCCCCGAGGTGGCGCTCGCCCTGCAGGAACACCGTCGTAACTGGTTCACCCAGATGCTCAGCCCGGCGCGTCACAGTTTCGCGGCGATCCGGAAGCGCACCGCGGAGATGCAGAGCACCTGGGCCGCGGGTGCTGCCGCCGTGAACTGACCCCCGGGCATCATCGAATCGACGACGGCGACCCCACCCGAACATCGGGTGGGGTCGCCGTCTTCGGTGTGCCTGCGCGGGATGCGACGCCGGCCCTCCGGTTCTACCGTGAACACATGACTGTCACAGCTGACGACCTGCGCACCCTGCTGTCCAGCAACGAACCGGGCGCCACATTGGTGCTCGAGGAGGGCAAGACGAAGATCTACTCGCGCGACCAGGCCGCGAAGCTCTCGTCCTGGGTGGTGACCACGCTCGACGACCTGCGCCGCGATCTCCCGGACCCGGCCAATCCCACCGCCCACGACCTGGACGAACGTGCCGCGATGCTCGACGACACCATCGCGAGCCAGGGAGGCTGAGACCCTCGGGTCACTCGTTCCCCGACCATTGCCGAAGGCCCCGGCCCTGCAATTGCAGGACCGGGGCCTTCGTAGCTCACACCCGATTACGGGTGATGGTGTCAGGCGTTGCCGGACAGCTTCTCGCGGAGCGCGGCGAGCTGGGCGTCGCTGGCCAGCGAGCCGCCGGCCTCGGACGCGGCAGCGGGCTGACCCTCGCCGGCACCGGATTCGGAGGAGTAGTTGGTGCCCGAAGCACCGGCCGCAGCCTCGGCAGCCTCGTCGGCAGCCATCTTCTCCATCTGAGCGGTGTGCATCTTGTGGCGACGCTCGGCCTCGGCGTACCGGGACTCCCACTCTTCACGCTGCTTGTCGAAGCCCTCGAGCCACTCGTTGGTCTCGGGATCGAAGCCCTCGGGGAAGATGTAGTTGCCCTGCTCGTCGTAGCTGTCGGCCATGCCGTACTTCGACGGATCGAACTCGGCGTTGTAGTCCTCGTTGGCCTGCTTGAGGGACAGCGAGATCCGGCGACGCTCGAGGTCGATGTCGATGACCTTGACCATCGCGTCGTCGCCGACCGCGACAACCTGGTCCGGGACCTCGACGTGGCGTTCGGCCAGCTCGGAGATGTGAACCAGGCCCTCGATGCCCTCCTCGACGCGAACGAAGGCGCCGAACGGAACGAGCTTGGTGACCTTGCCCGGAACGATCTGACCGATCGCGTGGGTGCGGGCGAACTGACGCCACGGGTCCTCCTGCGTCGCCTTCAGCGACAGGGAGACACGCTCGCGGTCCAGGTCGACGTCGAGAACCTCGACGGTGACCTCGTTGCCGACCTCGACGACCTCGGACGGGTGGTCGATGTGCTTCCAGGACAGCTCGGAGACGTGCACCAGGCCGTCGACACCGCCGAGATCGACGAACGCGCCGAAGTTGACGATGGAGGACACGACGCCCTTGCGGACCTGGCCCTTCTGGAGCTGGTGCAGGAACTCGCTGCGAACCTCGGACTGGGTCTGCTCGAGCCATGCGCGGCGCGACAGAACGACGTTGTTGCGGTTCTTGTCGAGCTCGATGATCTTGGCCTCGATCTCCTTGCCGACGTACGGCTGGAGGTCGCGGACACGACGCATCTCGACGAGCGACGCGGGCAGGAAGCCACGCAGACCGATGTCGAGGATCAGGCCGCCCTTGACGACCTCGATGACGGTGCCCTTGACGGCCTCGTCCTTCTCCTTGAGCTCCTCGATGGTGCCCCAAGCACGCTCGTACTGAGCACGCTTCTTCGACAGGATCAGGCGGCCTTCCTTGTCCTCCTTGGTGAGGACGAGAGCCTCGACCTCATCGCCCACGGAGACGACCTCGTTGGGGTCGACGTCGTGCTTGATGGAGAGCTCACGGGAAGGGATGACGCCTTCGGTCTTGTAACCGATGTCGAGCAGGACCTCGTCGCGATCGACCTTGACGATGGTGCCTTCGACGATGTCGCCATCGTTGAAGTACTTGATCGTGGCATCGATGGCGGCGAGGAAGTCCTCGGCGGAGCCGATGTCGTTGACGGCTACCTGCGGCGAGGTGACGGTGGTGGAGGGCATTAGGTGAATTGCTCCGGAGGGATTGGATTCGGTTGATTGTGTTCGGTCGGACTCACGAGCGACAACCGGCCGCTCCCCCGGAGGGGCCGTTCGGTGGACACTCGCGACTGACAGGATACGCGAGACGAACCGAGCTGGGCAAACCCGGGTGGCACCCGCCCGCACCACGACGCTACGGTGCTGATCGCCATGACGCAGCATCCCCACACCCCCGAGCCCGACGACGCCGAAGGCTCCGACCCGTCACATCCGGCCACCGCGGCCGCGGACCCGGACGGGGAACGGCACGCGGCCGCCAACGCGACACTCGGCACCACCGGGTTCAGCCGCGCCCGGGTGGACACGACAGCGAGTGAACGCGCGAGCCGCGCATGGTGGGACGCCGACGCCGACGACTACCACCTCACCCACGGCCAGTTCCTGGGGGTCGACTCCGACGGCGGCGAGTTCGTCTGGTGCCCGGAGGGCCTGCACGAGGGTGACGTGCGGCTGCTCGGTGAGGTGACCGGCCGCGACGTACTCGAGATCGGGTGCGGGTCCGCCCCCTGTGCCCGGTGGCTCGCAGGCGAGGGTGCCCGGCCCGTCGGACTGGACATCTCCCGGGGCATGCTCGACCGGGGACTCGCGGCGATGGCCCGCGGCGGCCCGCGGGTCCCCCTCGTCCAGGCGGGCGCCGAGTCGTTGCCCTTCGCCGACGCGAGCTTCGACATCGCCTGCTCGGCGTTCGGTGCCGTACCCTTCGTCGCCGACTCCGCGCTCGTCATGCGCGAGGTCGCTCGTGTGCTGCGTCCGGGTGGGCGGTGGGTGTTCGCGGTGAACCACCCCATGCGGTGGATCTTCCCCGACGACCCCGGGCCTGCCGGCCTGACGGCCACGATCCCGTACTTCGACCGCACCCCGTACGTCGAGGTGGACCAGTCCGGCACCCCGACCTACGTCGAGCACCACCGCACGATCGGCGACCGGGTCCGTGAGATCGTCGCCGCCGGACTGGAACTGCTCGACATCGTCGAACCGGACTGGCCGGAGTGGCTCGACCGTGAATGGGGACAGTGGAGTCCGTTGCGCGGCCAACTGTTCCCGGGTACCGCGATCTTCGTCTGCCGCAAACCGGACTGACGGCCGCCGGATGTCCCGGCCGCCGAGCCCCTCCCACGCGACGCGGAGAGACTTCACCGGTCGTTGACCGCCGTGTCGATCACTCCTACGCTTCGTCCATGCGGGCGATGATCGTCAAGGAGTTCCGCGAGTTGGCGCGGGACCGGCGCACCCTGGCCATGCTGATCGTGCTGCCACTCCTGCTGCTGGTGGTCTTCGGCTACGCGGCGAACTTCTACGTCTCGTCGGTGAAGGCCGCGGTGACGGGCCCGACGGCGACGCAGGTCGAGCAGTCACTGCCGGCGTACTTCGACGTCACGGTCACCGAACCCGGGTACGACCGGACCGAGGCCGAGAACCTGTTGCGGGACAACAAGGTCGACGTCGCGATCCTCACCGCGAACCCCGGATCCCCCGCCGTCGCCCTCGTCGACGGGTCGAACCTGTTCGCGGCGCAGTCGACCGTGTCCGTACTCAACAAGGTCGGGGACTCCGTACAGACCGAGGTCCTCTACAACCCCGACCTGAAGACGTCCTGGGTGATGGTGCCCGCGATCATCGGCCTGATCCTCACGTTCATCGGCACGATCATCACGAGTATCGGACTGGTCCGGGAGCGGGAGGCCGGGACCTTGGAGCAGTTGGCGGTCATGCCGATTCGGCCGAGCCAGGTGATCCTCGGCAAGATCGTGCCGTACTTCCTGCTCGCCGCCCTCGACATGATTGTCGTGACCGGACTCGGCATGGTGCTCTTCGGCGTTCCCTTCAACGGCAACGTTCTCGTGTTCGCCCTCGGTGCGGCGATCTTCCTGTTCGTCGTCCTCGGACTCGGTGTGCTGATCTCGACGGTGTCACAGACCACCGGTCAGGCGATCCAGCTGGCGTTCCTGTTCCTCATGCCACAGATCCTGCTGTCGGGCATGATCTTTCCACTGGACGCGATGGCCGCCGGGGTTCGCTGGATCGGCTATCTGCTGCCTCTGACCTACTTCACGATGATCTCGCAGGGCGTCATGCTCCGCGGCGCACCCCTTGCCACGCTGTGGCTGCCGTTGCTGATCCTGACCGTGATGGCCGTCGTCGTGTTCACGGGCGCCACACTGCGGTTCCGCCGCGATCTCGCGCCGAACGTCACACCCCGGCGCGCCCGTACCGACGACCCCGACGTGGCGGCACAGTGACCACGACGGCGGCGGCCACGATCGCCGAGGCGCGCGACGTCACGGTCCGGTTCGGCAGGCGGGCGGCGTTGGCCGGGGTGAGCGTCACCGTCCCGGCCGGCGCGGTCGTCGCGGTGGTCGGCGGCGACGGCGCCGGAAAGACAACGCTGCTACGTGCATTCGCGCGCGAGATCGTCCCCGGCGCGGGCACCGTGACCTCCCCCGACAAGAACCGCATGGGCTTCCTGCCGGCCGGACCCGGGAGCTGGGCCGCTCTGACCGTGCGCCAGAACCTCGACTTCGTCGGCGGGGCCTACGGCCTCAGGGGCCGCGAATTACGTTCCCGGCGAGACGAACTCGTCGAACGCTGCGGACTCACCAGCGCCGCCGATCGACAGGCGTCCGCCCTGTCCGGGGGCATGCGACGCAAGCTCGGCGCCGCAATGGCGATGATCCACCACCCATCCCTGGTGATCCTCGACGAACCGAGCACCGGGGTCGACCCGGTGAGTCGAATCGACCTGTGGCGCATGGTGTCCGAGGCCGCTGCACAGGGATCCGGGGTGATCATGTCCACCACGTACCTCGACGAGGCCGAGCGCGCCGCCCATCTCGTCGTGCTGGACTCCGGCCAGGTTCTGGTCCAGGGCTCGTACGACGACGTGCGCTCGGGGTTCACGGGCACCGTGACCCGCAGCCCGGATCCGGTGCGCCGCGACTGGTCGTGGCGGCGTGGACGGGAACGCCACGAGTACTGGCCGTCGGGGTCGGTGGACACCGATGCACCCCGTGTCGAACCCGACCTGGAGGACATCGTCATCGCGGCGTCACTGTCCCGCAGCATGCGGACCGCGTCATGAGCGAGCGGATCCTGAGCGCGCGTTCCGCGACGCGCCGTTTCGGATCGTTCACGGCGGTGGACTCGGTCGACATCGAGGTGAGCGCGGGCGAGGTCGTCGGCCTCCTCGGCGCCAACGGGGCAGGCAAGACCACGTTGATCCGCATGGTGCTCGGACTCCTCGCACCCTCGGCGGGCGAGGTCACCTTGTTCGACGGACCCCCGGACCTCCAACGGCGCGCCCGCCTCGGGTACGTCCCACAGAACCTCGGCCTGTACCGGGACATGACAGTCGCGGAAAACCTGCAGTTCAGCGCCGAATCCTATGGGGTGCCCCGTCCCACCCTCCCGGCAGGTCTCGCCGCACACGCGAACACCCTCGTCGGCGACCTCCCACTCGGCTCGCAACGTCAGGTCGCGTTCGTGGTGGCTCTTGCGCACACTCCGGAGGCGCTGATCCTCGACGAGCCGACCTCGGGGGTGGACGCCCTGTCACGGGCACGCCTGTGGGACACCATCCGGGAACAGGCCGACCGCGGCGCGGGGGTACTCGTCACCACGCACTACATGGAGGAGGCCCAGCAGTGCGACCGCCTGCTGCTGATGGCCGAGGGACGACTGGTGGCGTCGGGTGACGAGGACGCGATCGTCGGGGACACCCACACCGTCGCCGTGCACTGCGCGGACTGGGGCCGGGCCTTCGCCGCGCTGAACGACGCCGGCATCCCGGTGATCCTGTCGGGTCGCGCGATCCGGGTTCCCGACACGGACGAACGTGACCTGAGCGCCGCCCTGACCGCAGCGGGGATCGACGCCGAGCTGGAGGAGGTGCGAGCGACGATCGAGGAGCGGATGCTGACGCTGGCCCGCGCCTCGGGCCGGTGAGACGTCGCCGATCCCGGCTCGGGGCGCTCGCCCCGGCGGGCGGCCCGGTCAGTCCGATTTCGGTGACCGGCCCGCCTGCTCCAGCGCGAGACGCAGCGCGAACTCGAGCTGCGCGTTGATGCTGCGCAGGTCGTCGGCCGCCCACTTCGCAATCGCGGCGTGGACGGCCGGGTCGAGGCGCAGCAGCACCTTCTTGCGCTCGGCCATCGCGGTCAGGCGTAGAGCGATCCGACGTTGACGACAGGTTGCGTCGCCTTGTCCCCGCACAGGACGACCAGCAGGTTCGAGACCATCGTCGCGCGCCGCTCCTCGTCGAGGTCGACGACACCGCGAGCCGAAAGCTGGTCCAGTGCGCCCTCCACCATGCCCACCGCGCCCTCCACGATCCGGGTTCGGGCAGCCACGATCTGCGCCGCCTGCTGCCGGACCAGCATCGCCTGGGCGATCTCCGGCGCGTAGGCGAGATGCGTGATGCGGGCTTCGACGACCTCGATGCCGGCGAGATCGGTACGGTCGCGCAACTCGGCGGTGAGTTCGGCAGCCACCTCCGCGCCGTCCCGGAGGCTGGTCCCCGCGCCCGCGTCCGAGTCGTACGGGTGGGTCGTCGCCAGATGACGCACGGCGGCCTCGGACTGGATCGCGACGTACTCTTCGTAGTCGTCGACCGCGAACGTCGCCTTTCCGCTGTCGACGACCTTGTAGACGACGACCGCTGCGATCTCGACCGGGTTGCCGTCCGCGTCGTTGACCTTGAGCTTCGAGGTCTCGAAGTTGCGCACCCGCAACGTGACACGCCGCTTGAACGTCAACGGCACCACCCACTTGAACCCGTCGTCCGCCACGGTGCCGACGTACCGCCCGAAGAACTGGATCACCCGGGACTCGTTCGGATTGATGACGGTGAATCCGGTGGCGAGTACCAGCACCGCCAGCAGGATCAGGCCCGCGACCACCCACCAGACGATCTGCAGCGGAAGGCTTGCGGCCACGAGGAACCCGGCCACCACCGCACCGGCCGCGAGCAGTGCCGCGACGACCAGAACCAGCAGGACCACGAACCCGTCCAATCGAAACGCCCTGCGCTCCATTTCTCCACCTTTGCTATCGAAGTGATATCACCAAGATAGCAGTCCGCTACTGGTGCAGATGGCATGAACGGTTCCGTTCACTCGATCTGATCGACTGAACGGAACCGTTCATGCCGTCACAGGAGCCTGGAGAGGAAGGACTTGGTGCGGTCGTGTTGCGGATTCGCGAGCAGGGCGCGGGGCTCGCCGGACTCGACGACCACGCCCCCGTCCATGAAGGCCAGTACGTCGGCGACCTCACGCGCGAAACCCATCTCGTGAGTGACCACGACCATCGTCATGCCCTCGCGCGCCAGGTTCTTCATCACGCCGAGCACCTCGCCGACGAGCTCCGGGTCGAGGGCCGAGGTGGGCTCGTCGAACAGCATCAGCTTCGGTTCCATCGCCAGTGCCCGCGCGATCGCGACCCGCTGCTGTTGCCCACCGGAGAGCTGCGCCGGATAGGCGTCGGCCTTCGCGGACAGCCCCACTTGGTCGAGCAGATCGCGGGCCCTGGACGTGGCCTCGTCGCGCGACACCTTCTTCACCCGCACGGGCGCCTCGATCACGTTCTCCAGCGCGGTTCGGTGCGGGAACAGGTTGAAGTGCTGGAACACCATCCCGATGTCGCGGCGCTGCTTCGCGGCGGCGCGTGGATGAAGTTCGTACAGCTTGCCGTTCTTCTCCTGGTAGCCGACGAGGTCGCCGTCGACGTACAACCTGCCCGCACTGACCTGCTCCAGATGGTTGATGCACCGGAGGAACGTCGATTTGCCCGACCCGGACGGCCCGACGAGGCAGAGCACCTGCCCCGGATCGATCTCCAGTGTCACCCCACGCAACACCTTCAGGGCACCGAAGCTCTTGCAGACCCGATCGGCCCTGACCATCGGTGTCGTCGACGCAGCAGTCATCGGTCATCCTCCCTGTCCGCCGGCAGGACCCGTCGACGGCGCGTTCTGCGCGTCGGCGAGCGCCTGCAACTGTCGAGCCGTCAGCACCCGCGACAAACCCTTCGAGTAGTGCCGCTCGAGGTAGTACTGACCGATCATCAGGATGCTGGTGATCGCGAGATACCAGGTGGCGGCGACGAGCAACAGCGGGATCGGCTGGAAGTTCGCGCCCGAGATGTCCCGGGCTCGTCCGTACAGCTCGCCTGTGTACGGCACGGCCAGAACGAGCGACGTCGTCTTGAGCATACTGATGAGCTCGTTGCCGGTGGGCGGGATGATCACCCGCATCGCCTGTGGCAGCACCGTGCGACGCATGGTCTGCGACCACGACATACCGAGCGCCGTCGACGCCTCGATCTGCCCTTCGTTCACCGAACCGACACCGGCGCGGACGATCTCGGCCATGTACGCGGCCTCGTTGAGGCCGAGGCCGATCACCGCGAACAGGAACGCCGCCTGCAGGTCCTGCAGCGTGAACTCCGCGACGTGCGGGCCGAAGGGAACACCGAGATAGACGGTCTTGTAGATCGACGGGAACAGGCCCCAGAACACCAGCTGCACGTACACCGGGGTGCCGCGGAAGATCCACAGATACATCCATGCGGCGGTACGCAACACCGGATTCGGGGACAGCCTCATCACCGCGAGAATCACACCCAGCAGCACCGCGATGATCATCGCGAGGATCGTGAGCACGATCGTCTTCAGCGCGCCTTCGGTGATCCGCGCGTCGAACAGGTACTGCGCGTACACGTCCCAACCGAACGCCTCGTTGGTGGCGGCGCCGTACACGAACAGTGCCACCAACACGATCACGACGACCGCGGAGATCCAGCGGCCCGGATGACGCAGGGGCACCGCCCGGATCGGTGCGGGTTCGTCCGCGGGTGCGGCGGCGGACGCCGGATCCTGGGACATGGTCACCACCCTTCTGTCGGACGACTCAGCTCGTGGCGCCGTTGATCTGCGCGGTCGTGACGGTTCCCGACCCGACTCCCCAGTTGTCGGCGATCTGCTGGTAGTCGCCGGTGTCGATCAGGTGTTGCAGCGCCTGCTGGAGGACCGGCGCGAGCGGCGACCCCTTCGTCACCGCCCAGCCGTACGGCGCGGAGTCGAACTGTTCGCCGGCCTCCTCGAGCCTGCCGTCGCTGCGTTTGATCGCATACGCGGTGACCGGCGAATCCGCGGACATCGCGTCGATCCGGCCGAGGATCAACGCATTCGACACGTCGTCCTGGCTGTCGTACTTGATCTTCTCGATCGCCGGCTTGCCCGCCGCCACACAGGCGTCGCTCTTGGCGGGCACCTCGTCGATGTCCTCGTACGTGGTGGTCTGCACCCCCACCCGCAGGCCGCACGCGTCGCCGGGATCCACGGCCTCGCCCGTCTGCTGCGCCCACTGCACGCCGGCCATGTAGTAGTCGACGAAGTCCACCGACTTCTGCCGCTCGACCGTGTCGGTGAACGAGGACATCCCGAGGTCGAACGTCCCGGCCTGGACCGCGGGAATGATCTTGTCGAAATCGGCCTGGACGAACTCGGCACGAAGCCCGAGTACCGACGTCACGGCCTCCATGAGGTCGACGTCGAAGCCGACGATGTTGCCGTTCTCGTCCTTGAACTCGTTGGGCGCGTAGGGCACGTTGACGCCGACCCGCAACCGTCCGGACGCCGCGACCGTCGGGGGTACCTGTGCCGCGATCTCGTCGACCCGCGTGACGTGAACGGTGTCGGGCGGAACGAGACCCTCACTGTTGTGCACGCACGCCGACACGGCGAGGGTCACCGCGGCCAGGGCACCGAAAAGCCGGACGCGCCTGGATTGTCGACGCACCCACATCGTCCGTTCGACCGGCAGGAGTGGCACCCTTCGCAGCGTACTTGCAGGCCGCTCACCGGCGCAGGATTCGAGCCCCGACCGTTTCGGTGAACTCGGCCGTGGACGCCAAGCCGCCCAGGTCCGCGGTCGCGACCCCGGCGGCCAGCGTGTCCGCGACGGCGCGCCGGATCCGCTCCGCAGCCCGCGCCAGCAGCGGGTCCGTCCTTCGGTCCGCCAGCCAGTCCAGCAGCATCGCCGCCGACAACATCATCGCCGTGGGATTGGCGCGATTGCGGCCCGCGATGTCCGGGGCCGCTCCGTGCGCCGCCTGGGCCATCGCCTGCGTCGCGGATGCGTTCAGCGACGGTGCCGTACCGAGCGACCCGGAGAGTTCGCCCGCGAGGTCGGACAGGATGTCCCCGAACATGTTCTCGGTCACGACGACGTCGAAGTCACCGCCCCGCCGGACGAGATGGGCGGCCATGGCGTCGACGTGCTCGGCGTCGACACGCACCCCGGGGTAGCCCCGCGCGACGTCGGTGACAGCTTCCAGGAACAGACCCGTGGTCAGTGCCAGAACATTGGTCTTGTGAACGACGGTGACCCGCCCCCGACGCTGCCCGGCGAGACGGCACGCGGTGTGCGCGATGCGCTCGCAGGCACGACGCGTGAACACCGCGACCGCCATCGCCACGTCCGGGGTCGGCATGAACTCACCGCTCCCGACGTGCATGTTCCGATCCGCGTAGAAGCCCTCCGTGTTCTCCCGCACGATCACCAGATCCATGTCGGGGACCGTCGCCGCGACGCCCGCGTGCGCCCGAGCAGGACGAATGTTGGCGAACAGGCCGAACCGCTTTCGGATCGTCCCGCCAGGGGTGAGGTCACCACGGAACTGCTCGGGATACGCCGCGCTGTCGTGGGGGCCCAGCACCCAGCCGTCGAGACCCTGCAACGCAGCCAGCGTCTCCTCCGGGATCGGTGTGCCGTGACTGTCGATCGCGTCGAACCCGATCGGGAGTTCCACCCACGCGATCGCGTCGTGCCCGACCGCCGACACGGCGGTGTCGACGACACGCCGCGTGTCGGGAACGATCTCGTGCCCGATCCCGTCGCCGACGAGCAGTCCCAGTCGCAGCGAGGTCCCGGCGTGCCCGGATTCTGGGGTGATTGCGCTCGGTGGGGTCACACGACAATCATTGCTCAGCATGGTGCAGTCCGTGGAACTGCTGCTCGACTCCGGCCTCGACGACACCGTCCGCCGTGAGTGGCGGCGCCTGGCCGACGCCGCGCTTCCCAGCCAAGGGGTGGTCCGCAAGTCGACCAACCGGCCGCACGTGACGCTCGCCGTCGCGCAGCACATCGACCCGGAAACCGATCTCCTGCTGCAGCAGCAGCTGTCACCACCCGACCTGCGGATCTCGCTGGGAGGTCTGGTCGTCTTCGGCGGGCACCGAAAGACGCTGGCATATCTGGTCGTTCCCACTGCCGGCCTGCTGGCCTTGCAGCGGAGCATCTTTCGAATCCTGCACGACTGTCCCGGCGTTCCCGCGCACATCCATCCCGGCGACTGGACGCCGCACATCACCCTCGCCCGGCGCGTGTTCCCCGACGAGATCGGACCCGCCCTGAACCTCGTCCACCCGGCGCACACGACGGGGAAGGGCGCCGGCATCCGGCGCTGGGACGGCGACGCGAAACGCGAGTGGCTCGTCACGTGACCCGCACCGGTGGCTCCCGTTGCGGCAGCGATCGGTGATGTCGGGAAGAATCGGTGCGCACTACGCGTTGTAGGACGCGACTGCAGCCGAAGGGCTGCACCGATCCCGGCACCGGCCGGCGGCGAGAGGATTCGAATGGCCACCCAGACCCTGACCCAGCAGAACTTCGACGAGATCGTGACCGGCAACGACGTCGTGCTGATCGACTTCTGGGCGTCGTGGTGCGGTCCGTGCCGCCAGTTCGCCCCCACGTTCGAGGCGTCGTCGGAGGCTCATCCCGACGTCGTGCACGGCAAGGTGGACACCGAAGCCGAGCAGGGGCTCGCCGCCGCGGCGAACATCCGATCCATCCCGACGATCATGGCGTTCCGCGAGGGCATCCTCGTGTTCTCCCAGCCCGGAGCCCTCCCGCAGGCCGCGTTGGAAGACCTGGTCACGCAGGTGAAGGCCCTCGACATGGACGAGGTCCGCAAGCAGATCGAGGCCCAGCAGGGCGCCTAGGGCGGTGCCGGGTCGGCGGTGGCGCCGACCCGGCCCTCACAGGTCGAGGGCCGACTCGCGGTGTCCGACGGGCACGTCCCGGCGCCGGAACCACTCGGTTCCGACCGCCGCACCCAGCAGTTCGAGCGGCATCTGCAGGAAGGGGCCGAAGTCGCCGACCTGGGTGGCGTGCGCGACCATCGCCGCACGCTTCGCCTGCACGTGACCCGAAACGTCCACGACCGTCGTGATCGCCGCCTCCGGCAGGCCGAGGGTCTCCACGTCCGGTGCGTCCGCTCCGTCCGCCCAGGCGGGATTCGCGGCGATCATCCGCTTCATGTGGTCCCGGTTGACCGCGGCCTCGTACACCCGCTTCACACCCGCGAGTTCGGCCGCCCGCACCCCGACGCGGTGCACCTGTACGTGATCGGGATGCCCGTATCCCCCGTTCTCGTCGTAGATCGTCACGACGTCGGCGCCCTCCTCCGAGAGCACCTCCGCCAGTCGCGCTGCGGCGACGTCGACATCGACATTGCAGAACGCGTCGGGATGGGCGTTGTCGGCGGTGCCTGCCATCCCCGAATCCCGGTAGTGCAGCGGCACGACCCGATGCACGCCGAGAGCGTCGGCCGATGCATCGAGTTCGGCGAGGCGCCGGTGTGCCAGGGTCTCACCGGGTTCGAGCAACCCGTCCGGAACCTCGCCGAGGGCGCCGTCGGTCGCGGTGACCAGCACCACGCGGTGTCCGGCGTCCGACGCGGCACGGATCACCCCGCCGGTGATGAACACCTCGTCGTCCGGGTGCGCGTGAAAGCAGACCAGGACGCCCATCAGTGGGCCGCCGCATCCCAGCTGCGGCCCACCCCGACGGAGACGTCGAGCGGAACCGACAACTCGATCGCTCCCGCCATCTTCTCCCGGACCAGGGCCTCGACGGCGTCACGCTCGTCGGCCGCGATCTCCAGCACCAGCTCGTCGTGCACCTGGAGCAGCATCCGCGACCGCAGACCGGCCTCGGCCAGTGCGGACTGGACGTCGATCATCGCGACCTTGATGATGTCCGCGGCGGTTCCCTGAATCGGAGCATTGAGTGCCGCTCGCTCGGCGACCTCACGACGCTGGCGATTGTCGGAGTTCAGGTCGGGCAGGTAGCGGCGGCGCCCGTACAGCGTGGACGTGTAGCCGTCCTTGCGTGCCTTCTCCACGACCTCCCGCAGATAGTCGCGGACCCCGCCGAACCGGGCGAAGTACGCCTCCATCTGCTCCTTCGCCTCCTCGGTGGAGATCTTCAGCTGAGCGGCCAGGCCGTAGGCACTGAGCCCGTAGGCCAGGCCGTAGGACATCGCCTTCACCCGTCGCCGCAGTTCGGGGGTGACCTCCTCGATCGGTACCCCGAACGCTCGGGAGCCGACGAAACTGTGCAGGTCCTCACCCGTGTTGAAGGCCTCGATCAGGCCGTCGTCGTTCGACAGGTGCGCCATGATCCGCATCTCGATCTGGCTGTAGTCGGCGGTCATCAGGGATCCGAACCCGGACCCGACCACGAACGCATCACGGATCTGCCGGCCGGCGTCGGTGCGAACCGGGATGTTCTGCAGGTTCGGCTCGGTCGACGAGAGGCGTCCGGTGGCCGCGACCGTCTGGTTGAACGTGGTGTGGATGCGGCCGTCGTCGGCGACCGACTTGAGCAGTCCGTCGACGGTCACCTTGAGGCGGGTTGCGTCACGGTGCGCCAGCAGGTGCTCGAGGAACGGGTGCTGCGTCTTCTCGAAGAGGGACTCCAGCGCCGCCGCGTCCGTGGTGTATCCCGTCTTGGTCTTCTTCGTCTTCGGCATGTCGAGCTTGTCGAACAGCACGACCTGCAACTGCTTGGGCGAGCCGAGGTTGATCTGCTCACCGATCACCTCGTAGGCGGCGTTCGCGGCATCGGACACCCGGCCGGCGAACGTGGACTGGAGCTCGTCGAGGTGATCGGTGTCGACGGCGATGCCGGTCGACTCGACGGCGGCGAGGACCTCCAGGAGGGGCAACTCCAGATCGGTCAGCAGGCGTGCGGATTCGATGGACGCCAGTTCGGTGTCGAACGCGTCTGCGAGGTCGAGGACCGCCCGGGCCCGCAGGATCTCGGTTTCCGCGGCCTTCGACTCCGCCTCGTCCTCGGCGTCTAGGAGCGAGAGCTGGGCGTCGCCCGAGTCCTCGACCCGCAGTTCCCGCTTGAGGTACCGCAGCGACAGGTCGTCGAGATTGAAGCTGCGCTGCCCGGGCCGGACCAGGTACGCCGCGAGGGCGGTGTCGCTGGTGAGGCCACGCAGCGTCCACCCGCGGCCGCGCAGGGCGTGGATGGCCGATTTCGCCTCGTGGAGCGCCTTCGGGGCGGCGGAATCGGCGAGCCACGCGGCGAGCGCGTTCTCGTCCTCCTCGGTGACCGTGGCGGTGGCGACGTACGCGCCCTCACCGTCGGCGGCGGCGATCGCGACGGACGCCGCGTCACCCCCGTACGGGCTGCCCGGGCCGACGACCGACAGTGCCGCCCGGGAGCCGTCGCCCACGTGCGCCGTGAGCCATTCGGCGACCTCGCCGGGCGCGAGCGCGCCGCCACGCACCTCGAAGCCCTCCTCTGCCTCGGGCTCGGCCGAGGACAGCGTGTCGAACAACCGGTCCCGGAGCACCCGGAACTCGAGATCGTCGAACAGCGAGTGGATCTTGTCGCGGTCCCACGGTGCCAGCGCGAGCTGGTCGGGGGTGTACGGCAGCGGCACGTCGCGCACCATCTCGGTGAGCTGACGGTTCATCACGACGGCCGAGAGGTTGGCGCGCAGCGCGTCACCGACCTTGCCGCGGACCTCGTCGACCCGGTCGACGAGCTCGGTGAACGACCCGAACTCGCGGATCCACTTGGCGGCGGTCTTCTCCCCCACGCCCGGGATACCGGGCAGGTTGTCCGACGGGTCGCCGCGCAGCGCCGCGTAGTCGGGATACTGCCGCGGCGTCAGGCCGTACTTCTCCTCGACCGCGGCGGGGGTGAACCGCGTCAGGTCCGAGACGCCCTTGCGGGGGTACAGCACCGTCACGTCGTCGGTGACGAGCTGCAGTGCGTCGCGGTCGCCGGTGCACACGAGCACCCGGAATCCCTCGGCGGTGGCCTGGGTGGTGAGCGTGGCGATGACGTCGTCGGCCTCGAACCCGGCCTCGGCCATCACCGGGATCCCCATCGCGCCGAGCACCTCCTTGGTGATCTCGACCTGCCCCTTGAACTCGTCCGGGGTCGTGCTCCGGTTCGCCTTGTACTCGGGGTACGCCTCCGCCCGGAAGGTCTGCCGGGACACGTCGAACGCGGCGGCGACGTGAGTGGGCTGCTCGTCACGCAGCAGGTTGATCAACATCGAGGTGAACCCGTACACGGCGTTGGTGGTCTGCCCGCTGTGCGTCTTGAAGTTCTCCGCCGGCAGCGCGAAGAACGCGCGATATGCCAGAGAGTGCCCGTCGAGGAGCAGCAGCGTCGGCTTGTCGCCTGTGCCTGCGGGTGCGGTGTCGGATGCGGGTGACGTTGTCGGGCTCACCGCAGTGAGTCTAGGGAGGTGCCCCGACAGGTACGCAACATCGGGCGTGCCACGCCTGGCGCGTCGGCTCAGCCGACGCCGAGGTACGCCTGCTTCACCGCCGGATCGGCGAGCAGATCGCTGCCGGTACCGGTGCGGGTTATCTCCCCGGTTTCGAGGATGTAGGCGCGGTCGGTGCGACGCAGCGCCTGCTGCGCGTTCTGTTCCACCAGCAGGATGGTGGTGCCCTGCGCATTGATGTCCGCGATGATGCGGAAGATCTGCGCGATCACCATCGGAGCGAGTCCCATCGAGGGCTCGTCCATCATCAGCAGCCGCGGCCGGGCCATCAGTGCGCGCCCGATCGCGAGCATCTGCTGCTCGCCGCCCGACATGGTCCCGCCGACCTGGGTTCGACGCTCCCCGAGCCGCGGAAACAGCTCGAACACCCAGTCGAGGCGCTCGGCGTACTCGCCCTTCGACGGGAAGGTCCTTGCGTAGCAACCCATGTCGAGGTTCTCCTGCACGGTCATCCCGGGGAACACACCGCGCCCCTCCGGCACCTGCACCATCCCGAGCTTCACTCGGTCGTGGGCCTTGACGTGACTGATGTCGGTGCCGTCGAACACGATCCGTCCGCCGCCCAACGGAAGCAGACCGGACAGTGCGCGCATCGTCGTCGACTTCCCCGCCCCGTTCGCGCCCAGCAGCGTGACCAACTCGCCGCGACGAACGTCGAGCGAGATCCCGTGCAGCGCGCGAATCCGGCCGTACCCCACGATCAGGTCGGTGACCTCGAGCAGCGGCGCATCGGTGGTGGTGGGTTCGTGGTCGGTGTCAGGCCGATTCGTCATCCGGGACTCCCAGATAGGCGGCGATCACGGCGGGGTTCTCGCGGATCGCGGAGGGCACGTCGTCGGCGATCTTGCGACCGAATTCGAGGACCACGATCCGGTCGGTCACCCCCATCACCAGACGCATGTCGTGTTCGATCAGCAGGACCGTGAAGCCGTCGTCGCGGATCTTGCGGATCAGGTCCATCAGCGCGGCCTTCTCGCTGGGATTGAATCCGGCGGCCGGCTCGTCGAGGCAGAGCAGTTTCGGTTCGGTGGCCAGAGCGCGGGCGATCTCCAGTCGGCGCTGATCACCGTAGGAGAGATTGCGGGCCTTCTCCACGGCGCGCGGCGCGATCCCGACGAACTCGAGCAGCGCCATCCCGCGTTCGACGGCGTCGTGCTCCTCACGCCGATGCCGTGCGGTGCGGAAGATCGCGCCGGGTACCGATGTCCGGTGCCGGGCGTCGGTTCCGACGACCACGTTCTCCAACGCCGTCATCTCACTGAAGAGCCGAATGTTCTGGAAGGTCCGCGCGATACCGAGCCGGGTGATCTCGTTGCGTTTGGTTTTCGCCAGTACCCGGCCGTCGAAGGACACGGTGCCCGCGGACGGCTTGTAGACACCGGTGATCGCGTTGAAGCAGGTGGTCTTGCCGGCGCCGTTCGGCCCGATCAGGCCGAGGATCTCGCCACGCCGGATCTCGAAGCTCACGTCGTCGAGGGCGACGAGTCCACCGAACCTCACCGTGAGGCCCTCCGTGCGCAGCAGTGCCTCGCCCTCGTCGACACGAATGTCACGTTGCGGCGCAACGGCGTCCGCGACCGCATCGGGGTCGGCGAGCGCCGGGTCGAGCGCGGTCACGTCGACGACGCCCGCGTTCCGGTCGCTCTCCTCCGGGGGGAGCTCGACGGCGAGGTCCTCGTTGTCGAACAGCGCGTCGCCCGCGCCGGGTCCCGCGGTCATCGCCCACCTCCGTTCGCGACGGTTTCCGGGGTCGGTTCCGGGTCGTTGCGGTCCGGCGGGTCCGTCGTGTCGGTGGGCCTGCGCACCGCCCGGTACACCTGCCGACCGTACGCCAGCAGCTTCTGCCGGGCAGGGAACAGGCCCTGCGGCCGGAAGATCATCAGCATCACCAGCGCCAGGCCGAAGAACAGGTACTTGTAGTCCCCCAGCGACTGGCCCCCCACCTGCACGGACATCACCCGGTTCGGCAGGTAGACGATGATGAACGCCCCGACGATGACGCCGAGTTTGTTGCCCTGGCCGCCGATGACCACGGCGCACAGGAACAGCATCGAGTTGATGACGTTGAAGCCGGTCGGATTGATGAACTGGACCTGTCCTGCGTACAGCGCACCCGACAGGCCGCCGATCGCGGCGCCGATCGTGAAGGCCCACAGCTTGAACTTGAAGGTCGGCACGCCCATGATCTCGGCGGCGTCCTCGTCCTCCCGGATCGCGACCCAGGCGCGGCCGACACGGCTGCGCTCGAGATTGCCGACGACGAGCAGCACGACGATCACCATCGCCATGCCGACCCAGAACCACCACACCCCGGAATTGACGTTGCCTCCGGTGTTGCCCGCGGAGAAGACGCCGTACGGCTTCTCCTCGGATTCGCCGAGGTGCGGATACGCGATCTGGGACAGACCCTGTCCCCCGTTGGTGACGTCGGTGAGATTGTCGGCGAGCAGGCGGACGATCTCACCGAAGCCGAGGGTGACGATCGCGAGGTAGTCGCCGCGCAACCGCAGGGTCGGCGTTCCGAGCAGCAGTCCGGTGAAGGCCGTGATCGCAACCGCGATCGGCAGGCACGACAGCCACGCCCAGTCGGTGGAGAAGAAGGCGCTGGTGCCCATTTTGTTCCACGGACTGTTCGGGCTGGTCAGCAGGCCGACGGTGTAGGCGCCGACGGCGTAGAAGCCGACGTAACCGAGATCGAGCAGGCCGGCTTGACCGACGACGACGTTCAGGCCGATCGCGATGAGAGCAACCATTGCGAACTGCGCCATCACCCCACCGAAGTCGGTGCCGGGCGTGTCGAGCAGCGGTGGCCGCCAGACCGGGAGGAGCGCGACGAGCACGATCAGTGGGACGCCGACCAGCCACTGCATCGGCCTGGTCAGCCCGTTCCACCAGCCGCGGATCGCGTCGCCGACTCCGCGTCCGCGGGGCGCGTCGCCGGAGCCGGCGGGCCGCGCGCTCACACCCGTACCTTCCCGAGGCTCTCGCCGAGGATTCCCGTCGGACGGAACATCAGGACGGCGATGAGCAGTACGAACGCGACCACGTCGCGCCATTCGGTTCCGAAGACGACCTGACCGTAGTTCTCCATCACCCCGAGCAGGAGTCCCCCGATCAGCGCGCCGCGCAGGTTGCCGATCCCGCCGAGGACGGCCGCACAGAAGGCCTTGATGCCGAGGATGAATCCGCCGTTGTAGATGATGCCGGAGGGAATCTTGAGCGCGTACAGCAGCGCGGCTGCGCCCGCGAGCAGGCCTCCGATGAGGAAGGTCAGCATGATGACCCGTTCCCGCGAGATGCCCATCAGCGTCGCGGTGTCCGGATCCTGCGCGACGGCGCGGATGCCGCGCCCGAACTTGGTGCGGTTGATGAGCACGTCGGTGGCGGCGGTGAGGAGCAGCGCCGCGATGATGATGACGATCGTCACGTTCGTGACGGTGGCCCCGAAGACGGTGAACACCTCGACCGGCTGCACCAGCTTGATGGGCTGCTGGGCGTTGGTCCCGCCGAGTCCCGGCCAGATCTTCGGCAGCACGTAGTGCACGAATTCCTGGATGACGAAGGACATTCCGATCGCGGTGATGAGGAAGACGAGTGGTTTGGCGCCGCGTTTGCGCAGTGGGCGGTAGGCGACGCGTTCGAGGCCGACGGCGGCGCCGCCCGACACGGCCATGCCGAAGAGCATGGCGAGACCGAGGTAGACGACGGTCATCGCGACGCCCTCGTTGTAGACGTTGCCGCTCGGCGCGAAACCCAGCAGCATCAGCGCCACGTATTGACCGAACAGGCCGAGCATGAAGATCTCGGAGTGCGCGAAGTTGATCAGTCGCAGGACACCGTAGACCAGGGTGTATCCGATCGCGACGAGGGCGTAGATGGCGCCGTAGCTCAGACCGTCGACGGTCAGCTGCCAGAAGCTCTTGGTCAGTCCTGTGATGTTGAAGTCGATGTTGTCTGCGAGGAGGTCGACGCTGCCGGCGTAGAGGGCGGTGGAGTCGACGAGGGCGGTCGCGATCATCGCGGTACCTCGTTCGGTCGTGTGGAGGTCGGTGATGCCACGTCACGCGGCCGGGTACCGGTCACCGATACCCGGCCGCGGACGATCAGTTGACCTCGTAGATCTGCACGAGGGCGTTCGACAGCTCACCCTCCGGGTTCCACTGGTACCGCTTGCCGACGCCCTGACCGTCGTAGTTCTCGACGAACTCGAGCATCCCGGCGCGGTCCTTCACTCCGGAGTCGATCGCGGTGAGCATGATCGTGGCGAGGTCGTAGCCCTCGACGGAGTAGACACCGGGTGCCTGTCCGCTGGACGCCTCGTACTCGTCCGCGAGCGCTTCGGGGGCGGGGATGCACGGGCAGGTGAGGATCGCATCCTTCGCAGCCTCGCCCGCCTGCTTGACGAACTCGGGGTCGTTGACGCCGTCACCGGAGGCGAAGAGCGCAGTGACGCCACCCTCACGCAGCTGCGTCACGAATGGTGCCGCCTCCGCGTAGTAGCCGGAGTACCAGATCGCGTCCGGCTCCTCGGCCTTGATCTGGGAGACGGTGGCCGCGAAGTCCTTCTGGCCGGTCTTCACGCTGGCCGAGCACGCGGGGTCCGCTGCCGCACCGAGACTCTCGGTGACCACGTTCGCGAGACCGACGCCGTAGTCGGAGTCGTCCTGGATGACGCACACCTTCGTGGCGTCGAGGGTGTCGGTGAGGTACTTCGCGACGACCGAGCCCTGACTGTTGTCGTTGCCGAGGCCACGGAAGAACGTGGTCCAGCCGTTCTGCGTCAGGGTCGGATTGGTCGCGGACGCGGTGAGGAACGGCAGCCCGGCCTGGTTGAAGATCGCCCCTGTCGCCTTGGTCTCGCCGGAGAAGGCCGGTCCGAGCAACGCGATGACGGACTGGTCGCTGACGATGTTCGGCGCCACCTGGGTCGCCTTCTGCGGGTCGCCCTCGGTGTCGAACTGGACGATCTGGACCTGACAGTTCGGGTTGTTCTCGTTGTGCTTGTCCACGGCGAGCTTCGCGCCGTTGAGGATGTTCTGCCCGAGCGCTGCGTTCGCGCCGGTGAGGGCCCCGGCCATCGCGATGGACACGCCGTCACAGGTGGCGTTTCCGCTTCCGGCGGGGTCGGCGGCGTCGGTGACGTCGGTCGCCGGGACCTCCGCACCCCCGGTGTCGAGCAGCACCTGGGGCACGATGCTCAGTCCACCGGCCGATGCGCTGGTACCGCCGTCGCTCGATCCCTCGTCGGTCGACTTACTGCTACATCCAGCCACAGCGAGGGTCGCTGCGACTCCCAGAACCAACGCGCCTTGCACTGCACGACGATGCACGGTCCACCTCCGATGTATGCGCTCCCCGGACGGTCGCGTGTGCCGACCGCGCCAGCTTCGGAGTGAACATAGCGTCGCCACTATGCCTGTGCACCGCAATGAATCGACGTGGCGCGATTCGTGTTTCGAGCGTTACCGCGTCGACCGAAACCACGCCCCCGCCGGTCGCGGGGTCCGAACCCGCCCGGATCAGGACGAACGGGGCAGACCTCACCGCCGTCGGCCCGCGCGGTGGCGCGCTCGGAAACACGGCGGTAGCGCAGTGTTCACGGTGTGCCGAGGGTCTCCAGGATCACTTCGGCCACCACTCGCATGGTGGTGCGCCGGTCCATCGCGGCCCGCTGGATCCACTTGAACGCCTCGGGCTCGCTCAGCGACTGCGACGTCATGAGCACGCTCTTGGCGCGTTCGACGAGTTTGCGCGTCTCGAACTGCTCGGTCAGGCCTGCGACCTCCCGCTCGAGGGCCGCGATCTCGGCGAACCTGCTGGCCGCGAGCTCGACGGCGGGGACGAGGTCGGCCTTGGAGAAAGGTTTGACCAGGTACGCCATCGCACCTGCGTCGCGGGCCCGTTCCACGAGCTCACGCTGACTGAATGCGGTCAGGATCACCACCGGCGCAATACGTTTCGCAGCGATCTCCGAGGCGGCGTCGATGCCGTCGCGGCGCGGCATCTTCACGTCCATGATGACCAGGTCGGGCTTGTGTTCCTCCGCGAGTTCGACGGCTCGTTGCCCGTCCTCGGCCTCGCCGACCACGTCGTAGCCCTCCTCGCGGAGCATCTCGACGAGATCCATCCGGATGAGTGTCTCGTCCTCGGCCACCACGACGCGGCGTGGCGCGGGACGGCTCTCCGGCCCGGCGGGGTCGTTCATTCTCGGCACTCCTCTCCCCGCGCGTGGCCGGAGCACGACACGCGTCGACAGCATTCACCCGCCATCGTGTCACGCGTCCGGCGGCTTCTAGAGGGTACCGGTGCTTGACGCCCGTGCCCGATCTTCTACAGTGGTGTCCGCACAAGCCCTCGTATCCCAATTGGCAGAGGAAACGGATTCAAAACCCGTGCAGTGTGAGTTCGAGTCTCACCGAGGGCACCGGTAATCGCAGGTCAGAGGCGTTCAACCTCTGACCTGCCGTTGTATCCGCAGTCAGAACTGCGGTACTGCAACGCGTCTCGTACCACCGGCAGGGAGCCGCGGCGCGGCACCGATCGGCATCCCCAGCTTTCTGGGAACGAGTACACCCAGATCCGTGGCCGCGGAATTCCCCGCCGGCACGGGATGGGAATCGCCTGCTCCGGCGCCCACGCTCGTGGACATGACCACGACACCGTCCCGCGCCACCGTCCAGCGGATCAACCCGGCGACCTGGAACGCCCCCTTCCGTTTCGACCATGCGCAACTGCGCCCGGCGCCGAGCAGACTCCTGACCGTCGCGGGGCAGGCATCGGTGGACGCCGACGGCAACGTCATGCACGAGGGCGACATGTCCGCGCAGATCTCCCTCGCACTGAACAACGTCGAGGAGATCCTCACCACCGCCGGCATGACGCTCGCCGACGTGCACATGCTGACGATCTACTCGACCGACGTGCCCGCGACGCTCGCCGCGTACGCGGCCCTGACCGAGCGCCTCGAGGCTGCGGAGGCGACCCCACCTGCCGCGCTCGTGGGCGTCACCGCACTCGCCGTTCCCGGACTCGCGGTCGAGATCACCGCGCAGGCCGGTCGCTGACCGTCCCCGACACCCATCCGTTCCCCCGACAGTCGATTCTCCGAGGAGCACCCATGTCGATCACCACGCAACCGCAGTCTCCGTCCACCGATCAGCTCCGCTCATCCGTCGCCGGGCCGGTCCTCGTGCCGGGCGACGCCGGCTTCGGCGCCGAACTGGCCGGCTTCAACGTCGCGTGCACCCCCGATGCCACGATCGTCGTCGGTGCCACCTGCGCCGCCGACGTCGCCGCCGCGATCCGCTACGCCCGCACCCACGGCCTGCGAGTCGGGGTCCGCGCCACCGGCCACGGCGCGATCCCGGAGGGACACGGCCGCTTGATCGTCACCACGGCCCGCATGAACGACGTCGCCGTCGACCCGGTCGCCCGGACGGCACGGGTGGGCGCGGGTGCCCGCTGGCGTGACGTCACGGCCGTCACCGCGCCGCACGGTCTCACCGGGCTGGTCGGCTCCTCGTCCGGTGTCGGCGTCGTCGGCTACACCCTCGGCGGCGGCCTGAGTCCGCTCGGACGCGAATTCGGCTATGCCGCAGATCAAGTGCGCTCACTCGAACTCGTCACCGCCGACGGACAGGTCCGCGCGGTGGATTCCACCACCCACCCGGACCTGTTCTGGGCGTTGCTCGGTGGCCGCGACGGCCTCGGCATCGTGACCACGATCGAGATCGGGCTCGTCGAGCTCGCGACGGTCCACGGCGGCGGAATCTTCTTCGCCGGTGACAGTGCATCGGATGTCCTGCACGCGTGGCGATCGTGGGCACCGATGCTGCCCGAGGAGGCAGGCACGTCCGTGGCCGTCACCCGCCTGCCACCGGAGCCGAACCTGCCGCCACCGCTGCAGGGTCGAACCGTGGTGCACCTGCGCTTCACTCACACCGGTGACCCCGGCCGAGCCGAGTCGCTGCTGGCTCCGATGCGCAACGCCGGGCAGGTCCTGCTCGACACGATCGGCGCCGTGCCGGTCGCCGCCCTCGACGCCGTGCACATGGACCCGCCCGGCCCGTTGCCCGCCGTCGACCGGGGTGCGACGCTGTCCGCGCTCCCCGCGGAGGCGGTGGACGCGATGATCGCCGTCGCCGGGCCTGCGGTCGACAGTCCGCTGGCGATCGTCGAGATCCGGCTCCTCGGTGGCGCACTACGCCGGACGCAGGGGCCGGCGAATGCGGTGACCGGCCGCGATGCCGAGTTCGCGGTCACCGGCATCGGAGTCTGCGCGGGACCTCTGGGCGATCAGGTCGACTCGCACCTGCGCGCGCTGACGACAGCCGTGGCGCCGTGGACATCCGGGGCGCTGCTCGGCTTCTGCGGCCTGCCGGCGGCGGAACGGGCGGCCCTGTGGCCCGCCGAGACGCGTGCCCGCCTGTCCGAGATCCGCCGCCGGTACGACCCCACCGGAACGTTCTCCCCGACGGGGTCCGACCAGCTGGAATGACCGACCGGGCCACCCCAACATTCTGGGATGGACAGCCGACCTGCACGGTTCCACACTGGGACGATGATGCCGAGCTTGACTGCCGAGCGTGTTCGCCGAGACCTCGACGTGGTCGCACACGCGGGTCTCGGACTGGACGACTTCTTCGCCGAGGCCGTCGAGTCGATCAGCCGTGCCGTCCCGAACGACGCCATCTGCGTCGCGGGCCTCGACCCGAGTTCACTGTTGCTGACCTCCGCACGCAAGTACGGATGTCTGCTCGGCCAGGACCACAAGGACGCCCAGTGGGGACTGCTGGAGTACGGCCGGGACGAGGAGACGGCGTTCCGGGAGATGGCTGCGCACGGTGTCGACGCGGTCGGCCTGCACGTGGCGACCCGCGGCGAGCCCCGGGCGTCCGATCGGATGAACGAGCTGATGATCCCCGAGTACGCCTTCCACGACGAGGCCCGCCTGATCCTGCGCGACGGTGGCCACGTCTGGGGTGGGATCTCGTTCTTCCGCGCCGGAACGGGCTGTCGCCCGTTCGACGACGACGAGGTGGAGTTCCTCGGCACCCTGTCGCGGACGCTGGCACACGGGGTCCGGTCGGGACTGCTGTGCACGGTCGTCGCCGAACCGCAGGCGACGCCGACCGGGCCTGCTGTGCTCATCGTCGACCGCAACGACGAGATCGTGCAGATGAGCGCGGGCAGCCAGGACCGCATCGACGACCTGACCGCGGGCGCCAACAGCGGCGCCGCCGTCAATCCGATCTACTCCCTGATCGGCGCCGCGCGCCGCTACGGCCGCGGGGACTCCCAACTGCCGCCGCGCCTGCGCGTTCGAGGACGGTCCGGGATGTGGTTGGTGATCAACGCGTCGCCGCTGTCGTCGAGCGACGGGCGGGTCGGCGAGGTCGTGGTGACGATCGAGGAGGCCCGTCCGCCGGACATCGTGCCGATCGTCGTCGAGGCGTTCGGTCTCACCGCACGTGAGCGAGACGTGGCCCAGATGGTGTTGCAGGGGGTGGCGACGAAGGACATCGCCGCCGCGCTGCACCTGTCCGCCTACACGGTGCAGGACCACCTGAAGTCGATCTTCGACAAGGCCGGGGTGCGCAGTCGTCGGGACCTGATCGCCCGCGTCTACTTCGACCAGTACGCGCCGCGCCTCAATCAGCCGCTCACACCGTCCGGATCATTCCTGCCGGAGCAGTGACACGAGTCGCCGCCCGCGGCCCCCTTGCTTCCCGCTTCGTCAGAGCGCACCGTGAAGGGACCTCCTGTCGACGAAGTGGTCGTGATCCGTCATGAGAACCGTTGCACTGCGCGCCGCGATCGCGGCCGCTGCCCTGCCGCCGCTGTTGCTGCTCGGCTCAGCCGGCGCCGCCGCCGACCCCTCGGCCGCGGACCCCGTTCATCCGGTGGTGCTCATCGGCCAGAACCAGAATCCGCTCGGCGCACTTCTCGCCTGTGCACCCGTCGGGATCATTCCGTTGTTCGGACCCAACGTCATTTTCCCGATCTGCGTGGCCTGATCCTGCTAGATTCCTGCCCAATCGAGGTGGCGGGGGCCCCTCGCGGATCGGCGAGGAGTCGCGGTCGTGGGCATGTACTCGAAGGTGCGAGCAAGTACGCGGCTCCGGGCCGCCACGGTGGCCGCGGTCGTGGCAGCCGCGTCGACCCTGGCCGTGGCCGGCGCATCGGCACAGGAACCGGTCGAGTACGTCAACCTCGGTGACAGCTTCAGCGCCGGAGCCGGAGTGCAACCGACTGTTCCCGGGTCCCATCCGAATTGCAGTCGCTCCGAACGGAACTTCGCGCACGTGGTCGCCGCGAGCCGGGGCTATGCGCTGACGGACGTCAGTTGTGGTGGCGCCAAGACGGACGACTACTACCGTGCGCAGTACCCGGGCCTCGCTCCTCAGCTCGACGCGCTCACCGAGTCGACGGACCTCGTCACGATGACGATCGGCGGAAACAACAACAACACGTTCGCCATGGCCATGGCCCGCTGCATCGGTGCCGCCGTCGCCCGGCTCGGTGCCTGGAATCCGTGCCGGGAACAGTACGGTGACAGTCTCGCCGACGAGGTGCGCACGCAGACGTATCCGGCCCTGCTGCAGGTGCTGCGCGACGTCCGTGCCCGCGCCCCGCACGCCGAGGTCGCGATCGTCGGCTATCCGTGGTTGCTGCCGCCGTCGGGCAGTTGTGTTCCGCAGATGCCGCTCGCCGCGGGTGACGTGCCGTATCTGCACAGCCTGCAGGCAACGTTGAACGACGCCGTCGCGCGGGCGGCGGCGGAAACGGGAACCCGGTTCGTGGACATGGCGCAGTCCTCGGTCGGGCGCGACGGATGCCAGTCACCGGAGCAGCGGTGGATCGAGCCGATGATCGGTGCGCTGCAACCCGTTCCGGTGCACCCGAACGCGGCCGGGGAACAGGCGATGGCGGACGCCGTTCTCGCCGCGGTCGGCTGAGCGAAGACGACGCGACCCCCATCGCTCGGGTGAGCGGTGGGGGTCGCGTCGAGTAGCACGGACTACGTCGGGGTGACTTCGCCTTCGCCTTCGCTCGAACCGAGGCCGAGGCCCCCCAGGATGTCTGCGACGGAAGCGAAGATCTCTTCGATGCTGCCCATGAAATGCTCCTCAATCTCTGTCGAACGGTATGCCACCGATTTTCGGTGACGCATAACGCTAACGCATCGAAACGGCCCCCTGCAGGGTCCCGTAAGTCACGGACGTGCCGCGGCGGTGACCCCGCCCCGTCCGATCTGCGACGATCGCATCACGGTCCGTCTCACCGGCGGGCGTGTCGACGAGCGGACGACGTGAGGGGCCGGGGCTCCGCCCGAAGTGCAATAGTGAGCCGAACCGAGTTCGTCCGCCCCACCGGCGGAGCGAGGCGACGTCACCCGACGTCGACCTCACACACAAGAGAAGGTGGCCGCATGTCCGTGCTCGACAAGTTCCGTCTCGACGACAAGGTCGTCGTGGTGACCGGTGCATCCTCCGGCCTGGGTGTCGCGTTCGCGCAGGCCTGTGCGGAGGCGGGCGCAGACGTCGTTCTCGCGGCACGCCGGGCGGATCGTCTCGAGGACACCGCGGGTCTGGTCCGGGCGGCCGGCCGCCGAGCACTCACCGTCGCCACCGACGTCACCTCACCGGAGCAGTGTCACGCCATGGTTGACGCCGCAACCGCCGAGTTCGGCCGCGTGGACGTCCTGGTGAACAACGCAGGCATCGGCACCGCCGTTCCCGCGACGCGCGAGACCCCCGAGCAGTTCCGTTCGGTCGTCGACATCAACCTGAACGGCTCCTACTGGGCGGCGCAGGCGTGTGGCCGCGTGATGCAGCCCGGCAGCTCGATCGTGAACATCGCCAGCATCCTGGGCCTGACCACGGCCCAGTTGCCGCAGGCCGCGTACAGCGCGAGCAAGGCGGCGATCGTCGGACTCACCCGGGACCTGGCGCAACAGTGGGGTGCACGCAAGGGAATCCGCGTCAACGCCCTCGCGCCCGGGTTCTTCGAGTCCGAGATGACCGATCAGTACGCGGACGGCTATCTGGAGAGCCAGTCGGCGCGGATCGTGTTGGGCCGCACGGGCGATCCGGCCGAACTGGCAGCCACCCTGGTGTGGCTCGCTTCGGATGCTGCCGGCTACGTGACCGGCCAGACCATCGCCGTCGACGGTGGATTCACCATCACCTGATCCGCCCGTCAGCATGTAGGCCACGACGAAGGCGACGGCCACCGGCCTCGACGACGTCGCCGCCCGGGCCGCGGCGGGCGGACGCCGATCTACCCGGTCACCACGGTCACGTCGACACCGGCCTGCTCCCGGAAGATGGGCCCGCGCCGCGCGAATGCTCCGGGAGTGCAGCCGTGCCACCGCCGGAAGGCCCGGTTGAACGCCGCCTCGGAGCGGTAACCGACGCGCGCGGCGATCCGGCCGAGCGACAGTCCCCCACCGCGAACGAGCCGGGCCGCGAGATCCATCCGCCACGACGTCACGTAGGCCATCACCGGCTCGTCCACGAGGTCGGTGAACCGGACCGCGAACGCCGACCGGGACATGCCCGCCGCCTTCGCCAGCGACTCCACCGTCCACGCCCGGTCGGGTTCGGCGTGAAAGGCCGCGAGCGCCGCGCCGACGGCCGGATCACGCACCGCGGCGATCCAGCCGCGTTGCGGCGCCGACTCTTCCAGCCACGACCGGATCGTCTGGACCACCAGGACGTCCGCGAGGCGGGCCGTCACGACGTCGCTGCCGGGGCGCGGTGAGATCGACTCGGCGGCGATGACGTCCAGCGCCGCGCGTTGCCACCGCGCGTCCGCCCCGGCGGTGACGAGCACCGGGGGCAGTGCCCGTACCAGGCGCGCGACCCCGAGCCCGGAGAACGACACCGCGCCACACACGAGCCGGCATTGCGCACCACCGCCGTCGATGCGGATCCGTTCGTAGCGGTCGGTGAGCTCCTCCCGCGGCAGGTCGAACAGCGGGGCGCCGGGAGTGTCGGCCCCGTCCGCCAGCAGGTGGCCGGTGCCGCGGGGCACGAGCGCGACGTCTCCCGGTTCGAGGCGACACTCCACGCCGTCGACCACGACCACCGCCGAGCCCTCCGTGACGAGGTGGAAGATCATCGTCCCCGGGATCGGCGGCATGTCGATGCCCCACGGCGCCGCCAGGTCGGACACCGCGTAGAACACCCCGGTCATACCGAAGTCCTGGAGCGCGGCGGTGAGCAGGTCGGTGCGCATGTGTCCCAGCCTTCCATCGCGTGGACGATCGAGCAATGAGTCGAGCCTGATTGGCATTGATCGTACTTGTCGTGGGGGCGAGTCTGGAAGCACCCGGAGAGACCGGGCAGCGAAGACGAGGGAGTGGACGACATGAAGGTCTTGGTAGTGGGAGCGAGCAGGGGTACCGGCGCTGCCGCCGTCACCGCGCTGGTTCGGGACGGCCACGAGGTGACGGCGTTCGCACGCACTGCGGCGACGCAAACCGAGAACGTCCACACGGTCACCGGGGACGTGTTCGACCCGGATGCGCTCGCGAAGGCGATGGTCGGACAGGAGGCTGTCGTCGTGGTCCTCGGCATCTCGGACAATCCGTTCGGCGTGCGACTGTTCGGACGAGCACGGACACCGCTCGACGTGCGCTCCGAGGGCACGCGACGGGTGGTCGACGCGATGCGGGCCACCGGGATCCGCAGGATCGTCGTCCAGACCACCTACGGTCTCGGCGACACCTTCGGGCGGCTGTCACTGCCGCTGAAGCTGTTCTTCCGGCTGGTGCTGGCCCCGCAGCTCGCCGACAGCGAGGCGCAGGAAACCGTTGTCCGGGGCAGCGATCTGGACTGGACGATCATCCGGCCGGTCTCCCTGACCGACGGATCATCCGACGAGGAGGCACCGGCCCACGTCGACGTGCACGACCGGATCGAGGGTCTCCAGGTCACGCGTGGGCAGGTGGGACGGGTGCATGCCGACGCGTTGCGCCGCGACGACTGGATCGGCACAACCGTCAGCGTGTCGGGGTGACGGGGTCGAACGCGGGCATCACGGTGGGCGGCCCCGACGATCACCGACGCGGGTCCACCTGGGACAACACCGTCGGCAGCGTCGCCCAATCGGACGTGATCACTGTCGCCGATCGGCCCGCCAACTCGGTGACCCGCGCCGATGCCGCCGCGGGATCGGGGACGCGGTCGTCGATCGCCGGCGCCACCGCGTGCGCGGCGGTCATCACCAGCAGATAGTTGTTGTCGCGGTACCACCCGGTGTCGACGTCACCGTCGATGTAGGCCGATGCGTCTCCGTCGAACACCACGAACCAGGGCCGGAGCGATTCATCGGCGTACCGCAGTCGCGGATCGCCCGCTGCGGCACCGTTCACAGCGGGAAACGCGACGGCGGACGCCAGGTCACCCGATGCGGCGAGGTCACGCACGTGGGCGGCGTACTCGCGATCCGTCCACAGGTCGTCGAGGGGGTTCGCCTTCTCGACGGTGCCCGGGATCAGGTCGATCAGGAACCGGCCCGCGAGCTCGTCGCGCATCGGCCAGCCGTGTTCGCGGACGGCGTCGTCGAGGGTGGCGGCGTCGCCGAGCAGATCCGCCGGTGTGTACACCGCGTCGCCGAGTCGTTCCCGCACCAGGGCGTCGAAGTCGGCCGGCCCGCGCGCGACACCGGCCGAACCCTCCGCACCCGACGAACCGGCGACCGGCAGCGCGCCGAACCCGTCCTTCATCTCGATCTTCACCAACACCGGGCGGTGGGCCGGGTTCGCGTCGTGCCACGTGCGCAGATCTGTCAGGCAAGCCCTCAGGTCACCGCCTCGCGGTCCCGATCGCCCGCCGCCCGATTCATCGCCCACGCAGTTGTTCTCGTTCGCCGTCGGATTCTCGTGCGACACACGCCAACCGGCTCCGGCGCCGTTCGTCCAGACGTCGAGTTCGATCAACGCGGCACCCGCGTCCAGGGCGTCCACGAGACGGGGATAGGTCGCCTTCTCGTACGTGTTGTGAACTCCGACCGAGGTCGTCTCGTCGTAGCGCAGTCCGCCGACGTCCGGACCACTGTCCGCCGCAGCCGACGTCGACGCCGACATCGCGGCCACGACGGCCGACACCACCAGCAGCCGGCCCACCACACGCGTCACGCGCACACCACCCTCACCTCGGACCACAACATCACCGAGCAGCGTACGAGCACATCCCCTGCACCGGGTCCGTTCGACAGGACCGATGCGACCCCGCGAGCCGCGTCATCGAGATCCGCGCGGAGATGATCGGACACTCGTTCAACAAATCCGGTCAAACTGCCTGCAGCGACTGTTCGGTTCGCTACCCTCCACAGCAGACGTGTGCGGACCCCGCACAACAACCCAACACGGTTACACGCAGACGATCTGATCCTCGGGAGGTCACCGTTGAGCGCGATACGCCATGTGGTCGAGAGCCGACCGTTCGAGAACAGAACGATCAGCCGGACCTCGGTCGGAGCAGTCCGCCATGCCTAGGCCCGGGCCGGTACGCCCGCTGGTCGGCGTGAAGATGGATGCCGTACAGATCGAGTTCTACGACAAGCAGGCCGCGATCGAGGGGTTGTTGATGAAGTCCGGCAAACCGAACCGTTCGGAACTCATCCGGATCAAGTTGGCGTTCGCGGACGAGCACATGCCGGCCGGCTGGCGGCCCTGAGCCCCGGACGCCCTTCAGTCCTTCACACCGACACCATCGACAGTTGCCACGACCCGTCGCCGGACAGTTCCAGCTGACGGGCGTGATGCTGGTCGACGGTGCTGCGGTGACTGACACTGAACAGGATGCAGTCCGGGGCCTCGGTGCGGATCAGGTCGTACAGCGAGTACTCGAGGCCCTCGTCGACAGCGGACGTCGCCTCGTCGAGGAAGGCGACGGCCGGACGCAGCAACACGATCCGCGCGAATGCGATCCGCTGCTGTTCGCCGGGCGAGAGGATCTTGGCCCAGTCCGCCTCCTCGTCGAGACGGTCGACCAGGTTTCCGAGCTGAACCTTGCACAGAGCCTCCCGGATCGCGTCGTCGTCGTGGTCCTCGACCGACCCGGGATAGGAGGCGGCAGTGCGCAGGTCGCCGAGCGGCAGGTACGGCATCTGCGACAGGAAGAGCGTTTCGCGCCCGGCGGGCCGCCGAACGACACCCTCTGCGAACGGCCACATCTGGGCGAGGCTGCGGAGCAGCGTGGTCTTGCCGCTCCCCGACCGACCCTTGACGACGAGGGTGTCGCCGGGTGCCATCGTGAGCTCGAGATCGGTGACGAGCGGGGCCCCGTCCGGTGTCCGGACCCCCACCCGTTCGAGTTCCAGGGTGTCGTCCGCGTCGACGGCGTCGAGGGAGGGCAACGCCCGGGAGTCGTGATTCGCGCGGCGCAGGCCGTCGAGTCGGATCAGTGACGCGCGGTACCCGGCGAAGACGTCGTACGACTCGCGGAAGAACGACAGGGAGTCGTGCACCTGGCCGAATGCCGTCGCGGACTGGGTGACGTCACCGAGGGTGATGGTGCCGGAGAAGAAGCGCGGTGCCTGAATCAGGATCGGGAACACCACGGCCACCTGGTTGACACCGAGATTCCAGCCGTTGAACTTCAACGTCCGGTAGACGATCCGCCAGTAGTTGCGCAGGACCGCGGCGAAACGGGAGAGCAGTCCGTGACGTTCGACGCCCTCCCCCCGGTAGAACGCGACGTTCTCGGCGCCGTCCCGGACCCGGACCAGCGCGTACCGGAAGTTTGCGGTCAGCCGTTCGTTCCAGAAGTTCAGTTGGATGAGCGGCCGCCCGAGCCAGAACGCCACGATCGTCGAGATCAGGACGTACGCGAACACCAGGAACACCATCGCGCGGGGAACCTCGGTGCCCCACAGCGTCATCGGCCCGGACAGATCCCACAGGATCTTGGTGAAGGAGACCAGGGAAACCAGGGCCCCGACCGCGCCCATCGACAGCGAACGGGAGATCTGCACGAAGTCGGTGACATCCTGCTGGATTCGCTGATCGGGGTTGTCGATGCCGGCGTCGACGAACCTGTCCCGGTAGAAGGCGCGACCCTCCAGCCAGTCGGTCGTCACATGGTCGGTGAGCCATCGCCGCCAGCGAATGTCGAACGCCTGGCCGACGTAGAAGTCGAGCAACGACCGTGCGACGTGGATGGTGGCGAGAACCGCGAAGACCACCAG
This sequence comes from Rhodococcus triatomae BKS 15-14, assembly GCA_000341795.1. GTDB lineage: Bacteria > Actinomycetota > Actinomycetes > Mycobacteriales > Mycobacteriaceae > Rhodococcus_G > Rhodococcus_G triatomae_A. The sequence continues at coordinate 212,768 of AODO01000012.1, read as the reverse complement.
GCTGGTCCAGAATGCCGACTCGGCCGCGTCGAGCGCGGGGGCGTCGCCCTGTGCGAAGCTCTGCGCGGCAAGTTGGAGCGCCGTGTACATGTCGTTGCCCTGGTACGACAGCAGCACCGTCATCCGGACCGCGAACACCGTCATGAACAGGACGACCGCGAGCAGCGCCCAGGTCGGTGCGCTCTCGCGACCGGTGAAATAGTCGCCGCTGATCCGCCAGAACTGCCTGCCCCACCGCGTGTACCGAAGCAGCAGTGCGGCCGCGAGAACGAAACAGACAGCGGAGATCCCGAACGCCTCCAGTGTCCATCGCAGGCTGTTCCACAACTCGTGATTCCAGTCCAGCGAAGAAGATTCGGACATTCGCGACCATCCTCGGACGGTGGGCAGTGCGCGAATTCTACCTCCGCGGTGATCGCGGTGTCCGGGAAAGCGCAGGTCGCAGGCTCACCGGCCGAGCACTCCGCAGCGCAGGGCCGAGCCGATCGAGGCGTCGCGCATCGGGACGTGGGGTCCCGCCGCGGGCCTCACCAACGCGGAACCGAATCCGCGAGGAACGACAGGACGGGGTCGGTGCCCGGCGACTCACCTCCGCCGGTTGTCGCCGGTCAACGCCGCTTCGGGAAGTGCCGGATCATTCCCTCCTGCACCACGGTCGCGAGCAGTTCGCCGTCGTGTGAGAAGAAGCGACCCGTCGCCAGCCCGCGCGACCCGGAGGCCACCGGCGACTCCGTGGCGTAGAGCGCCCACTCGTCGAAGCGGAGCGGCCGGTGGAACCAGATCGAGTGGTTGACGGTCGCCGCGACGATGCGGTCCAGACCCCACGACAGCCCGTGCGTCGTGATGATCGAATCCAGCACCGTGGTGTCGGAACCGTAGGCCAGGGCCGCGGCGTGCAGCCGACCGTCGTCCGGGAGCGGGCCGTCCGTCCGCATCCACACGCGGTTGTGTCCGAGCGTCTCGCCGGTGCCCTTCAGGATCCACGAAGGATCGTTGGCGTATCGCATGTCGATCGGCCGCAGGGCCCCGACGAAGTGCGGGAGGGTGTCCTCGAATCCGACGAGCCGCTCGCCGATGGTCGGGAGCGTCTCCGGTCCGGGCACCTCGGGCCGCGGCACGGCATGCTCCAGGCCGCGGCCGTGCTCCTGGAACGCGACGAGCGCGACCGACAGCTCACGGCCGTCCTGGATCGCGGTCACCTGGCGGTTGGCGAGAGCCCGGCCGTCGCGGAACCGCTCCACGTGGTACTCGATCGGTTCCTTGACGTCGCCGCCGCGGATGAAGTGCACGTTGACGACGTGCAGCGGCCGATCACCGTCCACCGTGCGTCCGGCCGCGATCATCGACTGCGCGACCAGCTGCCCACCGAATGTGCGGCTGCCGAGTTGCCTGCCCGTCGGGTGGCGGCCCAGGTAGGAGTCCTCGCCGGTCTGCTCGAGGTCGAGCAGGCCGAGCAGGGTTTCCAGGTCCTGGCCGCGCTCCTCCGCCCTGGGGCTCACGACGTCGGCACCCGCATCACTCACGTATGGTCCTCTTCCCCGATCCGGTGGACGTGAATCAGATTGGTGGAGCCTACGGTGCCGGGCGGGGATCCGGCGACGATCACGACGAGATCGCCCTTGTTGTACCGGCCGAGGGAGAGCAGCGCCGTGTCGACCTGGCGGATCATGATGTCCGTCGAGGAGACACCCGGCACCAGGAAGGTCTCGGTGCCCCAGGTCAGCGCGAGCTGGCTGCGCACCTCGGGCAGTGGGGTGAACGCGAGCAGTGGCAGCGGGGTGTGCAGCCGGGCGAGCCTGCGCACCGTGTCGCCGGACTGGGTGAACGCCACCAGCGCCTTCGCGTCGAGCCGTTCGCCGATGTCGCGGGCCGCGTACGAGATGACGCCACGCTTCGTGCGTGGAACGTGGGTGAGCGGAGGCACCCGAGTCGATTCGGTCTCCACGGCCTCCACGATGCGCGCCATGGTCTCCACCGTCTCGATGGGGAACTTGCCGACCGACGTCTCACCGGAGAGCATGACCGCGTCCGCGCCGTCGAGCACCGCGTTCGCGACGTCGGACGCCTCGGCGCGGGTCGGACGGGAGTTCTCGATCATCGAGTCGAGCATCTGCGTGGCCACGATGACCGGCTTGGCGTTCTCGCGTGCGATCTGGATGGCCCGCTTCTGGACGAGCGGCACCTGCTCGAGCGGCAGCTCGACACCGAGGTCGCCGCGGGCGACCATCACCGCGTCGAACGCCAGAACCACGGCCTCGAGGTTCTCGATCGCCTCCGGCTTCTCCAGCTTCGCGATGACCGGCACCCGGCGGCCCACGCGATCCATCACCGCGTGCACGAGCTCGACGTCTGCGGGCGAGCGGACGAACGAGAGCGCGATGAAGTCCACCCCGAGGCCGAGCGCGAACTCGAGGTCCTCGATGTCCTTCTCGGACAGCGCGGGCACCGAGACGTTCATCCCGGGCAGCGAGACGCCCTTGTTGTTGCTCACCGGACCGCCCTCGGTCACGACGCACACGACGTCGTTCCCCTCGACGCGGTCGACCTTCAGTCCGACCTTGCCGTCGTCGACCAGGAGACGGTCACCGGCCTTCGCGTCCGCGGCGAGTTCCTTGTAGGTGGTCGAGACCCGGTCGTGAGTGCCCTCGCACTCGTCGACGGTGATCCGGACCTCCTCACCGTTCTCCCACACCGTGGCGCCGGTGGCGAAACGGCCGAGCCGGATCTTCGGGCCCTGCAGATCGGCGAGGATGCCCACCGCCTTGCCGACGGCGTCCGAGGCCTCCCGGACCAGGTCGTAGTTGTGCTCGTGATCGGCGTGCTCACCGTGGCTGAAATTGAGCCGGGCCACGTCCATGCCGGCCTCGACGAGCTGGGCGATCCGCTCCCCTGTCGCAGTGGCGGGTCCCAGGGTGCACACAATCTTGGTACGTCGAGTCACCCGCCCGAGCCTAGTCGGTGAACCGATTCAGAGCCATTCGCGGTCGGTGAACACAACGAACTCGTGGAGAGCGTTCACCACCACGTCACCCCGTCGTTCCTCGGAACCCGACGAGACGGGAACCCGGGCCGGGGCCCGCGGCATCCATCGGAGACGCGTCAGAGAACCTCGAGCGGAAGAGCGGTCGGCCGCACCGGCGACGGGAGATCCGAGTTCCCGGTGAGGAATCCGTCGACAGCGTGCGCGACGGAACGCCCTTCCGCGATCGCCCACACCACCAGCGACGCCCCGCGATGCGCGTCGCCGCAGACGAACACGCCCGGCGCCGACGTCTGCCAGTCGGGTCCGCAGGAGATGACGCCGCGGGAGGAGAGCGTCAACCCGAGGTCGTCGAGGAGGGCACTGTGTTCGACTCCTTCGAATCCGATCGCGAGAAGCGCGAGGTCGCAGGGCAATTCGACCTCCTCGCCGATCGGCGCGATGTGCCTGCGCCCCTCCGCGTCGCGGCTGACCCGAACCTCCGCCAGCGACATGGCGCGAACCCGGCCGCGGTCGTCGCCCAGGAAGCGTTGCACCGCAACCTCGTAACGGCGAGTCCCCCCTTCCGCGTGGGCCGGCGAGGTTCGCAGCACCATCGGCCAGGACGGCCACGGCGATCGTTCGTCGTCACGCACCACGGGCGCCTCGGGGTGGTAGTCCAGTTGCGTCACCGACAGTGCCCCCTGCCGGTGGGCCGTTCCGAGGCAGTCGGCTCCGGTGTCGCCGCCGCCGATGATCACCACGTGTTTGCCGTGCGCGGTCACGGGGCTGGCTCCGTCACCCTCGCACTCACGATTCGCGAGAACGAGGTGCTCCATCGCCAGGTGGATGCCGTCCAGTTCACGCCCACGCACGTCCGTGTTGTCCCGCGCCCGGAGCGCACCGACCGCGAGCACGACCGCCTCGAACCGTTCCCGCAAGCCGGCGACGGTCACGTCGACACCGACCTCGCAGTCGGTGACGAATCGAGTTCCCTCGGCGCGCATCTGGTCGATCCTGAGATCGATGACACCCTTGTCGAGTTTGAAGGCGGGGATGCCGTACCGGAGCAGTCCCCCGAGACGGTCGTCCCGCTCGAACAGGGTGACCTCGTGTCCTGCCCGGGTCAACTGCTGCGCGGCCGCGAGCCCGCCCGGGCCGGAGCCGACGACCGCCACGGTGTGGCCGCTCGTCACCGTCGCTCGCGTGGGTACCACCGCCCCCGACTCGAACGCGGCGTCGGCGATCGCCTGCTCGATCCGCTTGATGGTGACGCTGCCGCCGGTGTCGTTCTCGGCGATCGACAACACGCACGCCGCCTCGCAGGGGGCGGGGCAGATACGACCCGTCACCTCGGGGAAGTTGTTGGTGGCGTGCAGCCGGTCGGAGGCCGCGTCCCATCGGCCGCGCCGCACGAGGTCGTTCCACTCGGGAATCAGGTTGCCGAGCGGGCACCCCGCGGAGCCCGAGTGGCAGAACGGAATCCCGCAGTCCATGCAACGCGTCGCCTGCTGCGCCACCTCGGCGGCCCGCTCCCCGGCCGACTGCTCCGCGCCGACCTCCGCCCAGTCGCGCACCCGTTCCGCGACGGGCCGTTTCGGTGCCTCCCGCTTGTTCACGGTGAGGAATCCGTGCGGGTCAGCCACGAGCGGCCTCCATGATCGCCGTGTCCACGTCCCGGCCCTCGGCCCTCGCCAGCCGGCCCGCCTCGAGTACCCGCCGGTAGTCGATCGGCAGCACCTTCGTGAACTGGGCCGCTCGCCGGGACCAGTCGGCGAGTATCGACCCCGCGACCGGCGAGCAGGTTCTCCCCAGGTGCTGCCGGACGGCCTGCCGTAGCCACTCCAGGTCGTCGGGGTCGAGCGACTCGAGGGTGACCATCGCGGTGTTGACGTCGGACGGGTCCAGGTTCAGCACATAGGCGATTCCGCCGGACATACCGGCCGCGAGATTGCGACCGGTGGGTCCGAGGACCACCACCCGGCCGCCGGTCATGTACTCGCAGGCGTGGTCGCCGACGCCTTCGACGACCGCGACGGCACCGGAGTTGCGCACCGAGAAGCGCTCCCCGACCTGTCCGCGGGCGAACAACTCTCCGGATGTCGCGCCGTAGAGCAGGGTGTTCCCGGCGATCACCTGGTCCTGCGCGTCGAACGGCGCGTCGTCCGCGGGCCGCATCACGATGCGACCGCCCGACAGTCCCTTGCCCACGTAGTCGTTCGCATCGCCGGTCAGTGCGATGGTGACGCCCGGCGGCAGGAAGGCCCCGAGCGACTGTCCCGCTGATCCTGTCAGTTCCACCACGATCGTGTCGTCCGGCAGCCCTGCGGCACCGTAACGGCGGGTGACCTCGGCGCCGAGGAGGGTGCCGACGGTGCGGTTGACGTTCCGGACCGGGAGCCGGAGCCGCACCGGCCGTGCGTCCTCGAGCGCGCCCTCGGCGAGCTGGATCAGGCTGCGGTCCAAGGCTTCCGACAGCCCGTGGTCCTGCGCCCTGATCCGGCGCCGCTGCGGCGGCTCCCGGCCGTCGGCGGCGGCCGGTACCGCGAAGATCGGCGAGAGGTCCAGTCCCCGGCTCTTCCAGTGCGCCACGCCCTCCGCGGTCTCCAGCAGATCGGCGCGTCCGATCGCCTCGTCGAGGCTGCGCAGCCCGAGCTGCGACAGATACTCACGCACCTCCTCCGCGACGAACCGGAAGAACTCCTCGACGAACTCCGGTTTACCGGTGTAGCGCGAGCGCAGTACCGGGTTCTGGGTGGCAACACCGACCGGACAGGTGTCGAGGTGACAGACGCGCATCATGATGCACCCGGCGACGATGAGTGGTGCCGTCGAGAATCCGTACTCCTCACCGCCGAGCAGTGCCGCGACCATGACGTCGCGGCCCGTGCGCAGCCCCCCGTCGCACTGGACGGTGATGCGGTCACGGAGCCCGTTGAGCACCAGCGTCTGCTGCGCATCGGCGAGTCCGATCTCCCAGGGCGCGCCGGCGTGCTTGAGCGAGGTCAGCGGCGAGGCGCCGGTGCCGCCGTCGTTTCCGGAGATCAGCACCACGTCGGCGTGTGCCTTGGCGACACCGGCGGCGACGGTTCCCACCCCGACGGAGCTGACGAGCTTGACGTGCACCCGGGCGCGGTCATTGGCGTTCTTGAGGTCGTGGATGAGCTGCGCGAGGTCCTCGATGGAGTAGATGTCGTGGTGCGGTGGCGGGGAGATCAGCCCGACACCGGGCGTCGAGTGCCGGGTGGACGCCACCCACGGGTACACCTTGAACGGCGGCAGTTGTCCCCCCTCCCCCGGCTTGGCGCCCTGCGCCATCTTGATCTGGATGTCGGTGGCGTTGACGAGATAGTCGCTGGTGACACCGAAGCGTCCGCTGGCGACCTGCTTGACCGCGCTGCGACGCAGCGGGTCCCGCAGCCGGTCCGCGGTCTCGCCGCCCTCGCCGGTGTTCGATCGTCCTCCGAGGCGGTTCATGGCGATCGCCATCGTCTCGTGGGCCTCGGCGGAGATGGACCCGTAACTCATTGCGCCGGTGTTGAACCGGGCGACGATCGATTCGATCGGCTCGACCTCGTCGAGCGGGACCGCGGGCGCCGAGCCCTCCCGGAAGCGGAACAGCCCGCGCAGCGCGCCGCCGCGTTCGGCGAGCGCGTTGACCGTGTCGCTGTAACGGGCGAACACCTCCCGACGCCCGGTGCGGGTGGCGTGCTGCAGTAGGAACACCGTCTCGGGCGTGAACAGGTGGAGTTCGCCGTCGCGGCGGAACTGGTACTCGCCGCCGACGTCGAGGCGCTGGAAGGCGCGATCGCTCGGATTGACCGGATGGGCCAGACGGTGCCGGGCCCGGACCTCCTCGGCGAGCACGTCGATCCCGACGCCGCCGAGCGTCGAGACGGTCCCGCTGAAGTACTCGTCGACCAGGCCCCGGTCGAGACCGACCGCCTCGAAAACCTGTGCAGCGGTGTAGGATCCGACGGTGGAGATCCCCATCTTGGACATCACCTTGAGCACCCCCCTGCCGAGGGCGGTGAGGTAGTTCCGGACGGCGACCTGCGGTTCGAGGCCGGTGAGCTCGCCCTCCCCGACCAGGTCCTCGATGGTCTCCATCGCCAGGTACGGATTGACGGCCGCGGCGCCGAATCCGATCAGCAGCGCCACGTGGTGGACCTCGCGTGCGTCCCCGGATTCCACGACGAGCGCGACCCTCGTGCGTTCCTTCGTCCGGATCAGGTGGTGGTGTACCGCGGAGACGGCGAGCAGCGACGGGATCGGGGCCAGGCCCGGGCCGGCGTCCCGATCCGAGATGACGAGCGTGCGGTACCCGGCGGCGATGGCCGCGCCGGCACGGGCCCGGAGATCCTCGATCGCCTCGGTCATCCCGTCGGCGCCGCGGTCGACCTCGTAGCGAGCGCGCAGCACCGTCGCCGCCAACCCGGGGTGGTCGCCCTCGTCGTCGATGTGGACGATCCGGTTCAGCGCGCGGTTCTCGAGCACCGGCCACGGCAGCACTATCTGACGGCACGATGCCGCGGTCGGATGGAGGAGATTCTGTTCGGGTCCCATCACCCGGGCCAGGGAGGTGACCACCTCCTCCCGAATGGCGTCCAGCGGTGGATTGGTGACCTGGGCGAACAGTTCGACGAAGTAGTCGTAGAGCAGTCGTGACCGTTGTGACAGGACCGCGATCGGGGTGTCGGTACCCATGGACCCGATGGGCTCGCCGCCGGAGGCCGCCATCGGCGCCAGCAGGATCCGCAGCTCCTCCTCGGTGTAGCCGAACTCGATCTGCCTGCGCACCACGGACTCGTGCGGATGCACGGCGGGTGGCCGGTCGGGCAGTTCGTCGAGCGAGAGCAGGCCGGCATACAACCACTCCGAGTAGGGCTGCGCGGCCGCCAGCTCCTCCTTCACCTCGTGGTCGGGAACGATGCGGCCCGCGGCCGTGTCGACCAGGAACATCTGCCCTGGTTCGAGTCGTCCCTTCGCGACGACCCGCGACTGGTCGATGTCGAGAACGCCGGACTCGCTGGCGAGGACGACGCGGCCGTCGGCGGTGCGCCACCACCGGCCGGGTCTGAGCCCGTTGCGGTCGAGTACCGCCCCGACCCGCACCCCGTCGGTGAACGTCACGCACGCCGGCCCGTCCCACGGTTCCATCAAGGAGGCGTGGTAGCGGTAGAAGTCCCGGCGGGAGGTGGTCATCGTCCGGTCGTTCTCCCATGCCTCCGGGATCATCATCAGCACCGCGTGCTCGACACTGCGACCGCCGAGGTGCAGCAGCTCGAGAACCTCGTCGAAGGACGCGGAGTCCGACGCGTCGGGAGTGCAGATCGGGTACAGCCGGGACAGGTCTCCGGGGATCAGGTCGGTGGCCAGCATCGCCTCACGCGCCCGCATCCGGTTCCGGTTTCCGCGGACCGTGTTGATCTCCCCGTTGTGCGCGACGTACCGGAACGGATGCGCGAGGGGCCATGACGGGAAGGTGTTCGTGGAGAAACGACTGTGCACGATGGCGATCGCGCTGCGGCACCGTTCGTCGCGCAGATCGGGGAAGAAGGCGGGCAGCTGGGTGGTGGTGAGCATGCCCTTGTAGACGATCGTCCGCCCCGACAGCGACGGAAAGTAGACGCCCGGTGTCCCGTCGGCGGGGTCCTGTTCGGCGCGTTTGCGCAGCGGGTAGACGAGGCGGTCGAGGTCCGGTCCCGACGGTCGTCGGCCGGCCGGCCCCTCGGGCGCCGCGACGAACAGCTGGCTCATGTACGGCATGCAGCTCCGCGCACCGGCGCCCACGCCCGCACCGTCCGGGTCCACCGGGACCTCACGCCACCCCAGAACCCGCAGGTTCTCGTCGTCGGCGAGCGACTCGACGCGCCGCACCGCGGCGGCCCTGGCCGCGTCGTCCTGTGGCAGGAAGCAGATTCCGGCCGCGAACGTCGCGGCTCCGGATTCGTCGGGGCCGGGCAGCGGGAAGCCCGCGACCTCGGTCAACAGGTCCACGGGCAACTGCAGGAGGATCCCGGCGCCGTCCCCGCTGTTCGGTTCCGCGCCCGCCGCCCCGCGGTGGTCGAGGTTGGTCAATGCCAGCAGGCCGTCGGCGACGATCCCGTGATCCGCCCTGCCGTGGATGTCGGCGACCATCGCGACCCCGCAGGAGTCGGATTCTCGCGCCGGGTCGTACAGGCCCTGCGGTGCGGGTATTCGGGAGAACTGCACCTGGACACCTCCACGGGAGGCCACCGTCACGGGCACGTGGCCCCGAGGCAGGCGGCAACCGGTGTGGCGCCAGAGGGAGGGATCGACCGAGCGTCACACTCGGGTGCGCACAGTTTAACAGCGGGTATGGCCCACGGAGCAGGCCGAATTTCGAGGCCGACCCCGCCCTGTCCTCAGCTTCGCAGCTTGCGTCCGTACGAGTCCCGAACCGTGCCCGTGAGCATGAGGATGCCGTCGATGACCGTCCAGAACCAGATCGCGATCATGAACGGGATACCGATCAGCAGCAGCGACATGAACATCGCGACGAACATGCCGAGCAACTGGATCAGCCCGATGGTGGTGCTCCCCGTGTAGATGCGCCCCACTCCGCAGAGACCGACGAACGGCAGCAGCACCTGGAGCAACCCCGCCGCGGTCCGCGACTTGTCCGACAACGGCTCGCCGGTCAGCGGGTCCCGGCCGAACGGCGCCCCCGCATCCGCGGCCAGATGCCCGTACCCGGGCACCGCCGCGAACTGCCGGGTCCCGTCGACAGGGCCCGGGTGACCGGACGGCGGGTACGGCGGAACGACGGGATCCGGTTTCGGCGGATACATCTCCTCGAAATCGGGGTAGAAGGAGCGCCCCGACTCGATGCGCTCCTGCCAGTCGTCTGCCGGACCGGTCACGAGTTCTCCCCTCGGCTGCTGGACGACTCGGTGCTCGACGCACCGTCGCCCTGCCCGGTGTCCGCTTCGCCGGGCTTCTCCGCACCCTCCGGTTCGGCCGGACGCTCGGCGTCGTTCGTCTCGTCCGGATGATCCGCGAGGTACCGCTCCCTGGCCTTTCCGATCCGCAGTTCGGCGGGCGTCTCACGGCCCTTCGTCGCGAGCACGACATACGCGAGAGCGAGCGCGAAGACGATCGCGGACGTGAACGAGTTGATGCGGATGCCCGCGATGTGCGTCGCATGGTCGTCGCGCATGAGTTCGACGAAGAACCGGCCGAGGCTGTAGCCCGCCGCGTAGAGCGCGAACAGTCGTCCGTGCCCGATCCGGAACCGGCGATCCACCACGACGAGCAGGATCACGATCAACACGTTCCAGATCAGCTCGTACAGGAACGTCGGGTGCACCACCTTCTCGACGACACCGTTGGAGGTCCCGGCGAGCTGGTCGAGGCGGCCCGCGTCGTTGACCCGCTCGTAGATCTCCAGGCCCCACGGGACGGTGGTCTCGCGTCCGTACAGCTCCTGGTTGAACCAGTTTCCGAGTCGGCCGACGGCCTGCGCCAACAGGATTCCCGGGGCGATCGCGTCACCGAGCGCCGCGACGGACACGCCCCGCTGGCGGCACCCGATCCAGGCACCGAGGGCACCGAAGGCGACGGCACCCCAGATTCCGAGCCCGCCCTGCCAGATCTTCAGCGCGTCACCGGGATTGCCACCCTCACCGAAGTACGTGCTCCAGTCGGTGAGGACGTGGTAGAGCCGACCGCCGATCAGACCGAACGGCACCGCCCAGATGGCGACGTCGAGGACCGTGCCCTTGTCGCCACCGCGTGCCACCCACCGGCGGTCGCCCCACACCACGGCGACGACGATTCCGACGATGATGAAGAACGCATAGGCGCGCAACGGAAATGGACCGATTTCCCACACACCCTGCGGTGGGCTCGGTATGTAGGCGAGCAGATCGACAGTGGACGTCACGACGCCACGGTAGCCGAACGGACACCGGCCGCGAGGTCGGCGGTGAGGGCACGCACCGCGTCCGGGCCCTCACCGGCGGCGGTGACGAGTGCGGAACCGACGATCACCGCGTCCGCGTATGCCGCGATCTCCGCCGCCTGCGCACCCGACCGGACACCGAGCCCGACGCCGACGGGGATGTCGGAGTGCGCACGCACTCGACCGACGATCTCCGGGGCGCGGTTGTCGACGGCCTCCCGGGCGCCGGTGACTCCCATCGTCGAGGTCGCGTACACGAAACCGCGGCACGAGTCGACGGTCATGGCGAGACGCTCGGCGGTCGAGCTCGGCGCCACGAGGAAGATGCGGCCCAGGCCGTATCTGTCGGAGGCGGCGATCCAGTCGGCGGCCTCGTCGGGAATCAGGTCCGGGGTGATGATGCCGAGCCCACCCGCGGCGGCGAGGTCTCGGGCGAAGTTCTCGACCCCGTACTTGAGCACGAGGTTCCAGTACGTCATGACGACGGCGGCGCCGCCCGCGTCCGTGACGGCCTTGACCGCCGGGAACACGTCGCGCACGCGGACACCCGCGGCGAGCGCGGCGTTGGCCGCGTTCTGGATCGTCGTGCCGTCCATGACCGGATCGCTGTACGGGATGCCGACCTCCACGAGGTCACAGCCACCCTCCACGAGCGTGGTGACGGCCTCGATGGACTTCTCGACCGTCGGGTAGCCGACCGGGAGGTACCCCACCAGCGCGGCGCGCTTCTCGGCGCGGCAGGTCGTGAAGATCTCGGTGAGGCGTTCGTGCGGGGCGCTCACTGCGCGGCTCCTTCGGTGTCGGTGCTGTCGGCGTCGCTGCTTTCGGCGGGCAGGTACCCGAACCACTTGCCTGCGGTGTCGACGTCCTTGTCGCCGCGGCCCGAGAGGTTCACCACGACGATCGCTCCCTCTCCGAGTTCCCGGCCGAGCTCGAGCGCACCCGCGACGGCGTGCGCGGATTCGATCGCCGGGATGATGCCCTCGGTCCGGCACAGCAACCGGAACGCCTCCATCGCGTCGGTGTCGGTGGCGGACCGGTACTCGGCACGGCCAGTGTCGGCGAGCCACGAATGTTCCGGTCCGACACCGGGGTAGTCCAGGCCGGCGGAGATCGAGTGCGACTCGATGGTCTGCCCGTCCTCGTCCTGAAGGAGGTACGAGTACGCGCCGTGCAGGGCCCCGTGGGTACCGCCGCCGATGGTCGCGGCGTGCCGTCCGGTCTCGACGCCGTCCCCTCCGGCTTCGATGCCGACCAGCCTCACCGACGGGTCGTCGATGAACGGGTGGAAGATCCCGATGGCGTTGGACCCACCGCCGACGCACGCGACGACGGCATCCGGCAGGCGTCCGGTCAGCGCCTGCACCTGGGCGCGCGCCTCGAGACCGATGATGCGCTGGAAGTCGCGGACCATCGCCGGAAACGGGTGCGGCCCGGCGGCGGTGCCGAAGCAGTAGTAGGTGTTGTCGGCGTTGGTGACCCAGTCGCGCATCGCTTCGTTGATGGCGTCCTTGAGCGTGCGCGAGCCCGTCACGGCGGCGACGACCTCGGCGCCGAGCAGCCGCATGCGCGCGACGTTCAGGGCCTGCCGCTTCGTGTCGACCTCGCCCATGTACACGAGGCACTCGAGACCGAAGAGAGCGCACGCGGTCGCGGTCGCGACGCCGTGCTGACCGGCACCCGTCTCGGCGATGATGCGGGTCTTGCCCATGCGCTTGGCGAGCAGCACCTGCCCCAGCACGTTGTTGATCTTGTGGGAGCCGGTGTGGTTGAGGTCCTCGCGCTTGAGGAACAACCGCGCACCGCCCGCATGCTCGCTGAGCCGGGTCGCCTCGTAGACCGGCGAGGGCCGGCCGGTGTAGTCGCGCTGGAGACGGTCGAGTTCGGCCAGGAACCCCGGGTCGCTGCGTTCCTTCTCGTAGGCGGCGGTGACCTCTTCGATCACGGCCATCAGGGCCTCGGGAAGGTACCGGCCACCGAAGACCCCGAAGTGTCCGCCTGCATCGGGTTCGTGCGCGCTGGGGACGGCCACGGCCTCGCTCATGAGCGGCAGGCCCTGGTTCGTGCTGGGGAAGCCCTTGGCGGAAAGTACGGGATCGTCTGCAGTCACCCGTTCAGTCTGCCCTAGTGCGCGTCCTCACCCACCGTCCGGGTCGGACGGTCAGCGAGCCGGTTTCGGGCAGGACGGATGTGTCCCAGCCGCAACCAGATCCTTGACCGCGGTGCGGGGGTCGCCGCTGGTGACCAGTCCCTCGCCGACGAGTACCGCGTCGGCGCCCGCGCCCGCGTAGGCGAGCAGGTCCGCGGTGCCGCGGACACCGGACTCGGCGATCTTGACGACGTGGCTCGGCAGACCCGGCGCGATGCGTGCGAAGGTGTCGCGGTCGACCTCGAGGGTCTTGAGGTTGCGGGCGTTGATGCCGATGACGCTGGCACCCGCTTCCAGTGCGCGATCGGCTTCTTCCTCGGTGTGCACCTCGACGAGGGCGGTCATGCCCAGCGACTCGGTCCGGTCGAGCAGCGACGCCAGGGTGTTCTGATCGAGCGCCGCCACGATCAGCAGGATCACGTCGGCACCGTGGGCGCGTGCCTCGTGGATCTGGTACGGGCCGACGATGAAGTCCTTGCGCAGAACCGGGATGGACACGGCCTTGCGGACGGCGTCGAGGTCGGCGAGCGAGCCCTTGAAGCGCCGCTCCTCGGTGAGCACGCTGATCACGCGCGCCCCGCCCTCCTCGTAGGCGTGGGCCAGCGAGGCCGGATCGGCGATCGTGGACAGCTCACCCTTGGACGGGCTGGCCCGCTTGACCTCCGCGATGACCCCGATGCCGTCCGCCCGGAGCGCGGCGGACGCGTCGAGTGCGGGCGCAGCGGCTGCGGCGGCGGCCTTGACGGCGGCGAAGTCGAGCTGGGATTCGCGAGCGGCGACGTCGGCGCGCACCCCGTCGAGAATCGAATCGAGAACTGTCATCGCGTCCCGAGTCCTTTCTGGGCAGTTGCCGATTGTGAGAAACGTCATCCGTCCGAGCAAGCCTAGATGCCGCCCATGTCTTGACTAACGGCGGGTGTCCGTGCCTGAGTCGGGACCCGGTCCGTCCTGGCCGTCGGCGTCGTCGTCGGTGGGATCGTCACCCGCATCGAGCGCGTCCCACAGCACCCGCTGGCTCGGCGGCTCGCCCGACTCCCGGCGCTTGACCGCCTCGTCACGCCGCGCAGCCGGTGCCGAGTACTTCGCCGACAGACCGGTACTGACCGCCGCGCGCCGAAGCAGCAGAGCAGCCGCGACGAGAGCCACGACTCCCCCGGCGAGCACCAGCAGCGCGGGTCCGGTGGACACCTCCGTGCCCGTCACGTCGGCCCGGTCGGGCAGTTCCGCGAGCCGTCCCGCGCGATCGGTGTCGATGTCGGACGCCAGCAACGTCACCGCAGGCACGATCGCCGCGACGGCGACGACCGCAACGAGAACCGCCAGCACGCGCAGCGCCCACCCGCGGACCGCGAAGGACGCCGCGATCGCGGCGAGCAGCGCGAGCGCCAGCGGGGTGGTCGCGGCCGCCCACGTCCCGCCGATCAGGGCGGTCGTGCGCGCCTCACCGAGTCCGTCGAACGAATCGACCAGCACCCACGTCATCCGGGAGGACGCCCACAGGCACAGCGCCGCCACCGCCAGGAGCAGCGCAGGCAACGCGGCCGCCGCGGACGACCGCCTGGCGGGGGCGGGCTCGGTGTCACTCATCGCCGCCGCCGATGGTGCGCAGGGTGCCCGCGGCAGCGATCGCACTGAGCGCGGACATGGCCTTGTTCCTCGCCTCGGTGTCCTCGTAGACGGGATCGGAGTCGGCGACGACACCGGCGCCCGCCTGCACGTACGCCGTGCCGTCCTTGACCAGCGCCGAGCGGATCGCGATCGCGGTGTCCGCGTCACCCGCGAAATCGAGGTAGCCGACGATGCCGCCGTAGATGCCTCGACGCGTGGGTTCGAGTTCGTCGATGAGTTCCATCGCCCGGACCTTGGGCGCGCCCGACAGGGTGCCCGCCGGGAAGCAGGCGGTGACGGCGTCGAGGGCGTGCTTGCCGTCGGCCAGCCGTCCGGTCACGGTGGAGACGAGGTGCATGACGTGGCTGTAGCGCTCGACGTGCCGGTAGTCGTGCACCTTGACCGTGCCGGGCTCGCACACGCGGCCGAGGTCGTTGCGTCCGAGGTCGACGAGCATGAGGTGCTCCGAGTTCTCCTTCTCGTCCGCGATGAGGTCCTTCTCCAGCAGGAGGTCCTCCTCCTCGGTGTCGCCGCGCCACCGGGTGCCCGCGATGGGATGCGTGGTGGCGGTGCCGTCCTTCACGGTGACCAGCGATTCGGGGCTGGACCCGACGATCGCGAACGCGGTGCCGCCGTCGCCGTCGGGGACGTTGACGAGATACATGTACGGGCTCGGATTGGAGGCGCGGAGCATCCGATAGATGTCGACGGGAGCAGCGTCGGTGTCCATCTCGAACCGCTGTGAGAGCACCACCTGGAATGCTTCGCCCGCTTCGATCTCGGAGATCAGGCGACGGACGTCGGCGCCGAATTCCTCGGTGGTCCGCTGGCGTCGGAACTCGGGGGCGGGCGTGGTGAACGTCGAGACGGTGGACGGGGAGGGCGCGCCGAGCGCCCGGGTCATCTCGTCGAGACGCGCGACGGCGTCGTCGTAGGCCTCGTCGACCCGTTCGTCACTGCCGTCCCAGTTCACGGCGTTGGCGATCAGCGTGATCGCGCCCTCGTGGTGATCGACGGCGGCGAGGTCGGTGGCGAGCAGCATGACCATCTCGGGGATCTGCAGGTCGTCCACGGCGTGACTGGGGAGCCGTTCGAGCCTGCGCACGACGTCGTAGCCGAGGAACCCGACCATGCCGCCGGTCAGCGGCGGCATGTCCGGGAGGTGCTCGCTGCGCAGGAGTTCGAGGGTCTGCGCGAGGGCCGCGATCGGATCGCCGCCGGAGGGCGCGCCCGCGGGGACGTTGCCGTACCACGCCGCCTCGCCGTCGACGACGGTCAGCGCGGCGGGCGAGCCGACGCCGACGAAGGACCAGCGCGACCACGATCGTCCGTTCTCGGCGGACTCCAGCAGGAAGGTGCCGGGCCGGTCGGCGGCCAGCTTGCGATAGGCGGACAGCGGAGTCTCCGAGTCCGCCAGCACCTTTCGTGTGACCGGCACGACCCGGTGCTCGGCCGCGAGCGCCCGGAACTGCGCGCGGGAGGTGGTGGCTGCGGCCGTGTCGGCTGCGGAGGGAACGATGGTTGACTCGCCGGACATGGGGTCAATCATGGCAGGAGCGGTCGGACGGGACTGCGATGGCCGTCTACCAGACCGCGCGATCCATCGGCGTCGGCAGTGGCTCGAGAGCGCCGGCGTCCCGCAGGAGTCGGTACGCGCCCACGACCTCGTCCGGTGCCGCGCCGACGTCGACGAGGACGCCATCGGCGACGACCTCCCGCCGAACTGCACGGAGGCCGTCCGGCCAGCGGGCTGCGCGCCGCGCGGACAGGTAGGCGTGTCGACCGATCGCGGGGTCACCGACAGCGAACCCGGCACGGTCCTCGAGTGCGTCGAGGATGTCGTCGTCGGTCACGTCGCCGACGTCCGGATCCCAGGCGAGAACGAGCGCCGACAGGAGCCGAGTCTCCAGATCCGCGAACCCGGTGGGTGTGGTGATGCCGATCACGACGGATTGCAGCAGGTACTCGGGTGCGCCGCCGGCCAGCACGCTCACCTCGATCTCACCGCCCGATCTCGTGGTGCGGGTCAGTCGCAACCCGGTGCCGATGACGTCCGACCAGTCCTCCTCGGATCCGGCGGTCCGCAGGGCCGCGAGCAGCGACTCACGGTCGGGCACCAGCTCGGTTGGCGTCTCCGACGCACGAACCAGCTGCCATCGGTCACCGGGGACCAGCGCGTCGAGCGCCGTGAGCGTCGACAGCCAGCGGTCGGCCACCGCCTCGACGGGTTCCGGCCGTGGCCCCCAGAAGGCCCGCACGATCGTCCGCATCCGCCGACCGTAATCGACGCGGGTCGAGCCAGTACTCTCGGCGCATGAATCCCGGAGACAACGCACCCGACTTCGCGCTTCCCGACCAGTCCGGCATGGTCCGGACGTTGAGTGAACTCGTCGCGGCCGGGCCGCTCGTGCTGTTCTTCTATCCGGCCGCGAACACGCCGGTGTGCACGGCGGAGGCGTGCCACTTCCGTGACCTGGCAGACGAATTCGCCGCCGTGGGAGCGTCCCGGGCCGGAATTTCGACGGATGCCGTCGAGACGCAGTCGTCGTTCGCGGCGGCGAAGTCCTTCGACTACCCGCTCCTGTCGGACGCGGACGGTGCCGTGGCCGAGCGGTTCGGTGTGCGTCGCGGATTGTTGGCGAAGTTCATGCCGGTGAAGCGCACGACCTTCGTGATCGGTACGGACCGAACGGTGCTGAAGGTGATCGCGAGCGAGCTGCGCGCGAACACCCACGCAGATCAGGCGCTGGAGTTTCTGAAGCACTGACGTGACCGTGCGTGTCCTCGGCGGGACGGGCCACCGAAGGCGCGCACGGGTGGTCAGGCGAACTGCAGGGACCGCTTGGACAGACCCATCCAGAATCCGTCGATCACCTGGTCGGGTTCCTGTTCGGCGTCGGAGGAGGCGCCGAGCGCGACGAACAGCGGCGCGAAGTGCTCGATCGTCGGGTGCGCGTACGGCATCCCCGGTGCCTTGCTCCGGAAGTCGACCAGGCCGTCGACGTCACCGGCCGCGAAGTGCTCGGCGGCCCAGCCGTCGAACTCCCTCGACCAGCCCGGGGCCGTGGCGTTCGGCGTCCAGTCGCGGAGGAACGGCAAGCCGTGGGTGGTGAAGCCGGATCCGACGATGAGCACACCCTCGTCCCGCAGTGGCCGCAGACGCTCGCCGAGATGGAGCAGGCGGGGAGGGTCGAGCGTGGGCAGGGAGACCTGCAGGACCGGGATGTCGGCGGCCGGGTACATGACCGTGAGCGGTACGTACGCACCGTGGTCGAGGCCGCGATCGGGCCGGTGGTGGACGGGTTCGTCGTCCGGCATCAGGGCGGCGACGGTGCGGGCGAGCTCAGGAGCGCCGGGGGCGGCGTAGCGCACGCGGCGGTACTTGGGATCGAACCCGCCGAAGTCGTAGATGAGGGGGGTGCCGGTGGTGACCGTCCCGATGGTCAGCGGCGCGGATTCCCAGTGCGCGGACACGATGAGGACGGCTTTCGGCCGGGGCAGATCACGTGACCAGGCCGCGAGTTCGGAGACCCACAGTTGGTCGTCGACGAGCGGCGGTGCACCATGGCTCAGGTACAGCGTCGGCATGGCGGTGTCCGGCATGTCCACTCCTATAGGTTGAAGCTTCAACTACTATAGGAGTCAACGAGCGGATTCGACAAGTATTCCCAGGGGGTGCCCGATGGCGGCGTCAGAGAAGGCTCGACCCGGCGACGACCGTCCGACGCGCTGGCTCACCGACGAGCAGCAGCGGGCATGGCGGGAACTCGTCGCACTGTGCACCCGACTGCCCGCTGCCCTCGACACGCAGCTCCAACGCGACGCCGGAATCAGTCATTTCGAGTACTTCGTGCTCGCCGTGCTGTCCGAGGCGCCGAAGCGGCGCCTACAGCTGAACGTTCTCGCGACGGAGGCGAACGCGTCGCTGTCGCGCCTGTCCCACGTCGTCACCCGCATGGAGAAGGCCGGGTGGGTCCGCCGGGAACCGGTCGTCGGTGGACGCGGCTCGTACGCCGTCCTCACCCCCGCCGGTCATGCGAAGGTGGTCGCGACGGCCCCCGGCCACGTCGAGACCGTGCAGGCGCTGGTCTTCGACGGACTCGACGACGAGCAGGTCCGAACCCTGGTCGCCCTCGGATCGTCGATGGTCACCCAACTCGACCGGACCATCGCCGAGGGCACCGGCAAGGCGTGACTCAGGCGAGTGGAGTACCTCCCACGCCCCAGTTCTCGCCCTGAACCTCGGTGATCGTGACCCAGACCTTGTCCGGGTTCTTGCCCGCGGCCTCCGCATACGCAGCGGTCACCGCCTCGATCACGGCGCGCTTCTGCTCGGTGGTGAGCCCGGGGGTCTGGGTGATCTGAATCATCGGCACACGAGGAACTGTGCCACAGCGTGCGCGTCCGACCCCGCCGCGCCGAAGCCGGGCGTCCGCGCGCAGCCGGCGGTCTCCGAATCCCGGCTCGGCAGCCGGTAAGGTCGAACCATGCAGAGTGCCGACACCAGAGTCCCCTGGGGTCCGCACGAGTCTCCTCGGATCCTCCCGCCCCGCTGTCCCACCCGGGCCGGCGCACTCCGCCTGCCGACTCGACCGACGTTCGACGAGAACAAGCTTCCCGGCGGAACCAACGGCTACACCACGTCGTGGGGCACCAACGCGCACGGAAAGATGGCCGGCTGCCCACCGTCGTCCACCTGACGGCTGCGCGTCGACCACTTTCGGTTCGTTCCCCAACGGGGCGGCACGGTCCATCGCGTGTATGCCGTGACCACCGCTGTCCGGGACCGTCACGACGGTTCGCCTCGACCGCGTGCGCCGACACCCGGCGTCACGCGGGTCACACGGGAAGACCTCATGAGCCGACCATTCACACGCCTGCCACTGTTCAGCCCGGGCTCCTGGCCCGAAACCTCGCGGATCGCAACGATTCTCCGCAAGGAGACCGTCGGCGGCATTCTGCTGCTGATCGCGGCGACCGTCGCCCTGGTCTGGGCGAACTCGCCCTGGTCCGACGCCTACTACCGGATCAGCGACATCACCGTCGGACCGGCGAGCCTGCACCTGAACATGCCACTGTCCCTGTGGGCAGCGGACGGGCTGCTCGCGATCTTCTTCTTCGTCGTGGGGCTCGAACTCAAACGTGAGTTCGTCGCCGGCGACCTCCGCGACCCGCGACGTGCCGCACTGCCCGTCATGGCCGCGATCGGCGGGATGGTGGTGCCGGCGGTCATCTTCGTCGCAGTGACCCTCCGCGCCGGCGACGGTGCCACCCACGGGTGGGCCATCCCGACCGCGACGGACATCGCCTTCGCCGTCGCCATCCTCGCGGTGATCAGCTCACACCTGCCCCTCGCGCTTCGCACCTTCCTGCTGACACTGGCAGTGGTCGACGACCTGCTCGCGATCACCGTGATCGCGGTCTTCTACACCGACGAGATCAACCTCTCCTATCTCGGTCTCGCACTGATTCCGCTGGCACTGTTCGCGCTCGCCGTCCAGAAGCGCGTCCGGGCGTGGTGGATCCTCATCCCCCTCGCCGTCGTCACCTGGGCACTGCTCCACCAGTCCGGAATCCACGCCACCATCGCGGGAGTCGCGCTCGGCCTCACCGTTCCCGTCCGCCGCAGCGACGCGGCGGGTGGCCCCGATGCGGGGCCGGGACTCGCGGAGCACTTCGAACACCGGATCCGACCGTTCTCCGCGGGATTCGCGGTGCCCGTGTTCGCGTTCTTCGCCGCGGGCGTGACGGTGGGCGGCATCGACGGATTCCTGAACACCCTCACCGACCCGATTGCCATCGGCATCGTCGCCGGCCTCGTGATCGGCAAGGCGGTCGGCATCACCGGAGCCAGCTATCTCACGGCGAAGGTGACCAGAACCGGCCTGTCCGAAGGACTGCGCTGGCTCGACGTCGCCGCCGTCGCCCTCCTCGGCGGTATCGGATTCACCGTGTCACTGCTGATCGGCGAACTCGCCTTCGCGGGAGACGAGACGCGGATCGACCACGTCAAGGTCGGTGTCCTGGTCGGCAGCATCGTCTCGGCCATGCTGGCGACCGTGGCGCTGAGAATCCGCAACCGGGCCCATCGCGAGTTGTCCGAGCGACAGTCCGACGACAGCGACAACGACGGAATCCCGGACGTCTACCAGCATCCGTGAGTCCGCGAGGTCATCGGCCCGATCGACGCAGCCGCGTCTGGACACCGTGCACAAGTACGCCCACCGCGAGCACACCAGCACCGGCCAACGCGGACGACAGGGGCAGGGTGACGGCGAGAACGAGGCATCCGGCAAGTCCGACGACGGGCACGATCAGCGGCGGGCGCCCCTCGGCGCGGGTGAGGGTCCACGCCGAGGCGTTCGCGATCGCGTAGTACACGAGTACGCCGAACGACGAGAACCCGATGACCTCGCGCACGTCGACGGTCAGCACCAGGATCACGGCGGTCACCCCGACGGCGATTTCTGCGCGGTAGGGGACGCCGAACCTCGGATGCACCTCGGCGAGGACGTGCGGCAAACGATGATCCCGGGCCATCGCCAACGACGTGCGTGACACGCCGAGGATCAACGACAGCAGCGAGCCGAGCGCGGCGACCGCGGCCCCCGTCACGACAACCGGCACCAGCCAGTCGGTGCCCGCCTCGCGGACCGCGTCGAGCAGCGGTGCCGACGAGGACGCGAGCCCGTCGGCACCGAGGACGAGCAGCAGGGCGACCGCGACCGCCGCGTACACGCCGAGCGCGACCGCGAGAGCGATTCCGATCGCACGGGGAATCGTTCGCTGCGGATCGACCACCTCTTCCCCGAGAGTGGCGATGCGCGCGTACCCGGCGAAGGCGAAGAACAGCAGCCCTGCTGCCTGAAGCACTCCGCCCACCGTCGCATCGGATCCGATCAGCACCGATCCGGAACCGACCGCACCGGACCCGAGGGTCGCGACCACGAACGCCGTCAGAACGGCCGCCACCAGTGCCACGATCACCCGGGTCGCCTTGGCGGACTTGCCGATTCCGCGGTAGTTCACGGCGGTCAGCGCCACCACGGACGCGGCGCCGACCACGCGCGCGTGATCGGGCCACACGTAGGCGCCGACGGTGAGAGCCATTGCGGCGCACGAGGCCGTCTTACCCACGACGAAGCCCCACCCGGCGAGGAAGCCCCAGAACTCGCCGAGCCGCTCACGTCCGTAGACGTAGGTTCCGCCGGACGTCGGATACCGCGCAGCGAGCCGTGCCGAGGACGTCGCATTGCACAACGCGACAACCGCCGCGATCGCCAGACCGACGAGCAGACCCGACCCCGCCGCTCGCGCGGCCGGTGCGAGCGCCACGAAGATTCCGGCACCGACCATCGAGCCGACACCGATCACGACCGCGTCCGGGAGTCCCAGACTTCGCCGCAGCTCTCCGCTTCCCCCACGAGTGACCACGGTGGACGATGGTATCGACGCCGAACCGACCACCGCCCGACGAGGGCGCGGCCCCAGGGGCACCGGCCGGCAACCGAAGGAGACCAACATGGGGTTCTACGACAATCACGTTGTCCCGCGCCTGGTCAACGTCTCGTGCGGACTGTCCTCACTGGAGCACCTGCGCCGCAGCGCGTGCTCCGGACTGCACGGACGCGTTGTCGAGATCGGATTCGGGTCCGGGCTGAACATTCCGTTCTACCCGGGCACCGTCGACTCCGTCGCCGCCGTGGAACCGGCCGACCTCGGCTGGAAGCTGGCGCAATCGCGGCTCGCGACGGCGACCGT
Source organism: Rhodococcus triatomae BKS 15-14 (assembly GCA_000341795.1). GTDB lineage: Bacteria > Actinomycetota > Actinomycetes > Mycobacteriales > Mycobacteriaceae > Rhodococcus_G > Rhodococcus_G triatomae_A. The sequence continues at coordinate 190,364 of AODO01000012.1, read as the reverse complement.
GCCGATCGAACGGTCCGGCCTCGACGAGCAGTCGCTGCCGTTCCCGGACGACCACTTCGACAGTGCGCTGTCGACGTGGACCATGTGCACCATCCCCGATGTCGGAGCCGCGCTGCTGGAGCTGCGCCGGGTGCTCAAGCCGGGCGGCACGCTGCACTTCGTCGAGCACGGGCTCGCGCCGGACGAGAACGTCCAGCGTTGGCAGCGTCGACTCGAGCCGATCCAGAAGACGATCGCCGGTGGCTGTCATCTCACTCGCGAGATACCGGACCTCGTTCGCGATGCCGGCTTCGAGATCGACGACCTCGACACCTTCTACGAGAAGGGCGTCCCCAAGGTGCTCGGCGCCCTCTCGCTCGGTGTCACCGCGCCCTGAAGTCCAGGGCGTGTCTCCTGATACCTCTCGGATGCACCTGGCGAATCAAGCGTCGTCCTGGAAGGCGGAGGAGACGCCGATACCGGGGTTGTATCGGCGCCGACGACAACGCAGCAGGGCGGCGCTTGAACGCCAGGAGCGCCGACAAGGGGATCGGGAGAGATGCCCTAGGGGCGTGCGAGGAGGAGGTCGGAGTCGAAGCAGGTGTGGGTGCCGGTGTGGCACGCCGCGCCCTCCTGATCGACGATCAGCAGCACGGTGTCGCCGTCGCAGTCGAGCCGAACCTCGTGCACGTACTGGGTGTGCCCGGACGTCTCGCCCTTGACCCAGTACTCGTTCCTGGACCGCGAGAAGTACGTTCCCTTACGGGTTTCCAGTGTGCGGGCGAGCGCCTCGTCGTCCATCCAGGCCACCATGAGGACGTCGCCGGTGGCACGTTCCTGCGCGACGGCACTGAACAGCCCGGCCTCGTTGCGCTTGAGCCGGGCCGCGATGGCCGGGTCGAGGGTGCTCATCGGACCGTGATCCCGTCTGCTCGCATGGACGACTTGACGTCGCCGATCGTCATGTCTCCGAAGTGGAAGACGCTCGCGGCCAGCACCGCGTCGGCTCCGGCCTGCACGGCGGGCGCGAAGTGCTCGACCGCGCCTGCCCCACCGCTCGCGATCACCGGGACGTGGACGGCCGCGCGAACCGCCCGGATCATCGGCAGGTCGAATCCGGCCTTGGTGCCGTCGGCGTCCATGGAGTTCAGCAGGATCTCCCCCACCCCGAGTTCGGCTCCGCGCAGAGCCCACTCGACGGCGTCGATCCCGGTGCCGCGTTTGCCACCGTGGGTGGTGACCTCCCATCCGGAGGGCGTCGGCTCCTGCCCCACCGGGACGGTGCGCGCGTCGACGGACAACACGATGCACTGGGCGCCGAACCGCTGCGACATCTCGCGCAACACCTCCGGACGGGCGATGGCGGCGGTGTTGACGCTGACCTTGTCCGCGCCGGCACGCAGCAGCCGGTCCACGTCGTCGACCGTGCGGACGCCGCCTCCGACCGTGAGCGGAATGAACACCTGCTCGGCGGTGCGGGTCACGACGTCGATCATGGTGCCGCGGTCACCGCTGGACGCGGTCACGTCGAGGAAGGTCAGCTCGTCGGCGCCCTGTGCGTCGTACGCGGCGGCCAACTCCACGGGGTCACCGGCGTCCCGCAGGTTCTCGAAGTTGACGCCCTTGACCACCCGGCCTGCGTCGACGTCCAGACACGGGATGACCCGTACCGCCACACTCATGTCGTTCCTTCCCGACTTGCGCCGTCCCGATAGTCCCCCGGGTCGCCCAGGGAGACGAGAATGTCCAAGATCTGCTGGTGCACGCCCGGCGCGGCCGCGAGCACCGACCGCGATCCGAGGTGCCACGGCTCGCCCGCGAGGTCGGTCACGACGCCACCGGCGGCGCGGACCAACGCCACCCCGGCCGCGTTGTCCCACGCGTGGTAGCCGTACACGACCGCCGCCCCCAGCACACCTGCCGCGGTGAAGGCCAGGTCCGCGCCGGTGGAGCCGTGCATCCGCAGCCTGCGACACACCCTGCTCACCTCACCGAGCGCACGCACCCGGTACTCGCCCGGGATCGGTCCACGCCCGTCCAGGTTGAACGCGCCGAAGCCCACCATTGTTTCCGCCAGGTCCTGCGTCCGGAGCCGGGGCAGCTCCTCACCGTTGCAGTACAGCGGGCCGTCCACGGTCGCGCTGTACCGCCGGTTCATCATCGGCAACCACGTCAGACCGAGGATCGGCTCGCCGTCGCGCAGCAGTGACAGCAGGATCCCCGCCATCGGCAGACCAGCGGAGTAGTTCAGGGTGCCGTCGACGGGATCGAGGACCCACACGAGGCCACTGTCGAGGTCAGGTCCGCCGAATTCCTCACCGTGCACGGGAATTCCGGTGCGGGAGACGAGCTCACCGGAGATCCGTTTCTCCAGCTCCAGATCGACGGCGGTCGCGAAGTCCTTCGGCCCCTTGGCCACCGCGCTCGGTGCACCGATCCCGGCGCGAAAGGACTCCACCGCCCCGTCGAGCACACCCCCGGCCACCGCGAGCAACTCGTGTGGGTCCGTCATACGGCGAGACTAGCGGGAGACCGCGGCGAGGGCCTCGGGCAACGTGAAGCGACCGGCGTACAGGGCCTTGCCGATGATCGCGCCCTCGACGCCCAGGCCGGACAGGCCCGCGATGTCGACGACGTCCTGCAACACGGAGATGCCTCCGGAGGCGACGACGGGAGCGTCGGTCGCGGCACACACCTCGCGCAGGAGCTCGAGGTTGGGTCCGGTGAGGGTGCCGTCCTTGGAGACGTCGGTGACGACGTAGCGCGCGCACCCGTCGCGGTCGAGGCGGGCGAGGGTGTCGAAGAGGTCGCCGCCCTCGGTGACCCAGCCGCGGCCACGGAGCTGGTAACTACCGTCGACGTTCCGGACGTCGAGACCGACGGCGATCTTGTCGCCGAACCGGGCGATGGCGCTCGCGCACCACTCGGGGTTCTCGATGGCCGCGGTGCCGAGGTTGACGCGGGCACAGCCGGTGGCGAGGGCGGCCTCGAGGGACGCGTCGTCGCGGATGCCGCCGGACAGTTCGACCTTGACGTCGAGCTCGCCGATGACGCCGGCGAGCATGTCGCGGTTGGAGCCGCGTCCGAACGCGGCGTCGAGGTCGACCAGGTGGACCCACTCGGCACCGGCGTTCTGCCAGGAGAGGGCGGCATCACGTGGCGAGCCGTAGTTGGTCTCGCTGCCTGCCTCTCCCTGAACGAGGCGAACAGCTTGACCGTCGACGACATCTACCGCAGGCAAAAGGACCAGGCTCACGTGCGTGAAGACTACTGCGTCACGACGATGCGCCGGTCTCCGGGTCCGTGCCGGCCTCGCGCCGACGGGAGGTGCCGGACGAGTCGCCGAAGGCCCGACGCGACATCCTGGTCGAGACGACACCCATCGCGGCGATCGCGCCCACGACCCCGCCGAGCCCGATGATCAGGCCGGGCACCGGACCCGGTTCGAGGAGGGCGATCACGATTGTGGTGAGGACCAGCACCGCCGTCGCGGCGCCGAGCGAGGCCAGCGCGAGAGTCGCGAACGACAGGTTCCCGCGCTGCCCGCTCACAGGCTGCGGACCCAGTTCTCCAGCAGCGCCGCACCCGCGTCCCCGGATTTCTCGGGGTGGAACTGGGTGGCGGACAGCGGTCCGTTCTCGACGGCGGCGAGAAACGGGCCACCGTGGTCGGCCCACGTCAGCTTGGCGGGCGCGATCAGATCGTCGTCCGCGAGCTCCCACTTCTGGGCGGCGTAGGAGTGGACGAAGTAGAAGCGGGTGTCGGCGTCGAGCCCGGCGAACAGGACGCTGTCCTCGGGTGCCTGCAGCGTGTTCCATCCCATGTGCGGCAGCACGTCGGCCTGCAACAGTTCCACGGTGCCCGGCCATTCGCCGCAGCCGTCGGCTTCGACGCCGTGCTCGACGCCGCGTTCGAACAGGATCTGCATGCCGACACAGATGCCGAGGACGGGACGCCCGCCGGCGAGTCGCTTGCCGATGATCCGCTCACCCCGAACCGCCTTCAGGCCCTCCATGCAGGCCGCGAACGCACCGACGCCGGGGACGACGAGACCGTCTGCGGCGAGTGCGACGTCGGGGTCGGCGGTGACGGTGACGTCGGCGCCGACACGTGCGAGCGCCCGCTGCGCGGAGTGCAGGTTCCCGGAACCGTAATCGAGGAGGGCGACGGAGGTCATGGTTCAACTCTATCGGCCGACCGGCCGATGGCCGGAACCACCAACGCCGTCGGGATCACGACGGCGATCGCGACGGCCGAGACGACGAACACCGCGGTGTACCCGGCGGCTCCCGCCACGACACCGAGCGCGAGCGCACCGGCGCCCGTTCCCGCGTCGTAGCTGATGTTCCAGGCCGCGCTGGCGGCGCCGAGCCGGGTGGGGCCGGCGGACCGGAACAACCGGACCAGTGATTCGTTCTGGACGCCGCCGAAGCCGGCGCCGAACAGGGCCGCCCCGGCGATCAGTGGGCCGGTGGCACCGTCCGCGGCGATGGAGACGGCCAGCAGTACCGCGCCGGCACCTGCGGACGCGAGTGCGGGCACCATGACCCGGCCGATCCCGATCCGGTCGGCGAGCACCCCTGCGCCGTACCGGCCGACGAGGATGGCGCCGCTGACGACGGCCAGCGCCACACCGGCGGCCGCGGCGCGGTCGGCCACGGCGATCGGCAACAGCGTCGTGACGCCGCCGTAGACGGACGCGACGACGATCATCGCGAGACAGGGGACGAGCAGCAGCGAAACGGGGAGCCGGTGTCCGGATCCGTCCGTCGGGGCGTGCCGGATCGCGGGCAACGCCGCGACCGCGCCGATCGCGGTCACCGGAACCGCCGCGCCCAGCAGGTAGACCAGATCGCCCTGACCGCGCCCGTACAGCGCGAGACCGGCCGGGAGGGCGAGCATCTGTCCGACGGAGATCGCGATGCCCTGCGCTCCCGTGGCCCGCCCGAGCAGGTCCGGCGGAACGAGTTCGGCGACGAGCGCGCTCCCGGCGACGGTGACGAGGCCGAATCCGATTCCACGGATCACGGACACCGCGAGGGCAACGGGTTCGGCGACGGACACGAGAAACAGCAGCGCGGGCAGCCCGAGCAACGCGCACCCGACCGCGAGCACCGGTCGATAGCCCCAGCCGTGCAGGAGCCGCGGTGTCGCGAGCTGGGTGAGAACGGTCGCCGCCATGAACACGGCGGTCACCGCTCCGGCGGTGGCGTCGGAGGCCCCGGCGTCGGACACGGCGAGCGGAACCACGGGCAGCAACAGTGACCAGCCGCCGAAGGTGGCGAAGCCCATCACCATCGCGACGGGCAGTCCAGGAGCGCGGAACAGGGTCACCGGACGGGCATTCGTGTGCCGGGCCGCGGCAGGTCGGGCTGCACGAGTCTCACCAACGGTTCTGAACTGGGAACGAAGAGGGATCGGCGCACATCGCACCGGGTACTTGGAAGGAGAACGCTTCCTTCCACTTTCAACATATAGCCGACCCGGGGGCTTGCGGCAAGGCCCCGGGTCGGGCGCAGAATCGCTGACCTGACGATCCGGCACGACGGAACCCACGAACCGAAGAGGTGGACCCACGGAATGCACGAGCAGGTTCGACATCGCGACAATCCGACCGGCCCGGCGAGCGCGTTCGCGCTTCCGGAACGACTCGCCGCCAAGGCCGATCCGGCGCTGATCTCGGCCGACGAGCTCTTCTTCGCGCGTCTGACGGAGAGCCTCGACCGCTCCGTCGCGGACCTCACCCGCCGCATCGACACCGCACTGAGGTCGCCGGGCCGCCTCGGCCGCGAGATCGCGGAGCGCGACATGGCGGTACACCAGCTGAGCGCGGAACTGCGGGCGCTGCGCCGGTTCGGCCTCGATCTCTGCCTCGGACACATGGTCCCTGCCGACGGCTCCGCGACCGTCTACATCGGCAGGCTCGGCCTGTTGGACGGCGCGGGCGAACAGCTTCTGGTGGACTGGCGTTCCCCCACCGCCGAGCCGTTCTTCGGCGCGACCCACGGCAACCCGATGGGCCTGGACCGCCGCCGCCGATACCGCTGGACCGGTGGCCGGATCCACGACTACTGGGACGAGGTCTTCACGTCCGACGCCGGCCGGGATGCCGCGCTCGACGACCAGTCCGCCTTCATCGCCAGCCTGGGCGGCGACCGGTCGCCCCGGATGCGAGACGTGCTCGGCACCATCGCCGCGGACCAGGACGCCGTCATCCGCGCCGGATCGCGCGGCACGCTCGTCGTCGACGGCGGTCCCGGCACCGGCAAGACCGTCGTCGCGCTGCACCGCGCCGCGTATCTGCTCTACTCCGACCGGCGGCTGCGGCACGGCGTGTTGTTCGTCGGCCCGCACGAGCCGTACCTCGCGTACGTCGCGGACGTGTTGCCCAGCCTCGGCGAGGAGGGGGTGCAGCTGTGCACCGTGCGGGATCTGGTCGCCGAGGGAGCCGGGGCACCACCGGAGACCGACCCGGCGGTCGCACGTCTGAAGTCGTCTGCCGACCTGGTGCGGGCGGTCGACGCCGCCGTCCGGTTCTACGAACAGCCGCCCACCGGGACGACGACGGTCACGACGGACTGGGCGGACATTCCGCTGACCGCCGAGGACTGGGCGGAGGCCTTCGGCGCACCGGAACCCGGAACGCCGCACAACGAGGCGCGTGAGGACATCTGGGAGCTGCTGTTGACGATCCTGACGGACAAGGCCGACGCGGACATTCCCCGCGCGCAGCTCAGGCAGTCCCTGCAACGGAACGACGAACTGCGCGCAGCCCTCGACAACACGTGGACGCTGATCGAGGCCGCGGACCTCGTCGCCGACCTGTGGTCGGTCCCGGCGTACCTCCGACTGTGTGCACCCTGGCTCGCACCCGACGACGTCCGGGCACTCCAACGCGCCGATGCGAAGGCCTGGACGGACGCGGACCTGCCCATCCTCGATGCGGCACGGCGGCGCCTCGGGGATCCGGAGGCATCGCGCCGGGCGCGGCGTCACCGGGCAGCCGTCGCCGCCGAGCGGGAGCGGAGGGCCGCGGTCGTCGACGACCTGATCGCCTCCGACGCCCACGCCGACGGCGAGGGTCTGATGACACAGCTACGCCAGCACGATCTCCAGGAGCTCCTGATCGACGAGGACGCGATGCCCGGCCTCGACCCCGATCTCCTGGCCGGCCCGTTCGCGCACATCGTCGTCGACGAGGCCCAGGAGCTGACGGACGCGCAGTGGCAGATGCTCCTGGCGCGTTGTCCGTCCCGCAGCTTCACCGTCGTCGGCGACCGCGCCCAGGCCAGGCACGGGTTCACGGAGAGCTGGCATCGACGTCTCGAACGAGTCGGAATGGACCGCATCGACGTGGCCACGCTGACGATCAACTACCGGACACCGGAGGAGGTGATGGCCGAGGCCGAACCGGTCATCCGGGCCGCGCTCCCCGACGCCAACGTCCCGACGTCCATTCGCAGCAACGGAATTCCGGTGCGGCACGGCCACATCGGCGAACTCCGATCCGTCCTCGACACCTGGCTCGCCGAACACGACGAGGGCACGGCATGCGTCATCGGCAGCGGTGCGGCCCCGTTCGAGCCGACCCCGCGGATCCGGTGGCTGACACCGACTCTCGCGAAGGGACTCGAATTCGACCTCGTCGTACTGGTCGAGGACGAGACCGACGCCGCCTCAGACGACATCGCGTTCGCCGTCGACCGCTACGTCGCGATGACCCGGGCGACGCGCGAACTCGTCGTCCTCGGCGCCTAGCCCGTATCTCCCGGGCCATCCCGTCGGCCGGGCCGGTGGCTCAGACCAGGCGGAGGACGCCACCGGCCGCGGCGAGAACCGCGATCGCCAGCAGGACGCCCATGCCGAGCTTGTTGTCGTTCTTCCACATCGAGTACGCGCCACCGATCGCGAAACCCGCGATCAGGAACAGGGCGTAGATCAGGACCGTGCTCACAGGGCCTCCCTGTTCGCTCCGCCGGCTCCGCGCACGACTACAGCGACCCCTTCGTGGACGGAACACCGGACACCCGCGGATCCGGCTCGACGGCCTCGCGCAGTGCACGGGCGACGGCCTTGAACTCACCCTCGGTGATGTGATGCTGGTCGCGGCCGTACAGGACCCGGACGTGCAACGCGATCCGCGCGTTCGACGCGATGGACTCGAACACGTGCCGGTTGATCACGGTCGCGTACGGCACTCCCGGGTAGCCGCCGATCACCGTGTGCAGCATGTGTTCCGGTTCTCCGGTGTGCACGCAGTACGGGCGCCCGGAGACGTCGACGGCGGCGTGCACGAGCGACTCGTCCATCGGGATGAACGCGTCACCGAAGCGGCGGATGCCCTTCTTGTCGCCGAGGGCCTGTCCGAGCGCCTGCCCGAGGACGATCGAGGTGTCCTCGACGGTGTGGTGTGCCTCGATCTCGATGTCGCCCTCCGCCTTGACCGTCAGGTCGAAGCTGGCGTGCGCGCCGAGCGCGGTGAGCATGTGATCGAAGAACGGCACACCGGTCGAGACGTCGACGATGCCGGTGCCGTCCAGGTTCAGCTCCACCGAGATCGACGACTCCTTCGTCGTCCGTTCGATCTTCGCGATGCGATCGGTCATCGGGTTCCCTTCGAGGTCAGGTACGTGGCTGCGATCTCGTCGCTGGCGGCGATGAAGGCGTCGTTCTCGGAGGCGAGTCCGACGGTGGTGCGCAGGAATCCGGGGATCCCGACGTCGCGGATGAGCACGCCGCGGTCCAGGTACGCCTGCCAGGCGGCGGCGCTGTCCGCGAACTCTCCGAAGAGGATGAAGTTCGCGTCCGAGGGGATGACGTGGAAACCGGTGTCCGCCAGTGCCTTCGACACCCGAACCCGCTCGGCGGCGAGGGCGTGGACACTGCCCAGGGTCTCGTCGGCATGACGCAGCGCCGCCCGCGCCGCGGCCTGGGTCACCACCGACAGGTGGTAGGGCAACCGCACGAGCAGCAGCGCGTCGACGAATGCCGGTGCGGCGGCGAGATAACCGAGCCGACCACCGGCGAACGCGAACGCCTTGCTCATCGTCCGCGACACGACCAGCTTGGTCGGGTACTCGTCGATCAGGGTCAGGGCGCTCGGTGCATCCGAGAACTCCGCGTACGCCTCGTCCACCACGACGATGCCGGGGGCCGCGTCCAGGAGCAGCCGCAGCGCCGCGATCGGGATGCTGTGCCCGGTCGGGTTGTTGGGACTGGTCACGAACACGACGTCGGGCCGCTGGTCCGCGATCGCCACGACCGCGGCGTCCACGTCGAGCGCGAAGTCGGTCCCGCGCAGCACCGGCAGCCAGGTGGTGTCGGTTCCGTCGGAGATGATCGGGTGCATCGAGTACGACGGCACGAAGCCCATCGCGGAGCGGCCCGGCCCGGCGAAGGCTTGTAGCAGCTGCTGCAGGATCTCGTTGGACCCGTTGGCCGCCCACACGTTGTCGACGGTGACGGGAACACCGGTCTGCCCGGTCAGGTAGGCGGCCAGGTCGGTGCGCAACGCCACCGCATCCCGGTCCGGGTAGCGGTGCAGTTCGCGCGCCGCCTCACGGACCGCCTCGGCGACGTCGTCTACGAGCGCCTGCGTCGGCGGATGCGGATTCTCGTTCGTGTTGAGCTGCACCGGAACCGTCAGCTGCGGGGCACCGTACGCGGACTTGCCACGCAGGTTCTCCCGCAGCGGGAGATCGTCGACGGTGGCCGCGGCGCCCGGCGCCGCCGCTCCCTGTGCCGCGCTCACTGCAGGCTCTCGAAACGAAGCCGGACCGCCTCGCCGTGGGCAGGCAGGTCCTCCGCGTTCGCGAGGTTGATCACGTGCCGCGCCACGTCCTCCAGCGCCGCCTCCGAGTAGTCGACGACGTGGATACCGCGCAGGAACGTCTGCACGCTCAGACCCGAGGAGTGCCGCGCGCACCCGGCGGTCGGGAGGACGTGATTCGACCCGGCGCAGTAGTCGCCGAGGCTGACGGGCGCCCACGGGCCGACGAAGATGGCGCCGGCGGAACGCACCCGGCCCGCCACCTCGGAGGCGTTCTCGGTCTGGATCTCGAGGTGTTCGGCCGCGTACGCGTTGACGACCCGCAGACCGTCGTCGATCGAGTCGACGAGGATGACCCCGGACTGACTGCCGGCCAGCGCGGTCGCCACGCGCTCCTGGTGCTTGGTGAGCGCGAGCTGCGCAGTCAGAGCGTCGTCGACGGCGTCGGCGAGCGCGGTGGACGTGGTGACCAGTACCGATGCCGCCATAACGTCGTGCTCGGCCTGGCTGATCAGGTCGGCGGCGACGTGCACCGGGTCGGCGGTTCCGTCGGCGAGGATCGCGATCTCGGTGGGGCCGGCCTCGGCGTCGATGCCGACCAGTCCGCGGCACAGCCGCTTGGCGGCGGTGACGTAGATGTTGCCCGGACCGGTGATGAGGTCGACAGGGGCGAGTTCCGACCCGTCCCGGTCCGTGTCGGTGCCGCCGTAGGTGAGCAGCGCGACTGCCTGCGCGCCACCGACAGCCCACACCTCCTCCACCCCGAGCAGCTCGGCGGCGGCGAGGATCGTCGGGTGCGGCAGTCCGCCGAATGCGGCCTGCGGCGGCGACGCGACCACCAGCGACTCGACGCCCGCGGCCTGGGCGGGCACCACGTTCATGACGACCGAGGAGGGGTACACGGCGTTTCCGCCGGGAACGTAGAGGCCGACCCGCTCCACGGGGACCCACCGCTCCGTGACGGTACCGCCGGGCACGACCTCGGTGGTGGTGTCGACTCGACGCTGATCGGCGTGCACCTTCCGCGTTCGCTCGATCGCGACCTCGAGCGCGGCACGCACGTCCGGGTCCAGTTCGGCGAGCGCCCGGGTCAGTTCGGCGCGCGGTACCCGCACCTGTGCGGGCCGGACGCCGTCGAACTTCTCACCGAATTCGAGCGCGGCCTCGACGCCGCGATCCCGGATGGCCTCGACGACGGGACGCACCTGATGCAGCACCGCGTCCACGTCCACTCCGCCACGGGGCAGTGCCGACCGGAGTTCGGCGACGGACGGGGTTCGACCGCGCAGATCGACGCGGGCGAGCTCGGTGCGGGCAGACATGGGTGTCCCTTCACGACAGGAAGTGTGCGATCGACTACCCAGTTTAGGCGTTACCCGATTCGACTCGGCGTCCGCGCCGCGACGGCGCGACCTCTCGACCCCTCCGCCCACTCACGAGCAGGATTCCGGCGCAGAGCACCGCACCGATCAGGCCGAGCGCGGTCACCGCGGTACCGGTACCCCACACCGTGATCGCGAGTCCGGCCACGACGATCGGGACGGCCAGCCCCACGTAGCTGACCACGTAGAAGGCGCCGAGCACCGCACCCTGTGCGCCGGGTGCGTGCGCGGTCACGGACGCGTTCACACTGCGCAGGCCCCCGGCGAAGGTCAAGCCCTGACCGGCACCGACGACGGCGGTGACCAGGAACAGCACGGCGAGCACGGGTTCACGCGCAATGACGGCGAGTCCGAGCATGGCGAGGGCGAGGACCGCGAGTCCGGCGCGTTCGGCCCGGCGGGCGGGCAGTCGCCTGCTCGCCGCCTGGGCGGCCACCGAGCAGACCATCACCAGCGAGGCCGCCGCCGCGCCGACGACGAGATTGCTCACTCCCATCTGGCCGGTGATCCACGCCGGAACGACCGCCTGGAACAGTCCGACGGCACCCCACGAGAGCCCCACCGCGATCGAGGAGATCCAGAAGGTTCCCCGGACCGCGGCGGGAACCGCCGGGAGCCGCACCAGGGGCGCGGACCGGTCGCGACCACCACGAGGCAGCAGGATCACGGCGATCACCGCCGGCAGCAGTGCGACGAGGAACACCACGAACGGAGCCTGCAGCGGATGGGGAAGGTACTGGGCCACCGCGCCACCGACGAGCGGACCGAGCGCACCACCGAGCGCTCCACCGGCTGAGGAGACCAGCGCTGCGCGTTGGTGATTGCCGTCGGGTTCGTGATCGATGAGCGCCGCCGTCCCGGCCGCCGAGACCGCACCGACCGCGATGCCCTGCGCCGTCCGACCCAGGAAGAGCCAGATCGTGGCGTCCGCGAATGCCATCGTGAGCGCGCCGACGACCCCGGCCGCCGCGGCGACCCCGAGCACCGCTCGTCGTCCGAGCGCATCGGAGAGGGGTCCGAAGAACAGGAGCGAGGGAATCATCCCCACCACGTAGACCGCGAAGATCGCCGTCTGCACGGCGGCGCTGAACCCGAACTCGGCGCGGTAGAGCCCGTACAGCGCGTTCGGAATGTTGGCGCCGACCAGCAGCACCACGAGGAGGAACGCGACGCCGTGGAAATGTCGACCGCGCCATCGCACGCGTGACTCCCTCGGCGGGACAGGAGCGGGCAGAGCGGCGTGGGACGGGACTGCGGCGGGCCGGGACGTGGAAACCACTCCTTCAATAGGTAGGACGTCCGACGTAGGATATCGTAGCCAGGGCGTGCCAGTATGGAGACGTGGCAGTGGTACAGCGGGGAACCGCCTATCAGCAGTCCCTCGACTGGCTCCGGGAGCGCATCGAGAACGGGGACTGGGCGGTCGGTGAACGCATACCGACGGAGCCGGACCTGATGACCGAACTCGGCGTCGGGCGCAACACGGTGCGCGAGGCGATCAAGACCCTCACCTCCACCGGGATTCTCGAGATCCGGCGCGGCTCGGGCACGTTCGTGCGGGCACGCACCGACATCGGCGGGCTGCTCGGCCGTGCCGTCGACCCGACCGAGCTGCTACACGTCTTCGAGGTGCGGCGTGCGCTGGAACTCGAGGCGATCGCGCTGGCCTGCGATCGTCGGACCACCGACGACCTGGCCCGCATGCGTGCGGGTCTCGACGGGCGCGACGCGGCGGGACCCGACGAGACGGCGTTCGCCGACCACGACCTCGAGTTCCATCTCGCGATCGTCGCCGCGGCGCACAACCCGGTGCTCACAGACCTGATCGGGGCACTGCTCGAACCGATGCGCGCGACGTACGCGTTCACCGAAGGGGTGCACAGTCACGACCTGGCCGCCGAGCAGCACCGGGCGGCGCTCGACGCCGTCGAGGCCAGGGATCCCACCGCGGCGATCGCCGCCGCCCGCGGTTACCTCGACCTGACCCTCGACGCGGTCCGCATCCGAACGCGAGAGGGGACGTGAGCGCGCCACTCACCTGGCCGCAGCGGACCGCCCCGGCAGTCGTGTCGCGTCCTGGACGAACGCGCCGATCCGGGTGACCGCACGCGCCGCCTCGGGCAGGACGTCGGCGGCGGCCTGGAACACGTGCACCTGCCGATCCCACACCTCGAGGGTCACCGGCACGCCCGCCGCTCCGAGCCGCTGAGCCATCAGTTCGGCGTCGACGTAGAGCATCTCCGTCGAACCGACCTGGATCAGCACCGGCGGCAGACCCGTGAGATCCCCGTCGACGGGAGAAACGGTGGGTATGTCACCGTCGGCGCGGCCGGCGATCTCCGCAAGCGTGAGCAGGACCGAGCGCGGGATCAGCGGGCACTCGCGCCCCTCCAGCCGGGCCAGCTTCGCCGTCGGGTCCAGGTCCGTCAGCGGGGACAGGGCAACCAGCGCGGCGGGCTGGTCGAGTCCCTGATCGGCCAGTGCAAGCGCCGTCGCGAACGTGAGGAATCCACCCGCCGAGTCACCCGCGATGACGATGCGTTCCGGCGGAAAGCCGCGTTCGAGCAGCCACCGGTAGCCGCTGAGGCAGTCCGCGACCGACTCGGCGATCGAGTGGCGGGGCAGCATTCGATAGCCCACGGTCAGCACCGACGCCCGCGATGCGGCACCGATCCGCAACGCCAGAACCCGGTGGGTGTTGAGCCCGCAGGTGAGGAAGCCACCGCCGTGGAGATACAGGATGGCGACGTCCGCGGTGGAGGTGGACGTGTCGGGCCGCGAGCCGTGTCGACGCTCCCACCACTCGGCGTCGCAGTTGTCGAGACGGATCCGGCGCCTGGCGACCCCGCGGGTGGGTTGCAGGTACCTGGCACCGAAATCGAGGAGGCCGGCGGGCCACATCGGACCTGGATAGCGGCCCCACACGTCGAGCACGGGCTTGACCGTCAGCTTCACCGTGTGCGCGAGAACGCGGGACCGCATTCCGGCGCCGGCGACGAACTGCGGCTCGACCGTCACCGCGACCGGCACCGGGACGGAGCGACGCCGCGACGACGTCGTCCTCCGCCTCGGCGTGGACTGCGTCGACGGCCTCTTCCGCGGCGACGGCTGTGGTGACGACGGCTGAGTTGTCATCGCGAGCTCCTGGCAGGCACGAGGGGCGCAGAGCACCTGATTCCTAGATCCCGACCGCACTGCCGAAGTTCAGTGGCAGCCGATTAATGCTACGTGATCTGCGACACATTTACGAGCCTGTAACACGCGCTGCGGTGATCAGCCCTGCTCGGGAAGCGCGAAGACACCCTGCTCACCGAAATCGACCTGCCTGCGGGCGTTGGCGAGGGCGCTGACGACGCAGGTCCCGATCGGTCCGCGCCGGTCGTACATCGTGGTCGTGCCCACAGCGACACCGTCCGAGCTGATGTGGTCGTCGGCCTCGATCCCCACCTCGACCCCCTCGGGCAACCGAGCGAGGACCAGGGTCATGTCGACGTTGATGAAGCCGACGCCTGCAGTGCCCCAGTTCGTCATCAGGCTCGTCGGCTCGCCGGCCATCGCGGCCCGGGCGAACGGGGACGGCTCCTCCCCCGCGACGACGGGCAGGTGCTGCGCCCACATCCGCTTCCGACTGGCGCCCTGGTGCTCGAGCATCGACTGCGACCAGCCGTTCGGATGGTCGTCGCTTCCGAAGTACGGATGGGACGAGTCGGAGGCGACCTGGGCGATGTGCTCGGGTGGCGGCGACGGGCGGTGATCGCGCGACCACACGTCACCCGGCGGCTGCTCGGACTGGCGCAGGAACACCGCGCCCGCCCGGACCACCACCTCGCCGTCCTGGACGAGCTCCGCGTCGGCGACCCGGATGCGGTTCCCGTCGCGGACGAGGGTGGTCCGGGCGGTGAGCGGCGTGGTCCGTGCCGGTTTGAACAGGTCGACCGTCAGCCGGGCGGGAACGAAGCCGGCACCGCCGTGCGCACGTTCGAGCGCCCGCGCGACCAGCCCGCACAGGGCCGCGCCGTTCACCATGTCGGGCGACCAGCGACTGATCGCGAAGTGCTCGGCGACGAAGCCGTCGGGGGTCGAACTGAAGAACGCGAGCGGATCGGTCACGGGCGGGGCCTTTCGACGGGCGGTGATTCGTGTCGTGGTTCCGAACGCCCATGATCACGCCGCGGGCAGGCCTCCACCCGGAAATCGTTAATCCCTTGCACGGAATTGATTGTGAGATTTCCCATACCGACGGCGAACGATCCCCTAGCCTGCTGTCGTGAATCGAGTAGCGCGCGCCCTGACCGTGTTCGCCGTCGCCCTCGCAAGTGGGCTCGCCTCTGCTCAGGCCGGCGCCACTCCGGGCGTGGCCCCCTTCGGGCCCGACTTCGAGTGGGGCGTCGCCACGTCGGGCTTCCAGTCGGAGGGCACACCACCGGACAGCAACTGGGCTCGATACGTCGCGGACGGCCGAACGCACGATCCGTACGGCAGCGGCCCCGACTTCCGGCACCGCTATGCCGAGGACATCGCCAACGCAGCGGCGATGGGGGTCGACACCTTCCGCTTCTCCGTCGAGTGGGCGCGGGTGCAGCCGCGCCCGGGCGAGTGGGACGAGGCCGAATTCTCCTACTACGACGACGTCGTCCGCGAGATCCGGGCCCACGGAATGCGTCCGATGATCACGCTCGACCATTTCGTGTTCCCGGGCTGGGTCGTCGACCGCGGCGGCTGGACCCGGGACGAGACGATCGACCTCTGGCTGGCCAACGCGGAGAAGGTCGTGGCGCGGTACGCGGCGCAGGACGTCACCTGGATCACGTTCAACGAGCCGACGGTCTTCGTCCAGAAGGAGCTCACCTTCGGCGGGTTGTCCCCGCTCGACGCACCGGGCGCCCTCGACCGCATGGTCCGTGCACACCGCCGCGCCTACGACCTGATCCACCGTCTCGACCCCGGCGCCCGGGTCTCGAGCAACGTCTCCTACATCCCCGCGGCGATGGGCGCGATCGACGCCCTGTTCACCGACCGGGTGCGCGACAAGCTCGACTTCGTCGGACTCGACTACTACTACGGCGTGTCCCTCGACAACCTGACGGCCGCGGCCGCGGCCACCGAGGCGTTCTACGACGTGCGGCCTCAGCCCGACGGGATCTACCATGCTGCACTGCACTTCGCCCGCAAGTACCCGGAGCTGCCGATCATCGTCGTCGAGAACGGGATGCCCAGCGACGACGGGAAGGCCCGCGCCGACGGCTACTCGCGCGCCGACCACCTCCGCGATCACATCTACTGGCTGCAGCGTGCGCGGCAGGACGGCGCGAACGTGGTCGGATACAACTACTGGTCGATCACCGACAACTACGAGTGGGGCAACTACCGCAACCGGTTCGGGCTCTACACCGTGGACGTCCTCACCGATCCCGCGCTGACGCGCCGCCCCACGGACGCGGTCGCCGCCTACCGCGACGTGACCGCCGCCGACGGCGTCCCCGCCGACTACACCCCGGTGATGCCCGAGTCCGTGTGCTCGCTGGTGAGCCCGCCGGACAGCTGCGTGAACACCGGATCGTCCGGCAATTGACCCGCGCCTGCCGCGCCGCCGTCACGCCACTACGCTGGTCGGGTGTCGTGGCAGGTGTGGCTGGGGTTCCTCGGTGCGGCGTGGGTCATCAGCCTCTCGCCGGGCGCCGGAGCGATCGCGTCGATGTCCGCCGGTCTCGGCCACGGTCTGCGCCGCGGTTACTGGAACATCCTGGGGTTGCAGCTCGGCCTGCTGCTGCAGATCGCGATCGTCGCAGCCGGGGTGGGTGCGCTGCTGGCGTCGTCGACGGTCGCGTTCACCGTCGTGAAGTGGTTCGGTGTGGCGTATCTCGCGTATCTCGGTGTCCGGCAGTGGCGTTCGACGCCGGCGGACGTGAGCGCCGACGGCGACGTGCGAGCGGCCGGGTCCGCGCTCGCGATGACCATTCGCGGATTCCTGGTCAACGCCGGCAATCCGAAGGCTGTGGTGTTCATGCTCGCGGTGCTGCCGCAGTTCCTCGATCCGGCTCGGCCCCTGGCACCGCAATACGCGATCATCGCCGCGACCATGGTGTGCGTCGACGTCGTCGTGATGACCTGTTACACGGGCCTGGCGGCGCGAGTCCTGACGTACATGCGTTCGCCCGGGCAGCAACGCGTCACGAGCCGGGTGTTCGCGGGCCTGTTCTTCGCGGCTGCCGGCTTCCTGTCACTCGTGCGCCGCGCCGCACCCGTGTGACCACGGCGCTGCCGAACCGGAGTGTCAGGACGACGTGCCGGCGATGTTGACCATCCAGCCCACGCCGAAGCGGTCGAGGCACATGCCGAAGGTGTCGCCCCACATCTGCTTCTCCAGGGGCACCTGGACGGTCCCGCCGTCGGACAGCTTCGCCCACCAGCCGTTCAGTTCGTCGGAGTCGTCGCCACTGAGGCTGACGGCGAAGTTGGTGCCGGGTGCGTGATCCATCCCGGGCGGCGTGTCCGCACCCATCAGGGTGAAACCCTGTGGTGTTTCGAGCATCCCGTGCATGATCAGGTCCGCGCCGGGAGCATCCTTGTCGCCGAATTCGCCGAACGTGCTGAGCGCGAGTTCGCCACCGAACACGGATCTGTAGAACTCCATCGCGTCGCGAGCGTTGTCCTTGAAGCTGATGTACGGGTTGAGACGAGAGCTCATGAGGGCTCCTCGGGTCGGCCTGGGAGTGGCGTGCACCACACTACGACAATCCGGTGTGGACACAACCCGGCCGTCGGCGTCGGGCGAATCTGTTGCCACAACTTCACCCAACCAACTGGACAGTTGTTCTACTCTAGGGCCCCGTGAGCCTCTTCCGACGTGCCCGCACCGCCCCCGACGACCCTTGGACCAGCTTGTCCAGGAGGCAGTTCCTCGCAGCCGGTTCAGGCGTGGCCGCCGCGGTCGCGGCGGGTTCCCTCCTCCCGCCCTCCCTGCAGCGGGCTCTCGCCACCCCCGCTCGCCCCGGAGGCCTCGACTCGGTAGAGCACGTCGTGCTGGTGATGCAGGAGAACCGTTCCTTCGACCACTACTACGGGACGCTGCGCGGCGTCCGAGGGTTCGGGGATCCGAGCGCACTCCGACTCCGGAACGGGGCGTCGGTGTTCGAGCAGCCCGGACCGACCGGTCGCGTGCTGCCGTTCCCGATCCGCGATTCCGCAGCGGCACAGCGCATGGACACCCAGAACGTCACCGGTCTCGACCACAGCTGGGAGGGCGGACACCAGGCGCTCGCCGACGGCTGGCACGACGGCTGGATCGCCGCCAAGACGGCCTCCACGATGGCGTACTACGACCGCGCCGACCTCCCCTTCCACTTCGAACTCGCGGACGCGTTCACGATCTGCGACGCCTACCACTGCTCGGTACCGACCTCGACCAGCCCGAATCGGAACTACTGGGTGTCCGGGTACACCGGATTCGAGCCCGCTCCTCCGATCCCGCTGGACGCGACGGGCTCGTCGGACGGCGCGGGGTCGGCCGGCGTGACGCTGCTGTCGCAACCCGGACCGGCGGGCCGTGCGGTCACCAACGCCGCGTACGACCCGTGGCACGCCGGCTACGGCTGGACCACGGTGCCGGAACGCCTGCAGGCCACCGGCGTCAGCTGGAAGACGTATCAGGAGTGGGACAACTTCGGCGACAACAACCTCGAGTACTTCACCACGTTCAAGAAGGTGGCCGCTGCGCTTCTCGGCCAGCCCGCACTCCTGCCCTACCAGCTCCAGACCCTGGCCGGCTTCTATCTGGCGATGCCGTCGCTGCCACCGACCGCGCAGGACGCCGCCGTCCAGACGCTCGCGGCGGCCGCCGACCGTCTGCCGCCCGCGGAACGCCAGCTGTACGACCGAGCGCTGTACCGCTCGCGGCCCGGCACTCTCGCGGCGGAGTTCCGCAAGGACGCCGAGGCGGGTCGGCTTCCGCAGGTGAGCTATCTCGTTCCGTCCGAGGTCGATTCCGAGCACCCGTCCGGCTCCTCCCCCGCCGCGAGCGCGACGCTGTTGTATCAGGTGCTCGACACGATCGCCTCCGACCCGGAGCTGTGGGCGAAGACCGCGATCCTGGTGAACTTCGACGAGAACGACGGGTACTTCGATCACGTTCCGCCGCCGCGTCCTCCGGCCTCCGCCGGCACGGAATGGGTGGCCGGCCAACCGCTCGGCCTGGGCCCGCGGGTTCCGATGACCGTGATCTCGCCGTGGACCGTCGGTGGTTTCGTTTGCTCCCAGGTGTTCGACCACACGTCGGTGGTCCAGTTCCTCGAACGACGGTTCGGTTTCACCCAGGCGGAGATGGACCCGTGGCGCCGGACGGTCAGCGGTGATCTCACCTCCGCGTTCGACTTCGACACACCGCGGAGCCGCCCGGTGGTGACGCCACCCCGCACGACACCGCCGTTGGAACCGAGGTGGACGCCGACACCGCCGGCAGAGCAGCGGATGCCGGTGCAGGAGAGCGGGACCCGGCCGGCGCGCGCACTGCCGTATCAGCCGGATGCCCACGTCACGGTGGGCGCGCCGGGTTCGCTGACGGTGACGATGTCGAACACCGGGGCCGCCTCGACCCATCTGGCACTTCATCCGTATGCCGGCGAGTTCGCGGTGCCGCGCCACTACGACGTCAGCGGCACCGTCGAGGACACGGTTCCGGTTCCCGGCGCCCGATACGACCTGAGCCTGTCCGGTCCGAACGGCTTTCTGCGGGAATTCACGGGGTCCACCGCGGGATCGACGTCGTTGCTTCGGATTTCGAGCCGAATCGACCCTGACGCCCGGACGTTGACGCTCGTCGCCGAGAACGCCGGACCGGACCCGCTGGACGTGGTGGTCGACGGCCGACGCCATGCGCTGGCGCCGGCCGAACGAGGGACATGGCCTGTTCCGGTGTCCGACGGCTGGTACGACTGCACCGTCGGACTCGACCAGGATCCGGCCTTCCGACGGCGCCTGATCGGGCACATCGAGAACGGACGGGCCGGCGTCAGTCAGCCCCTGTGATCCCCGCGGCGAACGCGCCGGCCGTGCACGCATTCGGCCCTGCGACGTCCACCCGTGGTGCACACTTGTAAACCAAGCGTCCAATAGGAGGTATTAGTGCGTGGCATTCGGCTCGCATCGCTGGTCCTGGCAGGCTCCCTGATCGCCGGTGGCGGACTCGCCGCCGCGCAGAGCAGCCTGCCGTCGTCCGGGAGCGCCGGTTCCGGCGACTGGACGACGACGTCGTACCTGAAGGACGAGGACGGCCGGTCACTGATCCTGCGCGGATTCAACACCGCGTCCAGCGCGAAGAGCGCCCCCGACGGCATGCCCGCGTTCACGGAGGCAGATCTCGAGCGCGAACACGAGGCAATGGGCACCAACTTCGTGCGCTTCCTGATCTCGTGGAGGTCCGTCGAACCCGAACCGGGCAGGTACGACCAGGCTTATCTCGACCGCGTCGAGGACCGGGTCGGCTGGTACGCCGAGCGCGGTTACAAGGTGATGCTCGACATGCACCAGGACGTCTACTCCGGCGCCATCATGGCCGACGACACCGCCGGCACCGGCGCCGGACCGATCGGCAACGGCGCACCCGCATGGGCGACCTACACCGACGGGCTCCCGGTGGAGAAGCAGGACCGGTGGGAGCTGTACTACATCCAGCCCGGCGTGATGCGCGCCTTCGACAACTTCTGGAACACCACGGGCAAGCACCCCGAACTCATGGAGCACTATGCGAACGCCTGGCGAGCGGTGGCGGAGCGCTTCGCGGACAACGACACCGTTGTCGCCTACGACCTGATGAACGAGCCGTGGGGCGGCTCGCTGCAGTTCGAGACGTTCGAGGCCGGGCCGCTGACCGACCTGTACCAGCGCAGCACGAACGCGATCCGCACCGTCGACCAGGACAGCTGGGTGTGCGTCGCCCCGCAGGCCGTCGGCGTGAACCAGGGCATCCCCAGCGCACTCGGGAAGATCACCGATCCCCGCGCCGGTGAGCAGCGGATCGCGTACTGCCCGCACCTGTACCCGCTCCCCCTCGACCTCGGCGACGGCTACTCCGGCGTGTCGAAGACCCTGACCGACGCGACCATGCACACGTGGCGCGCGAGCATCGAACAGGTCGCCACCGACGTACTGGGTGGAGCGCCCGTCATCCTCGGGGAGTTCGGGCTCGACACGACCCTGCCGGGCGCGCAGGAGTACCTCGACCGGGTCTACACAGCGGCTCGCGAGATGGGTGCCGGCGTCTCGTACTGGTCCAGCGATCCCGGAACCTGGGGCCCGTACCTGACCGACGGCACGCCGACGATCCTCGTCGACACGATGAACAAGGCGTACCCCCGCGCCGTGGCGGGCACCCCGGTGTCCTGGTCGTCCTCGGTCGACCGGCTCGAACTGACGTACCGAAACGATCCCGCAGTGACCGCGCCGACCGAGATCTACCTTCCGGCAGCCGGATTCCCCGGCGACATCACCGTCGAGGGTGCGGACGTCGTCGGGTGGGATCAGGACAGCCGACTGTTGACCGTGCGGTCCGCCGCCGACGCGGACGACGTGACCGTGACGGTCTCCCCCGCGGCCTGACGAATCGAGCGAAACCGGGTGCGGCGGCAACTCAGCCGCGCCGCCCGCGAGCAGTGCTGCGGCCGACCATCTCCGGTGGTCGGCCGCAGCACTGCCGCGTCACATGTCGAGACCGAGATCCAACACCGTCACCGAGTGGGTGAGTGCGCCGACGGCGAGGTAGTCCACACCGGTTCCGGCGTAGTCGGCGGCGACGTCGAGCGTCAGTCCACCCGACGACTCCAGCGTGGTCTGCGGCGAGCGCGTGTTGCGCCGTTGCACCGCGGCCTGCGTCTGCCACAGGGCGAAGTTGTCGAGCAGGACGAGATCCACGCCCTCGGCGAGCACCTCGTCGAGTTGCTCGAGGCTGTCGACCTCGACCTCGCACTCGACGTCCGGTGCCACCTCCCGGACAGCGCGCAGCGCGGCGACGACCGACCCCGCAGCGGCGACGTGGTTGTCCTTGATCAGGGCCGCGTCACCGAGCCCCATCCGGTGGTTGACGCCACCGCCCATCCGCACCGCGTACTTCTGCAGACCCCGCAGCCCGGGCAGGGTCTTTCGGCTGTCGCGGATCCTGCAGCCGGTGCCGTCGACGGCGTCCACCCACCGGGCGGTCGCGGTCGCGATGCCCGACAGGTGGCACATCAGGTTGAGCATCGTCCGTTCGGCGGTGAGCAGGTCACGCGTCGGCGCGGACACGGTGAGCACCGCGCTCCCCGCCTCGACCCGCGTCCCGTCCTGGAGGCGCGAGAGCACCTCGTACCTTCCGGTGCCGACCACCTCGTCGAGGACGAGGAGACCGACGTCGACTCCCGCCACGACTCCGGTCGATCGCGAGACGACGGACGCCTTCGCGATCGCGCCCTCGGGGACGGTGGCGACCGACGTGATGTCGGGGCCGTAGCGCAGGTCCTCGTCGAGCGCGACGCGCACCAGCGCGCGGATCTCATCGGCGTCGAGGCCGTCGGCCAGGGTGGTCATCGTGCTCCTGTCGGGACGAGGGTGTGGTCGGAACCGGCGGACGGCACCGGCGTCGTGACGGCGAGGGTGCCGTCGGGTGAACGCCGGACGTGGAGTGGGCGGCGCCAGTCGTCGTCGGTGTCGGGATGGTCGAGCCGGGTGTGACAGCCGCGGCTCTCCGTGCGAGCGGACGCGGCGAGCACGAGCGCGGACGCCGTCGTGGCGAGCGCGACGTCCTCGAGGTCGGTGACGGTCCGGGGAACCGTCGCCGTCGACGCGGACAGCGCCGCGGCAGCCGCGGCCAGTCCGGCTCCGTCGCGCACCACCGACGCGTGTGCGGTCATGTTCTGCTGCACCGATTCCCGCGAGATCCATTCGGCCTCGGCCGGCTCCGCGGTGCGAACCTCGGTGATCACACCGGAGCGCTCGACGGCGGCGAGGCCGGCTCGTTCCCCGACCACGAGCCCCTCGAGCAGGCTGTTGGACGCCAACCTGTTGGCACCGTGCAGTCCGGTTCGGGCGACCTCACCCGCGGCGAGGAGCCCGGGCACCGCGGTACGCCCGTGCGTGTCGGTGACGACACCGCCGCACGAGTAGTGCGCGGCGGGCGCGACCGGGATCAGGTCGACCGCAGGGTCGATGCCCACCTCCAGACAGGACGCGGTGATGGTCGGGAACCGCGCGGAGAACCCGTCGATGCGGCGGGCGTCGAGGAACACGTGGTCCTCGCCGAGCGCGCGCAGGCGGGCGGCGATCGCCTTGGACACCACGTCGCGAGGTGCGAGATCCCCCATCGGGTGCACACCGGAGGTGACCGAGTCCCCGTGGGAGTCCACGAGAACCGCGCCCTCCCCGCGTACGGCCTCGGAGATCAGCGGCCGGCGCCCCACACCGTCCGCGGCGAACAGCACCGTCGGGTGGAACTGGACGAACTCGAGGTCCGCGACGGCGGCACCGGCCGCGAGGGCGAGTGCGATGCCGTCGGCGGTGGCCCCGGCCGGATTCGTGCTGCACGAGTAGAGCTGACCGAGCCCACCTGTGGCGAGGAGGACGACGGGCGCGTGGACGACGCCGACGGTGGTGCCGCCGAGCCCCGCACCCTCGGGGATGCCGTCGATCGCGCCACCGACACCCTTGTCGGACAACACGATCAGGCCGGTGACCCCGTTCGCGTCCGTCACCACCCGCGCCGCGGCGGCACCGAACAGCACGGGCATGCCTGCGGCGTTGAGAGCGCGCTGCACCTCGGCCCCGGTCGCGTCACCGCCCGCGTGGATGATGCGGCGCGCACTGTGGCCCCCCTCCCGGGTTCGCGAGACCCGGCCGTCGCGGCCGCGGTCGAACACGGCACCGAGGTCCGCGAGCGCGGCCACCGCGTCCGCGCCCGCGGCGACGATGGATCGGACCGCGTGTTCGTCACACAGGCCCCCGCCCGCGGCGAGGGTGTCGGCGATGTGTGCGTCGACGTCGTAGCCGGAGCTGACCGCGATGCCGCCCTGGGCGTACACGGTCGCCGTGTCCGTCGGGCCGCCCTTGCTGACGGTGAGCACCCGCAGGCCGGCACGGGTGGCCGTGCGTGCGGCGGTCAATCCGGCCACCCCGCCACCGACCACCACGAGGTCGGCGTGTGCCTCCCAGGTGGAGGCCGGCACGGGACCGGTCACTACTCGCCGCCGCCGGGGTTGCCGATCTCGATCATCCGCTGCACGGACTTGCGTGCACGCTCGCCGACCGCGGCGTCGACGTGCACCTCGTCCTTGCCCTCCTGCAGGCAACGCAGCAGGGCGGCGGGGGTGATCATCTTCATGTACGGGCAGGAGGCGCGGTCGTTGACGGCCTGGAAGTCCACATCGGGTGCCGCCTTGCGAAGCTGGTGCAGCATCCCGATCTCGGTCGCGACGAGGACCTGCCTGGCTCCCGTGGCGCGCGCGGCGTCGAGCATGCCGCCGGTCGAGAGGATCTTCACCTTGTCCTCGGGGACGAAACCCTCGCCCGCGAGGTAGAGCGCGGACGTCGCGCAACCGCATTCGGGGTGCACGAACAGTTCCGCGTCCGGGTGTGCCTTGGCCTGCGCGGTGAGCTCGTCGCCGTTGATGCCGGCGTGGACGTGGCACTCGCCGGCCCAGATGTGCATGTTCGCGCGTCCGGTGACCCGCTTGACGTGGGCGCCGAGGAACTGGTCCGGGAGGAAGAGCACCTCGCGATCGGGGTCGATGGACGCGACCACGTCGACGGCGTTCGACGAGGTGCAGCAGATGTCGGTCAGGCCCTTCACCTCGGCCGTCGTGTTCACGTACGAGACGACCAGGGCGTCGGGGTGCTCGGCCTTCCACTCGCGAAGCTGGTCGGCGGTGATGGAGTCGGCCAGCGAGCAACCTGCGCGCTCGTCGGGGATCAGCACCTTCTTGTCCGGGCTGAGGATCTTCGCGGTCTCGGCCATGAAGTGCACACCGCAGAAGATGATCGTCTCCTCCTGCGCCTCGGCCGCGATGCGCGAGAGGGCGAGGGAGTCACCGACGTGGTCCGCCACGTCCTGGATGGCCGGGAGCTGGTAGTTGTGCGCGAGGATCGTCGCGTTCTGCGCGCGAGCGAGCCGCCGGACCTCCTCGGCCCACTCGGGCGTCCCCTCGACACCGGTGTAGCCACCGGGGCCGTCGACGATCGCGGCGGCTCCCGCCCACTCGGTCGTGGTCATGGCCTTGCTCCTTACTGGCTGCAACCCGGGCGGGCTGTGCCCGGATTTCCTGTTCGGGGGTTTTCGACTTAGGATCGAAAACGTGCCCAATGGTAACACTCTTCACGAAGTGCTCACCGCGGTGTTCCAGGTTCGCAAGATCGACGACAACCCGGAGCTGTGCGTACTGCTCTGGGAGCGAGCGCTCGACCCCGAACGGGGCGCCTGGTCACTGCCCGGCGGAGTCCTGCGCGACGACGAGGATCTGCCCACCTCGGCGCGGCGCCAGCTCACCGAGAAGGTCGACGTCCGCGAGGTCGCGCACCTCGAGCAGCTGTCGGTGTTCTCCGACCCCCGACGCGTCCCCGGCGCCCGGGTGATCGCCTCGACCTTTCTCGGGCTCGTCCCGCTCGGCGCGGACCCGGTCCTTCCGCCCGACACCGCCTGGCATCCCGTGTCGGCGCTCCCCCGCACCGCCTTCGACCACGGTGTCGTCGTCGCACACGCACGCACGCGGCTCGCCGCCAAACTCTCGTACACCAACATCGCCTTCGCGCTCGCCCCCGCCGAGTTCGCCATGTCGACGTTGCGTGAAATCTATTGCGCCGCTTTGGGATACCAGGTCGACGCAACCAACCTGCAGCGAGTGCTCGGCCGCCGCGGAGTCCTCGTCGCGACCGGCGCCACCGCGCCACCCGGGCGCTTCGGCGGACGCCCGCCCGCGCTCTACCGATTCGCCGAGTCGCGCCTGCGCGTCACCGACGAGTTCGCCGCGCTTCGTCCCCCGAGCTGACCGACGGATCGGAAGCCGGAACCGGACATCGCGCGGGTCACCTCCGGAGCGAACCACCGTCAGGAAGGCGAACCGATCCTGATCGACTCTCACGCACGCCGATGACGGCGTACGATTTTCGACTGATCGACCTTCCGCAAACGCCCCGACCGTGGAGTGCGCAATGGTGGCTGTCGAATCGGATTCCCGCGGGCGCCTTTCCGGCATCGTCGCCCGGCATCCCCTCGTGTCGTTCTTCGTGATCGCGTACGGCGTCTCGTGGCTGGTGTGGTCGCAGTTCGTGCTGTCACAGGACGGCAGCGGTTGGTTCGGATTCCATGCGACGTGGCCGTTCATGGCGACGATCGGCATCGGCACGTTCGGACCCGCGGTCGCGGCGGTGATCGTCATCGGCGTCGCAGAAGGCGAGGGCGCGCTCATCGCGTTCCTCAAACGAATCGTGATGTGGCGCGTGGGTTTCCGCTGGTGGGCGTTCGCACTCCTCGGATTCCCCGTCACGGCGACCATCGGATGCCTGCTGATGCCGGGCGTGGCGTCCAGCATCACGACAGAGGGGCTGGATCGCTCACTCACCGACTACCTGCCCTTCCTGCTGTACCCCACCCTGCTCGTGGGCGGACCACTCGGCGAGGAACTCGGATGGCGAGGTTTCGCTCTCCCCCGGCTGCAGCAGCGATTCGTGCCGCTCGTCGCCACCGTGGTCATGGGACTGCTGTGGACCTGCTGGCACGCGCCGATCTGGTTCAGCAACAACTGGAGCGTGCTGAACGTGCAGAACGTCCTGTGCTACAGCCTGTTCCTGGTGCTCGCGTCGTTCCAATTCACGTGGGCGTCGAACCACACCGGTGGCAGCATTCTCATCGCGGTAATCCTGCACGCATCGATGGACGCGTTCCCGAACGTCGTGCTGTTCCCGATGTTCCCTGCGCTCGGCGAGACCACGTCGTTCGGCGTGCAGAAACTCTACCTCGCGTTGATCATCGGCTTCGGACTGTTCGCCGTCGCCGTCACGGTGGCCACGAAGGGGCGGCTCGGCCTCCCGGCAGGCGTCAACCCACCCGGGGCTCCGGAAGTCACCGGCGCCTCCGACCACTCGGACGGACGATCCCCGGCGACGGCCGACGGGCCGTCGGCGACATTCGAGGGAGGCGGCGTCGCCGACCCTGTGGCGTGAGAACCGGTCGTGGTCATCCGGACGAGTCGGCAGCCCGCCCCAGATTCGGGTCCGGACTGAACGACACGAGCGCCGCGTACACCACCGCCGCGGCGAGCGGCTGCGCGATCAGCGCCACGAGCGTGCCGATCCCCGGCGGCGCCGCGACGATCTGCCCGAGTTCGAGGTCGTCGAGGCTCGGGTATCGAATCCCCACGACGCCTTCCCCGACGACGGCCGCTGCCGCCGCCCCCACCAGCGACCCGACCAGCAGGCCGGCGAACTGGACGACGCCACGCAGCTCGCGGCGTGCCCACACCGCCACCGCCGACAGAACCCCGACGACCAGCCCGAAACAGACGAACAACGCCATCGCGTCGAACTGGTGGATGCTCTCGCCGGTCAGCGACACCGCTCCCCCACCCGACACGACGAGGAAGTGCTGGGCGGGCGCGAGCAGACCCCACACGATCCCCGCGACCGCGCTCAGCGCGGTGACGCCGACGACCGCCCGGGCTGCGAAGCGGACCTCCACGCGGTCGGCCTTCGGCCTCGTCTGCGTCGGCTGCGCGGTGTCGGCGGTCATGAGCAACCAGCTTATTCGGCACCTGTCCCGCTCGGCAGGCAGGCCGGTCCCGCGGTTCTCGTCGGCCGATCCCGACGCGACGACCGCAGAGTGCCGACCGACCACACCTCGTTCGTCCAAGCCCCGGGCCGGGCGCGGGCGTACGTTCGACACCATGAAGATCACTGCTGGTGCAGTGACACAGCAGCGGCGAGCGGCGTCGTCGGGTAGGTGTCGTCCACCGCGTCGGCGCCTCGTTCGGCACTCTCGTCGTCACGGTTTTCCTCCACGCACAACCCGCCGTGATCGACACACCCGATCGAGAATCGAGGACCGCGACATGAGAGCCGTCATTGCAGACCGGCCGGGCGCCCCCGACGTCCTGCACCCCGCCACACTGCCCGACCCCGAGCCGGGTCCCGGCGAGGTACGCATCGCGACCGAGGCCGCGGCGATCACTTTCCTCGACACCATGATCCGAGCCGGCAGCCCGGTCGCCCCGCCCATGGCGTTCCCCACGATCCTGGGAAACGGCGTCAGCGGTGTCGTCGATCGCGCCGGGTCGGGCGTGGACACCGCCTGGATCGGAGCACGCGTCGTGACCACAACCGGCGGCGCCGGCGGCTACGCCGGCCTTGCTCTCGCCCAGACCACCGACCTGCACCACATACCCGATCCGCTCGGATATCCCGAGGCAGCTGCACTGCTCGCCGACGGCCGGACCGCCGTCGGACTGCACCGAGCGGCCGGTGTCCGATCCGGCGAGACGGTGGTCGTCACCGCCGCGGCCGGAGGAGTGGGGGGCATCCTCGTCCAGCTCGCGAAGGCCGCAGGCGCGCGCACCATCGGGCTCGCGGGAAGCGCCGCGAAACTCGACCACGCCCGCAGCCTCGGCGTCGACACGACGATCAACTACCGCGACCGCGAGTGGAGCACCCGCCTCCGCGCCGCGGCCCCCGACGGCGTGGACGTCGTCTTCGACGGGATAGGCGCTGACACGACGGCGCACCTCTTCGGCCTCGTCCGCTCCGGTGGCCGATACGTGCAGCACGGCGCGGCGGGAGGGACCTGGAGCACCATCGACCCTGCCACCGCGGCCGGCGCGGGGGTGACGGTGATTCCCCTGTCCGCCGTCGGTCCGACCCCCGCCGCGATGTTCGCCCTCGTCGAAGATGCCCTCGACCTCGCCGCCCGCGGAATCATCCGGCTGACGATCGGTCAGACATTCGCCCTCGACGACGCTGCCGCAGCCCATGCGGCCATCGAAGCACGCACAACGATCGGGAAAACGCTCCTGCTTCCATGACGATGCGACGTCGAGGCCGTTCCGAACCCGGAAACCCGGGGTCGCCGGGCCCCGGGGTCAGCGAAACTCGAGCGCGGTGGAGTCACTGACGCCGTGCCGGGAGCACTTCGCCCACCAGCCGTCGGGGCTGACCTGCACGATCATCCTGCGACCGCAGTGTTCGCAGAAGCGCGGCGGCTCGAGGCCGAGCGCGGCGGCCGCGGGGATCGGATCGTCGACACCGTCGACGATCCGACGGCCCGTGTACGAGTTGTAGCGCTCGGCTTCGTCGATCGTCGACACGTCAGATCGTCTCGTTGAGCGCCTTGATCGGCATCTGCAACTCGCCGAGCAGGTCCAGGTCCGATTCGGCGGGCCTGCCGAGGGTGGTCAGGTAGTTGCCGACGATGACGGCATTGATGCCGCCGAGGATGCCCTGCTTGGCGCCGAGGTCACCGAGGGTGATCTCACGGCCACCGGCGAAGCGGAGCATGGTCCGCGGCAGTGCGAGCCGGAAGGCGGCGACCGCACGCAGCGCATCGGCCGCGGGGAGCACGTCGAGATCGCCGAAGGGGGTGCCGGGGCGCGGGTTGAGGAAGTTGAGGGGGACCTCGTCGGGTTCGAGTTCGGCGAGGTTCGCTGCGAACTCGGCACGCTGTTCGAGGGTTTCACCCATACCGAGGATGCCGCCGCAGCACACCTCCATGCCGGCCTCGCGGACCATGCGCAGGGTGTCCCAGCGCTCCTCCCAGCTGTGCGTGGTGACCACGTTCGGGAAGTACGACTTCGACGTCTCGAGGTTGTGGTTGTAGCGGTGCACACCCATGGCGGCGAGCTGGTCGACCTGATCCTGGTTCAGCATGCCGAGTGAGCACGCGACCTGGATGTCGACCTCGTTGCGGATGGCCTCGACGCCTGCCGCGACCTGCGCCATCAGCCGCTCGTCGGGGCCGCGCACGGCCGCGACGATGCAGAACTCGGTCGCGCCGGTCTTCGCGGTCTGCTTGGCGGCCTCGACGAGGCTCGGGATGTCCAGCCAGGCGGCACGAACCGGCGACTGGAACAGTCCGGACTGCGAGCAGAAGTGGCAGTCCTCGGGGCAGCCGCCGGTCTTGAGGGAGATGATGCCCTCGACCTCGACCTCGGGGCCGCACCACTTCATCCGCACCTCGTGGGCGAGGGCGAGGAGATCCTCGAGGCGGTCGTCGGGCAGCTGCAGCACCTGCAGCGTCTGGTCCTGGGTCAGTCCCTCGCCACGATCGAGGACCTGGTCCCGCGCGATCGTGAGGATGTCGGTGCGGGCGGGTGCCTGGGTCACGAGCAGCTCCTTCGGATTCCGGCAGGTGCGCGGATCGCGAGATCGTTGCCTCGGCGAACTTGAACACCGTACAAGTTGAACGGCGTTCAGGTTAGGGTCGTGGTGAAATGGTGTCAACCACCGAAGCAAGGGAGCGAGCGTGCAACTGCGTCGAGCCGACGTCCTGGCCGGAGCGATCGCCATCCTCGACGAGTACGGGCTCGGCGACCTGACGATGCGCAGGCTGGCCAACTCACTCGGGGTGCAGCCGGGGGCGCTGTACTGGCACTTCCCCAACAAGCAGACCCTGCTGGCCGCGATCACCGACGAGATGCTCGGCGGGGTGTCCGGTCCGGTTGCGGCGTCTCGGTGGGACGAGCGCCTCGACGCCCTCGCACACCGCATCCGCGACGCCCTGCTCGCCCATCGGGACGGCGCCGAACTGGCATCGGCGTCGTACTCCGCACGGCTCGCAACCAACGACGCCCGCGACACCCTCACGGCAGCCTGCGCCGACGCCGGCCTGCCCGCCGACGAGGCGGAGTTCGCCGCGGACACGCTGCTGTTCTACATCCTCGGACAGACCATGGACGAGCAGTCCCGGATGCAGATGGACAGCCACGGCGCACTCACCGAGGAAGCGTCGCCGCTGTACGACAGCGTCAGCGGCACGGCCCGGTTCACCTACGGGCTCGGCCTGTTCGTCGACGGCGTGCGCAGCAGGCTGAGCGAGCACTCCACCAGCTGAGCTCGGCCGATCGAGCCGTTCGCGAGCGCTCGACCAAACTGGTCTGACCAGTTGACCTCTGACCAATTCGGTTCTAGGGTGGGCGCATGTTCGAGCCGATCACCCGCACCACCGCCTCCGCCGCGGTGTTCGACCAGATCAGCACCCGCGTGCTGGCCGGCGACCTCGCCGCGGGCGACGCACTCCCGAGCGAACGGAACCTCGCGGAGGCGTTCGGGGTGTCACGGCCCGCGGTGCGCGAGGCGATCCAGAAACTCACCCAGGCGGGCCTGGTCGAGGTCCGACAGGGCGAGCCGACCTCGGTACGGGACTACGTGCGGTCCGGCGGCCCGGAGTTGCTCCCCCACTTGCTGATTCGCGGGGGTGTCCCCGACCCGGCGGTCGTGCGCAGCGTCCTCGAGGCCCGCCGGATGATCGGCGTCCAGGTGGCCGGACTGGCCGCGGCGCGAGCATCCGACGACGCACTACGACTACTCGGCACGGCGGCGGAGCGACTGACGGCGAGCGAGGATCCCGTCGAACTCCAGATCGCGGCACTCGCCTACTGGGAGCACCTCGTCGACGCCGCCGACTCGATCGCGTTCCGGCTCATCTTCAACAGCCTCCGAAGCGCCTACGAGCCCGCGATGGCGGCCCTCGCGTCAGTCATGGTCGCGGAGGTCGGCCGCGCCGACCTGTACGCGGAACTCACGCACGCGGTCACCGCGCACGACCCCACCGCAGCCGAGACCGTCGCGGCGACCCTGCTCGATCTCGGCACGGCCGCGGTGACCGCGGCACTCGACCTGTTCGACTCTCGGGAGGACACATGAGCACAACCGAGCGCCGACGGTCGGTGGACCTGACGGCGATGGCCGCCGAATTCCGTCGACATCCGTCGCCGTGGCTGATCGGCGGCGTGTTCATCGGCGCGCTCGTCGCACGGGTCCTCGCCGGCGACTGGCAGTGGACCGACGCGCTCGTGCCCGTGATCGCGCTCGCGGTGTTTCCGCTCGTGGAGTGGGTGATCCACGTGGTGATCCTGCACTGGCGGCCACGGCACGTCGTCGGCATGACCGTGGATTCACTGCTCGCCCGCAAACACCGTGCGCACCATGCCGATCCGCGTGACGTATCGCTGATCTTCATTCCCTGGCAGACCCTGCTGTGGCTGCTGCCGGTGCTGGTGGCGATTGCGGTGCTCGCCTTCCCGAGAATCGGCCTCGGGCTCACCTTCCTGCTCACCGTCAGTGCCCTCGGGATGGTGTACGAGTGGACCCACTTCCTCATCCACACCGACTACAAGCCGAGGTCCGCCACCTACAGGTCGGTGTGGCGGCACCACCGCCATCATCACTACCGGAACGAGCACTACTGGTTCACGGTCACCACGAGGGGCACCGCGGATCGACTGTTGGGCACCGAACCGGACGCCGACGAGGTGCCCGTGTCGGCCACCGCGCGGAACCTGCACGCCGCGTCAGGTCAGTGAGCGTTCTCCGGTGACGTCGTACTCGGCGACCGACGCCGACACGATCATCGCGCCCTGATCGTCGCCCGGTCCGGAACCACGGAACTCCTCGACCGCGGACACGGATTCCCACCTCTCGAAGACGTTGATCCTGCCGTCGACCAGAGGGTCGGCGGCAATCGTGAAGTCCAGGCATCCGGGTGCCGCGCGAGCCTGCTCGACGACCGGCGTGCAGCTGTCGAGGTAGCGGCCCCGGTCCTCCGGGCGTACGACGACGTGTCCTGCGACGATCACCATGCCGATCTCCTCTCGTCCGACGTCACGACTCCGACAGGGCAGACTGCCGGAGCGAGGTGAACTCATCGGTCGCCGGGCGGCTCGGGCGTCACGGGCGCAGACTGGGTTCATGTCGAGGAGGCGACCATGACCACCTGGTCCGAGTTCGACGCGGACGCACCGATCATCGCGCCCATCTTCCGTCGGCGCCTGACTGCGACGGGAAACCTGTGCCTGATCGCAACGTTGCGCTCTGACGGTTTTCCACGGATCAGTCCCCTCGAGCCGCGCGTCTTCGAGGGCGAGCTGTGGATCGGCGGGATGCCCGGCACCACGAAGTTCCGGGATCTCGACCGCGATCGACGCTTCTGTCTGCACACCGCGACGGTCGACTCGACGGTCGGCGACGGTGACGCCAAGC
Source organism: Rhodococcus triatomae BKS 15-14 (assembly GCA_000341795.1). GTDB lineage: Bacteria > Actinomycetota > Actinomycetes > Mycobacteriales > Mycobacteriaceae > Rhodococcus_G > Rhodococcus_G triatomae_A. The sequence goes on along the minus strand of AODO01000012.1, from coordinate 157,037 downwards.
TGTGGGGGCGCGTACACGACGTACAGGACGCCGAGTTGCACCGGCGATACGCGGAGTTCCTTCTCGACGAGACGGGGCTCGACCTGCGCGACGAGGTGTTCCGCCCGTTCTACGCAGCCGACATCCTGAGCGCGTCGGCCGTCGAGGTCCGGGACGGGCACATGGACGTGACCATCTGGAAGCCGGGCGCGGGCGAAAGAGTGGTGCGCAAGCACTGACGGGCGCCGTCGCGTGTCGCCGCACACCGCCGGCGAGCCGGTCCGTCAGTCCCGACCGAGCCGGTCACACTCCGCGTCGAATCGCTCGCCGTACGCGGCAGCGAGGTCGTGCAGGGCGGCGCGACAGTCGCCGGTGAACGCCGGACCGTGCATCGGTGCGAGTGTCGTCGCCCCGAGGTCGGCGAGAGACCACAGGGTGGGGGTAAGCGTCGGGGTCAGCGCGGTCGGGTTGCCCATCTCCTCCGCCTGCAACGCCGGGCCGACCACATCCGCGTCCGTCACCGCGGGCTGTCGCCCGAAGGCCGTGAACAGATCGCCGCAGAGCAGCGTCGAGGTCGATTCCTCGAACATCAGGCAGGCGTCCCAGCCGTGGGGCACGTGCGGGGTGTCGATCTGCCGCACGCGGCGTTCACCCAGCTCCATCACCTCACCGTCCTGTAGTGGCCGGGGCGGCCGGTCGGCGAGGTCGCCGACCTGGACGAAGCAGGCCAGCGCACCGTGCGCCACCTCCGCGTTCGGAGACGCGGCGAGCCACGACGCCATCGACCCGCACTCGTCGGCCTCGACGTGGCCGAAAGCGAGCCAGCGCAGTCGTTCGAGCGGCACCACCCGACCGACCGCGTCCGAGACGGTCGGGAAGAGCGCGCGATAGCCGAGGTGGAAGAGCAGAGGCTCGTCGCCGTCGACGAGGTATTGGTTCATCACCAGGTTCGCGGCGTCGAAATACGTCGAGAACCGGTAGATGTCGGGCGCGATCTCGGTGGTCGTGGTGTCCATGTCTCGCTCCGCTCCCGTCGTTCGGCCCCTGGATCAAGCTTCCGCCCGGACGCGCACCCTGCACAACAGTGCACACTCCGACGCCGGATCGTTACGCCGTGGTTGCCCACACACCCGTCCGCCGGCCACATCACTGCGCACACTGGTCACATGCTCGCGCGTCTGGCCGCCACAGCCACTGTCGCCGCAGCGCTCGTGCTGCCGGTCGCGGTCGCCGTTCCCGTCGCCATGCAGCCCGTCACCCCCGGGACCGTGACGGCCACCCGGCCGTTGCCCCCCGAACACCTGATCCCCGGCTCGGCCTCCGGGACGGCGATCACCTACCGCACCCTGGGCCCGCACGACAGGCCGGCGCTGTCCACCGGCGCGGTGTTCGTGCCGCCCGGCGAACCGCCGCCCGGAGGCTGGCCGGTGATCTCGTGGGCGCACGGCGCGGTCGGGATCGCCGACTCGTGCGCACCGACCGTCTCGGGCAGGATCGGCGGACCCTACCTGGGACGCTGGCTCGCCCAGGGCTACGCGATCGTCGCGACGGACTACGTCGGACTCGGCACCGACGGGCTGCACCCGTACCTCGACGGCCGCTCGGAAGCGTTTGCGGTGATCGACGTCGTCCGCGCGGCCCGGGCCGTCGAACCGGACCTGTCGGATCGGTGGGTCGCCCTCGGCCAGTCGCAGGGCGGGCAGGCCGTCATGGTGGCCGCGACCCTCGCCGAATCGCATGCGCCAGAACTGGATCACCGCGGCACCGTCGCCCTGGGTGTGCCGTCGAACATCGAGAACCTCGCTGTCCTCGGCGGCCCACTGTTCCCCGCGCTGCCGCTGCAGGGCACCACCGTGTTCATCGCCTACGCGCTGGCGGGGCTACGGGCAACCGATCCCGGCGTCGACGTGAACTCCTACCTGAGTGCCCGCGGCGAGGAAGTGCTCGCGCAGGTCGGGGAGCTCTGCTACGAGCAGGCGGCGGCAGCGGTCGGCGCCACGTCGATCGGCGCGCTGTTCTCCCGTCAGGTCGACGAGCCACTGTTGCGGGCGTTGCGCGAGATGCTCGCGATCCCCATCCGCGGGTACGAGCAACCCCTGTTCCTGGGGCAGGGACTGTTCGACACGGTCGTGCCGGCCCCGCTGACGTTCGCGCTGGCGAAGGATCTGACCGCGGCGGGCCAGCGGTTCACGTTCCGGGTGTACCCGCAGGGCCATCTCGAGACGATGCTCGCCTCAGAACACGAGGCGCACGAGTTCGCCCGAAACGTGCTGGTTCGCTGACGTGGCCGTGCGCGTCGCGCGCTACGCCGTTGCGGTGCCGGAGCCGAGCCGCGGGAACGGCTCCGTCGAGAACACCACCTCGACCGCGACATCGAAGTACGCCGCGATCCGCAAGGCGAGGTGCAGGCTGGGGCTGTACTCGCCGCGTTCGAGATAGCCGACGGTCTGGTAGTGCACACCGAGCGCGTCCGCCAGCTCCCGCCGGGACAGTCCACGTTCGGCCCGGAGCATGGCGATGCGGTTGTAGATGACCTCAGAAGGCACGCTGCATCGCCTTCTCCCGGCGCGCTGCCATGCTGGATCCCGATTCGTGACGTGCCATGCGCCGCAACACTACCGGCGCCACCAGCACACCGACCAATGCCCAGGCTCCGAGCACCGCGGCCGTCTCGGCGTGCCGCCACGACTCCCCGATCTCGACGGTGACCGCCTCCGGAGGAAGCAGTGCCGAACGCATGCCGAGTCCGCTCCAGTACATCGGGAAGGCCTGCGCGACGGCCTGCAGCCATCCGGGCAGCGAGGTGAGCGGGTAGAAGATCCCCGAGATGGCGACGAGACCCATCAGCGGCATCGTCAGCAGGAACGTGGCACGCGGCCCGTCGAGCACGGCACCGAGAATCGCACCGATCGGAAGCGAGGCCAGCAGACTGAGGGCCAGCACCCACGCAAAGGTCACCCAGGCACCGACACCGTCCAGCGACGATCCGCCGATGACCGCGATACCGACGAGGAGGACCACGACGACCTGGACCACGACCGACCCGGCACCGGACACGACCTTGCCGACGAGGTACCCGGTCATACCGCCGGGAACGGCCTTGGCGCGCAACAGGGTGCCGTCCTCACGGTCGAGAACCAGCACGTTCGTGATCGCGAACAGCCCGTTGAACACGACGATCGAGCCGATGAGGCCCGGCAGGGCGAGTTCCGCGATCGACAGGTCTCCGCCGGCGTACTCACGGTTGCGGAGCAGGTACAGCACGACCAACGAGATCGCCGGGGTGAGGAACTGCCCGATCAGGTCGGGCGCTGCGGTGAAGAGCTGTCGGAGTTCGATGCGTCCGCGGGTCAAGCCGACCCGAGCGGCGTGGACGGTGGTGTTCATCGCGAAACCTCCTCGAGCAGAGCAGATCCGGCAGCGCCGATGTGCGGCATCGTGCCGGCGGCAACGTCTCCGGACTCGTGACGCCGGACCAGCGCCATGTAGGTGTCCTCCAAGGAGGCGCGCTGCACCTCGAGTTCTCCGACGCCGTCGCCGTACTGCTTGAACAGCTCGTGCACGAACTTCGTCGACTCGGTTGTGGTGTGGACGTAGCGGTGTCCGTCCACGGTCCACCGCACCTCCGCCTCACCCGCGACGGCGCGGGACAGCTCGTCCGGCGTGCCGTCGGCGACGATGCGTCCGCCGGCGAGGATGAGGATCCGGTCGGCCAGTTTCGCGGCCTCGTCGAGGTCGTGCGTGGTGAGCAGCACGGTCGTGTCCTCGAGGTCCGCCAGCCGGTGGACGAGGTCGTGGAAGTCGCGGCGCGCCGCCGGGTCGAAGCCCGCGGTCGGCTCGTCCATGAACAGCACCTCGGGCCGGCCCACCACCCCGATCGCCACGTCGAGCCTGCGCCTCTGCCCGCCCGAGAGCGTCGAGATCCGCGCGCCCGCGTGGTCCTCGAGACCGACGAGTCGCAGGAGTTCGTCCGTGTCCCAGGGTTTCCGATGCCGGGTGTCGAGGTAGGGCCGGTGGTACGCGGCGATGTGGTCGAGAAGTTCCCGCACCCGCCATCTGGCGTGATCGCGCCACGACTGCAGAACCACCCCGATCCGGGAGCGCCAGTTCTCGTCGGCGTGCGCGGGATCGACACCGAGGACCGTGACGTCGCCTGCGGAGCGGTCGCGGAACCCCTCCAGGATCTCGATGGTGGTGGTCTTGCCTGCCCCGTTGGGTCCGAGCACGACCAGGACCTCACCCCTCCGCGCCCGGAACGCGACTCCGGACAGCACCTCGGTGTCGTCGTACCGCATGTGCAGCGCGTCGACGTCGATCACGACGTCGTCTGTTGATCTCACGAGCCCTCCCCATCATCGATCTACTGTTATTCGTAGCATACCTACTACATTTCACGGCGACAATGCTTCATCACGCAAGGGAGACAACACGCGGCGGCGTGTGGTGGCAGGTTTCCCGGCGCGCCGGGACGGGTATCGCACGGGGAATGAACAGCAGCACGGACGAGGTCGCATCCCGCCTCGTCGACCGGGCGGGCACGACCTACGCGGAGGACTCGGGCATCACGATGCGGAATCGGCCGATGCCCCTGTTCCAACTCCTCGTGCTCGCACTGCTCCTCAGCACCCGGATCTCGGCCGATCTCGCGGTGCGCGCCGCTCGCGAGTTGTACCACGCGGGCATCCGCACACCCGAAGCAGCCGCGACGGCCGACCGCCGCTCCGTCATTGCCGCCCTGGGGCGGGCGCACTACCGACGGTACGACGAGAGCACCGCCACACGGCTGCGGGAGATGGGCGAGACGGTCCGCGATCGATATCGAGGCGACCTCCGGAAGCTGGCCGAGCGGTCCGACGGCGACATCGGGGCGGCCACCGCGCTGCTCACCGAGTTCACCGGAATAGGCGAGGTCGGGGCGTCCATCTTCCTGCGAGAGGTGCAGGACGTGTGGCCGTGGGTTCGCCCCTACCTGGACGAACGCGCCCTACGCTCGGCAGACGATCTCGGACTCCCGACCGAACCGGCCGACCTCGCCGCACTCGCGCCTGGAGGCGACGTGGCACCGCTCGCCGCCGCGTTGGTGCGCGCGTCGCTCGACAGCGAGCTGCGCACCGAGATAGTCGACGCGCCGCCGCAGTGAGCCGAACCGCGAAACGGCGGTGTCAGCGACCACCCTCGGCGGCGACCACCGCGGGAGCGGGAGCGTGATGGAGGACGGGCTGAGCGACGCCGTTCGACACGACCGCGGACGCGCCCCACACGGTCGCACCCAGGAACGCGGCACTCACCACCCCTGCGACCAGCGACTTCGCCTGCATTTCGCCCTCCTCGAGCTTGTGTGACTGCGATCACAGTACTTGGAGGGGGTGGTCCGCGGGCCCGATTTCGCCGATCGACCCGGCGGAATGTCGGATTCAGCGCTCCCCGCGACGAAACAGCTTGTTGCCCAACCACACCAGGGGGTCGTAGCGGCGATCGGCGACGCGCTCCTTCATCGGAATGAGCGCGTTGTCGGTGATGTGGATGCCCTCCGGGCACACCTCGGTGCAGCACTTGGTGATGTTGCACAGACCGAGTCCGTGCTCGCTCTGCGCGACGTCGCGTCGGTCCGCCACGTCGAGCGGATGCATCTCCAACTCGGCGATGCGCATCAGGAACCGCGGCCCCGCGAACACCGCCTTGTTCTCCTCGTGGTCCCGCACGACGTGGCAGGTGTTCTGACAGAGGAAACACTCGATGCACTTGCGGAACTCCTGCGAGCGCTCCACATCCTGCTGCGCCATCCGGTACTCCCCCGGCGCGAGGTCCGGCGGCGGGGTGAACGACTGGATCTCGCGCGCCTTGGCGTAGTTGAAGGACACGTCGGTGACCAGATCGCGGATCACCGGGAACGCCCGCATCGGCGTGATGGTCACGACCTCGTCGGTGGCGAAGGTCGACATTCGCGTCATGCACATCAACCGGGGCCTGCCGTTGACCTCGGCCGAGCACGAGCCGCACTTGCCCGCCTTGCAGTTCCAGCGCACCGCGAGGTCCGGCGCCTGCGTCGCCTGCAGCCGATGCACGATGTCGAGCACGACCTCACCCTCGTTCACCTCGACGGTGTAGTCGCGCAGGACACCGCCCTCGGCGTCGCCGCGCCACACCCGGAAGGACGCCTGATGGCTCATTGCTCCGCCTTTCCCGGACCCGCCGCGAGATCGTCGTCCGTGCTGCCTGGATGCTTCGCGAGCTCCGCATCCGCGCTGCCTGGATGCTCGGCGAGCTCCGCATCCGCGTAGTACTTGGCGACCTCGGCGAAATCGAAGAGCGCGAACAGGTCCGCACGCATCGGCTCCTGCGCTTCCGGTGCGACGTCGACGTCGGGAACGACGCGGCCCCCGGGATCCGCTCCGCCCACGAGACCGCAGACGAGGAGCGTTCCCCGCCAACTCGAATCCATGCCCGGATGGTCGTCCCGGGTGTGCCCGCCCCGGCTCTCCGTGCGCATCAACGCCGCCCGCGCGACGCATTCGCTGACGAGCACCATGTTGCGGAGGTCGATCGCCAGGTGCCAGCCGGGATTGAACTGCCGATGACCCTCGACCGCCACCGTTTCCAGGCGGTGCCGTATTCGGTCGAGTTCCCCCAGCGCGGACCGGATCTCCGCCTCCGTCCGGATGATGCCCACCAGGTCGTGCATCACCTGCTGCAACTGCATGTGCAGCGTGTACGGGTTCTCGGGCGTCGTTCCGGTCGGCGGATCGAACGGGGCGAGTGCCATCGCCGCGGCGGCGTCCACCGACGCCGCGGTGACCGCGGGCCGCTCGCCCAGCGACTCGACGTAGGTCGCCGCGCCGAGTCCGGCACGCCGCCCGAACACGAGCAGATCCGACAACGAGTTCCCGCCGAGCCGGTTCGAACCGTGCATCCCGCCGGAACACTCGCCGGCCGCGAAAAGACCCGGAACACACGACGATCCGGTGTCCGGATCCACTTCGATCCCACCCATCACGTAGTGACAGGTCGGCCCGACCTCCATCTGCTCCCGGGTGATGTCGACGTCGGCGAGTTCGAGGAACTGGTGGTGCATCGACGGGAGCCGCCTCATGATCTCGTCGGCGGGCAGCCGGGAGGCGATGTCGAGGTACACGCCACCGTGCTCGGTGCCTCGACCCGCCTTGACCTCCGAGTTGATCGCCCGCGCCACCTCGTCGCGGGGCAGCAGGTCGGGGGTGCGGCGGGCGCTGTCGTTGTCCTTCAGCCACTGATCGGCCTCGGCCTCGGTCTCTGCGTACTGGCCCTTGAAGACGGCGGGAATGTAGTCGAACATGAACCGCGCGCCGTCGGAGTTCTTCAGGACACCGCCGTCGCCGCGCACACCCTCGGTGACGAGGATCCCCTTCACACTCGGCGGCCACACCATCCCGGTCGGGTGGAACTGGATGAACTCCATGTTGATCAGCTTCGCGCCGGCCCGCAGCGCCAGGGCGTGCCCGTCGCCCGTGTACTCCCACGAGTTCGACGTGACCTTGTAGGACTTGCCGATTCCGCCGGTGGCGAGCACCACCGCCGGTGCGGCGAACACCACGAACCGGCCGGATTCCCGCCAGTACCCGAAGGCGCCCGCCACTGCGGCGCCGTCCGATCCGGCACCGGCCCTCCCCTCGTCGAGAAGCAGCTCGGTGATCGTGCACTCGGCGAACACCTTGATTCGCGCCTCGTGGTCGCCGGTCGCGGCGAAATCCTCCTGCTGCAGCGACACGATCTTCTGCTGCATCGTGCGGATCAGTTCCAGACCGGTGCGATCCCCGACGTGCGCGAGACGCGGGTAGGTGTGCCCCCCGAAGTTGCGTTGCGCGATGCGCCCGTCGGCGGTGCGGTCGAACAGTGCACCGTACGTTTCAAGTTCCCACACCCGGTCCGGGGCCTCGCGGGCGTGCAGCTCCGCCATCCGCCAGTTGTTGAGGAATTTCCCGCCCCGCATCGTGTCCCGGAAGTGCACCTGCCAGGAGTCCTTCGCATTGGCGTTGCCCATCGCGGCGGCGCAGCCGCCCTCGGCCATGACCGTGTGCGCCTTGCCGAACAACGACTTGCACACCACCGCGACCCGCAGGCCCCGTTGCCTGGCCTCGATCACCGCCCGCAGTCCGGCGCCGCCCGCGCCGATGACGACGACGTCGTACTCGTGCCGTTCGACCTCCGCCACCGGTGCTCCCCTCTGCTGACGATCAGTTGACGAATCGCAGGTCCGAGATCGTGCCGCTCGCGACGAGCATGATGTAGAAGTCGGTGAGCATCAGCGTGCCGAGCGTGGTCCACGCCAACTGCATGTGCCGCGTGTTCAGCCGGCTCACCCAGGTCCAGAGCCGGTACCGGACCGGATGCGCGGAGAAGTGCTTGAGCCTGCCACCCGTCACGTGCCGGCAGGAATGGCAGGACACCGTGTACGCCCACAGCAGGATCACGTTCACCGTGATGATCACGTTGCCGAGCCCGAAGCCGAATCCGCCTGTGCTGCGGTGGAAGGCGAGCACCGCGTCGTAGGTGTTGATCGCGGAGACGACCAGCGCGACGTAGAAGAAGTAGCGGTGCGAGTTCTGCAGGATCAGCGGCAGCCGCGTCTCACCGGTGTAGTGGGCCCGAGGCTCCGCGACGGCGCAGGCCGTCGGCGACTGCCAGATCGAGCGGTAGTAGGCCTTGCGGTAGTAGTAGCAGGTGAGCCGGAAGCCGAGCAGGAACGGCAACGACAGGAACGCGAGCGGAACCCACATCGGCAGCTCGCCGAACCACACGCCGAAGTGCGTCGAACCGGGCACGCAGGACGCGCTGACGCACGGTGAGTAGAACGGTGTCAGGTAGTGGTACTCGTCCACCCAGTACGCCGTGCGGACGAACGACCGGATCGTGGCATAGACGACGAAGACGGTCAGGCCGAGTGTCGTCAGGAGCGGCGGACGCCACCACAGGTCGGTGCGCAGCGTACGCGCCGCGATCTCCGCGCGCCCCGGCGCGCGGACTCCCGTGGTCGATCGTGCCGGTGCGTTCACCGAGCCTCGTGCAGGCCGCCGAGTCCCTCGTCGTCGACGCCGCGGAACAGCTCGTCGTTGTACGGGGTGTCGGGCACCTGGATCCGCTCACCGGAGGCGGCGGGCACCTCGCGCGGCGGACACTCCGCGAGCTCCTTGGCGTCGATGTCGAGCCGGTCGAGGTCGTTGGCCAGGCGGCGGACCTGCGCGGCATCGCCGTAGCGCGACCGCAGCGATCCCACGCAATGACGCAGGTGCCCGATCGTGCGCTGCAGCTCCATCATTTCGCTGGTGGACATCGGAACCTCCAACCACAGATGATGTGATGGCTATCACAGTACGTCAGAAGCCTTGCGCGTGCGCCCGATCCGAAGGGAACGACGACATGAGCACCGAACCCCGCGAACGCACGGTCACCCGCGAAACGGCCGCGCGCAGGTCCTCGGCCGCGCACTTCGATCCGGCGCCGACCCTCGACTTCACCAGTCCGGACACCTACACCGACGGCGTCCCCTACGGACCGTTCGCGGCGATGCGACGGACCGCACCGGTGTGGTGGAACCCCCAGTCTCCGGAGGTGGGCGGGTTCAAGGACAGCGGATTCTGGGTGGTCACCCGACACGAGGACGTCCGCGAGGTGTCGCGGGACAGCGCCGTCTACTCGAGCTGGCTGGGCGGCGCCCTGGTCCGCCTCAACGACGACATCTCCGAGACCGACTTCGAGATGCAGCGATTGATCATGCTGAACAAGGACGCACCGGAACACACCCGGCTGCGCAAACTCGTCGCCCGCGGATTCACCCCGCGCGCCGTCGAACGACTGCGGGAGGCGCTGACGGCCCGCGCGGAGCAGATCGTCGCCGAGGCACTCGCCACCGGTGGCGGAGACTTCGTGACACAGGTGGCGTGCGAGCTTCCGCTGCAGGCCATCGCCGAGCTCATCGGCGTTCCGCAGGAGGATCGGGGGAAGCTCTTCGACTGGTCCAACGAGATGATCGGCGGCGACGACCCCGAGTACGACGTGGACCCGCTCGCCGCCACCGCCGAGATGCTCGGATACGCGTACCGGATGGCCGAGGACCGGCGCCGGTGCCCCGCCGACGACATCGCGACCACGTTGATCCAGCCGGACACGGACGGCACCGAACTCACCCCCGACGAGTTCGGATTCTTCGTACTGCTACTGGCCGTCGCGGGCAACGAGACCACCCGCAACGCCATCACCCACGGCATGATCGCCTTCCTCGACCACCCCGATCAGTGGGAACTGTTCAAGAAGGAGCGGCCCTCGACCACCGCCGACGAGATCGTCCGATGGGCCACCCCGGTGACGGCGTTCCAGCGCACCGCCACCACGGACACCACGCTCGGCGGGCAGGAGATCAAGGCCGGTGACCGGGTGCTGATGTTCTACGCGTCCGCGAACTTCGACGAGGACGTGTTCGAGAACCCGGCCCGTTTCGACATCCTCCGCGACCCCAATCCGCACCTCGGGTTCGGCGGCTCCGGCGCGCACTACTGCCTCGGCGCCAACCTCGCACGGATGGAGATCGATCTGATCTTCAACGCGATCGCGGACAAGATGCCCGACATCACCCGGCTCGGCGATCCCGTTCGCCTCCGTTCGGGCTGGTTGAACGGGATCAAGCACCTACCGGTCGGGTACGGGTCCGGATGCCCGGTACCGCACTGACCGGTATCAGCGGGTCGGCGACGGAAGCGGGAACGGCAGGCGGTCGAACCACCCTGCCGCAGCCGCGACGAACGCATCCCGGTCCAGGCGCCCGGCGCCGTCCGGGACGGAACCGAGCAACGGCACGCCCGTGACGTCGGGCAGGTCGGCGAGGTTGCACCGCATCGCCAGGTCCGGGTCCTGCGGCCAGGCACCGATGATCGTGCCCGCGCAGGCGACCCCCGCCTGACGGGCGGCGGCGACGGTCAGTGCGCTGTGGTTGAGGGTGCCGAGCCCCGCGGCGGCGACGAGGACGAGCGGTGCGTCCAGGCCTGCCGCGACGTCGGTGAGGGTGAATCCTCGTGCGCCGATGCGCACCAGCAGGCCCCCGGCCCCCTCGACCAGGGTGAGGTCGTGGTGGGCGTCGAGCTGACGGACGGCGTCCACGACCGAGCGGAGAGCGAGCAGCGGGAGCCCCGCCCGGCGCGCGGCGGTGTCCGGGGCGAGCGGCTCGGGATAGCGGGCGAGTTCGAGGACGGTCTCCACCCCGGACAGGCGACGCACCTCGTCGAGGTCGCCGGGGTCGTCGGCGCCGACACCGGTCTGGGCGGGTTTGCACACGGCCACCGACAGGCCCGCGGCCAGCGCGGAGGCGGCGAGTGCGGCGGTGACGACGGTCTTGCCGACGTCGGTGGAGGTGCCGGTGACGCAGAGGATGCTCATACCCGAGCCGCCGACAGCACCTCGGTGAGCACCTTGTCGATGGTCGTCATGTCGGCGGCGGTGAGGTCGGCGCGCGCGGTCAACCGCAGCCGCGAGGTGCCCTCGGGCACCGACGGCGGCCGGAAGCACCCGACGTGGAGTCCACGTTCGCGGCAGGCGACGGAGGCGTCGAACGCGACCTGCGGGTCCCCGAGAATCACGGACACGACCGCGGACTCGGGTTCCGCCGCCCCGGTGATGCGGGCGAGGTCGCGGGCGCGATCGAGCACCGCCGCCGCCCGCTCGGGCTCTCGGCGCAGCACGGCGAGCGCGCCACGCGCCGCCCCGACCGCGGCGGGCGCGAGGCCGGTGTCGAAGATGAACGTGCGGGCGGTGTCGATCAGGTGGGTGCGAACGCGGCGGTCCGCGAGGACCGCACCACCCTGTGCGGCAAGCGATTTCGACAGGGTCGCCGTCACCACGACGTCGGGTTCACCGGCGAGGCCGGCCTCGTGCACGAGGCCGCGGCCCCCGTTGCCGCGCACGCCGATCCCGTGGGCCTCGTCGACGAGGAGCAGCGCTTCGTGTTCGCGGCACACTCGGTGCAGAGCGCGCAGCGGCGCGAGATCACCGTCGGCGCTGAACACCGAATCCGTGAGAACAAGTGCACGCGCCTCGGTGCGGCTCGCGAGCGCGGCGGCAACGGCGTCGACGTCCGCGTGCGGGGTGACGACGACCTGTGACCGGGACAGTCGGCATGCGTCGACGAGGGAGGCGTGACAGCCGGCGTCGGACACGACCAGCGCGTCGCGACCGGCGAGTGCGGTGACGGCACCGAGGTTCGCGGCGTACCCGCTGGCGAACACGAGCGCGGACTCGGCGCCGACGAATTCGGCGAGTTCGTTCTCGAGCAGTTCGTGTTCGGCGGTGGTGCCGGTCACCAGGCGCGACCCCGTCGATCCGCCACCCCACCTGCGCAGCGCTGTGGCCGCGGCATCGAGGACCTCGGGGTGCCGGGCCAGTCCGAGATAGTCGTTGGAGGCAAGGTCCACGAGCGACGAGCCGGGCGTGCGCGCGAGCAGATCGCGGTGCAGTCCGGCGGCGCGGCGTGCGTCGGCGATGTCGTCGAGCCAGCTCAGTGCGTCAGGTTCTCCCACGACTGCGCACCATACGCGCCCACTTGAACGGTGTTCAAGCCCCGGGTCGGTCCGCTCGGGTGTTCAGCTGGCTGCGGGCCGCGGCGACCATGCCGCGGGTGATCGTCGCGACGTCGTCCGCGGTGCACACGTACGGGGGCATCGCGTAGATCAACTTCCCGAACGGCCGCAGCCACGCGCCCTCGCCGACGGCGGCGGCGGTGGTGGACGGCATGTCCACCGGCTCCGCCATCTCGATCACCCCGATACCGGCGAGGACCCGCACGTCGGCGACGCCGGGCACGTCCCGCGCCGCGGCGAGGCCCGCGTGCAGCCCGGTCTCGAGCGCCGTCACCTCTGCCCGCCAGTCCCGCGACAACAACAGTTCCACTGCCGCGACCGCGATCGCACACGCGAGCGGATTGCCCATGAAGGTGGGCCCGTGCATCACGCCACCGGCCTCACCGCGGCTGATCCCCTCGGCGATCGCGGACGTGCACAGCACTGCGGCCAGAGTGAGATACCCGCCGGTCAAGGCCTTGCCGACGCACATCACGTCGGGTGCGACGCCGGCATGGTCGGCGGCGAACAGCGCGCCGGTGCGACCGAATCCGGTGGCGATCTCGTCGAAGATCAGGAGCAGGCCGTGCTCGTCGCACATCCGACGCAACTCGCGCAGGTACCGCGGATCGTGGAAGCGCATGCCCCCCGCGCCCTGGACCACCGGTTCGACGATCACCGCGGCCAGTTCGTCGATGTGGCGGACCAGGATCTCCTCGAACTCGGCGACGTAGCCGGGGTCGAACTCGCGGGGCGGCGCGGGTGCGAACACCTGCCGCGCCAGCACGTCCGTCCAGAGGGAGTGCATACCGCCGTCGGGGTCGCAGACACTCATCGGCGCGAAGGTGTCGCCGTGGTAGCCGCCGCGCCACGTCATCAGGCGGTGGCGGCCCGGCCGGCCGATCGCCCGCTGGTACTGCAACGCGATCTTGATCGCCACCTCCACCGACACCGAGCCCGAATCGGCGAGGAACACCTTGTCGAGGCCGTCCGGTGTGATCCGCACCAGGAGTTCCGCGAGTCGGGCGGCCGGTTCGTGGGTGAGGCCCCCGAACATCACGTGACTCATCCGGCCGAGCTGCGCGGTCGCGGCCTCGTCGAGCACGGGGTGCCGGTAGCCGTGCACCGCCGACCACCACGAACTCATCCCGTCGACGAGTTCACGGCCGTCCCCGAGCCGGAGCCGCACCCCCGCCGCGCTCTCCACCACCAGCGGCTCGGTGCTCGCCGGGAACGCGCCGTACGGGTGCCACAGGTGGGCGGCGTCGAGCTCGGCGACGCGGTGACTGGGATAGCGGTCGGTGCTCACGCGGCCCGACGATAGCGTCCCGTCCGAACCACCGATCCGGACGCACGCCTAGACTGGGCCACCGAGCATCGACCGGCCGCGCCACCGAGGGAGAGTTTTGCCCGTCCGCACGACCACGTCCGAGCCCGCCCTCGCCCCGACCGCGCCGTCGACCCGTGCACCGCACCGCGCGGATCTCGACGGCCTGCGCGGATTGGCGATCGCCCTGGTCGTGGTCTTCCACGTGTGGTTCGGCAAGGTGTCCGGTGGCGTCGACGTCTTCCTCACGCTCGCCGGCTTCTTCTTCATCGGATCGCTGGTCCGCGCCGCCGAATCGTCGTCGCCGCTCGATCCGCGGTCCGTGCTGTCGCGGACCGCGCGCCGCCTCCTCGCCCCGCTCGTCCTCGTACTGGCCGCGACCACGCTGGCCACGGTGACGCTGATCGCGCCGACCTCGTGGCTCGGTCTGGCCGAGCAGGGCCGCTCCGCCCTGTTCTTCTGGGAGAACTGGCACCTCGCCGAGACGGCCAGCGACTACCTCGCGGCCGACCCGTCGGTGAGCCCGCTCCAGCACCTGTGGTCGATCTCCGTCCAGGGGCAGTTCTACCTGGCTGCCCTGGTCGTGGTGTTCGGCGTCGCGTGGCTGCTCCGGGCGAGCGGCGTCGCGGTCCGTGGCCCGATGACCGCCCTGCTCGCCGCTGCCGCGGCGGCATCGTTCTGGTACGCCGTGTCCTCCGAGCACCCGCAGTCGTGGCTCTACTACGACACCGGCGCGCGGATGTGGGAGTTGCTGGCCGGCGGACTGCTGGCCTGTGCGCTGCCGTGGCTCCGGGTTCCGCGGGTACTTCGGGCGCCGCTCGGCGTGGCCGGGCTGATCGCGATCGTCGGAACCGGTTTCCTGCTCGACGGCAGGCACGAGTTCCCCGGGCCGTGGGCGCTGGTGCCGGTGGGAGGCGCGCTCGCCGTGATCGTCGCAGGCGGACCAGCGTCCAGGCTGCTGGCGTCCCCCGCGCTGCTGCGTCTCGGGGACATCGCGTACTCCCTGTACCTGTGGCACTGGCCGGTGCTCATCTTCACCCTCGTCGCCCTCGACCGCCCCGCCGTCGGGCTCACGGGAGGGCTCGCCGTCATCGCGGTCTCACTCGTCCTGGCGCAGCTGACGACCAGCCTGGTGGAGGAGCCGATCCGCCGGGGCGGGTCGTCCCCCCGCCGCCGCGCGCTCGTGGCCGGTGTCACCGCGCTCGCCGTGGCGGTACTCGCCGCGACGAGCGGGTGGATCACCTCGATCGCAGGCAAGTCGGACGAGATCGCCCACCTCGCCGAGATCGACCCGGCGCAGCACCCCGGCGCCGCGGTGCTCATGACCGGCGTGGAGGTTCCGGCTCGTGCCGAACAACCGTCCCGGTACGTCGCACATCTCGACCTGCCGGTGACCACCGCGGACGAGTGCCTCGCGGGTGGCGGCATCGTGGAGCCGCTCCGCTGCGAGTACGGCGATCCGGACGCGACGCGAACCGTGGCGGTCATCGGCGGTTCGCACGCCGAACACTGGTTCCCCGCGCTCGAGACGATCGCCCGCGACCGCGGACTCCGCCTCGAGACGTACATGAAGGTCGGCTGCCCGGTGACGGTGGCCGCGCCCGACGACGACGACGAGTGCACGGTCTGGTCCGGCGCGGTGCTCGACGCCCTCGCCGCGTCCCCGCCCGACCTCGTGTTCAGCACCTCGACGCGACCCCGGCCCGACCATGTCGGCGGCGACTGGACACCGGAGGGCTACGTCCGCATGTGGGAGCGCCTCTCGGAACTGGGAATTCCCGCAGCGGTCGTGCGGGACACCCCGTGGTTGTGGGAGGGCGGTGTCATCTATCGCGCCGCCGACTGCCTCGCCAACGGCGGTGACCCCGACTCGTGTGGCATGGACCGAGCAGCGGTGCTCGACGCGGTGGACCCGGCTCTCGACGCGTCGGCGCCGCTGCCGATCGTGTACCCGATGGACCTCTCGGACGTCGTGTGCCGGCCCGACCGGTGCCGGGTCGTCGAGGGAAACGTGCTGATCTACCGCGACACCGACCACATGACCACCGCCTACTCACGGACGCTCGCGCCGGAACTCGACAGGCAACTCGGCGTCTCGACGGGCTGGTGGTGACCCGGATCCTCCGTCGCGCTCCCCGCCGCCCCGCGCACTAGGGTCGAGCCATGCCCGAGCCCGCGTCACCGACACCCCGCGCCGTGTGGCCGGGCCACGCCTACCCACTCGGCGCGAGCTACGACGGGGCGGGAACGAACTTCTCCCTGTTCTCCGAGGTCGCGGAGGCCGTCGAACTGTGCCTCATCGCGCGGGACGGCACCGAGGAACGTATTCCGCTGTCCGAGGTCGACGGCTACGTGTGGCACGCGTATCTGCCGAACGTCGTGCCGGGCCAGCGGTACGGATTCCGCGTGCACGGACCGTTCGATCCGGAGGCCGGCCATCGGTGCGATCCCGGCAAGCTGCTGCTCGACCCGTACGGCAAGGCGTTCGACGGCGGCTTCGACGGCGACGAGTCGCTGTACACCTACGGCGAGGACACGCTCGGCCACACCATGACGACGGTGGTCATCAATCCGTACTTCGACTGGCAGTCAGACCGCGCGCCGAAACGGCCGTACCACGAGACGGTGATCTACGAGGCGCACGTGAAGGGCATGACGGCCACCCATCCCGGTGTTCCCGCGGAACTGCGTGGCACCTACGCGGGGCTCGCGCACCCCGCCGTCATCGAGCACCTCACCTCGCTCGGTGTGACCGCCATCGAGCTCATGCCGGTCCACCAGTTCCTCCACGACCAGATCCTGCTCGACCAGGGTCTGCGGAACTACTGGGGGTACAACACCTTCGGGTTCCTCGCCCCGCACGTCATGTACTCGTCGGCGGAGAAGGCGTCGGCGGCCGTTGCCGAGTTCAAGGCCATGGTGCGGGCCTTTCACGCGGCGGGTATCGAGGTGATCCTCGACGTCGTCTACAACCACACCGCGGAGGGCAGCAGCAAGGGACCGACCCTCGGCTTCCGTGGCATCGACAACGCCGCCTACTACCGCCTCGTCGAGGACGACAAGGCCGAGTACATGGACTACACGGGAACGGGCAACAGCCTCAACGCCCGGCACCCGCACACCCTGCAACTCATCATGGACTCGCTGCGGTACTGGGTTCTGGAGATGCACGTCGACGGCTTCAGATTCGATCTCGCCTCCACCCTCGCCCGCGAACTGCACGACGTGGACCGGCTGTCGGCGTTCTTCGACCTGGTGCAGCAGGACCCGGTGGTCAGCCAGGTGAAGCTGATCGCCGAACCGTGGGACATCGGCGAGGGGGGCTATCAGGTCGGCAACTTCCCCGGATTGTGGACCGAGTGGAACGGCAAGTACCGCGACACGGTCCGCGACTACTGGCGCGGTGAGCCGGCCACTCTCGGCGAGTTCGCGTCCCGGCTGACGGGCTCGTCCGACCTCTACGAGGCGACCGGGCGGAGGCCCGGTGCGAGCATCAACTTCGTCACCGCACACGACGGATTCACGCTCACGGACCTGGTGTCCTACAACGAGAAGCACAACCTGGCGAACGGTGAGGACAATCGCGACGGCGAGAGCCACAACCGGTCCTGGAACTGCGGAGTGGAGGGTGAGACGGACGATCCGGAGGTCCTCGCGCTGCGCGCCCGCCAACGCCGCAACATTCTGGCGACGCTGCTGCTGAGTCAGGGCACACCGATGCTCGCGCACGGCGACGAGATGGGCCGGACGCAGCACGGCAACAACAACGTGTACTGCCAGGACTCGCCTGTGTCCTGGATGGACTGGACTCTGGCACAGACCAATTCGGACCTGCTCGAGTTCACGCGGCGAGTCGTCGCGTTGCGTGCCGCACATCCGGTGTTCCGGCGCCGCCGATTCTTCGAGGGCAGGCAGGACACCGCGGGCGACGCGGCACGCGACATCCTGTGGCTCACACCCGCAGGCACCGAGATGACCGAGAGCGACTGGGGCAGCGGGTTCGCCCGGTCGCTGGCGGCACTGCTCAACGGTGACGCGATCCGCGAACCGAACGAGCGCGGCGAACCCGTCCGCGACGACTCGTTCCTGCTCTGTTTCAACGCGCACGACGAGGGCATCGAGTTCACCGTCCCCGAGATCGCGGCGGGCTCGCACTGGGAGGTGGTCCTCGACACCGCGACGCCGACCGGGCACTCCGAGGACATCGTCGACGGCGGTGCGAACCTGAAGGCCGGGGCGCGATCCCTGACGGTCCTGCGGCGGGTGGACTGACGGTGCAGCCGATCACCTCGACCTACAGACTTCAGCTGCGGCCGGAATCCCTGACCTTGGACGATGCCCGGAAGCTCGCCGACTACCTCCAGGAGCTCGGCGTCTCGCACCTGTACCTCTCACCGATCCTGACCGCGGTCGCGGGCTCGACGCACGGTTACGACGTCACCGACCCGACGACGGTGTCCGCGGCGCTCGGAGGGCGGGCGGCGCTGGCCGCCCTCGTCGCGGATCTGCGTGCCCGCGACATGGGCGTCGTGATCGACCTGGTCCCCAACCACGTCGGCGTGGACCGGCCGCAGGAGAACCCCCCGTGGTGGGACGTGTTGCGCAACGGCCGTCGCTCCCGGTACGCGGACTTCTTCGACATCGACTGGACGCAAGGGCGATTCGCGGTGCCCGTACTCGGTGACGACAGCGCGACGGCGTTGACGATCGACCGGACGGGACCGGAACCGACGCTGGCCTACCACGAACGCCGGTTCCCCATCGCGCCCGGAACCGACCGCGGCGATCCCGCGCCGACGCACGAGGAACAGGCGTACGAGCTGGTCCACTGGCGCAGCGGACGCGTCGGCTACCGTCGGTTCTTCACCGTCGACTCCCTGGCCGCGGTGCGGCAGGAGGATGCGGCCGTGTTCGACGCGACGCACGGCGAGGTCGCGTCGTGGATCGCCGACGACCTCGTCGACGGGGTCCGGGTCGATCACCCGGACGGGCTCGCGGACCCGGCCGGCTACCTCACCCGCCTGCGCGCACTCGTCGGTCCCGACCGCTGGCTGGTCGCCGAGAAGATCCTCACGCACGGCGAATCGCTCGATCCCGCACTCCCCGTGGACGGTACGACCGGATACGA
Organism: Rhodococcus triatomae BKS 15-14; assembly: GCA_000341795.1. Classification (GTDB taxonomy): domain Bacteria; phylum Actinomycetota; class Actinomycetes; order Mycobacteriales; family Mycobacteriaceae; genus Rhodococcus_G; species Rhodococcus_G triatomae_A. The sequence goes on along the minus strand of AODO01000012.1, from coordinate 138,025 downwards.
CGCGCTCGCGGAGTTCGGTGGCGTGTTCGTCGACCCGGCGGGCGAGGGTCCGCTGTCCGAACTGCACCGCGAGTTCACCGGCGACGCCGGCGACGCGGACGTACTCGCAGCCGCGGAACGAGACACCAGACGCGAGGTGCTCCGGGGCGGTCTCGAACCCGAGGTGGACCGCCTCGTCGAGGCGATCCGACGGGACGTACACGTCACCGTGGACACCACGTCCCTCACCGGTGCCGTCGTCGAGATCCTGTCACGAATCCCCACCTACCGAACGGATTACGGACCCACCGCGGGTGTCCTCGCGACCGCCGCGGGTGGCGCCGCGCACGCGCGGCCCGATCTCGTCGCAGCGCTGTCCGCCGTGACCGGCGCGGTCCTCGCGAACGGTGAGGCCGCGACCCGCCTGCAGCAGGTCTGCGGCGCCGCGACAGCGAAAGCCGTCGAGGACCGGCTGTTCTACCGAACCGCGCGCCTGATCTCCCTGCAGGAGGTCGGCGGAAACCCCGGCCGGTTCGCGGTCCCGGTGCCCGAGTTCCACCTGATGCAGGCCGAGCGGGCGAAGTCGTGGCCCTCCACGATGACCACTCTCTCCACTCACGACACCAAGCGCGGCGAGGACGTGCGCGCCCGGATCGGTGTCCTGTCACAGGCTTCCGAACTGTGGGCACGGTCGGTGCGTGAGTGGGAGACGATCACACCGAGTCCGGACCCCGCCACGGGACTGTTTCTCTGGCAGACCATGTTCGGGGTGTGGCCCACCGACGGTGAACCCACGTCGCTGATGCGGGCGCGGCTGCACGACTACGCAACCAAGGCGGTCCGGGAAGCGGCGGTGCACACCGACTGGGCATCCGTGGACGAGGAGTACGAGGACCGGGTCCACCACTGGATCGACTCCGTGGTGGGTGGGCCCGTGGCCCGGTCGATGGCGAACGTCGTTCGCAGACTGGCGCCGCACGGCCAGGTCGCCGCGCTCGGCCAGAAACTGCTGCAGCTCGTCGCACCCGGAATCCCCGACGTCTACCAGGGCACCGAACTGTGGGAGGACTCCCTCGTCGACCCCGACAATCGCAGGCCCGTCGACTTCGTCGTGCGGCGCGCCCTGCTCGCGGCGCTCGACCCGCTCGACGCGGTCGACGAATCCGTGAAGATGCTGGTGGTCCGTGAGGCGCTGCGACTGCGTCGGGAGCGGCCGTGGTGTTTCGTCGGCGGTTCCTACACCCCCGTGTTCGCGGACGGCCCCACGGCCGATCACATGGTCGGCTTCCTGCGCGGCGACGAGGTGATCGCGTTGGCGGCGCGGCTGTCGATCTCCGGGTTCGGGCGGCGGCGGGACGGCACCGTCGTCCGGTTCCCGCCCGGGCGGTGGATCGATCGGCTGAGCGGGCGCGAGTTCGAGGGCACCGTCGAACTCTCCGACGTGTTCGTCGGCCGGTCGGTCCTCCTGCTCGCCCGACGGTGACCCGTCCGCCGTGCCGCCGAGCCCCCCACCGACCACTGGCCGAGACAATCCGGCACACAACGCGGCGCCACCGCCTACCGTGATCGTGAACACAACTCGTCATCGGTATGTGGAGGACTACGGAACATGGTCAAGCGGTTCGAGGGCAAGGTCGCATTCATCACGGGCGCGGCGCGCGGTCAGGGCAGGGCCGAGGCCGTGAAATTCGCCTCCGAGGGTGCGGACATCATCGCGCTCGACGCCTGCGTGAAGTTCGCGTCCACCCCGTACGACGGCGCCACCGAGGAGGATCTCGCCGAGACCGTGCGCCTCGTCGAGGAGCAGGGCCGCAAGATCGTCGCCACCAAGACGGATGTCCGCGACTTCGCCGCCGTCAGCGCCGCCCTCGACGCCGGCGTCGAGTCACTCGGGCGGCTCGACATCGTCGTCGCGAACGCGGGCATCTGCTCGGCGGCGCTGTCCTGGGAAATCACCCCGGAGCAGTGGCAGGAGACCATCGACGTCAACCTGACCGGCGTGTTCTTCACCTGCAAGGCCGCGATTCCGAAGCTGATCGAGCAGGGCGAGGGTGGATCGATCGTCATCACCAGCTCCGTCGCCGGGATCAAGGGCGTGCCGTTCTACGGACACTACGTCGCCAGCAAGCACGGCGTCGCGGGCCTGACGAAGACGATGGCCAACGAGCTCGGCGAGCACCGCATCCGTGTGAACTCCGTGCACCCGCACGGGGTGACCACCGGGATGATCATGACCGACATGCTCCCGTTGCTGGAGCGCTACGCGGAGACGCTGGCACCGACGTTCATGGCGGCCATCCCCGACGGATTCAGCGACCCCGAGGACGTCGCGAACGTCGTCGCGTTCCTGTCCTCCTCCGAGGCGCGGCACATCACCGGTGTCAACATGCCGATCGACCTCGGCAACACCATCCGCTGACCCCGCACGATCCGCCGGCCCGTCTCACCCGGCTGGCGGATCGTCGTCGGCGACGGTCTCGGGCATGCCCTCCCCGTAGCGGTCGAGAACCGCCCGCACCCTGCTTCCCCACCTCTCGTGCGCGGCCTGCCTGGTGATGCCGGCGGCCTCCGCGATCAGCGCCCACGTCACGCCCTGCCCGCGCAGCACGATCAGCGATTCCAGGCCGTCGAGTCCGGCGGCGAGCTGGATCCGCAGCACCGTGAGCTGCCACGCCAGCTGGCGCGTCGCCGGGATCGACGTCGTCGACTCGGCCTCCCGTTCCGGCGTCCCCGGCAGCGGACCCGGCGGAACGATCAGATCCGCCTGCCGGTCGACCTCCCCCATCGCCGCCACCGTCACCGCAGCAGCGCTGCGTGTGACGTCGGCCGCGAGCGCGCGCTCGATCATCCCGTCCATTCGTGCTCCTCTCACTCCACATCAGTCAAGCAATCCCTGACAGGTACGTCAAGCGAACCTTGACAACCTGCACGATGCTCGAGTGCCGACGGCACGAATCGGAAATAATCTCCGTGAGGCTGTCGATGCGTGGCACGACCGTTCGTCGTCAGTGCGTACGGCAACTCGCCGCACCGAAGCGAAGGAGAACGTCATGAAGTACCTGCTGCTCATCCACGCCCAATCGGCCGACGCCTCGTCCGACTGCACGCCCGAGGACTGGATGGTCTACGACAAGCAGGTGAAGGACGCCGGGATCTTCGTGTCCGGCGAATCCCTCGCCGATCTCACCTCCGGCACCAGCGTGAAGGTGGACCGCGACGGCACGCGCACCGTCACCACCGACGGCCCCTACCCCGAGACCCGAGAGCTCGTCGGCGGGTTCTACGTCATCGACGTCCCCGATCTCGACGTCGCGCTCGACTGGGCGGCCCGCTGCCCCGGTTCCCAGGGCGGCGGCCGCATCGTGGTGACCCCGATCGCGGACTGGGACTGAGCCGTGACCGAGCCCGCGGCGGGCCGCGCGCGCTCCCGGGAGGCCGTCGAGGCGGTCTTCCGGGAGGAGCGCGGCCGACTGCTGGCAGCCCTCGTGGCCCGCTTCGGCGATCTCGACCTCGCCGAAGAGGTCACCTCGGAGGCCGTCGAGGCGGCCCTGATCCACTGGCCACGGGACGGCGTGCCCGCAAAACCGGGAGCATGGCTGCTCACCACGGCCAGGAGGAAGGCCGTCGATCGCCTCCGCCGGGACACCACCTACGCCGCGCGGCTCGCCATCCTCCAGGCCGAGGCGGATCGCCACGACCCGGCAACCGAGGCGACCACGGCCGGCGAACTTCCGGACGAGCGCCTGCAACTGTTCTTCACCTGCACCCACCCGGCGCTGGCCGAGGAGGATCGGGTCGCCTTGACGCTGCGCTGCCTCGGTGGCCTCACCACCCCAGAGGTGGCACGAGCGTTCCTCGTCCCGACCGCGACGATGTCTCAGCGAATCGTGCGCGCGAAGAAGAAGATTCGGGTGTCACGGATCCCGTTCCGGGTACCCGACGGCGCGGAGCTGCCGGAGCGGCTGCCCGGCGTTCTCGCCGCGATCTACTCGATCTTCACGGAGGGCTATGTCGCGAGCGCGGGAGATTCGCTGCAACGGGTCGATCTCTGCGACGAGGCGATCCGGCTGACCCGAATCCTGTCCCGGCTGATGCCTCACGAACGGGAGGTGGCCGGTCTGCTGGCGCTGATGCTGCTGACCCACGCCCGGCACGCGACCCGGGTCGGCATCGGCGGCGAGGTGGTGCTGCTCGCGGATCAGGACCGGACTCGATGGGACCGGCAGATGATCGCCGAGGGCGCCGAACTCGTCGTCACCTCGCTGACCGGCGGACCACCCGGGCCGTACGGGGTGCAGGCGGCGATCGCCGCGGTGCACGACGAGGCGGACGACATCGAATCCACCGACTGGGCGCAGATCGTCGGGCTGTACGACGTCCTGGAGTCGTTGGCACCGTCACCCGTGGTCTCGGTGAACCGTGCCGTCGCGGTCGCGATGCGCGACGGCGCCGACGCCGGACTCGATCGACTGGATCAGATCGCCGACGACCCGCGACTGCGCTCCTACGCGCCCTTCTCGGCGGCGCGCGGCGACCTGCTGCTGCGGGCCGGGCGGCACACCGAGGCAGCGGAGGCGTTCGCACTGGCACTCGACCTCGCCGGGACACAGCCGGAGCGACGCCTTCTCGCCGGACGCCTGGCGCAGGCGAAAGCGGCTGGGGCGGGATGAGTTCCGCGGGGTCAGCTACGGACGGCCGCGTACTGCAGGATGACGTCCACGGCCCGCGCCGCGCTCTGACATGCCCCTTCCATGGTGGTGGTCCAGTCGGTACGGGTCCAGTCGCCGGCCAGCGCCAATCCCTCGACCGGGGTGCGCTGGTCCGGCCGGATCCCGGCCGTTCCCGGGCGCTGCGCGAATGTCGACTTCGGCATCCGCACCACGTGACTGTGCACCACCTTCGCATCGCGGGCATCCGGGTAGAAGCGCCGCAGCATGTCCATCTGTAGTTCGGTGATCTCGGCGTTCGACTTCCCGATGAGGTCGTACGCCGCGGATACGGTCGTGGAGTAGAAGTGGTTGCGAGCGGCGTCGCGGCCGTGCATCCGCTGCCGGTCCCACACCTGTTCCAGGACGCCTTCGCCGCCGAGCAGGATCTCACCCCAGTCGGCCATGCCGATCGAACGGTCGAGGTACAGGTTCACGCTGACGATCGGCACCGGTGTCAGTGCGTCGACGGCCTCGTGGATCCGTTCGTGGCCGGGGACCTGGTCGAGCAAACCCTTCACGTTCCACACCGGGACGGCGCACACCACAGCATCGGCCGCGATCCGTTCCCCGTCCTTGAGGGTGACGCCGACGACCATGCCGTCGGCGACGTCGATCGACCTGACGACTGCCCGATACCGCACGTCCACACCACTTTCGGCGAACGTCTTCTCCGCGCTGTCGACGAAGAGGGTGTCGAGACCGACGGTCGGGTAGCCGATGGAAATGGGTGTGCGGCCGGCGCGCGCTCTGCGGATGCCGGTGACCAGTAGATCCGCCGGCACCTTCGCCGACGAGATGGTCGGCTTGTCGCCGGTGAGTCCGATGACGATGCCGTCCCAGAGGGCATCCCGGGCCGACCGCGGCATCCCGATCCGCGTGAACCACTCGTCGGCCGTGACATCGTCGAGCCAAGGCGGCTGACGCAGTGCTTGGCGGATCAGCGTCGCCTGCGCACGGGCGGTGCGCCAGCGGTCCTTCCCCGTGACACCCGGCAGGTCACCGCAGGCGGCCCGGAGTCCGGGGACACCCGAGAATGCGGACTTCCGTGTCGCTCCGCCCGGCATCCTGAAGGTCATGCGTCCCGGGAACCTGACGTGCTCGCGCGTTCCGACGCTGGTCAGATACCGCATCAAGTCCGTGTATCCGCTGGCGAAGACGTGCTGACCGTTGTCCGGAACGTCGTCGACGGCGTCGAGCGGCATCGAGATGGTCCGCCCGCCCAGCGAGCCCCTCCGCTCCAGCAGGGTCACCCGGTGCCCGGCCTCCGACAACCACACCGCCGACGCGAGTCCGGCCAGTCCCCCACCGATGACCACACAATGCATGTGGTCAGCGTAGGGCGCCCGGCGACCCCGCGAGCCGATTCGCCCGAACCACTCAGCCCGTGGCTCGCATCCCGCCCCGGGTACCGACTCGGGTGTCCGCGATCTCGGCGCAGTCCTGGCACAGCGCATCTCCCAGGATGAGGAGGTCCGCCGCGCCGCACAGTCCGCAGTGGGTACCCGACACGGAGTCGTCCAGCCGAATCCAGCTGCCATACCCGGCGCGGCACCTGGTGCACGCGCCGCCCGCCGCGGCCACCGGCCGCGCGCACCCAGGCACGACACAGAGCTCGACCGTGAAGGTGGACTCCACCCGCCAGCCGCCGACGAGTTCCGTCCCGGCACCACCTCGGTGCCACGAATTCACGTACGCCACGCTCACCCTCCCCGGTTTGCTGATCTGTAATTGTCGGTCACAGAAAACTCACGGTTCGGCGACCCCCATCGCCTGACCGCCGCTTCTTTGCGTGCCGTCAATCTCGAATCTGCAACATACACCCCGGACCAGGCCGCCGTCTCCTCCGAGAGGAAGCGTTAACCCCTAGTTTGCCGTTCAATCAAAGTTCCGAGCGGGCAACCCGGTTCGGCGGTACGAGCACTCCGGCGCCCGACATGCGACCGGCCGGTGCGGCATGCTGGTGCGGTGAGCACCGCGCACGAATTCGACGTCTGGGCCCCGATCCCCCGACAGGTGCGGCTGCACCTGGACGGCCACCTGCACCCCATGACCCGCGACGACGACGGCTGGTGGCGCGCCGAACTCCCCGCCGACGCCGGCAGCCGTTACGGCTTCGTTCTCGACGACGACGAGACCGTGCTGCCGGACCCCCGCTCGCCGCGCCAGCCGGAGGGGGTGCACGCGCGGTCGACCCTGCACGAGGTGGACCCCGATTCGTGGACCGACTCCCGTTGGACCGGGCGGCAACTCGCGGGCAGCGTCGTCTACGAACTGCACATCGGCACGTTCACCGCGGACGGCACATTCGACGCCGCGGTCGACCGACTCGACCATCTCGTCGATCTCGGTGTCGGATTCGTGGAACTGATGCCCGTCAACGGATTCAACGGAGTTCACAACTGGGGCTACGACGGCGTCCTCTGGTACGCGGTGCACGAACCGTACGGTGGCCCGGACGGACTGCAGCGGTTCGTCGGCGCCTGCCACGAACGCGGTCTCGGCGTGATCCTCGACGTCGTCTACAACCATCTCGGGCCGTCGGGCAACTACCTGGACCGCTTCGGTCCGTACCTGGCACCGGGTCGGAACACGTGGGGCGCTTCGATCAATCTCGACGGACCCGATTCCGGGCCGGTGCGCCGGTACATCATCGACAACGCTCTGCGCTGGCTTCGGGACTTCCACATCGACGGGTTACGCCTCGACGCCGTACACGCGCTCGTCGACCACACCGCCACGCACCTCCTCGAGGAACTGGCGATCGAGGTGGAGACGCTGTCGACATATCTGCGCAGGCCGCTGACGCTGATCGCCGAATCCGATCTCAACAACCCCACGCTCGTCACGCCGCGATCGGCAGGCGGGTACGGGTTGCACGCGCAGTGGGACGACGACGTGCACCACGCCGTCCACGCCGCCGTGTCCGGCGAGCGACAGGGCTACTACGGGGATTTCGGATCTCTCCAATGCCTGGCGACCACATTCCGTCAGGGCTTCTTCCACGCGGGGACCTACTCGAGCTTCCGCGCTCGGGTGCACGGGCGCCCCCTCGACACACGCCGCACGCCCGCGAGCGCACTGGTCGCGTACACGTGCACACACGACCAGGTCGGCAACCGCGCCACCGGCGATCGACCGGGCGAGTACCTGGCGCCGGGGCAGCTCGCGATCAAGGCTGCGCTGATCCTCTGCTCCCCCTTCACGCCGATGCTGTTCATGGGAGAGGAGTGGGGCGCGAGCACACCGTTCCGGTTCTTCACATCGCATCCGGAGCCGGAACTCGCCACGGCAACCGCGCAGGGTCGGATCGCGGAGTTCGCCGCCCACGGTTGGCCCGCGACCGAGATCCCCGATCCGCAGGATCCGCACACCTTCGCCGACTCGAAGCTCGACTGGTCGGAACTCACCTCCGGGCATCACGCACGGCTGCTGGACACCTACCGGGACCTGCTCACGCTGCGCGCGCAGCGCACCGAGTTGACCGACCCGTGGCTCGACCACGTCCGCGTCGACTACGACGAAGAGGCCAAATGGATCACTGTGCATCGCAGAGGGATTCGACTCGCATGCAACCTCGGAACAGATCCGGTGACCGTGCCGTTCGGCGGTCGCCCGGTGCTGTGGTGGGATCCGGTGACGCAGGACGAGACGGGCGCGGCGACCGTCGTACCCGGCCACTCGTTCGCGGTGCTCGAATCCTGAACCGACCCGTCGGCGCCCCACCGCCAGATTGTCAGCTACGTCGCACTTCTCCATTTCGTCACCCAATCCACCCAACTAGAACAGACCCTTCTGTACGCTCCCGGCGCACCTACCGTGCACTGCCCACATTGAGAGGACGCCGAACGATGCGCGGAACAACGAACGAGGCTTCACCTCGATCACCGGCTTAGGTTGACCACCCGCTGAATCCTGCGCGACCGCCTTAATGTGACGTTTCGTGTCAATTCGCCATGTCCGAATTCAGTTGAACGACAATATGCTAATAGGGAGATTCACACTGATGAGAAAAGCTCTGAAGCTCGGCGCTGCTGCCCTGGCACTGGCGGCGAGCATCGGCACGGTGTCCGCTGGCACCGCGAGTGCCAGCGAGACAGGTGACGTCACGGTGGGTGACCAAGGAAGCTGGACCCCCTTCGATCCCGTCGCCAAAGGCCTAAGTCGCGTGGCCTACCCCGGCATGTACATCGAAACGCCCTTCGGCTGCACCCTCGGGGCAGTTGGCACCGACTCAGCTGGCCGCAAAATCGGAATCACAGCCGGTCACTGCAACCCGTGGTACAGCACAAACCCGGAACAGACAGTTCAACGAGGCGTCGAGATCACAACGAACACCCATCCAATTTGGGACCGCAATGCCCGCAAGCACGCGGTGAACAATCCCCAGACAGACACCAGCCCCATCGGATGGATCCGCTGGGTCGATCCAGTTGAATGCGACAAAACGGGGTCAGAGGTCTGGCTGCCAGGCCATTGCGACCACAACTCACCCGAAGGTAAGAAAAAGACGGACCTCGACTCACGGACCGACTACATGGTTATCGAGTTCGCTCCTGATGTGCAACTGACAAGTCAGGTCTACGACAAGTCTGGCGAGAAGGTGATGAACGCCGCCGGGAGCGAGTTCAGGGTGAACTCGCTCCACACCGATTCGACAGGCGCGCTTGCACGGCCGAGGGCCTTCCCCTACAACGACTCCATTGAAACCTACGGCGCCGTGTCCGCTCGGGAACCCATCAGCGCATATGTCAATGGAGTCCATTACGAGTTTGTCGCCCCAAGTACCGGGCGAACTGTTGCGCAGAAGGACGGGGTCTTCTGGGCATCCGCGGCCAACCAACCCGGAGACTCGGGCGGACCCGTGGTTATGAAAGGCACCGGCAAGTGGACCGGCATCATCTTCGGGGAAGTACCCCTCACATGGCTGCATCCGGTGCCGTTCGTGTTCACGTCGGCGAAGAACATCCTCGATGATCTGAACACGAATCACACCGACAAGCGGACACACGGGTACGGGGTCGGTTTCACGCTGACAAACAACTGACATGACCGGGCCGCAGGAGGATTCGTTCTCCTGCGGCCCGACTCGTTCCGTCAGGATTCGAGCGCGATGTACTTCGTCTCGAGATATTCCTCGATCCCCTCGGTACCGCCCTCACTGCCCAGCCCGGACTGCTTCACTCCACCGAAGGGCGCTGCCGGGTCGGAGATGACTCCGCGGTTCACTCCGACCATCCCCGACTCGAGTGCGTCGGCGACTCGAAGTGACCGGTCGAGGGACTGCGTGTAGATGTATGCAGCCAAACCGAATTCGGTTGCGTTGGCCGCGGCGATCGCCTCGTCCTCGGTGTCGAAACCGGTGATCGCCGCGACCGGACCGAAGATCTCCTCCGCAACGATCCGGGACTCGACTGGCACGTCGTCGAGGACCGTCGGCTGGTAGAACCAGCCCGGTCCGTCGACCGGTGCGCCGCCGGTGCGGACCCGGGCACCGGACGCGACGGCCTCCTCGACCAGCTCGGCGACGCTGCTGCGCTGCTTCTGCGTGATGAGCGGGCCGATCTGGGTGCCCTCCTCGTATCCGGGGCCGACCCTCATCGCCGCGATTCGCTCGGTGAGCTTGGAGGTGAACTCCTCCCGCACCGAGTTCGCGACGATCAGCCGGTTCGCGGCCGTGCACGCCTCGCCGCCGTTGCGCATCTTCGCCGCCATCGCACCGTCGACGGCCGCATCGACGTCCGCGTCGTCGAACACGATGAACGGCGCATTGCCGCCGAGTTCCATCGACACCCGCAACACCTGCGACGCCGACTGTTCGATCAGTTTTCGCCCGACCGCGGTCGACCCGGTGAAGGTCACCTTGCGCAGCCTGGGGTCCGACATCAGCGGACCGCTCACCTCGGCCGGGCTGGAGGTCGGCAGCACCGACAGCACACCGTCGGGCAGGCCCGCCTCGGTGAACACCTGCGCCAGGAGCAGCATCGTCAACGGTGTCGCCTCGGCGGGTTTGACGATCATCGTGCATCCCGCCGCCAGCGCGGGCCCGATCTTGCGGGTCCCCATCGCGAGCGGGAAGTTCCACGGGGTGATCGCCAGGCACGGCCCGACGGGAGCCTTGGTCACGAGGATGCGGCCGTTGCCGGAGGGTGCGGTGGTGTACCGGCCCTGGATCCGCGGCGCCTCCTCGCTGAACCAGCGCAGGAACTCGGCACCGTAGGCAACCTCACCACGACTCTCGGGGAGCGCCTTGCCCATCTCCAACGTCATCAGGAGGGCGAAGTCCTCGGCCCGATCGGTGACGAGTTGCCATGCCGCGCGCAGGATCTCGGCGCGCTGACGGGGTGCCGTCGCGGCCCACTCGCGCTGCACGCGGCACGCCGAGTCCAGTGCCCGCACCGCGTCCGGCTCCGTCGCGTCGGCCACCGACGCCAGCACGTCACCCGTGGCGGGATCGTGCACGTCGAACTCACCACCTCCGGCGGCGTCGGACTGTCCGCCGTCGATCCAGAGACCGGTCGGCACCGAGGAGAGGAGGGCGTCGAAGTTGCTCATGGTCTTCACCTTTCCATCGGTTCGGCCTGCGGTCACTCCGCCGGCAACCCCGGCGCGTCGCCGACGGACGGCCCCCGCAGCGTCACCCGGTTCGTGGTGATGTCGACGTGGACCACCAGGCCCGGCAGCGTCATCGCCCACAGCACGCCCATGGTCCGCGCCTACGTCAGGTACCGGTACGCCGGCGAACCCGGTTCCAGCTGCTCGACCTTCATCGGCGAGGACGCCATCCGCTCGAGCAGCGACGTGATGCCGTCCGCGGAACCGAGTTCGACACCGACAAGCGCGGCGCCCGTCTCCCGGTTGTTCCGCTTCACGTACTCGAACAGCGTGATGTCGTCGTCAGGGCCGAGCACCTCGTCGAGGAAGCGGCGCAACGCGCCCGGTTCCTGCGGGAAGTCGACGAGGAAATAGTGCTTGAGCCCGAGGTGCACCAGCGAGCGTTCGAGGATCTCACCGTAACGGGAGACGTCGTTGTTGCCGCCGGAGATCAGGCACACCACCGTCGAGCCGGGCTCCACCACGAGGTTGTCGAGCGCCGCCACCGCGAGCGCACCCGACGGCTCGGCGATGATCCCCTCGTTCTGGTAGAGCCCGAGCAGCGCCGTGCACACCGCGCCCTCGTCGGAGTGCGTCATCGTGAAGTGGCCGGAACCCGGACCCTGGCGGGCGACCAGCGGCAGCGAACTGTGCGTGACGACCTCACCGCCGAGGCTCGACATCACCGTGAACGGCAGGTCACCGATCCGGCGAACCGCGGTGCCGTCGACGAACGGATCGATCTCGGGGAGTGTCACCGGCGCCCCCGCCACCAGCGCCGCCGTCATCGACGCCGCGCCGCTCGGTTCCACACCGACGATCGCCGTCCGCGGTGACCGCTCCTGCAGGTACGTGGCGATTCCGGCGATGAGACCGCCACCACCGACCGGAACGATGACCGTTCCCGGCTCCTCACCGAGCTGGTCCAGGATCTCCGCGGCGATGGTGCCCTGGCCGGCGGCGGTTCGCGGATCGTCGAAGGGGGGCACCATCGTGGCACCGGTCCGGCGGGCGTCCGCGACCGCCGCCTCGGCCGCCGCGTCGTAGGTTTGACCCGTCGCGATCAGCTCGACGAGGCCCGCACCGTGAGTGAGGATCCGGTCGCGCTTCTGCTTCGGGGTGTTGGCGGGGACGTAGATCCGGCCGCGGATCCCCATGCTGCTGCACGCGTAGGCAACGCCCTGCGCGTGATTGCCTGCGCTGGCGCACACCACGCCCGCGGCACGCTCCGCGTCGCTGAGCTGCACGATCAGGTTGTAGGCGCCGCGAATCTTGAACGAGCGGACGATCTGCAGGTCCTCCCGCTTGAGGAAGACGCGTGCGCCCGTCGCGGCCGAGAGCCTCGGACAGAACTGCAGTGGGGTCGCGTCGATGACGCCCGAAATTCGCTTCGCGGCGGCATCGATCTCGCGCGCATCGAGCGGCGCAGCCTTCACGTCAGCAAGTTCTCGGGTGTTCGACACCCGTCCATGCTGCCACTTCTCGGCTCGCGGCGATCACTCGGGCAGCTCTGGACACGCGCAGGACGTGTCTCCCGATCCCGCCTGTCGAGTCCCGGGTGCATCCGGGAGGGATCGGAAGCCACGCCCTACCCGAACTGCGAAGGCCGGGGAATGTTCCGCAGATTCGACTTCGCCATCTTCACGGCCTCGCCGGCTCCGCCGCCCATCACCATCTTCGACATCGCCAGCGCGAAGCCCTTCACCTGCCCGGCCGTGATCGTCGGGGGCAACGACAGCGCCATCGGGTCCGTCACCAGGTCGAGCAGGGCGGGACCGGGGTGGTCCAGGACCGCGCGCAACGCCGGTTCGATCTCGCCGGGCGCGTCGACGCGGCGTGCGAACAGCCCGAGTGCGCCGGCGACGGCCGCGTAGTCCACGTTCGGCACGTCGACACCGAAGTCGGGCAGACCGTCGACGAGCATCTCCAGCTTGACCATGCCCAGAGTGGAGTTGTTGAACACCACGACCTTGACCGGGAGATCCGTCGCCGCGAGCGTGACCAGCTCGCCGAGGAGCATCGACAGTCCGCCGTCGCCGGACATGGAGATCACCTGCCTGCCCGGACTGGCGACCTGCGCACCGATCGCATGGGGCAGCGCATTGGCCATCGACCCGTGCAACGCGGAGGACAGGAATCGGCGCGCCCCGTTGGGATTCAGGTAGCGCGCGGTCCACACGTTGCACATACCGGTGTCGGCGGTGAACACGGCATCCGGAGCGGCGACGTCGTCGAGGATCGACGCCGCGTACTCCGGATGAATCGGGACCTTCTGCTTCACGTCGCCGGTGTAGGCGCCGACCACCTTGTCCATGAGGGTCCGGTGCCTCGCGAGCTGGGCCTCGAGGAAACTGCGATCCGTCTTCCGTTCGACGAGCGGGGCCAGCGCGCGCAGGGTGCTGGCGGTGTCGCCGTGAACAGCGAGGTCGAGCCCGGTGCGCCGACCGAGCCGGGACGCGTCCACGTCGATCTGCGCCGTCGGGACGTCGTCGGGGAGGAACTGCTCGTACGGGAAGTCGGTGCCGACGAGGAGCAGCAGGTCCGCGTCGTGCATCCCGTCGTGGGCGGCGCCGTATCCGAGCAGACCCGTCATTCCGACGTCGAAGGGGTTGTCGTACTGGATCCACTCCTTGCCGCGCAGGCTGTGCCCGATCGGCGCACCGACGGTGTCGGCGAGCTCGAGCAGTTCGGGCCGCGCGCCGCGCACACCGTAGCCGGCGAAGATCGCCACCCGCTGCGCGGAGTTGATCGCTGCCGCGAGTGCCGCGACGTCCTCGGCCGCGGGCACGACTGCGGCCGGGCGCGTGCGGACCAGCGGTGCGGGCGTGCCCTCGGCCGGGAGATCGGCGACGTCGCCGGGCAGGGTGACGACGGCGACCCCGGGTCCGGCGATCGCATGCTGCATCGCGCTCTGCACAACACGCGGAGACTGCGCGGGCGAGGCGACGAGTTCGGAGTACACCGAACACTCGACGAAGAGCCGATCCGGATGTGTCTCCTGGAAGTAGCCGGACCCGATCTGCACGCTCGGGATGTGCGAGGCGATCGCCAGGACCGGCGCGCCGGAGCGATTGGCGTCGTACAACCCGTTGATCAGGTGCAGATTGCCGGGCCCGCAGGATCCCGCGCACACCGCCAGCTCACCGGTGACCTGCGCCTCGGCGGACGCCGCGAACGCCGCGGCCTCCTCGTGCCGGACGTGGATCCAGTCGATGCCACCCTTGCCGGCGCCCCCGGTCCGGCGCACCGCATCGACGATCGGGTTGAGACTGTCACCGACGATGCCGTAGATGCGGCGCACGCCCGCGTCGACGAGCTGGGCGACGAGCTGGTCGGCAACGGTTCGCAGCGCCATCCCGGCCTCCTGTCACGCGGGTTCGAGCACGAACACCGGAATCTGCCTGTCCGTCTTCTTCTGGTACTCGGCGTAGTCGGGCCACGCCGCGACCGCGCGTTCCCACCACTGCGCCTTCTCGTCGCCGGTGACCTCACGGGCGATCATGTCCTGCTTGGTGGTGCCGTCCTGGAGCTCGACATGGGGGTTGGCGAGGACGTTGTGGTACCAGACCGGATTCTTCGGGGCGCCGCCGAGCGAGGCGACGACGGCGTAGCGGCCGTCGTGTTCGACCCGCATGAGAGGCGATTTGCGGAGCTTGCCGGACTTCGCGCCGACGGTCGTCAGGATCACCACCGGCTTGCCCTGCATCGTGGTGCCCTCGGTGCCTCCGGACTTCTCGTAGAGCTCGACCTGCTCCGCGGCCCACGAGCTCGGACTGGGTACGTATTCACCTGTCAGCGGCATGGTTCCAGTGAACACCGACGCCGCGGGGTCCGCAGCGCGAGACGAGGATCACCGCACCCGCGACAAGATGTTGGGTAGACCGAAACCTCGGTTGCCCGGTAGCCTGAATCCATGACCACCATCGGCCTCACTCACTCGACGCGCCCCACCGGCACGATCGACATCGCCGGTACGTCGTGGCCTCTCTACAAGCTCGAGGCACTCGCCGTCGGGCTGCTGGTGTTCCTGGCCGTGCTTGTCGTCACGGGCGCGCTGCAGCCCGCAGCCCTCACCGCCGCGGGCGCGACGGTCGTGGTGTGGTGGGTTCGCCGCCTGCAGCCCACGCACCGGTCGTCCGACACACACTGACGACCCGGGAACCCTCGCGTCCCGAATCAAGGCGTTGCCAGCGCACCGTGCGGTGACCCCGGCGACCCATGCCATCCGTCACGGGTCGATGCTCCGGTAGCCCGGACCCGACGATGCAGCTACGCGCTGAGGCAGCTCGGGCCGAGCAGCGCCTTCAGGTCACCCATCAGCGCCGACGACGGCTCCACCCGCAGGCTGTCGTCGAGCTTGAGCATCGTGATCCGGGTGCCGCTGATCAGACGCAGGTGCACGTCCGAGGTACCCGGATGCTTCGAGAGCACCTGCTTCAGCGCCCCGACCTTGTCGGGGGTGCACAGCCGCGTCGGCAGGCTCACCGCGAGCGGTTTCGCGACACCGATCGCCGACAGATCCGGCACCGCCAGGTCGTTGGCGATGATCGAGACCCGCTCGTCGCGGACGTTGACGCGGCCCTTCACCAGGACCACGGAGTCCTCGGCGATGTCCATCCCGTAGACGGCGTACGCCTGCGGGAAGAAGATCACTTCGACGGACGCTCCGCCGACACCTTCGAGTTCCGTTGCGGCCCAGGTCAATCCGTTCTTGTTGATCCTGCGTGTCACCGACGCGAGGATGCCGCCGACGGTGACCTGTGCGCCGTCGCCGGCCTGACCCTCGAGGATCGCGGCGATCGGGGTGTCCGTCTGCGCGGCGATGACGTGCTCGACACCGTCCAGCGGGTGACCCGACACGTACAGGCCGAGCATCTCCCGCTCCAACGCCAGCCGATGCTTGGTGTCCCACTCCTCGTCGGGCACCTTCACGTTGAACACCGAGGTGACCGACTCGTCGGCGTCGGCCCCGCCGAACAGGTCGAACTGCCCGGCCGCCTCCGCCTTCTTGGTGCCCATCACGGCGTCGATGGCATCGGTGTGCACCAGGAACAGGCCCTTGCGGGGATGATTCAGGGAGTCGAACGCGCCGGCCTTGACCAGCGACTCCGTCACCTTCTTGCTGCACGCCTGCGCGTCGATCTTGTTCAGGTAGTCGGAGAAGTCGGTGTACTTCCCCTTCTCGGTGCGCGCCGAGATGATCGACTCGACCACGTTCGCGCCGACGTTGCGGACGGCGCCCATGCCGAACCGGATGTCCTCCCCGACCGAGGCGAAGTTGACCACCGACTCGTTGACGTCCGGCGGGAGCACGGTGATGCCCATCGACCGGCAGTCCGCGAGGTAGATCGCCGACTTGTCCTTGTCGTCGCCGACGGACGTGAGCAGCGCCGCCATGTACTCGGACGGGTAGTTCGCCTTGAAGTACGCGGTCCAGAACGACACCAGGCCGTAGCCCGCGGCGTGCGACTTGTTGAACGCGTAGCCGGCGAACGGCAGGACGGTGTCCCACAGCGCCGTGATCGCGCCCTGGGAGAAGCCGTTCTCCTTCATGCCCGCCGCGAAGCCGTCGTACGCCTCGTCGAGGATCTCCTTCTTCTTCTTGCCCATCGCGCGGCGCAGCAGGTCGGCCTGGCCGAGCGAGTACCCGGCCACCTTCTGCGCGATCTGCATGATCTGCTCCTGATACACGATCAGACCGAAGGTCTCGGCGAGGATCTCCTTGAGCGGCTCCTCGAGCTCCGGATGGATCGGCTTGACCTCCTGCAGACCGTTCTTGCGCTTCGCGTAGTCCGTGTGCGCGTTCACACCCATCGGACCCGGCCGGTACAGCGCGAGGACGGCGACGATGTCCTCGAAGCCGGTCGGCTTCATCAGCTTGAGCAGGCTGCGCATCGCGGTGCCGTCGAGCTGGAACACACCCAGGGTGTCGCCGCGGGCGAGCAGCTCGTAGGTCGCCGGATCGTCCAGCGGAAGGGCGTCCAGGTCCAGGTCGATGCCCCGGTTGGCCTTCAGGTTCTCGATGGCGTCACCGAGCACCGTGAGGTTGCGCAAACCGAGGAAGTCCATCTTCAGCAGGCCGATGGCCTCGCACGACGGATAGTCCCAGCCCGTGATGATCGCGCCGTCCTGGGCGCGCTTCCAGACCGGGATCGCGTCCGTGAGCGGCTCGCAGGACATGATCACCGCGCAGGCGTGCACGCCTGCGTTGCGGATCAGACCCTCGAGCCCCTTGGCGGTCTGGTAGATCTTCGCGACGTCCGGATTGGAGTCGATCAGCGCCCGGACCTCGACGGCCTCCTTGTACCGCTCGTGCTCCGGGTCCGTGATGCCGGACACCGAGATGTCCTTGGCCATGATCGGCGGCGGCAGCGCCTTCGTGATCTGGTCCGCGATCGCGAAACCCGGCTGCCCGAACTGGACCCGCGCGGAGTCCTTGATGGCGGCCTTCGTCTTGATGGTGCCGAACGTGATCACCTGCGCGACCTTGTCCGAACCCCACTTGTCGGTGGCGTAGCGAACCATCTCACCGCGGCGGCGATCGTCGAAGTCGATGTCGATGTCGGGCATCGAGACGCGCTCGGGGTTGAGGAACCGCTCGAACAGCAGACCGTGCGGGATCGGGTCGATGTTGGTGATACCCATCGCGTACGCGACGAGCGAGCCGGCGGCCGAGCCACGACCGGGTCCGACCCGGATGCCGACGTCCTTCGCGTGGTTGATGAGGTCACCGACGACGAGGAAGTAGGCCGGGAAACCCATCTCGTTGATGACGCCGATCTCGTACTCGGCCCTGGTGACGTACTCCTCCGGGACCTCGCGTCCCGGGAAGCGGGTCTCACGCAGGCCCCGCATCACCTCGTGATGCAGATACGACTGCTGCGTGTGCCCGTCGGGAACCGGGAAGATCGGCATCCGGTCCCGGTGCTCCCACACCTCGTCGTACGGCTGCACCCGCTCCGCGATCAGCAGCGTGTTGTCGCAGGCGCCGGGGACCTCCCCGTCCCACAGCGTCCGCATCTCCTGCGCCGACTTCAGGTAGTAGCCGTCACCGTCGAACTTGAACCTGGTCGGATCCGACAGGGTCTTGCCGGTCTGGATGCACAGCAGCGCCTCGTGGTTCTCGGCGGCGTCCTTGGTGACGTAGTGGCAGTCGTTGGTCGCGAGCGGAGGGATGCCCAGCGTCTTGCCGATGTGGAGCAGACCTTCGCGGACCCGCCGCTCGATCGACAGTCCGTGGTCCATCAACTCCAGGAAGAAGTTGTCCTTGCCCCAGATCTCCTGCCACTTCGCCGCCGCCTCGAGCGCCTCGCGGTCGTGACCGAGACGCAGCCGGGTCTGGATCTCCCCCGACGGGCACCCTGTGGTCGCGATGATGCCCTCGTGGTGCTCGGCGATGATCTCCTCGTCCATGCGGGCCCACTTGCCGAGCTGACCCTCGATCGACGCCCGCGAGGAGAGCTTGAACAGGTTCCGCACCCCGGTCGCGTTCTCCGCGACCATCGTCATGTGGGTGTACGAGCCGGAGCCCGAGACGTCGTCCGACTTCTGGCTCGGGTCGCCCCACAGGACGCGCTTGGTGTTGAACCGGGACTCGGGCGCGATGTACGCCTCGATGCCGATGATCGGCTTGATCCCCGCGGATTTCGCCTTGTTGTAGAACTCGCTGGCCCCGTACATGTTTCCGTGGTCGGTCATGCCGACCGCGGTCATGCCGAGCCGCTCGGCCTCCTTGAACAGCGGTCCGACCTTCGCCGCGCCGTCGAGCATCGAGTACTCGGTGTGATTGTGCAGATGAACGAACGAGTCGGACACGCGCGCCTCTCCGTGCTCTGGACCCGAAGCTGCTCGGGAAGGGATCTGGAAGCCTCCCGAGTGTAGGCGCTCGGGCCGACGCGTTCGGGCACGCTCGCCGTGCATCGGCGAACGAGCGGCGTGGTATCGCCCACTCACCGGGCCCGCGCGGGCCGCTGCCACGAGTGCGTCGCCCCTCCCCTCACGGGCGAGCCGCGCGCGATCACCCGACCGGAGTGGTCACAGCCTGCCTGCTGCGGCGCACACGTCGCACCGCGTCGAGGGTGAACACCAACAGCGCCAGCCAGATCAGCCCGAAACCGATCCACCGCGACCCCGGCATGTCCTCGTGCAGGAGCACCACACCCCAGGTCATCTGCATCGCCGGGTTCAGGTACTGGATGATGCCGAGTGTCACGAGCGGGAGGCGCTGCGCCGCGAACCCGAACAACAACAGCGGCACCGCCGTCACCAGCCCCGACGCCACCAGCAGTGCCGCGTGACCCGGCCCGTCGGCCGCGAACGTGCTCTGCCCGACCACGGCAAGCCACACCAGGTACCCGATCGCGAACGGCGCCGTCACGACGCCCTCCGCCGTCAGGCTCGTCACCGGGTCCAGCGGGATGGTCTTCTTCACCAACCCGTAGATGCCGAAGCTGACCGCGAGGATCAGCGCGATCCACGGCGGACGCCCGTAGTCGACGGTGAGCACCACCACCGCCGCGGTGCCCAGCGCGACGGCCACCCCCTGCCACCGCGTGATGCGTTCACGCAGCACGACCAGTCCCAGCAGGACCGCGACGAGCGGATTCACGAAGTATCCGAGGGCGGATTCGACGACCTGACCCGAGGTGACGCCGTAGATGTAGACGCCCCAGTTGATCGAGATCGACACCGCAGCGGCGACCACCATCGCCGTGGTCCGCGCACCCAGCCCACGAAGCCGCGCCAGCCGACCCGTCAGCGCCGCGACGCCCAGCATCGCCACCACTGTCCACAGCATCCGGTGGGCGAGCACCTCCACGGCGCCCGCCGAGGCCAGGAGTCCGAAGAACAGCGGGAACATCCCCCACGCCGCGTAGGCGGCGACACCCGCCGCGAGTCCGCTCGCGCGGGTCCCCGTCCCGGCGCCGTCCCCGGGGTCGCTCACCGCGCCGGGACCTCGCCGTCGTCGGGGCCCGGAGCGACCGTCTCCGTCTGCTCCGGCAACAGCGGCCGAACCGCGAACCTGCCGAACACCGCGTCGGCGGGAAGCACCTCGACGACCCGCACGCCGTCCACCTCCTCGAGCTCGGCGACCTCGTCCAGCGGTCCGCGCACCGTGGCCGCGACGACACACGCGCAGTCCTGCGCCAGCCGCAGCGACGACACCGCATCGACCTGCGCCTGGCGGTCCCACTCGCCGGTGGTCCCCCGCAATTGCACCGCGGCCAGTCCCGATGCGCGAGCGATGGACTCGGAACCGGCCACCCCGACGGGGACGATCGGCGTCTGTACCCGGTCGACGGGCACCCGGAACCACAGCTGGGAGATCCGGACGTCGCCGGTCAGTTCCTCTGCCTCCGCCGCTGTGACCTCGTGGTCGAAGGAGACCAGGCCCCACCGCGCGGCGGTGCCGTCGACCACGTCGTCGTGGAGTGTGTCGCCGGCCCGGGCCAGGTAGTCGGCCACCGGCTCCCCCGCGTCCGGGCCGAGGCGGTCGGTCGAGATCGGAATCGGTGTCGGGGGGTTGGCCGCCCCGAGCGCCACGACGGCCGCGATCACCCCGGCGGCACAGAGTGCCGCCACGGCGGCCGCGGCCCGGTCAGGCACTCCGCAGGACATCCAGCGCGTGCTGCAGATCCTTCGGGTACTCACTGGTGATCTCGACCCAGCGGCCGTCCGCCGGGTGCGCGAAGCCCAGGGAGCGGGCGTGCAGCCACTGCCGCTCCAGCCCGAGCCGGTCCGCCAGCCGCGGGTCGGCGCCGTAGGTGAGGTCGCCGCAGCACGGATGCCGCAGCGCCGAGAAGTGCACCCGGATCTGGTGTGTGCGGCCGGTCTCGAGGTGGATGTCGAGCAGGCTCGCCGCCTGGAACGCCTCCACGGTGTCGTAGTGGGTGATCGACGGTTTGCCGTCCGCGGTCACCGCGAACTTCCAGTCGTTGCTTCGGTGCCGGCCGATCGGGGCGTCGATCGTGCCGCTCGACGGATCCGGGTGCCCCTGCACGAGCGCGTGATAGCGCTTGTCGATGGTGCGCTGCTTGAACGCCCGCTTCAGCACGGTGTACGCGCGTTCCGACGTCGCGACGACCATGACGCCGGACGTGCCCACGTCGAGGCGGTGCACGATGCCCTGGCGTTCGTGCGCGCCGGACGTCGAGATGCGGAATCCGGCCGCGGCCAAGCCGCCGACCACCGTCGGACCGGTCCACCCGACGCTCGCGTGCGCGGCGACACCGACCGGCTTGTCGACGGCGACGACGTCGTCGTCGGCGTACAGGATGTCCATGCCCTCGACCGGCTGCGCCTCGACGGTGAGCGGTCGCGCCGGTTCGGGCAACGTCACCTCCAGCCAGGCACCGGACGGCAGACGGTCCGACTTTCCGACGGGTCCGCCGTCGACCAGAACCGATCCCTCGTCGGCCAGCGACGCGACCGCCGTCCGGGACAGGCCGAGCAGACGCGCCAGACCGGCGTCCACCCGCATGCCCTCGAGCCCGTCGGGCACCGGCATCGACCGTGTCTCGCGCATCAGGACTCCTTCCCGGTCGCGGACCCGGCCTCGGTGGACTCATCGGCGTGCCCACGCGACCCGTCCGGATTCAGGCCGACCAGTGTGAGTGCGACCAACAGGATCGCGCCACACACGACGCCGGAGTCGGCGACGTTGAACACCGGCCACCAGCCGACCGACACGAAGTCGACCACGTGGCCCTGCAGCGGGCCCGGCGCACGGAACATGCGGTCGATCAGATTGCCGAGGGCACCGCCGAGCACCAGACCGAGGCCGAGCGCCCACCACGGGGATCGCAGGGTCCGGCCGATCTTGATCACGCCGATCACGACGGCGATGGCGACCAGGGTCAGCAGCCACGTCATTCCCGTCGCCATCGAGAACGCGGCGCCGGGGTTGCGGATGAGCTTCAGCGTCACGACGTCGCCGATGACCCGGATCGGATTTCCCGGTTCGATGAAGTGCACTGCGGCGACCTTGGTCGCCAGGTCGAGGGCCAGGACCGTCGCCGCGATCACAACCAGCATCCGCATCCGCGTCGGCGGCCGTTCGCCCGCGCTCACCTCTTTGTCCACTTCGCTCACCACGCCATCATCCCTTACCGCGCCACCTGCGGGCGCAGGCACCGTCCCCGCACCGCGGCGGTCGACGCTCACCGAACCGGACCGTGGCTAACCTGGACGGGTGTCAGTGTTCTCGAAACGGGTCGCGCAGGTCGCGGCTGTCGTATCCGCGGTCGCCCTCGCCGCCGCGTGCAGCAGCGACGACGGGTCCTTGTCCGCCTCCCCCGAAACCACGAAGGAAACAACGGTTCCCATCTCGGCGGTCACGACCTCGGTCGTCGACGCCGGCGCGGAGCCCCGGAGCCGGATGACCTTCGCGCCGCCGCCGGGTGCGCCGCAACAGGTGGTGATGACGTCACGGTCGGACATCTTCCAGCAGATCGCCGACCAGCCCCAGCAGAACCTCTCGACGCCCGAGGTGACGATGCCGCTGACGGCGGTCTCGTCGTCTCCCGATCCGGCACTGTCGGTCGAACTGACCCTCGGGGCCATGACCTCATCGGACAGCAGACTGCAGGATTCACTGGCATCGTCGGAGGGCTCGAAGGCCGGGCTGTCGATCCAGCCGAACGGCGCGATCACCGCGCTGCGCATCACGCCCGCCGCCGACTCCGAGGACATCGCGCGCTCGGCGATCGAGCAGGCGTTCTATCAGGCGGTCTACCGCGGGATCGCGTTCCCCGATGCCGAGATCGGCGTCGGAGCGGTGTGGACCATGCAGCAGCAGGTGATGAGCGGGATGGCGCTGCGTCAGGTCACCACGGCGACACTGCGCGAAGTGGCCGGGAACCGGCTCACCGTGGACGTCTCGATCACCCAGGAGCCCGAAGCCCGGGTGTGGCACCTGCCGGCCGACGCGGGCACCCTCAACATCGACACGTTCGTGATGTCCGGCAGCGGCACCCTCGTCGTCGACCTCGAAGCCCCGCTACCGGTGGACGGGTCCGTCACCGTCGGCGGCGAACAGACCTACTCCGATCCGAACAGCACCACCCGACTGCGTCAGGCGACCACCAACACGGTCCGCTGGTCCGGGCAGTGAGGACCGCCCGCGCCGCCGCGGCGCTTCCCCTGCTGGCGTTGCCGTTCCTCGCTGCGTGCGGCGGCGACGCCGACGACGGTGCGGACACGTCACCGTCGTCGCCGTTGACCACGGTGGCCGGCCCGTCCGCGACCGCCGCCTCCTCGTTCGACGACGCCGGCCTGCAGGCCGCGCTCCTCGACAGCACCGACCTGCCCGTTGGCTTCGCCCCGGTCCCCGATCCCGTCGACGACCTGGGACTGCCACCGGCCGCCGAGTCGTCGGCGTCGGACCGCTCCTCCACCGACCCCGAGGTGTGCGCGGACGTGCTCGCTCCGATCGCGGACCAGGCTCACGGCGCCACCGCCCGGGCGACGGCCCGGTTCTCCGGACCCGACTTCACGAGCATCGACACCGATGCCGCCGCCTACCCCGACGCGGCCGCGGCGTTCACGGCCGTGCAGGAGACCCTGGCGGTCTGCGGCGAGTACTCGGGGACGGACGCGGACGGCGTCGACGTCACCTACCGGCTCGGTGGACTCGATCAGGCAACCGTGGGCGACGCCTCGACCGCCTTCCGACTGGACACCACCAGTGAGGGATTCACGATGGTCTCCGACACCGTGATCGCGATCGTCGGTGGAGTCGTCGTCCAGGTCACCGCCACCGGCCAGGACCCCGTCGATCCCGCAGTCCTGGGCGGCCTCGCCCGCACCGCCGCCGAGAACCTCCGTTCCGACAACTCCTGACCACGCGGCGACAACGCCCCGGAACGCCGAATGCCGGCACCCGCGTCGGGTGCCGGCATTCGTTGTCGTGCAGTGCGTCAGACGCAGGCCGGGGAGGTCAGGTTGGCCAGCTTGACGATGTTGCAGGCGTACTCCTTGGAGAGCACCCACTGGCCGTCCTGGACGACGAAGGTGGCGGTGCCCGGGTTCACCTGGCCGCCGATGGTCATGTTGACGGTGGCGGTCAGGGTGCCGTCGCCGTTGTCCAGGATCGGGTCGACGACCTCGACGGACGCGTTGTTCTGCTTGGCCGCGGCGGCGACCTGGTCGAACAGGCCGGGATCGGTCTGGCCGTCCTCGACGAGGGTGACCTTCTCCTCGATCGGGGTGGCCGGATCGAGACCCTTGACCAGCATCGCGTTCAGCTCGGCAGCGGTCGGCACCGGCGGCGTGTCGTCGGGCGCTGCCACGGCGGTCGTGGTGGTGGCCTTGCTGGTGGTGGCGGGGGTGGTGTCGCCATCGTCAGAGCTGCAGGCACCGAGGGTCAGCGCGGCAGCAACCGCGACACCGGCAACGAGGGTCTTCCGGAGCATCAATCTGAGTCCTTCTCTTCGTTGGAACGTACATTTCCTTGAAACCGTGGTCCGTGACGGCGAACGGCACGGACGTGGCCCAGCCCGCGCGCGAGCAAGTGTCACCCTAGTGAACACCGAAAAAATAAGGGCTTCCTTAACGAAGACTGTCGGCGGGGTCCGCGATTCGCAGCGCCGGGTCACCCTCCGGGAAGGTGCGCGCCGGACCCGGACCCGTGCTGCGCGTCTCGAACCGCACCGTGACGACACCGTGCCCGCAGCCCTGCACCCAGCCGTGACCGTGCTCGTCGTGGTGGACGTCCTGGCCGGGACGCCAACGCGCACCCGGCTGCGCCGGTGCAGCTCGGCCCGGCTCGGGCACGGCTGCCGGCGCGGAATCGTCGAGCGAACCGGTGTCGCCGTGATCGAGGTCGGGGAACAACGACCCCTGCGCGGTCGCCGTCAACCCGCCGTACGAAACCCCGACCAGGCGCACCGCCCCCAGTTCCCTCGGGTCGATCAGCTGGCGACGTGCGGTCGCGATCAGCGTCTGCAGGTCCGTCGTCGCGTACGGCAGGGTGGCCGACCTGGTCACGATGCTCATGTCCGACTTCTTCAGCTTCACCACGACGGTGCGGGCCGCCCGCCCGTCCTTCACAAGCCGCCGGTACGCGTGCCCACCGCACTGCTCGACGGCGCCCCGGAGTTGTTCCATCGTCACCAGGTCCTCGGCGAACGTGGTTTCGGCGCTGATCTGCTTCGCGTCCGCCCGTTCGGCCACCGGCCGATCGTCGAAACCCTTCGCCAGCCGGTGCAGGCCCGGGCCCACCGTGCCCCCGAGAAGCGTGACCACCTCGGATTCACTGGTGGCGGCGAACTGCCCGATCGTCTCGATCCCCAATCTGCGGAGCTTCGACTCGGCTACGGGACCGATCCCCCACAACTTCCGCACGGGCAACGCCTCGAACAGTTCGACCTGTTCGTCCACTGCCACCACCCGCACCCCGTCCGGCTTCGCCAAGCCGGACGCGATCTTCGCGATCTGTTTGCCAGATCCCGCACCGATCGACGCCACCAGACCCGTCTCCGCACGAATGAGGGACCGCAGCCCCTCCGCGTAGTCGCGCACGGCGCCGGCCTCCGCACCCGCCAGCTCGGGTGGTTCCCCGAAGGCCTCGTCCAGCGAGAGCATCTCCAGGACCGGCACGCGGGTACGGAGAACCTCGAAGACCGACTTGCTGACCGCCGAGTAGAGGGCACCGCGCGGCGGAAGCACCACCGCTCCGGCGCCGACCAGCCGACGCGCCTGATGCATCGGCATCGCCGACCCGGCCCCGAACGCGCGCGCCTCGTAACTCGCGCCCGCGACGACGCCTCGACCGCCGAGCCCGCCGACGAGGACCGGGCGGCCGCGCAGGGTCGGTCGGGTGAGCTGCTCGACGGACGCGAAGAACGCGTCCATGTCGAGATGCAGCACCCAGCGACGCTGCCCGGTCACGGCCGGCCCCGCCGGCGTGTCGTCACGGCCGGCCCCACCGGGGCGCGATCACCTCACGCCTTGACGACGGTCGCCCGGACACCCTCACCGAGATCCACCGCATCGGCCCCGACCGGGCCGAGCTCCAGTGTGGTGGCGAGGATCTCGCCCGCGATCAGATCGCGGTGCCGTTGCGCCCAGTCGAGGCGGTCGGCGGGCACCTCGAGGGTGACCGAGATGCGGTCGGACACGTCCAGCCCGGCCGCGCGCCGCGCGTCCTGGAGCTCACGGATCCGGTCCTTGGCCCAGCCTTCGGCCTCCAGTTCCTCGGTGACCTGTGAGTCCAGCACGACCAGGCCGGCGTTGGCCGGCAGCGCGGCCGTCGACTCGGGCTCGGCGGCGACCAGTCGCTGCGTGTACTCCTCCGGCAACAGGGCCACGCCGGCAGCGCTCACGACGCCGTCCGTCTCGGTCCAGTCGCCGGCCTTGACGGCCTTGATGACGGTCTGAACGTCCTTGCCGAGCCGCGGACCCGCCACGCGGGCGTTGACGACCAACTCGAACCGGCCGTGCGCATCGACGTCGTCGGTCAGGTCCACCTTCTTGACGTTGACCTCGTCGGCGATGATGCCGAGGAACGGCCGCAGCCGTTCGGCATCGGACGCCGCGACCGTCACCTCGGGCAGCGGCAGCCGCACCCGCAGGTTCTGCGCCTTGCGCAGGCCCAGCACGGTGGAACAGACGTTGCGCACTTCGTCCATGGACTCGACGAGTTCGCCGTTCGGAACCAGATCCGTCGCGTTCGGCCAGTCGGCCAGGTGCACCGAGCGCCCGCCGGTCAGACCACGCCAGATCACCTCGGTCGCCATCGGGAGCAACGGAGCCGCGAGCCGGCAGGTCACCTCCAGCACCGTGTGCAGGGTGTCGATCGCGTCGCGGTCCTCGTCCCAGAACCGGTTCCGGGAGCGGCGCACATACCAGTTCGTCAGGGCGTCGCAGAAGGTGCGCAGCTCGTCGCAGGCGCCGGCGATGTCGTTGACCTCGAGCGCATCGGTCATCGCGTCCCGCGTCGCGGCGAGCTTGGCGAGGATGTACCGATCGAGCACGTTCGTCGAATCGGTACGCCACGTGCCGGGCTTCGACGCGTACAGCTGGAGGAAGCTCCAGGTGTTCCAGAGCGGCAGCAGCGCCTGCCGGACGCCCTCGCGGATGCCCTGCTCGGTGACGACCAGGTTTCCGCCGCGCAGGATCGGCGACGACATCAGGAACCAGCGCATCGCATCGGAGCCGTCCCGGTCGAACACCTCCTTCACGTCCGGGTAGTTGCCCTTGGACTTGCTCATCTTGAGACCGTCGTCGCCGAGCACGATGCCGTGTGCGGCAACGGTCTTGAACGCGGGCCGGTCGAACAGTGCGGTGGCGAGCACGTGCAGCGTGTAGAACCAGCCGCGGGTCTGGCCGTTGTACTCGACGATGAAGTCGCCCGGGTAGTGCGTCTCGAACCAGTCGCGGTTCTCGAACGGGTAGTGCACCTGCGCGTACGGCATCGAGCCCGACTCGAACCAGCAGTCGAGCACCTCGGGAACACGGCGCATCGTCGACTTCCCGGTCGGGTCGTCCGGGTTCGGGCGGGTGAGCTCGTCGATCATCGGACGGTGCAGGTCCGTCGGACGCACCCCGAAATCGGCCTCGAGCTGGTCGAGGGAGCCGTACACGTCCACCCGCGGGTACGCCGGATCGTCCGAGACCCACACCGGGATCGGGCTGCCCCAGTAGCGGTTCCGGCTGATGTTCCAGTCCCGGGCACCCTCGAGCCACTTGCCGAACTGGCCGTCGCGGATGTGCTCCGGCACCCAGGTGATCTCCTGGTTCAGCTCGACCATGCGGTCACGGAACTTGGTGACGGCGACGAACCACGACGGCACCGCCATGTAGATCAGCGGCTGACCCGACCGCCACGAGTGCGGGTAGGAATGCTCGATCGTCTCGTGCCGCAACAGCTTTCCGGCGGCCTTGAGGTCCTTGATGATCACCGGGTTCGCATCGAAGACCTGCAGGCCCTCGTACGGCGGCACCAGCGAGGTGAACTTGCCGCCCGGGTCGAGTGGCTGCACGATCTCGATGCCGTTCGCCGTCGCGACGTCCATGTCCTCCTCACCGAAAGCCGGTGCGAGGTGGACGATTCCGGTTCCGGAATCGGTGGTGACGTAGTCGGCGGACAGCACCCGGTGCGCGTTCTCGTGGCCCTTGCCGGGGCCGTGGAAGAAGTCGAACGGAGGCGTGTAGTTCAGGCCGACGAGGTCCGAGCCCTTGTACTCCCCCAGCACCTCGGGCGACTCGCCGAACTCACGCGCGTAGTGGCCGACCCGCCCGGCGGCGAGGACGTACCGTTTGCCGTCCTCGGCCTTGACCTGCACGTAGTCGACGTCGGGGTGCACCGCGACCGCGAGGTTGGACGGCAGCGTCCACGGCGTGGTGGTCCAGATCAGCGCGTTCGCGCCGTCCAGCGGCGAGCCGGGCGCGGTGATCACCATGTCGACGGTGACCGCCGGGTCCTGACGCATCTTGTACGCGTCGTCGAGCCGCGTCTCCTGGTTCGACAGCGGCGTCTGCTCGTACCAGGAATACGGGAGCACCCGGAAGCCCTGGTAGATCAGGCCCTTGTCGTAGAGCTCCTTGAACGCCCACATGACCGACTCCATGAAGTCCAGGTCCAGGGTCTTGTAGTCGTTGTCGAAGTCGACCCAGCGGGCCTGCCGGGTCACGTAGTCGCGCCACTCGTCGGTGTAGCGCAGCACGGACTGCTTGCAGTACGCGTTGAACTCGGCCAGGCCCATCGCGTCGATCTGCGACTTGTCCTTGATGCCGAGCTGCTTCTCCGCCTCGAGCTCCGCGGGCAGACCGTGGCAGTCCCAGCCGAAGCGACGTTCGACCTTCTTGCCCCGCATCGTCTGGAAGCGCGGCACGAGGTCCTTGACGTACCCGGTCAGCAGGTGGCCGTAGTGAGGCAGCCCGTTCGCGAACGGCGGCCCGTCGTAGAAGACGAACTCCTCGGCACCGTCACGATTCGAGATCGATGCGCGGAAAGTGTCGTCCGAATCCCACTCGGCCAGCACGCGCTGTTCGAGATCGGGAAAGTTGACGCTCCCGCCGGACCTGCCGCCGGCGAGATCGACGCGTGGATAGGTGGAATTCACACCGTCGGTGCTGTCGGACACTGTCGTGCTCCCTCGTGCCTGTTCCTCTGGCACGGGGACGACTTCGGCGCCGGTGCGCCTGGCCGCGGTACCACCCCGCTTGCCCGATCCGGTGGCTCACCCACCCGATCCGGCCTCTCTCGATCGGCTGTGACGGGCCGAACCCGTTCGGTTCTACTGAGTGGGGCCCGGCCCCGTGAAGGGCCGGGCGTCACCGTTCTTCCGAAGACTCCCCGGTGATGGCCGGATCAGCGCCTGTTCACGCCCCGATCGAATCGGGCGCATGTCGTCTCTCGATACTACTCGGGCCGGTCAAATCGCTCCGTGGGCGGATCCTCGTGATCCGGGCCACCGCCACGCGGGGACGGCCGGGGTGAGGTCGCCGGCGCGGGGCCACGCAGCGAACTCACCAGCAACAGGACGGCACCGATCACGCAGACGACGATGCAACCCCACGCCCACGCCACCGAACCCGTCATCAGCGCGACGACGAGGAGGGCGAAGCCCACCGCCGCCATCACCAGGGTCAGTACCAGCACGGGATCCCCCTGCCGTGAGCCGTCAGGACACGACCGTCAGGCCGAACCATCACTGCCGCCCCAACAGCGCCGGGTCAGTTGCTCCCTTTGGCGAACGACTTGGAACCCTCGGAGCCGAGGGCGTCCTGGCCGCCGTCCACGGGAACCGCCGAACCACGCTGCTCCAGCTCCTCGAGCTGAGACTCCAGGTACGACTTCAGGCGCACCCGGTACTCACGCTCGAAGGTCTTGAGGCGCTCGATCCGCTCCTCCAGCACGCTGCGCTGCTGGTTGATGGTCGCCATGATCTCGGTGTGCTTCTTCTCGGCGTCCGCCTGCAGGGCGTCGGCCTTCTCCTTCGCCTGCCGCAGCTGCGTCTCGGAGCGGGTCTGCGCGTCGGCGAGCAGAGCCTCGGACTTCTGCTTGGCGTCGGCGACCATGCCGTCGGACCGGGTCCGGGCGTCGCTGACGAGCTGCTCGGAGTTGGCCCGGGCACTGGAGACGAGCTGCTCGGACTCGGTCTTCGCCTCACCGGTGAGCCGGTCGGCCATCTCCTGGGCGAGGCCGAGGATCTTGGCGGCCTGCAGGTTGGCCTCCTCGGTGCCACCGGCGCGAGCCGGAGCCGGGGGCGGCGGCGGGGGCGCCGCCGCTGCGACGGGAGCAACCGGCTTCGGCGGTTCGGGGGCGGGCACGGGTGCCGGCGCCGGGGCCTGCGGCGCGGCCGGACGCGGCGCCTTCTTGGCGTCCGCAAGCTCCTGGTCGAGCTCACCGACACGCTGGCGCAGGTCTGCGTTCTCCTCGATCAGCCGAGCGAGCTCCTGCTCGACGAGGTCGAGGAAGGCATCCACCTCGTCCTCGTTGTAGCCACGCTTACCGATCGGAGGCTTGCTGAACGCGACGTTGTGAACATCAGCTGGTGTCAGCGGCATGGAAGGATCCCTTCGCGCATCTGTTGGCGGTCAAGCAAGCATTCAGTTATGACGCACACACTGCAGGACCACGTTTTCACACTGTAACTCCGGGTCATTCTGTCACACCCGACCCGACAGCCCGTGCCTCGACGCGATCCGTGCACGTCACGCGGCAAGTCCCTGAGTGACCTGCATCAGGATGAACACGATGAAAAGCAAGACCATGATGGACAGATCCAACCGGACCCCACCGAGCGAAATCGACGGGATCAGTCGCCGCAGCAACTTGATCGGTGGATCGGTGACCGTGAATATCGCCTCGAGGACGACGACGACGAATCCGGTCGGACGCCAGTCCCGTGCGAACGTACGGATGAACTCGACGATGATTCGGCCGATGAGAAGCAGCCAGAAAACGAACAGTACGAAGTAGATCACCGCGAACAAGGGCACTCCACCACTCTGCCTGACCTTTCCGTCCCACTCACAATCGGGTCCCTCTCGCAACGCGGGTGCGGCCGGAAACCGGCCGCACCCGTCGATCACACCCTCGGTATCGGGTGGATGTCACTTCTGGTTGTAGAAACCGTTCTCGGCGATCCTCCGCCGCTCCTCCGCGGAGACGTCGATGTCCGCGGGTGAGAGCAGGAACACCTTCGTCGCGACCTTGTCGAAGGAGCCGCGCAGCGCGAACGCGAGTCCCGCCGCGAAGTCGACGAGACGCTTGGCGTCCGCGTTGCTCATCTCCACCAGGTCCATGATGACCGGAGTCCCGTCGCGGAACCGCTCACCGATGATCCGGGCCTCGCCGTAATCCCGGGGACGCAGCGTGGTGATCTTCGACAGCGGACCGCCCTCGTCGAACACCGGGGCGCGACGGCTCTCGACGCGCGGGGCCGTGTTGACCGCCAGCGAGCCGTGCGTGGACGTCGACCGTGCCGGGCCCGCGGACGGCGGCACCGGGCGCGTCGAGCGCGGCGGCAACGGCTCCATCCGCCGGGGGGCCGGCTGCCGATCGTCGATCTCGTCGTGGCCGCCGTAGCCGTCGTCGTCGTATCCGCCGTCGATTCCGTCCTCGTAGCGGGAACTCCTGGGAGCCCGACGGGGCTCGTCGAGGTAGTCGTCCTCGTAGTCGTCGAGGGGAACCATGCCGAAGTAAGCCTTGAACTTGTGCAGAGTGCTCATCGATCGACCTTCCTTGGCGTGGCGGATAATCGGTCGGGATGCCGATCAGTTCATTTCGAGGCTATCGGCCGCGAACCCAACAGCGCGGTTCCGACACGCACGCAGGTCGATCCGTGTCGGACCGCGATCTCGAGATCCGCGGTCATCCCCGCCGAGAGCATGCGCGCGTCCGGATGGTCGCGCAGCACGTCGCGGTGGGTGGCCGCGAGTGTAGCGAAAGCGGCGTCCGGATCCGCATCGAGAGGCGGTACCGCCATCAGCCCGGCGAGCGTGAGTCCCTCTGCGGCGGCGGCGAGTTCACACAATCGCCGCACCTCCGGGACCGGAACGCCGCCGCGCTTGGGGTCGTCGTCCAGGCTCACCTGCAGCAGCACACGCAGCGGCTCCGACCGCTCCCCCGCACCGAGCGCCGCGACCGCCGCCCGCGACAGCGCCGCGACAAGAGGCTCGCCGTCGACCGAGTGGACGACGTCCGCCCAGCGCGCGATCGAGCGCGCCTTCTTCCGCTGCACACTGCCGATCATGTGCCACCGGACGTCGTCGGCGGCGGACGTCCGCTCCCCCGCGGTCAGCTCCGCGAGGTCGGCTGCCTTCGCGGACGCCTCCTGGTCGCGTGACTCGCCGAACTCACGGCATCCGAGGTCGTAGAGGATCCGGGCGTCCGACACCGGAAAGAACTTCGTCACCGGAAGCAGTTGGACGGTGCCCGGGTCACGGTCCGCGGCCGCGCACGCCCGGCCGAGGCGCTCCCGAACGGATTCCAGCGCCGACGCGATCCGGGTACGGCGGTCAGTCACTGCCCACGGACTCCATCCAGATCGCCCCGGCGATGCGCCCCGTGGTCCCGGAACGGCGGTAGCTGAACAACGTCGAGTCCTCGATGGTGCAGCGCGGATCCTCGGCCACACCGCTGACACCCGCGGCTTCCAGCTGGCGCCGCAGACCGGCACGCAGATCGAGACCAGGTGTTCCGCGGACGGTGGTGGTCGCACTGCCCGGCAGACGAGCCTCCACATCGGCCTGCATCTGCGCCGGAACCTCGTACTGCCTGCCACTGGCCGCGGGTCCCAGGAAAGCGCCGATCCTGGACACCTCCGCACCCTGCGCGACCATGGCGTCGAGCACCCGGGGCACGATCCCGATCCGCGCCCCGACGCGGCCGGCGTGCACCGCGGCGATCACGCCTGCCTCGTCGTCCGAGAGCAGGATCGGCACACAGTCGGCGGAGAGAACGACCAGGGCGAGATTCCGCTCGGCGGTGACGAGCGCGTCGGTGGCCTCGACCGGCGCGCCGACCGGACCGTCGACCACGGTGACGTTCCGGCTGTGGATCTGTTCCATCCACACGAGGCGCTCGTACGGCAGGCCGATCCCGGCGGCGAGTCGCCGCCGGTTCGCGTCCACCGCAGCGGGATCGTCCCCGACGTGGTCACCGAGATTGAACGAATCGTACGGAGCCGCCGAGACGCCACCCGTTCGTGAGGTGACGACCCGACGGACCCGGACCGTGGAGGTCACTGCGGCTGCCGTCACCGACGCATGAAGTCCGGGACGTCGACGTCGTCCTCCCCGTCGTCCTCGGCGACGGGAACTGCACGAGCGGTCGCACCGACGGGAATCGGGGGCAGCGAACCGCCCGTCTCGCGGCGTGATTCGGTGCTGTGCTGCGGCGTGTGAGCAACGGGCTGCGGCTCCTCGGCGGCCGGGGACCGTCCGATCTCGCCCGCTCGCGCGACGCCGATGTTGCCGCGGCCGGCCGCAGCCTGCTGCGGCTGCTCGACGCGCCGCACGGGCGCGCCGCCGTCGAATCCGGCGGCGATGACGGTGACCCGGACCTCGTCGCCGAGCGAGTCGTCGATCACCGTGCCGAAGATGATGTTCGCGTCGATGTGTGCGGCTTCCTGCACCAGCGAGGCGGCCTCGTTGATCTCGAAGAGCCCGAGGTCGGAGCCGCCCGCGATGGACAGCAGCACACCGCGTGCACCCTCCATCGACGCCTCGAGCAGCGGGGAGTTGATAGCGGTCTCGGCGGCCTGGATGGCGCGGCCGTCACCACGGGCCGAGCCGATGCCCATCAGTGCGCTGCCCGCTCCGGACATGACGCCCTTGACGTCGGCGAAGTCGACGTTGATCAGGCCGGGGGTGGTGATGAGGTCGGTGATGCCCTGGACACCGTTGAGGAGCACCTCGTCGGCGGAGCGGAAGGCGTCCATCAGCGAGACCGCGGCATCGCCGAGCTGCAGGAGCCGGTCGTTGGGAATGACGATCAGGGTGTCGCAGGACTCGCGCAGCGCCTGGATTCCGTTGTCGGCCTGGGTGCCACGGCGCTTGCCCTCGAAGGAGAACGGGCGCGTGACGACGCCGACGGTCAGAGCACCGAGCTTGCGCGCGATCGACGCGACGACGGGAGCGCCGCCGGTGCCGGTGCCACCACCCTCGCCCGCCGTCACGAACACCATGTCGGCGCCCTTGAGCACCTCTTCGATCTCGTCCTTGTGGTCTTCCGCCGCCTTGCGCCCGACCTCCGGGTCCGCGCCGGCGCCGAGGCCACGGGTCAGTTCACGTCCGACGTCGAGCTTGACGTCGGCGTCGGACATCAGGAGGGCCTGCGCATCGGTGTTGACGGCGATGAACTCGACTCCCTTGAGTCCCTGCTCGATCATGCGGTTGACCGCATTCACACCGCCGCCGCCGATGCCGACGACCTTGATAACGGCGAGGTAATTGTGCGGGGGCGTCATGGGCTCTCGCCTTCCGTTGTGTAGTCGCGCTGAGGTGTTTCTGGCGATGCTGACGTTACTTGTGGTGCAGAGGCTACTTGTGGGACCGACGCTACGCGTGAGCCCGGTCGCCTTTGCGCCACCGATGATGCAGCCAAACCCTCAACCTCAACCATAGACTTACAGTTATGTCAAGTGGATGACTGGGCGAAACGCTATGCACGGTGCCCCCCTGATTCCAGCAGGCGCGCCGACGGACACGCCGATTTGTCATCGGAATCCGAATCGCGCAGCGATCCTCACCGAACCGTGGGGAGATCCGGGCTCGAGACGTCGAAGACCTGGCCGGGCTGCCCCAGCAACGGGCCCACGATCGCGGCCTTCTGCTCCGACTCGTCCACGCTCCCCCACAGGACCTGCCTTCCGTCCGTCAGCGTGAGCCGGATGTCCGACAGCGAAGGCGCCGACACCTCCGTCACCTGCGGACGCAGGAGCGGCGGCAGGGACGCCAGGGTGGTCAGCGCGTCCGTGGTGGCGGCGTCGTCCCGGGCCGGGGTGGCCACGGTCAGACGCGGCACCCCGGGCGGCGGCGGTTCGATCGCGTACGCAACCCCCGAGGCGTCCATCAGGTGCGTGCCCTCCGGTGCGTCGTAGTAGACCGCAGGCGTCCGTTCGACCACGGTGACACGGATCGTCGACGGGTACTTCCGCTCGACCCGCACATGGTCGACCTTCGCGATGGACGCCACCCGGTCCGCCGCGGCTCCGGTGTCGACCCGCAGCAGTGGCTGTCCGGTCGGGACGTCGAGAGCCGCCAAGATCTCCTCGGACGTGACCCCGGCGTTGCCGACGACCGTCACCGCGCGGGCCGAGAGCAACGGCGTGAACCAGGCGACGGCGGTCAGTGCCACGATCACCGCGACGACGGCGACCGTCAGGAACAGCGGCTTGCGCCTGCGCGACGGGCGCGGCGCCGAACCCGACCGCACTCCCGTTCCCGTACTGCGCGTCCGCTCCGGCCGGCGCCCCCGGCTCACCACTGCTCCCCGGCCCGCCCTGCCACGTCCGTCCGAGCACGGGTCCTGGCCACCGCGGGCGCCGCGGCCAGTGCCCCCAGGATCTCCTTGCCGAGCATCGTCACGTCGCCGGCACCCATCGTGATGATCACGTCACCGGCGCGAGCGAGGGCCGCCACCTGACGCGGCGCCATCGACAGGTCCGGCTGGTAGTGCACGGGCCTGCTGACGGCGTGTGCGACCAGTGCGCCGCTCACTCCGGGCAACGGCTTCTCCCGTGCGCCGTACACGTCGAGGACGACGACCTCGTCCGCCAGGTCGAGCGCCTCCCCGAACTCGGTCGCGAACACCGAGGTCCGCGAGTACAGATGTGGCTGGAACACGACCAGAACCCGGCCGGCGGAGCTGCGGACCAGCTCGCGGGCCGCGCCGAGCACCGCGCGGACCTCGGTCGGGTGATGGGCGTAGTCGTCGAACACGCGCACGCCGTTCTCACGTCCGGTGTACTGGAACCTCCGGTGCACGCCACCGAAACCGCCGATGCCCTCGACGATCTCGTCGACCTCGGCTCCGGCCTCCCGGGCCGCGAGCAGCGCGCCGAGGGCGTTGAGCGCCATGTGCCTGCCCGGAACCGACAGCGTCAGGACGCGCGGCCGGTCCTCGCCGGTCAACTGCACCCGCGCCACGCCTCCGACGTCCCGGGCCTCCCAGTCGAGCAGGCGGGCGGCGAGC
Organism: Rhodococcus triatomae BKS 15-14; assembly: GCA_000341795.1. Taxonomy (GTDB): domain Bacteria; phylum Actinomycetota; class Actinomycetes; order Mycobacteriales; family Mycobacteriaceae; genus Rhodococcus_G; species Rhodococcus_G triatomae_A. The sequence goes on along the minus strand of AODO01000012.1, from coordinate 101,599 downwards.
GGCACGGTTCCCGAGGGTTCGTCACCGCCGTAGCCGATGACACGGATCGGCAGATTCCGCGCGGCGACCCGCTCGGCCAGCGCCGCCGAACCCGGGTCGTCGAGGCAGGCCACCAACACCCCGCCCGGCGCGATCCGGTCGGCGAAGTCGTCGAACACCTGGACGTACGCCTCGGTGCTGCCGAAGAAGTCGAGGTGGTCGGCCTCGACGTTGGTGACGATCACGACGTTCGGGTCGTACTGCAGCAGCGAACCGTCGCTCTCGTCCGCCTCCGCCACGAACACCGCGCCCGATCCGTGGTGTGCGTTCGTTCCCGCCTCGTTGAGCTCCCCGCCGACGGCGAACGAGGGGTCCACACCGCAGTGCTGCAGGGCGACCACCAGCATCGAGGTCGTGGAGGTCTTGCCGTGAGTTCCGGCGACCAGCAGCGTCTGATGGCCGGTCATCAACGACGCCAGGACGGCCGGGCGCAGGATCACGGGAATGTTCCGCTCCGCAGCGGCCACCAGCTCGGGGTTGTCCTTCGGGATCGCCGCGTGGGTCGAGACCACCGCGGTCGGCCCGCCGGGGATCAGGTCGAGTGCACTCGCGTCGTGCCCGATGCGGACCTGGGCGCCGCGGGCCCGCAGCGACAGGACGGTTCGGCTCTCCTTCGCATCGGATCCCGACACCTGGCCGCCGCGGGCAAGCAGGATCCGCGCAATCCCCGACATGCCTGCGCCGCCGATGCCGACCATGTGCACACGCTGCAGATGGTCGGGCAGTGCCGATCCCGGCCTCTGTGTGTTGTCCGCGCTCATCGCCGACCACCCTTCGCAACCTCGAGGACGATCCGGGCCACGGTGTCGGCCGCGTCCCGGTGCCCGGCGCCTGCGGCCGCCGAGCCCATCACGGCGAGTCGATCCGGATCGCGCAGCAACGGCACCACCGACTCCGCGACGTACTCGGAGGTGAGGTCGGCGTCGGCCACCAACAGTCCGCCGCCCGCCGCGACCACCGGCCGGGCGTTCAGTTCCTGCTCGCCGTTGCCGTGCGGCAGCGGCACGTACACCGCGGGCAGCCCGACGGCCGAGATCTCGGCCACCGTCATGGCACCCGAGCGGCACACGGTCGCGTCCGCGGCGGCCAGCGCGAGATCCATTCGGTTCAGGTACGGAACCGCGACGTACGGCGCCGCGGGGTTGTGCACCGCGATCTCGACGGAGTTCTTCGGCCCGTACGCGTGCAGCACGGACACCCCGCCCGCCGCGAGCGCCTCCGCAGCGCCCGACACGGCCTCGTTGAGTGATCGCGCGCCCTGGGATCCGCCGGTGACCAGCAGGACGGGTCCGTCGGCGGGCAGCCCGAAGTGCTCGCGGGCCTGTGCCCGCAGTCCCGCACGGTCCAGACCGGTGATCGACGACCGGACCGGGATGCCGACGATCTCGGCGTCGGACCGGCCCCGGCCCGCGACCCCGGAACCGGGCACCGCGGCCAGCACTCGGGACGCGAGCCGCGCGCCGATCTTGTTGGCGATGCCCGCGGAGGCGTTGGCCTCGTGCACCACGACCGGGATCGCGCGCCGGCGCCGCGTGACACCCCTGCCCGCGGCGAGATACGCGGGAAGCGCGACGTAGCCACCGAAGCCGACGACGACGTCCGCGTGCACGCCGTCGAGGACCTCGCGGGTGCGCCGGACCGAGGCCCGCACCCGCCCGGGCAGGCGCAGCAGATCCGTCGTCGGCTTGCGGGGCAGCGGTACCGGTGGAATCAGCTCCAGCGGATATCCGCGTTCGGGAACGAGGGTGGTCTCGAGTCCGCGCTCGGTTCCGAGCGCGGTCACCGTGACCGACGGGTCGAGGCGCCGCAAAGCGTCCGCGACCGCGAGCGCCGGCTCGATGTGGCCCGCGGTGCCGCCCCCCGCGACGACGACGGAAAGGCCGGACGACGTACCGCTCTCACTCACCTACGAAAACCTCGTTCAGGAAATCCACGTTCTTGGGCGCGGCCGGACGAACGGTCCCGTCGCTGGTCCGATGCTAGTGCCTGGCCACGGCGCGGAGTCCCGCGGCGTGGCTCCTGCCGACGGGGCGCCTCGGCTCGACGGCGTTGCTGCTGTTCACGTCTGCGCTGTTCCTCACGTCGGCGCTGGTCCTCGCGGGTGCGTCGCTCCCGCTGCTGCGCCGATCGACGCTGCGCCTCTCGTTGCGCCGCCCGTTTGCGGTCGGCCTTCGCCGCCGCTGCGCGCCGTGCCTCGGCCGCCTTCGCAGGCGAGTACTGCTCGGGCTTCGGCAGCCGCAGCAGCCTCCCGAACCTGCCGTCCTGTCCCGCGTGCAACGCCGCGACGGCCTCGGGTTCGTGCCGCGCCGCGTTCGCGATGATGCCGAACATCAGCAGGGTCACGGCGGTCGAGGTGCCGCCTGCCGAGACGAGGGGAAGCTGCTGCCCCGTCACGGGCATCAGACCGACGACGTATCCGATGTTGATCATCGACTGCGCGACGATCCACGTCGTCGCCGCGGCCGTCAGCAGACGCAGGAACGGGTCGACCGACCGCATCGAGATCCGGAGCCCGGCATACGCGAACAACGCGAACAGTCCGATGACCGCGGCGCATCCGATGAACCCCAGCTCCTCGCCGATGATGGCGAAGATGAAGTCGTTGTGGGAGTTCGGCAGGTAGTTCCACTTCGCCCGGGACTGACCGAGGCCACGCCCGAACCAGCCGCCGTCGGCGAGGGAGAACTTCGCCTGCCTGCTCTGGTAACCGGCGCCCTGCGGATCGTCGGACGGGTTGAGGAAGCTGAACAGTCGCGCCGCGCGATAGTCGGCGGCGAAAACCAGGACTACGCCGACGATCCCGACACCGATCGCGGCGCCTGCGAACATCCGCATCGACAGCCCGGCGAACCACAGGAGCGCCCCGACGACGATCACGAACGTCACCGTCGTCGAGTAGTTCGGCTGCATGATCACCAGGAAGGAGGCCACCAGCGCCCCCGGAACCAGGGGGACCACCAGTTCTTTCCACGGGGCGCCGCGCGGCCGCGTCGCCAGCACGTGAGCACCCCAGACGATGAGCGCGACCTTGGCGAGCTCCGAGGGCTGCAACGACAGCGGACCCAGCGTGAACCAGCGCCGGGCACCACCGGAGAGGGTTCCGATACCGGGGATGAGCACCAGGAACAGCATCAACAGCGACACGACGAAGGCGGGTGTCGCGATACGGCGCAGAACGCGCACCGGCGTGCGCAGCGCGATGTAGAAGAGCAGCGCGCCCAGCACCGCGAAGGTCGCCTGAGTCGTGAACATGCTGTACGACGAGCCGGTGTCGGCGTACGCCTCCACACTGGACGCGGACAGCACCATCACGAGTCCGAGCACCGTCAGCAGGGTCGCGATCGTGACGACCAGGTGGAACGACGCCAGAGGCCGCGCCAGCCACGCCACGAACCGGGCCCACGCGGCAGCGAGGCCCGTCACCGGGTTCGGTTCCGGAGTGCGGCGGCGTCGATCAGGGGGCGCCATCGTCCGCCAGCGCGTGCACGGCCGCGGCGAAGCTGCGGCCGCGGTGGCCGTAATCGGAGAACATGTCCAGTGACGCCGCCGCCGGTGCGAGCAGCACCGCGTCACCCGGGTGGGCCGCATCGGCGGCGACCCGCACCGCGCGGGCCATCACGGCATCGGGTGCATCGGTCGACTTCACGTGCTCATCGTGCCCCGGTTCGACGCGGTGCACGGGGACGTGCGGTGCGTGTCGGGCGAGCGCATCCGCGATCTGCCCGGCGTCACGACCGAACAGCACCGCGGCGACGAGACGATCGACGACCTCGGCGACGAGCTCGTCGACACTCGCACCCTTGAGCAGCCCGCCCGCGATCCACACCACCCGCGGGTGCGCCAGCAGCGAGGTTCGCGCCGCGTGCGGATTGGTCGCCTTCGAGTCGTCGACATACGTCACCCCACCGACCTCGGCGACCCTCGCCGCCCGGTGCGGTCCGACCTGGTAGGTCCGCAGCCCCTCATGCACGGCATCCGCGGCCACCCCGATCGAGCGGGCCAGTGCCGCCGCGGCGAGGGCATCCATCAGTCCTGCCGGTCCCGGCGGGGTGACGTCGCCGACGTCGGCGAGTCGTTCGTCGGTGGCGAACGCACGGTCCACCAGCGACCCGTTCTCGACGCCCAGTTCGCCGACACCGGGCACCCCGATGCGGAATCCGACGGTCCGGGCGATACCCGGACGATCGCGCAGCCCCGCCGCAACCGGATCGTCGAGTCCGAGCACCCCGACGTCGCCGGTCAGCGCCTGCGCCTTCGCTTCGACATAACCCTCCATGCCGCCGTGCCAGTCGAGATGGTCCTCGGCGATGTTGAGCACCGCGCCCGCCGCCGGATGCACGGACGGCGCCCAGAACAACTGGAAGCTCGACAGCTCCACCGCCAGCGCGGTGTAGCGCGGCGACTCGGACCGCAGGGCGTCCGTCACCGGAAGACCGATGTTTCCGCACGCGACCGCGGCGATCCCGGCGGCGCGCAGAATCGACTCCAGCATCGAGGTCGTCGTGGTCTTGCCGTTCGTTCCGGTCACCACGAGCCAGTCGCGCGCCGGTCCGTGGACGCCGGACCGGTCCAGCCGCCACGCGAATTCGACGTCACCCCAGATCGGGATCCCCGCACCCGCAGCCGCGGACAGCACCGGCGAATCAGGGCGCCAGCCGGGGCTCGTCACGACCTGAGAGAAGCCGTCGATCCCCGCGACGGCGCCCTCGGGCGTCACGGTCGGCACGTCGAGGTCGAGGCCGGCCGCGCGGAGCGAGTCGGCGTTGCCGTCGGTGAGGGTGACCGCGGCGCCGAGGTCGCGCAGCGGTGCGACCAGCGCGCGGCCGGAGATCCCCGCTCCCGTCACCAGGACGTGGGCGCCTCGCAGCCGGGCGAGCTCGTCGGGAAGTGCTCCTGCCGTGTCCACCATCAGTCCCCGACCACCGCGAGGTACTCGCTGTAGAAGAGCGCCAGACCGACGGCCGACGCTATCGCGGCGAGCAGCCAGAATCTGATGATCACCGTGGTTTCCGCCCAGCCACCGAGTTCGAAGTGGTGGTGGAAGGGCGCCATCCGGAACACCCGTCTCCGGCTGGACCGGAACACCGCGACCTGGATGACGACCGACGCGGCTTCGGCGACGAACAGCGCACCGACGACGACCATGAGCAGTTCGGTGCGGGTGGTGATGGACAGGCCTGCCAGCAGACCACCGAGGGCGAGTGATCCGGTGTCACCCATGAAGATCTTCGCCGGGGCCGCGTTCCACCACAGGAAGCCGATGCACGCGCCCGCTGCGGCCGCACAGATCAGGGCGAGGTCGAGGGGGTCACGGACGTCGTAGCACCCCTTGCCGGGATTCGTCTCGCACGCGTTGCGGTACTGCCAGAACGTGATGACCGTGTACGCACCGAGTACCAGGGTCATCGATCCGGCGGCTAGACCGTCCAGTCCGTCGGTGAGGTTCACCGCATTCGACCACGCGCTGACCAGCAGGTAGACGAACAGGATGAACACCACGGAGCCCATCGTCACCGTGGTGATGTCCCGGACGTACGACAGGTGCAGGCTGCCCGGTGTCAGACCGGACTCGCCCCGGAACTGCAGCGCGAGGACACCGAACACGACGGCGGCGACGAGCTGGCCGACCAGTTTCGCGGTCTTGTTCAGGCCCAAATTCCGCTGCTTGCGGATCTTGATGAAGTCGTCGAGGAAGCCGACGGCGCCGAGAATCGTCGTCAGTCCCAGGACGAGCAGACCCGACGCGCTCGGGCCGTCCGCGTCGTATCCGATGCCGATCAGGTGCGAACCCCAGTAGCCGGCCCACAGACCGATGATGATCGCGACACCGCCCATCGTGGGCGTGCCGCGCTTGGCCTGGTGGCTCTCCGGCCCCTCGACGCGGATCTCCTGGCCGAATCCCTGCCGCGAGAACGCCTTGATCAGCACCGGCGTCAGCAGGATCGACACCGCCAGCGCGATGCCCCCTGCGAAGAGGATCTGTCTCACCGGTCGTGCTCCTCGCTCGTCTCGGGATCGTGCACATCCGCCAGCAGCGCCTCGGCCACCGTCCACAGGCCGACCGACTGTGAAGCCTTCACCAACACGATGTCACCGGGGCGCACCTCGCGCCGCAGGACCTCCAGTGCCGCCTCCGGATCCGGAACCAGCATCGACTCGTCACCCCACGAACCTTCCATGACCGCGCCCTGGTGCATACCCCGCAGCGGTCGCCCCTCGCCGACGACGATCAGACGGCTCACGTCGAGGCGGACCAGGAACCGTCCGATCGCGTCGTGCTCGATGACGGTGTTCGGGCCGAGTTCGGCCATCTCGCCGAGCACCGCCCACGTGCGACGCGGCGTGGCGGCGGAGCGTCCCATCGTCACGAGCGCCTTGAGTGCCGCGCGCACCGAATCGGGATTCGCATTGTAGGAGTCGTTGACGACGGTGACGCCGTCGGCGCGGGTCTGCACGTCCATCCGCTTCACCGACACCGCGCGGGCACCACCCAGTGCCGCCGCGACCTGGTCGAGCGTGGCACCGCACTCCAGCGCGACCGCGGCCGCGGCGAGCGCGTTGCCGACCTGGTGCTCGCCGTGCACCCCGAGCGTCACACGCACGCTCCCGGCAGCTGTCACCAGGGTGAACTCGGCCCGCGCCTGGTCGTCGAGCTGGACGTCGACAGCCCGCACGTCCGCCGAGGACGACAGCCCGACCGTGACCACCCGGGCGCTGGTCCGGTGCGCCATCGCGGACACCAGGCGGTCGTCGGCGTTGAGCACCGCGACGCCGCCGTCCTCCGCGGGCGGCAGCGCCTCCACCAGCTCACCCTTCGCCAGCGCAATCGCCTCGCGGGACCCGAACTCTCCGAGATGCGCGGTGCCGACGTTGAGCACGACGCCGATCCGCGGCGGAACCGCCCGGGCCAGCGCGGCGACGTGGCCGACACCGCGGGCGGACAGCTCCAGCGCCAGGAACCGGGTGTCGCGATCGGCGCGCAGCGCCGTCCAGGGGTGGCCCAGCTCGTTGTTGAACGACCCGGGTGGCGCCACCACCGGACCGAGCGGAGCGAGCACCGCGGCGAGCAGGTCCTTCGTGGACGTCTTGCCGGACGAACCGGTGACACCGACGACGGTGAGATCCGGCAGCTCCGAGGTCACGCTGCGGGCGAGCCGGGCCAGCGCCGCGAGTACCGCCGCGCCCGACCCGTCGACGTCGTGCTCGAGGGCCATCGCATTGCTGTCGGAGGGGCCGAGGGGCTCCACGACGATCGCCGGGACTCCCACCGGACGCGCGGCCAGGACCGCGACGGCCCCGGCCTCGACGGCTGCGGCAGCGTGCTCGTGTCCGTCCACCCGGGCCCCCGGCAGCGCCAGGAACAGGCCGCCGGGCGTCACCTTCCGCGAGTCGAACTCCACCGTTCCGGTGACCAGGGCATCCGGATCCGGAACATCGCGCAGGGTGCCGCCGACGACCTCCGCGAGCCGGGCGAGTGACATCTCGATCACCGCTCCACCCCGATCACCCGGTCGATGGCCTCAGCGAGGACCTCGCGGTCGTCGAATGGGTGCTTCACCCCGTCAATCTCCTGTCCGATCTCGTGTCCCTTGCCTGCGACGAGCACGACGTCGCCGGGGCGCGCCCACTCGACGGCCGCCGCGATCGCCGCGGCCCGGTCGCCGATCTCCCGTACCTCGCCACGTTCGCCGTCCGGCACCGCCAGGGCACCGGCGAGCAGCGCCCGCCGGATCTCGGCCGGATCCTCGCTGCGCGGATTGTCGTCGGTGACGACCAGCAGGTCCGCTCCCCTGGCGCCGCCCTCGCCCATCAGCGGCCGCTTGCCGTGGTCGCGGTCACCGCCTGCCCCGACGACCACGGCGAGGCGGCCGGTGCTCTGCCCGCGGAGCGTGGCGATGACGGCTTCGAGCGCCGCCGGCTTGTGCGCGTAGTCGACGACGGCGAGGAATCGCTGACCGCGGTCGATGCGCTGGACCCGGCCCGGCACGTCCACCTCGGCCAACCCGTGCACCGCATCCGCCGGCGCGATCCCGCACTCGTGCAGCACCGCCAGCGCGACGAGCGCGTTCGCGACGTTGTACCGGCCCGGAAGACGCAGGGACGCGGCGAGCTCGTGCCCGTCCGGCGTGGTCACGGTGAAGGACTGCGACCCGTCGGGGGCGGTGACGACCTCGCCCGCCGTCCACTGGGCGTTGCCGGCGGTCGTCGCGACCGTCACGGCGACCGCGCCGACGACATCGGCCATCTTCCGGCCCCACTCGTCGTCGACGCACACCACCGACCGTTCGGCGTGGACCGTCGACCGGGGATCGAACAGTCGGGCCTTCGCGGCGAAGTAGTCGTCGAGCCCGGCATGGAAGTCGAGGTGATCCTGCGACAGATTGGTGAACGCCCCCACCGCGAACCGGGTGCCGTCCACGCGGCCGAGTGCCAGCGCGTGGCTCGACACCTCCATCACGACGGTGTCGACGTCGCGTTCGAGCATCGCGGCGAACAGCGCGTGGAGCTGCGGCGCTTCGGGCGTCGTGAGTGCGCTCGGCACCTGCTTGCCGTCGATCCGGGTCTCGATGGTGCCCACGAGTCCGGGGCGGCGGCCGGCCGCCGCCAGTCCCGCCTCCACCAGGTAGGACGTCGTGGTCTTCCCCGACGTGCCGGTGATCCCGACGATCCGCAGCCGCCGCGACGGGTCGCCGTACACGGCCGCGGAGACGGCTCCGAGCACCGAACGCGGGTCGGGATGCACGAGCACAGGCACCGGTAGCGATCCGATCCGGGCCACGCCTGCGGGGTCGGTGAGGACGGCGGTCGCGCCTCGTCCGACCGCCTCGCCCGCATAGTCGGCGCCGTGCGCCCGGGCACCGGGCAGCGCCGCGAACAGATCACCGGGCACGATGCCCTGCGCGCGCAGGTCGACACCCGTCACCGTGACGTCCTCGTCGGCACCGCCGCCGGTCGGCCACTGCAGGCTCGCCCCGACGAGCTGCGCCAGCGTCGCCACCGCCGTCGTCGGTGGCTGCGCGGGCCGCAATCCGGGGGGCACGCTCTGCGAGCCCTCCTCGGCGCTGTCGTTGGTCCCTTGCACGGGCAGGTGACTCCTCTCGGACGAGGTCGTGCGCTGACTGTGATTTCGGATGCCGGTCGGCTCTCGGCCGACGTGTCACGTTACCGGCGGGTCCGACACGGCGGGGAGGCGGCGCCCCGCACGTGACACGAGCGGCGCCCCACCGGTGACACGCCGAGGTGTTCAGTCCGCCTGCAGCACCAACTGGCGTCCGGGATCCGGGGAGAGCGGGATCCGGTCCCGCTGCAGGATCCACGACGCGATGTCGTGGAAGAGCGGGGCCGCGGACTGACCGCCCGACCCGTCCGCACTGCGCACGGGCGCGTCCAGCATGATCCCGATCACGAACCTCGGGTTGTCCGCGGGCGCGATTCCGGCGAACGTGATCCAGTAGTTCGAGTTCGAGTAGCACTTGCACGCCGGATCGACCTGTTGGGCCGTACCCGTCTTGCCGCTGACCTGATAGCCCTCGACGGACGCCGCGGCGCCGGTGCCCTGCTGGTAACCCATGGGGTCGCGCTGGGTGACCGAACGGAACATGTCCCGGACCGTGACCGCCGTCTGCTCGCTGACCACCTGCACACCCTCCGGGTGCTCGGTCGGCGTGCGGTTGCCGTCGGCGTCCACGGTTGCCCGCACGATTCGCGGAGCGATCCGCACACCGTCGTTCGCGATGGCCTGGTACATGCCCGCCATCTGCAACAGGGTCATCGACAGACCCTGACCGATCGGCAGATTCGCGAAGGTGCCGCCGGACCACTGGTCACGGGTGGGCACACTGCCCGCGCTCTCACCGGGCAACCCGACCTCGGTGCGCTGACCGAGTCCGAACTTGTCGAGCATGTCGGCGTACCGGTCCTCCCCGACCCGCTGCGCGAGCATCAGCGTGCCGACGTTCGACGACTTCCCGAAGACTCCGGTGGTCGTGTACGGGACGACGCCGTGATCCCAGGCGTCCTTCACCGACACCCCGGACATCTGGATGGTGCCGGGTACCTGCAGCACCTCGTCCGGCTTGGTCAGCCCGTACTCGATCGCGGCCGCGGCGGTGACGATCTTGTTCACCGATCCCGGTTCGAACGGTGTGCTGACCGACAGGTTGCCGAGTTCCTTGTTCACGTTCTTGCCGACGCCGATGGACGGGTCGAAGGTGTTGTCGTTGGACATCGCCAGCACCTCGCCGGTGTGCGAGTCGAGCACCACCGCCGACGCGTTCTTCGCACCCGACAGGTCCTTGGCCCTCTGCACCTGCTGCTGCACGTAGAACTGCAGGTCGGCGTCGATGGTCAGTTCGACGCCGGAGCCGTCGACCGCCGGTTGCTTGTCCCGCCAGCTGCCGGGGATGACCGCGCCGTCGGATCCGCGGTCGTAGGTCTGTGATCCGTCGGTGCCGGCGAGGGTCGAGTCCATCGAGTCCTCGAGCCCGAGCAGCCCGTGACCGTTCCAGCCCGTCGCTCCGACCAGGTTCGCGGCGAGCGACCCTCCCGGGTACTCGCGGATGTCCTGACGCTCGAGACCGACCTCGTCCGGGAACTTCTCGGCGACCGTCGCCGCGACGTCCGGGTCGACGCTGCGGGCGAGGTACTCGAAGGTGGTGTTGCTCTTGAGCTTGGACAGCACGTCCTTCTCCGGGGCGGCAGCGCCGAGCTTGTCGTGGATGAACGCGGCGATCTCCTCGAGCCGCTCGTCGACCTTCGGCTCCCGGCCCTCCTCGCGGGCCTTCTCCTCGAGTTCCTTCCGCACCTTCTGCGGCTGGAACGTCAGCGCCTTCGCCTCCATCGTGAACGCGACCGGCTTGCCGTTCCGGTCGGTGATCGACCCCCGGGTCGCCGGTTCGATCAACGTCGTCGACCGCTGGTCGGCCGCCTCCGCGGACAACCGGGGCGCCTGCACGACCTGGATCCACAGCAGCTGCACGACCGCGATGGTGAGCGCTCCGAACATCACCCGTCGGCCCCACTTGTACCGGAACCGGTAGTCGCCGGTACCACCGCGCTCGCCCCGGCGGCCCGGTCCTGAACTGCGAACCCCGCCGCGCGGGTTCGCGCGGCGGGGTCGAGGGGGGCGACCTCCGGTCACCGGGGACCGCCGGTGTCGGCGGCACCCCCGGTGCCGGTTTCCGCCGATGTCTGCGCTCCGCGTGCCATGGGCACCAATTGTTCATCGCGCGCGGCCGGTTGCTGGGAATTGGCTGCCTGCGGCGTGGCGGACTCGGGAGCTGCCGCGGGGGCGGGCGCCGGCGCGGCCACGTTCGCCGCGGGAGCTCGCGCGGGGATCGGGGCGAGGTCTGCGGTCGCCCGCGTGCCCACCGGCGGAAGGTCCGCCGCCGCAACGCCGGCGCCGCGTGTCGCGCCTGCGGCGCCGGGCGCAGCCGGTGCAGGTGCCACCACCGGCGCGCCGGTCGCCGGCGTCGGCTCACCGACGACGGTGACGGAACCGTCGTCGGCCACGACCAGTCGCGCGACGTCGGTGGCTGCGATCATCCCCAGCTCGGCCGCCTTGCGTGCCAACTCGGGCGCCGAGTTGGCGGCCCGGGAGTCACGTTCGAGCGCGGCCTTCTTCTCGATCAGCTCCTGGTTGTGGGCCTTGGCCGCGCTGAGCTTGTACGAATCCTCGGCCGCCCGGGTGGTGAGGAGCAGAGTGACGGCCAGGCCGACGGACAGCAGACCGATCACCGCTGCCACGAACGGGATACGGGCGGTGAATCCCGCGCGCGCGGAGGTCGGGGCCGACGCGGTGCCCGCGGCACGCTGGCTGCGCTTGGCGTAGGCACGCTGCGCGGCACCGGAACGCGCGACTGCGCGATCGGGCGTCTTCGCCGGAGCTCGACGGCCGACCCGGGCGGGCTTGGTCGCAGTGCGGTCCTGCACGGGAACTGTCATTCCGTAGCTCTCCTCGAAATCCGTTCGACACAGCGCAATCTGACCGGCGCCGACCGCGGGTTCTCCTCGATCTCCTGCTCACTGGCCTGTTCTGCACCACGCGTGCGCATTGCGAACTCCGGTCCCATCCCCGGCAGCTCGACGGGCAGCCCTTCCGGACTGCGGGATCGCGTGCGTGGAGTCAGCTCCTGTTTGACGAGTCGGTCCTCCAGCGACTGGTACGACATGAACACGACGCGTCCGCCGACGGTGAGGGCATCGAGGGCCGCGGGAATCGCGTCGCGCAGCGAGTCGAGTTCGCCGTTCACCTCGACTCGGAGCGCCTGGAACGTGCGCTTCGCCGGATGCCCGCCGGTGCGCCGCGTCGCGGCGGGGATCGACGCATAGAGCACCTCGACCAGCTGGGCGCTGGTGGTGAACGGTTCGGTCTTCCTCCGCCGCACCACCTCCGACGCGATCCGCCCTGCGAAACGCTCCTCGCCGTACGTGCTCAGCACCCGAGCGAGCTCGCCGTGGCTGTAGGTGTTGAGGATGTCGGCGGCGGTCTGCCCGCGCGTCGGGTCCATTCGCATGTCGAGCGGCGCATCGACCGAGTACGCGAATCCGCGATCGGCCTCGTCCAGCTGCATCGAGGACACTCCGAGATCGAACAGGATTGCGTGCACGGACTCGATCTGGTCGTAGCCGGCGATCTCGAGTGCATCCGCGATGCCGTCGTACCGGGTGTGCACCAGCGTGACCCGGTCACCGAAGGGCTCGAGCCGACTGCCCGCGATCTCCAGGGCCGCGGGGTCGCGGTCCAGGCCGATCAGCCGAAGTCCGGGATAGGTTCGCAGGAAGTGCTCGGAGTGGCCACCCAACCCGAGCGTCGCGTCGATCATGACCGCGCCGGTCCCGTCGTCCGCCTGCGCGGTGATCGCCGGACCGAGCAGCTCGTCTGCGCGAGTGAGCATCACGGGGACGTGACCGAACTCCGGCGAGGGATCACGATCGGAATCACCAGGCGGGTTCATGTCGTCCACGAGCACTCCCTTACGTCCTGATCGGTCATCTCTGCTGTTCGAAGTGGGGGGCGGATGCCGCGGGGTCTCTGTCCGAGTCACCGGACCTGGCGCTGGGGAAGTGCGTCAGGGTCGGTATCGGGCAGAGGCCGCGCGGCACTCGCCTCGACGAAAGCGGCTACAGGATCTCGCTGAGTGATTCGGATCTCGCTTGGGAGTAGGTTTCCTCGTTCTCGTCGGAGTACGCGTACCAGGCTTGGGCATCCCAGATCTCGAGGAAGTCGACCGATCCGACGACCACGCACTCCTTGGTCAGCCCGGCATAGCGCCGATGGTCCGCCGAGAGCGTGATGCGTCCCTGTGCGTCGGGATGCTGCTCGTCGGCGCCGGCGGCGAGAGCGCGAACGAAGGCACGCGCTTCCGGATTGCTCCGCGAGGCGGCAGCTGCTCGGCGAGCGAGTGCCGTGAACTCCTCGCGTGGATACACCGCGAGGCTGTGGTCCTGCCCTTTCGTGACCATCAACCCTCCCGCCAGTGCGTCGCGATACTTCGCGGGCAACGTCAGTCGCCCCTTGTCATCGAGCTTCGGCGTGTAGGTACCGAGAAACATCTCGACACCTCCCTGCGGCTTTCTGACGCCGTACAGGCCGCCCCGAGAGCCTCTCGTTCTTCGTGGGAACGAACGCACTGCCCTGTGATCCACCAAGGCGAACCACTGGGCTCCACGTTACCCCACTTTCCCCCACATTCAAGGCGAACACTCGGCGAACACCCATCCGAGCCCGGCGTCCTCGCAGGTCAGTGCAGTGGCGATGAGTGGGGGAAGTGTCGTGTGTCATGCGCCACCGATGGGCCTGGGTGGCGCCTCGTCCCGATGAACATCCAGGTCGGCCGTGCACCGAAGCCGAGGAGGACCGCCCGCACGACCTGCCGTCGGCCGAGTGGGGAGGGGTGGGGGGGAGGACGTGGGGCGAGGTGGGGCGCACCTGTCGACGCAATCCGTCGACACTCGACACGACAGCACGCGGCACGGCCCCGGACACGACAAAGGCGCGACACCACGTGGTGTCGCGCCTTGACGTCGCGGTTCTCGGAGTTGCCTACTCCTGCTCGAACCGCTTCTTGAAGCGATCTTCCATGCGGGACGAGAACCCGCCGCCCTTGCGGCCGCCCGAGGGCTTGCTCGCCGTAGTGGCGGATCCGGAATTCTCACCCGATCCTGTCTTCACAGCCGGGCCCGATCCCCTCAGGAACAGGACGCCGGCTCCGAACATCACAAGGAAGCCGAGCAGGCTGATGATCAGAAACGCACCCGCCTTCGCCGCGAGCGGAATACCCGCGACGAGAAGGATGAGCCCCAGAACAAAGAGAGCCCCTGCTTGCATCCGACGCTTGCTCGAGGCCGCACGCATGCGGCCACCTCTCACGGAGGATGCAAACTTTGGGTCTTCGGCGTAGAGGGCGCTCTCGATCTGATCGAGCATCCGCTGCTCGTGCTCGGAGAGTGGCACGGTTACCTCCCCCGGCACATCACATGGTGGCGGTCGAATCGTGGGTCGATTCGACCGGTTGCCGCCGATCGCGGCTACCTGCCGTCAATGATACGAGTACACGTCACCACGTACCACCTACTCCGCGTACGAGTTGTCCGAGATTTTCCCCCGAGCGCGGAGATCGCCTGGTGGACAGCTCCACCGAACTCAGGCCGACCTGCGCGTGAGACCCTCGTGACCCGGCGTTCCGGCACCGGCGAGCTCGCACAGCCGGTCTTCGACGACGGTGAGGAACCGCGAGACCTCGGAGTGGAAACGATTCGCCTCACACATGGTGACGGTGCGTGAGATTCCCGACTCGATCGCCGCGCGGGTCTCGGAGTGGGACGCGAAGAACTCCGCCCATCCCGCGAGCTCCGGCTCCACCCGGGCCAGCAGAGCCCACGCGCTCCGCGATCCGGAGCGGGCCGTGCGACCCGCCAGCGCCGCCCCCGCGCCACGCAGCGCAGCGAGATAGGCGGCCCGAAACCGGTCCGCCGGGTCACGAGCCCCGGCGGCCTCGGCCAAGAGCGCGTCCGCTCGGTCGAGCAGATTCACCCGAATTGCCATCCTCCGAACACCTCCCCTGCGCCGGGCCCGACCTGGCGATCGAACCGACGGAGGCGATGCGCCATCCCCTGCGCGTCGCTCCTGATCGGTGGGAAACCCCTGGACCCGCGGCCTGTCCCGCGCAATCCGGCGAAGCGCGCTTCCCTCACGCTTCACCGGATTGCCGGCATCGAACATCTGTTCGACCTATTCAATATAACTGCACCCACCGACACGCAGTCAAGAGAGAGGGTGAGTTCCGTCGACACCACCCCCGCACCCCGACTGGTCGAACTGTCCGCAGCCGACCTGCGCGCCCACCTCGGCGAAGCGCTCGCCGTGTACGTCGAGGCGATGGACTACCCCAAGGGCACGGAGATACATCGCGCCCCCATGTGGGAGGAACACACCACCCGCCCGGGCTGGCGCGGTATCGCCGCCTACCGGTCACCAGGTGACGGAGCCGAAGCGACGGAGAGGCCCGGTGCCTCCCTGATCGGCATCGCCTACGGATACCGCGGTGCCCCGCACCAGTGGTGGCACCAGCAGGTGCGGGAGGGCATGCGCCGCGCCGGCGCCGACCCCCACACGATGGAGTCGATCCTCGGCAACTACTTCGAGCTGACGGAACTCCACGTCTCCCCACGCGCCCAGGGGCACGGCACCGGCGCCGCGCTCCTCACCGCACTGCTCGCCGATCGCCCCGAGGCCCGGGTCCTGCTGTCCACGCCCGAGGTGCCCCACGAGGACAACCGGGCGTGGCGGCTGTATCGCCGGCTGGGGTTCACCGACGTGGTGCGCCACTTCCGGTTCAGCGGCGACAGTCGCCCCTTCGCCGTGCTGGGTCGGGCACTGCCGCTGCGGCCGTCCACCACCGGACCGACCGGAGCCAGACCGTGATCGACGCCGTCGTGATCGGTTCGGGCCACAACGCTCTCGTCGCGGCGTGCTACCTCGCCCGCGACGGCTGGTCGGTACAGGTCCTCGAACGCGACACCGAACTCGGCGGTGCGGTGTCGACGGTCGAGCGATTCCCGGGCCACCGCGTGGACCGCGGATCGTCCGCCCACATCATGATCCGGCACACCGGCATCGTCGAGGAGCTCGATCTCGCCGCACACGGACTCCGGTACCTGGACTGCGATCCGTGGGCGTTCGCGCCCGCCCCACCCGGAGATCCGAGGCCCGGCATCGTCTTCCACCGCGACCTCGACGCCACCTGCGCCTCGATCGCGTCGGCCTGCTCGCACCGCGACGCCGACGCGTACCGGCGTTTCGTCGAGATGTGGGGCCCACGGACGGCGTCGGTGATGAAGGCGTTCGGCGCCCCGCCCACCGGTGGACGCCTGATGCGTTCCTTCTGGGGCCTCGACACCGGCGCAGGCCCCACCACACTGTCGCGCGAGTTCCTCGCGTCCGGTGACGCCCTGCTCGACGACTGGTTCGACGACGAACGGCTCAAGGCCGCGCTGGCGTGGTTCGGAGCGCAGTCGGGGCCGCCGATGTCCGAGCCGGGGACGGCACCGATGGTCGGCTTCGCAGCGCTGATGCACGCCATCCCGCCAGGCCGGGCGGTCGGCGGCAGCGGCGCGCTCACCGCGGCGCTGGCGGCTCGGCTCACGGCCGATCGGGGCACGATCCGCGTCGGCGACGCCGTCGCGGAGGTTCGACGCGACGGCGGCGCGTGGGTGACGCGCACCGCCGCCGGCCACGAGGTGCGCTCCCGCACCGTGATCGCCGGATGTCACATCCTCACGACCCTCGACCTGCTCGAACACGGCGGATACGACGCCGAGCGGATCGCCGACTGGCGTAGGCGGATCCGCGTCGGTCCCGGCATCGGGATGGTGGTGCGCCTGGGCACCGACTCGCTGCCGGACTACCCCAGTGCTCCCGCCGACGCCGTCGTCACGTCCGGGCTGCAGCTGCTGGTCTCCGATCGCGCCCAGCTCCGCCTCGCGCACGGTGCCGCCCTGGCGGGTGAGCTGCCACCGGCACCCGCTGTTCTCGCGATGAGCTTCAGCGGCCTCGACCCCGGCCTGTGCCCGCCCGGAGAGCACCAGGCGACCCTGTGGTCGCAATGGCATCCGTACCGGCTCTCCGGCGGGCGCGACTGGGCGGACCTCGCCGCGTCCGAGGGGGATCGCATCATCGGCGAGATCGACCGGCTCGCCCCCGGCTTCGCGGACTCGGTCACCCATCGGCTGGTGCAGACGCCCGCGGACCTGGAATCCGAGCTGGGACTGATCGGCGGCAACGTGATGCACGTCGAGATGTCGCTCGACCAGATGTTCATGTGGCGCCCTCTTCCCGAGCTGGCCGGGCATCGCGTGCCGGACGCGGCCGGGCTGTACCTGACCGGCGCCTCCACCCATCCCGGCGGCGGGGTCTCCGGATCGAGCGGCCGCAGTGCGGCCCGGATCGCGTTGTCGGACGCCAGGTTCGGCGGGCTCCGGCGACTGTTGCGCCGATGACCCGGACGACGGCGGCTGCCGACACGGCCGGGACCGCCCGGACTGCCGTCGCGGCTGCGGTGGTCGCGGTCACCGCCCAGATCGCCTACCCGCTCACGAGCGAGGACACCCGCGACACCGTCACCGTGGTGGTGGTGCTCGCCCTGGCCGCAGCCGCACTCGCCCACGCGTGGGCGACACGGGGTGTGCGGTGGACGGCGATCATGCTGGCCGCGACCGCGGGACTCGGACTGCTCTCGGAGATCGTCGGAACCGCGACGGGATTCCCGTTCGGTTGCTATTCGTACGCCGAGGGCCGACTGGGCCCCGAACTGGCGGGGGTGCCGCTGCTGGTGCCGCTGGCGTGGACGGCGGGCAGCTATCCGGTGTGGATCGCCGTCACGCACGTCGTCGACCGTGCGCGGCCCGCTGCACGTGTCGCGCTGGCGAGTGCCGGGATCGTCGCCTGGGACCTGTACCTGGACCCGCAGATGGTCGCGGACGGGCAGTGGACGTGGTGCTCGCCGCACCCGTCACCACCCGGACTCGACCCGATCCCGTGGACCAACTTCCTCGGCTGGCTGCTGATCGCCGCCGCGATCGGCGTGACCCTGACGTGGCTCGACCGCACTCGTCCCACCGCTCCCCTGCGCACCGACGCCGTTCCCCTCGCCCTGTTCCTGTGGACCTGGCTCGGGTCGGCGTTGGCCCACACGGTGTTCCTGCCGGAACTCGGGTGGTCGGCGTTGTACGGGTTCGTCGGCATGGGCCTCGTCGGCGTGCCGCTGGTGACGCGTGGGATCCGGGCTGGCACCATGACCGGGTGCTGATCGACACCCCGTCCCGAGTCCGACGACCACGCGCGCGAGTGGCCGCACTGACCGCGCTGCTCCTGCTCGCGGTGCCGCTGCTCAGCGGCTGCCTGCGGGTCCAGGTGTCGATGGGTGTCTCCTCCGACGACCGGGTGTCGGGACAGCTGGTCGCCGCGAACGTGCCGACGGGCGCGGAGGACGAGGGACCCGAGCTGACGGTGCCGGACTCCCTCGTCGGCAAGGTCCGCGTCCAGGAGTACAAGCAGGACGGATACGTCGGCAGCCAGGTGTTCTTCAGCGATCTCACCTTCGGTGAGGTCCAGCAGCTCGGCGCACTGTCGGGGCAGGCGGGCTCCTCGGTGCAGCTGAACTTCCAGCGCGCGGGCGACGTCGTCACGCTGGACGGCAAGGCCGATCTCAAGGCCGTGCCCGACAGCAGCGACGTTCAGGTCACCGTCGCGTTCCCCGCGCGGGTCGCCACCACCAACGGCACCCGGGACGGTGATTCCATCGTGACGTGGAAGCTCGTGCCCGGCGAGGTGAACACGATGCGCGCCGAGGTCCGGTACCAGGATCCGAGCACGCGGGGCTTCGCGGGCTGGGCGGGCATCGTCGGCGGCATCACCCTCGGCGTCGCGCTCGTCGTGGCGGTGATGGCGTACGCCCAGCGTGACCGCTCGCCGCGGTTCGTGCGCAGCGACGGCGCCAACCAGAGGGAGTGACCGGCGGATTCGCCGGCGCCGCGGTCGCGGTGTCGGTGACCGGTCTCGCGATTGCGACGGTGAATGCGGTCGCAGTGCCTCGACTGCGCGCGGACGGGCCCGTCACCGAGCCCGTGACGGTGTGCATTCCGGCGCGAAACGAAGCAGACACCCTGCCCGGGCTGATCGCGGACCTGCGAGCCCAGCGTGATGTCCCGGACCTGCGCGTGCTCGTCCTCGACGACGATTCCGACGACACGACGGCAGCGGCCGCGAGGGTCGCGGCGAACGGCGACGACCGCTTCACGATCGAGTCCGGCGCGGGCGATCCCCCACCCGGCTGGCTCGGCAAACCACGTGCATGCGCTCGGCTCGCGGAGCTGACCGGGCATCGCGACGGCATCCTGGTCTTCCTCGACGCCGACGTCCGGCTCGCCCCGCACGCACTGGCCGCCGCCGCGGGTGCGCTGCGCCGACTCCGGGTGGACCTGCTGTCGCCGTGGCCGTACCAGGTCACCGTCACCCCGGCCGAGCGCCTGATGCAGCCGCTGCTGTGCTGGTCGTGGTTCGCCGCCGCGCCCCTTCCGATCGCGAACCGCAGCACCCGCCCGTCGATGGCGGTGGCATGCGGCCAGTTCCTGGTGTTCGACGCCGGCGCCTACCGCGCCGTCGGGGGGCACCGTTCCGTCGCATCCTGCGTCGCCGAGGACCTGGAACTCGCGCGAGTGCTGCGGCGGTCGGGCAGACGCACCGCGGTCGCCGTCGCCGGCGAACTGGCGTCGTGCCGGATGTACTCGTCCGCCGCGCAGCTGCGGGACGGTCACGGACGCTGGCTGTGGACCCAGTTCGGGTCGCCCGCCGGCGCAGCGGCGGTCCTGGGCATCGCCGCACTCGGGTACACGATCGGCCCGGCGCTGGCCCGTCCGCGCCAATGGGGACTCGTCGCGTTCGGGTGTGCGGTGACGTCCCGACTGCTGGCGCGCCGCGCCGAGTCGGGTCGGCGGCTCACCGCCCGCGACCGCGTCGAGGCGGCCTCGCACCCGTTGTCCGTGGCGGGGCTGACCGCTCTGACGCTCGACTCCCACCTGCGACGTCGCGCGGGCTCGATCACCTGGAAGGGGAGGCCGCTTCCCGGCTCGTGCGCGGAGTGAGGGGCGGCAGACCCCGAGCGCGACGGGCCTATGCGGCGTGGGTGGCGAGTCCGAGGTTGGTGAGCACCTCACGGGTGGCCCGCGCGAAGTTCAGGGTGATGAAGTGCAGGCAGGGTGCACCTTCGGAGATCAGACGCTCGGCGAGTTCGGTGGCCACCTCGATGCCCACCTCGCGGACCGCGGCCCGGTTCTCCTCCGGCCCGTCACCGGCGGCCTTCGTCAGCCGCTCCTCGAGCCGTGCGGGCAGCTTCGAGCCCGACAGTTCGAGACTGCGCCGCGCCGACCGCAGCGAGGTGATCGGCATGATCTCCGGGATGATCGGCTTCGCGCCCTGCTCGGCGTCGAATGCGACGACCCGGTCCCGCAGCCGCAGGTAGTCGTCGACGTCGAAGAACATCTGGGTGATCGAGTACTCGGCCCCGGCGCGCAACTTCGACACCAGGTACCTCGTGTCGTGATCGAGGTCGGGGGCCCGGTAGTGGCCCTCCGGGAACGAGGCGACGCCCACATGGAAGTCACCCATGTCGCGGACCAGCCGGACCAGGTCCTCCGCGTACTCGACACCCTCGGGGTGCTTGACCCAGTCACCGAGCGGGTCGCCCGGCGGGTCGCCACGCAGGACCAGGATGTTGCTGATGCCGCGGTCCGCGTACGCGCCGCACATCGCGCGCAGTTCGTCGACGCTGTGCCCCACCGCGGTCAGGTGCGCGACAGGCAGCAGGGTGGTCTCCTCGGCGAGGTCGCCCGTGACCCGGACGGTCCGGTCGCGGGTCGATCCGCCGGCTCCGTAGGTCATCGACACGAACGCCGGGCCCATGCGCTCGAACTCCCGTACGGCACGCCACAACCGCGCCTCGGCGTCGGCGTCGCGCGGCGGCGAGAACTCGACGGAGAACGGAATCCTGCCCCCGGCGGCACCGATGCGGTCGACGATCGACGGGGTCCGGGTCACCCAGCCCTCGCTGGAGCGCCCCCTGACGGCTTCAAAAGTCACCGTCCAATCATAGGGGCGAGCCCACGAAGCGATCACCGGCCACCACTAGGCTGGCGGCCATGACCACCCCTCCCGGCTCGGCCACCTCCCTGCTGTCGGCCGTCGAGGCGGCATTGCGCGCCTTCTTCGAGTCCCGTCGTCCGCTCACCGAGGCGGTCGGCGGAACCTTCCCCGACGCGACCGCAGCGCTCGAGGCGTTCGTGCTGCGGGGCGGCAAGCGCATTCGCCCCGCCTTCGCCTGGACGGGCTGGCTCGGCGCGGGCGGAGACCCGAGCGGACCCGACGCCGATGCCGTGCTCCGCGCCTGTTCGGCCCTCGAGCTGGTCCAGGCGTGCGCGCTCGTGCACGACGACATCATCGACTCGTCCGCTACGCGCCGCGGCTTCCCGACGTTGCACGTCGAGTTCGCACACCGCCACACCGTCGGGGGCTGGGCAGGCGAGTCGGCGAAGTTCGGGGAGTCCGTCGCGATTCTGCTGGGCGACCTCGCGCTCGCGTGGGCCGACGACATGGTTCGCGAGTCCGGCGTCGACGCCGCGGCCCACGCCCGGATCGCGCCGGTGTGGTCCGCGATGCGCACCGAGGTCCTCGGGGGCCAGTACCTCGACGTGAGCACCGAGGTCACAGGTGACGAGTCCGTGGCGGCGGCGCTGCGGATCAACCGGTACAAGACGGCCGCGTACACGATCGAACGGCCGCTGCACCTCGGCGCGGCACTGGCCGGCGCCGACGACGCCCTGATCTCGGCGTACCGCGAGTTCGGCACCGACATCGGCATCGCGTTCCAGTTGCAGGACGATCTGCTCGGGGTCTTCGGCGACCCCGCGGTGACCGGGAAGCCGTCGGGGGACGACCTGCGGGAGGGCAAGCGAACCGTGCTGTTCGCGGAAGCCCTGGCCCGGGCGGACGCGTCCGATCCCGGGACCGCGGACTTCCTGCGGCGCGGGATCGGTGCGGATCTGACGGACGAGCAGGTGCACCGGATGCGTCAGGTCATCACCGACCTCGGTGCAGTGGACGCCGTGCAGTCCCGCATCGACGAACTCACCACGGCGGGGCTGCGCGCACTGGACGCGTCGACCGCGAGCGAGTCCGCGAAGGACGAGCTGCGGGCGATGGCGGTCGCGGTCGGCAGGCGCTCCGCCTGATGACACGCACCGTTCCCGCGCCCACCCAGCGGGTGGTCGTCGTCGGGGCGGGCCTCGCCGGGCTCGCCGCCGCCCTGCACCTGCGCGGCTCGGGACGCGAGGTGACCGTGCTCGAACGGGACGCCGCGGTCGGTGGCCGGGTCGGCGTCCATCGCGGACCGGGATACGAGATCGACAGCGGCGCCACGGTGCTGACGATGCCCGAGCTGGTCGACGAGGCGCTCGCCGTCGTCGGCGCCGCCGCCGAGTCCGTGACGCCACCGCTGCGCATCCACCGCCTCGACCCCTCGTATCACGCCCGGTTCGCGGACGGCTCCGCGCTGCGGGTGCACGCCGACGAGGACGCGATGGCCGAGGAGATCGCGCGGGTCTGCGGCCCCGCGGAGAGCGACCGGTACCGCCGCCTGCGGTCCTGGCTGGCGACGATCTTCGACGCCGACTTCGACAGCTTCATGGACGCGAACTTCGATTCACCGGTGGACCTGGTGCGCTCGCCCGCTGCACGCCGCGACCTGTGGACCCTGGTGCGCCACCGCGGGTTCGGACACCTCGGCCCCCAGGTCGCCCGGCTGGTACACGACCCACGCCTGCAACGGATCTTCACCTTCCAGGCCCTGTACGCCGGGGTGTCGCCGTCGCGGGCGCTGGGCGTCTACGGGGCGATCGCCCACATGGACACCTCCACGGGCGTGTACTTCCCCGAGGGCGGCATGCGACGGGTGTCCGAGGCGATGGCGTCGGCGCTGACCGCCGCGGGCGGACGTGTCCGGCTGGGCGCGGAGGTCACCTCGATCGACTACGACCGTGGTCGCGCCGTCGCCGTCCGGACCGCGGACGGCGAGATACTCGGCTGCGACGCGGTCGTCGTCACCGCCGACCTCGGCTCGGCGGAGTCGCTGCTCCCCCGACGGCGCCTGCCCCGCCGTCCGGTGCGGCACTCCCCCTCCGCCGTCGTCGCGCACGGGACGGTCCCCGTCTCCGTTGCCGAGCGGTGGCGCGACAGCGGGCATCACACCATCGATTTCGGCGGGGCCTGGTCACGCACCTTCGCGGAGATCACCGCGCGTCCGGGCCGGGGTCGGCTGATGAGCGATCCGTCGCTGCTGCTGACCAGGCCGGCGTGCACGGACCCCGGTCTGCGGCTCGTTCGTCGGGGCGAACTGCACGAGCCCCTCTCCGTGCTCGCCCCCTGCCCGAACCTGCGCAGCGCACCGCTCGACTGGGCGGCGCTCGGGGTGCCGTACGTGCGCGAACTGCTCACGCTCCTGGAGGCGCGCGGCTACAGCGGCATCGCGGAGCACTTCCGGGTGGATGTGATCGACACTCCGCTCACCTGGGCACAGCGGGGCATGGCGGACGGCTCGCCGTTCGCGGCGGCGCACCTGTTCGTCCAGACCGGCCCGTTCCGGCGCGGCAATCTCGACACCGGCGCCGACAACGTCGTGCTCGCCGGTTGCGGGACCACTCCGGGAGTCGGCGTCCCCACGGTGCTGTTGTCCGGCAAGCTCGCCGCCGCGCGGATCGCCGGTGGGTGACCGAGAGCGAAACGACAGGTGAACTCCGCAACAGCGGCGCAATTCCCGGGTCCGGGCGGACACCCACTAAACTGTGTGCCCGACACTGTTCCACCGCTCCGACGCCGGTGGCTGCCGCACGCCGATTCGGGGGGAGATCCGTAACCGATGTCAGCCCCGACCGCCGAGTCCGGCCCGCGCGCCGGATTCCTGCGCAGCGATGCCGGCCATGCCGCGATTCTCGGCGTGGTCGGTGCCGTCATGATCACCTTCGGCAGCTTCGGCTCCGGCGCCGTTCGCCGCCGGGACCCGCTGCTCGAGTCGATGTACCTGTCGTGGCTGCGATTCGGGCACGGACTCATCCTGTCCGGCGTCATCGTCTGGATCGGCGTCCTCCTGATGATCGCGGCCTGGGTCCGGATCGGACGCAACGTCCGCGCCGGGCTGGTCGACGTCCATGAGCTGCGCTGGGTGATCGTCGCCCAGACAGCGCCCCTGCTGCTGTCCGTACCACTGTTCAGCCGCGACGCGTACTCCTACCTCGCGCAGGGCGCACTGCTGCGGGACGGGTTCGACCCCTACGCCGTCGGCCCCGTCGCCAATCCGGGGGTCCTGCTGGACAACGTCAGCAACGTGTGGACCACCACCACCGCGCCGTACGGCCCGGTGTCGCTGCTCCTCGGTCAGGGCATCACGACCGTGACCGGCGACAACGTCATCGCCGGGACCATGCTGCTGCGTCTGACGATGCTGCCCGGGCTGGCGCTGATGATGTGGGCGCTGCCGAAGCTCGCGCGCCACCTCGGCGGCGACCCGGCCACCGCGCTGTGGCTCGCGGTCCTCAATCCGCTCGTGCTGATCCACCTCGTCGGCGGCGTGCACAACGAACTGCTCATGGTCGGACTGATGGTGGCGGGCATCGTCCTCGCCCTCGAGCGCAGGCACGTCGCGGGCATCGCCGTCATCGCCCTCGGCGTCGCGGTCAAGGCGATGGCGGGTATCGCACTGCCGTTCGTCGTGTGGATCTGGATGATCCACGAGCGTGAGAAGGCCCGATCCCAGGGCCGCGAGCCGGCGTCCGGTCCGCTGCTGTTCGCCCGGACCGCGGGCACCGGCATCGGCGTGTTCGCGGCCGTGTTCGCCGTCTGCTCACTCGTCGCAGGCGTCGGGCTCGGCTGGCTGACCGCGCTGCAGGGTTCCGCGAAGATCATCAACTGGCTGTCGGTTCCGACCATCCTCGCGCACGTCGTCACGGTCACCACGTCGTGGGCGACGGGTCTGCGGCTCGGGCCGGTTCTCGAGGTGACGCGGGCGATCTGCGCGTTGGTGATGGTGGCCGCGCTGGCGGCGATCTGGTGGCACTTCCGCAAGACCGAACGGCAGGCCGTGCTGGGCATCCTGGTCGCGTTGGTCGTGATCGTGCTGCTGTCCCCCGCCGCCCTGCCCTGGTACTACTCGTGGCCGCTCGCCGTCGCCGCGGGGTTCGCGATGTCCACGACCACCCTCGCGGTGCTGGTCGGGCTGTCCACCTGGCTGATGCTGGTGTTCCAGCCCGACGGCTCGATCGGGCTGTACTCGCTGCCGCACGTGTTGCTCGCGACGTTCGCGGCCGTGGTGGCGGGCCGCTCGCTCGTCGCGGTCGACCCGCTGCGTCTGCGTGCGGTGCGCCCGTCGAACACGGACAGCGCGGGCGGCACCCTCGCCGCCTCCCGCGACTGAGGTGAGCACCGTGGGCGTTGCACCCGCCGATCCCGCCCTGGACGCCGCGTACCGGCACTGCCGGCGGCTCACCGCTCACCACGGCAAGAGCTACCACCTCGCGACACGGATGCTCCCGGCGCGGGACCGGCCCGCCGTCCACGCCCTGTACGGATTCGCCCGCACCGTGGACGACGTCGTGGACGTCGCCGACGATCCGCCGGCGGCCCGCCTCGCCGAACTGGACCGGATCGAGAAGGAACTCACGTCCGCCCTGGCGGGCGACGTCGGGGGCGCCCGGCCGGTGGTGCGCGCCGCCGCCGACACCATCACCCGGTACCGCATCGCTCCCGCTCACTTCGCGGTGTTCCTCGATGCGATGCGGATGGACCTGCCCGGCTCTCCGGACTTCCGGGCCACGTATCCGACGATGGCGTCGCTGCACGAGTACATGCGCGGGTCGGCGGCCGCGATCGGTCTGCAGATGCTGCCGGTCCTCGGCACGGTCGTCCCCGTCGCGGAGGCGGAACCGGCGGCGGCCGCCCTCGGCGAGGCGTTCCAGTTGACGAACTTCCTGCGCGACGTCGGCGAGGACCTCGACCGTGGGCGTGTCTACCTCCCCGCCGACGAACTCGGGGCGTTCGGGGTGGACGCCGGCCTGCTCCGCTCGTGCCGCGACGGCGACCGCACCGACCCCCGGATCGGGCGCGCACTCGCGCACCTGGTGGCCGTGAACCGGCACTGGTACCGGCTGGCCGAGCCGGGCCTGGCGATGCTGTCTCCGCGGGTCCGGCCCGGGATGACCGCGGCGTTCGAGCTGTACGCGGCGATCCTCGACCAGATCGAACGCGAGGGGTACCCGGTCCTGCGGCGGCGGGTCGTGGTGCCGCGGCGCCGCCGGGCCGCCATCGTCGCCGCCGTCCTGACGGGAACTCGTCAGCCCGCGGTGTGACCGTCGCCGAGCGCCCGGGTCCGGGCGCTGACGGATCGACCGAGAGCCGCGACCTCGGAGTCCGTCGCCGGCACCAACTCCGGCGCGAGTCGCCGCACCTGACGCTCCCCGAGCCGGGACTGCAGGACCGGCCGCAGTCGGCGCATCCATCCGACCCAGGCGGGAACGTCGATGTGCCGGGCACGCCGTGCGATGCCATTCTCGAATCGCTCCCCGCAGTCCTGGACCGACACGGTCCGGCTCAGCGGCCCGGGCAACGCCTCCAACATCGTCCGGAACGATCCGAGGTCCGCTTTCGCCTCCCGCACGAGGGGGGTGTCGATCCAGGCCATGTGGGCGGATCCGACGTCGACGCCGCGGTGTGCGACCTCGAGGCGCAGGGCGTTCGCGAACTGTTCGACCCCGGCCTTCGACGCGTCGTAGGCGGCCATACCCGGGGCGGGCGCGTACGCCGCTGCCGACGAGACCACGAGGACGTAGCCCCGGCGGTCGAGGACGGAGGGCAGAGCGGCACGAACGGTGTGGAACGCGCCGACGAGATTGACGTCGACGACCCGCCGGAACGCCACCGGGTCCACCGCGAGGACCGACCCGTAGCTGCCGATCCCGGCGTTGGCGACGACGACGTCGATGCCGCCGAACGCGTCGACTCCGGTCGCCACGGCCGCCTCCGTCGACCCGAGGTCCGTGACATCGGCGACCGCGGTCACCACCCGGTTCCCGAGATCGGCGGCGAACGTCTCCAGCGGCTCCGCGTCGAGATCGACGAGGACGAGCCGCGTTCCGCGGCGGTGCAGGCGCCGCGCGATCTCCGCGCCGATGCCGTGTGCTGCGCCGGTGACGAGTACGACCTTGCCCGCAAGGCTGTCCACCGGCGTGAGTTTACGCCGGTCGACAGCGGTCGAGCCAGGTCAGAAGGCCATCGCCTGCGCGCGCCGCACGACCTCGCGCGCGGAGTCCGTGTGCAGTGCGGCGATCGGCGTCCCCGGCAGTGTGTCGTCCTCGGTGAACAGCCACCGGAGGATCTCGGCGTCGCTGTACCCGCCGTCGCGCAGCACGCTCAGTAGGCCGGGGAGCATCCGGACGATCCCGTCGCCGGAGAAGAAGTCCTCCGGGACGGAGACGATGCCGTCACGCCGGATCGCAATGAGCTCGCCGTCGCGCAGCATCTGGTGGACCCGTGTGACGACGAGGCCGAGAACCTTCGCCACGTCGGGCAACTGCAGCAGCGAGACACTGGGATCGAGGACGTCGTCGGTGTACGGAATGGCACTCACACCCGTTACGGTATCGGGTTCGGCCGGCCGGTGACCGCGCTGGCTACCATCGATGCCGGGCGAACAGCCCGAAACGGGAACCGCGCACCACACGGTGGCGGCAGCAACACCACGGACCGCCTGCGGCGGCGGCGATGGAAAGAAGGTACGAGCGGGTGGGGGCAGGCGATCAGCGGCTCATCGGCGAGCTGCTCGAGCGGCGCTATCGGGTGGATGCCCCGATCGCTCGCGGAGGCATGTCCACGGTCTACCGCGGGATGGACCTGCGGTTGGACAGACCGGTTGCGATCAAGGTGATGGATCCGCAGTTCGCGCAGGACCCGCAGTTCCTGTCCCGATTCGAGTTCGAGGCACGCGCGGTCGCGCGACTGAGCCATCCCGGGCTGGTGGCGGTGCACGACCAGGGCGTCGACGGCGAACACGTCTTCCTGGTGATGGAGCTCGTCGCAGGTGGAACGCTCCGGGAGCTGCTGCGCGAGCGCGGACCGATGCCTCCCCATGCCTCGGTGGCGGTGGTCCGCCCGGTGCTCGACGCTCTGGCGGTCGCGCACCGCGCCGGGCTGGTGCACCGGGACGTCAAGCCGGAGAACATCCTGATCTCCGACGCCGGCGAGGTGAAGATCGCCGACTTCGGACTCGTCCGTGCGGTGGCGGCGTCGAACGTCACCTCGTCGAGCGTCATCCTCGGCACCGCCGCCTACCTGTCCCCCGAGCAGGTGACATCCGGATACGCCGATCCCCGGAGCGACGTCTACGCGACCGGTCTGATGCTGTTCGAGACGCTCACCGGCCGGACACCGTTCACCGGTGACACCTCGTTGTCGATCGCCTACCAGCGAATCAACGCCGACGTCCCCGCGCCGAGTTCGATGATTCCCGGTGTCCCCGCGGAGTTCGACCAGATCGTGTTGCAGGCCACCGCGCGCGATCCCGAGGACCGGTTCTCGCACGCGGGCGAGATGAGCGCCGCGCTGGTGACCGCAGCCCGGCGACTCCAGTTGCCCGACTACCGCGTGCCCGCGCCGCGGCGATCTGCCCAGCACCTGAGCGCCGCCATGCAGGTGGCAGGTTCCGCGGCGCCGACCGAGGTGTCGGGCGCCGCCGCGCCCACCGTCTCGACCGCCGCACCGACTGCGGTCGTGGCGCACCCCGCGGTCGCGCACTCCGAACCGCAGCCCACCAAGGCCGTGACGCAGTTGACGCACCGCGAGGACCTGTCCCACGACCCGGGCAGTGGCCACGACGGACACGCCGGACCCAGCGGCAGATACGAGTTCCCCGATTTCGCGGCGGACCGCCGCCGGTCCCGCCGGGCGATGCTGATCTGGCTGCTGGTGATCGCTCTGCTGGCGGCCGCGGTCGGGGTCGGCGGCTGGTGGCTCGGTTCCGGGCGGTACACCTCGGTGCCCTCGGTCCAGGGCATGGACCGGACCGCCGCGACTGCGGCCGTCGAAGCGGCCGGCCTGACGACGGAGATCCGCGGCGAGTACTCCGACACGGCACCTGTCGACGTACTTCTCGGCACCGATCCCGACTCGGGTTCCCGGGTGCCCCGGGACGGTTCGGTCGCGCTGCTCGTCTCGCTCGGCAAGCCCGCCGTGCCGAACCTGACCCGCGGCGCCGACATCGCCACCGTCGAGGACGACCTGCGGTCACACACGTTCGTCCCCGTCGACGGCGGAGAGGCGTTCAGCGCCACCGCCCCGGTCGGCTCCGTCGCAGCCCTCGACCCCGGCCCGGGCACCGTGCTCGCCGTCGGGTCGGAGGTGAAGGTGCTGCGCAGCAAGGGATCACCACCCGTCGAGCTGCCGGATCTGCGCGGCAAGAGCGTGGACCAGGCCCGCGCCGAACTCGACGCACTCGGGATCACCGTGTCCGACACCCGCGACGTCTTCGACGGCGACGTCGACGCGGGCGACGTCGTCGGAACCGATCCGAGGCAGGGCACCACGGTCGGCGCCGGATCGAGCGTGACCCTGACCGTCTCGACGGCGGTGAAGATGCCGTCGATGCTGGGACGCAGCGTCGGTTCCGCGCGGGACGAGCTCGAACGTCTCGGCCTCGACGTCGACGTCCGGCGGGTGTCCAAGTCCGACAAGTCGCTCGTCATCGCGCAGAATCCCGGCGTCGGCGAGCGGATCGAACCGGGCGGGACCGTCACTCTGACCGCCCTGCCGTAGGTCCTGCTCGAGCTGACCCAGCCGACCGACACGGGTAACACGCACTCTGCCTCACTCGACACACAGGACACACACCCCAAGGACCATGCGGCGCCGCCACACGAGGCGACGGGCTTCCTCAGGCCCGGAGGGGGATCCGAACATTTCGTGTACCCGTTCTGGACGACAGCCAGTTGACCGAAGGAGATCCGGTGCCTGCATCCACTTCTCGATGGTTCACCCGTGCCGCTGCCGTGCCCGTGGTCGCAGCAGCCGTTCTCGGTGCCCCCGCGCTCGCACACGCCGCCGACGCCTGGCCTCCGATCCCGGACTATCCGACCCCGGTCGTCCCATTCGAGAAGTCGGACTTCCTGACTCCGGACAATCCCGCGTACTGGAATCCGTTCGTCAACGAGGACCGGCTGACGTCGCCGTACGGCAACAGCACCCGCATCGTGTGCACCGCGTTCCACGGCGTCCTGATGCAGTGCTGGCAGGCCGACCGCTACGGGAACCCACACGAGTTGGTCCGGCTGCAGGCGAACCTCCCGAACGTCAGCGGGTCGTCGATGCCGGGCGGCGGACCCGGGCACTTCGTGTACCCGGCGTGGTCCGCGCCGATCTAGCGCGCCGTCAGGCTTGCGGGGTGTAGATCGCGAACGCGCCACCCTGTGGGTCGGTCAGGATCGCGAACCTGCCGGTGCCGGGGATGTCGGTGCCGGGTACGTGCACGGCACCGCCGAGTTCGGTGGCCTTCGCAGCGGAGGCGTCGACGTCGTCCACCCCGAAGTACAGCGCCCAGTGCGGGGGGACGCCCGCCGGAAAATCGGCACCCATCGCCATCATCCCGCCGAAATCCTGACCGCCGACTCCGAACTGGGTGTATCCGTCGCCCGCGTTGACGCTCCAGCCGAACACCGCGGTGTAGAACGCCTCCGCGGCGGCGGTGTCGGGGGTACGCAGCTCGATCCAGCACAGCGTCCCCGTCTCGTTCAGCCGGGCTGCGCCGAAGAAGGTGCGCGCCTGCCACAGGGAGATGACGGCGCCCGCCGGGTCCGCGATGACGGCGAATCGCCCGAGGTCGAAGACGTCCATCGGCGGCGCGATCACCGATCCGCCCGCAGCGGTCACCTTGTCGACGGCGGCATCGGCGTCGGCGACGGCGATCGAGACCGTCCATGCGACGGGCTGGCCGTCCTGGTAGAGCGGACTGACCGCCGCCACGGGATCGTCACCGAGCAGTTGCTGCGTGTAGCCGCCTGCCTCGGGATGGGGATCGTCCTCCGGTCGCCAGCCGAGCAGCGCCCCGTAGAAGGCAGTTGCGGCCGCGATGTCGGTGGTGCCCAGTTCGGGCCAGCAGGGGGATCCGAGCTGCGGTTCGGTGATCTTCATGATGCGTGCCTCACTGTCCGTGTGGGATTCATCGATCACAGCGACCGTAGCGCCGGGGCCCGACAGAATCGACCGGGACAACGGACTCGGCCCGTCCCGGACACACCGGGACGGGCCGAGAGCTACGTGAAAATCGTTCAGCCACGCAACATTTCGGCGACCAGGAAGGCCAGCTCCAGGGACTGCTGAGTGTTCAGACGGGGATCGCAGGCGGTTTCGTAGCGCCCGGACAGGTCCAGGTCGGAGATGTCCTGCGCGCCACCGAGGCACTCGGTGACGTTCTCGCCGGTGAGTTCGACGTGGATGCCGCCGGGGTGGGTGCCCAGCGCGTTGTGCACCTCGAAGAAGCCCTGCACCTCGTCGACGACCCGGTCGAAGTGCCGGGTCTTGTACCCGGTGGACGACTCGTGGGTGTTGCCGTGCATGGGATCGCACTGCCAGATCACCTGGTGTCCGGTCGCCTGGACCTTCTCGATGATGCCGGGCAGCAGATCGCGGACCTTGCCGTTGCCCATCCGTGAGATCAGCGTCAACCGGCCGGGCTTGCCGGTCGGGTCGAGGCGCTCGACGTACTCGACCGCCATCTCCGGCGTGGTCGAGGGACCGATCTTGAGGCCGATCGGGTTCGCCACCAGTTCCGCGAACGCGATGTGCGCGCCGTCGAGCTGGCGGGTGCGGTCGCCGATCCAGAGGAAGTGCGCCGACAGGTCGTACAGCTTCGGGTGGTCCCCGGTGTCGTCGAGCCGCAGCATCGCGCGCTCGTAGTCCAGGACGAGGGCCTCGTGGCTGGCGAAGATCTTCGCGGCCTTGAGGTTCGGATCGACGACTCCGCAGGCGTCCATGAACCGCAGGCCGCGGTCGATCTCCGCAGCGAGCGCCTCGTACCGTGCGCCTGCGGGCGAGGACGACACGAACTCGCGGTTCCAGTCGTGTACGCGGTGCAGGTCCGCCTCACCGGCGGCGGTGATCGCGCGGACCAGGTTCATCGCCGCGCTGGCGTTCGCGTAGGCGCGGACCAGTCGGGACGGATCGTGGACTCGGACCGCCGGATCGGCGACCAGCGAGTTGACCATGTCGCCGCGGTAGGACTGCAGGCCGAGCGAGTCCGTGTCGGAGGAGCGCGGCTTCGCGTACTGGCCGGCGATCCGGCCGACCTTCACCACCGGAAGCGATGCACCGTAGGTGAGGACGACGGCCATCTGCAGCAGCGTGCGGATGTTTCCCTTGATGTGCGGCTCGGTGTTGTCCGCGAAGGTCTCCGCGCAGTCACCACCCTGGAGCAGGAAGGCTTCGCCGCGGGCCACGCCTGCGAGCTGGTTCTGCAGGTCCTCGACCTCGCTGGCCACCGTGATCGGCGGGACGCTCTCGAGCACGGTGCGCATAGCGGCGGCCTGCTCTGCGGGCCACGAGGGCTGCTGCGCGGCGGGCTTGCTCAGCGCCTCGTCCAGCTTCGTTCGCAGCGCCGCGGGCAGCGGCGGCAGTTCGGGCAAGCGGTCGATCGGCACGTCGACGGTCCAGTTCACCGATCCAGGATATTCGGTCACCGCGGCGACCGACACGGGTGGGTGTGATTGACGCCCTGTCGTGATCGTCACATCGGGCGGCGGACGGCCCGGTCATCGCAGGATCTGGGACCGCCGGATCGCCTCGAACTTCACGAGGTTGTGGCGTGCATCCGCGAGGGCGTCGTGCGCGTCGCTCGGGGCGGGCGGCAGCGCCGGCCTGCCCGCGTCCTCCCAGTACTGCTTCAGTTCCCGGGTGAACCGCGGCATCGACTGGGGCAGCGCCGTCATGTCACCCCACAGCTGACAGAGGGCGACATGGTCGTAGGCCGCCACCCAGGCCCACAGCTCGGGCACGATGCCGGGCCGCGGGATGAGGAACTTCAACAGATCGTCCCGGATCCTGTCCCTGTCCCGCCACGCCGTCGACGACCGCGGCGGCAGCTTCGGCAACACATTGCTGCGTACCCACCTGCCGGCCCGGGACTCGTCGAACTCGGTGGACACCGCGTAGAACTCGCGGCCGTCCTCGGCGGCCACGCCGATGGAGACGAGGTCGATTGTGCGACCATCCTCGATGAACTCGCAGTCGTAGAAGTAGCGCACGACGGGCACCCTATGCGCCCGGCACACTGGTGACGCGACCGCCCCCGAACCGAAGGATGCCTTGGTGTCGACTCCCCGCGATTCTGCGACCGTTCCGCCGGTCGATGACACTGCGACACCACCGCTCCGACGCGGCTGGCTGCCGCCCGCGGGAACCCCTGCCGGCGCAACCCTGCGGCTCACGGCAGCCGTCGCCGCCCTCGTCGGCATCGCCTACAACCTCGTCGGGTTCCCGTACCTGCGGGAGTTCGGCACGCACTACCGCATCGACCTGGATGTCTACCGGCTCGGCGGATCCGCCCTCGCGGACGGCGCCGCCCTGTACGGCGCCATGCCCCCGACCGCGATCGGAACGCCGCTGCCGTTCACCTATCCCCCGCTGGCCGCCATCGTGTTCAGCCCACTGTCCTTGATCAGCCTGGAGCAGGCGGGTGCCGTGCTGACCGTCGTCACACTGGCGGCACTGTTCGGCACGATCCTGCTGACGCTGCGCTCGCTCGGCGTCGTGGACAGCGCGACGGCGACGTGGACGGCGGTGGCCGTGTTCGGGGGCGCACTCGTGCTCGAGCCGGTGTACTCGACTCTCGACTACGGGCAGATCAACATCGTGCTGATGGCGCTGGTGGCGGCGGACTGCCTGCTGCCCCGGACGCCCTGGCCGCGCGGACTGCTGGTCGGGCTGGTCGCGGCGATCAAACTGACGCCCGCCGTGTTCGTGCTGTACTTCCTGGTGCGCAAGGACTTCCGCGCCACCGTGACGACCGGCATCGGCTTCCTCGTCGGCACCGCTCTCGGATTCCTGGTGACCTTCGACGACGCGAAGCAGTACTGGACCGAAACCCTGCTCGACTCCAACCGCATCGGCCGGCCTGCGTATCCCGCGAATCAGTCCGTCACCGGCGTGCTGGCGCGACTGGGCCTCGAGGGCTCGACGCGGTCCGTCGTCTGGCTCGTGTGCTGCGCACTGCTGCTGATCGTCGCGGTCGTGGCGGTGCGCCGTGCACTGGCGGCAGGACACCTCGTGCTCGCCGTGTGCTCGGCGGCAGTGCTCGGACTTCTCGTCTCGCCCGTCTCCTGGTCACATCACTGGGTGTGGGTGGTGCCGCTGCTGATGGCGGTCGGGCATCTGGCGTTGTGCCGGGCGGAGCAGGAGCCGTGGCGACGGACCGCGTGGACCGCGTGGACCCTCGTCGGCGTCGCACTGTTCGTCATCGCCCCGCACTGGCGACTGATCCCGGGTCGGGCGAGCGGCCTCGGCTGGCCGCTCGCGGACCAGGTGCTGGCCTCCTCGTACGTCTGGTGGGGTGTGGTGACGCTCGTTCTCGTCGCGCTGGTGCGGCTGCCCGTGCGGCAGGGCCGGAGCACGCCCCTCCCCGAGACGGTTCCCGTCCCGGTGTCCTGATCACTGCACCGCAGCGGTTCCGGGCCGCGCCGGATCGTTCGGGGCGGGCGCCTTCAGCGATGCCGCGTAGACGTCGACGTACTCCTGACCGGAGAGCTGCATCAGCTTGTACATCACCTCGTCGGTGACGGCTCGTTCGACGAAGCGGTTGCCCGCCATCCCGTTGAATCGGGAGAAGTCGATCGGCTCGCCGATCCGGACCACGATCTTCGTGGGCCGCGGCAGACGCGACCCGATGGGATTGAGTTTCGCGGTGCCGATCATCGCGACCGGAATCACGGGCACCCCGGAGGCGAGTGCCATCCTGGCCATCCCGGTCTTGCCCTTGTAGAGCCGCCCGTCCGGGGATCTGGTTCCCTCCGGGTAGATGCCGAGCAGGTTGCCGTCGTCGAGCACCCGCAGTCCCGCGGCGAGCGCGTCGGCAGCGGCATCGGCACCGGTGCGGTCGATGGGCACCTGTCCCACCGCGGTGAAGAACCACTCCTGGAACCGTCCGATCGGCCCGGTGCCGGTGAAGTACTCGCTCTTCGCGAGGAAGGTGATGCGCCGCGGCGCCCGCAGCGGCAGATAGAACGAGTCCATCACGGCCTGGTGATTGCTGGCGAGGATCGCGGGGCCGTGCGCCGGAAGGTGATGCGCCCCTTCGATTCGGGGCCTGCCGAGGGCGAAGAGGACCGGGCCCAGCAGGACGTACTTGAAGAGCCAGTACCACATGCGCGCCTCCCGACCGGACTACGCGGTCCGTGCCCCGCACTGTACCGACGCCCGGTGTGCGCGACCACACGACGACACGTGCGCCGCGTCGACCGTCACGGACGGGGGGCCGCGAGGTCCGCGACCCCGATCATCGCCGCGGCTTCACCGAGCTGCGTCGGCCGGATCCGGGCGAGCGGCCGGTGCCCCGATCCGGTGAGCGAGCGGACGTACTGCTCCCGGGCGTCGTCGAGGAACAGGCCGGCCGAGCTCGCGACGCCACCGGCGATCACGATCAACTCCGGGTCGAAGACATCGGCGACCATCGCCAGCCCGATGCCGAGCCAGCGGGCGAACTCGGCCATCACCCGCACCGCCACCACGTCGCCGTCCCGCGCGGCACCGGCGATCCGTCGTCCGGTCAGCGCGCCGGGGTCGCGGGCGACCTGCGCGGCGAGCACGGTCGACTCCGACGGGTCCGCGGCGAGGAACTCGATCGCCGTCTCCACCAAAGCCGTTCCGCTGCAATATCGTTCCCAGCATCCACGCTTCCCGCACGAGCACGGCCGCCCGTCCGGCACCACCTGGAGGTGCCCGAGTTCCGGGGCCACCCCGAAACTGCCGCGATACAGCTCGCCGTCCACGAGCAGCGCGGCCCCGATGCCCGTGCCGATCGCGACGGTGACGACGTTCCCGCCGCCCGTGGCGGCACCGAACCGACGCTCGGCCCACGCCGCCGCGTTCGCGTCGTGTTCGAGGACGACCGGCAAACCCAGTCGCGCACCGAGTTCCCGTGCCACCTCCACCTCGACCCACGGCAGGTGCGGTGCGAACCGGACGAGGTTGCGGTCCTGCGAGACGAATCCCGCGACCGCGAGCCCGACGGCGTCGACGGCGTTGCGGCGAACGAGTTCGCGCAGCGTTCGGTCGAGTGCGTCCTCCAGCGCGGGAGCCGACCGTGGCGTCGGGGCCTGCGCGGTGTCGAGGACGTCCCCGCCCTGGTTCACCACGGCTGCGCGGATACTCGTGCCCCCGACGTCGACACCGATCGTGAGGCCGGACCCGCGCTCAGTCGTCATGATTCGGGATTGTCCTCGATCCGGACCTGGATCGGAACGAAGGCGCGGGTCCGCGTCGTCTGCTGCCCCCCATCCGATCCCGCTCCGCCTCCGCCGGGGCCGCCCTGCCCGTCGTGCTCGGCGAGCAGCGCCCGCAGCAACGCGAGCAATGCCGCGATCTGGGAACCGATCAGCGTGACGAGATCGTGCGGCTCACCCTTGACGAGTGCCACGAGCGCGCACACGGGGCACCACGAGCATCCCGACGCGCCGGCCGACGTGCCGGCCTCGGCCTCGGGCGCCGGACCGGCCCGGTCGGTGTCGGATTCCGCCACGTGACCTGTGGTGTCACCCGAGTGCTCCGTGACACCCTGCGCGGCGCGTTCGAGGATCGGTTCGAGTCGGTCGAGCGCGGCCAGGGCGAGCGACCTCAACTCGGCCATCAGTGCAGCATGGTCCGGGGTCACTGCGGCCACACCTCCGGGTCCGGCCGAAACCTCACGACCAGGTCGTCGCCCTCCACATCGGCACCGACCGCATCACACCGCTTGAGCACCGACGCCAGCGGCCAGCGGCGCCGGATTCCCGCGGCACCGACGAGGAGGTCGTCGCCCACGCGCCCGAGGGTCACCGTCGCGGGGTCGACGAGGGGAAGCGGAATTCGCAGCGCGTACACAGAGTCCACCCCCGTCCCCGATTCGAGTTCCACGGTCGGAGCGGTGCGCTCCGGTTCGTCCACGGACGCGGGATCGATTCCGGCCGGGAAGGCGTCGTCGACGACGGCGCCGAGAGCGTCCCACCCTACCGGCTCGCCGCCGTCGTCGTGGACCACCCGGATCGGCGCGCCTGCCGGAACCTCACGCAACTCTGCGAGCACCGCCGCCTGGTGCGCGACGCGCCGGGCGTACCACCGCTGGGATCGCACCTCGGCGTCCTCGCCCTTCACTGCAGCGGCCGGCGAATCATCGTGTGGCAGTACACCGTTGACGATCACCTCGTCGAGATGGAGACCCAGGAGCGCGAGGGCGGTGACGGTGCGCCGCGCCTCCTCCGCGGCGACCTGCCGCGGCTCGGTCACCAGCCGGATCCCACACCGGCCGGGGTCCGTGAGGAGCGCGCGGATCGGTGCCGTCGAGTCGACGAGACGATCCACCAGCAACGCCGTCACCAACTGCCACTGCGCGGCACCCTGCCCCAGGGTGACGCGCGCGTGCTGCGGCCAGATCCGTTCGATGCCGTCCGCCACGAGATCCGGGACCGTCAGCAGCCTGGTGGCGTCGGCAGTCGCGGGACAGTCCACCACGACGAGGTCCCAGTCACCGCTGCACGCGAGCCCTGCCACCTCCGCGAGCCCGAGCAGTTCCTCGGCGACCGGTAGCGCCGTCAATTCCTCCGGTTCGGGCAGCGAGAGCGGCGAGGCGTGATCGTGGTCCCCACCCGCGGGCACGAGCGCAGCCAGCGTCGCCAGCCGACGTTCCAGCAGGGCCCGGGTGTCGAGCTCGAGGATCGAGATCGCGCCGCACGGCACCCCGGTCACGTCGTGCACCGCGTCCGCGCAACCGGGTTCGGCGGCGACACCGAACACCGTGGAGAGCGAGTGCGCGCGATCGAGCGAGACGACCAGGACCCGTGCGCCCGAGCGCGCGGCGGCGACACCGATCGCCGCGGCCACCGTCGACTTCCCGGCGCCTCCCTTGCCGACGACGAACTGCACCCGGGGATGCGCGTCGGCCTCCCCGGGGCTCAGCCCTCCACCCTCTTCTTCAGCTCGTTGAGCGCGGTGTCGGTGATCGCCCGCTCCGCCTTCCGTTTGAACAGTCCGATCATCGGGATCGTCAGGTCCACCGTGAGCTCGTAGGTGACCAGCGTGGACCCGTCGGGCTGTGGCGCGAGCAGGTAGGAGCCGGACTGCGCCTTCTGGATCTCACCGGACACCAGCTCCCACGACACGGCACGACCGTCCGCCGCCCACCGGAACTCGAGCACGTAGGTGTCCTTGACCATCCCCGCGTCGAGCACGAAGCGCACCCTGTGCGCGCGCCCCGACGCGCCGACCTCCAGTACCTCGACCGATTTCGCGGCCGCAACCCATTCCGGGTAGGTGTCGTAGTCCGCGATCACGTCCATCACCCGCTCCGGCGGCGCCGCGATCGTGATCGACCTCTTGGTCTTCTCCGACATCCGAGAGTGCTCCCTTTCCTCCGCGCAGTCCCGCCGCGGCCTCAGCCGGCCTGGGGTGACTCCCCGGCGGGGCGACCCGCCTCGAGCTCACGCTTCACCTCGAACGTGACGACCTTGCCCGCGAGCCGGCGAGCGTGATTCAGTCCCGCGAGGTCCAGGGACGGCACGTCGACCGGCGCCACTCCGGCGGGCTCGGCGTGCAGGAAGTAGTGGACGATGGTGCCGTCCAGTTCGGGCTCGAGCCAGAGCTCCATCGTCCCGGTGAGTGCGCCGTCGACGGTCCAGCGAATGCCCTTCTCGGCGCGGTCCTCTCGGACGTCCAGCCGAAGGTCGGGCCACCAGCGACCCCATTTGCGTCTCGCCGCCAGACACTCGGCGACCCGCTCGGGGGCCGCCGCGATGAAGGTCTGGTCCGCGACCTGAATGCTGCTCACCCGGACAGCTTCACACATCACCCTCGTCGAGCGTGGCGCAGGTCGCATCATCCAGGGTTTACAGTGGAGTTGCACACTACCTACTCGTCAGTATTCTTCAGGTCGGAGGCCTCACGTGCGTGAGTTCAGTGTCCCCCTCAACTTCACCGTTCCCGAGGACGGATCCGCCGTCGACGCGGTGTACACCCACGCCGAGAAGAATCCCGACCTCGCACTCTTCAAGCGCCTCTCGGGCGGCACCTGGACCGACGTGTCCGCCGCCGAGATCGCCGACACCGTGACCGCGGTCGCCAAGGGTCTGATCGCGTCCGGCGTACA
Source organism: Rhodococcus triatomae BKS 15-14 (assembly GCA_000341795.1). Taxonomy (GTDB): domain Bacteria; phylum Actinomycetota; class Actinomycetes; order Mycobacteriales; family Mycobacteriaceae; genus Rhodococcus_G; species Rhodococcus_G triatomae_A. The sequence continues at coordinate 62,090 of AODO01000012.1, read as the reverse complement.
GCCCGGCGACCGCGTCGCCCTCATGTCGGGCACCCGGTACGAGTGGCCGATCGTCGACTTCGCGATCTGGTCCGCGGGCGGCGTCACCGTCCCGATCTACGAGACCTCCTCCGCCGAGCAGGTCCGCTGGATCCTCCAGGATTCCGCCGCCGTCGCGCTGATCGTCGAGAGCGCCGCGCACAGCGGCACCGTCGCCGACGTCACCGGCGACTTCCCCGGCCTGACGACCGTCCTGCAGATCGAGCCCGGGGACGACGAGCGCGGCGCGATCGCGACGCTCGTCGAGCGCGGCGCCGACGTCCCCGACGACGAGGTGCGGTCCCGCACGGCGGCGTTGAAGGCCGCGGATCCGGCCACCCTGATCTACACCTCGGGCACGACGGGCCGCCCCAAGGGCTGCATGCTGACCCATTCCAACCTCATCGCCGAGTCCAACGCGATCGCCACCTCCGGTTTCGGGGCGCTGCTGCAGCCGGGCCGCCGGAACCTGATGTTCCTCCCGCTCGCGCACGTCCTCGCGCGGGCGGTGAGCCTCGCGGCCTTCAACGCGGGCACGACGGTCGGCCACACCTCCGACACCAAGAACATCGTGGCCACCTTCGGCGAGTTCAAGCCCGACTTCATCCTGTCGGTGCCGCGCGTGTTCGAGAAGGTCTACAACACGGCCCGACAGAAGGCGCACAGCGAGGGCAAGGGCAAGATCTTCGACGCGGCCGCCGAAGTGGCCGTCCAGTGGAGCCAGGCCCAGGACACCGGCGGCGCGGGCTTCGTGCTCAACCTGAAGCACACGGTCTTCGACAAGCTGGTCTACGGCAAGCTCAAGGCCGCCCTCGGGGGCCAGTGCCAGCTCGCTATCTCCGGTGGCGCTCCGCTCGGCGCCCGGTTGGGCCACTTCTTCCGCGGCCTCGGCGTCACGATCTACGAGGGCTACGGCCTCACCGAGACGACCGCCGCGATCACCGTCAACTCCCCCGGCAATCAGAAGATCGGCACCGTCGGAAAGCCGCTGGCGGGCAACTCCGTTCGCATCGCCGAGGACGGCGAGATCCTGCTGCAGGGGCCGGTGGTGTTCACCGGGTACTGGAAGAACGACGCCGCGACGAAGGACGCCATCGAGGACGGTTGGTTCCACACCGGCGACCTCGGCTCGCTCGACACCGAGGGCTACCTGAGCATCACGGGCCGCAAGAAGGAGATCATCGTCACCGCCGGCGGCAAGAACGTCGCCCCCGCGGTCCTCGAGGACAATCTCCGCGCGCACCCGCTCATCAGCCAGGCGCTCGTCGTCGGCGACCAGAAGCCGTTCATCGCCGCCCTCGTCACCATCGATCCCGAGGCGTGGCCCGGGTGGCTCGAGCGCAACGGCAAGGCCACCGATGCGACCATCGAGAGCCTGCTCGCGGACGTGGACCTGATCTCGGAGATCGACGAGGCCATCGCCGAGGCGAACAAGCTCGTGTCCGCCGCCGAGTCGATCAAGAAGTACCGGATCCTGCCGCTCGACTTCACCGAGGAGACGGGCGAGCTGACGCCGACGCTCAAACTCAAGCGCAACATCATCGTGCAGAACCACGGGGCTGCGATCGAGGCCATCTACAGCCGGTAGCAACTCTCGTCGGCTCGGGAGCACGGGGTCGGTGGTCGCCGCCATCGGACCCGCGCACCCGGGCCGTCGTGCCGCTGGGACCGGACGGCTCCTCGCGCTAGAGCAGTCCGGCGAGGCGAGCGGCCAGCACGTCCCATCGCCACTGCTCGGACACCCAGGCCCGCCCCGCGACGCCCATCGCCTCCGCACGGTCACGGTCCGAGAGCACCGAGATCACCGAGTCCGCCACCGCCTCGACCGAGCGGCCGTTCACGACATGCCCGGTCTCACCCTCACGCACCGTCTCCGGTGCACCACCGGAGTTCCCGGCGATCACCGGGACACCGGAGGCGGACGCCTCCAGGTACACGATGCCGAGACCTTCCACGTCCAGGCCGGCTCCGCGGGTACGGCACGGCATCGCGAACACGTCCGCGATCGTGTGGTGCGCGGCAAGCTCCGCCGACGCGACACCGCCGGTGAACACGACGTGGTCCTCGACGTCCACGGCGCGGGCCAGTGCACGCAACCGTTCCTCGTAGGGCCCCCCGCCGACGATCACCAGCACGGCGCCGTCGATGGCGCGCCTGATGCGTGGCAGCGCCCGGATCAGGACGTCCTGCCCCTTGCGCGGAACGAGCCGGGACAGGCACAGGATCGTCGGCCGGTCACCCAACCCGTAGCGGGCCCGCAGCTCCGCTCGCGCTCCCGGATCGGGCCGGAACGTCTCGCTGTCCACACCGGGCGGGACGTGCTCGAGCCCGGCCCGCGGACCGAACGCCGCCGCGAACCGGCGCCGCGTGTACTTGCTGACGTACGTGACGGCGTCGGTGGTGTCCCCGATCCGCCGCAACGACCGGCGTGCCGCGGGCAGCATCGACCATCCGACCTCGTGACCGTGCGTGCTCGCCACGATCCGACCGGCCCCGGCGCGGCGCAGGTGCGGTCCCAGCAGGGCCAGCGGAGCCGCCGCACCGAACCAGACGGTCTCGCAGTCGTGCCGTCGCACCAGTTTCGCGGCCTTCCGCGCCACCAGGGGTGACGGCAACATGAGCGTCGTGGGATGGCGGACCACCTCGAAGGGCTGCGCCGCGTCGAACCTGGTGTGGCTGTCACCCCGCCAGCGGGGCGCGTAGACCACGAGCTCGTGCGCGGGCAGCGCCGACGTCAGGGACTGCAGGTAGGACTGGATGCCTCCCGGTCGGGGCGGAAAATCGTTCGTCACCAGCAGGGTTCGGCGCATGCGATCACGGTAGGCGGTGCGGCGCCCGGGACGGGAGGAGGGGTCGGGTCGACGCGGACCCCTCTGCCGGGTGGACGTTCAGCGCACGTTGTCGGCCAGCCAGGTCCCCCACTGCCCGATCAGCTCCTGCGTCGGCACGCCGATCGCCGACCTGACCCGGTCGTCGATCGTCGCATCGTCCGCCGGGCCGGTGGCGAGCTCTCCGTACAACGAACGCAGCTCGTCCTCACCGAACCGGTCGGCAACGAATTCGGCTACCGTCCAAGCGGATTCGTACGCGGCGAGGGACCGTTCCCCGCCTGCGGCGAAGTCGGCGTCGGACGGCAGGCGCACCGGCGGTCCGTGTACCGCCACGGCAGCGGACACCGTGGGCGCGATCTGGGGGACGGTGGCACCCGACCCGCGGTGACCCACGTAATCGGCGAATCCCTCCAGGACCCACATCGGTGACCCGTCGACAGTCGTCGCCCGGGCCGCGACGTGAGTCAGTTCGTGTCGCAGTACCGCCCGTCTGCTCGCCTCCGTCAGTCGCTCACCCGCGGTGGGACTGAACACGATTCGCTGCCCGGTGACGGTCGTCGCGCCCGGGACGACGGCATCGGAGATTGACACGGCGGCGATGTCGGAACCGCTGTGCTCCTCGCCGACCTGCTGGGTGAACTCCTCCTGGTCGGCGGCGACGATGACGAGGGCGCGGCGCGGCCACTGCGTGCCCCACACCTCGGTGACCGCGGGAACGGCGGTGACCAGTTCGGCGGCGATGGCGTCGACGCGGGCCTGCTGCCACGGGTGGCCGAGCACCACCGAGACACCGCCGTCCGTCTCCACAGTGCGCGCGACGACCGGACCGAAGTCCCACGGTCCACGCCAGGTGCTCCGGTCGTACTGCGGCAGCGCGCCGTCCGAGACGAGTTTCCACTCGTCACCGCGCCGGGCCACCACGAGGGACACCGGTTTGCGGGTCGAGGCCGTGTCCGCGCCCGCGATCCCGTATCTGAGGAACACATGGGGGGCCCAGACGTCGGTGGCCTGCAGGCGATCGGCGATGTCGCTCGGCACCGGCGTCTCGGGGCCGGAGCCGATCTCGTAGCCCCAGTCGGCCAGCGGTACACCCGCGAGATTGCGTGACCGGCGCACCTCGGCGGCCAGGAACTCCGGCGCGGCTCCCGCGTCGAACAGCCCCACCAGTGCCGCGTCGTCACCCGACCGGACCGCCTTCGCCCACCGATTCAGCAGGTCCTGGACTCCGGTGCGGCGAGCCTGCTCGAACGGACTCGCCTCGGCGGCGGCGGCCGGCTGCCCCTCCGGCCGCTGGCTCAGCACCGTTGCCGCGCCACCCGCGACTGCGACGAGCAAGCCTGCGAGCGCGATCGCCTCCCAGCGCCGAATCCCGCGCCGCGTCTGGCGCGGCGCACCCTCCCGCTCGATGGTCAGTACCGACGGGCGCCGTAGAACGGATACGCGTCCAGCGGTGCCACCTTGACGGGCACGCCGTAGGTCGACGCGTGCACGATGTTGCCGTTGCCCGCGTACATGCCGACGTGGGACGCGTCGTCGTAGTACAGGACGAGGTCGCCGGGCTGGAGGTCGGACTTGCGCACGGGGATTCCCGAGGCGGCCTGTGCCTGGCTCGACCGCGGCAGGGTCTTGCCGATCTGCCGGTACGCCCAGACCATCAGGCCGGAGCAGTCGTAGCCGTCGGGACCGGTGGCTCCCCACACGTAGGGCTTGCCGACCTGGGTGAGCGCGGCCTGCAGCGCGCTCGCGTTGGACCCCGGAACCAGGCCCTGGAGCACGATCGACGGGTCGTAGCCGGGCGGGAACACGGAGCCGGCGAGCTGCGCCTTCTCCGCACTGCTCAACTCCGCGAACGCGGCGGTGACCTCGGCGATCTGTTCCTTGAGGTCGCTCTGGGTGCGCTGCAGGTCGTCGCTGATGACGCGAGCGTGTTCGGTTGCCGTCCGGGCGTCGTCGGCGGACCTGCGGGACGACTCCTCGGCTGTGGTGGCCGTGTCGCTGGCGTCCTTGAACTCACGCACCTGCGCGGCGGTGTCCGCGGACAGCACGCTGAGCGTCGACATCTGGTCGAGCAGCTGCTGCGGCGAATCGGAGACCATCACCGCGAACAACCGGTTGACCCGACCGCCCTGGTAGTTGGCAACGGTCAGTCGGTCGATGGCGGGTTGGAACCGCGCCATCTCCGCACGAGCGGCGTCGAGACGCTCGACGTCCTGCTGGTGGCGGGCCTCGGCATCACGCTGGACCGCCAGTTTGGAGTCCAGGTCGATCTGCGCGTTGTGCATCGCCTCGGCCGTCTGCTCCGACGTCCGGGAGAGCTCGGACAGCCGTTCGAGTGCGGCCGTCGGGTTGTCGAGCGCAGGATCGGCGCCGGCCGGACCGGTGGCCCCGGCGATCAGCGCGAGGGTGAGCGCGCCGGTCACGACTGCGGTCGACCGCTTTCTCAGTGACGCCACGAAACCGGGTGCTCCTGTTCTCCCGCACGGAAAGGTCTCGGCAAGGTTACGGAACGGCATACGGCGGTGTCCACTCCCCCCGGGGGACGCCTCGTGCACGCCACGGAAGCCTCGGGAACGACTGTGGGCCCGGCGATCCTCGTCGGATCGCCGGGCCCACAGGAGACCGACACCGCGCCCCGCGACACTTCCCCTGCCGCAGGGCACCCCTGTCGTGACCGGTGTGCGTCAGTAGCGGCGCGCACCGTCCATCGGCATCGAGGACAGCGGAACTCGCTTGACCGGGACGCCGGACGTCGCGGCGTGGATGACCTCGCCGTTGCCGGCGTAGATGCCCGAGTGCGAGCCACCGTAGAAGGAGACGACGTCGCCGGGCTGCAGGGCGTTGGCCGCGACCGGGGCGCCTGCGGCGGCCTGGTCGTAGCTGGTGCGGGGCAGGTTCAGCCCGGCCTGCTTGAACGCCCACTGGACGAGTCCGGAGCAGTCGAAGGCGTCCGGGCCGCTGGCGCCGTACACGTAGGGTGCGCCGATCTTGCTGGCGGCGGCCTCAACAGCCTTCTGACCGGCGGTGATGATGGGGGCCGGCGCGGGAGCGGGGGCACCGGGGATCTGGGCCTGCAGCTGCTCGAGACCGGGGATCTCGATCGTCTGGGCGGGGACACCGGGGATGTCGAAGGTGCCGACGCCGGGAACCGTGACGGGCTCGGCCAGTGCCGGGGCCGCGCTGGCCGTGATCGCGCCGAGGGCGAGGGTGCCGGCGACGGCGGCGCGTCGGGCCTTGGAGCTCAGTGTTGCCACGAAAGGAGGTGCCTTTCTTCCATTCGTCCGCCGACCGGGTTAGCTGACGGGTTCGGGCTGGGAAGATCAGCCCTACCCGTCGTCCCGCGCTGGCGCGCTCCGACGGGATTCACCCCAGAAAAACGGTGGGTTCCCGATTCGAGTCCCTCACGGGAGTTCGATTAGGCGGTACCTCACGACGCCGCTCCGGTGTGGGGCGGCGAGACTCCGCAAGGTCTCGAGAAGATTACGAAAGCGCCCGGGCGGTGTCGACTCCCCACATCGCCTAAAGCGGACATTTCGACCTTTTGGGGCCCCGGGCGGCTACTACGCGGCACCATCATCACGAACAGATAACGACCGACTGGTCTGCGTGCGCTCGAGCGACCGCACGAGCCGCAGTGGAGGCACCAGCCCGACGTCGGCCAGCACACCGAGAGCAACCTGTTCGTCCTGCTCAACACTCATCCGCGCGACAACACCCGACCGTGGGGTCTGCGTGGACTCCGACAACTCGGGATACCCGAGCAGCACCGTGACGACACAGTCGTCGCACCCGGGGCCCCGCACGGCGCATTCGCTGCAGTCGACAATCACTGTGACCCTCGTCTCTTTCGGCGTTCCCGGGCGTTTCCCGTGCCTCGGTACCCGCAAAATAGCGCCGCCGTCCGACACGAACCGCCGACGGCGAGCACCCGCGAACACTGCCGCCGTAGCGCCCGCGGAGGGGTGTCGGTGCCGGGTCCTACTGTCTGGCCCGTGAGTTCCCGCGACGTGACGGCACGCCAGTTGGCGTTCGACGAACTGGACACCCCACTGCGAGACACCACCTTCGTCGTCGTGGACCTCGAAACCACCGGCAGCAGCTCGGGTGACGACGCGATCACCGAGATCGGCGCCGTCAAGATCCGCGGCGGCGAGGTCGTGGGAGAGCTGTCGACACTCGTCGACCCGGGCCGGACGATGCCACCCCACATCGTCCGACTGACCGGGATCACCTCGGCGATGCTCGTCGACGCCCCCCGCATCGAGCAGGTGCTACCGAGCTTCCTCGAGTTCGCCCGCGGCGCCGTCCTGGTGGCGCACAACGCGCCCTTCGACATCGGTTTCCTCCGGGCCGCGACCACGCGGTGCGACCTCGCCTGGCCGTCCTTCCAGGTCCTGTGCACCGTGCGCCTGGCCAGGCGGGTCCTCTCCCGAGAGGAGGCGCCCTCGGTGAAACTGTCCGCGCTGGCCGACCTGTTCCGGGTGTCCACCCGCCCGACGCACCGTGCGCTCGACGACGCCCGCGCCACCGTCGACGTCCTGCACGCCCTGATCGAACGGGTCGGCAACCTCGGTGTGCACAGTTACCCCGAACTCGTCGACTACCTCCCGAACGTCTCCGCCGCACAGCGCGGCAAACGCGGCCTCGCAGCCCATCTGCCCCGGAGCCCGGGTGTCTATCTGTTCCGTGGCCCCTCCGACGAGGTCCTCTACGTCGGGACGGCCGTCAACGTGCAACGCCGGGTTCGCGGCTACTTCACCGGATCCGAGACCCGTGCCCGGATGAAGGAGATGGTTGCGCTCGCCACCCGCGTCGACCACGTCGAGTGCGCGCACGGGCTCGAGGCCGGTGTCCGTGAGCTCCGGCTGCTCGCCGCGCACGCGCCGCCGTACAACCGCCGCTCGAAGTTCCCGAAGCGGGCCTGGTGGATCACCCTCACCGACGAGGCCTTCCCCCGGCTCTCGGTGACCCGGCGTGCCGGTCCTGATGCGCTCGGACCGTTCTCGAACCGTGGCGATGCCGCGGACGTCGCCGCCACCATCACCGAGTCGTGCCGTCTGCGGCACTGCACCAGGAAGATCAAACAGAACGACGTCCACGGCCCGGACTGCCCCGACGACGCGGTGGGATCCTGCCCGGCAGGCAGCGCACCACAGTCGGCGGCCGCGTACGCGGCGGCGGTCGAGCTGAGCCGAAATCTGATCCGGGGCGCGACCGACGCTCCGCTCCGGGACCTGCGGACGCGGGTCGTGGAGCTTGCAGGCGCGGAGCTGTTCGAGAACGCGGCAAGGCTCCGGGACCGGACCGCGGCCCTCGCGACCGCCCTTCGGCGCTGCCAACGACTCGCCTCGGTGGCGAGGATCGAGGAACTCGTCGCCGCACGCCCGAGGGACGAAGGCGGGTGGGAGTTCGCGGTGATCCGCTCCGGGCGGCTCGCGTCCGCAGGTGTCGCGCCGCGTGGCGTCGCGCCGATGCCGGTCGTCGACGCACTCACCCTCGCCGCCGAGACCGTGCTCCCCGACCCGTCACCACTGCGAGGCGCGATGGCCGACGAGGTGCGGTTGGTCGCGAACTGGCTCGACTCCCCCGGAGTCCGGATCGTGCGCACCAGCGACGGCTACCGAGAGCCCGCGCACGGCGCGGGCTCCTGGCAACAGTGGTGTGCGCTCGCCCGAGACGCAGGCGAATACGCTGAACGGGCACCGCACCCCCCGTCACTAGGAGCGAGATGATCAACGCCATCGTCCTCATTCACGCCGAGGCGAACCGGATCCCCGAGACCGCCCAGGCCGTCGCCGACATCGTCGGCGTTTCGGAGGTGTACTCGTGCGCGGGCGACGTCGATCTGATCGCCGTCGTCAAGGTGCGAAGCCACGACGAGATCGCCGACGTCGTCACCGGCGCGATCAACAAGGTCGACGGCGTCCTGCGCACGACCACCCACATCGCCTTCCGTTCCTACGCGAGCGCGGACGTCGAGGCGGCCTTCTCCATCGGAGAGTGAGTACGTGGTGGCCCCGGCCGTGCCGGGGCCACCACGGCTATCCGGCGAGGCGCGTGCTGACGTCCACCCACCGAGCCAGCAGATCGGCCGCGGCACCACTGTCGACGGCGTCGACGGCACTCGCGATGCCTGCCCGCAACGCATCCTCCAGGGTTCCGTCGAGTCCACGGTGCGCGGCGATCGCCGCACCCGCGTTGAGAACCACCGCGTCGTGAACAGGGCCACGGTCGCCGGCCAGCACGGAGCGGGCGATCGTGGCATTGGCCTCGGCGTCGCCGCCGCGCAGCGCGTCGAGCGGCACACGCTCGATCCCCAGCACGGTCGGGTCGATCCGAGCCTCCCGCACGGACCCACCGTCGACCACGAAGGCGGTGCTCGTCGTCGAGGTGGTGATCTCGTCGAGACCGTCGTCCCCACGCACCACCAGCGCCGACACGCCCCGTCGCGCCAGCACGCCCGCAACCACCGGCTGGAGGTCCGCGAACGCGCAACCGATCAGTCCGGCACGCGGCCGGGCCGGGTTCGTGAGCGGTCCGAGCACGTTGAACACGGTGGGGATACCGATCTCCTTGCGGGGCCCGGAGGTGAAGCGGAACGCCGGGTGGAAGGTCGGCGCGAAGCAGAACCCGATACCGACCTCACGGACGCACTGCGCGACACCCGCCGGATCGAGGGTGATCCGGACACCGAGCGCCTCGAGGACGTCGGCGCCTCCGCTCTTCGAGGACGCGGCACGGTTGCCGTGCTTGACCACACGGACTCCGGTCGCTGCGACCACCACCGACGCCATGGTCGAGATGTTGACGGTGTGCTGCCGATCGCCCCCGGTGCCGACGACGTCGACGGCGTCGCTGTCGACGTCGAGGGTCCGGGCGTTCGCGAGCATCGCGTCGGCGATTCCGGACACCTCGGCCGGGGTCGGCCCCTTCATCTTCAGTGCGATGCCGAACGCCGCGATCTGGGCCGAGGTGGCGTTGTCGGACATGATCTCGCTCATCGCCCAGTTGGCGGTCGACGCGTCGAGATCCTGTCCGTCCGTCAGAGCGCCAAGCACCTCGGGCCACGTCGCCATTCCAACCGCCTCTTGTCGTCGCTGCAATCCGGAACGCAGCTTAATCAGTGGGCGCCGGCCGGTGACGGCTGCAGGGCGTCCCACCCGACGACGGTGCCGCCTGCCCGTTGCGCGAGGCCCGCCATCCGTGACTTCTCCTGTGAGCAGTGGAGCGCGTCGAGGATCTGGACACGCTGCAGGACCACCGCCGCCAATCCGTCCGCCTCCGGCTCGGGCGGCACGTCGGCAGGATCGCCTGCGACCGCGTACCCGTCCTGCGCCGCGAGCTCCGCAGCCCGGGCGACGCCCGCCGCGGGCAGCCGCAGATGGTGACGCAGGACCGCCTCCGCGTCCGCGAGCCACACGGGATCCGCCGCGGCACCGCGGTCGAGTGCCGTGCTGCACGCCTCGGCGTCGTCGAAGCTCGACACGACCACCACCAGATCGGCCCGGTCGGCGCTCAGCGGCGCCGGTTTTCGCCGCCCGAACAGTTGCCGCCACCACGGTGTCCCAGTCATGGGTTCAGCCTGCCATGAGCACCGACCTGCACAATCGCGGCTTCGGGCATACTGAAATTCGGGCACGACGCGCCAACAGCGGACCCGGGTGGTCCTCGCGTACGACAACGCGTCATACTTCCTTCTGTGACGAGCGCAGTAGGGACCCAAGGATCCGCAATCACCCAGCGCGTGCACTCGCTGAACCGGCCGAACATGGTCAGCGTCGGCACCATTATCTGGCTGTCCAGCGAGCTCATGTTCTTCGCTGGTTTGTTCGCGATGTACTTCGTCGCGCGGGCACAGGCGAACGGCAACTGGCCGCCGGAGCCCACCGAGCTGAACCTGGCACTGGCCGTGCCGGTCACCGCGGTGCTCGTGGCGTCGTCGTTCACCTGCCAGATGGGCGTTTTCGCCGCCGAGAAGGGCGACGTCTTCGGCCTCCGCCGCTGGTACATCCTCACGCTGGCGATGGGCACCTTCTTCGTGCTCGGTCAGGCGTACGAGTACATCCACCTGGTGCAGCACGGAACCACGCTGTCGAGCAGCGCGTACGGCTCCGTCTTCTACATCACGACGGGCTTCCACGGCCTGCACGTGATCGGTGGTCTCGTCGCCTTCGTCTTCCTGCTCGTGCGAACCAAGGTCAGCAAGTTCACGCCGGCACAGGCGACGGCCGCCATCGTCGTCTCCTACTACTGGCACTTCGTCGACATCGTGTGGATCGGCCTGTTCGCCACCATCTATTTCATCCGTTAGCAGCTGAACGCAGTACCCAGCCCCAGCCCGTTCAGTCCGTCCCGCGAGACCAAAGGGATACAGATGAGTTCATCCCCCCCTTCAGCAGCCACCGACAGCGCGACTGCAACAAGAGCCCGTCGTCAGCGCAAGTTCCGCCGCCGGATCACCGGCGCGCTGATCCTGATGATGGGACTTGTCGGCGCCGGCTTCCTCGCCTCGGCCCTCACGCCCACTCCGCAGGTCGCCACCGCATCCGACGATGCGTCCGCGCTGATCCGCGAGGGCAAGCAGCTCTACGACACCTCCTGCGTCACCTGCCACGGTGTGAACCTGCAGGGTGTTCAGGACCGCGGCCCCAGCCTCATCGGTGTCGGTGAGGCCGCCGTCTACTTCCAGGTGTCGTCCGGCCGTATGCCGATGGTCCGCAACGAAGCGCAGGCCGTGCGCAAGCCCACGAAGTTCGACGCCCGCCAGACCGACGCGATCGGCGCCTACATCCAGGCGAACGGCGGCGGTCCGACGGTCGTGCGGGACGAGAACGGTGAGGTCGCGACGACCTCCCTGCGTGGCGACGACATCGCCCGCGGCAGCGAGCTGTTCCGGCTGAACTGCGCCTCCTGCCACAACTTCACCGGCCGCGGCGGTGCGCTGTCCTCGGGCAAGTTCGCGCCCGAGCTCGACGCCCCGAACGAGCAGCAGATCTACCAGGCGATGGTCACCGGTCCGCAGAACATGCCCAAGTTCTCCGACCGCCAGCTGAGCTCGGACGAGAAGCGCGACATCATCGCGTACATCAAGTCTGCGAGTGAGACGAAGAACCCCGGCGGCTACGGCCTCGGCGGCTTCGGTCCCGCCTCGGAGGGCATGGCGATGTGGGCAATCGGAATCGTCGCCGTCGTCGGCGCAGCACTGTGGATCGGAGCAAGGTCATGAGCGACGCCGGCCACGGCGGCACGCCGAAGAAGGACTACACGAACGAAGAGCTCGACGCGATGTCGCGCGACGAGCTCGTCACCCTCGGCACCAATCTCGACGGTGTCGACGTCGCGTTCCGGCGTGAGCGCTGGTCCGTCGAGGGCACCAAGGCGGAGAAGCGTGCCGAGCGCGCCGTCGCCTACTGGTTCGCGCTCGCGGGCATCTCGGCGATCGCGTTCATCGCGATCTACCTCTTCTGGCCCTGGGAGTACAAGGGCCAGGGCGAAGAGGGCTACGACATGTACAGCCTGTACACGCCGCTCATCGGTCTGACGATGGGCCTCGCGATCCTCGGGCTCGGTGTCGGCGCGGTGCTCTTCACGAAGAAGTTCGTCCCCGAAGAGGTCTCGATCCAGGACCGCCACGACCAGGGCGGCTCTGCAGAGGTCGACCGGCGGACCATCGCCGCGCAGCTCTCCGACTCGCTGGAAACCTCCACGATCGGTCGCCGCAAGATCATCAAGCGCACCCTCGGCTTCGGTGCGGGCGCGCTGGGCGTCATGGCCATCATGCCGCTCGGCGGTCTGATCAAGAACCCGTGGGCCAAGGGCGACAAGTCCGACCTGTGGACCTCCGGCTGGACGCCCACTTTCCCGGGCGAGACCATCTACCTGCGCCGTTACACGGGCCGCCCGCACGACATCGTCCTGGTTCGCCCGGAGGATCTCGATGCCGGTGCGATGGAGACGGTGTTCCCGTTCCGCGAGTCCGAGCGTGGCGACGAGAAGGCGCTCGCCCATGCGCTCAAGCGTGCCGACAACCCGGTCATGCTGATCCGCCTCCGTACGGAGGACAGCGACCGCGCGATCCGCCGCAAGGGCCAGGAGAGCTTCAACTTCGGCGACTACTGGGCGTACTCGAAGCTGTGCACGCACCTCGGCTGCCCGACCTCGCTGTACGAGCAGCAGACCAACCGGATCCTCTGCCCGTGCCACCAGTCGCAGTTCGACGCCCTGCACTTCGGTAAGCCGATTTTCGGTCCTGCGGCTCGCGCACTGCCCCAGTTGCCGATTACCGTTAACGAAGAGGGCTTCCTCGTCGCGAACGGTGACTTCGTCGAGGCCCTCGGCCCCGGATTTTGGGAGCGTCGTTCATGACAACCATCACTGGCGGCCAGACCAAGGCCGCAGCTCACGCCGCGAAAGCCGGCGAGAACCTCGACTCGCGCTACCACCTGGCAGCGGGGATGCGGAAGCAGATCAACAAGGTCTTCCCGACCCACTGGTCCTTCATGCTGGGCGAGATCGCGCTGTACTCGTTCCTGATCCTCCTGATCTCGGGCGTGTACCTCACCCTCTTCTTCGACCCGTCGATGGCGGAGGTCGTCTACAACGGCGCCTACCAGCCGTTGCGCGGCGTCGAGATGTCGAAGGCGTACGCCACCACCCTGGACATCTCCTTCGAGGTCCGCGGCGGTCTGTTCGTCCGGCAGATCCACCACTGGGCCGCGCTGATGTTCGCCGCGTCGATCATCGTCCACCTGCTGCGCATCTTCTTCACCGGCGCGTTCCGTCGCCCGCGTGAGGCGAACTGGGTGATCGGCTGCCTGCTGCTCATCCTGGCGATGTTCGAGGGGTTCTTCGGCTACTCGCTCCCCGACGACCTGCTGTCCGGCACGGGCCTTCGTGCCGCACTGTCCGGCATCACCCTGTCGGTGCCGATCGTGGGCAGCTGGCTGCAGTTCCTCATCTTCGACGGTGACTTCCCGGGCACGCTGATCATTCCCCGCCTGTACGTCGCGCACGTGCTCCTCGTCCCGGGCATCATCCTGGCGCTGATCGGTGCTCATCTGGCGCTCGTCTGGTACCAGAAGCACACGCAGTTCCCCGGCACCGGCCGGACCGAGAACAACGTGGTCGGCGTCCGGATCCTCCCGGTGTTCGCCCTCAAGGGTGGCGCGTTCTTCGCCTTCACCTTCGGCATCCTCGCCGTCATGGGTGGCGTCCTGCAGATCAACCCGATCTGGAACATCGGCCCGTACAACGCGTCGCAGGTGTCCGCGGGCAGCCAGCCCGACATCTACATGATGTGGACCGACGGCCTCGCTCGACTGTGGCCGGCCTGGGAGATCTACCCGTTCGGTCGTTACACGGTGCCCGCGGTGTTCGCCGTCGCGGTCATCATGGGCCTGGTGTTCGCGGTGCTGATCGCCTACCCGTGGATCGAGAAGAAGTTCACCAAGGACGACGCGCACCACAACCTGCTGCAGCGTCCGCGTGACGTGCCGGTCCGTACCGGCCTCGGCGTCATGGCCGTGACCTTCTACGCGATTCTCACGATCATGTGCATCAACGACATCATCGCGTTCAAGTTCGACATCTCGCTGAACGCCATGACGTGGATCGGCCGAATCGGCATGGTGCTGCTGCCCCCGATCGCCTACTTCGTCACCTACCGGTTCTGCCTGGGTCTGCAGCGCAGCGACCGCGCGGTGCTGGAGCACGGCATCGAGACCGGCGTCATCAAGCGCCTGCCGCACGGCGAGTACGTCGAGGTGCACCAGCCGCTCGGACCGGTCGACGACCACGGCCACCCGATCCCGCTCGAGTACCAGGGTGCCGCGATTCCGAAGAAGATGAACAAGCTCGGATCGGCCGGCAAGCCCGGACTCGGCAGCCTGATGTTCGCCGACCCGGCCGACGAGGCAGCCGCGCTCCTCGCCGCCGAGCACGAGAAGGAGCACGAGCAGCTCGCGACGCTCAAGGCGTACCAGGACCGGGTGCACGGCACCGAGTCCGGCGCGGAGAGCATCGAGTCGGCTGACGGCGACGCGAAGCACTGATCGCGTCCACGCGAAGAACGGGGAAGGCCCCGAACCCACCAGGGGTTCGGGGCCTTCCCCGTTCTTCGCGTCAGGTGCGTGGTGTGCGCACCCCCCGGGCGCCGCCGTACCCGGCCGCCTCCGCGTCCCGCAGGCGTCGACGCAGGGCGTCGAGAGCCTGGTGCTGGAGGAGCAGAACGTGCTCCCGCTCGGTGCCGAGGAGCCGAGCGGTTCGGTCCACGGACAGCCCTTGCACGATGCGCAGGTGCAGTACGTCCTGCAGCCGCCGCGGCAACTCGGCGATCACACTCTCCGCGCTCCGTACCCCCGTCACCCGACGATCGTGTCCGACTGCCCGTCCCGGGCGTAAGGGGTCGGTGTCCCGGGTTGCCGGGAGATTCCGTCCCGCCCGGCGGCCCACCGGTGCCCCGCGGCGAACACGACGCGTCGCAGCCCGGAACATGCCAGGGTGTGTCCATGCCCACTGCCCTGATCGAGGTCCGCCGGCGCTACTCCGACGAGGAGGAGGTCGCCGTCATCGATGCCGTCCACGGTGCGCTCGTGGCGGCTTTCCGCATCCCTCCCAAGGACAAGCATGTGCGGCTCGTGGTGCACGAGCCCCATCGGTTCGCCTGTCCCCCGGGACTCTCTCAACCCGAGTACTGCACCATCGTCTCCATCGACTGCTTCGCGGGCCGTTCAGGGCAGGCGAAGCGGCACCTCTACACCGAGATCGTCGACCGGCTGACGGCGCTCGGAATCCCCCGTGATCACATCACCATCACCCTGCGAGAGAGCGGACCCGAGAACTGGGGGATCCGGGGTGGAGTCGCTGCCAGTGACGTCGACCTCGGCTTCGACCTACACGTGTGACATCGGCACACGCGCGGTTGTCGACGGGCCCGCGGTCGCCGAACCACCCGGCCGGATGCGGCGGCCGGGTGCTGGGAGTGCTGCCCGGGTGGCACGCGACGGGACGGAACAGGCCCGACCGGTCGGATGAACCGGCGCCGTCGCTACGGCCTCACCGCACGGCGAGCACCGGTTGGTAGTGCTCGACCCGCGGGAACGGTTCGTAGAAGTGGTGCAGCAGCTGACGCCAGCGCTCGTATCGGGGCGAGCCGCGGAAGCCGTCGACGTGGTCTTCCACCTTCTCCCAGTGCACGAGCAGCAGGTAGGTTCCCGGCCGCTCGATGCACCGCGACAGTGTCAGCTGATCGAAGCCCGGCATCGAGGAGATGATCGACTTCGCGCTCGCGAAAGCCGCCTCGAAGTCCGATTCCTGCCCGGGGCGGACGTTCAACAGCGCGTGTTCGAGGATCACGTCGGCCATCGTCGCATCCCGCTCACCGTCCGGCCGTGAAGAACACTGCTGGATCGCGGCTCTCTCCGCCGCGGGTGTCGACGCGACGACACGGGACACCCCGCAGACGCGAAACGCCGAGGGCGCCGCACTCCCTGGGAGTAGCGGCGCCCTCGGCGCGAAAACCTGCGGTGTCAGTGCTTCTCGGGACCGATGTGGTACTCGAAGACCAGGCCCGCAGCGGAGGCGATGACCAGCACGGCACCGACCACGATCATCCAGGGCTGGAAGAACGCGAGCGCGACGGCGGTGAACGCCGCACCGGCCGCGACCAGGATCGGCCAGAAGCTACCGGGGCTGAAGAAGCCCAGGTCGCCCGCGCCGTCGGAGATCTCGGCGTCCTCGTAGTCCTCGGGACGGGTGTCGAGGCGGCGAGCGACGAACCGGAAGTACGTGCCGATGATGAGGCTCAACCCGCCGGTCAGCACCAGCGCGGTGGTACCCGCCCACTCGACGCCGGTCCGCGAGACGGCGGTGAAGATGCCGTACACGATGGCGATGAAGATGAAAAACACCGTCAAGATCTCGAAGAGCTTCGCTTCGATCTTCATATCAGCTCGTCCTTATGTAGCGAGGTCGTCGGAAGCCGTGCGGTCCGGGAGGTCGTCGAGTGCCGTCGGCACCGCTTACTGGTACTCGCCCTCGAGAACTTCGGTGGCCTGGCGGTAGGTGCGTTCGGTGTTGAACGGCGTGGTCGAGGTCGCGACGGGCGACTCACCGATCGCGGCGAGAGCCTCGGCGGTCGTCAAGGCCTTGCCGCCCTCGTCCACCGGCTTGCGCAGCTCGATGTACTCCGCGAACTTCTCCGGGCTCACGGCACGGACCTCGAAGTTCATCATCGCGTGGTAGGTGCCGCACATCTCGGCGCAGCGTCCGACGAACGCGCCTTCCTTCTGGATCTCACTGATCTGGAAGACGTTGTCGGAGTGGTTCTCCTTCGGGTTCGGCATGACGTCCCGCTTGAAGAGGAACTCCGGAACCCAGAACGCGTGGATGACGTCGGAGGCCGCGAGGACGAACTCGATCCGCTTCCCGGTCGGCAGGACCAGAACCGGAATCTCGGTGCTCGTCCCGACCGTCTCGATGGTGTCGTAGCGCAGGTACGACAGGTCGTGCTCACCCTTGCCCGCGAGCGGACCCGGAACCTCGTGGCCGTGGATGACCTGCTCTTCGGCCGGCGCCTCCGCGGCAGCTTGTGCTTCCGCGTCGACACCGTCGTACTTCGCCGTGCCGTCACCGAGGTCGATGGAGCGGTAGCCGAACTTCCAGTTCCACTGGAAGGCGGTCACGTCGACGACGACGTTCGGGTCCTCCTTCTTCTCGTGGACGTAGTTCTGCACGACCACGGTGAAGTAGAAGAGCACGGCGATGATCACGAAGGGAACGGCCGTGTAGAAGAGCTCGAGCGGCACGTTGTACGCGGTCTGCCGCGGGAACTCCGGCGAGTCCTTCTTCTTCCGGTGGAAGATGACCGTCCAGAACGTCAGGCCCCACACGATCACGCCCATGAACAGGGCCGCGATCACGGACCAGGTCCACAGTTCGCGCATCCGCTCGGCCTGGGGGGTGATGCCCGACGGCCATCCGAAGCGAAGCACCGAATTGTCGATCGAACATCCCGACAGCAGCATGGCGGCCAGTCCCAATGAGACCGCTAGCCCCGCTCGCCGAAGGATCCGACTCTGCGCCACGTTCACGCCTTCCTGATCGCCGCAAAATTGATAGGGGCAGCCCAGCGGACCACCCGAATACTACGCAGCGTAGACCAAAGCTGCCGTCCATCCACTCCCGGGTCACACCCGGCGGTTCTGCGGGACTGCGGCATACTCGGCAGAATCAATCGGCAACTTCCTCCCCGCCTGTTCACGCCGGTGCGGAGTGCCCCCGAAGCGAATAGAGGTATTGGACGCTGTGTGTGGACTGCTCGGGTTTCTGACCTCGGCCGGAACCTCCGACGACGCCGTTGCCCGGGTCGACTCCGCGATGCACTGCCTGCGTCATCGCGGACCGGACGAGCACGGCACGTGGCACGACGACGACCTCGTGTTCGGCTTCAACCGACTGTCGATCATCGACATCGAGCACTCGCACCAGCCGTTGCGCTGGGGTCCGGCGGACAACCCGGACCGGTACGCGCTCACCTTCAACGGCGAGATCTACAACTACCTCGAACTGCGCGAGGAACTGGCCCGCGACCACGGCGCCGAGTTTCGCACCGAGGGCGACAGCGAGGCGATCGTCGCGGCGTTCCACCACTGGGGCGAGGACGCCGTACGCCGGCTGCGCGGCATGTTCGCGTTCGCGATCTGGGACACCGAGAAGCGTGAGCTCTTCATCGCCCGCGACCCGTTCGGCATCAAGCCCCTGTTCCTTGCGTCCGGATCGGCGGGAACGGCGTTCGGCAGCGAGAAGAAGAGCCTCCTCGAGCTCGCCGATGTCATCGGCATCGACACCGACCTCGACCCGAGGGCGATCGAGCACTACACGGTGCTGCAGTACGTCCCGGAGCCGGAGACGCTGCACGCGGACATCCGGCGACTCGAATCCGGCTGCCATGCGTGGGTTCGTCCCGGCGAGGCGCCGCGGATCACCCGGTACTTCACCCCGAAGTTCCCCGTGCGTCCCTTCGCGCCCGGCGCGGAACAGGCCCGCTACCGGGAGATCGCGGAGGCGCTCGAGGATTCGGTCGCCAAGCACATGCGCGCCGACGTCACCGTCGGATCGTTCCTGTCCGGCGGCATCGACTCCACCGCGATCGCGGCGCTGGCGATGCGGCACAACCCGAAGCTGATCACCTTCACCACCGGGTTCGAGCGGGAGGGCTACTCCGAGGTCGACGTCGCCGCCGAGTCCGCCGCGGCGATCGGTGCCCGCCACGTGGTCAAGGTCGTCTCCCCCGCCGAGTTCGCCGCCGCGATCCCCGAGATCATCTGGTACCTGGACGATCCGGTCGCCGACCCGGCGCTGGTGCCGCTGTGGTTCGTCGCGAAGGAAGCACGCAAACACGTCAAGGTGGTGCTCTCGGGCGAGGGTGCCGACGAGTTGTTCGGCGGTTACACGATCTACCGGGAACCGTTGTCGCTCAAGCCGTTCGAGTATCTTCCCGCGCCGCTGCGGCGGGCGGCGGGGCGGTTGTCGGAGCGGATCCCGGAGGGCACCCGCGGCAAGAGCCTGCTCAATCGCGGCTCGATGACCCTCGAGGAGCGCTACTACGGGAATGCGCGCAGCTTCAACGACGCCCAGTTGCGGGCGGTCCTGCGCGACTTCCGTCCCGAGTGGACGCATCAGGACGTGACGGGACCGATCTACGCGCAGTCGCGGGGCTGGGACCCGGTGGCACGGATGCAGCACCTCGACCTCTTCACCTGGCTGCGCGGCGACATCCTGGTCAAGGCCGACAAGATGACGATGGCGAACTCACTCGAGCTGCGGGTGCCGTTCCTCGACACCGAGGTCTTCGAGGTCGCGTCGCGGGTTCCCCTCGATCAGAAGATCACCAAGCAGACGACGAAGTACGCGCTGCGGCAGGCACTGGAGGGCATCGTCCCGGCGCACGTCCTGCACCGCGCGAAGCTCGGCTTCCCCGTCCCGCTGCGGCACTGGCTGCGCGGCACCGAGCTCTTCGACTGGGCGCACCAGCAGATCGCCGACTCACAGACCGACCACATCTTCGACAAGGCCGCGGTCGCGTCGATGCTGAACGAACACCGGGACGGCGTCTCGGACCACAGCCGCCGGCTGTGGACGGTGCTCTGCTTCATGGTCTGGCACGGCATCTTCGTGGAGAAGCGCATCGTGCCGCAGATCCAGGAACCGGCGTACCCGGTCCACGTGTAGGCGCTGCGCGCCTGTGCGCGAGTTCGGTAGCTCCGGCTACCGAACTCGCGCACAGGCGCCGCAGGCGTCTACGTCAGCAGGGCGCCGATCTCGTCGGCGGCATCCTGTCCGTACGCCTCGGCGAGCCGCTTGACGGCGTCCGCCGGGTCCAGCGTCCATTCCTGGGTACCGACCGTCTCCAGGACGAGCACCGCGACGAGCGAGCCGAGCTGCGCGGACCGCTCGAGGTCCAGTCCGGCGCCACGGCCGGTCAGGAAGCCCGCCCGGAACGCGTCGCCGACACCCGTGGGATCGACCTTCGCCCGCTCGGGAACGACACCGACGTGCACGAAATTGCCCTCGCGGTCGACGATCTCGACGCCCTTGGCGCCGAGGGTGGTCACCCGCAGTCCGATCTGCCCGGCGACCTCGTCCTCGGTCAGCCCGGTCTTCTGGAGCAGCAGCGCCCACTCGTATTCGTTGGTGAACAGGTATTCCGCACCGCCGATGAGTTCGCGTGCCTCCGCACCCGACAGTCGCGCGAGCTGCTGGGACGGGTCGGCGGCGAACTTGATCCCCAGTTCACGGCACTGCTCGGTGTGCCGCGCCATCGCAGCGGGGTCGTTCGCGCCCACGAGGACGAGGTCGACTCCGGCGGGCAGGTCGGCGAGGGAGATCTCCCGTGCCTCGCTCATCGCACCCGGGTAGAACGACGCGATCTGCGCCATGTCCTCGTCCGTGGTGCACACGAAGCGTGCGGTGTGCGCGACCTCGGACACCCGCACGGTGGAGCAGTCCACGCCGTGCTTCTCGAGCCAGCCGCGGTATTCGGCGAAGTCGGCACCGACCGCACCGACCAGCAGCGGCGATCCGCCGAGCACGCCCATCGCGAACGCGATGTTGCCGCCGACTCCGCCACGCCGGACCACCAGGTCGTCGACGAGGAAGCTCAGCGAGATGTGCTGCAACTGGTCGGCGACCAGCTGCTCGGCGAAGCGCCCGGGGAAACGCATCAGGTGATCGGTGGCGATGGAGCCGGTGACCGCGATTGTCACGCGCTGACCTTTCAGTTCGACGGGTGCAAAGTGCACACGCTACCCGCCGTCCGGACCTCGCCCGGACATGCGTCCGGCGCGGCACCCACCGGGGGTGCCGCGCCGGACGACAGGCTGTGCGGTGCGGTCAGTTGAACGAATCGCCGCAGGCGCAGGAGCCGGTGGCATTCGGATTGTCGATCGTGAAGCCCTGCTTCTCGATGGAGTCGACGAAGTCGATCGTCGCGCCCTCGACGTAGGGAGCGCTCATCCGGTCGACGGCCAGGTTGACGCCGCCGAAGTCGACGACGAGGTCACCGTCGAGCGAGCGGTCGTCGAAGAACAGCTGATACCGGAGTCCGGCGCAGCCACCCGGCTGGACGGCGATGCGCAGGGCCAGGTCGTCGCGGCCCTCCTGGTCGAGCAGAGCCTTGGCCTTCGCGGCCGCCGCATCCGACATGACGACCTTGTGCGCAGCCTCGGTCTGCACGCCTCCGGTCGCAGCGGCGCTCTCGTTCTGCACTGTCATGGGCTCTCCTGTTCGCTCGTACCAAACCCGTGAACACGTCAACCGTACTCTTCGCCTCGGTATTCCCGCCGCTCCCGGTCACGATCTCCACGATCGCGCGACCTCTTCCGCGAGACCCGCCAACTGCGTGGCCGCGTCGTCGATCGCCAGCTGCACCGAGCCGGCATGGTCGGCCACGGATCGGAGACCGCTCAGCCCCAGCCCCCGAAGGTCGGGATCGTCGCCGTCCAGGGCCACCTGACCTGCGAGGACGACGACGGGGACGGGGACGGCTCGTGCCGCGCGGGCGAGCGCGACCGCGACCTTCCCGCCCAGCGACTGGTGGTCGAACCGTCCCTCACCCGTCAGGACGACGCCCGCACCCCGGAGCAGGGTGTCCTGCCCGGTGACGTCGGCCACGACATCGGCGCCCGACCTGCGTTCGGCTCCCAACGCGAGCAGCGCGGCGCCGAGACCGCCTGCCGCGCCCGCGCCCGCGCCGGTGGACACCGGGGCACCGCACCACTCGTCGAGAACGTCCGCCCACTCGGCGTTGCGGCGTTCTAGTTCGGTGACGGCGTCGGCGTCGGCGCCCTTCTGCGGTCCGAACACCACAGCGGCGCCCCGCGGTCCGAGCAGTGGGTTCTCGACGTCGGTGGCCGCGACGAGCCGCACACCCGCGAGTCGAGCGCCGGCGGCGGCGAGGCCGGCGGCGTCGGGTGTCCCACCGAGTGCGGCGACGAGCCCGCGGCCGCCGTCCGTGCACCCGCTGCCGCCGAGCCCGACGACGACCGTGCCGGCGCCGGCGTCGACCGCAGCCGCGACGAGGTGTCCTACTCCGGCACTGTGTGCGGCCAGTGCGGTGCCGGGGTCGGCTCGGAGCAGGTGCAGACCGCACGCCTGCGCGGATTCGACGTAGGCGACGTCGCCGTCCAGGAGCCAGCGCGCGGTGACGGCGTCGTCGAGGGGCCCGGCGGGCACCACCTCGTGCACGAGTCCGCCGTGCACGGCGAGGACGTCGACGAAGCCGGGACCACCGTCCGAGCGCGGCGCGGCCACGAGTTCGTCGTCCGGGCGTGCCCGCGCCCACCCCGCGGCGATCGCGTCGGCGGCCTCGACCGCGGTGAGTGTGTCCCCGAACGAATCGGGTGCGATCAGGACTCGCATCGGGCGAGTCTAGAACCGGATCGAGAGGTCGGCCCGGTCACCGGACGTACCGAACCGGAGAGCGGGGTCGAAACCGGTGCACGGTGGCAAGTAGCCTGGTGGGGTGAAACTGCTGCGCCGTGGAAACCCCGACAATCCCGACAACGGTGACGCCGGGGTCGACGAGCCGACCGTCGTCCCTCCGACCGAACCGGCGCCGTCCGCCGTGACGGCAGGCAAGGGCCGTCCGACGCCGTCGCGCCGTGAGGCGGAGGGCAGGAAGCGTGGACCGGTGGCTCCGGCTCCACTGACCGCCAAGGAGGCGCGGGCCCGCCGCAAGGCGAGTCGTGGCGACAAGGAGCAGCGCAAGGCCGCCGCGGCCGAGCGCCGTGCGGACGCCGCGGACAGGCGCGCCCGCATGCTCGCCGGTGAGGACAAGTACCTCCTGCCGCGCGACAAGGGCGAGGTCCGGGCCTACGTGCGCGACCTCGTCGACTCGCGCCGCCACCTCGTCGGAATGTTCATGCCACTGGCGGTCCTGCTGATCATGGCGATGTTCCTGAACCCGGCGATGCAGGCGATCGTCACGCTCGTCATGTTCGTGATGATGCTGTTCATGGTCGTCGAGGGCGTGATCATGGGCCGCCAGATCAACAACAAGGTCCGCGAACGTTTCCCGGACACGCTCGACGGCGGATTCAAGCTCGGGTGGTACGCGTTCGTCCGCTCGTCGCAGATCCGCAAGATGCGCGCACCCCAGCCCCGGGTCTCCCCCGGCGACCCGGTCTGACCTGCATCACGACCCGACGACCGCTTTCCCGCCCCGCGAGGGCGTTCCGCTCAGGACGCCGGGGGCCCTGACCGTCCGCGCAGCAGGGCGAGGTCGGCGGCCACCCGGGCCCGGTCACGATCGTCGACGGAGTGGGACCCGTAGCGCGCGAGTGGGCGGGGATCCTGTCCGGTCCGGTTCCGCAGCCGTGCGGTTCGCGACGCGACCGCGCATCCGACGGCGAGAACTGCGAGTGCGAGGAGCGCGAGTCCGGTCATGGCAGTAATTCTTCGACAGAGAACTTTCTGCCAAAAGTGGCAGCTAAGACAGTGGCCGCAAAAATCACGCCATAGACTGGCGCCATGCTGTCTCGTGTGGCGGTCGTCGTCCTCGACCGGGTGGCGATGTTCGAGTTCGGCACCGTCTGCGAGGTGTTCGGCCTCGACCGGACCGACGCGGGCGTTCCCGCCCTCGACTTCCGGGTGTGCGGCCCCGAACCGGGAGTTCCCCTGCGCACCAACGTGCCCGGCGTCACCCTCACCCCCGGACACGGTGTCGACGGTCTCACGGGCGCCGACCTCGTGATACTGACGGCGACGACGATCCGCGCCCACTACCCGCCCGAGGTCGTCGATGCGGTTCGCGCGGCCGCTGCCTCCGGAGCCACCGTCCTGACGGTGTGCTCCGGGACGTTCCTCGCCGGCGCGGCCGGACTGCTCGACGGTCGACGATGCACCACCCACTGGATGCACGCCGACGAACTCGCCCGCGCCTTTCCCGAGACCACGGTCGACCCCGACGTCCTCTTCGTCGACGAAGGAAAACTGGTCACCAGCGCGGGGACCGCCGCGGGCATCGACGCCTGCCTGCATCTCGTCCGCCGCGAACTCGGTTCCGACGTCGCCAACACCGTCGCGCGGCGCATGGTCACACCACCCCAACGCGACGGCGGACAGCGCCAGTACATCGAACGACCCGTCCTCGACCACGCATCCGACGGCAGCGGACTCGCCGCCCTGCTCGACTGGCTCGGCGAGCACCTGGACTCGCCCCACAGCGTCGACTCGCTGGCGTCCCGGGCGGCCATGTCGCCCCGCACGTTCGCGCGCCGATTCGCCGCCGAGACGGGCACCACCCCGGGGAAGTGGCTCGCTACCCAGCGCGTGCTGCGCGCCCAGGAGCTGCTCGAACGCACCGATCTGCCGGTCGAGGAGATCGCACACCGGTGCGGCTTCGGCTCCGCCGCGTTGCTGCGTCACCACTTCCAGCGAGCGCGGGGCGTCGCTCCCGCGGACTATCGGCGACGCTTCGGAGCCGCTGCCGGCGCCGTTGGTACCGTCTAGCGCGTGTCCACCGCCGCGCATCGCACACTCGTCCTCGGCGGGGCCCGCTCCGGCAAGTCCGGCCACGCGGAGTCGCTGATGCCCGCCGGTGACGTCCGATACGTCGCGACGTCGTCGCTCGATCCCCGCGACGGCGACTGGGCCGCACGGGTGGCGGAGCACCGTCGACGCCGACCCGCCCACTGGACGACCGTCGAGACCGCGACGGGCCCCGGTCTCGCCTGCCTGTTGCGGGCCGGTGGCCCCCCGACGCTCGTCGACGATCTCGGCACCTGGCTGACCACCGAACTCGACGCCGCGGGCGCCTGGGACGCCCCCCGCGGCACGATCGGTCCGCGCTGCGACGAACTGGTCGACGCGGTCACCCACCACACCGGGACGCTGGTGCTGGTCAGTCCGGAGGTGGGGCTGGGTGTCATCCCCGAGACGCGGTCGGGCAGGCTGTTCCGAGACGAGATCGGCGCGTTGAACGGCCGGCTTGCGCAGGTGTGCGACGAGGTGCTTCTCGCCGTTGCGGGCCTGACCGTCCGATTGA
The DNA here is from genome assembly GCA_000341795.1 of Rhodococcus triatomae BKS 15-14. GTDB lineage: Bacteria > Actinomycetota > Actinomycetes > Mycobacteriales > Mycobacteriaceae > Rhodococcus_G > Rhodococcus_G triatomae_A. The sequence continues at coordinate 36,701 of AODO01000012.1, read as the reverse complement.
AGTGAGCATGCCGAGGCATCCGACGAAAGGCCAGCTGTGACAACCGATTCGAACTCGAATGCCGAGTCCGTGACGTTCGACCCGGTCGTCGCACCGTCGGCCCGGGTGCGGCTCGCCGCCGCCGACCGGCAGGCTCAGCTGACCAAGCCCGCGGGATCCCTCGGACGCCTCGAGACGCTGTCCGGGTGGGTCGCCGCGTGCCAGGGCGAATGTCCCCCGCACCTGTTCGCCCGCCCCCGGGTGGTCGTGTTCGCCGGTGACCACGGGATCGCCCGGCACGGCGTGTCCGCGTACCCGGCCGAGGTGACCGCCCAGATGGTGGCCAACATCACCGCGGGCGGTGCGGCGGTCAACGTCCTCGCCGCCACCTGCGGCGCGGGCGTCCGCGTCGTCGACATCTCCGTCGACGCCGACACCGATCCAACCGTCTCCCGGCACAAGATCCGCCGTTCCAGCGGCGCCATCGATCGCGAAGACGCGCTCACCCACGACGAGGTGGTCCGCGCCATCGACGCCGGCCGCGCGATCGCCGACGAGGAGGTCGACGAGGGCGCCGATCTGCTCATCGCCGGTGAGATGGGCATCGGCAACACGACGCCCGCGACCGTGCTGATCGCCTCGCTCACCGACACCGAACCGGTGGCGGCGGTGGGCCGCGGCACCGGTGTCGACGACGCCGGCTGGTCCCGCAAGACCGCAGCGATCCGGGACGCTCTCCGCCGGGTGCGCCCGCACGGGTCCGATCCCGTGGCGCTGCTGCGAACCGCGGGCGGCGCCGATCTCGCCGCGATGGCAGGGTTCCTCGCGCAGGCTGCGGTGCGGCGCACGCCGGTGATCGTGGACGGCGTCGTCGTGACGGCCGCCGCGATGGTCGCCGAGCAGCTCGCGCCCGGCGCCCGCGACTGGTGGGTGGCCGGGCACCGGTCCACCGAACCCGCGCACGCGGTGGCCCTGCGTCAACTGCAACTCGATCCGATCCTCGACCTCGGCATGCGCCTCGGCGAGGGATCCGGCGCGCTCGTGGCCTTCCCCGTGCTCCAGGGTGCGGTCGCCACCCTCACGAACATGGCGACGTTCGCCGATGCCGGCGTGAGCACCGGCGACGACGCGATCGCGGCCGACCCGACGGGCACGGACTAGCACGTGCTCGGCGGGCTGCGGCTGGCGCTGTCCTGGCTCACGGTGCTGCCCGTCCCGCAGCGGGCGGACGAGCCGTCACCGGACCGCGCCGCGGGCGCCCGCGTCATCGCCGTGACCCCGGTCGTCGGGCTGCTGCTCGGCGGAGCCGCAACCGCGACGCTGTGGGTCGCACTGGAGGCCGCACTCGACCCGGCGCTCGCCGGCCTGATCGCCGTGGCAGCACTCGCCCTGGCGACGCGCGGCATGCACGTCGACGGGCTGGCGGACACCGTCGACGGGCTCGGCTGCTACGGTCCGCCCGAGCGCGCGCTGGAGGTGATGCGCAGCGGCGGAGTGGGCCCGTTCGGAGCGGCGGCCCTGCTGATCTGCCTTGGCGGACAAGCACTCTCGTTGGGCGCACTGACGGGCGCCGGTCTCTGGTGGGCGGCGATCACGGCGATCGCGGCCGGCCGGGTGGCCGCGGTGCTGGCCTGCCGCAGCGGGCTCTCGCCCGCCACTCCCACCGGGTTCGGCGCGCTCGTCGCGGGGACCCAGAAGGCATGGGTGTGCGTGCTGTGGTCGGCGCTCCTCCTCGCGGGCAGCGTGTTCGCCGTCCCGGACCGCTGGTGGCAGGGCCCCGCGGCCGCCGGGGCGGGGCTGCTGCTCGCCGTCGCCCTGACCCGGCACTGCGCCCGCAGGTTCGGCGGCATCACCGGCGACGTCCTGGGCGCGGCGATCGAGGTTACCGTCGCCGTGACCGCCGTCGGATTCCTGCTCGGAGGCTGATCGACAGCCGTCGCAGCACAACGACAGAACGACCGGTGGCCACCGACGAATCGTCGGTGGCCACCGGTCGTGTCGCGGGTCGCCCGGTTCAGGCGAGTGTGGTCATCCATCCGTGGGTGTCGGCGAAGGTGCCCCGCTGGATCCCGGTGAGCGTGTCACGAAGCGCCATCGTCACCTCGCCGGGCTCGCCACCGTTGACGGTGAACTCGCCCTCGGCGGACTTGACGGAACCGACCGGGGTGATGACCGCTGCCGTGCCGCACGCGAAGACCTCGGTGATCTCACCCGACGCGGCCTTCTCCCGCCACTCGTCGGTGCTGATCCGACGCTCCTCGACGGCGTATCCGGCGTCGGCGGCGAGCGTGAGCAGCGAGTTGCGGGTGATGCCCGGGAGCAGCGAACCCGACAGCTCCGGGGTGACCAGACGTGCGTCGGCGCCCGAGCCGAAGACGAAGAACAGGTTCATCCCGCCCATCTCCTCGACGTACGTGCGCTCGATCGCGTCGAGCCAGACGACCTGGTCGCAGCCCTTCTCCGCCGCCTGAGCCTGTGCGACGAGCGAGGCCGCGTAGTTCCCGGCGAACTTGGCGGCACCGGTGCCACCGGGGGCGGCGCGCACGTATTCGGTGGACAGCCACACGCTCACCGGCTTGACGCCCTGCGAGAAGTAGGCACCTGCCGGGGACGCGATGAGCAGGTACTTGTAGCTGTTCGCCGGGCGCACCCCGAGACCGACCTCGGTCGAGATCATGAACGGCCGGAGGTACAGGGCGTCCTCGCCGCCCGCGGCGGGAACCCAGTCACCGTCGACGGCGAGCAGTTCGGTGATGGACCGGTGGAACAGTTCCTCCGGCAGCTCCGGCATCGCCATCCGCCGCGCCGAGGTGTTCAGGCGCTCGGCGTTCGCGGACACCCGGAACGAGGCGATCGACCCGTCCTGCTGGCGGTACGCCTTCAGACCCTCGAAGATCGCCTGCCCGTAGTGCAGCACCATCGTCGCGGGGTCCATCCGGAGCGGCGCGTACGGCCCGACGGTGGCGTCGTGCCAGCCGCGTCCCTCGGTGTAGTCGATGGTGACCATGTGGTCGGTGAAGTGAACACCGAACCCGGGGGCGGCCAGTACTCGCGCGCGGTCCTGCTCCGACACGGGTGAGGGATGCGGAACGCGCGTGAATTCGAGGACACCAGTCATGCGCCGAATCCTATCGAACCGGCAGTGCACGACATTGCGCGACCACGGATATTCGTGCTCCGGCGACTCCCGGGTGCGACGGACGCCTCACCTCGTCCGCACCGGCACGAACGGGGGCGCGACCACCTCGCAGCGCAGCGCCCGACCCCGCACGTCGACGGTCAACTCCTCACCGGCGGCCGGTGCCGCGGACGAGTCGAGCAGGGCGAGGGCGATCCCGACCTTGAGGGTCGGCGAGAACGTGCCGGACGTCGTCTCTCCGACCACGACGCCGTCACGCAGCACCGACAACCCCTGCCGCAGCACTCCCCGGTCGAGCGCGCGCAGCCCCCACATGGTGCGCGCCGGACCGGCCGCCTTCTGGGCGAGGAGCGCGTCACGGCCCCAGAACCGGGGCTTCTTCCAGCCGATGGCCCACCCGCACCGCGCCTCGAGCGGCGAGATCTCGGTCGACAGCTCGTGACCGTGCAGCGGATAGCCCGCCTCGGTCCGGAGCGTGTCGCGCGCACCCAGACCCGCGACCTGCCCGCCGGCCTGCTCCGCGGCGGCGACGAGAGCCCGGAACACCGCCGCGGTGTCGTCCCAGCGCGGAAGCAGCTCGTAGCCCCGCTCCCCGGTGTACCCGGTCCGGCACACCCGGACCGGCGCAGCCTCGAAGTCGGCGTCGGCAAAGGCCATATAGTCCATGTCGGTGGGCAACCCGAGCGCGCCGAGCACGTCCGCCGACCGCGGGCCCTGCACGGCCAGCACCCCGTACCCACGGTGCAGATCCGTGACCGTCACTCCGTCCGGTGCCTGCGCCGCCAGTTCCGCAACCACCGCCGCCGTGTTCGCCGCGTTCGGGACCAGGAACACCTCGTCGTCGGAGACGAAGTATGCGATCAGATCGTCGATCACACCGCCGGATTCCGTTGCGCACAGCGTGTACTGCGCGAGGCCGGGTCCGATCCGACCGAGATCGTTTGTCAGGCAGGCGTTCACGAACTCCGCGGCGCCGGGGCCGACCACCGATGCCTTGCCGAGATGGCTGACGTCGAACACGCCGACGGTCTCGCGGACCGAGGTGTGCTCCGCGACGACGCCCGCGTAGGACACGGGCATCTCCCATCCACCGAAGGGCGCGAAGGTGGCGCCGAGCTCCACGTGGAGATCGTGCAGGGGTCCGTGCTGGTGCTCCGCAGTGCTCATGCCCTCACGCTATCGGACCTGCGGGGCGATCATCGCCGCCGAATCCGCCGCAGCCCCGGTCACCCCCCGCCGACGACGGCACCGGTCGCGCCGCCGGACCGCGAACTACAGTTGCGGACAACGCAATCACACACACATCAGGAGTTGACCGTGAGCCCTGCCACGTCCGATGCGCCGATCGGCCCGGAACTCGTACTCGCCGGTTCGATCACCAACCGGGTCGAGGTGCTCGTCGTCGGCCTCACCACCGGTCCCGACGGGCCGGACGTCTCGGTCGGCGAAGCCCTCGACGACGCCGCCGCCGAGGCGATCCTCACCGGGCTCGTCGCCGTCGGCGCGACCGGCAAGGCCGAGGAGGTCACGCGCATCCCCGCGCCCGCCGGGCTGTCCGTAGCCAGCGTCGTCGCCGTCGGGCTCGGCGCGCCGGACGAGGTGGACGCCGAGCAGGTCCGGTCGTCGGCGGGTGCCGCTGCGCGCGCACTGAGCGGCACCGCCGTCGCCGCGACGACACTGTCCGCCATCGACCTGGCGGGCGCGGCCGAGGGCTTCTACCTCGGCGCCTACTCCTTCACCGAGTTCAAGGCCAAGTCCGCACCCAAAGCCGATGCAGGCCCGCTGGGCCGCGTCGAACTCCTCGTCGACTCCCCGCGCGCCGCCGCGCCGAAGAAGACCCTTGCGCGCAGCATCGCGGTCGCCGAGGCCGTCGCCACCGCCCGGGAGTTCGTGAACACTCCCCCGAGTCACCTGTACCCGGAGGAGTTCGCGGCCCGCGCCAAGGCGCTCGGCACCGCGGCCGGCCTCAAGGTCGAGGTCCTCGACGAGAAGGCGCTCACCAAGGGCGGCTACGGCGGCATCATCGGCGTCGGCAAGGGCTCGTCCCGCGGCCCACGCCTGGTCCGGCTCACCCATTCCGGCGGCCGTGGCGCCAAGAAGGTCGCGCTCGTCGGCAAGGGCATCACCTTCGACACCGGCGGCATCTCCATCAAGCCCGCCGCGGGCATGGAGAACATGACATCGGACATGGGTGGCGCCGCCGCCGTCATCGCCACCGTGGTGCTCGCCGCGAAGCTCGGCGTGAAGGTCACCGTCGACGCCTATGCGCCGATGGCCGAGAACATGCCGTCGGCGACCGCGCAGCGCCCCGGCGACGTGCTCACCCAGTACGGCGGCACCACCGTCGAGGTGGTCAACACCGACGCCGAGGGCAGGCTGATCCTCGCCGACGCCATCGTCAAGGCATGTGAGCAGCATCCCGACTACCTGATCGACACCGCAACGCTGACCGGCGCGCAGATGGTCGCGCTCGGAACGCGGACCTCCGGAGTGATGGGCACCGACGACTTCCGCGACCGCGTCGCCCGCATCGCGCAGGAGGTCGGCGAGAACGCGTGGCCGATGCCGCTGCCCAAGGAACTGCGCGGCGACCTCAACTCGAAGGTCGCCGATCTGATGAACGTCACCAGTCACCGGTGGGGCGGCATGCTCGCCGCAGCGGTGTACCTGAAGGAGTTCGTCGCGGACGGTGTCCAGTGGGCGCACATCGACATCGCGGGCCCGTCGTACAACACGGGTGGGCCGTTCGGGTACACGCCGAAGGGCGGGACCGGTGTTCCGGTCCGGACGATGATCACCGTCCTCGAGGACATCGCCGCCAACGGCTGATCGCGCTGCGCGCCTGTGCGTCGTGCCAACCCGTCAAGGCGCGGACGACGCACGGGCGACGGGACCGCTCAGATCTCCCGCGCACGTTTGCGCAGGATGCGCTGCCTCGCGTCGTAGTCGCGCATCCGCTGCGGATAACCGGTCTTGCGCACGTCGTAGACGGGGATGCGCAGGTCGTGACCGAGCTTGCGGGCTCCTCGCTCCCCTCCGACGGCGCGACGCGTCCAGGCGCCGTCGTTGGCGACCAGGACGACCGTCGTCGGCGTCACCGTCGTCTTGGGCTCGACGTACGCCTCCACCCCGACGTGGGATCGTGCCCAGTTCGCCAGATGGGCGGCATCCTCGTCGCGGACGCTCTCGCCCTTCCCGGACGAGCCGAACAATCTCGCGCGCAGCCCCATCGCACTCACCTCGTCACCGTCCCGCACACCTGTGACATTGCAGTCTGCCAGCGATTGCTGTGAGGTGGATGAGACCGTGTGATGACGACCTCATCGGACGGCGAAACCGAGTAGGTGCAAGGATGAGTGGCGCACTGCGGTGTGGCTGTTCGGACGGCGTGTCCGTCCACTGCAACCAGTCCCGCGGCAGCGTCGGTATTGCAAGATGAACTTCGACCACAAGTCGACAAACTCACAAAACCCGAACACAACTGTCGAGGAGTCAAAAGAAATGGCCTTCTCCGTCCAGATGCCGGCTCTCGGTGAGAGCGTCACCGAGGGAACCGTCACGAGGTGGCTCAAGCAGGAGGGAGACACGGTCGAACTCGACGAGCCCCTGCTCGAAGTCTCCACAGACAAGGTCGACACCGAGATCCCCTCGCCCGCTGCCGGCATCCTGACCAAGATCGTCGCGCAGGAGGACGACACCGTCGAGATCGGTGGTGAGCTCGGCGTCATCGGAGGTGCCGACGACGCTCCCGCCGCGCCGGCGGAACCGCCGGCCGAGGCCCCCGAGGCCTCCGCTCCTGCAGCCGCCGAGGCTCCCGCTCCCGCAGCCCCCGAGTCCGCCGCCCCGGCAGCTCCGGCCGCTCCCGCTCCGGCAGCGCCTGCGGCGCCCGCATCCGGCACCCCGGTGACGATGCCCGAGCTCGGCGAGTCCGTCACCGAGGGCACGGTCACCCGCTGGCTCAAGTCCGTCGGCGACGACGTCGCGGTCGACGAGCCCCTGCTCGAGGTCTCGACCGACAAGGTCGACACCGAGATCCCCTCGCCGGTCGCCGGCACCCTGCTCGAGATCAACGCGCAGGAGGACGACACCATCGCCGTCGGCGCGCAGCTCGCCGTCATCGGCTCCGGCACCCCGGCCGCCGAACCGGCAACGCCTCCGGCTCCGCCCGCACCTCCGGCGCCCGCTGCGCCGCCGGCCCCGCCCGCTCCCCCGACGCCGGCAGCACCTGCACCCGCGGCAGCGCCCCCGGCCCCGCCCGCTCCCGCACCGGCGGCAGCCGCTCCGGCTCCCGCTGCTCAGGCGCCGGCTGCTCCGGCGCCGGCCACGAGTGGCGACGCCACTCCCTACGTGACCCCGCTCGTGCGCAAGCTCGCGACCGAGAACGGCGTCGACCTGGCCACCGTCAAGGGCACCGGCGTCGGCGGCCGAATTCGCAAGCAGGACGTGCTCGCCGCGGCCGAGGCGAAGAAGGCACCGGCCGCGCCGGCCGCACCCGCTGCCGCCGCACCGGCCGCTCCCTCGGCTCCGGCCGCGGGCGTTCGCCCCGAGCTCGCGCACCTGCGTGGCACCACCCAGAAGGCCAACCGGATCCGCCAGATCACGGCGATGAAGACCCGGGAGTCGCTGCAGACCACAGCGCAGCTGACCCAGACCTTCGAGGTCGACGTCACCACGGTCGCGGCGCTGCGTTCGCAGGCCAAGACCGGCTTCGCGGAGCGCGAGGGCGTCAACCTGACCTTCCTGCCGTTCTTCGCCAAGGCCGTCGTGGAGGCACTCGGAGCACATCCGAACGTCAACGCCAGCTACAACGAGGACGCCAAGGAGATCACCTACCACGCGGCCGTGCACCTCGGCATCGCGGTGGACACCGATCAGGGCCTGCTCTCCCCCGTCATCCACAACGCCGGTGACCTGTCACTCGCGGGCCTGGCGCGGGCGATCGCGGACATCGCCAAGCGTGCTCGGTCCGGCGGGCTCAAGCCCGACGAGCTCGCCGGCGGCACGTTCACGATCACCAACATCGGCAGCCAGGGCGCGCTGTTCGACACGCCGATCCTGGTGCCGCCGCAGGCGGCGATGCTCGGCACCGGCGCGATCGTCAAGCGTCCGGCCGTGATCACCGACGCCGCGGGCAACGAGTCCATCGGCGTGCGGTCGATGTGCTACCTGCCGCTGACCTACGATCACCGCCTGATCGACGGCGCCGACGCCGGACGGTTCCTGACGACGATCAAGCAGCGTCTCGAGGAAGCCGCGTTCGAAGCGGACCTCGGCCTGTAGGCACGGGCCGCAAGGTCTTCGGACACCGAATCGGGGTGTCGCCGCGTGTCGGCGACACCCCGATTCGCGCGTCACCGCAACGCGATCCGGGCGCACGTGTACGTCGCTCGCCCGACGCGGGTCACCTCCCCCGTCCGGGCGCCGGATCAGGGGCGTAGCGTGTCGGAAATGACCACGGTCACCACTTCCGCTCGCATCGCCTGCGAACCGTTCGACATCCGCGAACTCGGCACCGTCGACTACGTCGAGGCCTGGGAACTGCAACGCCGGCTCGCGGACGAGCGCGCCGACGGGAACGGTCGCGACACGCTGCTGCTCCTCGAGCACCCCTCCGTCTACACCGCGGGACGCCGCACCCAGCCCGAGGACCGTCCCACCGACGGAACCCCCGTCATCGACGTCGACCGGGGCGGCAAGATCACCTGGCACGGTCCCGGACAGCTCGTCGGGTACCCGATCGTCGCCCTCGCCCAGCCGGTCGACGTCGTCAACTACGTGCGGCGCCTCGAGGAGGCCCTGATCGCGGTCTGCACCGATCTCGGCCTCGACTGCGGTCGCGTCGAGGGCCGATCCGGAGTGTGGCTGGCCGCGCAGCGGCGTGACGGGACGTGGCTGCCCGAACGGAAGATCGCCGCGATCGGCGTCCGGGTCCAGCGCGGGGTCGCCCTGCACGGCTTCGCCCTGAACTGCGATGCGGCACTCGACCGGTTCGACGACATCATCCCGTGTGGCATCACCGACGCCGGCGTCACCTCGCTCTCCCGCGAATTGGGCAGGCAGGTAACGGTTTCCGAGGTCCTTCCCGCGGTGGTCGCGGCGGTCACCGCCGCGCTCGACGGCACGATCGCAGTGGCCGAACACGACATCGACCGCGTGGTGATGACGGACCCCGACGCCGCGGATCCCGTCTTCACGACGCACCGGTTCGGCTGACGGCGAGCCGCCGATACGACGGGCGTAGCATCGGTTTCGTGACTGTGGCACCCGAGAACTCTCCCGCCGCCGCCCCACAAGGGCGCAAGCTCCTCCGCATCGAGGTCCGTAACGCCGAAACCCCGATCGAGCGGAAACCGAACTGGATCAAGACCCGGGCGAAGATGGGCCCGGAGTACTCCGAGCTCAAGTCCCTGGTCAAATCCGAAGGCCTGCACACCGTGTGCGAGGAAGCCGGCTGCCCCAACATCTACGAGTGCTGGGAGGACCGGGAGGCGACGTTCCTCATCGGCGGCGACCAGTGCACCCGCCGCTGCGACTTCTGCCAGATCGACACCGGCAAACCCGCCGACCTCGACCGGGACGAACCACGACGGGTCGCCGAATCGGTGCGGTCGATGGGCCTGCGGTACTCGACGATCACCGGCGTCGCCCGCGACGACCTGCCCGACGAGGGCGCCTGGCTGTACGCCGAGACCGTCCGCCAGATCCACGCACTCAACCCGACGACCGGCGTCGAGAACCTCATCCCAGACTTCCACGCGCACCCCGATCTGCTCGCCGAGGTGTTCGACGCCCGCCCCGAGGTCCTCGCGCACAACCTGGAGACCGTGCCCCGGATCTTCAAGCGGATCCGGCCCGCCTTCCGCTACGAGCGGTCCCTCGAGGTCATCACCGCCGCCCGCGACTTCGGCCTGGTCACCAAGTCCAACCTGATCCTCGGCATGGGCGAGACCCCCGAGGAGGTCCAGGCGGCGATGGTCGACCTGCACGAGGCCGGGTGCGACATCATCACCATCACCCAGTACCTGCGCCCCTCGCCGCGGCACCACCCCGTCGAGCGCTGGGTCAAGCCCGAGGAGTTCGTCGACCACTCCGAGTTCGCCACCGAACTCGGGTTCGCCGGCGTCATGGCCGGACCCCTGGTCCGGTCCTCGTACCGCGCCGGACGCCTCTACGCCCAGGCCATGGCCAAGCACGGGCGTCCGCTCCCCGCCGGTCAGGCACACCTCGCCGACGAGGGCACCGCGTCGCAGGAGGCCGGTTCGCTGCTGGCCCGCCTCGCACGCGTCTGATCCCGTCCGATCCTCGCGCACCCGGCCGGAGTCCCGGTCGGGTGCGATCGGTCGCCGGTGCGGGCCGTATCCTGTGAGGTATGGCGAACGGCAAGACCTCCGGTAAAGCGGGCAAGGCGACAAAAGAGGCGAAGGCCGCCGCGAAGGCGGCGCGCAGGCAGGCATCGAAGGAGCGGCGCAGCCAGCTCTGGCAGGCGTTCCAGCTGCAGCGCAAGGAAGACAAGCTGCTGCTGCCGCTGATGATCGGCGCCGTCGTCGGCATCGCCGTCGTGCTGTTCCTGATCGGCCTGATCTTCGACATCCAGTGGTTCCTGCTTCCGGTGGGCATCCTTCTCGGCGTGCTCGCCGCGTTCGTGATCTTCGGTCGCCGCGTGCAGCGCACGGTCTACGGCAAGGCCGACGGCCAGGCCGGTGCGGCAGCCTGGGCTCTGGACAACCTGCAGGGTGGCTGGCGGGTGACCAACACGATCGCGGGCACCACCCAGCTCGACGCGGTGCACCGCGTCATCGGCCGGCCCGGCGTCATCCTCGTCGCCGAGGGTGCGCCGCAGCGGGTCAAGCCGCTCCTCGCCCAGGAGAAGAAGAAGACGGCGCGACTGGTCGGCGACACGCCGATCTACGACATCGTCGTCGGCAACGACGAGGGCCAGGTGCCGCTCGCGCAGCTGCAGAAGTACCTGACGAAGCTGCCACGGAACATCGACACCAAGCGGATGGACTCGATCGAGTCCCGACTGTCCGCACTGGGCTCGCGGAGCGGCCCGGCGATGCCGAAGGGCCCACTCCCCGGCGGCGCCAAGATGAAGGGCGTGCAGCGCACCATCCGTCGCCGCTGAGGCCTCCTCACAGACCGAAGGTCACCTTCGTGCGATCCGACCGCATGAAGGTCACCTTCACCCCGGGATCGTCCCCGGCACCCCGGAACGACCGAAGGGGGCCTTCGTGCGGTTGAGCCGCACGAAGGCCCCCTTCAGCCCGTTCGGGACGTGACGCAACCACCCGTTCGGGTGGACGGAGGGGCGCGCAGAGGGTCAGCGAGAACGAACCAGGGCGGTGCCGGTGGCGCGATCGTGCATCCCGCGGCCCTCGATGTCGGTGATCAGCGGCGGCACCATGAACACCAGCAGCACCTGCCTGGCCAGGGCACGCACGATGCCGACGCCGACCGGCTGGTCGATGCGCGCGACCTGCAGGCCGAGGATGTACTGCCCCGGGGTGAACGAGAACAGCGTCACGGTGACGACGCCGACGACGAACCACACCAGCAGCACGACACTCGACAACCTGCTGTCGAGTGCGTCGCCCCCGAGGATCAGGATGGAGACACCGCCCGCCATCAGCCAGTCGAGCATCAGCGCGGCGATCCGTCGGCCGGAACCGACGAGCGACCCGGGTCCGGCCTCGGGCAGTCCGAGGCGCTCACCCCGGTACTTGGGCTTGCCGTCGTCGTCGAGCGGGAGTGCGGCCGTGGGGCCGGAGAGCCAGGAACCAGTCATGCGCGCCATGTGTCCAGGATAGGCGGTGCGCGAAACTGCTCACCGCGACCGTTCCGCGGATGTGACCTAGGTTGTAATACGCGACGCGTAACACTGGCGAAACATGGACTTGATTGTTGGGCAACACCGAGTCCTTACCGTCACCTCGACGAACCCGCCGCATCAACATTGGCTGGGACCCAAGTGAAGGAGCACAAGCGTGGCGTTCAGCACGGCCGAAGAGGTCATCAAGTACATCGCGGACGAACAGGTCGAGTACGTCGACATCCGATTCAGTGACCTGCCGGGCGTCCAGCAGCACTTCTCGATCCCGGCCTCGGCGTTCAACAAGGACGTGTTCGAGGACGGCCTGGCGTTCGACGGCTCGTCGGTCCGCGGCTTCCAGTCGATCCACGAGTCCGACATGATGCTGCTGCCCGATGTCACCACCGCGCAGATCGACCCGTTCCGTGCCGCGAAGACCCTGAACATCAACTTCTTCGTGCACGACCCGTTCACCCGCGAGTCCTACAGCCGCGACCCCCGCAACGTCGCGCGCAAGGCCGAGGAGTACCTGAAGTCGACCGGCATCGCCGACACCGCCTTCTTCGGCGCCGAGGCCGAGTTCTACATCTTCGACAATGTGTCCTACGAGTCGAACATGAACGGCGCGTTCTACAAGCTGGACGCGGTCTCCGGCGCGTGGAACACCGGCAACGAGCGCAACGCCGACGGCAGCCCGAACCTCGGCTACAAGGTTCGCCCGAAGGGTGGCTACTTCCCGGTCGCGCCGTACGACCACTACGTCGACCTGCGCGACGAGATCTCCACCAACCTGCAGAATGCGGGCTTCGAGCTCGAGCGCGGCCACCACGAGGTCGGCACCGGCGGCCAGCAGGAGATCAACTACAAGTTCAACACCCTGCTCGCGGCAGCCGACGACCTGCAGCTGTTCAAGTACATCGTCAAGAACACCGCCTGGCAGCACGGCAAGTCCGCGACCTTCATGCCGAAGCCGCTCTTCGGTGACAACGGCTCCGGCATGCACGTCCACCAGTCGCTGTGGAAGGACGGCAAGCCGCTGTTCCACGACGAGGCCGGCTACGCGGGTCTGTCCGACCTGGCCCGCTGGTACATCGGCGGCATCCTGCACCACGCGCCGTCGCTGCTCGCGTTCACGAACCCGACGATCAACTCGTACCACCGCCTGGTGCCGGGCTACGAGGCCCCCATCAACCTGGTGTACAGCCAGCGCAACCGCTCCGCGGCCGTCCGTATCCCGATCACCGGAAACAACCCGAAGGCCAAGCGCCTCGAGTTCCGTGCGCCGGACTCCTCGGGCAACCCGTACCTGAACTTCGCCGCGCAGATGATGGCAGGCTTGGACGGCATCAAGAACAAGATCGAGCCGATGGCGCCGGTCGACAAGGACCTCTACGAGCTCCCGCCGGAGGAGGCCAAGAACATCCCGCAGGCCCCCACCAGCCTCGAAGCGGTCATCAACCGCCTCGAGCAGGATCACGACTACCTCACCGAGGGCGGCGTGTTCACGACCGACCTGATCGAGACCTGGATCTCGCTCAAGCGCGAGCAGGAGATCGCGCCCGTCAACCTGCGGCCGCACCCGTACGAGTTCCAGCTCTACTACGACGTGTGATCCGGAACCCGGAATCGGGTCCGATGGCTTCGGCCCACCGGACCTGATTCCGTTCGGAACAGACTCCGAGTCGACCCGCCCGACGATCGTCGGGCGGGTCGACTCGTCCGTGTGGGCAGCGTGCGAGCCGTCAGCCGATCGAGCCGCCACGGTCGACCGAGCCGACGCCGTCGGACCGCAGGGGTTCCTCGATGCCGTCGACGCAGTCGTCGGCACAGGACCAGTCGAGGTCGACCGCGATCGGGAAGTGATCCGACAGCGGGATGCCGTCGTCCGCGGCGAAGCGGGAGTGGTCGTTGCGATAGCCGATCGCCTCGAGGGTCACCCGGTCGCCGCTTCGGTAGAGCACCTTGTCCACGACCTCGCACTCCTGGCCGGGAGCGGTCTCGTCGCAGCCGAGCGCGGGTGCGCCCTCGACCGGGACGTCACCGCCGCGGACCAGGTCCACCCAGGGATCGTGGAGGTTGTTCGCCGCGACGAACTGGGCGATCTCGTCGCCTTCGCGGGTGTACCGACTGTTGGTGTCGCCCATGACGATCACCGCGTTGCCCACCGACCGAGCGGCGATGAATCGAGTGAGTTGCTCCAGATTGGTCGCACGGGCAGTCAGGTCGTTCGGCTCGGAGCCCGCGTCCGCGTGCAGGTTGTAGACGTCGATCACGACCCCCTCGGCCGGACGCACTCGGGTGAAGGTGAAGCCCTTCGGCGTGAGGCAGTCCCCGGTGCCGATCCAGCACCGCTCCCACGTCACCCGCTCCGGGCCCTCCAGCGGGAAGGCGGACAGCGTGTTCAGTCCGCTGCCGATGCCTGCGCCGCCACTCGTCGGCGTCCGGTACCGGTGTCCGTCCGCCGCGTACAGGTATGCGTGGTAGTTGAAGTCCTCCTGCACGTTCACGAGGTCGTACGTCCCGAGCCCGGTACCGATCGCCGTCGTGCTCGTCCGCCGGTCTGTCGTCGCGCTCGACAGCACCTCCGGTAGTCCCGCGATGTTGTAGGTCAGGACGCGCAGCGTCCCCGTCTCGGCCGGTGCCGCGGGTGCGGACGCGTGAGCCGGAGGCATCGTGGCTCCGGCCCACAGCGGCGACAGTGCGAGGGCCGCCACCCATCCGATGAGTCGCCCCCGGCGACTCCACGAGGCGGTCCGGATCCGGGTCGCATGTCTGGCGGGTGGTGTCGGCACGAGTTCTTATACCGTGAGCACGGTCGCCGTGGCGGCCGAATGTCGGAACCGCCAACGCACAGCTCCGCCCCCCGCCCGCGCTCGAGGCCGGCGCGCCTCCGAGATCTCGGGCATCCGCGCCGGGAGGTCCCGATGAGCGGGAGGATCACCGTGCGGTCGGCCGGCGCGGCATAGCTTTCCGACGGTGACGATCCGCAATCAGACGTTCCCGCACCTGCTCTCGCCCGGCACCATCGGGCCCATCACCCTGGACAATCGCGTCGTTCTCCCCGCGATGGACATGAACCTGTGCGAGGACGGCGAGATCCACCAGACCGACATCGACCACTTCGTCGCGCGGGCCGCCGGTGGCACCGGCCTGATCATCACCGGGTGCGCGGCGGTCGCCTACCCCGCGGGCTGCACGAGCCGCAAGGAGCCGGGACTGTCCGAGGACCGGTTCATCCCCGGCCTCAAGGCCCTGGCCGACGCGGTCCACGAGGCGGGCAGCAAGCTGTGCGTGCAGATGGTGCACCACGGCAAGGTGGCACGGATCGACAATCTCGACGGCCGCGCGCAGCTGGTCCCGTCACGGCCGAAACCGCCGGGTGACATGAGCGCGATGCTCGACTGCACGCCCGCGGAGCTGCAGAAGATGGCCGCGATCCAGGAAGGCAAGAAGGCCACCTACCACGAAGCCACCCAGGAGGATCTGGACTGGCTGGTCGGGAAGTTCGCCGACGCAGCCGGCCGCGTGCTGGCAGCCGGGGGTGACGCCGTCGAGATCCACTGCGCCCACAACTACATTCTCGGCGGGTTCCTGAGTCGCTACTCGAACCAGCGCACCGACGAGTACGGCGGATCGCTGGAGAACCGTGCCCGGCTCGCCTGCGAGGTCATTCGCGCGGTCAAGGCCGAGGTCGGCGACGGGCTGGCCGTCATCGTGCGGCTGGCCGGGCAGGAGTACGGCGAGTCCGACGGACTGACCGCCGACGAGGCCGCGCGGGCAGCCGCACTGTTCGAGGCGGCCGGTGCGGACGCCATCCACGTCACGGGCACCGCGCTCAACGCATTCGCGAACTTCACCGACGGACCGCTGCCGAACACGGTCGGCTACTACGCCGACAACGCCTCGGTCGTCAAGCGCGCGGTGTCGATCCCGGTCATCACCGTCGGGCGAATGCTGCCCGAGGTCGGCGAGGCGATGATCGCCGACGGCCGAACCGATTTCGTCGCGATGGGCCGCCAGCTGCTCGCCGACCCCGGCCTGGTGAACAAGCTCAGGGCCGGACACCCGGAACGGGTCCGTCCCTGCATCAACTGCTACGTCTGCGTCCAGGAGAACTTCTGGGACGCCACCCCGCTCTGCGCGGTCAACCCGACGCTCGGAAACGAGGCGCTGCTGCCGTTCCCGGCGGTGAAGGCACGCAAGCACGTCGTCGTCGTCGGCTCCGGCCCCGGCGGTCTCGAATCGGCCCGCGTCGCCGCCGAGCGCGGGCACCGCGTCACCGTCCTGGAGAAGACCGACCGCGTCGGCGGCACCCTGTGGTTCTCCACCCTGACCACCCCGGACAACGAGCGGCTGCTGGACTGGCTGAAGCGCGAGGTCACCCGGCTCGGCGTCGACATCCGACTGAACACCGCGGCCACCGTCGCGTCCGTTCGTGCGTTGAACCCGGACGAGGTCGTCGTGGCGACCGGCGCGGTTCGCGACCGTCCGAGCGTCCCGGGCGGCGACCTCCCGCACGTGCAGACCGGCGACACCATGCGCGCCCTGATGACCGGATCGGGAGACGTCTCCGACCAGCCCCTGCTCTTCCGCATCGCGGGCAGACTGGCCGGACTGACCGGAATCACGAAGAGCCCCGGCAGGATCCGCGACCTGAGCCGCAGGTACCTCAGGTACGTCCCGATGAGCAGGAACGTCGTCGTCATCGGTGGATCGCTCGTCGGACTCGAACTGGCGGAGTTCCTCGCCGAGCGCGGCAGCAACGTCACACTGCTCGCAGAAGGGCGGCAGCTCGGTGTGCCGATGGCGATGCCGCGCCGTTGGACGGCGGTCAAGCACGCCCGCGAAGTCGGAGTGACGGTCCACCGTGAGGCGACCGTGAACAGGATCACCCGAACGACGGTCGAGTTCACCGTCGACGGCCGGTCGTTGTCGGCGCCTGCGAACATGGTCGTGATGGCGGCGGGGGTGTCGGCGGCGGCACCGCTCGCCGACGAGCTGGCCCGAGCCGGCGTGGACACCCGCGTGGTCGGCGACGCCGGGAGCGTCGACTACATCGAGGGCGCGATGCACTCGGCGTGGCGGGTCGCCTCCGAGATCTGACCCGGCAGAGCCACTCGCGCCGCGACGCACGGTCTGGAGGGTCGCCGCGTCGCCGGGAGAGACACTCCCGGGTGATCCCTGACTTGCACGGCCCTCCAACTCGGAGAATTGTGTGATGCGGGTCACGCCCGGTGGTGTCTCCGCCGGGGGTGTCCACACAGCTACACAGCGAACGGAGGTCGAGCGGTGGACCTGCAAACCTGGTGGGACTTCGTGGTCCAGCGCAGGGAACAGTTGGTCACCGATTCGTTCCTCCATGTCAGTGCCGTGGTGCAGTCGATCCTCCTCGCGACGGTCCTGGCCGTCGGTATCGGAATCGCGGTCCACCGCAGCCCCTTCGGCGCGTCGGTCGCCACCGGGCTGGCAAGCACGATCCTCACGGTCCCCTCGTTCGCCCTGCTTGGCCTGCTCATCCCGATCCTCGGCCTCGGGGTCCGGCCGACGGTGACGGCGCTGGTTCTGTACGCCCTGCTGCCGATCCTCCGGAACACGATCATCGGGCTGTCCGCCGTGGACCCCGCCGTCAGCGACGCCGCCCGCGGCGTCGGAATGAACCGGCTCCGAATCCTCGGTCGCATCGAACTTCCGCTGGCGTGGCCGTCGATCCTGACCGGAATGCGCGTCAGCACCCAGCTGCTGATGGGCATTCTCGCTATCGCTGCGTACGCGAAAGGGCCGGGGCTGGGCAATCTCATCTTCTCGGGCCTGTCCCGCGTCGGCAGTCCGACCGCGCTGCCGCAGGCACTGACCGGCACGGTGCTGATCGTCACGCTCGCCCTCCTCCTCGACGGCCTGTACGTCGTCGTGGGCAGGCTGACCACGTCGAAGGGACTGCGATGACCGCAACGGAACCCGACCATGTCACCTCCGACGATCACGTCCACGGCGTCGAGATCGTGCTCGACGAGGTGGTCAAGCGCTATCCCGGACAGAAGACGGCCGCAGTTGGCGGCGTGTCCATGGTGATTCCCGCCGGCGAGACGGTGGTGTTCGTCGGCCCCTCCGGGTGCGGCAAGACGACCACGATGCGGATGATCAATCGGCTGATCGAGCCGACGTCGGGGAGAATCACCATCGCGGGCCGCGACGCGCTGTCCATCGACCCGGACAAGCTCCGTCGCGGCATCGGCTACTCGATCCAACAGGCGGGCCTGTTTCCGCACCTCACCGTCGCGAAGAATGTCGCCACCGTGCCCGGCCTGATCGGGTGGGACCGCAAGCGGATCGCAGCCAGGGTCGACGAGATGCTCGATCTCGTCGGACTCGACCCCGACACCTACCGCGATCGCTATCCGCGTCAGCTCTCCGGCGGCCAGCAACAGCGCGTCGGAGTGGCCCGAGCGCTCGCCGCCGACCCCCCGGTACTGCTGATGGACGAGCCGTTCGGGGCCGTCGACCCCATCACCCGAGGCCTGTTGCAGGACGAACTGCTCAGGCTGCAGTCCGAACTCGGCAAGACGATCGTCTTCGTCACGCACGACTTCAACGAGGCGGTGAAGTTGGGGGACCGGATCGCGGTGCTGGGCAACCAGTCCCGCATTTTGCAGTACGACACCCCCGAGGCGATTCTGGCGAATCCTGCGGACGACACCGTCGCCGGCTTCGTCGGTGGCGACGCATCCCTGAAACAGCTCACGCTGAGCCGCGTTCGCGACGTTCGGCTCATGCAGTGTCCGACGACGCAGGAGGACGGATCGGTCGACGACTTCCGCCGGGCCCTACACGCTCGGAAGCGCCAGTGGGGTCTGGTCCTGGACCGCCGCAACCGTCCGCTGCGATGGGTCTCCCCCGCCCATCTCACCCACGCGGTCTCCCTGCGCGGGGTCGGTGACCCGGTCAGTGAGCTGGTCTCCGTGCAGTCGACCCTGCAGGATGCCCTGGAGGCACTGCTGGCCGAGTCGAGCGCGTCCACCGTGGTCACGGGACGCCGCGGCGAGTACGTCGGTCTCATCACCATCGACACCCTCGTGACGTGGTTGCACGATCTCCGCGAGGAGCACGCGCACGACCGCGACGAGGACGACGAGGACGACGAGGACGGCGAGGACGGCGAGGACGGCGAGGCGGGCGACGGAAACCATCACGCCGACGGCGGTCCGGGAAACCCGGAGCCGGCGCCGTGAGCGCCGATGCGGCCGCGCGAGCGGAACGAGGACGGCTACTCGTTCAGCCGATCCTCGTGGCCGTGCTCGTCGTCGGGGTGCTCCTGTGGGCGTTCAACCGCGAACTCACCGCAACCCAGCAGGCGAGCATCAGACTGTCCTACATCGCCACGCTGACCTGGCAACACGTGCTCATCACCGCCGCAGTCGTCGTCGTGGTGGTCGCCCTCGCGGTGCCGCTGGGCACCCTGGTGACCCGTCCGGGATGGGACCGCCTGGCCCCGGTGTTCGTGGGCATCGCGAACGTCGGCGCGGCGGCACCCGCGATCGGTCTCCTGGTGCTGTTCTACCTGTGGACCGCGACCACAGGATTCTGGATCGGCGTCCTGCCCATCGCCTTCTATTCGCTCCTACCGGTGCTGCGCAACACCATCCTGGGCTACCGGGAAGTGGATCCGTCGCTCATCGACGCCGGCCGCGGGCAGGGGATGTCCGCCGCAACCGTCCTGCGCCGGGTCGAGTTCCCGATGGCGGTTCCCTACATCCTCGCCGGCCTCCGCACGTCACTCGTCCTCGCGGTTGGCACGGCGACGCTGAGTTTCCTGGTCAGCGCCGGTGGTCTCGGCATCCTCATCGACACCGGATACAAGCTGCGCGACAACGTGACCCTGGTGGTGGGTGCCGTCCTGGCGGTCGCGTTGGCCCTGTTCGTCGACTGGCTCGGCGCGCTCGCCGAGTCGTACCTCAACCCGAAGGGGTTGAGGTGACATGAGATCCGTTCGCTCGCTCACCGCCACCGTCCTGATCGCGGTCGTGACCGCCCTGTCCGCGGCGTGCGGTCTGGAGTCCGGCGGCGCGGTGCCGCTCGCCGTGGGGCCTGGGAGCATCACGCCCGTCGACAGCCTCGAGGGCGTTCCGATCACGGTCGGCTCCAAGGATTTCACCGAGCAGATCATCCTCGGGTACATCATCGAGTTCGCGCTCACCGCGGCGGGCGCGGATGTCCGGGACCTGACGAACATCCAGGGATCCAACAGCACCCGCGACGCGCAGATCGCGGGGCAGATCGACGTCACCTACGAATACACCGGCACCGGCTGGATCAACTACCTGGGGAACGAACAGCCGATCCCCGACCCGACAGCGCAGTTCGAGGCGGTCCGCGACCAGGATCTGGCCCGGAACGGCATGGTGTGGACCGATCCCGCACCGATGAACAACACGTACGCTCTCGCCGCGAGCCAGGCGACGGTCGCCGAGACCGGCGTCCGAACCCTGTCGGACTACGCCGCACTGGTACAGCTGAACCCGGCGGCGGCCACGACGTGCGTGGAGACCGAGTTCAACGTCCGGCAGGACGGCTTCCCGGGGATGGCCGCGGCCTACGGGTTCGACCCGGCACAAGCCCAGCGCCAGATCCTGCAGACCGGCATCATCTATCAGGCGACCGCAGACGCGACACAGTGCAAGTTCGGCGAGGTGTTCACCACCGACGGTCGAATCGCCGCGCTGGACCTGGTGCTGCTCGAGGACGACAGGTCGTTCTTCCCGAAGTACAACCCGGCGCTGGTCATGCGCAAGGAGTTCGCCGAGCAGTACTCTGCGGTCGCGGAGGTGATGGCGCCGATATCCGCACTGCTCACCGACGAGGCGATCACGGAGATGAATCGCCAGGTCGACGTCGACGGTCGCGAACCCGCCGACGTCGCGCGGGACTGGCTGGCCGACAACGGATTCGTCACCATCCCCTAGGCTCTGCGCGTCCCCAGGCGGGGAATCAGGTGCTCGGCAACCTGCTTCGCCTCGTCGATCAGCGGCCATCCGGCGAGGATCAGGGACGTCAGGCCGGTGCGGGCCTGCAGGTCGTGCACGTGTCCGGTGATCTCGTCCGGGTCCCCGACGTAGTACACGGCCGACGACCCGGTGCCGAAGATGTCGAGTGGCGACCACGCCGTGATGCCTGCGTACAGGCCGTCTCCGATGTACAGGTCCTCGGGCTCGGGGAGCTTCCCGCCGACGATGGTGTCGACCCAGCCCTGGCGCTGCGCGTCCCGTGCCGTGAACGTCGCCAGATCCTGCGTGCCACCGGTGCGGCGCCGGACGGCCTTGTCGAGAACGTCGGTGATCTGGTCGATCCCCGCCTTCTCGAAGAGGGACCGGAAGCGCTCCACCGCCTCCGCCCGGTTCGGACGGACGATCACACCCGAGAGTGCGCCGAAATCGGAGAACTCGCGTCCGGCGGCAGCCGCTGCGGCACGGGCCCCGTCGAACTTCTCCTTGACGAACGACGTTTCGCGCGACATCACCAGGTAGGCGTCGAGAACCTTGCCCGAGTTCTCCAGTCCCGCGGGCGAGTCGCCGGTCCCCCACAGCGGAACGGTGTGGCCGTCCGCGGAATCGACGCGCAGCGGGGTGTTCGGGAAGTTCGACTCCGTGCCCTCCCGGTAATAGCGTCGGAAGTCCGCCCAGTACTGCTCGCCGAGCTCGTACCGCCGGTCGTGCTCGACGTTCATGTCGTACTTGGTGAGGATGTTGTCACGGCCGTTGACCGAGTTGATCATCAGCCTGCCGCCACTGAACGCGTCGAACGTCAGCGCCTTCTCGGCGAGCAGTCGCGCGGGCATCATGTTGGCGTACACCGCGACGAGGAACTTCATGCGCGAGGTGTGCGAGGCCGCCCACGTCGCCGACAGGAACGGGTCGTTGGACCAGGTCGCGACCAGTGCGCCCTCGAATCCGCCCTCGTCGATGGTGGTGGCGAGCTCGATCTGCCGCCGGCCGTCGACGGGGTAGAGCCCGCCGGGGCTCCACGGGAAGTCGCCGTCGGCTTGAGTCAGGTACCAGAAGGTCTTGATGCTCATCGGATCTCGGCGACCTCGAAGGTGTCGAGGACGACGCGATCGGCGAGCGTCGCGGCGTCGAGTGCGTACAGCGCGTCGAGATACGCGACGGCGAACGAGCCGGGGCCCGAGGAACCCGCCTCCGCGATCTCGGACGCGACCGCGACATGGGCGTGCGCGGCCGCGAGGCCGACGAGCGGCGTCTTCGCGACGGCGAGATAGGCGGCGACGAGTGCACCGAGCGAGCACCCGGTGGAGGTCACGCGCGGCAGCATCGCGCTGCCCCCGCCGATCCGCACCCCGAGAACACCACCGTCCGCGTCGCGCCCGACGAGGTGGTCGACCGGACCGGATGCCGAGACGACCTCGGCGTGCTGCAACAGCGACACGGCGGCCGGTACCGCGGCGGCCGGGTCGTCGGAGCTGTCGACGCCCCTGGTGTCGCCGCCGAGTCCCGCGAGCGCGATCACCTCGGAGGCATTGCCGCGGATCGCGGTGGGCCGGAACTTCAGCAGGTCCGCGGCGAGGCCGCTGCGCCAGGCGAGTCCGCCGACGCCGACGGGGTCGAGCACCCACGGTGTTCCCGCGTCGTGAGCCGCCTCCGCGGCGGCGGTGAACGCGGCGGCGGTTCCGTCGTCGGGGGTGCCGAGGTTGACCAGCACTCCCCCGGCGATCCGTGCGAAATCGCCTGCCTCGTGAGCGTTGTCGATGTGCGCGTTGCTCGCACCTGCGGCGAGCAGAACGTTGGTGAGGAAGTTCGCGGAGACGATGTTGGTGAGCGAGTGGACGAGAGGGACGCGGGTACGCAGGGCGTCGAGCGCGGTCCCGAGGTCAGCGGACGTGATGGTCATGAGATTTCCTGTGCGGTAGCTGTTGTCGTGGTGGTGGGGTCAACGGCGAGGGCGACATCGCATCAGGCGTCACCGCCTGCGGTCGTCACCATCGGCAGGCTCGGGTCCGCGGACCACTCCTCGATGGACCCGTCGTACACCTGGACCGCGTCGTGGCCGGCGACGACGAAACCCAGCGCGGTCAGGCACGCCGAGATCCCGCCGCCGCAGTAGACGACGAGCGGCTCCTCGCGCTCGCCGACTGCGGCCTCGGCGAGCGCGACCAGCTCGCCCCGCGAACGCAGCAGACCCCGGTCGTCGACGACCGTTTTCGCCGAGAGGTTGCGGCTCCCCGGGATGTGACCTCGCCTGCTGTAGCGGGTGGGTTCGGCTCCGGTGAACTGCACGGGCGCCAGCGCGCACACCAACGTCCCGGGCGCGCGTCCGGCGACGATCTCCTCCACCTCGGCTCGGTCGACCCAGAGTCCACGATCCGTCAGGGCTGCCGCGGGGGCGCCGACGGGCATCCGAGGCGCCGGCGCACCCGATTCGACGGGCAGTCCGAGCGCGGTCCATCCGGCGAGCCCGCCGTCCAGGATCCGCGCGTCGACGCCGACTCCCCGGAGCAACCACCAGACCCGCGCCGCCCATGTCGCACTGCCCTGGTCGTACAGCACGACGGAGCTGCCCGGCCCGACCCCGAGGGCTGCGAGGTCCACGGCCAGACGGTCCGGGGCGGGGCGGGTGAAGTGCAGGGCACTCGCTGTGTCCGACAGTGTCGTGAGCAGGTCCACGTGACGGGAACCCGGCAGGTGGGCTTCGCGCCACAGCGACTCGCCCGACTCGGGCCGGTAGTCGCCGTCGAAGCGGGCCGGGGCGAGGAGGACCGTGACGTCGAGCACGATCGGGGCCTCGGGTCCGCCCAGCAGCGCGGCCACCTCCCGAGCCTGGACCACTGGATGCACCGGCACCGCCTTTCTCGTGAAGTCGAACGGACTCGAACTTAAGCGAGCACGTGCGTATACGCAAGTATCCGACTGTCTCCCCTGGCATAATCAGTGCGGCGGCAGCGGCCGCGAACGATTTCACGGAGGGGACACGATGACGCTCGAGGACGACGACCTGGGCACACTGATGTCGACGGGTGCGGCCGGCCGCTCCGACCAGACGTCGAAGCAGTACCTGCGACTGCGGGCGGACATCCTCGACGGCAAGTTCGCCCAGGGCTCACCCCTTCACGAAACCCAGCTCAGCGAGACCTACGGCGCGTCGCGCACCCCCATCCGGGAGGCGCTGAACTGGCTCGCCCACGACGGCCTGCTCGAACGCGCGGCGCGCGGGTTCCGGGTCCGGTCCGGCACACCGGAGGACGTCATCGAGATCTACGCGGCACGGGTGGCACTCGAGTCCGAGGCCGCGGGTGCCGCGGCACTGCGGCACACCGACCTCGACATGGCGCGGCTCGAACGACTGCACCACCTGTGCTGCGACGCCACCGACGACACGCAGGTCCGCTCGGGCAACTTCCGCTTCCACGAGGCACTGTGGCAGGCAGCGCACAACGCGACCATCACCGCACTGCTCGTCCGGCTCACCACCCAACTGCGCATCTACGACAGCGGCCCGCCGTCGAACTACGGCGAGCCGGACCTGTTGAACGCCGAACACGACCTGATCCTGGACGCACTGCGTGCCCGCGACGAGCGGGCCGCGCGCGAGCACATGCGCACGCACCTCGAACGCAGCCGCGAGCAGCGAATCCGGTTGTTCGCGGGTGGCTGAGCTCGGCCGTGGGGCCGACGGCTGCGCCGGGACCGGACCCTAGGCCCGGGTGAGGGCCACCACCGGAATGACCCGCACCCCTGCCGTCTTCTCCGCGTATCCGGCGAAACCCGGGTAGCGCGCAGCCTGTTCGGCATAGATGCCGTCACGCTCGTCTCCGGTGATCTCCTCGATGACCACCGTGTAGGTCTCGGTACCACGTTCGATCGTGGCGGTGCCCGCCGCGATCAGGTTGAGGTACCACTCCGGATTCGTCGGCGCGCCCGCCTTCGAGGCGAACACGAAGATCCGGTCGGGATCGCTGTCGTCGGGCAGGTACATCATCGGAGACACGAACTCGCGCCCGGACTTTCGGCCCCGATGGTGCAACAGGACGAGAGGCGCACCCTCGAACTGTCCGCCGACCCTGCCCTCGTTCGCACGGAACTCGGCAATGGTCTTCGCGTTCCAGTCGTTCGGGTCGGGAGCGTTCACAGGCGTTCCTTTCCTGGGGTACCTGAGCGCAGTCTACGGCCGCCGCGGCCACCGCCGACGGGTTCAGTAGCGGCGCGCCGCGAAGAACGGCATCGAATCGACCGGCGACTTCTTGACCGGCTGTCCGGCGGTCGGGGCGTGGACCACCATGCCGTCGCCGGCATAGAGCCCGACGTGCTCGGCTCCGTTGAAGAGCACCACGTCACCGGGCAGGAGGCCGTCGCGCGCAACCGAGGTTCCGCTCTTCACCTGGTCGTAGGTCGTGCGCGGCACGGACACACCGACCTGCCGGTACGCCCACTGCACCAGTCCCGAGCAGTCGAAGGAGTTGGGCCCGGTGGCACCCCACACGTACGGGGACCCGAGCTTCGACAGCGCGGCATCGAGGGCCCGCTGACCGCTGGTCGCCACCGGCGCGGGAACGGGCACCCGCGCGGAGTCGACACCGGGAACGTCGAACGTTCCCACTCCGGGGACGGTGATCGGTTGGGCGATCGCCGGGACGGCGGGAAGCGCGACGAGCCCTCCCACGGCGATGGCGGCGACGATCAGTCCTCGAACGGATCGCGGGGTGCCCGATTCACGGTGCTTCGACATGTTCGGTGGTCCTCCGATTTCTCGCGCCGACACCGTGTCGGCGTGTTGCCATCGAAGGGTTCCGGGATTCCGGCGAACGGACGACCGTGAAACTACGTGCGTGTATACCCGTTCGTGATGAACGCGTGACCACGACGGGATGTGCCGTGCGGCGTGGACGACGCGGGGTCGTCAGGCCCCGAACACGCGCTCGACCACTGCCTTCGCCCGGCGGGTCACGCGCATGTAGTTGTCGAGGAATTCGTTGGCGTCGCCACCCGGCCAACCGGCGACCTGCGCCACCGCGGACAGTACCCGGCCCGGTCCGGGCAGCTGATCGACGGGCTTGCCGCGAACCAGCACCAGCGCATTGCGGGCCTTGGTCGCGGTGAGCCACGATTCACGGAGGAGTTCCACGTCCGTCTCGGCGAGCAGTTCCGCCCCACCGATGGCGTCGAGCGTCTCGAGTGTCGACGTGTTGTGCAGTCCGGGCACCTCGTCGGCGTGCCGGAGCTGCATCAACTGGACCGTCCACTCGATGTCGGCGAGTCCACCGCGACCGAGCTTGGTGTGGGTCGCGGGATCGGCGCCGCGAGGCAGCCGCTCCGAGTCCACCCGCGCCTTGATCCTGCGGATCTCACGTACGACCGACTCGGTGACGCCGCCTTCGGGGTACCGGAACTCGTCGATCATCGTGAGGAAGCGGTGGCCGAGGTCGGCGTCGCCGGTGACGGCGTTCGCGCGCAGCAGCGCCTGGAACTCCCATGCCTGCGCCCACTGCCGGTAGTACGCCTGATACGACCCGAGGGTGCGGACCACCGGACCGTTGCGGCCCTCCGGTCGCAGCCCCGTGTCGACCTCGAGCGGCGGATCGGTGCTCGGCGCGCCGAGCAGGGTCCGTACCCGGTCGGCAACCATGTTGGCCCACTTCACGGCTCGCGTCTCGTCGGCGCCGGGACGCGGCTCGCAGACGAACAGCACGTCCGCGTCGGAGCCGTATCCGAGTTCGCTGCCGCCCAGCCTGCCCATGCCGATCACCGCGATCGTCGCCGGTGCCTCGTCTCCGAGTTCGGCTTCCGACGCGCGTACGACGGCATCGAGCGCGGCACCGAGGACGGCCGTCCACACCGAGGACAGCGCCCGGCACACCTGCGGCACGTCGAGGAGTCCGAGTACGTCGGCGGACGCCACGCGCGCCAGTTCGTGGCGACGCAGTGATCGCGCCGCGGCGACCGCACGCGCCGGGTCGTCGTAACGCGCGGACGACGCGAGGATCCCTCTCGCCACGTCCTGCGGGTCCACGTCCAGCATGCGGGGTCCGTTGGGGCCGTCGGCGAACGTCCGGAGCACGTCCGGCGCCTTGATCAGCAGGTCCGGAAGGTAGGCGGACGAGCCCAGGATGATCATCAGTCGCTTCGCGACCGCACCCTCGTCGCGGAGCAGGCGCAGGTACCACTCCGCGTCCATCAGCGCATCCGACAGTCGCCGGTATGCGAGCAGGCCCGCATCGGGATCCGGTGTGTCACTGAGCCACTCGAGCAGCGTCGGGAGGAGCAACGCCTGGATTCGACCCTTGCGTGACGCCCCGGAGGTCAGTGCCTTGAGGTGCCCGAGGGCGTTCTCGGGCGCGGAGTACCCGAGAGCCGCGAGCTGCCGTACCGCGGCGTCGGGCGTCAGTCCCAGCGCCTCCTTGTCCAGGCGGGCGACGGAGTCGAGGAGCGGGCGGTAGAAGAGTTTGGCGTGCAGCCGCCGAATCCGGAGTGCATTCCGCTTGACCTCGGCGTTCAGGACGCCGAGCGAATCGAGACGACCGTCGGGACGCATGTGTGCGGCCCGGGCGAGCCAGCGCAGCCCCTCCTCGTCGTCCGCGGGCGGCAGGGTGTGGGTGCGCTTGAGTTTCTGGAGTTGGAGCCGATGCTCGATCAACCGCAGGAACTCGTAGGATGCGGCGAGATTGGCGGCGTCGTCGCGCCCGATGTACCCTCCCGCCGCCAGCGCGGTCAGGGCGTCGATCGTGCTCTGCACGCGCAGCGACTCGTCGGCGCGGCCGTGCACCAATTGCAGGAGCTGGACGGCGAACTCCACGTCCCGCAGACTTCCCCGCCCCAGCTTGATCTCGCGTTCACGCAGTTCCGGGGGCACCATCTCCTCGACCCGACGGCGCATCGCCTGCACCTCCGGTACGAAGTCCTCGCGCTCCGCCGCGGTCCACACCTTCGGATTCAGGGCGTCGTGGTAGTCCTGGCCGAGTGCGAGATCGCCGGTGGCGGGGCGGGCCTTCAGCAGCGCCTGGAACTCCCACGTCTTCGCCCACCGCTCGTAGTAGGCGACGTGCGAGTCGAGGGTGCGGACCAGTTCACCGCGCTTGCCCTCCGGACGGAGTGCGGCGTCGACCTCGAAGAACGCCGACGTGCCGATTCGCATCATCTCGCCAGCGAGCCGGCTGGCGGACGAGTCCGCCGGCTCCGCGACGAAGACGACGTCGACGTCGCTGACGTAGTTCAGTTCCCGCGCACCGCATTTGCCCATCGCGATGACGGCGAGCCGGATCGGGCACGGCCCGTCCGGGTGGATCGTCGCGACGGCGACCGACAGCGCCGCCGTCAGCGCCGCATCCGCCATGTCGGAAAGCTGGTGCCCGACAACCTGGTACGGGATCACCGGCTCGTTCTCGACGATCGCGGCCAGATCCATCGCCGCGAGCAGCATCATCTGGTTCCGGTAGGTGCTCCGCAGCGCCTGCACCGCCTCGGGACCCGTCACCGCCGCGCGGTACACCAGGTTCGTCGGGGACGCCGAACCGTCCGGCACCGCCCCGACCGACGCCAGCAACTCGTCGACGAGTTGCTGTTTCGTCGGCAACTCCACCCGGCCGCGGAGCATCGTCCACCGCTGCGGTTCGGCCGCCAGGTGGTCACCGAGCGCGGTCGACGCGCCGAGGATGCCGAACAGCCTGCCGCGCAGCCCGGTGTCGGTCCGCAGCTCCGCGTCGAGTTCCGCCCAGCCCTCCGCCCCGAGTGCGTCCTTGACACGGACCAGCGTCCGCAACGCGAGGTCTGCGTTCGCGGCGCGGGAGAGCGACCACAGCAACTCGACGCTGTCGGTGTTCACCCAGTCCAGTGCAGCCAGTTCGGCGGGCGCCGTCGGCTCGACCAGGCCGAGTCGACCGACGCCGGGGATGGTGGACCTGGCGGTGGGAGGCTTGACCATCGTCGGCTTACAGACCGAGGTAGCTCTGGAGCTCGAAGGGCGTGACCTTGCTGCGGTACTCCGCCCATTCCCGCCGCTTGTTGCGGAGGAAGAAGTCGAAGACGTGCTCGCCCAACGTTTCCGCGACCAGCTCGGACTTCTCCATCTCCTCCAGCGCCTCGCCGAGGCTGCCGGGAAGTTCCTTGTAGCCCATCGCGCGACGCTCGGCCGACGTCAGCGACCACACGTCGTCCTCGGCCTCGGGCGGAAGTTCGTACCCCTTCTCGATACCGCGGAGGCCTGCGGCGAGCAGCACGGCGAACGTCAGGTACGGGTTGCACGCCGAGTCGGGGCTCCGGATCTCGACGCGACGCGACGACGCCTTGTTCGGGGTGTACATCGGGACCCGCACGAGCGCGGACCGGTTCGACGGGCCCCAGGACGCCGCGGTGGGGGCCTCGCCGCCGTGGATCAGGCGCTTGTAGGAGTTCACCCACTGATTGGTGACCGCGCTGATCTCGCTGGCGTGTTCGAGGATTCCGGCGATGAACGCCTTGCCCGTCGCCGACAGCTGCATCGGGTCGTCCGGGTTGTGGAACGCGTTGTTCTCACCCTCGAACAGGCTCATGTGGGTGTGCATCGCCGAACCGGCGTGGTCCGCGAACGGCTTCGGCATGAAGGACGCGCGCACGCCCTCGGCCCGCGCGACCTCCTTGACGACGTAACGGAAGGTCATCACGTTGTCCGCCATCGACAGCGCGTCCGCGTACCGCAGGTCGATCTCCTGCTGGCCCGGAGCGGTCTCGTGGTGGCTGAACTCGACGGAGATGCCCATCTGCTCGAGGGCGTCGATGGCGTGCCTGCGGAAGTGCGGCGCCGAGTCGTGAACGGCCTGGTCGAAGTATCCGCCGGTGTCCGCGGGGATCGGCGGCGTCCCGTCGAGGGGGCCGTTCTCGAGCAGGAAGAACTCGATCTCGGGGTGCACGTAGCAGCTGAAACCGAGGTCGCTGGCCTTGCCGAGCTGGCGGCGCAGCACGTGGCGCGGGTCCGCCCACGACGGCGTGCCGTCCGGCATGGCGATGTCGCAGAACATGCGGGCCGAGTGCTGCCTGCCGTCCTTGTGCTCCCACGGCAGGATCTGGAAGGTCGACGGGTCCGGGAGCGCGACGGTGTCGGCCTCCGAGACCCGCGAGAAGCCCTCGATGGCGGAGCCGTCGAAGCCGATGCCCTCCGCGAACGCACCCTCGAGTTCGGCCGGAGCGATCGCCACCGACTTGAGATACCCGAGTACATCGGTGAACCACAGTCGAACGAAACGAATGTCGCGCTCTTCGAGGGTCCGGAGCACGAATTCCATTTGGCGATCCATGCACGCGAGAGTAGGCACATCGCGTTAAATCTGTGTTACATCGCCGGGGTGGTTATGAACACGTGAGATCAGCGGCCGGAATCTGCAGGTCGATCAGGTACGACACCACCGGATCGTCCACGCACGCCACCCCGTTCAACGCGACCGTGTGCTGCGTACCGCGATAGGTGATGAGCGACGCGCCGAGCTGCTTCGCCAGATCCACCCCGGCCTGGTACGGCGTGGCCGGGTCCTGTGTCGTCGACACCACGACGACCGGCGCGAGTCCCGGTGCGTTCGCCTGGTGCGGGGTCGCCGACGCAGGTACCGGCCAGAAGGCGCACGTGTCCAGGGGTGCCGCGCCGGTACCGCGACCGTCGTCGAGGAACGGGGCGGCCTGCCGGTAGGCGACGTCCCCGGCCCCGACCACCTCGCGATCGGTCACCGGCGGATCGTCCACGCAGCGGATCGCGTTGAACGCGTCGTTGATGTTCGCGTACGTGCCGTCGTCGCGGCGGCCCTGGTACTGGTCCGCCAGCATCAGCAGCGAATCGCCCCGTCCGTCGGCGAGCGCCGACAACCCGCTGCGCAGCGCACCCCACAACTGCGGCGAGTACAGCGCCTGCTGCACGCCGGTGATCGCGTCCTGGTAACCGAGGCCACGGGGATCCGTCGTCTCGGCGGGGTTCTCGATCAACGGGTCCACCAACGCCCGGAACCGCGCATTCACCTGTGCCGGATCCGATCCGAGCGGGCACCCGGCGACGGTCACGCAGTTCGCGGCGAAGTCGTCGAACGCCTGCTGGAACCCCGCCGCCTGCAGCACCATCGACTGGACCGGATCCTGTTCCGGGTCGATGGCGCCGTCGAGGACCATCGCCCGTACGTTGCCGGGGAACGCCTCCGCGTACTCGCTGCCGATCCGCGTTCCGTACGAGAACCCGAGGTAGGTCAACTGCTCGTCCCCGAGCACCGCTCGGATGACGTCCATGTCGCGGACCACCTCTCGGGTGCCGACGTGGGCGAGGAAGTCGTCGCCCGTCCGTTCGGCGCACTTCGCGGCGTAGTCGGCGTTGACCGCTTCGGCGTGCGCGATCCCCTCCGGACTCATGTCGACCCTGGGGTCGGCCCGGTCGGCGTCGAACTCGGCGTCCGTCAGGCACCGGACCTGCGGCGTCGACGCACCGATGCCGCGTGGGTCGAACCCGACCACGTCGAAACGCCCGGCGAGTTCCGTCATGTCGGCGACGTTCGCCATCGCGAGCCCCGACGCTCCCGGGCCGCCCGGGTTGACCAGCAGCGACCCGATGCGGTCGCCCGTGGCGGGGCTTCGCGAGATCGCGATCTGTGCGGTCGCGCCGTCGGGCTCGTCGTAGTTCACCGGCACCGTCACGCGGGCGCACTCCAACCGGCTCGCGAGCGGGCCGTCGGTCTCGAAGTCGTCGCACGACCCCCACGACACCGTCTGGCCGTAGAAGGCCTCCAGTCCGGGCGGCGCCGCCGAGGACGCCACGGGAGACTCGGTCCGCCCGTCGGCAGCGTCCGTCTCCTCGCCGCCCGAGCCCGCACAGCCCGCGACCGTCAGTACCACGGCCGCGGCCAACGCGACCGCGGTCGCCCAACGCCGGTCGGCAGTCCCCATTCGCATGGCGTCGATGGTGCCACGCCGCCCCGCCGGCGCCGTCGGTTCGGGATCCGCCCCGGTCAGGCGGTCGATCACGGGGACGACCAGGCGGCGGATGTGACGAACCGCACGGCCCGAACCCCACCGCACGGTGGCAGACTGTGGGGGTCATCACCCACAACCCGGGGACCCGCACTGGGCCTCGAGGCACGAAAGGGACACTGATGTCCAACACCTCTGCGTCCGACACCGCCACCTCCCTCTACGGCGGCACACCGGCGGCGCCCGCGCCGAAGCGCACCAAGATCCGCACTCACCACCTGCAGGCCATGAAGGCCGAGGGACAGCGCTGGGGCATGCTCACCGCGTACGACTACTCCACCGCCCGCATCTTCGACGAGGCGGGAATCCCCGTGCTGCTCGTCGGCGACTCCGCCGCGAACGTCGTCTACGGCTACGACACCACCGTGCCCATCACGATCGACGAGCTGATCCCGCTGGTCCGCGGGGTCGTCCGGGGGGCGCCGCACGCGCTCGTCGTCGCCGATCTGCCCTTCGGCACCTACGAGGCATCGCCCGAGCAGGCTCTGGCGACCGCGACGCGCTTCATGAAGGAGGGCCTCGCGCACGCCGTCAAGCTCGAGGGTGGCGAGCGCGTGGCACCCCAGATCGCTGCGATCACCGCCGCCGGCATCCCGGTCATGGCGCACATCGGCTTCACCCCGCAGTCGGTGAACAGCCTCGGCGGATTCCGCGTGCAGGGCCGCGGCGACGGCGCCGAGCAGCTCGTCGCGGACGCGATCGCGGTCCAGGAGGCCGGCGCGTTCTCGGTGGTCATGGAGATGGTCCCGGCGGAGATCGCCGGGCAGGTCACCCGCAAGCTGACCATCCCGACCGTCGGCATCGGCGCCGGCGTCGAGTGCGACGCGCAGGTGCTGGTCTGGCAGGACATGGCCGGGTACACCGGCGGGAAGACCGCGAAGTTCGTCAAGCAGTTCGCCGCCGTCGGGGACGCGCTCCACGGTGCCGCCGCGGCGTACGCGGACGAGGTCCGGGCGGGCACCTTCCCCGCGGAGGAACACAGCTTCTGATCCCGGTGGGGCGTAGGTCACACGAGGCACGTGCAGCGCGCACGATGCGACATTCGGCCCACACATCGGTGGCACACTCGACGGTGCCGTGCTCGCTCCGGGCGAGCACGGCACCGTCCGATGTACACCGCCCGGCACGCCGGGCCGAGACACTGGGGTCGCCACAATGCCTTTCCGCCGTTACGCGTTCGCCGTTGCCGGGTCCGTGGCCCTTCTCGCCGGGACGGCGGGCTGCGCGAACGACACCACCCCCGAGCCCGCCCCGACGGCGGCGCCGGCACCGTCGCCCGACGGTGGCGCGACAGGAACGGCCCCGGGTGCCGTCATCCCCGGCGATTCGGGTGGTGTGACGACGACGCAGGCCGAGCAGTTGTGCTCGGAGATGGAGTCCCAGCTGCAGAACTGGCGGACCTACACGCCGACCATCGGCAAGGGTGGGTTGAACACCGTCGTCGGCAGTTGGGCGGCGCAGAACGGCATCAACATGATCGACCTGATCGCGCACAAGGCGCGGATCGACGTCATCACCACCGCACAGTGTCCCGATGTGCGCGACGGCGCCCTCTACGCCCTCGAGATCCCCGATCTCGCCACCGGGCTGATCGGATTCTGAGTGGAACACGACCAGCGGAAGCACAGCGGAGAATCGGCCCCGGGAATGCACACCGCACGGGCGATCCGCACTCCGTACCCTCCGACCGTGCCACACCTGTCCGGCATGCTCGACGTCGGTGACGGGCAGTCGATCGCGTGGGAGCAGAGCGGGAATCCGGACGGCAAGCCGGTGGTGTTCCTGCACGGCGGACCGGGCGGCGGTACCACTCCGGACCATCGCCGGTTCTTCGACCCGGAGGCGTACCGCATCGTCCTGTTCGACCAGCGCGGCTGTGGTCGGTCCACACCGCACGTCGCGGACGGCGCGGACCTGTCGGTCAACACGACCGGCCACCTGATCGCCGACATCGAGAAGTTGCGGGAGCACCTCGGCGTCGAACGGTGGCAGGTGTTCGGCGGTTCGTGGGGTTCGACCCTGGCGCTGGCGTATGCGCAGGCCCACCCGGACCGAGTCACCGAGCTGGTACTGCGCGGGGTCTTCCTGCTGCGGCGCAGCGAGATCGACTGGTACTACAACGGCGGCGCGAGCGCGATCTTCCCGGACCGGTGGGAGCAGTTCGTCGCCGCGGTCCCGGAGACCGACCGCGACGGCGACCTGGTGGAGGCGTACCACCGGCTGCTGCACGATCCGGATCCCGACGTCGCGACCGCGG
This sequence comes from Rhodococcus triatomae BKS 15-14, assembly GCA_000341795.1. Taxonomy (GTDB): domain Bacteria; phylum Actinomycetota; class Actinomycetes; order Mycobacteriales; family Mycobacteriaceae; genus Rhodococcus_G; species Rhodococcus_G triatomae_A. The sequence continues at coordinate 2,547 of AODO01000012.1, read as the reverse complement.
CCGCCGTCGCGTGGTCGACGTGGGAGGGCTCGACGAGCGAACTCGTCCCGAAGCAGGAGCACGTGGACCGCAGCGCCGAGGAGCGGTTCGCCCTCGCGTTCGCCCGGATCGAGAACCACTACTTCGTCAATCACGGGTTCCTCGAGGAGAATCAGCTGCTGGATCGGATCGGCGCGATCGCGCACATCCCCGCCGTGATCGTGCAGGGCCGGTACGACGTCGTGTGCCCGGTGACGACGGCGTGGGCGTTGCACCGGGCGTGGCCGTCGGCACGCCTGCACATCGTCGACGACGCGGGGCACGCGGCGGCGGAACCCGGCATCACCGACCGCCTGATCGAGGCGACGGACGCGTTCCGCGGGCGCTGACCAACCCTGCGCCGCATCGCCTCGTGCGGTACACCTGAGTGGTGGGCACACGGAGGCGGCGGGACCGGGCGGCGGTGGTCGACCACGCCCGTGCACTGACGCGGCGACTGACCGCCGCCACGGACGCGGTACGCGCGAACGAACCGGATGCGGTGCACCAGATGCGCGTGACAGCCCGCCGGTTGCGGAGTGTCCTCCGGACGTACTCGACGACGTTCCCCCGGTCGGAGGCGGTTCGCGACGAGTTACGCTGGCTCGGAACGGTTCTCGGTGAAGCACGGGACGCGGAGGTGCTCGCCGACCACTTCGCGGAGGTGCTGGACGGTCTGTCGCCGCACCTGGTCCGAGGTACGGCACGGTACCGGCTGGTCGATGCCTACCGCGACCGATACCGCGTCGCGCACGGCGAGGCGGTGGACGCACTCGCGAGTCCGCGATTCACGGCGCTCCTGTCAGACCTGGAGGGGCTGTGCGAACGACCCGCACCTTCCGGCCGGCCTCGCAAGGAGTTCCGGCGGGCCCGGCGTCGCGTGCTGAAGGCGGGACGGCGGGCGGGACTGCGCTCGGACGCCACGTCCCCCGGCCCCGACACGGCCCTGCACCGAACCCGCAAACGAGCGAAAGCACTGCGGTACGCCGGCGAGGCGCTCAGCGCGTCGAGGTCCGGAGCCGAGCGGATCGCCTCCGCGGCCGAGGATCTGCAGACGGTGCTCGGCACCCATCAGGACGCCGTCGTCGCCCGTGACGAGGTGCTCGCGGCCGCCGACCGAGCGCGGGCCGCGGGAGAGGACACCTTCACGTACGGTGTCGTCGCGGCCCTGGAAACCCGCCGGGCGCGGACGTCGAGCAAGGCGGGACGCCGGGCGCTGAACGTCGTGCGGCGACGAGGTACGCCCTAGCGGACCCGCCAGGGCGTGTCACGGCTCGTACGCGAACTGCACCCGGCGCGTCACGGCGTCCGCGGAGACGAGACGCACCGGTATCCGCACACCCTCGGGCGGGTCGCCCGCACACCGCGCGATGACGATCGGGTCCAGGACGAACACCTCGGCGTCACGCTTGCGTTCCGCGGATCGCAGCACGACGGCGTCGAAGATCTCGCCCACCCGATCGCCGAGCACACTGGCCTCTGCCAGGTCGACGCAGGCCCGGTCGACCCTGCCCGCCACCTGATCCGACCCGCGCATCGTGGCGGGAAGCTGCGGCAGCGCGCGCCGAACCCACTGCGGCACCTCCTCACCCGCGCACACCGCGAGACACACCTCGATGGCGAACCGGTCTCCCAGCCGCCGCAGCGGCGCGGTCACGTGGGCGTAGGGGGCGCCGATACCCGCATGGACCGTCAGGTCCGGGACCCCGCCGTCGAAATCCGCGTAGTCGGCTCCGCGCAGCAACGCCGTCGCATCGCTCATCATCGCGAGCGCCTCCGGAGTGTTGGGATCGAGACCCGCGAGCATCGTCCCGACCGGAACGTCCTGCGGCCAGGGCAGTCCCAGCGACCGGGCCGACCGGCGGAGCGCGGCGATCGCGTCGGCCGGTGCGGGCGGCAACGTCCGCACCAGCCCGATCCGCGCGGCAAGCATCATCCGCGCCGCGCACATCCCGGTCAGCAGGGAGACCTCGGCGTTCCAGTCGTCGGCCTCGGTGCGCGGCTCCACCTCCAGGCGCCACCCCTCGCCGTCGGCCACCACGGCCTGTTCGGGCAGTTTCAGCTCGATCGCGCCGCGTCGCAGGGCCGACGCCGACCGGAGCCTGCCGAACTCGGGAAGTGCGGAGATCGACGAATGCAGCGTTCCCCTCAGGAAATCCGCCTGCACCCCGGCGTAGTCGAAACGTGCCACCGACCGCACCAGGGCACGGCGGACGTCTACCGCGACGGGCTCGGCGTGCTCGTCGAGCTCGATCCGCCACAGCGCGGCAGGACGTTCCCGATCCGGCAGCAGGCTGGCCGCGCCCTCCGACAGCACCGTCGGATGCAGCGGCACCGATCCGTCGGGCAGGTAGTACGTCTGTCCGCGCCGCCGGGTCTCGACGTCGAGGGCGCCGCCGGGGCGTACGACCGCTGCGACATCCGCGATCGCGTAGTGCAGAACGAATCCGGCGTCCGTCCGTTCCAGGTGCAGCGCCTGGTCCAGGTCCATCGACGTCGGCGGGTCGATCGTGACCAGCGGCAGGTCGG
>AODO01000011.1 GCA_000341795.1 Rhodococcus triatomae BKS 15-14 | reverse complement strand
CGCTCGACCGGCAGATCGAGATCGGCAGGTGGCGGCACGCCAACTCGATCAAGGTGGGAGCGGCGTTCGAGAGCATCCTGATCCGCGGAATGATGCAGTACATCATGCGGTTGCCCAACGGTTCCGCCGAGTTCCGCTACTGCCTCCACGAGATGACGGAGGAGTGCAACCACATCCAGATGTTCCAGGAACTGGTCAATCGCATCGGAGTCGACGTACCCGGAATGCGCCCGACCTTCCGCATGCTCTCTCCGTTCATCGGAGTCCTCGGCGGTTTCGCGCCGCTCGGGCTGTTCATCGGCATCCTCGGCGGTGAGGAGCCGATCGACCACTACCAGAAGGCGCTCATTCGGGACGGTGCGAATCTGCCGCCCGCGGTGCTGCGGACGATGCAGATCCACATCGCGGAGGAAGCGAGACACATCTCGTTCGCGGGCGAGTTCCTGCGGGCACACCTCGTGCACGCAGGGCCCGTGATGCGGGCCGCCGCCGGGGTGACCTTCCCGCTCGCCATGCGGTGGCTGGCCGGCGAGATCATGACGCCGCCGAAGTCCTTCGCCCGTACCTTCGACATTCCGCCGGAGGTCATGCGCGAGGCGTTCTGGCGCAGTGAGCACTCGCGGGCGATCCTCGCCGGGTACTTCGACGACATGCGCGCGCTCGCCGACGAACTGGGTCTGATGAACCGGACGACGAAGCGGTTGTGGAGGCGGCTCGCCATCGACGGTCGGCACAGCAGGTACCGCAGCGAGCCGGACCGCAGCGTCCGTGTCGTCGTCTAGGCGTCCCGCGCGGACAACTGCGCGATCAGGTCGGTCAGTTCCATGCGCGGATCGACGGACAGGCCGACCGATCTGATCGCACCGTCGAGTACGTATCGGGTGAGGGTCGTCAGTTCGTCGACGATCTGCTCCCGGCTGCGCGTCGGATCGGGGTCGTGCACCCAGTGCGTCAGGGTGCCCTCGACCATCGTCACCACCGCGAACGGCAGGGTGTCGAAGATGCCGTCGTCGGTGTCCACGCCGAGTTGATCGGCGATCGAGGTGAGCACGTCCCGGGCCCGCTGCGACATCCGGAGTTTCAGGCTCGTGACCGCGTCGACGTCGGCCGGGCCCTCGTGGGTCGGGCCCGTGCGGGCGAATTCGTCGAGTCGGGGATGGTCGGCCATCCAGTCCGCGACCGCCCGGATGGTGCGCGCGATGATCTGTTCGACGGAACCGTGGGAGGTGTCGAGTCCTGCTTCGAGGGTTCGGGAGAAGTCGTCGATCAGGTGCGATCGGATCCTCCTGTCGAGGTCCTCACGTCCCTCGAACTGGCGGTACACGACGGATTTCGCGAGACCGGCGCGCGCCGAGATCTGCCGGACCGAGACGTCCGTTCCCGCCTGCGCCTCCTCGAGGAGTTCCACTGCGGCTCGCAGGATCCGGGACCGCCGCTCGGAGTTGTGCTGCTCCCACCGTGCTTCGTGGCCGCTCGTCTGCGAGTCCTCACGCAGGCCCGGATCGCTCGACATGAGCGGAGTCTAGCGAGCGGCGTCGCCCGGACACGACGGTCGCGTCGAGTTCGGAGCAGTGAGCGACCGTCGCAGCGAGGCCTGCTCGTGCGAACGCGCCGGCCGTGAGGACGGACTGCCGCTCGCTGGTCTCGACGAGCAGGCGCCCGGTCGGTGCGAGCCAGGCGGGGGACTCGGCGGCAACCCGGCGATGGACGTCGGCGCCGTCGAGGCCGCCGTCGAGTGCGAGGCGGGGTTCGTACAGTCGCGCTTCGGGCGGCATCGTGGCGAGCGCGCCGGACGGGACGTACGGGGCGTTCACGACGAGCAGGTCGACCCGGCCGATCAGGCTGCGGGGCAACGCGTCGAACAGGTCGCCGAGGTGGACGGTCCCGGTCGGGGCGTTCCGGCGGGCGCAGGCCACCGCGATCGGGTCGACGTCGGCGGCGTGCAGGACGACGGGCCCGGTTCCCTGTCCGGTCGCGGCCCCGGCGGCGATCGCGGCGCCGACGGCACCGGACCCGCAGCACAGGTCGACGACCACGGCGTCGGGACGGTCGAGCGCCGCCAGAGCCTGGTCGACGAGGAACTCGGTACGGCGCCGCGGAACGAACACGCCGGGTGAGACGGCGATCCGGAGGCCGCAGAACTCGGCCCATCCGAGGATCTGCTCGAGCGGTCGGCCGGACACCCGAGCCCGGATCATGTCGGCGAGTTCGGCCTCGTGCGCCGCGGTGCCGACCAGCAACCGGGCCTCGTCCTCGGCGAACACGCATCCGGCCGCCCGCAGTGTGGCGGCGACGTCGGAGAGTGCCGGGGTGGACGTGGGTGGAACCTCGCAGTTCGGTGCGCGTGCAGTTCGGGGCCGCCCACCATGGTGGACCCGGGCGGCGTCGCGCGCATCCGATTCCGGTGTGTCAGCCCGGGCTGCGGGTGACGCCGAGGAGCAGGGCGACGAGGTCGAGTGCGGTGTCGATCTGGGCGGTCTCACCGCCGAGCAGTGGGGCGTAGAGGTGGATGTCGCAGATACGCACGATGGCCTCACCGAGCACGGCCGGTGACAATGCCAGGGCCAGTGCGCCGGACGCCTCCTCCCGCTCGAGCATCTCGGCGGTGATCTGCGCGGACACCGCCTCGATGGACCCCGGCATGAGGGCGAGCCGGGTGAAGAGCAGGGGTTCGCGCTTCGTCAGCGCCCGCAGCGGGGGAGACGCGTCCACCGTTCGCATGACGCGTTCGACGAAATCGAGGATGAACTCGGCCCCGCTGCCCGTGGCGCGGCCGATGGCCCACCGGTAGGTGCGCTCGGTCGCCTCGGTGAGGACGGTCGAGAGGAGCTCCTCCCGATTGCCGACCCACCGGTACAGGGTGGCGCGCCCGACGCCGAGTTCCTGTGCGAGCGACGACATGTCGAGAGGCTTCTCGTCCAGGTAGATCCGGGTTGCTGCGTCGATCGCGCGTCGGCGGTCGGCGTCGGGTGGCATCAGGTCATCTCCTCACGTGCTGGAACATCATGCAATTCGAGGTGACGGTTGACGACTCGGGGTCCCTGAGACAGACTAGCGCACTGTCTCACCAAGAGTGATGCCAGTCACATCGAGGAGCTCTCATGTCCCAAGTACAGACCGTTCGCGGACCCGTCGACGTCGCCGCACTCGGGTCCACGCTCATGCACGAACACGTCTTCGTTCTCGGCGAGGAGATGAGGCAGAACTACGGCGACCATCCCAATCACTGGGACGAGGACGCCCGGGTCGCCGACGCCGTCGCGAAGCTCACCGAGTGCTCGGGGCGTGGAATCGACACCATCGTCGACCCGACCGTCATCGGCCTCGGACGCTACATCCCACGCATCCAGCGGATCAACGAGCAGGTCGACGTCAACATCGTGGTCGCGACCGGGATCTACACCTACAACGACGTTCCGTTCCAGTTCCACTACACCGGCCCCGGCCTGCTCTTCGACGTGCCCGAGCCGATGGTCGAGCTGTTCGTCAAGGACATCCGCGAGGGGATCGCCGACACCGGGGTCAAGGCGGCGTTCCTCAAGTGCGCCATCGAGGCGCAGGGCCTGACGCCGGGAGTCGAGCGCGTCATGCGGGCGGTGGGCCAGGCGCACGTCGAGACCGGCGCCCCGATCACCGTGCACACGAACCCGCACACGGAGTCGGGCCTCGTCGCGCAGAAGGTCCTCGCATCCGAGGGTGTGGATCTGACGAAGGTCGTCATCGGCCACTCCGGCGACTCCACCGATCTCGACCACCTGTGCTCCCTCGCGGACGCGGGGTCGTATCTCGGCATGGACCGGTTCGGTCTCGACGTACTGCTCCCGTTCGCGAACCGGGTCGACACCGTGGCCGAACTGGTCCGCCGGGGATACGCGGAGAAGATGGTGCTCGCGCACGATGCCGCGTGCTTCATCGACTGGTTCGAGGAGGGCGCCAAGGCGGCAGCCGTCCCGAACTGGAACTTCACCCACATCAGCGACGACGTGATTCCCGCACTCCTGGACCGGGGCGTCACCGAGCAGCAGATCGCCGTGATGATGGTCGACAACCCGCGGCGCTACTTCGAGACCGCGGCATGAGCGCCTACGACGACCGGATCTGGTTGGAGCACTACCCGATCGACGTCCCGGTGGATGCGCACGTCGAGTTCGACACGGCGCTCGCGGTGTTCCGGGCCACGCTCGCCCGGGCGCCCGAGACACCGGCGATCCACTACTTCGACGCCACCGTCACCTACCGGGAGCTCGACGAGATGTCGGATGCTCTCGCCGTTGCGTTGGGGGAGCGGGGTGTCGGGAAGGCGGATCGCGTCGCACTCGTCCTGCAGAACGTGCCGCAGTTCCACATCGCGGTCCTCGCCGCGTGGAAGCTCGGCGCGGTGGTGGTGCCGCTCAACCCGATGTACCGGGACCGCGAGCTGCGCGCCGTCCTCTCCGACAGCGGTGCCGCCGCCGTGATCTGCCTGGAGTCGGTGCACGACGAGGTGGCCCCGGCGGCGTCGGGGACCGGGGTCGCCCACGTGATCACGACCTCCGAACGCGCCTTCCGGACGCGGGACGAGCCGCGCATCTTCGGCGACGACGACCGTCCGGCCGACGCCGGGGACGACCTGCTCGACCTCATCGACCGGTACGGCGGTCGCACCCCGGCCGACGTCCCGCTCGCCGCCGAGGACCTGGCGTACCTGCCGTACACCTCGGGCACCACCGGCCCGCCCAAGGGGTCGATGAACACTCACGCCAACGTCGTGTTCACCGCGCAGATCTATCGCGACTGGACGCGGCTGGACCCGGAGTCGGTGGTGTACGCGGTGGCGCCGTTGTTCCACATCACCGGCCTGATCGCGAACATCGCCGCACCGTTGCTGGCCGGCGCCGCGACGATACTGACGTGCCGGTTCCATCCGGTGGTGGCGGCAGAGGTGATCGCCGAACGTCGGGCGACCGCGACCATCGGTGCGATCACCGTGTTCATCGCCTGGACGAACAGTGCCGAGGTGACGGCCGAGCATCTGTCGAGTCTGCAGTCGGTGTACTCGGGCGGTGCTCCCGTCCCGCACGCGGCCCTGGCGGCGTTCCGGGACAAGTTCGGGCACTACATCCACAACGGCTACGGGCTGACCGAGACCACCAGCCCGGCCGTCGTCGTTCCGCACGGCGTGCGGGCGCCGGTCGATCCCGCCTCGGGCGCGGTCTCGGTCGGGGTGCCGGTCTCGGGGACGGTGGCGTCCGTCGTCGACGAGACCGGCGTTCCGGTACCCGTCGGCGAGATCGGCGAGATCGTGGTCTCCGGGCCGCAGGTCTCGGCGGGCTACTGGCATCGGCCCGATGAGACCGAGCGCGCGATGCCGTCGGGCCGATTCCACACGGGCGACGTCGGTTTCATGGATTCCGGTGGCTGGTTCTACATCGTGGATCGGAAGAAGGACCAGATCAACGCCTCCGGGTTCAAGGTGTGGCCGCGCGAGGTCGAGGACGTGCTCTACGAGCATCCGGCGGTTCGTGAGGCGGCCGTGGTCGGGGTGGTCGACGCCTATCGGGGGGAGACCGTCAAGGCGGTGGTCTCGCTCAGGCCCGGGCTCTCGACGGACGCCGTTGCGTTGCAGGAGTTCTGCCGTGCACGGCTCGCCGCCTACAAATGTCCTCGCGTCGTCGAGGTCCGTGACGATCTCCCGAAGACGGTGAGCGGCAAGATTCTTCGCCGCGCCCTGCGCGAGGTCTGACGCGCGCACACCGTCGACTCGCGTGTGGCGTCGAGTCACCCGCGAAAGTGATTGACATCACAACTCTGGTCCGAGATAGTGGGCAAGCGCTCGCTTACTTGAAGTTGATGTCAACTTTGAACACCTGTCCAGTGAACGACTCTCAGGAGGATGGATGACCACATCGGCAGTCGACCCCAGTCGCAGAACCGCCACCCGGTCGAAGGCGGGTGCCAGCGCCCACCGCAAGCTGTTGTTCGCCGGACTCGTCGGCAGTTCCATCGAGTGGTACGACTTCTTCCTCTACGGAACCGCGGCCGCGCTGGTGTTCCCGCACGTGTTCTTCCCGGACTCGTCGCCGCTCATGGCGACGTTGCTCTCGTTCAGCACGTTCTGGGCCGGCTTCGTCGCGCGCCCGCTCGGCGGGCTCATCGCCGGTCACTACGGCGACAAGTTCGGTCGCAAGCCCGCCGTGGTCGTCTGTCTGCTCCTGATGGGCCTGGCGACCTTCCTCATCGGCTGCCTTCCCGGCGCCGACGCGATCGGGGTCGCGGCGCCGATCCTGCTGGTCGTGCTGCGCTTCGTCCAGGGTCTGGCGTGCGGTGGCCAGTGGGGCGGGATCGTCCTGCTGCTCACCGAGTCCGCCGATCCCAAGAAGCGGGGCTTCTCGGGCACTTTCGGGCAGATGGGCGTGTCGTTCGGTGTCGTGCTCGGCAACATCGCGTTCCTCAGCGCCACTGCGGCGATCTCGAACGACGCCTTCCTTGCGTGGGGCTGGCGCATTCCCTTCCTCGCCAGCGCCGTCCTGTTCCCCGTCGTCCTCTACATCCAGACCAAGGTCGAGGACAGTCCGGAGTTCAAGGAACTGGAGGAGAAGGCGTCCGCGGGCAAGGAGGTCGTCGCACAGGCGCCGTTGAAGCAGGCGCTCCGGGAGCACTGGCGCACGATCCTGCTCGGCTGCGGGCTGCTCGCGGCGACGAACGCGCTGTTCTACATCTCGATCGCGGGCGTGCTCACCTACGCCACCTCCGAGCTGGACATGAACCGGAACGACCTGCTGACGATCTCGATGCTCAGCTGCATCATCTCGGTGCCCGTGGTGGCCTTCTCGGGATGGGTCTCGGACCGCATCGGTCGGCGTCCCATGATCATCGCGGGTGGCATCGCGATCGTGCTGTGGGCGTTCCCGTACTTCATGCTCGTCAACACGGCGAACCTCGGGCTGTTCTTCCTCGCCGTCACGGTCGGCAGCATCTTCCAGTCGATGACCTACGGTCCGATCGCCGCGTACATGGGCGAACTGTTCGCCCCGAACGTGCGGTACTCCGGAGCGTCGCTCGCGTACCAGCTGGCGGCGATCACCGTGAGTGGCGGAACCCCGTTCATCATGACGGCGCTGATCGCCCGGACCGGAACCACCACTCTCGTCGCGGTGTTCGTCGCCTTGATGGGACTGGTCACCGTCCTCTCCGCGTGGCGGCTGCGGGAGACCAATCCGGCGGAGGTGCGCAACGATCCGGCCGCCGTCCCGGGTGCGCAACTCGGGCGCTGACACGCCGGCCGGACGCGATCGACGAATCGACGATGCCCGCCACGCCAGGTGGCGGGCATCGCCGCGCGCACGGCCGGGTGACGCGTGTCGGTGGGTGGATGGGTGGGCGTGACCGGCGTCGTTGCTATAACTGTGGTCATGTCAGGTTCTACAGAGGAGGCCCCCGAGGACGCGCCGCCGTCGATGGCGAACTCGGCGCTGCTTCGCGAACTTCCCGCCACCGAACGCGGGCAGCGCACCCGTTCGGCGCTGATCTCCGCCGCCCGTGCGGTCTTCGAGCGCGAGGGGTACCTCGACACCCGGCTGATCGACATCACCAAGGAGGCGAGCTGCTCGGCGGGGACGTTCTACACGTACTTCTCCAGCAAGGAGGAGATCTTCGCCGCGGTTCTCGAGCTCGCGCAAGAGGACATGATGCATCCCGGGATGCCGCACGTCGCGGACGAGGACGACCCCGCCGCCATCGTCGAAGCGAGCAATCGTGCGTACTTCGAAGCGTATCGGCGCAACGCGAAACTGATGGGCCTGCTCGAACAGGTCGCGAACGTGGACCCGGAGTTCCGCCGACTCCGCCAGGAACGCGGTGACGCGTTCATCAGGCGCAACGCGCGCAGCATCGCGTCGCTGCAGTCCCGTGGACTCGCGGACTCCGACATGGACCCGTTGCTCGCCTCGCGTGCACTGTCGGGAATGATCAGCCGGCTCGCGTTCGGCCACTTCGTGATCGGCGACGGCGACGGCGACCTCGACGCGTTGGTGCGAACCGCGACGCGGCTGTGGGTCAACGCGCTCGTGATTCCTCGCAGCTGACATCCGGTCCCGGGGTGTGGGGCCCCGCGCGCCGCAATTTCAATGTTGACGTCGAGTTCAAATATGCGGTTCAATCGGAGTGACGCCGACGAGAACGGGTGATGCGCAATGACGTCGAGCACGGTGGACGCCGATCGCACTGCGGTCCTGGTCGACTTCGGGGGAGTGGTGACGACCAGCGTCCTGGGCGCGTTCCGCGCATTCGGATCGGACATCGGCGATCCCGACCTGCCGCTGACCCTGCTCGCTCGCGACGAGACCTCGCGATCACTGCTGTCGGCGCACGAGTCCGGTCGCATCGACGCCACGACGTTCGACGAGGGATTCGCCGAGCGTCTCCGCGCGCACGGAGCCGCGGTCGAGTCCGCCGGTCTCTCCGCGCGAATGCAGGCGGGGCTGCGTCGCGACGATGCGACGATCGCTCTGCTCGGAGCCCTGCGGTCGGCCGGCGTTCCGGTTGCCCTGGTCTCCAATGCATTCGGGAGAGACACGTACGCCGGGTTCGATCTCGGCGAGCTCGCCGACGAGGTGGTGATCTCGTCGGAGGTCGGGATCCGAAAGCCGTCGCGACAGATCTACCGGATCGCCTGCGAGCGGCTCGGCGTCGCTCCCGAGCAGGCGGTGATGGTGGACGACCTGCAGCAGAACCTCGACGGTGCCGCGCGGCTGGGCATCGCCGGCGTCCTCCACACCGCCGGCGCCGACACCGCCCGCCAACTGCGCGACCGCTTCGGATTCCCCACGTCGGTGTGCTGACGACCCGTGCCCGCCGCCGGTGGTTCCCTCCACCGGCGACGCTCACGCGGCACTACACCTCCAGGACGAGTTTGCCGGTGTTGGCGCCGTCGAACAGCATGTTCAGTGTGTCGCCGAACGCCTCGATGCCGCCGGACCGGACCTGCTCGCGCGTGATCAGATCGCCACGCCGGATCCAGTTCGACAACGCGGCCTGCGCCTCCGGGAATCGGTCCGCGTAGTCGAACACGATGAGACCGGCCATCGACGCCCGGTTGACGAGCAGGGACAGGTAGCGCGACGGCCCGGGTTGCGGCTCCGTCGCGTTGTATCCGGAGATGGCCCCGCAGATCACGACCCGCGCGTGTGTCCGGAGCTGGGCGAGCGCCGAGTTCAGGATGTCGCCCCCGACGTTGTCGAAGAACACGTCGATTCCCTTCGGTGCCGCGGCGCGCAACGCCCGGCCGATCGACCCGGCGCGGTAGTCGATCGCCGCGTCGAAGCCGAGCTCGTCGGTCAGCCAGGCGCACTTCTCCGGGCCGCCCGCGATGCCGATGACGCGGCAGCCCAACAGTTTCGCGATCTGACCCGCGATGCTGCCCACCGCGCCCGCGGCACCCGAGATCAGCACGGTGTCGCCGGGCCGCAGGCGACCGACGTCGAGGAGCCCGAAGTAGGCGGTCATGCCCGGGAATCCGAGCGCGCCCAGCCATGTCGGGCCGGGCGCGAGATCGAGGTCGACGACCGTCACGTCCGAGCCGTCGGACAGGGCGTACTCGCAGGCGCCGAAGAGTCCCGAGACCGGCGTGCCGGCGGGGAACCGGTCGTTGCGGGAGGCGTGGACCCGGCCGACGGCGTGTGCGCGCATGACGGCGCCGATGGCGACCGGTGGTACGTACGAGCGGACGTCGTCGAGCCAGCCGCGCATCGCCGGATCGACGGACACGTAGTCGATCTTCACCACGAACTCACCCGCGCCGGGCTCGGGGACGGGCTCGGAGGTGATCGACCAGGTGTTGTCGTCGATGCGTCCGACGGGGCGGGTGGCGAGGCGGACCTGACGGTTGCTCATGCGTGTGCCGCCCGCAGCTCGGCACGGTCGATGTCGCGCTTGAGGATCTTGCCGGTCGATCCCTTGGGGAGTTGGTCCACGAATCGGACGATACGCGGAATCTTGTAGGCCGACAGTCTCTCCCTGCTCCAGGCGATCACCTCCTCCGCCGTGAGCTCGGAGCCCGGCCGTCGGGCGACGACCGCGGCGACCTCCTCGCCGTAGTGGTCGTCGGGAACGCCGACGACGGCCGCCTCGACGATCTCGGGGTGCTGGTAGAGCACCTCCTCGACTTCGCCGGGATAGACGTTGTAGCCGCCGCGGATGACCAGGTCCTTCAACCGGTCCACGATGCGGAGATCGCCGTCCCCGTCGAACTCACCGAGGTCGCCCGTGCGGAACCAGCCGTCGTCGGTGAAGGCGGCTGCGGTGGCGTCGGGGCGGTTCCAGTAGCCCGACATCACGGTCTCGCCCTTGACGTGCACCTCGCCGACGGTCCCGGCGGCGCAGGGCCTGCCGTCGTCGTCGCGGACCTCGACCTGCGTCCGGGGCACCGCCGCGCCGGTGTATCCGATCTTGCCGCCGCGTTCGACGTCGTTGAACGTGCCGAGCGCGGTCGTCTCGGTGAGGCCGTACCCCTCGAGAATGGTGCAGCCGAAGCGGGATTCGAAGGCGCGAGCGATCTCTCCGGGCAGCGAGGCTCCGCCGGAGACGGCCACCCGCAAGTGCGCGAAGTCGGTCGCGTCGAGATCGGCGGCGGCGTGGAGCATGGCGTTCCACATCGTCGGTACGCCGCACATGATCGTCAGGTCGTCACGCCGCATCATCTCGATCATCCCGTCCGGGGTGAAGCGGCTGAGCAGGGACAACGATCCCCCGCCGGTGAACGAGGCCATCATGACGGACGCCTGACCGAAGACGTGGAAGAGCGGCAGGCCGGTACCCGTGCGGTCGTTGGCGGTTCCGCCGCTCACCGCCGACCCGATCTCGCCGGCGGCCAGCAGGTTTCCGACCGTGAGCTGCGCGCCCTTCGGTCGTCCTGTGGTTCCGGAGGTGTAGAGGATGGCGGCGGTGTCGGAGCTCGCCCGGTCGACGACGTCCGGGATCGGATCGGCGTCGCTCGGGGCACCCGCGTCGAGACTCCACCGTGCGACCCCGACGGTGACGCACGCGTCGCGCACAGCAGGTTCGAGGCCGTGCCAGCCGATGGCGAGCGAGGCACCCGAATCGGTGAGGTGGTACTCGATCTCGGTTGCCGTCGACATGGTGTTGACGGGAACGACGACTGCGCCGACGGCCGCAATCCCCATGTATGCCACCGCGAATTCGGGAACCGACGGTGCGACCAGCAGGACGCGGTCTCCTGCGCCGACCCCCGCCGAGCGCAGCGCGCCCGCGTACCGCAGACAGCGGTCGCGCAGGGTCGCGTAGGTCCAGTTGTCGTCGGCGGTGCGGATCGCGATCGCCGTGTCGGACGCGGCGGCGTGGCGGGTGATCGGATCGAGCAGGTTGGGCATCGGCGTGCGCCTTCCGGATCGGGTGTGGGGGGTGATCACTACGACTGTGGTGTGGGTCTCACCAGACCACACACCTGAAGTCGGCGTCAATATCGAGTTTCCGGGCTGAAGGTGGCCATCGGCTCGTTCAGCCGAGCGAAGGCGGCCTTCAGCCGGTCGGGGGAGGGGGCGGCGGTGGGTGAAACCTCGAACTTGACGCCAGATTCATGTATAAACGTGAAGGTGACGACGATTGTGCCCGGGAATGACGGGGGTGGGGCGCCGCCGGTGCGCGAGATGCCCGCCACCGCGCGTGGCGTGCGGACCAGGGCCGCGCTCGTCGCCGCGGCACGGGTCGTGTTCGAGCGCGACGGCTATCTCGACGCCCGCCTCACGGACATCACGAAGGAGGCAGGCTGCGCCACCGGCACCTTCTACACCTACTTCACCAACAAGGAAGAGGTCTTCGCGGCCGTCCTCGAAGAGGCCCGCAAGGACATGATGCATCCCGGCATGGATCGGGTCGACGACGAGGACGACCCGTACGCCGTTCTGGAAGCGAGCAATCGCGCGTATCTGACCGCGTATCAACGCAATGCGAAGCTCATGGGGCTGATGGAGCAGGTCGCCCACGTGGATCCGGAGTTCCGACGCATCCGGACCGAGCGCGCCGAGGCGTTCATCGAGCGCAACGCTCGCGGCATCGCCGAACTGCAGCGACGGTCGATCGCCGACCCCGAGGTCGATCCGATGACGGCGTCACGTGCCCTCTCCGGCATGGTGAGCCGAATGGCATACGGGGTGTTCGTCTCGGGTGAGGCGGCCGACGGTGGCCGCGAGTACGACCTCGACGAGCTGGTCGGCGCGCTCACCCGGCTGTGGGCCAATGCGCTGAGGTTCCCCGGCGGGCGCTGACTCGAGATTCCCCGACCGGCGCCGGGCTCCACGGTCGTCCGTGGAGGCGCGCGCCGGGCGGGGGACGTCTCCGGGTCAGGCTCCGGCGACGACGCGAGCCACGGACTCGGCGACCATCACGGGCTTGTCGGAGCCCTCCAGTTCGACCACCTGAGTGGTCGTCACCTGGATACCGCCGGCGACCTCGTCGGCGGCATTCACCGTGACACGCATGCGGATTCGCGATCCGACCGGGACCGGAGCGGGAAAGCGAACCTTGTTGTAGCCGTAGTTCAGGCCGTGGGCGAACCCGTCGAACGCGAGCAACCGGCTCGACAGGAACGGTCCGAGCGAGAGGCTGAACAGTCCGTGCGCAATCGTGCCGCCGAGCGGGCTGGCGGCGGCCTTCTCCACGTCGATGTGGATCCACTGGTGGTCACCGGTGGCGTCCGCGAACGCGTTCACGCGGTCCTGGGTGATCTCGTACCACTCGGTGGGGCCGAGTTCCCGGCCCACGAGATCGGCGAGGTCCGCGGCCGTGCTCGGTCGGATCGGGAGGGTGGTCGTGTCCATGGTTCTCCTTGATGTCTGCAGGTCAAGGTGGGGGCGTCACGCTGGTAGCGATATGAGGTTGAATCTGACGCCGGATTCAACTATACATGACGAGAGAGCTGCATCACACGGCTCGGGTCGGCGTCGCCGGCCTTCGCTTCGGCACGCACGATCGACTCGAAAGCGGGGATTCGTCAGTGAAGGTTGCAGGCAAGGTTGCCGTCGTCACCGGGGGCGGCGGGGGAATCGGCGGGGCCATCGCCCGGGCGCTCGCCACCGAGGGTGCGCGGATCGTCGTGGCCGACCTCGACGCCGCGACGGCGCAGGCCGTTGTCGACGAGATCAACACAGAACACCCCGGTTCCGCGGTCGCCGGCGGCGGCGACGTCTCCGACACCGAGGTGATCCGCGCCCTGATCGCGCTGGCGGAGGAGAAGTTCGGTCCGGTCGACATGTACTTCGCGAACGCGGGCATCACCGGTGCGCCCGGCCTCGACGCCGACGACGCCGCGTGGGACCTCTCGCTCGACGTCAACCTGCGTGCCCACATCCGGGCCGCGCAACTGCTGGTGCCCGGATGGGCCCGGCGCGGCGAGGGCTACTTCGTCAGCACCGCCTCCGCCGCGGGCCTGCTCACCCAGATCGGCGGAGCGACCTACGCCGTGACGAAGCATGCCGCCGTGGGATTCGCCGAGTGGCTGTCCGTCACCTACGGCGACCAGGGTGTCAAGGTCAGCTGCCTGTGCCCGCAGGGCGTGAACACCAAACTGTTGTTCCCCGAGGACGATTCGCAGGACGGTCTGTCGGCCACGGCGATGAAGGCCGTCACCGAGGCCGGCGACGTCCTCGAGCCCGCGCAGGTCGCCGCCGACGTCCTCGCTGCGATCGACGACGAGCGGTTCCTGATCCTGCCGCACCCCAAGGTCCTCGACATGTACCGGCACAAGGGTGCCGACTACGACCGCTGGCTCCGCGGCATGCGCCGCTACCAGGCCTCCCTCCAGGGCAGCTGACCACCGCCCGCATCGGGCGGCCGTCCCCGACCGAGGCCCACGAACCAACTCGAATCCATTCCACTCCAGGAGTTCTCATGTCCCTGTTCGACATCTCTGAACGCGCCCAGCAGTTGCAGAAGGAACTGCTCGCCTTCATGGACTCGCACGTCTACCCGGCCGAGGTCGTGTACGAGGAGCAGATGCGCGAGTCCGGCAACCCGCACTTCCAGCCCCCGGTTCTCGAGGAGCTCAAGGCCGAGGCCAAGCGCCGGGGACTGTGGAACCTCTTCCATCCGCACCCCGGAACCGGCGCCGGACTGACCAACCTCGAGTACGCCCCGCTCGCGGAGATCATGGGCCGCAGCCACATCGCGTCCGAGGCCTGCAACTGCAACGCCCCCGACACGGGCAACATGGAGGTGTTCGAGCTCTTCGGGACCGAGGAGCACAAGGAGAAGTACCTCAAGCCTCTCCTCGAGGGCACGATGGCGTCCGCGTTCGCGATGACCGAGCCCGCGGTGGCCAGCTCGGATGCCACCAACGTCGAGCTGTCGATGGTCCGCGACGGCGACGACTACATCTTGAACGGCCGGAAGTGGTTCGCCTCCAACGCTCTTCACCAGAACTGCAAGGTGATGATCGTGATGGGCAAGACCGATCCGACGGCGGCGCCGCACCGGCAGCAGTCGATGATGGTCGTGCCGATCGACGCGCCCGGCGTCACCGTTCTGCGGAACCTGCCGGTGTTCGGCTACCAGGACCGTGAGGGCCACGGCGAGATCGACTTCACGGATGTTCGTGTCCCGGCGAAGGACGTGCTCAAGGGCGAGGGGGAGGGCTTCGCGATCAGTCAGGCCCGTCTCGGTCCCGGCCGGATCCACCACTGCATGCGCTCGATCGGCATGGCCGAACGCGCCCTCGAACTGCTCTGCAAGCGCGCCCAGTCGCGTGTGACCTTCGGAAAGCCGGTCGCCGACAACGCCAACATCCAGGACTGGATCGCGGAGGCGCGCATCGACATCGAGATGATCCGACTGCTCACCCTCAAGGCGGCGTACCTGATGGACACCGTCGGCAACAAGGAGGCGCAGACCGAGATCGCCGCGATCAAGGTCGCCGCGCCGCAGATCGCGCTGAAGATCGTCGACCGCGCCATCCAGGTGCACGGCGGCGGCGGCGTCACCGACGACTTCCCGCTCGCCATGGCCTACGCGCACCTGCGCACCCTGCGCCTGGCCGACGGACCGGACGAGGTGCACAAGCGCGCCATCGCCCGGCGCGAGCTGCGCCGGTACCGCGAGCTGCGACCGGAAGGTGTCTGATTCCCCATGACGAGCAACACCCTCGACCTGAGCGGTAGGACCGCGATCGTCACCGGCGCCTCCCGGGGCATCGGACTGGCGACGGCGCAGGCCCTCGCCGACGCCGGTGCCAACGTGGTGCTCACCTCCCGCAAGCAGGAGGCAGCAGACGAGGCCGCCGCCCTGATCCGCGGCAGCGCCATCGGGGTCGGCGCGCACGCGGTCGAGGAGGACCAGGCCCGGCGTTGTATCGAGCTCACGATCGAGAAGTTCGGCCGTGTCGACGTTCTCGTCAACAACGCGGGCACCAATCCGGCCTTCGGTCCGTTGATCAACCAGGACCACGGCCGATTCGCGAAGACGATGGACGTGAATCTGTGGGCTCCGCTGCTGTGGACCCGGCTCGCCGTCGAGGCGTGGATGGGTGAGCACGGCGGATCGGTCGTGAACACCGCGTCGATCGGCGGACTCGGGCACGAGGCCGGTATCGGGATGTACAACGTGTCCAAGGCGGCGCTGATCTACCTGACCAAGCAGCTCGCGCTGGAACTGTCGCCGAGGATCCGGGTCAACTCCGTCGCGCCCGGCGTGGTGCGCACCAAGCTGGCGGAAGCGCTGTGGAAGGAACACGAGGAGCAGGTCGCGGCATCCACCGCGCTTGCCCGGATCGGGGAGCCGGAGGACGTCGCCGCGGCGATCGCGTTCCTCGCCTCCGACGCCGCGTCCTGGATCACCGGCGAGACCATGGTGATCGACGGTGGCATGCGGCTCGGCGACGCCCTGCCGTTCCGGAGCGGAGCGTCCCTCGGTGCCTGACGCAGTACAACAGGACGACGTCGTGGGAATCGACCCGGCCGCGGTGACCGGCTGGTTCGGCGACCTCGGGATCACGGTCGCCGGACGGCTCACCTTCGGCCGCATCGGTCTGGGCCAGTCGAATCTCACGTACCTCGTGACCGACGACGAGGGAAAGCGGTGGGTACTGCGGCGCCCGCCACTCGGTCACCTCCTCGCGTCGGCGCACGACGTGGCACGGGAAGCGCGGATCATGGCGGCGCTCGCCGACACCGACGTCCCGGCCCCGCGGATCCTCGGCGTCGCGCAGGATCCGGCTGTCTCCGAGGTTCCGCTGGTCCTGATGGAGCACATCGACGGGCAGGTCGTCGACACCATGGAGATCGCCGAGTCGCTCACCACGCAGCGGCGCCGGGAGATCGCGGTGTCGCTGCCCCGCACCCTCGCGAAGATCCATGCCGTCGACCTCGACCGCGTGGGCCTGTCGGATCTGGCCGGTCGCAAGCCGTACGCCGCGCGCCAGCTGAAGAGGTGGGCCGGCCAGTGGGAGCAGTCGAAGACGCGGGAACTGCCCGAGCTCGACGACCTGACCCGGCGGCTCGTCGCCGCCGCCCCCGAGCAGACAGAGCTGTCTCTCGTCCACGGCGATTTCCATCTGCGCAACGTGATCGTCTCCCGGGAGACCGGCGACGTGATCGGTGCGCTCGACTGGGAACTCTCCACCCTCGGGGATCCGTTGGCGGACATGGGTTCCATGCTCGCGTACTGGCCCGAGCCCGGTGAGGACACCGGAGGTGACTTCCCGGCGTCCACCCTCGAGGGGTTCCCGGACCGGGCCGAGTTGGCGCGCATCTACCTCGACGAGACCGGACGTGATCCGGAGGCGCTCAAGTTCTGGCACGCCCTCGGGCTGTGGAAGCTGTCGATCATCGCCGAGGGCGTGATGCGGCGGGCGCTGGACACTCCCGCGAACAAGGCCGCCGCCGGCACACCGACGGCCGAGCGGATCGACTCGATCGTCCGCAAGGCCCGCGAGATCGCCGACTCCGCGGGCATCTGACACCACAACACGCATCCGACAGTGAGGACACGAGCATGACCCAGGAACGCAGGACCGCGATCGTCACCGGTGGGGCGCGAGGCATCGGCGCCGCCGTCGCGAAGAAGCTCGCCGCGGACGGGTATGCCGTCGCGGTCGTCGACCTCGACGAGTCCGCGTGCGTGGACACCGTCGACGCGATCGAGGCCGCGGGCGGCTCCGCCCTCGCCGTCGGTGCGGACGTCTCCGACGAGGCCTCGGTTGCCGACGCGGTCGAGCGGGTGGCCACCGAACTCGGCGCGCCGACGGTGTTGATCAACAACGCCGGCATCACCCGGGACAATCTGCTGTTCAAGATGAGCGTCCTGGACTGGGACTCGGTGATGAGCGTGCACCTGCGCGGTTCGTTCCTGATGGCCCGCGCCGTCCAGAAGTACATGGTGGATGCCAAGTTCGGGCGCATCGTCAATCTGTCGAGCGTGTCCGCGCTCGGCAACCGGGGCCAGGCGAACTACTCGGCCGCGAAGGCCGGCATGCAGGGCTTCACCAAGACCCTCGCGATCGAACTCGGCCGCTACGGCGTCACCGCCAACGCGATCGCCCCCGGCTTCATCGAGACCGAGATGACCGCCGCCACCGCGGCGCGGGTCGGGGTGGACTTCGACGACATGAAGAAGGCCGCCGCCGCGGAGATCCCCGTCGGCCGCGTCGGTCAGCCCGAGGACATCGCCAACACGGCGTCGTTCCTCGCGAGCGACGGCGCCGGCTTCGTGTCCGGTCAGGTCGTCTACGTCGCCGGCGGCCCTCGGGACTGATCGCCCGCCGCGAGCCACCCCACCACACCCCAGGAGCTGAACGATGAAGGCATGGCGCGTCCATGAACTCGGTGAACCCCGCGACGTCCTCACGCTCGAGGACGTCCCCGAACCGACCCCGGGGGAGGGTCAGGTCCTCGTCCGCACGCTGGCTGCGCCGGCCAACTTCCCGGACGTCCTGCTCTGCCGCGGCAAGTACCAGATCACACCGCCGCTGCCGTTCACACCGGGCGTGGAACTGTGCGGCGAGGTCGTCGGAGTCGGGGCGGGTGTCACCCGCGCCGCCGTCGGCGACCGCGTCGTCGGCACGCCCGTCCTGCCCGGCGGCGCGTTCGCCGAGTTCGCGCTCATGGAGCAGGGCAACGTCTTTCCCGCCCCGCAGGCCCTCGACGACGCCGAGGCCGCCGCGCTGACCATCGGGTACCAGACGGCCTGGTTCGCCCTGCACCGGCGTACGCAGATCGCCGCCGGAGACGTCCTGCTGGTGCACGCCGCCGCTGGTGGAGTCGGGAGCGCGGCCGTGCAACTCGGCAAGGCCGCGGGTGCCACCGTCATCGGCGTCGTCGGCGGGCCGGAGAAGGCCGCCTACGCCAAGGAACTCGGCGCCGACCTCGTCGTCGACCGGCGATCCGAGGACTTCGTTGCGGCAGTCAAGGAGTTCACCGGTGGCCGGGGCGCCGACATCGTCTTCGATCCGGTCGGCGGTGACGCCTACGCCGGCTCGACCAAGTGCATCGCGTTCGAGGGCAGGATCGTCGTCATCGGCTTCGCCGGTGGCACCATTCCGCAGCCGGCCCTCAACCACGCGCTGATCAAGAACTACTCGATCGTCGGCCTGCACTGGGGTCTGTACCAGGCGAAGAACCGGGCCGTCATCGACGACTGTCACACCGAGCTGACCCGACTCGCCGACGAGGGACTGCTGCGCCCGTTGATCGGTGAGCGACTCGCGCTCAGCGGTGGCACCGACGTCGCCGACGGGGTCGGCCGCCTCGGCGACGGATCCACCGTCGGCCGCCTCGTCTTCCTGCGCTGACGCGCCGCGACACCGCCGAATCCGAAGGGACATCCATGGGAAATCTGTTCGACGTCACGGGAAAGAACGTCGTCGTCACCGGCGGCACCCGCGGTATCGGGTCGATGATCGCGAAGGGCTTCGCCGAAGCAGGCGCGAAGGTGATCATCTCCTCCCGCAAGCCGGACGCCTGCGCAGCCGCGGCCGCGGAACTGTCCGCATTCGGTGACGTGGTCGCGCACCCCGCCGACCTCGGCACCGGGGACGGCGTCGCCGACCTGGCGACGTTCGTCGCCGGCGAGTTCGACAAGGTCGATGTCCTCGTCAACAACGCGGGCGCAACCTGGGGCGCACCGATCGACGAGTTCCCCGCCTCTGGCTTCGACAAGATCATGAACGTCAACGTCAAGTCGGTGTTCCTGCTGACACAGCGTTTGCTGCCACAGCTGCGGGCGGCGGCGAGCGTCGAGGATCCCGCCCGCGTGATCAACGTCGGCTCGATCGACGGCATCGGGGTGTCGGGAACCGAGAACTTCTCGTACGGTGCGTCGAAGGCGGCGGTCCACATGCTCACGAGGAAGCTCGCCGCGACCCTGGCGAGCGAGCACATCACCGTCAATGCCATTGCGCCGGGACCGTTCCCGACGAAGATGATGGCGTTCGTGCTGGACAACCCGGACGCGCGCGCGGCGGTCGAGGGCGGTGTCCCACTCGGTCGGGTGGGCAGCCCCGACGACATCGCGGGCACCGCGATCTTCCTGTCGTCGCGGGCGGGCGCCTACCTGACGGGGACCGTCATCCCGGTCGACGGGGGTATCAGCGGCACCCGCTGACGGGTGTGGGAGCGTGATCGCACAGCAGTTGGCCGCCGGGGTGGGTTCGGATCGCGAACCCACCCCGGCGTTCGTGACGTCGGGAGCGGACGCCCCGCGTCACGGCGTGAAAGGGAGGCAACCGTGGCACATCTCGACGAGATACTCGACCTCGAGGAGTCGGCGCCGGACACGTTCCGGTCCCGTCCCATTCCGAGCGAGCTGCCGAAGACGTTCGGCGGGCAGGTCGCGGGTCAGGCGTTGATGGCGGCCGCGCGCACCGTCGACACGGCATACCGCGTGCACTCCGTCCACGCCTACTTCCTGCGTCCCGGCCGAATCCTCGACCCGACCGACTTCGCCGTCGACCGGATCCGGGACGGCGGCAGCTTCCGCACCCGCCGCGTGACGGGGACGCAGGGCGACGAGGTCATCTTCACGATGATGGCCTCGTTCCACCGCGGTGACGACGGGTTCTCGCACCAGGACGCCATGCCGACGGTGCCCGGCCCGGCGGAGCTGACCGGCGGTGAGGACCATGCGGGCCTCGCCGAGTGGGATGCGTGGGACCGGCGATGGGTGCCACGCGGGCCGGAATCGTCCACGCGGCAGCAACTGTGGATCCGGCACCGGGAGCGGCTCTCGGACGATCCGGTCGTGCACGCCTGCGCGCTGACCTACCTCAGCGACATGGATCTGCTGGACGCCGGCCTGCTCCCGCACCCCGAGCAGCCGTTGAACGGCGCATCACTCGACCACACGCTCTGGTTCCTGCGCGAGTTCCGCGCCGACGACTGGTTGCTCTACGACCAGGTGTCGCCGTCGTCGGAATCGGGAAGGGCGCTGGTGTCGGGGCGGCTGTTCGACTCGTCCGGTCGGCTCGTCGCGGTCGCAGCCCAGGAGGGACTGGTCCGGTTCGCTCGCACGCAACCAGCGGGATGACGGCGACCACGCCACCCGCCGCCACTGCGCCGGTGCACGCCTCACGGCGACGACCGTCGTCGTGGTGCGACCGTGCGGTGGTACCTGTCGTCGGTGTAGCCCACGATTGCGGCGTCCAGACGTGCTGCCACTCACGCGGGGGCTCGCATTCGATCGTGTCAACTCTCGGAGTGATCACTCCCGTCACTGTGTGAGCGCGTCGCGTCGACGACGAATGTCGACTCGGCCAGGGCTCGTCCGGGGGGGGTGGAAGCCGGGCCGACGGGTGTTCCCTGGGTCGGCGCCTGGTTGGATCGTCGAGGTGAGCGAGGATCCGATAGCCGAACTCGAGGCCGAGCTGGTGGACATGTGGCGCCGTGGGAGCATCAGCACCCGCGAGTCCGCGCACGCGATCGACCCCAAGCTCGACCCGGCGTGCTATCCGCTCCTGATCCTGCTCGCCCGGTCGGTCGACGCGGTTCCGATGGCGACCCTCGTGCAGGACCTCGGGGTGGAGAAGTCGACACTGACCCGGCAGATCGACGCGGTGACGCGGCTCGGTCTGGTGCGGCGTCGCCGGAATCCCGCCGATGCCAGGGCGAAACTCGTGGAACTGACCGAGGGCGGCCGCACGCGGGTGTCCGAGCAGCGCGACGAGCGGGTTGCGCGGTGGCGCCGGAGTCTGGAGCAGTGGGACTCCGGCGATCTCAGGTCGCTCGCCGCGCTCCTGCGCCGTCTGGGCGAGGCCGCGAGCTGAGAGGTTCACCTCACGGGCAACTTAGTTGCAAGACGCAATCAATTGAGTATATGGTTGCATCTATCAACTAATGGAGGGTGACATGGTCAGTGCCGAAGCCGCGTCGAATCTGATCGACACGCTGCGCGGCCTCGTTCGGCACGCTCGCGCCAAGGCGGCGCGCAGTGCACATCTCGGGATGCTCGCGCCGCCGCTCGGCGCGCTGCTGTCCCACGTCTCGTGCACCGAGGGGCACCGCCCGAGTGCGGTGGCGGAAGACCTGCGGGTCACACAGTCCGCGCTGAGCAGGCAGGTGGCGCAGGCGGAGGCACTCGGCTACGTCACGCGTACGCCGGATCCCCGCGACGGCCGGGCCACGCTCCTGTCGCTGACCGAGGCCGGTGTCGAAGCCCTGCGCATGCACCGAGAGGCGCAACTCGACTGGGCACTGTCGATGATGTCCGACTGGACCGACGAGGAGGTACGCGACCTGACCGACCGTCTCGGCAGGTTGCGCGACACCGCCGCGCCGGATCCCGTGTCATCCGCGCGCTGACGTCCCTCTCTCCGTCGCCCGTCGGCGGCCGAGTTCTGCAACTTCCCGACCCGCGGAACGTTCACCACCGCGGTGAGGGCTTTTTTCTGATTTCGAAGGAGTGACCATGACCACGTCGTCCACCGACAGTCCACCAGCCGAGGACTCGTCGCTCGGCGCCATGTCGCACAAGCAACGCATCGAGGCGCTCGTCGGCATCCTGCTCGGCATGTTCGTCGCGTTCCTGTCGTCGACGATCGTCTCGAACGCGCTGCCCACCATCATCACCGAACTCCACGGCACTCAGGACCAGTACACCTGGATCGTCACCGCGACACTGCTCGCGTCGACCGCGACGACCCCGATCTGGGGCAAGTTCGCGGACCTCGTCAGCAAGAAGTTGCTCGTGCAGCTGTCGCTGGTGCTCTTCACCGTCGGCTCGGTCCTCGCCGGACTCTCCACCAGCGTTCCGTGGCTGATCGGGTTCCGGGTGGTCCAGGGTCTCGGACTCGGCGGCCTGCAGGCGCTCGGCATCATCGTGATCGCCGCGATGTTCAGCCCGCGCGAGCGCGGCCGCTACCAGGGCCCGATGGCCGCGGTGATGGCCGTCGCGACCGTTGCCGGTCCGCTGCTCGGTGGCCTCATCGTCGACACCAGCTGGCTCGGCTGGCGTTGGTGCTTCTTCGTCGGAGCCCCGCTGGCGGTGATCGCACTCGTCGTCATCGGGCGCACCCTGAACCTGCCCGTCGTCAAGCGTGACGACGTCAAGATCGACTACGCCGGTGCAACCCTCATCGCCGCCGGCGTGAGCGTCCTGCTGATCTGGGTCACCCTCGCAGGCAAGAACTTCGCGTGGGCGTCGGGCACGTCGTACCTGCTCGTCGCGCTCGGTGTGGTGCTGCTCGGGCTCGCCGTGTTCGTCGAGACCAAGGCCAAGGATCCGGTCGTCCCGCTGCGCCTGTTCCGGGACCGCACCATGACGCTCGCCACCCTCGCGAGCATCGCGGTCGGTGTCGCGATGTTCGGTGGTGCGGTGTTCCTGGGGCAGTACTTCCAGATCGCGCGCGGCTACTCGCCGACCGCGGCCGGCCTGCTGACCCTGCCGATGGTGGTCGGATCGATGCTGTCGGCGACCGTGTCGGGCTCGCTCATCACCAAGTACGGCAAGTGGAAGCGCTACCTGGTCGCGGGTGGCATCGGGATGGCGGCAGGGTTCCTGCTGCTCGGTACCACCGACCACGCGACCAACATGGGTCTGATCGGCCTGTACCTGTTCGTCCTCGGCGTCGGCATGGGTATGACCATGCAGAACCTGGTGCTCCCGGTGCAGAACAATGTCGCGCCGACCGACCTCGGCTCCGCCAGCGCGACGGTGGCCTTCTTCCGCTCGCTCGGCGGTGCGGCGGGCGTGTCCGTCCTCGGTGCGGTCCTGTCCACCCATGTCTCGAACCTCACCGTGAAGGGCCTCACCGACGCCGGTGTCGACATGAGCAAGGCGTCCGGTTCCGGTGCGGGGCTGTCGAACCTGAACGAGCTGCCCGAACAGATCGGTGCCATCGTGCGCGGTGCGTACGGTGACGCCACGGCGCGGGTCTTCCTCATCGCCGGCATCCTCGCGTTGCTGAGTCTCGTCGCGATCGCCTTCATCAAGGAGGTCGCCCTCAAGACGCACAGCGGTATGGAACAACTCGCCGCCGAGCGGGCGGCCCAGGCCGCCGCCGACGTCCTGTCCGTCGGCGGCGCGGACAGCGAGATGATCTCCGAGGTCGACGAACTCGAGGAGAAGTCCCGGGTCGGGCGGCACGCCCAGCGCTGAGGCGAGCGGATCTCCACACGAGGGGCTCCTCCCGACGATTCGGGAGGAGCCCCTCGCTCGTCGCTAGATTGGCAGCATGACGACGACACCGACCCCTGCTCGCTCCCGCGTGTTCGCCTGGGTGACGGTCGCGGTCGCGGTGATCGTGCTCGCCGGGGCGGCGGTGCTGTGGTCGGTGCCCGACCGTTACCTTCCGTGGGACACCGCCCGCTTCCCCGACATCGACCGGACGTCCCTCACCGCGGAACAGGTCGGGGTGGTGGACCTGCTCGAGGCCGAGCACTCCGAGCAGCGACCCGGCACCTTCTACTCGGAGGGGGTCGAGCAGCCGTGGTGCGCGAACTTCGTCAGCTGGATCATGCGGGAGGCGGGGATGCCGTTGTCGAACCCGAACTCCGGTCACTGGCGCATCCCCGGCGTCTACACCCTGCAGGAGTACTACGAGGGGGAGGGGCGCTTCGAGGCGGCGGGCAACGGATACCGGCCCGTCGTCGGTGACGTCGTGCTCTACGACAACACCAGCTGGGTGGGTCAGCACACCAACGTAGTCGTCGCCGTCGAGGGGGACACCGCCACCACCGTCGGGGGCAACGAGCTTGGACGGATCCGCGTCCACACCGTCGACTGGGCGGACGACTCCGCGGTCGTGGGATTCGGGCGCCTGCCCGCGGCATGAGTCAGGGATGACTGGGTCGCTCCCGGGGTAACCACGGTGTGCGCTGTCGACCGGCAGCCTCGGATCCGACCACCGAAGGAACCTGATGACCCAGAATCCCGTCAATCGAGCGGTTGACAGGGCCACCGGCAACCGTGGCTTCGAGCGGGCGGCGCGTGGCGGGCACGTGATGAGCGGGTTCGTGCACCTGCTGATCGGCTACATCGTCGTCCGCCTCGCCTTCGGGGGCGGCGGCGCCGCCGACCAGTCGGGCGCACTGGGCACCCTGGCGTCGACCACCGGCGGTGCTGTGGTGCTCTGGGTCGGTGTCGTGGTCTTCCTCGCGATGGGATTGTGGCGCCTCGCGGAAACGGTGATCGGACCGCACGCCACCGAGCCGTCGACCGAGGACGACTCGTCGTTCTTCGACCGGATGAAGGCGTTCGGGCTGGCGGTCGTGTACTTCGCGTTCGCGTACTCCGCGTACCAGTTCGCGCGGGGGAGCGGCAAGTCCAGCGGGGAGCAGAACGCGGGGCTGAGTGCGCGCCTCATGGAATCCACCGGAGGCAAGACGGTGCTGATCGTGGTGGGGCTGATCGCGATCGCGATCGGCGCATACCACGTGTACAAGGGCGCGTCGAAGAACTTCCTCGACGACCTGAAGACCTCGGGCGGGAGATTCGTCGAGCCGCTCGGGGTCGTCGGCTACGTGGCCAAGGGGCTCGTCATCGTCGGTGCCGGGATCCTCGTCATCGTTGCGACACTCCGCTCGGACCCGTCCAAGGCCACCGGCATCGACGGTGCGGTGAAGACGCTGGGAGAGGCCCCGTTCGGGCAGTTCCTGCTGGTCGCAGCCGGCGCGGGGATCGCGTCGTACGGGCTGTACAGCTTCGTGATGGCGCGCTACGCCCGGATGTGACGACGCCGGGGCCGGTGCGCTACAGGTCCGCCTCGGACAGCGCGTCGTCGATGACGTCGCGGACCTCGTCGGCGGACCGGCCCGCCGCCAGTTCGCGGGCGGCGATCGCCTCGATCCGGTCCTGCACGCGGGCGTAGCGGGCCAGCCACCCCTCCCGGTCCGCCTGCCAGTAGCCCATCACGTGATAGCGCTCCGGCGCCCAGCCGAGGGTGCGACGGAGATGAGCGCGGATCCGCCGGGAGGTGCTCGTTTCGCCGCACGACCACAGGTACTCGACCGAGTCGAGGCCGGGGAGGTCGACGAGCGTGCTCGGGAGGAGGCCGGGGGAGGTCAGCCAGGTGACCGCGATGTCGGCGTGGGTGTCCCACTCCTGCCGGTCCCCGGCGTCGGGGATCTCCGCGACGACGCGGACGCTGGTGCCGGGGCCGAGCGACTCGACGATCCGGCCCGCTGCGGGCAGCGCGCTCACGTCGGCGAGCAGGAGCAGCTCGCGGGCGCCGGGCGGCGGACGCCACCATCCCGTCGCGGAGGACAGCCGCACCGCGTCGCCCGGCGCCGCGGACCGGGCCCACGCCGCGGCCGCACCTCCGGCATGGACCGCGAAGTCGACGTCGAGGAGCCGTCGGTGGGGCACCCACCCGCGCACGGTGTAGCTGCGACGGTGATCGAGTCCGGGGAAGTCGATCAGGACCCGCTCGTCGGGTTGCCCGGCGGCGGTGAACCCGGTCCCTGCGGGCATCTCGAAGCGGATCCGTCGAAGGCTCGGTGAGACCGTTGTCACGTCGGCGACGAGAGCCGGGTGCAGGGGGTCGTCGGGGGTCGTCACGGCCTCACCCTAGGACGACCAGGCACATCGCAGCGAACACCGTGGTCGAATCCGGATCGAGTGACGCACGACACGCCGACGGGAATGCGCGGTGACCTGCGCGAAGGCTTACGACCTGGGAATTTCACGAATGTCGTTCACAACATCTCGCGTGTTGCAGGTTTGTCTGCCACTAGGTGTAGTGTCGGAGGAACCGAGAGGGCAGTGCCGGAACGGTCGAGAACGAGGGCCGTGGGGCTGCTTCAGTAGGTGAGATTGGCGTCACAGAAGGCGTCACGATCCGGCTGTTCACGGTCGTGGCAACCGCGTTCCGATGTGCCGAGTAAACACCGCTCACTGGATTTCGAAAGCACCGCGTCGATTCGTAAGCCAAGGGGAAGAGGACTTACATGAGCATCACCGTCTACACCAAGCCGGCGTGCGTTCAGTGCAATGCGACTTACCGTGCGCTCGACAAGGCCGGTATCGAGTACAACGTCATCGACATCAGCGAGG
The DNA here is from genome assembly GCA_000341795.1 of Rhodococcus triatomae BKS 15-14. Taxonomy (GTDB): domain Bacteria; phylum Actinomycetota; class Actinomycetes; order Mycobacteriales; family Mycobacteriaceae; genus Rhodococcus_G; species Rhodococcus_G triatomae_A. The sequence continues at coordinate 8,672 of AODO01000011.1, read as the reverse complement.
ACGCCGAGGCCCGCGACTACGTGATGGCCCTCGGTTACCTGCAGGCGCCCGTCGTGGTCGCCGGCGACGATCACTGGTCGGGATTCCGCCCCGATCGCATCAAGTCCCTCGCGACCGCAGCAGCCTGAACACTTCACGGAGATGATCGGCAGTGACTTCGCTGGTCTACTTCTCCAGCGCGTCGGAGAACACCCACCGCTTCGTGCAGAAGCTGGGTGTCCCGGCTACGCGCATCCCGCTTCACGATCGTGACGGGACCTTCGAGGTCGACGAACCGTACGTCCTGATCCTCCCCACCTACGGCGGGGGGACGACGGTGACCGGGCGCGACACGAGTTACGTGCCGAAGCAGGTCATCCGATTCCTCAACAACACGCACAATCGCTCCCTCATCCGAGGGGTGATCGCTGCTGGCAACACCAACTTCGGCGAGTCGTATTGCTATGCCGGAAACGTGATTTCGCAGAAGTGTCGGGTTCCGTACCTGTACCGCTTCGAACTAATGGGAACAGCCGAGGACGTCGACGCAGTGCGCCAGGGCCTCGCAGACTTCATGGAGAGTGAACAGTGGCACCGACCATCACAGACACAGCCCCGGCTGGGAGTGTAGAGCGAGCTACGGCACGACCCGATTCGTCCGCGGGGGAGCTCGACTACCACGCGCTGAACGCGATGCTGAACCTGTACGGCCCGAACGGCGAGATCCAGTTCGACAAGGACCGCGAGGCGGCTCACCAGTACTTCCTCCAGCACGTCAACCAGAACACCGTCTTCTTCCACAACCAGGACGAGAAGCTGGACTATCTGATCAAGGAGAACTACTACGAGCGTGAGGTTCTCGATCAGTACACCCGCAACTTCGTCAAGGATCTGATCGACCGCGCATACGCGCACAAGTTCCGCTTCCCGACGTTCCTCGGCGCGTTCAAGTACTACACCTCGTACACCCTCAAGACGTTCGACGGCAAGCGCTACCTGGAACGGTTCGAGGATCGCGTCTGCATGGTGGCGCTCACCCTCGCCGCGGGCGACGAGGAACTCGCAACCCGGCTGGTCGACGAGATCATCTCGGGCCGCTTCCAGCCGGCGACCCCGACGTTCCTCAACTCCGGCAAGAAGCAGCGCGGCGAGCCCGTGTCGTGCTTCCTGCTGCGCATCGAGGACAACATGGAGTCCATCGGCCGTGCCATCAACTCGGCGCTGCAGCTGTCCAAGCGCGGCGGCGGAGTTGCGTTGCTGCTCAGTAACGTTCGCGAGCACGGTGCCCCGATCAAGAAGATCGAGAACCAGAGCTCCGGCGTCATCCCGATCATGAAGCTGCTCGAGGACTCCTTCTCGTACGCGAACCAGCTCGGTGCGCGTCAGGGCGCAGGCGCGGTGTACCTGCACGCGCACCACCCGGACATCTACCGCTTCCTCGACACCAAGCGCGAGAACGCGGACGAGAAGATCCGTATCAAGACGCTGTCCCTCGGCGTGGTCATCCCGGACATCACGTTCGAGCTGGCGAAGAAGAACGAGGACATGTACCTCTTCTCGCCGTACGACGTCGAGCGCATCTACGGCAAGCCGTTCGCGGACATCAACGTCACCGAGAAGTACTACGAGATGGTCGACGACAAGCGGATCCGCAAGTCGAAGATCAAGGCGCGCGAGTTCTTCCAGACCGTCGCCGAGCTGCAGTTCGAGTCCGGCTACCCGTACATCATGTACGAGGACACCGTGAACCGCGCGAACCCGATCGCCGGCAAGGTCACCCACTCGAACCTGTGCTCCGAGATCCTGCAGGTGTCGACGCCGTCGGAGTACAACGACGACCTCACCTACAGCAAGGTCGGCAAGGACATCTCCTGCAACCTGGGCTCGCTCAACATCGCGAAGACGATGGACTCGCCGGACTTCGCGCAGACCATCGAGACGTCGATCCGTGCGCTGACCGCGGTTGCGGATCAGACGTCCATCGACTCCGTCCCGTCGATCCGCAAGGCCAACGACGAGGGCCACGCCATCGGCCTCGGGCAGATGAACCTGCACGGTTACCTCGCCCGCGAACGCGTCCACTACGGCTCGGCGGAGGGCATCGACTTCACGAACATCTACTTCTACACGGTCGTGTACCACGCGATCCGCGCGTCCAACGCGATCGCCAAGGAGCGCGGCGCGTACTTCGCCGGGTTCCCGGAGTCGAAGTACGCGTCGGGTGAGTTCTTCGACAAGTACACCGACCAGGTGTGGGAGCCCGCGACCGAGAAGGTGCGGCAGCTGTTCGCCGATTCCGGCGTGCACATCCCCACCCAGGACGACTGGCGCGAGCTGAAGGCGTCGGTGCAGGAGCACGGCATCTACAACCAGAACCTGCAGGCCGTCCCGCCGACCGGGTCGATCTCCTACATCAACAACTCCACCAGCTCCATCCACCCGGTGGCGTCGAAGATCGAGATCCGCAAGGAAGGCAAGATCGGTCGCGTCTACTACCCGGCGCCGTACCTGACGAACGACAACCTGGAGTACTACCAGGACGCGTACGAGATCGGGTACGAGAAGATCATCGACACCTACGCGGCGGCCACCCAGCACGTCGATCAGGGCCTGTCGCTGACGCTGTTCTTCAAGGACACCGCCACCACCCGCGACATCAACAAGGCCCAGATCTACGCGTGGCGCAAGGGAATCAAGACCCTGTACTACATCCGCCTGCGGCAGATGGCGCTCGAGGGGACCGAGGTGGAGGGTTGCGTCTCGTGCATGTTGTGACGTCTGCTAACGATTTTTCGAACGGAATGAGGGCATCGTGAGCCAGAAGATCAAGCTGATCGACCGGGTGTCGGCGATCAACTGGAACCGCGTCCCCGACGAGAAGGACGCGGAGGTGTGGGATCGCCTCACCGGCAACTTCTGGCTGCCGGAGAAGGTGCCGGTCTCCAACGACATCCCGTCCTGGAACACCCTCACCGCCGGTGAGAAGCAGCTCACGATGCGGGTGTTCACGGGTCTGACGCTGCTCGACACCATCCAGGGCACCGTCGGCGCCGTCTCGCTGATTCCGGACGCGCTGACCCCGCACGAGGAGGCGGTGTACACCAACATCGCGTTCATGGAGTCGGTGCACGCGAAGTCGTACTCGAGCATCTTCTCGACGCTCTGCTCCACCCGCGAGATCGACGACGCGTTCCGGTGGTCGGAGGAGAACCCGAACCTGCAGCGCAAGGCCGAGATCGTCCTCGAGTACTACAACGGTGACAGCCCGCTGAAGCGGAAGGTCGCGTCGACGCTGCTCGAGTCGTTCCTCTTCTACTCCGGCTTCTACCTGCCGATGTACTGGTCGTCGCGGGCCAAGCTCACCAACACCGCCGACCTCATCCGGCTGATCATCCGCGACGAGGCCGTGCACGGGTACTACATCGGCTACAAGTACCAGAAGGGCCTCGAGCAGCTCACGCAGGAGGAGCGCGAGGAGCTCAAGAACTACACGTTCGAGCTGTTGTTCGAGCTCTACGACAACGAGGTCGAGTACACGCAGGACCTCTACGACGAGGTCGGGCTCACCGAGGACGTCAAGAAGTTCCTCCGCTACAACGCCAACAAGGCGTTGATGAACCTCGGCTACGAGGGTCTGTTCCCGAAGGACGAGACGGACGTCAACCCGGCGATCCTGTCGGCGCTGTCGCCGAACGCCGACGAGAACCACGACTTCTTCTCCGGGTCGGGCTCGAGCTACGTCATCGGCAAGGCCGTCAACACCGAAGACGAGGACTGGGACTTCTGACCCACGTCCCTCCACGCTCAGGCTGAAGGTGGCTTTCATCCGCTCCACGCGCATGAAAGCCACCTTCAGCCGTGTCGGGGTGGGCGCGCGTCGCGGCTGAAGGCCACCGTCGTACGGATGGCCGAGATGAAGGCCGCCTTCGCTCTTTCCGGGTACGGACGATCGGGCTAGCGTCGAGGCTGGCGGGTTCACCAATCGCGCGAGGAGGCGGCGATGAGCGGTCGAGTGGTGCACTTCGAGGTCCCGTTCAACGACGGGGACCGGGCGCGGGCGTTCTACCGGGACGTCTTCGGCTGGGATTACCACGAGATGCCGGAGTACAACTACACCGGTGTGTCCACCGGTCCCACGGGGGAGAACGGGATGCCCGCCGAACCCGGATACATCGGCGGCGGCATGTTCGAGCGTGAACCGTCGTTCCCCCGGGGCCCGGTGGTCACCATCGACGTCGCGAGCATCGACGACACGCTCGCGAAGATCACCACACTCGGCGGCGAACCGGTGGGGGAGAAGACCGAGGTCGGGGACATGGGGTACGCCGCGTACTTCACCGACACCGAGGGCAACGTGATGGGGCTGTGGGAGACCCGGACGTCCTGACCGACGTCGGGTGACTCAGCGGGCGAACCAGGCCCCCTCGTCGCCGCGCAACGCGGTGGCGATGCGGCCGACGGACGAGTCGTTCATCGGCGTGGGCAGCGCGTCGGGCGAGAACCATCCGACGTCGACGTTCTCGTCGTCCGCCGGCTGTGGTGTGCCGCCCGTCCACCGGGCCAGGAAGCAGAGATCGAGATACTGCGCCTGATCTCCGTTCGCATGGGTCAATGGTGGCGTGACGTCGACGCCGGTCAGTCGCACCAGTTCGACCTCGACACCGGTCTCCTCACGGATCTCCCGGACGATCGCGGCCGCGGGCTGCTCGCCGGGTTCCAGGATGCCCGAGACGATGGCCCAGTTCCCGTTGTCGGACCTGCGGCCCAACAGGATTCGGCCGTCGTCGTCCACGACGACGGCGCTCACGCCGGACAGCCACAGTGGGGCGTGTCCGACGTGAGCGCGCAGCTCGACGATGAACTCCGGAACCGGCATCAGAACCGGAAGTCGACCGGCGCGGCCTGCTGCCCGGAATAGGGGAGCAGGATGCTCGGTTCGAGCGGCGCCGTGAACCGGGCCGGGACGTCGGTGAAGGTGCCGCCGTCCGGACTCGCGGGCAGATCGAGCCGGGCGAATCGGATCCGGTGCATGGAGTCGGTGCCGACCATGTTGCCGCCGGAGGTCTCCGCGGTGAGGAACGTGCCCTGCTCGGTGAACTCGATCCAGGGGTTCGCGAGCGCGATCTCCGCGAGATGGAACCGGGTGAACGAGACGACGGTTCCCCGATAGCGGACGGCGCCGAGTCCGGTCTCCGGATCGACGTCGGCGCCGTCGAGTTCGAACGTCAGGCGGCCGTCGGCGTCGACGGACGCACCGTCACTGCCGGTGACCGAACCCTGCAGGGTGTTCTTCACGAGGTCCCGGTATCCGGGAGCCAACCCCCACACGAGGTCCTGCCGCGGCGGAACCGGGGCGTTGGGACCGGGGGCGGGGTCGAAGTTGACCGGAACCGCCAACTCCTCGGACGCGTTGACCGCGTCGGCGGCCGCGTACGTGTAGACGCCGTAGACGGCATCCGGTGCGGCCTTCGCCGGCTCCGTGACGGTGAGGGTCGCGGTGAACGAGCCGTCGTCGGCGAGGGGAACCCACTGCTGGCGGATCGTGCGGCGGAAGTCGAACGGAGCGTCGGGAACCCGGTCCAACGCGTCCTCCGACATCACCCAGGCGGTGGCGGACCGCTGCTGCCCCACCCGGGCGTCGGCGGGAGCGCCCTCGGAGGGACGCCAGTCGGGTGCGAAGGCGCCGAACGTGACGAAGGTGCCGTGCGGGACACCGGGCGGCACCGGCACGGGCAGCCCCGACGTGTTCGCGTTCGGGTCGAAACCGGTGCCGCGCACCACGATCCGGTCGCCTTCGTGGACGGCGGACTCGCCGAGCGGCGTGACGCCGTCCGCTGCGAGTACCTCGATGCGGGCGGTGTCCGCCGGCGCGGCGGCCGCGGCGGGGGTGGTCAGCGCCGAGCCGGCGAGCGCCGCACCCAGCCCGGCGAGCAGGATCCGGGACCTGACCGATGCCCTAGTTGGCGTACCCATTGAGTGATGCCTCCAGATCGTCGAGGATGCCGTTCGCGGCGATCACGCCGATCCCGGTCATCCAGATCTCGTCGTCGACGGTGAACACGCGCTTGTCCTCGACCGCGCCGAGGCGCTGCCACAGCTCGCCGTTCATGACGTCGACGCCCTGGCCGCGTGCCTCGTCGCCGTAGAAGCTGACGTAGATCACGTCGCCCTCGGCGTTCGGCAGCGTCTCCTCGCTGATCTCGGCGAAGCGACGGTCCTGTGCGCCCTCGAGGCGCTGGAAGGTGGGGCGCTGCACGCCCGCGTCGGCGAGGACCTGACCGGAGAAGCTGTCCGGGCCGTAGATCCGGATGACGCCCGGCATGAACCGCACGACCGACGCCTGGGTCTCGGAGGAGTTCAGGGACTTCCCGGTCTCGGACGCGGCGGTCTCGTACTGGTCGAGTACCTGCCGTGCGCTCGATCCCCGGCCGAGCGCGGTGCCGTCGAGGACGATGTTGTCCTTCCACGTCAGGCCGACCTTCTCCGTGAAGGTGGTCGGTGCGATCGCGGAGAGGCGCTGGTAGGCCTCGGGCGTACGGAACTCCGAACCGAGGATGAGGTCAGGCTGCAGCGCGGCGATCTTCTCGAAGTTCGGTTCCTGAACGGTGCCGACCGGCTCGACTCCCGCGATCGTCGCCCCGAGGTACTCGGGCTGCGCCCCCACCGCGCCGGTGACCGCGGCGCCGACGAGTCGGTCCTGCAGTCCGAGCGCGCAGATCGTGTCGAGCTTGTCGGTGTCGAGGACCACGATCCGCTGCGGATCCGCCGGAACCTCGGTCTCACCCGCCGCGTGCACGACCTTGCGAACCGATCCGGTGACGCCCTCGGGATCGACCGGTGCCGTCGGGCCGCAGACGTTCTCGGTGTCGCGGGCGTTACCGAGAACACCGGCACCCGCCACGTTCGTGGTGCTGCGCACGATGGTGCTCGCCGCGTCCTCGGTGCCGGATCCGCCGCAGGCCGTGAGGACGAGTGCGGCGGCGGCGAGTGCGGCGGCCGGTGTCAGGCGGCGGAGGGATGTGGGCTTGCGCATGATGGCGGTGCTTTCCTCTTCTCGTGGGGGTGCTCCGAGAGTATCGACGGCTCGCGGGCCGTCACCGCCGGGGAGACCAATTGAAAATAGGTAAGCCAAACCTTAGCAACATGCCCCGCATGCTCGGTGCGTCGCGTGAGCGGTCCCACGTCGGCGGCGCCCCGCGCCCATCGTCGACGGTGACCCTGTGCCGGCGACGCGAGAAGTGACCGATCCGGGCGTCGCCGTCGGCCCAGGTCAGCGCGGGGCGCGCATTTCGGATCGACACCAAGTACGACAAGAGGTAGGACCCGTTCCCCGGATCATCCGGCGACGGTCTACGATTCTCACAGCGCAAGCCATGAGGATGGCCGTCTCGCAGCCCGGGACGACCGTCCGGAGCGGGCCTGCGGAGCGACCAAGGGCACATTCAGGAGGATCAGTGACTGCCGTAGCGCCCCAGCCAGTCCCCGAGCTAACGGCCAAACGGCCGTTTCCGGCGAGGCTTGGACCTAAGGGTTCCTACATCTACAAGATGATCACCACGACCGATCCCAAGGTCCTCGGGATCATGTACATGGTGACGTCGTTCGCGTTCTTCCTGATCGGCGGCCTGATGGCCCTGCTGATGCGTTCGGAACTCGCGATCCCCGGCATGCAGTTCCTGTCGAACGAGCAGTTCAACCAGCTGTTCACCATGCACGGCACGATCATGCTGCTCATGTACGCGACCCCGATCGTATTCGGCTTCGCGAACTACATCCTGCCGCTGCAGATCGGTGCGCCCGACGTCGCGTTCCCGCGCCTGAACGCCTTCAGCTACTGGCTGTACCTGTTCGGCTCGACCGTCGCGACCGCCGGCTTCATCACCCCCGGTGGTGCCGCCGACTTCGGCTGGACAGCGTACAGCCCCCTGACCGACGCCCTGCACTCGCCCGGCGTCGGTGCGGACCTCTGGATCCTGGGCCTCGGTGTCAGCGGCCTCGGTACCATCCTCGGTGGCGTCAACATGATCACGACCGTCGTGTGTCTCCGCGCCCCCGGCATGACCATGTTCCGCATGCCGATCTTCACCTGGAACATCCTGGTGACCAGCGTCCTGATCCTGCTCGCCTTCCCGCTGCTGACCGCTGCGCTGCTCGGCCTGTTCGTCGACCGTCACTTCGGCGCCCACATCTTCGACCCCGCCAACGGCGGCGTCCTGCTGTGGCAGCACCTGTTCTGGTTCTTCGGCCACCCCGAGGTGTACATCATCGCGCTGCCGTTCTTCGGCATCGTCTCGGAGATCTTCCCGGTCTTCTCGCGTAAGCCGATCTTCGGCTACAGCGGCCTGGTCTACGCCACCCTCGGCATCGCGGCCCTGTCCGTCGCCGTGTGGGCGCACCACATGTACGCCACCGGCGCCATCCTGCTGCCGTTCTTCTCCTTCATGACGTTCCTCATCGCCGTCCCGACCGGCGTGAAGTTCTTCAACTGGATCGGCACCATGTGGAAGGGACAGCTGACGTTCGAGTCGCCGATGCTGTTCTCCGTCGGCTTCCTGGTGACGTTCCTGTTCGGTGGCCTCTCCGGCGTCCTGCTGGCCAGCCCGCCGCTCGACTTCCAGTTGCACGAGTCCTATTTCGTCGTCGCGCACTTCCACTACGTGCTCTTCGGCACCATCGTGTTCGCGACCTACGCC
>AODO01000010.1 GCA_000341795.1 Rhodococcus triatomae BKS 15-14 | reverse complement strand
CCCGACGCCGGTCCGACCGGCGTCGGGTTCCCCTCACCCCGCGGTGATCAGGGGCGGGTGCCGGTGCCGACGGCGTCGGCGAGCGAGGCGAAGCCGCCCTCGCGGACCTTGCGGGCCAGGCCCTTGTTGATGCGCTTCATCCAGAACGGGCCGCCGTAGATGAAGCCGGTGTACGCCTGGATCAGGGACGCGCCCGCAAGGATCCGCTCCCACGCCTGGTCGACGGTCTCGATGCCACCGACGGAGATCAGCACGATCCGGTCGCCGACCCGTGCGTGCAGGCGCCGCAGCACCTCCAACGAGCGGTCGGCGACGGGTGCGCCGGAGATGCCGCCCGCGCCCAGTGCCTCGACCTCGTCGGCGGGGGTGTTCAGACCCTCCCTCGAGATCGTGGTGTTCGTGGCGACGATGCCGGCGAGACCCAGTTCGACCGCCAGATCCGCGACCGCGTCGACGTCCTCGTCCGACAGGTCCGGGGCGATCTTCACCAGCACGGGAACGTCGACGCAGTCCAGAACCGCGGCGAGGATCGGCCGCAGCGACTCGACCGCCTGGAGGTCCCGCAGCCCGGGCGTGTTCGGAGAGCTGACGTTCACGACCAGGAAGTCGGCGAGCGGGCCGAGCAGGCGCGCGCCGGCCGCGTAGTCGTCCGCGGCGTCCTCCGGGGCGACGACCTTGGTCTTGCCGATGTTCGCACCGATCGGCAGCGTGGTGATCCGCTTGCGCAACTCGTTGGCTGCCGGCCCCGCGCCGTGGTTGTTGAAACCCATCCGATTCAGCAGCGCCCGGTCGGCGGGCAGCCGGAACAGCCGCGGCGCCGGGTTACCGGGCTGGGCCTGTGCGGTGACGGTCCCGACCTCGGCGTACCCGAACCCGAGGGCGCCCCAGACGTTCACACCGGAGGCGTTCTTGTCGAAACCGGCCGCGAGTCCGAGAGGCCCGGGGAAGTCGATGCCGAATGCCCGGGTCCGCAGGACCGGATCGGGGACCGTGAGCACCCGCGACACCACCGTCCGCATCGGCGCGAGAGTGGTGACGAGACGCATCGCGAGGAACGCGAGATGGTGCACGCGCTCCGGCGGCAGTAGGAACATCAGGCGCAGCAGCAACTTGTACACGGAAGGTGTCTCCTCGGGCGGACGTGGGAAGTGGCCGACGTGTCGGTGTCTGTTCGTCAGGGCGTCGCGGGGTCGATGCGCTGGACGCCGTCGCCGGTCCCGGACGCCACGAAGACGGTGCCGGTCTCGGAGTCGACCGCGATCGCGTTGGGCTGGCGGACGGTGGGGAAGCGTCGCTTCTCGACCGGGGTGCCGGTGGACAGGTCGAATCCGACGATCTCGTTGGTGGCGGTGACGCTGACCCACACCATGCCGGTGTTCGCATCGACCGCGAGCGCGTACGGGGAGTTCGGAACCGGGTAGCGCTGGTGCATCATCAGCGGGTCGGCGGTCAGTGAGAGCAGTGCGCCGCCGTTGGTGTCGGTGACGAGAATGCGCCCGAAGCCGTCGGTGACCAGGTTCGTGGCACCGGAACCGGCCCGCAGCGCCATACCGAGCTTCTCGCCACCGAGGTCCACCTCGGTCACGGAGGTCTGCCGTCGGTCGAGGGCGCTGATCTCGTCACCGAGGACACCGAGTGCGTCGACGGAGACGAGACCGTCGACGGTGTGCGTGACGGTGCCCGCCGAGCCGATCTCCAGGATGTCTCCGTCGGCGGTGCCCACGGCGATCCGGCCGTCCCCGAGGAGCGCCGCCGTCTGCACGTCGGCGTCGACCGGTGTGGTGGAGACGGTGCCGTCGGCGAGATTCACGGTCGCGACGCCCCGGCCCGCGGGGACCGTCACGAGGCCGTCTCGGGCGGCGGACAGCGAGGCGATGCCACCCGGCAGCGCCACCTCGCGCGGCGGTGCCGCCGGGTCCGAGGCAGGCACCGTCAGGAGGGTCCGGGCGTCGTCTGTGAGCATCGCCACGGTGCCCGTCGACGGGTCGAACGTTGCCGCGGCGATGCGGTCGGGAAGCGGGACGACAGTGCCGGCTGGGGTCGTGGAGGGCACGGGGGACTCGGCCGCGGTGGCCGCGTCGATGGTCTGGATCCGGTCCTCGCCGCTGTCGCTCGAACAGCCCGTGACCAGCAGTAACACCGCTCCCGTGAGTACGGTTGCGGTGCGTGCGCTCGGGCCCGGCATGTACGTCTCCTCAGGGGTGCTGAATCGGCTCGCGGTGTGTGGCGAACGAGGGTCGGCCTCCAGCATTCCCGATCGACTCCCGGTTCCCCGAATCACCTCCCCGTCACGGGTGGTCGCCCGGCGGCCGAAACCCGGCACCAAGTCGTCGCCAAGTGGCCGGGATCAGCCTCGGTGCATGACCATCACACCCGCATTCCTGTACCGGCTCAGCGCCGGGGCGGTCATCGCCGCCTTCGTCCTCAATCTCACCGGCGGGCTCCTGCACCCGGTCGTCGACGGCAACTCCCACTCCGTCGAGTCCCTCACCGCGTGGTCCAGCCCCTGGGCGCAGTTGGTCCTGCTCGTCGGCACCGTCGTGCAACTGGCCGCCCTGCCGGGGATCTACGCCTGGATCGCACCCCGCGTCGGCGTCGGCGGTCTGATCGCGTTCGTGACCCTGTACGCCTCGTTGATGCTCACCGCGCTGCCCCACCTGGCGGTCGAGGCGTTCGTCTCCTACGAGCTCGCATCCGATCCCGCCACCGCGCAGCTCGTGCCTGCCGACGGCTCGCTGTTCCCGTCGCCGAGCTTCACCGTCGTGCAGACGGTTTTCGGGCTGGCGTACATGCTCAGCCTGATCGCCCTCGGGGTGGTGCTGGCCCGCACGTCCGCGGTTCCGCGCTGGATCGGCATCGTCATGGCGCTCGGCGGCCTGATCTGCGTCATCCCGTGGCCCGAGGCGCCGGGCGTCACGGGGCTGGTCATCGAGCTTCCGCGTGGTCTCGCGTTCGCCGCGATCGGCGTGCTGATCCTACGAGCAGGAGGACGGCACGTCAGGTCGGTTGCGGCGGAGCGTTCAGCTCGTCCGCTACCCGTGTGACCAGTTCCGAGGCGGCGGTCCGGTGGTTGGCCGCCGCCTCGGCGTCCCCGAGCGCCTCGGCGAGGGCGGCGAGCGCGGCGTCGACCGGACCCGCGTAGAACGACCCGGAGTCGAGCCCGGCAATCCGCCCGCGGAACGGCAGCAGTTCGGCGTACAGGTGTCGCGCGCACTCGGTGTCGCCGAGGCGCGCCGCCCCGTGCGCCCGGAAGGTCGTCATCGCCAGCCAGTAGTAGTCGCGGCCGTAGGGGTCGCTGGACGCCCACAGCTCACGGGCCCGGCGGATGTCCCCTGCGTCGAGCAGCGCGACGACGAGCGGAAACCGTACCGACTGTGGCCGAACGGATTCGAGTTCCTCGAGGACGGGAACGAGTGCGGACAGGTCGCCGGCGTATGTTGCGGCACCGATCCACCCGATCAGCCCGATCCACTGCGCCGACGCGACACCCTGCGCCGCCATCGCCGCGGAGACGGCGTCGTAGGCCGCCACCCCTTCGTCGACACGGCCGGCCATCAGCAGGATCAGCGCGTCGTAGACGGACAGCACGCCGAGCATCTGGCCCAGCTGATGCCCGGCCGCGAGTTCCGTCGCCTGCCGGGCATGCTCCCGGGCCGCCGCGAGGTCCGTCACCGCGGTGGCCGCCAGGAACCGTTGGAAGTAGGCGACACAGGTGAATCCGTCGTCGCCCGCCTCGGTGGCCGCGGCGAGCAGGGCCGCCGCGTTGTCGGCCCGCTCGGCCACCAGATCGGGCCCGAATGCGACGTACCCGAACGCGTTCAGCGCACGGAGCCGCACCTCGACGTCTCCGGATCCGGCCGCTGTGTCCCTCGCCGCGACTGCCGCATCGAGGCAGGCCCGGTCGTCGTGCCCCTCCAACTCGAACACCTTCGCCGTGAGCAACAGTGCGCGGTCCGCGGCGGCGACGTCGTCGCGGGCGAGACAGGTGTCGATCGCGTCCACCATCTCCCGGTCCGGTTCGGGGTCGACCTGGATCGTCCACACCACCGGCGCGGTCCACGAGGTCACTGCCCGCAGCAGCGCATCGGGGTGACCGAGTTCTCGGGCGAGCCGGACGGCGCGGGTTCGGAGGGCTCGCGCGCCGACCACGTCACCGGTCCGGGCCTGCGCCCCGACGCCGGCGGCGAGGACGTCGACGGTCGTCCTCGGGTCCTGATCGTCCGCCATCGCGCACAGCGAGTCCGCGGCCCGCCACAGTGCCGTCGCGTCACGGTGGGCGGCTTTGTGTTCCGCGTCGAGTGCACCCGCCCGAACGTGGTGGAGAAGTGCGGTGGCGGTGGCAGGTGTCGCCGCCGCGGCTGCGTGGTGCGCGAGCGCGGCGAGGTCGCCGGGGCTGCGCGCCGCCAGCGCGGTCAGGGCCGACGAGTGCAGGCGGCGGCGCCGCATCGGCGGCAGTTCGTCGTAGAGCGTCGCGCGGACGAGGTCGTGGCTGAACCGCACCCGGTCCGGGGCGGGTTCGGTGACGATCCCGGCGAGCAGGGCCGGCTCCAGCGCGTCCAGGAGGGTGTCGTCGTCGGTCCCGCCCAGCGCGGCGAGTGTTCCGAGGTCCGACTCGCGTCCGAGGACCGACGCCCGGCGCAGTTCGAGCACGGTGCGGTCGGGGAGCCGAGCGATCCGCCTGCCCAGCACGTCCCTGACCCCGTCGGGGACGCGGGAACGGAACGCGTCGACGCCCTCGGAGGCGAGGAGTCGGGTGTACTCGCGCAGGAACAGTGGATTGCCGTTGGTTCGCTCGAGCAGTTCGGTGAGCAGGGCGTCGTCGAGTTCGGCGAGCCCCGTCTCCCGGGCGATCGCCGCCGCGCCGTCGCGGCCGAGCCCGCGCAGCATCAGCCGTGTTCCCGGGACGGCGGCGGTCGCCGCCCACGTCGCCTGGAGATCGGAGCCGACCTCCGCGGGACGAAAGGTGCACAGCAGCAGCGTGTTCGACCTGGCTTCGACCGCGGCGACGTGGCGAAGGATCTGGAGGGTCGGCTCGTCGGCGCGGTGGGTGTCGTCGAGCAGAACGACGGTGCGACCATCCGGCCGGCCGAGCAGGTCCGCCACACGCTGTCCGATCTGGAAGGGCGTACAGGAGGCGGGGACGTCCTCCTCGAGCTCGCGCAGCGCTTCGATCCAGGGCCATCCCGCGGGAGCGCCGTCCACCTCCGGGCAGTTGCCGCGGGCCGCCCGCCAGCCGGAGGCCGCCGCCTCGTCGGTGAAGGTCCGGGCCAGGGTGCTCTTGCCCTCACCTGCATCGCCGCCGATCCACACCACCTGCAGGCCCGAGCCGGCGGCGCGGACGGCGGTCGCCCGGATCTCGTCGAGGAGATCGTCGATCCCGGTGGCGGGCGCCTCGTTCCACCGGACGTCCGGGGTGGCGGCGGGGCGGTCCGTGACGAGGGTCAGGCGGCGGGTGGGTGCGGGCTGTGTCAGCGCCGGGTCCTGCCGCAGGATCTCGTGTTCGAGCGTACGGAGGTTGGGGGAGGGATCCACCCCGAGCTCGTCGGCGAGAAAGGTCCGCGTTCGCCGCAGCACCTCCAGTGCGTCCGCCTGGCGTCCCGTGCGGTACAGCGCCAGGGCGCAGAGCCGGACGCCGCCCTCCCGTCCCGGCTGATCGTCCGTGTGCCGGCTCAGGGTGTCGACGACGAGTTCGGGCCTGCCGAGTTCCAGGTGCGCCTGCGCCCACGCCTCGACCGCGGTGCACCGCAGCCGGCCGAGGCGAGTGCTCTCCGCCCGCGCCCACTCGGCTTCGGTGAACTCGTGGTACGGCTCACCGGTCGCGAGATCGAGTGCAGCCGACAGGGTGTCGGCACGAACGGTCGGCTCGGATTCGCGGAGACCCGAGGTGACCAGCTGTTCGAAGTGCCAGACGTCGACGGAGTCGGCGGGCAGCCGCAGGGCGTAGCCGGGCGGGACGCTGAGGATCACCGACGCGGGCGTGCGGGGTGCCCGTGTCGGTTCGAGCAGCCGTCGCAGGTTCGACACGTGCACCTGCAGTGCGGCCAATGCCTTCGGCGGCGGCTGTCCCGACCACAGGTCGTCGATCAGCAGGTCCGTGGACACCACGCGGCCCGCCGCGGACACCAGCCGCGCGAGCACCGACCTCGCACCGGGACCCCCGAGCGTCACCGGGGTGCCCGCGACGGACGCGGCGAGGGGGCCGAGCACCCGCAGGTGCACGGCGGTCACCGGTGTGGGCGCCGAAGGCACCGCGTGCAACTCGGTCATCGCAGCGGCAGCGTAACGCCGCGGCGTCGGTCCTGCGCGCGATCCGCGGCGGGTCAGTCCGGGTCGCGGCGCGGCAGTACGAGCTGGGCGCCCGTCCGCGGATGGTTCAGGACCTCAACCGGGTGCCCGTAGACGCGGCCGAGCAGTTCCTCGTCGAGGACCGCGCGGGGTGCTCCGACGGCGGCGAGGCCACCGTCCGCGAGCACGGCAACCCGACCCGCGTACGCGGCCGCCAACGCCAGGTCGTGCAGGACCACGACCACCGCGGCGCCCGCGCGCGCCCGTTCGGCGGCGAGGTGCATCACCGCTTCCTGGTGCCCGAGGTCGAGGGCGGCGGTCGGCTCGTCGAGCAGCAGCGTCGCGGTGCGCTGCGCCAGCACCCGGGCCAGGGCCACCCGGGCCTTCTCGCCCCCGGACAGGGCCGCGAACGGGCGGGTCGCGAACCGTGTCACGTCGCAGGCCGTCATCGCCTCGGCGACCGCGTCGTCGTCCTCGTCCCGCAGCACCGTGCGCGCCCACGGGGTGCGGCCCATCCGGACGACCTCGGCCGCCGTGAAGGAGAACCCGACGGTGTGCTGTTGTGGCAGCACCGCACGCAGGCGCGCCATGTCCGATCCGGTCCAGTCGCCGAGCGGTCTGCCGTCGAGTTCGACGTGGCCTCCCGCGACGGCGGTGTCCCCGGACAGCGCGGCGAGCAGGGTGGACTTGCCCGCGCCGTTCGGGCCGACCAGGGCGAGGACCTCGCCGGCGCGGACGTCGAGGGACACCGAGTCGAGGACCCGGCGCGGTCCGCGGTCGACGGCGACGTCGACGGCCCGCATCGTCACGGCACCGGCTTCGGGGTGCGCGGGGACGGGCAGGTCGCGGGCGAACATCCCGCGCAACCGAGTCGACACGCTCACGCCCAGCCTCCCTGCTGCTTGCGGGTGCGGCGGAGCATCCAGAAGAAGAACGGCCCACCGACCAGGGACGTCAGCATGCCGAGCGGCAGGTCGGCGTTCGGAACCAGGGTGCGGGCGCCGAGGTCGGCGGCGAGCAGCACGATGGCGCCGCAGAGAACGCTGGCGGGGATCAGGATCCGGTGCGCGGGCCCGACGATCATCCGCATCAGGTGCGGGACGACGAGGCCGACGAACAGGATGATGCCGGTGAACGCGACCGACGCCGACACGAGCAGCGCGACGATCAGGACCGCGATCTGCCGGAGCCGTTCGACGTTGACGCCGAGATGGGCGGCGGCGGCCTCACCGAGGGCCAGCAGGTCGAGCCGGTGGGCGATCAGCATGGTGACGGCGATGCCCACGATCGCCATCGGGGTGACGACGGCGACCGCCTGCCAGGTGGCACCGTTGAGGCTGCCGAGCTGCCAGAAGACGATCTGGTCGCGAGCGGCGGGATCGGCGACGAAGGTGAAGAACGCGATCAGACCACCGGCGAAGGCGTTGATCGCGACGCCGGTGAGAACGAGCGTGACCACCTCGGTACGCCCCTCGGATCTGGCGAGCAGAT
The DNA here is from genome assembly GCA_000341795.1 of Rhodococcus triatomae BKS 15-14. Taxonomy (GTDB): domain Bacteria; phylum Actinomycetota; class Actinomycetes; order Mycobacteriales; family Mycobacteriaceae; genus Rhodococcus_G; species Rhodococcus_G triatomae_A. The sequence continues at coordinate 273,203 of AODO01000010.1, read as the reverse complement.
AGACGAGGATCGTCGTGACGAGGCCGGTCACGAATGCAGCCGCGGCGACGGCCGTGCCTGCGACGAACGCCCCGCCGGTGAGGATCACCGCGCACGCGCCGACCGCGGCTCCGGCGGAGACTCCGATGACGCCCGGTTCGGCGAGCGGGTTCGCGAACACGCCCTGCAGCAGCGCACCTGCGCATGCCAGTCCGGCGCCGACGACGATTGCGAGGATCACCCGCGGGAACCGGACCTCCCAGAGGGTGACCTCCCCGACGGGATGTGCGGGCATCGGCCCGACGTCGAACCCGATGCGGTGGGCGATCGAGCCGAGCACCTCGGCCGGCGATGTCGGCACCTGGCCGACGCACGCCGAGACGAGGGCGAGCACGAGAAGCCCCGCCCCCAGCGCGATGAGGACGACGGCCGGGCTCGGCCGCCTGGACTCGCCGCGCGGGGTCGGAGCGACGGTGCGGGTGGTCACTCGGGGCCGTACAGGGCGACGGCGAGTGCCTGCAACACCTCGCCGGAACGGGGCCCGAAGCTGAGCAGGACGCCGTCCTCCATGTCGACGACCCGCTGATTGCGACCGGCGGGCGTCTGGGCGATGCCGGGGATCTTGGCCAGACCGTCGACGCCGCCGATCGAGTCGAGTCCCTTGGTCATCATCAGGAACACGTCGGGGGAGGACGCGATCATTGCTTCGCTCGTGATCGGGGTGAACTGCTGGGTCAGCCCGGAGGCGGTGCCTGCGTCGACGCCGCCGACCGCCTCGATCAGCGAGTCGGCGCCGGAGCCGGGGCCTGCGAGCATCGTGATGGACGTGCCTCGCATGTACAGGAACGCGATCTTCGGCGGTGTCCCGTCGGTGGGGGTCATCGCCTTCGCCGCGTCGATCTGGTCCGACGTACGTGCGGCCAGCGCCGCACCCTGCTCGGGGACACCCAGCGCCGTCGCGACGGCCTCGATCTGCCCGGGTACGCCCTCGAGGGTGCGCGTCGGGTCGAAGAACACCACGGGGATGCCTGCGGCGCGCAGCTGGTCCTGCACGGTCCGCGGGCCGATGCTGGTGTCGGTCAGGACCACCGACGGGTTGAGCGCGAGGATCGCCTCCGCCGACATCGAGTGTCCGGACGGGGTGACGTCCGCCACCGACTCGACCGCGGGGAACTTCGCGGCGGTGTCGCGGCCGACGAGACGGTCGCCGAGACCGAGGGCGTAGACCGTCTCGGTGAGGGTCCCGTACTGGTCGGCGGCGACGATGCGACTCGTGTCGGTGACGGTCACCTCGGTGCCGTCGAAGCCGGTGACGGTGACGGGCAGGGTCGGTGCCGGGTCGTCGGCGATCGGTGTCGGGTCGGGGTTTTCCAGGGTGGCCGTGGTGTGCCCGGACTGCTCGGCCGTCGGCGAATCCTGCGCGCCGCAGCCGGCGGTCACCAGCGTGGCGGCGAGGACGACCGCGGCGGCGCGCAGGGCCGTCCGAGTGCGCGGGGACATCGAGCGAATCACTTGATCAGGTAGGTGTCGATGTCGGCCTCGAGATCCGCGAACAGGGCGCCGTTGAGTTCGTAGGCGAGATTGACCTCGTCGATCAGCCGCTGCTGCTCGTCCTCCGACAGCGGCGCCGCGTCCAGCTTCGCCCGATAGGCGTCCTTGTAGAGCTTCGGCTTCTCGATGGCGTCGAAGATGTAGAAGCGGAGGCCGTCGGTGGTGTACCCGTAGGCGCGTTCGAGCATCCGGCGGATGATCTGTCCGCCGGACAGGTCGCCGAGGTAGCGGATGTAGTGGTGGGCGACGAATCCGGCAGGCCAGTCGTACGCGACCTCGTCGAGACGGTCGATGTACCGCTGCGTCGCCTGCGTCGCCGTCACCCGGTCCCGCCACTGAGCGCCGAGCAGGAACTCGAGGTCCGCTTCGAGGGCATCCGTACGGAGCAGTTCTGCACCGAGGAAGGGCGCGACGAGTGGGTCGTCGGCGTGGGTGCGACCGGCGTCCTCGAGGGTCCGGTACACGAGGTAGGTCTGCGCGATGAGGTCGGCGTGCGCGGCGGGCGTGAGCTTGCCGGCGAGCAGGTCGCCGACGAAACGGGACTGTTCGGTTCGGCGGTGCGCGTCGTCGGTCTGCACCTTGATCCGCTCGGCGAATCCGGGCGCGGTGGCGGCCGCCGGGTCGAGCACTGTCATCGCTACCCCTGTCTGGAAGGTCGGTGGTGGGACGTGGGCCGATCATGGAGACACGTTGTCGGGAACCCACGTCTCGAACAGGTTAGCCTGCCCTTCCGCCGTCGGGCTCGCGGGCGATCCACGACACCCATCGATGCGGCCGCACGACGACGACCGGGCCTGCCGGCGGGGCGTCCCCGTACTGCGGATACTTCCTGCACAGCGCCTCGATGCCCGCCGCGCCCACCGGTGAGGTGGCGTCCACCACGTCCGCCGGTCCGTCGGCCCGGACCCACCACAGGCGGGTCCAGTCCTCGTCGTACTCGTCGACGAGGACGGAGGCCCGGCCGGACGCCCGGACATTGGCGAGCCGGCGCAGCTCGCGCGTCGACTTCGGTTTCCCGTCGACGGCGCTCGCGATCACGCCGCCCGTCAGCGCGAACACCACCGGCACCACGTGCGGCAGACCGTCCCGCGTCACCGTGCCCAGCGCCGCGACCCGGGCCGCCGCGAACAGTTCCCGCGCGACGCTCTCGTCCACAGGTACGAGGTTAGGCACTCACGTCGTCGAGTGCCGAGGAGATCGCCGCGGGCAGTTCCAGCTCCTCCGCCGCGAGCACTCCGGTCACCTGCGCGTAGTCGCGGGCGCCGACGATCGCGCTCGCCACCCCGGGCCGGTCCCGCACCCAGGCCAGCGCGACGGCGAGCGGCGATGCGCCGAGCCCGTCCGCGGCGGTGATGACGGCGTCGACGACGAGTCCCGCGTCGGCGGTCAGGTACCGATCGACCGACGGTCCCGCCGCATCGGCCGCGCCGCGGGAATCGGCGGGCACTCCGCCGCGGTACTTGCCGGTGAGCACTCCGCCGGCGAGAGGCACCGCGGCGAGCATCCCGATGGCGTGATGCTGCGCCGCCGGGACCACCTCCTCCTCGACGCCGCGGGCGAGCAGCGAGTACTCGGCCTGGGTCGCGGTCAGCGCCGTCGAGCCGAGTGACCGGGACGTCGCCGTGGTCGCCAGCTGCCAGCCCAGGTGACCTCGTGCGCCGACGTACCGCACCCGGCCCGAGTCGACCGCGTACGCGAGAGTCGCGGCGACCTCGTCGACGGGGGTCTGCGGATCCCACGTCGCGACCTGCCACAGGTCGAGGTGGTCGGTGCCGAGTTCGCGCAGGGTGTCGTCGAGCTGGGCGAGCAGGCGACGGCGTGAGCAGTCGACTCCGTCCGTGTGGACACCCGACGTGCTCGAGATCACCAGATCCGCCCGCGGCACGACATCGTCGAGCAGTTCCGCGAGAATCCGCTGGGCGGTCCCGCCGCCGTAGAACGGAGACGAATCGACCAGGGTGCCACCGGCTTCCACGAAGCCGAGCAGTTGCGCCGCGGCCTCGTCCCCGTCGGTGTCCCGGCCCCACGACAGGGTTCCGAGGCCGAGTCGGGAGACACGCAGGCCGCTGCGTCCGACGGTGCGCTGCTTCATCGTTCGATCACCACAATTGCGACAGGGTAGTGGTGGAGCGAGATGCATGGGCGGCTGACTCGCCGGGTACGGTGCACTGCGTGATGCGTCACTCCGCCACGTCGATGGCTCACCTCCTGGAACCCCGCTCGATCGAGACCGAAAGGCACGTGCGGTGATCGGGGAGTCGATGACCTGGTTGCAGGCGATCGTCCTCGGCATCGTCCAGGGCCTGACCGAGTTCCTGCCGATCTCCTCGTCCGGGCACCTGCGGATCGTGTCGGAGCTGTTCTGGCAGACGGATGCGGGCGCATCCTTCACCGCCGTCACCCAGCTCGGCACCGAGGCGGCGGTGCTCGTCTACTTCGCCCGCGACATCGCGCGGATCGCGATGGCCTGGTTCCGGGGCCTGCTCCATCCCGACCGCCGTGACCACGACTACAAGATGGGCTGGTACGTCATCATCGGCACCATCCCTGTCGGTGTCCTCGGATTCCTGTTCAAGGATCAGGTCCGCACGGCGGCCCGCAACCTGTGGGTCGTGGCGACGATGCTCATCGTCTTCGCGCTGGTGATCGCCGCCGCCGAGTACTACGGCCGCAAGCGCAGGCCCATCGAGGAGTTGTCGCTCCGGGACGGCATCGTGATGGGTTCGGCGCAGGCGCTCGCCCTCGTTCCGGGCGTGTCACGCTCCGGCGGCACCATCAGTGCCGGCCTCTTCCTCGGGCTCACCCGCGAGGCCGCCGCCCGGTACTCGTTCCTCCTCGCCATCCCCGCGGTCACCGCGGCCGGGTTGTTCTCGCTGCCCGACGCGTTCGCTCCGGCCGGTGAGGGGCTGAATGCCAGCGGCGCGCAGCTGTTCGTCGCGACCGCGATCTCGTTCCTCATCGGCTACGCGGCGATCGCCTGGCTGTTGCGTTTCGTGGTCAACCACTCGATGTACTGGTTCGTCGGTTACCGGATCGTGCTCGGCGTCGTCCTGCTGGTGCTCCTGGGGACCGGTGTCGTCGCCGCGACCTGATCGCCCCGTCCTGGCTAGGCTGACCCCATGACGGTGATTCTGGTCCGGCACGGCCGCTCGACGGCCAACACGTCGGGCACACTCGCGGGCCGAAGCGCGGGTATCGACCTCGACGATCTCGGACGCGAGCAGGCCGAAGGACTGGTCGGACGACTCGCGGATCTCGACGTCGCGGCCATCGTCCGTTCACCGCTGCTGCGGTGCGAACGGACGGTGGCACCGCTGGCGGAGAAGTTCGGGCTCGAGCCGCTCGTCGAGGACGCGCTCGTCGAGGTCGACTACGGCCGGTGGACGGGCCGACCCATCAAGGAACTGCTCGGCGAGCCGCTGTGGAAGGTCGTGCAACAGCACCCGTCGGCCGCGGTCTTCCCGGACGGCGAGGGCATCGCGCAGGTGCAGGCACGGGCCGTCGCGGCCGTCCGGGCACACGACGCCCGGCTCGCCGCCGAGCACGGACACGACGTCCTGTGGATCGCGTGCAGTCACGGTGACGTCATCAAGGCCGTGCTCGCCGATGCGCTCGGTGCCCATCTCGACGGGTTCCAGCGGATCGTCGCGGAACCGGCGTCGGTCAGCGTCGTCCGATACACCCCGACCCGACCGTTCGTCCTGAAGATGAACGACACGGGCTCCGACCTGAGCGGACTGCGGGGACACGGCGGGAAACCGGCCGGTGTCGCCGAGTCCGAGGCCGTTCCCGGTGGCGAGGTCGGAACCGGGGGAAGGGCGGATAATGGGAGCTGACAGGACGGGAAATCGCGGTTCGATCAGGTGGAGGTGCTGAATGTCCCGGGCAATTCACGTGTTTCGCACCCCCGACCGGTTCGTGGCGGGCACCGTCGGAGAGCCGGGCGACCGCGCCTTCTACCTGCAGGCCGTGCACGCGACCCGCGTGGTGAGTGTGCTGCTGGAGAAGCAGCAGGTGCAGGTGCTCGCGGATCGGATGGGCCTGTTGCTCGACGAGGTGCACCGGAGGTTCGGCACCGCGGTGCCGCCGCACGAGGCGCAGCCGCAGGACGTCAGCCCGCTGGTGATGCCCATCGACGCCGAGTTCCGGGTCGGGACCATGGGTCTCGGCTGGGACTCCGACGCGGGGGCCGTCGTCGTCGAGTTGCTGGCCGTCTCGGATTCCGAGGTGGACGAGTCGATGGTCCTCGACGACGTCGAGGACGGCCCCGACGCGGTCCGCGTGTTCCTCACCCCCGAGCAGGCGCGGGAGTTCGCCGCACGGTCCGAGCGGGTGGTCTCGGCGGGCCGGGCGCCGTGTCCCCTGTGTGGTGAACCGCTCACCCCCGGAGGCCACATGTGCGTGCGCACCAACGGGTACCGGCGCGGGTCCACCTTCGCCCGGCCCGTCGACGATTCCGGTGGCGACCCCGCCGACGACGAGAGCTGACCAGTTGACTCCCGCAGCGTCCGAACCCGGTGACCACGACGTCCCCGTCACCGGCGACCTCCGCGGAACCGACGTCCTCGCCACCGGCGAGCTGACCGTCCTCGGGCGCATCGTCTCGGCGAGCAACGCCACGCTGGTCTGCGAGGCGACGGTGGACGGTCGCACCGAGCGGTGCGTCTACAAGCCGATTCGCGGCGAGCAGCCCCTGTGGGACTTTCCCGACGGCACACTCGCCGGCCGCGAGGTCGCCTCGTACCTGATCTCGGAGGCGCTCGGGTGGGGGGTGATTCCGCGGACGATCCTGCGTGACGGGCCGTACGGCCCCGGAATGGTGCAGCGCTGGGTGCCGACCCCGGAGACGGCGGGGGATCGCGGCGAACGGCTCGATCTCGTGGACATCTGCCCTCCGGATCGCGTGCCCGCAGGCTGGTTCCGCATCCTGCAGGCGTACGACGGAGAGGGCGAGGAAGTCACCCTGATCCACGCCGACGACCCGAGGTTGCAGCGGGTCGCCGTCCTCGACGTGATCCTCAACAACGCGGACCGCAAGGGCGGGCACGCGCTGGAGGGAGTCGACGGGTCGGTGTACGGAGTGGACCACGGCATCTGCCTGCATTCGCAGAACAAGCTGCGGACCGTGCTGTGGGGCTGGGCCGGGCATCGCATCGGCGGCGATCTGCTGGTGGACATCGAGTCCTTGGAGAAGGCGCTGCGAGGTGAGCTGGCGGACCGGCTCGCCGAGCACATCACCGGCGACGAGGTGGACGCGCTGCGGGACCGGATTCGCGGTCTGCTGGCCGATCCCGTGATGCCGCAGCCTGCGACGCAGCGTCCGATACCCTGGCCGGCATTCTGAGGCTTCGGTCTGTGCGGCCGGCGTCCCGGGAGCACGTCGCCCCGGTCGACTCCGGCCCTCGGGTCGGCGCGGCAGCCTTCCGGCCGTCCCGTCGGCGCGGCTGCATCACCGTCTCCGATAGGCTCGCCGGTATGCAGTCCTGGTCCGACATCGCCGTTCCTCCCGTACCCGGTCAGGGGCCGCCGTTGCGGCTGTTCGACACCGCGGATCGGCGGGTTCGGCCCGTCACGCCCGGACCGACCGCCACCATGTACGTCTGCGGGATCACGCCCTACGACGCGACGCATCTCGGTCACGCCGCCACCTACCTCGCCTTCGACCTGGTGAACCGGATCTGGCGGGATGCGGGCCACGACGTGCACTACGTCCAGAACGTCACCGACGTCGACGACCCGCTGTTCGAGCGCGCCGAGCGCGACGGAGAGGACTGGGTGGTTCTCGGGATGCGGGAGACCGCGCTGTTCCGGGAGGACATGGAGGCGCTGCGGGTGCTCCCGCCCCGCGACTACATCGGCGCCGTCGAATCGGTCAACGAGGTCGTCGAGATGGTCGGCAAGATGCTCGCGGCCGGCGCCGCGTACGTCGTCGACGACTCCGAGTACCCGGACGTCTACTTCCGGGTCGACGCGACCGAGCAGTTCGGTTACGAGTCCGGCTACGACCGCGAGACGATGGAGCGTCTGTTCGCCGAGCGCGGCGGCGATCCTGCCCGTCCGGGCAAGCAGGACGCCCTCGACGCGCTGGTGTGGCGGGCCAACCGTCCCGGCGAGCCGTCGTGGCCGTCACCGTTCGGCCCGGGCCGGCCCGGGTGGCACGTCGAGTGCTCGGCGATCGCACTGAACCGGATCGGGTCCGGCTTCGACGTCCAGGGCGGCGGTAGCGACCTGATCTTCCCTCATCACGAGTTCTCGGCTGCCCACGCGGAATCCGTTGTCTGCGAGCGCCGTTTCGCGCGACACTACGTGCACACCGGGATGATCGGCCTGGACGGCGAGAAGATGTCCAAGAGCCGCGGCAACCTGGTGTTCGTGTCGAAGCTGCGCGGCGAGGGCGTCGATCCCATGGCGATCCGGCTCGGGCTGCTGTCGGGGCACTACCGACAGGATCGGCCGTGGACGCCGGAGGTTCTCGAGGCGGCCGAACAGCGGGTCGCGCTGTGGCGCCGCGCCGCGGCCCTGCCGACCGCACAGAACGTCGACGACACCGTCGCACGTCTTCGCCAGCACCTGGCCGACGACCTGGACACCCCGAAGGCGCTGGATGCGCTGGACGGGTGGGCACGTCGCGCGGTCGATCACGGCGGCCACGACGCCGCGGCGCCGGGACTGTTCTCCGACGCCGTCGACGCGTTGCTGGGCGTCACGCTGCGCTGACCTCAGCGGGGTAGCACCGAGGAAGGGAGCGATCATGGGTGACGACATCGCCGACGGATCGGACCGGTCCGCCGATCTGCTCGAGAAGCTCGCTCGGCTCGCCGCCGCCCGCGGTGTCACCGTCGGAACCGCGGAGTCGCTGACCGCCGGCGCGATCGCAGCGCGGCTCGGAGCCGCACCCGACGCATCCAGCTGGTTCGCCGGCGCAGTCGTCGCGTACTCGCGTGACGTCAAGCACGGGCTGCTCGGCGTCCCCGAGGGCCCGGTCGTGTGCGAGGACGCGGCGTGTGCGATGGCGAGCGGTGCCCGTGACCTGCTGGGCGCGGACGTGGTGGTGGCCGTCACGGGCGCCGGTGGCCCGGGCGAGCAGGACGGGCAGCCGCCCGGGACCGTGTGGCTCGCGGTGTCGGACCCGACAGCGGTGCGTGCAGAGCGCCGCCGGTTCGACGGAGACCCCGAGGCGGTGCTGGAGCAGACGGTGCTGCGCGCGCTGGAAATGCTCGTCGACGCACTGTAGCTGCCGCGTGAACGGAGTTCCGCCTTCGCCGGAACGGCTGGAGGACGGTCGGTTTCGGTATCGGTGTCGTCGGGTATACCGGTGTACGAAACCGGAGTGGGTGCCGGTCCGGAGCTGAGGAGCCGTCATGGCGCGCCGCGGGTGGGTGGTGCTGATCGCCGTCTGTGTGGCGGGCTGCAGCGGACTACCCGGCGGCGCCGAGGGCGACCTGTCCCGCGCGGCGGGGGAGTCGGCATCGGCCGTTTCCGCTGCGCAGTTCGCGCTCGAGCAGCGTACGGACCTCGGCACGACGCGTAGCCATGCGGTGACGGTCGTGTCCGACGCCCTCGAAGGCGTGCTGGGTGCGTACGACACCGTTGCCGAACTCGAGGTGGCGACCGTCGACGAGTCGGCGCATCGGGCCACCCTGCTCGTCCGACTCGGCGACGCCGTGGCCGTTCTCGGCGACACGCGATCACATCTCGACGGGCTCGCATCGGCGCCCGATGCCGCTGCGCTCGGCACCGACCTGGAGTCCCTGGCCGGCTTCCTGTCCGACTTCGCGGAGGGCGGACGATGACGAAGCTGCTCGGAGTCGCGCTCGGGATCCTCACCGCGATCGGCGGATTCCTCGACATCGGGGACCTGGTCACCAATGCGGTCGTCGGATCGCGCTTCGGTCTCGGACTCGTCTGGGTGGTCGTCCTCGGTGTCGGCGGAATCTGCCTGTACGCCAACATGGCCGGTCGGGTGGCCGCGGTGAGCGGGCGGGCCACCTTCGAGATCATCAGGGAACGACTGGGCCCCCGGACGGCGCTGGCGAACCTCGCCGCGTCCTTTCTCATCAACCTGATGACGCTGACCGCGGAGGTCGGCGGTGTGGCGCTCGCACTGCAACTCGCGTCGGGCGTCGGGCCGCTGATGTGGTTCCCGGTGGCGGCCTTCGCGGTGTGGCTGGTGATCTGGCGTGTGCGGTTCTCGGTGATGGAGAACGTCACCGGCCTGCTCGGGTTGTGCCTGATCGTGTTCGCGGTGGCGTTGTTCCTGCTCGGACCGGACTGGAACGAGCTTGCGTCGCAGGTGGTTCCGAGTGTCCCGGAGAGCGAGTCGACAGCCACGTACTGGTTCTACGCCGTGGCCCTGTTCGGTGCCGCGATGACTCCGTACGAGGTGTTCTTCTTCTCCTCGGGCGCGGTCGAGGAGGGGTGGACGACACGGGATCTGGCCCGTTCACGCGTCAACGTGCTCGTCGGCTTTCCGCTCGGCGGAATCCTGTCCGTCGCGATCGCGGCCTGCGCGGCGGTGGTGCTCCTGCCACGATCGATCGAGGTGACCTCGCTGTCCGAGGTCGCGTTGACCGTCACCGAGGCCGGAGGCAAGCTGGCGCTGGCATTCTTCCTCGTCGGCGTGGTCGCCGCGACCTTCGGGGCGGCGCTCGAGACGACCCTGTCGAGTGGCTACACCCTCGCCCAGTACTTCGGATGGACCTGGGGCAAGTTCCGCAGACCTGCCCAGGCCGCCCGCTTCCACCTGTCGATGATCATCGTCCTGATCGTCGGCGTGGCCATCCTGATCACCGGAGTCGATCCCATCCTGATCACGGAGGTGTCGGTGGTCTTCTCCGCCATCGCGCTCCCTCTGACCTATCTGCCCATCCTGATCGTCGCCAACGATCCCGAGTACATGGGAAGGCACGTGAACGGGCGCACCGTGAACTTCTTCGCAATGGCGTACGCCCCGATCATCGTCGTCGCATCCCTCGCGGCGATTCCCCTGCTCGTCATGACGGGAGCCGGATCATGACCCGAAACGAGGACCTGCCTGCCGCGCCGATCCGCGGTCGTCTGCTCGACGCTCGCCTGCACCTGCTCGACCGCCTGGTCGTGGACGTCGACGGCCTGCCGGTCACCGTCGTGGACGACCTCGAACTGGAGGGCGTGGAGACGGAGGGCGAGATCGCCGTCGACGCGCCCGCACCGCGCGTCTGCGCCATCCTCAGTGGAAATGCACTCCCCACCAGGATCTTCGGCGGCCGTCCACCACGGAGGCGTCTCGACGAGATCGCGTGGTCCGATGTCGTCCGGATCGACGTCGCCCTGCACCTGAACGTCCGCGGCGAGTCACTCGACCACCTGTGGGTGGAGCGGTGGCTTCGCGACCGCATCGTCGGTCGGATCCCGGGAGGCCGCCATGCGCCTGAGTGAATTGATCGGTGCCGCCGCGGTGGATGCGACGGGCGAACGGATCGGCACCGTCACCGACGTCCGCTTCGTGATCCACGAGAACGGCCCGCCGACCCTGGCCGGGGTCCTCGTCGGACCGCGGCTCGGCGGCTCGTTCCTCGGCTACGAGCGCAAGCAGGTGCGGTCGCCCGCTCCGATCGCGCAGTTCCTCCGGTGGCGTGAACGCGGAGCCTTTCTCGTCCTGTGGCGGGATGTGGGCCGGGTGTCGGACGGGCGGGTCGTGTTGCGTGCCGGGTACGGCCGGTACTCGCCCGTGCTGCCGTGACGTCGACTCGGAGGAGGGTCTCGAGGGGATCGATCGCCGAGCTCAGTCCGGGGGAAGCAGCGTGCCGAGTGGCCCGAGGTCGATGTTCAGGTCCTCCGGCGTCAGTCCGAAATGCTCGCGCAGCTCCTCCATCTTCTCCTCCAGCCGCATCAGCGTGATCCCGACCCGCTCCACCTGTTCGTCGGTGAGATCGCCCTGGTCCACGCGGCGGAGAGCCTGCCGTTCCATGAGCTGCCTGAGCAGTTCCACCAGCGTGAGGACGAGCGCGACGAGACCGCGCTCCACCGACTCGGGATCCGACACGATCCGCTGCGGGACGCTGCCCTGCGGCTCCTGATCACTCATGATCGTCGCCCGGTGCGGTGGCCACGGCCCGGACCGAGGAGATCAGCGTCCGCAGGGAGATCTGGACGAGATCGACGTCGGCGATGGACAACGTGACATCGCCGGCGACGACGACGCCTCCCGCGAGAACCCGGTCGAGGAGGTCGACGAGCGCGACCCGGCGCTCGGGCATCGCGGGCGGGCCCGTCACGCCCCCTCCTCTCGAACGTCCGCGTCGATCCCGGCGAAGGAGTACGGGGGCCACGGACCGGTGAGCTCGAGACGCAGACGGTCGAGAGTCCGGTCGAGCGACGTGACCGTCTCGGCGAACCTGTTCGCCTGTGCGTTGTCGACGAGGTAGCTGCCGTTCAGGGGCATCCATTCGCGGGTCCCGGTCAGGACCGGCGACGTCGGCGGCTGCTGCCGCGCCGCGGCGGCCAGTTCTGCGAGCGTGGTGTGGACGCGGTCCGCGTCGCCGGAAACCGCCTGTGCGTAGGCTTCCCGCGCGGTCATCGCGTGCCGCCTCTGCGCCAGATACCGGGCGCCGGGTCCGCCTCCGCCGCCAGTCTCCGGGGCACCCGACTCGTGTCCTTCGGGGTCGGCGAAGGCGCGCACACCCCACTCGGAGCGTCCGGTGACGCGGCGCAACGCATCGGCGAAGGCGGTCCCGTGTTCGGTCAGCAGCGCCCGGACTCGACCGTCGTCGGCGCACACGGTCGCCAGTCTCAGGGGAATCGTCACGGTGTCGTGCGCGAGCGCGGCGACCACCGCATCGTGCGCGCGGGCGACTACCTCCAGTCGGTCCAGATCCTCGAAGTGCCGCCGCAATGCTTCTTCCCCGAAGTCGTCGAGCCCGACGGTGCCGACGAACGCAGTGAGCCCGGCCGTGTCGACGGTGCGGACCGGCTCCCCGGCCACGCCGGGCGGCAGCGTCACCTCCGGCGGCGGGGACCAGGTGACGGCGTACACCCACACGCCGGTGTCATCGGCCGTCATCGTCGCCGTCCTCCACTACCTGCGCGTCGCGCGGTCGAGTCATCGCGTCCCCCACCTCGGCATCGGCGGCCTCGATACCGGGGACGCTGTGGTCCGCCTCGAGTTCGGCGACCCGCTCACGAAGCCTGCGGTTCTCCAACTCGAGGCCACCGGCCTTGCCGCTGAGCCACGGATCGTGCTCCCACCAGTCGATTCCGACGGCTTTCGCGGTCTCGAGGGAAGCGATCACCAGTCGCAACTTGATGGTGAGCAGTTCGATGTCGAGGAGGTTCACCTGGATGTCGCCGGCGATGACGATGCCCTTGTCGAGCACCCTCTCGAGGATGTCGGCGAGATTCGCCGACTGCCGGCCGCCACCGTACGGTTCCGGTGCGGCGCCACCGCCGCCCACCACGGTCACGGTTCCCGCCCGGGATCACTGGCACCGCGTGCATAGCGCCGGGTCCGGCTGTAGGACAGGAGCTGTCCGTCCAGATCGATCTCCACTTCGTAGAGTCCGAGCATGTCCGCGGAGGCGGGGATTCGCCGGTCCTCGATCACCTCGACCTCGACGAGCCATCCCTCGTCGGTGGGGGACACCGAGGTGACACCGACAGGTTCGCGCGTCGTCAGTTCGGTGAGGTGCCGCACCGCGACCGATGCCGCGTCACCCGCCGACAGAGAGGTCGGTTCCTTGTTCATGGATCGCTCACCCCTTCGGTCGATCGCGCCCCCGAATCGTCGCGGTCGCCACCGCCGACCGTGGGGCCGGTGGCCCGCTCGAGGACGGCGGCCTGCGCGGCGCGGTGCTCCTCGGGCGACATCTCGCCCTTCGCGGCCGCGGCGTCGACGGCCTCGAGGTCGCGGCGAAGGGCCGCGGGGGACCGCACCTGCTGGTCGACCTGCTCCTGGATCACCTGGCCGAGGGCGATGACGCCGCGAACCGGCGCGAGTGGCAAACCCAGGATCGCCGTGAACAGGCCCATGGTCAGTCCTCCGTGTGCTCCGGAGCGGGTGCGGTGACGAAGTCGTACGCCGCCATCGGTCCCAGGACGCGCAGCTCCGTGCGTTGTGCCCAGTCGTCGGCAATCGACGACAGTGCCGAACCCAGGTCGGTCTCCGCGGACACGTCGAGGAGCACCGCGAGATGCACCGCGTCGAGGTCGTGGGTCGGTGGACGCGCGCGGACGTCGGCGGCGACGTCAGCCAGGGCCTCGGTCACCGTTGCCGTGTCCGCGTCACGTTTGGCCGCGATCGCGTTGGCGACGAGCTCCCCGAGGGCGATGCGGGCGTCCCGGCCGGCATCCTCGGAGACCTTCGAGATCTCGTCCCGAAGCCGCGCGGCGTCGCTGTTCTCGTCGAGAATCTCCTGCAGCACGGTCGATTCGTCGTATCGGCCCTTGATCACGTACTGGGCCTTGCCCTCCACCTCGTCGAGCGCGGTACGGAACTCGTCGTGATGTGGCGCGAGCAGTTCGTCGGCGACGGCGTCGGTGTCCGTCACCACGGCACCGAACCGAAGGGGCAGGACGGGAGCGACCGCAGCGGCACCGTCCAGCAGATGCGCGTGGGCTTCGAGATCCTCCGGCCGTCCGAGCGGGTGATCGACGGGGATCTCACTCACCAGCGCCGCGACCTCCTTGTGTATCACCGTGTTCACGCGCGCCGGAGGGTCGCCCACGCCGGCCGCATCGGGTTCGGTCTCGACGTCGGCAGGCACGATCCCGTAGACGTACACGGCAGTTCCGGACGGCGAGTCCGAGTCCTGTGCCGTCGTCATCGTTCCTCCCGCTTCCGGGGCCTGTCGGCCTTGTCCCGGCGGGCTTCCTGAACCTGGCCGAGGAAGTCCGACACGGTCTCACCCGCCGCCTCGATGGCGCCCTTCGTCTTGTGTTTGGCTCCGCCCTCGGTGATGTCACCCACGAGTCCGGGCAACCCGACCGGCTCGCTCTGCGATATCTCGAGTCGATTGACGGCCTGTGCGTATCGCAGATATGTGTCGACGCTGGCGACGACGATGCGCGCGTCGATCGTCAACAGTTCGATACCCACCAGCGAGGCCCGGACGAACGCGTCGATGACGAGTCCCTTGTCGAGAATGGTGTCGATGACGTCGGCGAGTCCGGATGCGCTCGGACGGGACAGCCCGCCGTCTCCGCCGCCCTGCGTTGCGATGGTCATTGTCGGGACTCCTGCTTGCGCTTCCGGGACGACGACTGGGCCGGCGACTTCCGTCGCGGCGCGCGACGCTCGCCGGACTCGGCCTCCGCCGCCGGTTTCGAGGCGCGCTTGCGGCGTGGTGGCGCCGCGGATTCGTTCTCCTCGTCCGTGCCGTCATCCTCCTCGGCCGCGCCCTCGTCGTCCTCGTCACGGCCTCCGCCCCCGGGACGGGTGTCCTCGTCCGTGGCCTCGTCGTCGGTGGTGTCGTTCTCGGTGGTGTCACGATCGGCTTCGTCGATGACGTCCCCGTCGTGTATCTCGCCCCGCCAGCCCTCGACGTCGTCCGAGTGCAGTGCGGTGTGCGTCATCACGTGGCGCTGGAAGTGCTTGAGTTCGAGCCGGGCACGGCGGCCCTGCGCCCGCCAGAGATTGCCCGTCTTCTCGAAGAAGCCGTGCGGGTGGTACTCCAACACCAGGATGATCCTGGTGAGTGACGGAGCAAGTTCGTGGAACGTCACGGCACCGTCGATGAACCCCTTGGCGCCCTTGGACTTCCACACGATGTGCTCGTCGGGAACCTGGTCGACGATCGTCGATTCCCAGGTGCGACGCGACCAGAACACCTTCGCCGTCCAGGCGAGCTTGTCCTCCTCCTTCTGCTCGACCTGCTCGACCTTCTTCGTGAAGCGCGGGAACTCCGTGAACTGCGTCCACTGGTCGTACGCCAGCTGCACGGGCACCCCGACGTCGATCTGCTCGACGATGTTGGTGAGTGCGAGCTTCTTCCCGCCACCACCGCCCTTCCCCTTGCCTCCGGTGAGGGACTCCTTGACGGAGTCGAACTTGTCGAGGGCGAGATCCTTCACATTCGCCAGACCGGCGCCCATCGCCGCCTTCAGCGGTGACTCTCCTCCGGCGACCCGACCGGTGACGGCACCGAGCAGGTTCCCTCCGCCGCCCTCGGCGTAGTCCGTGAGGCGCTCGGCGGTTCCGCCGACCTTGTCGGTGAGGGCGGAGACCGCACGTCCGGCGATGGCGCCGGTCAGATGCTGGAGTGACTGCTGGAGCGGAGCGAGATCCGATGTCGCTCCGGATGCCGCGCGCCCGGCGTCGGATGCGGGCGAGGCGGCTTTGTCGACGGTGGACTTGACCGTGTCGACGAGCCGTTCCGTTGCGTGTGCCATCGATCTCACCTCGCCGTCCGTCGTACGGGCGCCTTCGCGGCGGTCCGGCGTGTGGAGCGAGGCGCGGGTGCGTCGTCCGACTGTGTCCGGCGAGTACGGCGCGGGGTCGACTTGGAGCCGGCGCCCGAGCTGCGGGCGCGAGTGCTCCGGGACCGGCTCGGCGCAGGCCGCTCGTCCTCGTCCTCCGGCTCCTGGTCCTCGTCCTCGCCGTCCTCGTCCTCCCTGTCCTCGAGCTCGTCGTCCTCGTTGTCCTCGTCGTCGTAGTCCTCGTAGTCGTCGGTGGCCTCGCCGTCCGCTCCCTCCTCGCGCTCGTCCTCGTCCTCCTCGTCCGATGGGGGTGCCTGGAGCCGTTGCGTGAGGGCCTCGATCCGGTTGGCCGCGGCCGTGATCGCGGCGGCGCGAGCTGCGCCCGCGAGGTCGCCGCGCATCGATTCACCGATCTTGCCGAGTTCGGCGGACGATCCGAGTACGCCGGTCGCCTGTCGGAGCAGCTCACCCGGGGACCCCGGCACCTTGCCGGTCATACTGCCCGCCGCGAGCATCAGCGCGAGCTTCATCTTGTGGGTGCGGCCGAGAATGTAGCCACCGCCGACCCCCACGGCGAGGGCTGTCTTCGTTGCGGGCTTCATCGTGTTCCTCGTTCCTGATCGAATCTCGGAGGCCGAAACCACTCCGCGTGTGATCCCGGTCACATGAAGTGGGGTTCCCAGGAATGCCGACTCCAAACGCGGGCCCCGGAACGAGCTCGGTCGGGTCGCACCCGGTGCGCGCTCAGGGATCGGAATGGCCGAGCCGACGCGACAGTCTGCACGTCCCTGCGGGATTCGTACGGCGTCCGAACCGCGCCGAGGCGGCGCGTGGGTCCGGCCCCGCGGGAGAACCTCAGGCGCCCGGATACTGCCGACGCTCCTCCGGTACGGAGTCGTCCACGGCGTGGGACGGGGTCGGTTACTCGCCCCGGGAGGTCTCGCCGTCGGCCGAATCGGCGCGGTGGCGTACGCCGGGGTCGATCTCGTCGGCGCGCTGCCACTGGGCGTCGAGGTCGGCACGGGACGCTGCCGCCTCGGTTTCCGCCGCTCCGGCCTCCTTCCGCAGCCGATCGGCCTGGGCCTGCTTCGCATCTGCTTCCGCGGCGGCGATGCGTGCCCTTGCCGCCCTCTCTTCCGCGAGTGCCTCCTCGCGACCCACATCGAACGACTTCTGGTGGGCGTCGGTGCGTAGTCGCTCTGCTTCGTCTCGCCGCTGCGCTGTTCGTCTGCGGAGCAGGGCGACGACCAGCGCAGCCACGATCAACACGGCGATCACGGCCACTACGATCCACACGACGGATTCGGTGCTCATTCCGGTCTCCTCTGTGCCGGGCTCCGCGGCCGCGGAGCCTTGCACCGGGGCGTTCCCCGGTTGGTCGGTGCCGAAACCGACCGGCGATGTGGGTCAGGTGTGCCGAGCGCGGTACGAGCCCCCTGGTGTCGTGACCCGGCCCAGAACGAGGCCCACGACGACCATGCCCAGCCCGAGTCCGAGATGGAGCCAGTTGTCGGCGGTGTTCACCGGAACGAAGTTCGCGCTCGAGTGCTCGTCGACGACCATCCCGTAGACCCACAGGGCGAGATAGACGATTCCGCCGCCGAGCAGGAACAGTTGTGCGGCCGGCGCCGTCCGCGACATCGCGATCCCGGCGACTCCGAACACGAGGTGCACGATGTTGTGCAGGACGGAGACCGTGAACACCCCGAACAGTGCCGCCTCCGACTCGTGGCCCGCGAACTCCAGCGAGTCGTAGTTCGTCGTGACGCCCGGTACGAAGCCGAGCACTCCGACCGCGAGGAACACCGCCCCCACGACCAGGGCGGCGACCTGAACCGGTGTCCGGGTCATGTGTCCATCCGCTTGTGCTTGCATGTCGACCGCCTCCTCATGTGGTGACGGTGACGGGATGCCCTGGCGGGAGGCACTCAAACGCGGGGTCGAATCCGGCGAGCCGCACGGTGAAGCGGTCGGGACGCGGCGCGGTCAGGCCGGCTCGATGTTCTGGTTGACGTGGAACAGGTTGCCGGGGTCGTAGGCCCGCTTGACGCGGGCGAGGCGGTCGTAGTTGCCGCGGTACGCGGCCCGGACCCGGTCCTGGCCCTCGTCCATGAGGAAGTTGACGTACGCGCCGCCCGCGGAGGTCGGATGCAGGTCGGTCCAGTAGTCCTTCGCCCACGCCGTGATCGCGTCGGCGTTCGCCGGGTCCGGGTCGACGCCGACGATGACGCCTGCCCACCCGCCGTCACGGTAGGCGAACGCGGTGTCGTCCTCCGACACCCGGGACGCGGCACCGTCGATCGGATACATGTGCATCGTCGAGTGGCCCGTCGGCAGCTGCGCGCCGAACCGCTCGTGTACCCCGATCGCGTCGTCCGAGATCTCCTCGAAGAAGTCGGCCCGCCAATACCATTGCAGCCCGGCCGGGTACAGGCCGTCGAATGCCTGCTGGAGCGCGGTGAACGGAAGGTCGTGGACGCCGTACATCAGCGGAGTGCCGAACGTGCGGATCGGTTCGAGGATCTCGTCGGCGCGGTCGTGCGGCCCGGTGTAGCACCACACGATGCCGCACGCCTGCCTGCCCCACAGTTCCTCCGGGAACGGCGGCGCGGGCGGCACCGTCAGCAACCCGATCCAGCCGCTGAGCTCCTCGGGCAGCGCAGGCAACAGTTCGCGATACCAGCGCATCACGGTATCCGTGTCGGCGATGTCGTAGAACACCGGACCGCCCAGCACGATCCCGTGCTCGCCGATGTCGTGGCAACGGAATGTGAACGAGGTGACGACGCCGAAGTTTCCGCCACCGCCGCGCAGCGCCCAGAACAGGTCGGGATGGTTGTCTGCGTCGGCACGGACGAAGGTGCCGTCGGCGAGTACGACGTCCGCGCCGAGCAGGTTGTCGATCGTGAGACCGAAGCGCCGGGACAGGTACCCGATTCCTCCGCCGAGGGTCAGGCCGCCGACTCCGGTGGAGGCGAGGAAGCCGGACGGGGTCGCCATCCCGAACGCGACGGTGGCGTGGTCGACGTCGCCCCACACGCAGCCGCCGTCGACGTGGACGGCGTGGTGTTCGGGGTCGACGGTCACGCTGCGCATCTCGGACACGTCGATGACGAGTGCCCCGTCCCACACGCCGAGCCCGGCCGCGTTGTGGCCGCCGCCGCGGACGGCGAGTTCGATGCCGTGTTCGCGAGCGAAGTTCACGGCCGCGACGACGTCGGCGGCGTCGCGGCAGTACGCGATCAGGGCCGGCCGGCGGTCGATCATGGCGTTGTAGACGGCGCGGGAGGTGTCGTAGTCGGGATGGTCGGGAGTGACGACGTGGCCGCGCATCGCGGCCGCCAGGTCGGTGTGGTCGAGGGCAGGTGTGGTGGTCATGGCTGCGACGCTAGGAGTCCGGCGTTCGGGAAGCGTTCGCGTGAGCGTTCGGCATCTCAGGCGAGGTCGTTCCGACTCCGTTCGATCTGCGGAAGCCACCAGCGGTCGGTGTGCGAGCGTGCCGCAGTGAGGGCTGCGTCGAGGATCGCCCGCGCGGTACCGGTCCGTCCGGCTCGGGCGTGCACGTCGGCGAGCAGCCACAACCAGTACGGCATTCGGGCGAACGCGCCCGTCGCGCGGAGGCGCTCGACCCCGTCCGCGACCGGCCCGGTGTCGCCCCGAAGCCAGCCGTCGAGCACCATGCCCCACTCCCGGTAGTACGCGAACGCATACCGGTCACACAGTTTCCCCAGCTCGTCCACTGTCCGTGTCAGGGCCGCAGAGTCGCCGAGCAGTTGTTGTGTGACGGCCCCGTACGCCAGGGCGACGGCCAGTGTGTACGGCTGGTCGTCGGTCCGAGCCAGCGCCACGGCTGTGGTCGCCGCGGCGCGGGCGTCGTCGAAGCGGCCACACAACCACAGGGCGTGCGCCACCCACGCGCGCCCGTGCACGTCGTACCGCGCGCCGACCCACAGGGTCCGACCGCCGGGGGTCAGCGCGTCCGCCGCCTCGAAGTGGACGAGTGCCTCCTCGGGCCGGGCCAGGCTCACCGCGGAGCCGCCGCAGGCGAAGTGCGCCGCGCCGAGCGACTCGCCGTCGCCGGTGCTCTGCGCGACCGCGAGCGCACGCGACGCGACCCGTTCGGCGTCGACGTTGCGGCCCTGAACGAACCGCGACGACCACAGTCCGACGAGTCCCGCCGCCAACTGTTCGCGCTGTCCCAGCTGTTCGGCGAGGTCGACGGCCCGCTCGAGCGAGGCCTGCAGCTCGGGGGAGGCGTATCCGCGCGATGCCGTGAGCGGCGCGGCCGAGGATTCGAGCGCGGCGAGTTCGTGGCGCCGGGCACCGACGCTGTCGGGGAGGGACCGCGCCGCCGTGACGGCGGCCCGGTTCAGGCGCACCGCGTCGTCGTACCCGTAGGTGGCGGTGGCGAGTTCCGCGGCACGCAGATAGTGCGGGACGGCCCGGTCGGGACGGCCGCCGCGGTCGTACTGCCGAGCGAGCTGAGCGCTGTACGGATCGAGATCGTCGCCGTGCAGCAACTCGATTCCCTGCGCGAGCCGGCGATGCAGCAGCCATCGCTGTGGTGGATTGATCCGCTGGTAAGCGGCGTCGCGCAACAGGTCGTGGGTGAAGTCGTAGCCGCGTCCGGTCTCCCGCAGGATGCGTTGCCGCCACAGCACGTCCACCGCCCGCACCGTGGCGACCGGGTCCAGGTCGCCGGCCTCCACCAGCAGGTCGAGGCTGACGTCACGGCCCGCTGCGGCCGTCAGCGCGACGACGGCTGCGGCGTCCGCCCCGAGCCCCGCGAGTCGTGACCCGAGAAGATCCTGCAGGCGCGCGGCCCGTTCGTCGCCGGCGCCGGGCACCACACCCGACTGCATCGCGGCGAGGAGATGAAGGGGAAACCCGCCGGTGCCTGCCAGTAGAAGGGCATGCTCGGCGCCGGTGAGCGATCGACCGGCCAGCCGGTCCGCGAGGTCCGCCGCCGAGGCGGCGTCGAGGGGGCCGAGCTCGACGGTCGTGACGGGTGCCGACGCCGCCAGGAGTCCGAGTCGCCGTGCCGGATCGACGTCCTCGTTGCGCATCGTCGCGGCGATCAGCACCGGTGCTCGTGGCAGGGCCCCGACCAGGTAGTGCAGTACGTCGAGGGTGTCGCCGTCGCACCACTGCAGGTCGTCGAGAACGAGCACGGTGGGCCGCGCGGCCGCGACGAGCGCTCGAGCGAGGCCCTCGACGAATCGTGTCCGGCGCCACGCCCCGGCGGCGCCCTCGCCGCCGCGCCCCGCGCGACCCGGCGACATCAGCAGATCCACCGCCGCACGCCACTGCGGATCGATCTGACGGCAGGCCGCGCCGAGTACCGGATCGCGCAACCAGTCCACGACAGGTGCGAGCGGCAGCCTCTCCGTCCCCGCGAAACACCGGGCCGCCGCGACCACGGCGCCTCGCCTGCGGACGCCGCGGGCGAATTCGGTGACCAGTCGGGTCTTCCCGACGCCCGCGTCGCCGGTGACGACGACGAGTTCGGCACGGCCGGCCGAGGCGCGGTCCCACACGTCCGTGAGTGTTGCGACGGCGGTGTCGCGACCCACCAACGGCGGCGCCGGGGCCCGGGCGCCGCCGTCCCGCGGCGCGTGGACGATGCCGTCGCCCAGCAGGCGCTGGAAGGCGTCGCGGGTGACCGGGTCGGGTTCGACGTCGAGTTCGCGTTCGAGGACCGCGGCGCAACGGTGATAGGTGCGGACGGCCCCGGAACGGTCGCCGAGTTCCGCCTGGATCTCCATCAGCAGCCGGTAGCCGGTCTCCTCGAGGGGACGCATCCGGATGCGGCGCCGCATCAGTTCGGCCGCCGCACGACGGTCGTCCGCGCGGCGGCGGGCCGCTGCCAGGCGGTCGCACAGGTCGACGCACTCCTGCTCGAGTCCGGTGCGGACGGGGTCCGCCCAGTCGTCGTCACAGCCGGGTAGGAAGGCGCCCCGGTACGCGCCCAGGGCCGCCGTCGCGTGTATGTCGAACATCGCGTCGTCGTCCGCGCGGATTGCACGGGTGTGCTCGGCGTCGAAGGTGCGCACGTCCACCTCGCAGGCGCCGTCGCGCCAGCACAGGTCGGTCGTCGTGACGACCAGATCCGGGGCTCCGGCGAGCGCCCGCCGGAGGTGGTGCAGCTCCCGGCGGAGGTTCGTCAGCGCCTGCGTGTCCGGTGAGTCGGGCAAGAACAACGTCGCGAGGCGGTGCCTCGGCTGCGGCATCCCGGCGTGGACGACGAGGTACGCGAGCAACGTCAGCGCGCGTGACGGCACGGAGACGGCGTCGCCGGTCTCCGAATCGATGATCGCCTGCTCGCCCAGGAAGGTGACGTGCAGCATGCGCGGCCTCCTGGAAATTCAGGGTAGACGGGTGAGGAACGTCCCGTCCGGTGGTCCGAGAAGAGGACCGAGCCGCACGTTGTTCGAACCCAGGGCACCACTGCGGCGATCACCGACCTGTCCAGCGGTACCAGCACGGATCGGTGCAGCATGAACCCGCGCCTTCACGTGTTGATGCGGTCCACGTCGTACCGAAGCGAGTCGTCCGGGTGCCTCGGAAGTGGGTGAACGATGTTCGACGCGGAGTCGCGGGGCCGGATCGCGTCGGGTTCGAAGTGCCCTTGTCGTGTCGGTGGCGTCCACTACCATCGAACGCATGTTCGATTCCGGATTGGAGCTGTGGGGCGGCGGGGCGCGGCGACAAGGGGCGTCCGACCTCGACGACCTGCTGTCTGCGGGCGACGACGTGCTGCTGATCCAGGTGGCCGCCAGTGCGCGAGACGAGAACCGGGCGGCGGCGCGCAAGGTCCTGGCTGCGGGTGCGTTGTGGGAGTCGTGGATCGAGCCCGACGCGGAGCTGGGATCGGGGCGGATCGTCGACTGCGGCAATGCCGCGATTGCGGAGCTGGCGGTCCGACTGGGGTGTTCGAAGACGGTTGCGCAGTCGTTCGCCGAGATCGGATGTGACCTGCAATTGCGACTCCCCGTCACCCGGGCGTCGTTCGAGGCGGGGGATCTGGACATTGCACGCGTGCGGGCCATCTGTCGCGAAACGGCGGGGCTGTCTCCAGTGGCGGTCGCGTCACTCGAACCGGCGGTCGTTGCAGCGGCGAGGCAGCTGTCACCAGGACCGCTCGCGGCCGAGATCGAACGACTGATCCATCGGCACAGTCCCGACGAGGCCGCCGAGCAGCGGGAGACGGTGCAAGCGTGGCAGCGGCGGATCGTCAAGCGGCGCGGGCGTGGTTACGCCGGCGTCGAAGTGACCGTCTCGCCGGAGGAGGGCGAGGCGATGATGCAGTTGATCGCAGAGTTCACGAAGACGGTGTGCGCTCGTGATCCGCGTGGTGGGCAGGAGAAGTCGGTCGACGCCCTGTTGCCGTTGATGCACGGTGAGCCCTACCTTCGGTGCCGGTGCGGCCACCACGACTGCTCCGCTCGGGGAGCGGCCGCGTTGCCCGGGCGGCGGGCGCCACTCACACAGATCACCGTCGACCTGCAGACGCTGCTCGGTCTGGTGTCGGAACCGGCATACCTGCATGGTCACGGGCAGATCGATCCGGAACTCGGTCGCAGGCTGGCTCGTTCCGGGACGTGGCAGGCGATGCTCGTCGAACTGGTGGACCTCGCGGAAGGGCTCGGTCTCACCGATACTGCCGGCCTCCCTGCGCCGCACTCGGCTGTGCGGTCGTTCCTTGCACGGGGGAGTCGTCGGACGGCGGCACCCCTGGTGGCTCCCTCTGCGCCACCGACAGGTGTCGGAACGATGGCCGAGGCGATTCTCGTGGCCGTGCAGACGAATCCGGCGCTGGTGAACGGTGTGCACCGAGACGGGCACGGCGGACTGACGGTTCCGTCTCCTCGGGTGCTGGCCTATCGGCCCGACGCGTCGACGGCGGCGCTCGTGAGGGCGCGCGACCGACACTGTCGGTTCCCCGGCTGTCACCGTCCCGCCGCACAGTGTCAGCTCGACCACATCGTGGAGTTCTCGGCACGGAACCCCGTCGTCGGCGGGTGGACGATCGTGTCGAACCTGCAGTGCCTGTGCGCCTTTCATCATCAACTCAAGATCTCGGACCGCCCAGACCCCGTGTCGTCGGGCGGCGAGGCGCCGGTGAGGTGCCCGTGCGCGACGACAGCGAACCACCGCCCTTCTGAGGCGTCCAGGCGTACCGTCGACGAATGGACGTGACGAGTCCGGCCGCTGCGGAGATCGCCCGTTTGACTTTGGAACGCGACGAACTCGCCGTGGAGATGCGCGAACTCCAGGGACACGTGGAACGGATGGCGCGTGATCTCGCCGCACTGGATGACGAGATCGCGTCGCTCCGACGTGTCCAGGCGGAGCTGGTGCGGCGGCATCCCGAACTCGGGTCCGGCTGACCGCGACGTTCCGCAGGCCACGGTCACAACGGAGTGTGCGGGGACACCTCCCCTCACACTTCCGCGAACTCCAGCCCGCCCGGCTCCAGCATCTTGCGCCGGCCGGGTGATCCGAGCGCCTTCGTCAGGTCGGTGCCGTCGTGCTCCTGCATGAGCATCCCTCCGTCCCACACCATCAGCGTGGCGCTGACGGAGTGCTCAGGGGTCGAGTGCGAGAGATCGTAGTGTGCGCAACCGGGAACGTCGGCGTAGGTGACCCACAGGTCGTAGCCGGTCATGAACAGATCCAGGTCGAACTGCACGCTCATACCGAGGAGTTCGCTCCGGCCGTTGTCGTCGACACCGGCGAACGCCTCGTCGAGGCCGAGCAGGCGCGGAGCGTGCGGGTCCGCGGACGAGAGCATCACGTGTGCGGCCGCGAACAGCGGCAGGTGCAGCGACACGGACTGCTCACCACCGGACAGTGCCCCGTGCCGGGCGACGGTCAGTTTGTCCTCGGTGCCGTCTCCGCCGATCAGCGTGAACGAGAACACCCGCCAGCGGCGGTAGTCGAGCGCTTCGGTGAGGATTTCCGGGTACGCGCGTTCCGGGTGCGCAGCGCGGAGCGCCCGGATCCGATTCGCGAAATGCGCGCGGATCGAGGCGAGCTCGTCGGGTCCGAGTGCGGACGTGTCCCGGTCGAGCAGCTTCGACACCGCGCGTGACCCGTCGTCGATGTTGTCCGCGAGAACCCAGTGCACCCCGATGGTGTTGCCCGACGACATCCGTCGGCCCCGCATCTCGGCGGCCATCTGCGCGATCAGGTCGCGCGCGTCGACGGTTCGCTCGTGAATCTGCTGAGCCAGCCCGGTCAGCAGCGCGTCCTCGAGGATCCGCCGCTCCGAATCGGTGAGCAACTGCTGCTGGTCGTCTCGGCTGCGAGCGATCATCGCGGCGAAGTCGGCGATCGACGACTGCCCCTGGTCGTGCTGGACCGAGACCGTGGTGACCCCGTCCGCCGCGTCCCAGCGCAGCCGGTAGTCCTGTCCCGCAGCCGCGAGCCGGGCGTCGAACTCCTGCAGGGCGCCGGTCAGTGCCGAGCGCGCCGACTTGCCCGCCCCCTCGGACACCTTCACCTCGGCCGTCGCGGCGTCGAGGGCGGCGTGCAGGGCGGCGACCTCGGCGGGCACCACCGGTGCCGGTGTGTCCGGTTCGCTCTCGATCCGATACACGAGCTGATCGGTGCTCAGCCACGCCGCGTCCGACGCCGGCCACGTGTGGGCCCCGACGACGCCGAGCAGATCGAGCAGGTCACGCCGGGCGTACGGTGCGAGACGTGCTGTGTCCGATCGTGTTTCGGTGAGCGCGGATCGCAGCGCCTCGACCGCGGCGCCGTACGCGCCGGCCGCCTTGCCGATCGCCTCGACGGCGACATCGCCGGCCTTGCGTGCGGCGCGCTGCTCTGCGGTGGCCGCGTCGATCCGGGCGCGCGCCCGGTCGATGTCGGCCTCGATGTCGTCCGCACCGGCGCCGATCTTCTCTCGGAGCATCTCGAGATTCTGGACCTGGTGCAGCAGCTTCTCCTGCGCCGCGGCGGACTCTTCCGCGAACTCTTCCGCGACATCCCTGGCCTCCGCGTACCGGTCGTCGGCCTCGCGGCTGCGCTCGATGTCCTTCTCCCGGTCGCGCCGGCAGCGGACGACATCGTCGCCTGCGGTCTCGAAATGCCGGATCGCCGCCGACAGCGCGTCGAGGCCCCGCACCGGATCGGCGACACGGTGGCGGGCGGCCGCCTCGCGGAGCGCGCGTTCCTGCGCGGAGAGTTCGGCGATCGCCTGATCCAGTTCACGCTGGGCCACCGCGGCCGCCTCGTCGCGAGTCCGGAGCGCGCCCGCTGCCTCGGCGACGCCGCGCAGCGCGGTGAGCACGCCCGTCGGTCGGGGAAGTGACTTGCCCGCCGCCGTGAGCGCGTTCAGCAGGTCGGACGCCTCCGAGTGCTCGGCGAGCGCTGTGGCCCGCTCCGCCTCGGCCTGCTCGATCGCGGCGTCCAGTTCGGCGAGCCGCAGCTCGCGGCGCCGCTGCCGCGCCGTCGCGCCGATGAACTCCGCCTCGGGTTTCGTGTGGACGCCGAGTTGCACACCCTGCCGGAACCGGCCGTCGGCCCCGACCCCGACGACGTCGTTGGCACTCGAATCATCCTGCAGCGCAATCGAAGCCAGTAGATCCGCGACGCGGAACTCCGGCACTCCCGCATCCGGCTCCACGACCAGCACGTCCGCCAGCGTCCGTCCCCCGGGGCGATCGCCGGGGGGAAGGGGAAGCAGAAACAGTTCCGACGTCGACTCGGGTACGTCCTCGGCCGGCACCCAGCCGTCGAGGAGGCCGGCGGCTTCCAACGCCGCTTCGATCCCGGCCGCCGTGGCGGCGTCGACGCCGTCCGCGAACCGCACCAGCCGCCACAGCGGCGCTCCGGCCAGGCCGGAGCGGTCACCGGTGCGGGCGGGGGGGGCGGGCGGTGCGTCGTCGTGTTCGGATGCGACCCGAGCCCGGTCGGCTGCGCACTCGGCACGAGCGGCCGCGGCACGTGCCGCGGTCTGTTCGGCGTCCCGACGACGTCCGCGCACCGCGTCGAGGGGCTCCGTGGTGTGGTCGGCGAGGATCTCCGGGAAACCCTCCGCGTCGTCGGTGCCGACGGTGGGCACCGCATCGTGCAGGGCGACGAACATCGCGCTCGACACCCCGACGCGGGCGTACAGCGCCGAGTGCGCCGCCCACCACCGGCGCAACATGCCCTGGCATTCGGTCCTGGCCAGTGCTGTCGCGGCCTCGGCCTCCTTCACCGCGGCCGTCGCCGACTCGAGGTGCTCACGGCCCCGGTCGGCTGCCCGGTCGGCGCGAGACCGCTCGGCACCGGCCCGCTCGAGCGCGCTCAGCGCGTCCCGCATCGCCCGGACGTCACCGGAGCGCTCCTCGGCGTGCCCTCGCACCGACGCCGTGATCTCGTCGCCGCGGGCGGTGTCGGGCAACGCGGTCCACGTGATGCCCGCGTCACCCGCCGCTTCCTGCAGGAGCTCCTCCGCGCGCACGAGCGACTCCGTCGCCCGCGTCACCCGAGCCTGTGACTGCGTGGCCTCGTCCGCCCGCTGCGCGAGGCTCGCCTGCGCTTTCGCGGACTTGTCCGCCTGCTGATCGGTCGACCTGCGCAGGTCGGCCACGACGGCTCCGAGATCGTCGAGCTGCTGTTTGCCCTCGTAGGCACTCGACCGCTGCAGGGTCTCGAGTTCGGCGCGGGCGAGATCGAGCTCGCGTTCGGCGGCGACCAACCGCTCCTCCGCGACCGTGCGTTCCTTCTGCCGATGATCCTGCCCGGCAACGGCTTCGGACACCGCGGCGGTGGCCGTCCACACGGACTCGAATCGTCGGGCGACCTGCTCGACATCGGTTCGCGCCTGCTGCCGAAGGTATTTGGTGTACACCGCCACGAAGTCCTGCGTGGCCTGATCCGCGGTGGTCAGACCCTCCAGCGCCCGGCCGACCTCCTCCATGTCGCTGAACGAGCGTGCGGCCTCGACGACGAGCTGATCGTCGATCGGACGCAGGCCGTCGGTCAACGCCTGTGACAACCCCTTCGGGTCGAGGTTCTTCGCGAGCTGGGGCCGCCGCAGCGTGAGGATCAGCGTGATCAGCTGGTCGTACCGCTGCGCACCGAGC
Source organism: Rhodococcus triatomae BKS 15-14 (assembly GCA_000341795.1). GTDB lineage: Bacteria > Actinomycetota > Actinomycetes > Mycobacteriales > Mycobacteriaceae > Rhodococcus_G > Rhodococcus_G triatomae_A. Next base: position 245,202 of record AODO01000010.1, on the reverse strand, counting down.
CCGAACAGCCGGGCGTCGATCGCCGCACGGTGATCGACGGGACGGTCGGTGATCGCGTCCGCCCCGATCTGCTCGGCCAGCTGCTTCTTCGTCAGTGGCTGGTCACCGGCGCCGATGAGCGAGAAGTCGACTCCGACGCGGCCGTCGGCGACGAAATGCCAGCGTGTCACCTTGTCGTTCTGGCGGCTGGCACGCATCCCGATGCCGACCGTCACCGCTTCCGGATCGGAGGCGGTGCCGCGCGCGAACTCCATCCACACGTACGAGTGGGCGGTCTCGTCCCCGCGGTAGAGGAGGTTCGACTTCATCGTTCGTTCCTCGCCGGCGAACGGGTTCAGCCGGCGCGGCTCGATCCGTCCGTCGAGGACGAAGGGGAAGAGCACCTCGAGGGCCTTCGTCTTGCCGGAGCCGTTGGGGCCGCGCAGGACGAGGCGGCCGTCGGCGAAGGAGAACTCCTGGTCGCGGTAGTCCCACAGGTTGACGATCCCGGCGCGGGTCGGTCGGAAACGCGCACTTGCCATGCGAAGTCAGCCTCTATTCCTCAGGATTCGGTCAGCAGGTCGGGTTGCAGGGCGCGTTCACGGACGGTGACGACGACTCCGCGGTAGCGGGCCAGTGCCGGGAGTGCCAGCACCCCGCCGTCGACCTTCCGGACGAGGCGCTGCGCGTCGAGCAGGTCGACCGACCGTCGCCGCAGGCCCTCGGGGTCGGCCTGCCATTGCGCGGCGAAGGTGCGTCCGAAGCGCCGCGTCAGTTCGCTGACGGCGTCGTCGATCCAGCTGTCCTCGATCAACGCGTAGGTCACGGCAGGTGCGGAGGTGCTCGGTCGAGGTTCCGGTACGTCGTCCGCCAACTCCCGCAGCACACCGGCCGCGGGGATCGCGTTGTCGAGTTGGGTCGCCAGGTCGTCGGTTCGACCGTCGGGCAAGGGAATCCGAACCGGTGGCGGGGCGTCCGGGTCCTGGACGCGATCCGCGATCTCCCCGGCGAGCAGCAGTGCGACCTGTGCGATCGTCCCCGTACCCGGGAACCGGATGTCCGACAGGCGCCCCGACTGATCGATCAGTGCGATGCCCTCCGCTCGGCGCTCGACGACCAGGCCGGTCAGCAGCGCGACGTCGGCGGCGGTCCGAGGCAACGCCAGCTGCAGCCGTTCGTCGTCGTCGAGATCGTCCGCGTACACCACCGGATGCTGCACCAACGCCCGACGAACTCGGCGCGCCGTCTCCCGGGTCGTGCCTGCCTCGTCGGCCACCGTGAGCAGCCCCCGCACCGACGTCAGGTGCTGCAGTGCTCGCGGGGGACGGAACAGGGCGATGACCACCGACCGGTCGATGTCGTAGAGGGCCTCGCCCGCATCGGGATCGGACGCCCAACCCGATGCGTCGCCGTCGGCGAGTCGGATCGCGCCGCGGGTCGTGAGCCATCCGATCGCATCCACGAGGGCGCTGCGGTCCGTGAACCGCTCGGGCGACAGGTCCACGGCCGGGACCTGGGTGGCTTCCGCCGCGACATGGTCGGCGAGCTCCGACAGCGTGATCTGGTTGCCGGCACGCCCCAGCGCAGCCAGCGCCAGGGCGAGGTACGCGTAGCGTCGCCGATCGAACGGACGGTCACCGGCCGTGGCTGGAGCGGTCGGGTCGAGGCGGTCCGCGGCCGTGAACAACCGCGCCGTCGTCTCCGTCACCTCGAGCCGGTAGCCGAACAGCTCCAACAGGTCGTCGCGCAGTTCCGTGGCCCACCGCCGCAGCAGCGGCAGCGCCAGCGGATCGGGATACGAGGTGGTCACCAGATGATTCGCCAGGATCACCCGGGCCGCCCGCTGATAGGACTCGAGCGTCAGCGGTGAAATCTCCCGGGCCCACAGCTGTCCGGCCCTCACTGGACGCTCACCCGGAGCCGGTCCAGATGCAGCCTGCCGCGCGCGGTCTCGACCGTCGTCGACGCCTCGTGCGGAGTCAGGGTGAGCCGCACCCCGTTCTCGGAGCCGGTGCTGGCGCGCACGACTCCGCTGACCGGAACGCGAGCGGTCAGCGCCGCGGTCAGCAGGCCGAGCAGCACGTCGGTCTCCTCCTCGCCGAGGACACGGTCGTAGGCGCCGCCGGTCGCGAGGGACCGGGCGGCCTCCGCCCGCGCTCGCTGCGCCGCGAGTTGCGCGTCGCGCAGTCGTCGGATGCTCGCCTCGTTGCGTTGCACTCGGCCCGGCGCGCCCGCGGCGGCCGGCTTTCCCGTTTCGGCGAGAGTCCGGGAGATCTCCACCGGCGGTGCGTCCCACCAGGACCGCGATTCCGGGATGACGTCGGCGTCCGGATGCACCGTCGACAGGTGCCGGGGCCTACCGAGGTCGAAGACCGCCTGGAACAACGCGTGTGCGGCGTCCTCGGTCGGAGCGCCGGCGAACCAGCCGGCCAGGTGCCGCAGTTGACTTTCCCGGCTGACACCACCACGACGGGTCTCGGTGACGCGGCGCAGCAACGACAGGACCGCCGAGATCGCGGCCATCGTTCCCTCGCGCAGTCGCTCGGATTCGCTCGGACCGTCGGACGCCGTGACGAACCACTGCGTGAGTCCGGCCCACCTCCGAGTCCAGTCCGCCTGCCGCTCCGCGACGGTCAGGAACAGCCGCTCGTCTGCCACTGCTGCACGTTCGAGCAGATCGTGGACTCCGGTCTGCTCGACGTCCGCGATCGCGGACGCCAGCTTCGGGGCGTACCGGGCAAGGTCGGAGCTGAACTCCCGCATGTGGGTCAGCAGCGCGTCCTTGCGGGTGAGGAACGCCTCGGGGGTGATCTCGGTCGTCCGGACGAGGTCGCCGAGCGTGAGATAGAACTGGGATGCCCGGGCGGCCATGTCGGACAGCGTCGAGTCGAGGCGCCGCAGCGTGCGGTAGATCAACTCCCCGTCGCCGCGGCCGTTCGCCTCCGCGAGTCGGCGCAGATCCGCCAGCAGATCCGGCAACGCCAGCCGGGAGAGGGCGGCGTCGTCGAGTCGCAGTGCCAGCACGTCCCGGACCGCCCGGAACGCCTGGTAGCCCAGCCGGCTGAACTGGTACACGAAGTGACGGTTGCGGTACTCCGCCAGAGTTGCGGCCCGGGAACCGTCGTAGCTGCGTTCGAGCACGCCCCAGTGGTGGAGCTGGTCGAGCAGGGGGGTGATCTCCGCCGCCGACAGCGCGGGCCGGCCGATCCGGGTGAGGGTGTCGGCGACGTCGGCCGCGTGCAGCAGCACGACGTAGTGGGTCCTGGCATGGTCGAACGCCTGCAGGACGGACAGGTAGTCGGCGCGTTTGTCTGCAGTTGCGAACGCGAACATGCGGAGCCGCTCGGCGGCGACGTCGTCGGCGAGGCGCACCGACGGGTCGTCACGACGGTGTTCCGACGGGTCGTCGGGTGCGGGGCCGGATTCGCTCACCGTGACAGGGTAGGGGAGCCGGCGGTCCCGACCCAGCCGACCCGGCCGGGGGCGAGTCGTGTCACACACGTCGGGCGGGGTCCGATGGTGGACCCCGCCCGATGCGGTGGTGGATGTCGGCGGATCAGATCGGGACCGGGGCCCCGTAGGTCATCACGATGTCTCCGGACGCGAGTTCGAGCTTCGCGTACGGGCGCAGGGTGACTGGGCCGATGGCGCCCGACACGCTGCCGTGGACGTTGCCGATCCGGATCTTCGCACCCGGACCGTCGAACTCCTTGCCGTCGACGACCGGGATGTCGGTGATGCCGCCCGGCTCGAGTTCGAAGATCAGGTTCTGCTGCGGAATGATGTCGCCGGCCAGCATGGACCGGTTCTCGGTGCCGATGATGATGTCCGGTTCGTCCCCGCCCGGAAGGAATCCGATCAGGTCGAGGCCGTTCGTGTTCTCCAGCTCCCACCCGAGTCCCGGGGTGTTCAGCTGCACGGTCGCGCCCGCGAGCGCGATCGGGTAGCCGACCTGGTAGCCGAAGGAGATCTTGCTGCCCGCCATCGAATCGGCGCCGGGGCCGCTGATCCGGCCCTCCACGTATCCGCTGTGGAAGAACTCCCGGCTGAGCGGTGAACTGTCCAGCGGCGGAACCCCGACGATCGAGGTGTCACCCTGGCTGATCTCGACGAGGTTGTCCGACCCGTCGACGATGCTGCTGGCGTTGTTGACGACGGCGCCGGCGGTGCCGGTTCCGAGTCCGACCATCAGTGCAGCGACACCGGCGGCGGCCAGTGCCCGGGAGCGATGTCGGACCGAGCTGGCGGCCGACGCGGTGGTACTTCGACGAATCCGACGTTCCGAACGACTGACGTCCATGGACACCTCATCCGTTGGGTTGTCTCCCGGATGCGGGCACGCACCCGGTCACCGGCGTGGGCAAACATCCCCGAACCACCTCGAACGCTATCGGATGCCGTCGGTGAACGCGCAGTTTTCCACCCCGTGGACACGTCGTGTTCACGCTCGCGTCCGGTTTGCCGTTTCCCAGGCGCGGTCGTACCGGTTTCCGCCCGGTCGCTTCACGTCCTTGCTCCGATAGACGACGTATGGCCGACCCAGGTACCCGAGCGGGGCGCTGAACACGTGCACCAGCCGGGTGTACGGCCAGATCGCGAGGAGTGCCAGCACGGTCAGACCGTGCAGTTGGAAGCTCATCGGTACCCCGACCATCAGTTCGGGCCGGGGGCTGAGCGAGAACAGGCTGCGGAACCACGGCGAGACCGTGGAACGGTAGTCGTAGTGTCCGAGGATCAGGTTCTCGCCCATCGTGTTGTACATGCCCGTCGCGATGACCACGATGAAGATCACGTACATGATCTTGTCGTTGGTGGTGCTGACCTTGCGGACGCTCGGTACCGCGATGCGCCGGTAGACGAGGATCGCCAGTCCCGCGACGGTCGCGAGCCCGGCAGGGACGCCCATGCCGACCGCCAGCAGGTGGTAGGTGCCGTCCGAAATGCCCAGTGCACTGGTCCAACTCGCCGGGATCAGCACGCCTCCGACGTGTCCGGCGAGGACCGCGAGGATGCCGAAGTGGAACAGCGGGCTGCCCAGGCGCAGCAGCCGCGACTCGTACATCTGCGAGGACCGGGTGGTCCACCCGAACTGGTCCTTGCGGTAGCGCCAGACGTGGCCGACGACGAACGAGGTCAGGGCGATGTACGGGAGGGTCAGCCAGAGCAGGGTGCTCACCGGGTGGCTCCGATCTGAGAGGTGGGGACGCCGAAGCCGGGATGGTCGTCGACGGCGGTGCCGTCTCTGTACGAACCGATGTGGGGGTGCAGCGCCGGGTCGAGCGCGTAGGTGTCGAGGCCGACCGAGTCCTCGGGAGGACCCTCCGCGGCGAGCTTCACCACCTGCGCACGATCGTCGGTGTCGAGGTCGGGCAGTGTCGCGCAGATCGCGTCGAGGACGCTCGCGTACGGCGATCCGCTGTCGTGCAACGACAGTCGGAGGACCTCGACGACGGCACGATGGGTGACGAGCAGTCGCCGTCCGCGGACGGGGTCGGTGGTCGCGGCGAACTCCAGGACCACCGGCAGGAAGTCGGGGAGTTCGTGGTCGCCGAGTTCGAGGCCGGCGTTGCGATACGCGGTCTTGAAGCGGAGCAATGCCATTCCGCGGTTCCGGGTGTCGCCGTACGCGTAGTACGACAGGTGCAGGCTCGATCGGCGCCGCAGGTCGAACGTCTCGACGTAGCGGGCTGCGAGCGCGATCGGGTCCTGCTCGCGCAGGTGGTCGATGCACGCGAGCAGGCCGGATCCGGCCGGTTCCGGTAGCTGTGTCGCAGCGTCGCGCAGGTCGTCCAGCAGGTCGAGCGTGGACGGGTGCGGGTAGTCGAGCACGAGGGCCGCGATGCGCCACACCAGGCGCTGCCGGGTTTCGTTCAGGGGTTCGTCGGCCGGTGCGGCGCGCCTGTTCCGGCGCAGGCCGAGTGCACCCATCACGACTCCTCTCGGGAGCCGACCGGGACCAGGCCCTCGGTGGTCCGGCCGTCCCAGTTGAGGAGGTTGATCCGCCGTTCCTTGTGCTCCGGCGCAGCGGCATTGGAGTCCTCGCCGACGAGGTGGAACTTGTCCGCCATCACCTCGAACGCCGTCATACCGGGCCCGCCTGCACTCGGTCCGCCCATGCCGGGCCCGCCCTCGTCCTCGAGGCTGCAGCCGGTGGCCAGAGCGTCCAGCCGGTGTGCGTCCGAGCCGGCGCCGGTCGGGATCACGTACCGGTCCTCGTACTTGGCCAGGGCGAGCAGCCTGTACATCGACGTGAGCTCGTCCGGGGTGAGGCGGACGGCCTCGGCGACCTCCGGCTTGACCGACTCACCGAGGTTGACCTGACGCATGTGCGCTCGCATCGCGGCCAGACGCTGCAGCGACGCCCGGACCGGCCCGATCTCACCGGCGGTGAACAGCTCCGCCAGGTACTCGATCGGGATGCGCAGCGAATCGATGGCGCCGAACAGATTGTCCGCGGACTCGCCGTCGTGCCCGGTGTCCGACAGCGCCTCGACCATCGGCGACAGTGGCGGGATGTACCAGACCATCGGCATCGTCCGGTATTCCGGGTGCAGCGGCAGCGCCACCTGGTAGTCGACGATCAGCTTGTACACCGGCGAATTCTGGGCCGCCTCGATGAACTCGGAGGAGATGCCGGCCCGCTCGGCCTCGGCGATCACGCGGGGATCGTGCGGGTTGAGGAACACTCCGAGCTGCGACGGGTACAGGTCCTCGTCGTCGGTCACCGCGGCGGCGTCGAGCACCGCATCGGCGTCGTAGAGCATCACGCCGATGTAGCGCAGTCGGCCGACACACGTCTCCGAACAGATGGTCGGGATGCCCACCTCGATCCGCGGGTAGCAGAACGTGCACTTCTCGGCCTTGCCGGTCTTGTGGTTGAAGTAGATCTTCTTGTACGGGCAACCGGTGACGCACTGCCGCCATCCGCGGCACTTGTCCTGGTCGACGAGGACGATGCCGTCCTCGGACCGCTTGTAGATCGCGCCCGACGGGCAGGACGCGGCGCACGCCGGGTTGAGGCAGTGCTCGCAGATGCGCGGCAGGTAGAACATGAACGTCTGCTCGAACTCGAGCTTCACCTTGTCGGACACCTTGGCCAGCAGCGGGTCCCGGCCGACCTGGTCCGGACCGGAGCCGAGGTCGTCGTCCCAGTTCGCGCCCCAGGTGACCTTGGTGTCCTCTCCGGTGAGCAGCGACTTCGGTCGGGCCACCGGGGTGGTGTCCATGGGCGCCGACGCGAGCAGGTTGTCGTAGTCGTACGTCCACGGCTCGTAGTAGTCGGTGATCGTCGGCAGGTCCGGGTTCGCGAAGATGTTCAGCAGCCGCTTGAACCGCGACCCCGACTTCAGGGTCAGCTTGCCGCGCTTGTTCAACGTCCAGCCGCCCTTCCACTTCTCCTGGTCCTGGTACTGCCGCGGGTAGCCCTGTCCGGGGCGGGTTTCCACGTTGTTGAACCACGCGTACTCGACGCCGCCACGATTGGTCCACGCCTGCTTGCAGGTGACGCTGCAGGTGTGACAGCCGATGCACTTGTCCAGGTTCATCACCATGGCCATCTGCGCCATAACCCTCATCAGTACGTCACTTCCTGGTCGCGGCGACGGATCGTGGTGACCTCGTCGCGCTGGTTTCCGGTGGGCCCGTGGTAGTTGAGGGCGAACGACTGCTGCGCGTATCCGCCGATCAGGTGCGACGGCTTGATCATCACGCGGGTCAGCGCGTTGTGGATGCCGCCGCGTTTGCCGGTCTTCTCCGTACGCGGCACGTCCACCGCGCGGTCCTGGGCGTGGTACATGAACACCGTGCCCTCGGGCATCCGGTGGCTGACGATCGCGCGGGCCACGACGATCCCGTTGCGGTTGGTCGCCTCGATCCAGTCGTTGTCCGCGACACCGATCTTCGCGGCGTCCACGTCGGACATCCAGATCGTCTGACCACCTCGGGACAGGGTCAGCATGTGCAGGTTGTCCTGGTAGGCGGAGTGGATCGACCACTTGCTGTGCGGGGTCAGGTACCGGACGGTGACGCTGCCGCCGACACCGTTGCCGTGTGTCTCGCCGACCGCGGGCTCGGCGAACAGGGCCGTCATGTCCAACGGCGGGCGGAAGATCGGCAGTTGCTCTCCGAGTTCGGCCATCCAGTCGTGGTCGAGGTAGAAGTGCTGTCGACCGGTCAGCGTGTGCCACGGCTTGAGCCGTTCGGTGTTGATGGTGAACGGCGAGTAGCGGCGGCCCCCGGTCTCGCTGCCCGACCACTCCGGTGACGTGATCACCGGCACCGGCCGGGCCTGGGTGTCGGAGAACCGGATCCGGGTGCCCTCGTTCTCCGCAGCCAGGTCGACGAGCCGGGTACCGGTGCGTTCCTCCAGGTGCTCGAAACCCTGGGTGGCGAGCCGCCCGTTGGTGGTACCCGACAACGCGAGGATCGCCTCCGCGGCGTGCCGGTCCTTCGCCAGCGACGGGCGTCCCGCGGCCGGGCCGGTCGCGACGGCCCCGTTGACGGCGCGTAGGTAGGCGACCTCCTCGGCCGGGAAGGTGGTGACCCCCTTCGTCGTCAGGCCGAGTTCCTCGACGAGGGGTCCGAGCGCCCCCATCTTCTCCGCGATCGTCGTGTAGTCCCGCTCGACGACGACCAGCTTCGGCATGGTCTTGCCGGGAATCGGCTCGCACTCACCGCGTTTCCAGTCCAGGACCTTGCCGCCCGGCTGGGCGGTCGCGTCGACCGTGTCGTGCAGAAGCGGCACCGCGACCACGTCCTTGCGGGTGCCGAGGTGCTTCTCGGCGAGCCAGCTGAATCCGCGCGCGATGCGGTGGAAGGCGTCGAAGTCGGTCTTCGTCTCCCACGGCGGGGAGATCGCCGGCGAGAACGCGTGCACGAACGGGTGCATGTCGGTGCTCGAGAGGTCGTGCTTCTCGTACCAGGTCGCCGCCGGCAGCACGACATCCGAGAACAGGGTGGTGCTCGTCATGCGGAAGTCCAGGGTGGTGAGCAGGTCCAACTTGCCCGCGGGTGCCTCGTCCCGCCACACCAGCTCCTCCGGGCGCACCCCGGTCGAGTCCGAGGCGTTCAGGTTCGAGCCGGCGCCCAGGAGGTGCTGCAGGAAGTACTCGTTTCCCTTGGCGGACGAGCCGAGCAGGTTCGAGCGCCACACGGTCAGCGTCCGTGGGAAGTTCTCGGGTGCGTCCGGATCCTCGACGGCGAACTGCAGGTGGCCCGACTTGAGGCCGTCGACGACGTGGTCGGCCGGGTTCTTTCCGAGCCGCTCGGCATCGTCCGCGAGATCGAGCGGGTTCCGGTTGAACGTGGGATACGTCGGCATCCATCCGAGGCGCGATGCGAGAGCGATGTTGTCCGCTGCCGTGCGCCCGGCGAAGGCTCCCCGTGCGAGCGGGGACGCCATCGCCTCCGAGGTGAACGGGTCGTACCGCCACTGATCGGTGGCGAGGTACCAGAAGATGGTTCCCTGCATCTGGCGCGCCGGCCGGGCCCAGTCGCTGCCGAACGCCAGTGTCGACCAGCCGGTCACGGGCCTGCACTTCTCCTGACCGACGTAGTGCGCCCAGCCGCCACCGTTGACGCCCTGGCAGCCGGTCAGCAGCGTCAGCGTGAGGAACGAGCGGTAGATCTGGTCCGAGTGGAACCAGTGGTTGGTGCCCGCACCCATCAGGATCATCGACCGGCCGCCCGACCGGTCCGCGTTGTCGGCGAACTCGCGCGCCACCCGCGCCGCGGATGCGGCCGAAACTCCGGTGATGCCCTCCTGCCACGCCGGCGTGTACGGCTCGTCGGCGTCGTCGTAACCCGTCGGCCAGGTGCCGGGAAGTCCTTCCCTCGCGACACCGTACTGCGCGAGCATCAGGTCGAAGACGGTCGTGACGAGGCGTCCGGCGACTGTCTGCACGGGTACGCCGCGGTGCAGGACCCCGGGGGTGTTGGTGTCGTAGCGCGGGAGGTCGACCACCACGGTCTCGTTGTCGCCTCCGTGGAGGCTGAGCACCGGCTCGACACCCTCCAGGTCGAGGTTCCATCTGCCCTTGCCGGATTCGGTGAACCGGTCGCCGAGCGAGCCGTTCGGGACCATCGGCTCACCGGTCGCGGAGTCGAGGAGCACCGTCTTGTGGATGGCGCCCTCCCCGGTGTCGCCGAGGTCGGCGGCGGTGAGGAACTTGCCGGGCACGTACGTCGGGCCGTGACCGTTCGTGCTCGCGTCCACCGGCCGCGGTTCGAGCGTCACCAGATACGGCAGGTCCGTGTACTGCTTCACGTAGTCGACGAAGCGCGGAACCTGTTTGCGCACGAAGAACTCGGTCAGGATGACGTGACCCATCGCCATCGCCAGCGCGCCGTCGGTGCCGGGGCGGGCGGGCAGCCACTGGTCCGCGAACTTGGTGTTGTCGGCGTAGTCGGGGGAGACCACGACGACCTTCTGGCCGCGGTAGCGGGCCTCGGTCATGTAGTGCGCGTCGGGCGTACGTGTCACCGGCACGTTCGAGCCCCACATGATCAGGTAACCGGCGTCGAACCAGTCCGCGGACTCGGGAACGTCGGTCTGGTCACCGAACACCTGCGGCGACGCCTCGGGCAGGTCGGCGTACCAGTCGTAGAACGAGAGCATCGCGCCACCGAGCAGCGAGATGAACCGGGCGCCGATCGCGTGACTGACCATCGACATCGCGGGGATGGGCGAGAATCCCGCGACGCGGTCCGGGCCGTACCTCTTGATCGTGTGCACGTGCGCCGCGGCGACGATCTCGGCGGCCTCCCACCACTCGGCGCGGACGAACCCGCCCTTGCCGCGGGCCGCCTTGTACGTCGTGGACTTCTCCGGGTCGTCGGCGATGTCCGCCCAGGCCAGCACCGGATCCTTCAGACGTGCCTTGGCGTCGCGGTACATCTCGAGCAGCACACCGCGCACGTACGGGTAGCGCACTCGCGAGGGGGAGTACGTGTACCAGGAGAACGACGCACCGCGCGGGCAGCCGCGTGGCTCGTACTCCGGCTTGTCCGGCCCGATCGACGGGTAGTCGGTCTGCTGCGCCTCCCAGGTGATCACACCGTCCTTGACGTAGATCTTCCACGAGCACGAGCCGGTGCAGTTCACCCCGTGCGTCGACCGGACGACCTTGTCGTACGACATCCGGTCGCGGTAGAAGTCGTCGGACGTGCGTCCGCCGATCTGGTACAGGGTGCGCATGTCGGCGGACGGCTCGCCGCGCTGGAAGTGCTTGCCGAAGCGGAGCAGCGCGTCCGCGTCCAGCTTGCCGGTGTGCTGGGACCCGGTGCTCGGGGTCCCGGTGGTCGGAGTCATGGATGCCTCTCGAAAGACGAAGTGCGACAGAGCGAGTCGGGAGCCGGTCAGAGCTGCACGATCACCGTCCCGTCGCTCACGTGCGCCGGGTGGACCCGGACGGGTGTGACCGTGTCGGCGGTGCAGGCGCCGGTGTCGAACCGGAAGGAGTACTGGTGCAGCGGGCAGGTCACCACGGAACCGTCGATCTGGCCGTCGGCGAGCGGACCCGCCTTGTGCGGGCACACCGCGTCCATCGCCCGGACGGTGCCGTCGGCGAGCAGGAACACGGCGATCTGGCTGCCGTCGATCACATAGGTGCGGCCCTCACCCCGGGTCAGGTCCGAGACCGGGCCCACCGCGACCTGCCGGGCAGTCGTCGCGGTCATCGGACCGGGACCTGGGGGAGGGGGAGCAACGGCAGCGACGGCGCGAACTGCGCCGGGGACTTGGGTGCCGTGCGTTCCTTCCACGGGTCGCGGTAGCCCGCGACCGAGGCCGCCATTCGCTCGTCGAGACCCGCCACGACGTCCTCCTCGTCACGAACCAACAGCGCCTGCAGTCGTTCCAGGCCCACCCGCGGCACCCAGTCGTAGGTGCGTTCGAGCCACTTCGCGTCCTCTCGGTAGTGCTGGATGAAACGTCCGGCCAGCGCGATCACCGCCTCTCCCGAATCGACCGTGGCGAGCAGGTCGCCCTTACGGATGTGCGCGCCGGCGGCGCCCCCGACGTAGATCTCCCAGCGCCCGTCGCCGACCGCGACCACACCCAGGTCCTTGCACAGCGCTTCGGAGCAGTTGCGGGGGCATCCCGCGACCGCGAGCTTGAGCTTCGCCGGTGTCTCCAAGCCCTGGAAGCGCTCCTCGAGCGCGATGCCGAGACTGGTGGAGTCGCCGAGGCCGAACCGGCAGAAGTCGCTTCCCACGCACGTTTTCACGGTGCGCATGCTCTTGCCGTACGCGTAGCCGGACGGCATGTCCAGGTCGCCCCACACCCTCGGCAGGTCCTCCTTCCTGATGCCGAGCAGATCGATCCGCTGCCCGCCGGTCACCTTCACCAGCGGAACCGCGTACCTGTCCGCGACATCGGCGATGCGGCGCAACTGATCCGGTGTGGTGACACCACCCTTCATCTGCGGAACCACCGAGAACGTGCCGTCGCGCTGGATGTTCGCGTGGACACGGTCGTTGATGAACAGCGCGCCGCGCTCGTCCACCCAGTCCGGTCCCCACACCACGCGCAGCAGCGAGGCGAGCGGCATCTTCGCGGTCGCCTCCTCCCTCCCGTCGGTGGCGAACTCCGCGAACACCTGCGACACGGAACGGATGTCGCGTGCCCGGACCTCCTCGATCAGCTCGGACTTGGTCATCGGAATGCACGGCACGTACCAGTTCGCCGCCGGGTCGGCTTTCAGCTCGCCACCGGCAGCGGCCGCGACGACGTCCGCGACCAGGCCTTTGCAGGATCCGCACCCCTTGCCCGCCCGGGTCTTCGCGCACACTTCGGTGAGCGTCTGCGCGCCGCCGTGCACGCAGGCGACCAGATCCCCCTTCGTGACGCCGTTGCAGTTGCACACCTGCGTGTCGTCGGGCAGGTCGGCCGCCGACGTCCCGTCGGGGGAACCGGCCAGGTCGAACAGCAGCGACAGCCGGTCCTCGGGCAGTTCCGCCTTGCCGTCGAACACCTGCGTCAGCAGCGCGGCCTTGCCGATCTCGCCCATCAGGGTCGCGCCGATCAGCCTGCCGTCGCGGACGACGACATTCTTGTAGACGCCCGTGCGGGAGTCGTAGAACTGGATGAACTCGTCGGTGTCGAGCTCGGGGCTCTTGACGCCCATCGCGGCGACGTCCAGGCCGGCGACCTTCAGCTTCGTGGTCGACGACGAACCCTGATATGCCGCAGCGGGGTTCGATCCGGTCAGGTGTTCGGCGAGAACCACCGCCTGCTCCCACACCGGAGCGACGAGGCCGTACAACTCGCCGCGATGCTGCGCGCACTCGCCGACCGCGTAGACGGAACCCTCGTCCTCGCACCGCATCTGGTCGTCCACGACGATGCCCCGCTCGACGACGAGTCCACCGGCGCGGGCCAGCTCGGCGTTGGGACGGATACCCGCGGTGACGACGACCATGTCGGCGGGCAGGCTGGTGCCGTCGTTGAACGCCACAGCGGTGACGTTGCCCGCGTCGTCGCGCAGCACGGCCGTGGTCCGCACGGCGGTGTGGACACCGACCCCGAGTGCCTCGATCTTCGCCCGCAGTACCTGCCCACCACGCTCGTCGAGCTGCTGGTTCATCAGGTGACCGGGCGAGTGGACGACGTTCACGGTCAGGCCCTGCGTCCGGAGGCCGTACGCGGCTTCGAGGCCGAGCAGTCCGCCGCCGATGACCACCGCCGTGACACCGTCCCGGGACTGCGCCATCTGCAGCATGCCGTTGGTGTCGGCGATGGTTCGGAACCCGAAGACACCGCGCCCGAGCCTGCCGTCGGACTCGCGCAGGCCGTCCATGTTGGGGAAGAAGGTGTTCGAGCCGGTCGCGACGACGAGGATGTCGTACTCGACGACCCGCTCGCTCTCGCACGTGATCGACTTGGCGAACCGGTCGAGGGTGACGGCGCGGTCGCCGGCGTGGAGCGTCACCCCGTTCTCGCGGTACCAGCTCATCGGATTGAGGACGATGTCGTCGTCGTCCGCGGTCGTCTCGCCTGCCAGTACGTGGGACAGCATGATGCGGTTGTAGTTGCCGTACGGCTCGTCGCCGATCATCGTGATGTCGAACATCTCGCGGCCGCCACGCGCGAGGATCTCCTCGACGGTGCGGGCTCCGGCCATGCCGTTGCCGACCACCAGAAGTCGCTTCTTCGCCTCACCTGTAGTCGCCATGCGTCGAGCGTGCGGCCGCGTGGTGACGCAATCGCTGCCGGGACGTTACGCCGCAATCAGGAATTGCTCACCGGAGAATCACCCCGACTGTCAGGAGTCGGTCACACCGGCGTGGCCGGTCGTGCCACGACGATTTCCGTCGGTGCGGATCCAGCCCGCGGCTGTCGCGGTGACTTCCCACCCGCGGTGGGTGAGGCGTCGAGCGTGCGGAAACGGCACCCTCACGTGAAGGCGCTGCAGTCGGTGCGTGAGGAGCGACGATGAGGTTCATGCGACGCCGGAGCCCGCGTTCGGCGGGCACGGGTCTCGGTCGACCGACCCCACGTGACGTGATCGCGGGTCTCGTCACCGGGTTGTTCTCGATCCCGGAAGGAATGGCGTACGCCAGCATCGGCGGGTTCAACCCCGTGGCCGGTCTCTACTCCGGCATGATTCCGACGCTCGTCGGGTCGTTCTTCAGCCGCACCGTGTTGATGGTGACCACGCTGACCAGCGCGATCGCGCTCTCCTCACAGAGCGTGCTCACGTCGGCCGGGCTCGATCCGACCGACCCGTCGAACGTGGCGACACTCGTGATCCTCGTGGGCCTCGTGATGGCTGTTCTCGGGCTGCTCCGAGCCGGTTCGATCATGAGCTTCGTGTCCAGTGCGGTGATGACCGGATTCACCACGGGCATCGCCGTGCAGATCATCGCGGGAGTGCTGGGCGACGCGACAGGCTACGACACCGACCGGCACAACACGATCGCGAAGATCGTCGATTCGATCGCCCACGTCGGCGCCTGGCAGGGCACGACGGTGGCGGTGACCGCGGCGACCGTCGCGGTGTGGGCGGTGTTCCGGTTCGTGAAATCGGTGGCGTCACTGGCCACGCTGATCGCCCTCGTGGTCGTGACCGCGGTGGTGGCAGTCGCCGGTGTGGACGTCGACACCGTCGGCGACATCGCGGCGATCCCGAACTCCCTTCCCACCCCGACCCTGCCCGGCGTGTCCGCGCTCCCGGAACTCCTCGTCGGCGCGTTCGCCGTCTCCCTGGTGGCCCTCGCCCAGGCCGCCGGCATCTCGAGTGCGGTTCCCAACCCCGACGGCAGTCGCCCGAACGCCTCCGGCGACTTCGTCGCTCAGGGCGCGGCCAACATCGCGGGCGGATTCTTCGGCGCTCTCCCGACCGGTGGCTCACTCTCCCGCACCGGGGTCGCGGTCTCGGCCGGGGCGCGGACCCGCTGGGCCGGGATCTTCGCCGGACTCTGGCTCATCGGGCTCGTCCTCGTCGCCGGATCGGTGGCCGAGATCATCCCGATGGCGGTCATCGGCGGCCTGGTTCTCGTCATCGGTGTCGAGCTCGTCACCGGACGGTGGTCGGACATCCGCCTCGTGTTCCGGACCGCTCCCTGGTCGGCGGTCGCCATGCTCATCACGTTCTTCGCGACGACGCAGCTGCCCCTGCAGAACGCGATCCTCATCGGCGCGGTGCTGTCGTTGCTGCTGTACTGCGTGCAGGCCTCCCGCTACGCGAAACTCGTTGCACTCGAACCGACGGACGATGCCCGCTGGCGCGTCGTCGACGTCCCCGAGGCGTGCCCGAGCGATCGGATCACCGTCCTGCACTACGCCGGCGTCGGATTGTTCGCGGAGGTTCCTCGGATCGACGAGGCGTGGCCGAGCATCCGGGACACACGCGGAGGTGTCGTGATCCTCAGCGTGCGGACCATGCCCGACGTTCCGTCCGCCACGGTGATCCGCGATCTGACGCGCCACGCGACAGCACTCACGGACAACGGCAGTCTCCTGGTGATCGCGGGCGTCACCCCCGCGTTGGCGCGGATCTTCGAGCACAGCGGACTGACCGAGGCGATCGGCCGCGAGAACGTCGTCGAAACCACCGACGAGGTCCTCGGTGCACTCGACACCGCCCTGGCCCGTGCGCGCACCTGGCTCGCAGAAAGAGGCGGCAAGGTCGACTGACGTGCAGCGGTTCCCGAGGCCGATGGTGGACGACCTCGACCGCCGCCTCCGGACCGGCGAGGTCTACGCGCCCCGGTTCGCCGGGGCGACCTCGGGCGCCGCGATCAGCATCTCGCGGCGGTTGGCGACGAGCAGCCACAGCGGGAGCACCACGATGCACAGCACCGGGAGGATGCGGATGTCGCCGACGGTCGCCGTGGCCATGAACAGCGCCAACCATCCGTCCCGCGCGACGACGAGCACCGAGCCGAGTACACCGGCGGCCACCGCAACAGCCAGCGGAACAGTGGTGACCGCGCTGTGCGCGACCAGCCCCGCGCCGACCCCGATGAAGACCGCCGGGAAGATCCGACCACCCCGGAAACCGCAGCTCGCCGCGATCAGCAGAGCCACGAGCTTGACGACCGTGACGAGGACGAGGTTCCCCGTGGACATGTCGGCGGCGTCGTCGGTCAGCCGCTTCATCTCGTCGAGCCCCTTGAACAACGTGACCGACCCTCCGATCGCCCCGAGAACACCGAGCAGGGCGCCACCGACGGTGATGGCGATCAGGGGATTCGGCAGCCGGTGGAAGAGGTCGTGCGCGATCGGGAAGGCATACACGGCGGCCAGGCACAGGACCGCTGCCGCCAGTGCGATCACCGTTCCACCCAGCAGATCCACCAGGGCGGGTTCCGCGTAGGGCGGAACGTTCACGGCGAAGACCGGTTGACCGAGCGCGTCCATGGTCAGTGCGCCCGCCGCCGCGGCAACGAGTGGCGCGAAGAGTTTGTCCCACACCCGGCCACCGGTGGTCGCCGCCGCCATCTCGGTGAACAGCAGTGCCGCCGCGACCGGTGTCCCGAACATCGCTCCGATCGTCGCCGCCGCCGCCAACGCCACCGCGACCTCGACCGGGACGGCGCGCCACACCCGTGCGACGACCCACACGGTCAGTGCGGTGTTGATCGCGATGATCGGGTTCTCCGGGCCGAGGCTCACACCTCCTGCCAACCCGAGGACGATGGCCAGCGTCAGGCTCGGCAGCACCGACAGCGGAAGCGGGGTCGAGACCAGACCGGTCGTCGCAGGATCAGGACCGGCGTGGCCCGGGACCTTCCACACGACCAGCCCCACGGCCGCCCCCACGACGGTCAACATCCCGAAGGTCCACCAGCGGGAATCCGTGGCCACGCCGAGCGAGTCCGGAAGAACCGTCCACAGCAGGTCCTGGAGCCGGGCGGCAACCGTGCTGAGCGCGATCAGGGTCACGGCACAGCCGACTCCGACGAGGACGGCGGGCACGGCGAGAGCAGCGAGCTTGCGGGCCGGGGGATTGCCTGCGGCAGGCGCGATCGAACTCATACCTCATGGTGCGGACAGTGCGACCGGGGGCGCGTCGCCCGCGGAGGGTGAACCGATCGTGCCCCTCCCGTCGCCCGACATCACCCGTCGTGGGTGACGCGACCCCGTGTCGAACCGCGCAGAGTCGAGCGAGAGTCGACGACAGATCGACCGGGCAGGCCAGTGACCTCGCGATACGACGAAAGGGCCGACATGCCGGCAGATTTCCAGGACAGGACCGACTTCGAGAACTCCGCCCGGGGATTCCTCGGCACACTCGATCCGTGTGTGGTCAGCGCCGCCGACGGTCGCGTCGTGTGGAACATGGACGAGTACCGATTCCTGGAGGCCGACGGCGCCGACACCGTCGACCCGAGTCTGTGGCGTCAGTCGCAGCTCACGTCCGAGCACGGTCTCTACGAGGTGACGGCGGGCATATACCAGGTCCGCGGACTGGACCTGTCGAACATGACACTCGTCGAGTCCGACAACGGGGTGATCGTCATCGACCCGTTGATCAGCGCCGAGACGGCGGCCGCCGCGCTGGCCCTGTACCGGGAGCATCGGGGGGACCGAGCGGTGACCGCGGTGATCTACACCCACCCGCACATCGACCACTACGGCGGAGTCCTCGGTGTCGTCGACCGCGACACCACCGTGCCGATCATCGCTCCGGCCCACTTCATGGAGCACGCGGTGTCGGAGAACGTGTACGCGGGCACCGCGATGCTGCGGCGCGGCGCCTACTACTCGGGCGGCGATCTGCCGAAGAGCGCGACGGGTCGCGTCGGCATGGGCCTCGGTGCGGCGGCTTCCACGGGGACGGTGGGGCTGCTCGCGCCGACCCATGACATCACCGAGACCGGTCAGGAGGAGGTGATCGACGGTGTCCGGATGGTGTTCCAGATGACGCCCGGCACCGAGGCGCCGGCCGAGATGAACTTCCTGTTCCCGGACCACCGGGCGCTGTGCCTGGCCGAGAACGTCACCCACAACCTGCACAACCTGCTGACACTGCGCGGCGCACAGGTGCGCGACGCCCGGAACTGGTCCCGGTACATCGCCGAGGCGCTGGAACTGTTCGGCGACGAAGCCGACGTCGTCTTCGCATCGCACCACTGGCCGACGTGGGGCACCGAGAACATCGCCACGTTCCTGACCGAGCAGCGCGACATGTACGCCTACCTGCACGACCAGACTCTGCGCCTGCTGAACCAGGGGTACACCGGCACCGAGATCGCGGAGGACATGACGCTGTCGCCGCAGCTGGATGCGGCGTGGCACACCCACGGCTACTACGGCTCCGTCAGTCACGGCGTGAAGGCCGTTTACCAGCGCTATCTCGGCTGGTACGACGGCAATCCGGCGCATCTGTGGCAGCACCCACCGCAGGAGCAGGCCACGCGGTACGTCGAACTGCTCGGCGGCGTCGACGCGACGGTCGCGAAGGTGCGGGACTACGCGGAGCGAGGGGATCTGCGGTTCGCCGCCGAACTCGGCAGCCATGCGGTGTTCGCCGAACCGGACGATCCGGATGCCCGGGAGGCGCTGGCCGCCGTGCTGGAGCGTCTCGGTTACGGGTCCGAGAACGCCACCTGGCGCAACTGCTTTCTTGTCGGTGCGTACGAACTGCGACACGGCGTGTTTCACACACCGTTCACGCAGGGTGCCGGGCTGGCCCCGGCCATGAGCATCACACAACTCTTCGACACCGTGTCGTTGAGCATCGTCGGACCGCGGGCCTGGAACGAGAAGCTCTCCGTCAACTGGATCTTCACCGACAGCGGTGAGAGGTACCGGATGGAGCTGAGCAACGGTGCGCTGATCCACCACCCCACGACGAAGAAGGCCGACGCCGACCTCGACGTCACACTCACCAAGCGCGGTCTGCTGACGCTGATCGCCACGGGTTCGCTGGACGGGCTCGACACGAGTGGCGACCCGTCGGTGTGGACGCGTCTGCTCGCGCTGACCGACCAGCCCGACCCCGATTTCGACATCGTGACCCCGTGAGAACGTCCCGCGCTCGTACGGCGGCACCGCCGGTCAGTCCGAACAGTGGTCAGCGCTCGGACGGTTTCGGCATCAGAAGAGGTGCCGCGACGGCCAACAACAGAGTCGGGACCACGAAGGCGGCCGTGGGGTGCGTCCCGTAGAGAGGTGTCAGGGCGAGCGGCGCGAGCGCTGCACCGCCGAACCGCAATGCCTGCACCACCGAGACCGCTCCGCCTCGGTTCGCTCCCTCGGAACCGAGGATCGCGGAGTTGACGCCGACGAGAGCGAACTGCCCGGCGACGCCCGACAGCGCCCACGTGACCGCGACCGCGCCCACGGTCCCGAGCACGCCCGTCGCGGCGACGAGTACGGCGCCGCCGATCGCGCCCGTGATCACCGCGGCGCGGGCACCCCAACGGTCGATCGCGATGCCGACCGGGCGGGCCGCCAGGATTCCGGCGAGACCGAACCCGGTCAGCAGCAGTCCGCGATGAGCCGAGTCGAGACCGAGTGCGTCCTCGGCCCGGAACGCGACGAGGAATCCGAGGCCGCCGAGCGCTCCCCACCCGAGCAGCGCAACGAGCCCGATCCGGAGCACGGTCGGGTCCAGGGCGTCCCGGAGCCGCGGCGGCGCACCGGAGGGGGAGAGCGCCGCCGACCGGGGGAGCCCGACTGCGCCGAGGCACAACGCGACCGCGGCGATCACCGCGAACGCGAGACGCCAGTTCATCTCGGCGGCGACGCCGCCGACGAGTGGTGCGCTGGTCTGACCCGCGGCCTGCAGCGCACCGAACACGCCGAGGGCACGACCGAGCCGTGCCCTCGGGGACACGGCGGCGAGCGCCGCCAACAGCAACGGCGTGGTGAACGCGTTCGCGCAGCCCTGCAGCACCCGGCTGACCTGGAACAGCGCGAAGGTCGGAGCCAGTACCGACAGCGCGGCCGCGGCCGCGTACACGCCGTACGCGACGCGGACGGTGCGCAGTCCACCCCAGCGCGAACCGTACGTCCCCGACACCAGCATCAACGCCGCGAAGGGCAACAGGTACGAGGTCAGGGACGACGCCGCCTGCGCGGTGCTCACCCCGAGGGAGTCACCGAGCTCCGGGAGCATGGAGGAGACGACTCCGCCGCCGAACGGTCCGAGAAATCCACCGGCGTACAGCGCGCCGCGCTGCAACCGGTCACGGGTCGTCAAAGCCCCCCGAAGCTCCCCGGTCCGCGCCTGCGCAGGTACCGCTCGAACTCCGCGGCGATGGCGTCGCCGTCGATCTTGGCGATCGCCTCGGTGATGTCGACCTCGGCGTCCCCGCGCTCCTCCAGGGAGCGGACGTACTCCGCGATCTCGTCGTCGTCCTCCGTCATCTCCGTGACGGACTCCTCCCAGTCCTCTGCCTGGGTGGGCAGCTCACCGAGCGGCACCTCGACGTCGAGAACGTCCTCGACGCGGCGCAGGAGGGCGACCGTCGCCTTCGGGTTCGGTGGTTGCGAGACGTAGTGCGGGACCGCCGCCCAGAACGAGATCGCGGGCACACCGGCCTTGACACACTCGTCCTGCAGGACGCCGGTGATGCCGGTCGGGCCCTCGTACCTGGTTTGTTCGAGGTTGAACTTCTGCGCGGATTCGGCGCTGTACGCGGTTCCGGTCACGGGAACGGGCCGGGTGTGCGGTGTGTCGGCGAGCAGGGCGCCGAGGATCACCACGGTGGTCACTCCGAGTTCCTCGATGATCTCCAGCAGGTCGTCGCAGAAGCTGCGCCACCGCATGTTCGGCTCGATGCCGCGCAGCAGCAGCACGTCACGATCGCTGCCGGGCGGGGAGCACACCGAGATCCGGGTGGCGGGCCACTGGATCTCCCGGGTGACGCCCTCGACCTGCCGAACCTGGGGGCGATTCACCTGATAGTCGTAATAGTCCTCGGAGTCGAGCTCCGCCAGCGGGCGCGCATCCCAGATCAGTTCCAGGTGCTCGACGGCGCCGCTCGCGGCGTCTCCGGCGTCGTTCCAGCCTTCGAACGCGGCCACCAGGATGGGGTTCCGGAGGACGGGAATGTCGTCTGTGCCGTCGGTGCCGAAGGCCTCGGTTCCCTCGGGGCCGGACACGGCCGAGTGTTCGCTTGGACTCACCTGCCCAGCCTACGGCCAGGCCCGTCCGGGGCGCCCACTACTCTGGACGGCATGTCTGCCCCATTCCATTCCGCCCTGTTGGATGCGCTCGCGAAGCGCGTTGTCATCGGCGACGGTGCGATGGGCACGATGCTGCAGGCCGCGAACCTCACCCTCGACGACTTCCTGGGCCTCGAGGGCTGCAACGAAATCCTCAACGCGACGCGGCCCGACGTGCTGCGGGACATCCACGCTGCCTACTTCGAGGCCGGCGCCGACGCGGTCGAGACCAACACCTTCGGCTGCAACCTCCCGAACCTCGCCGACTACGACATCTCGGATCGGATCCGCGACCTGTCCGAGCGCGGCACCCGCATCGCCCGCGAGATCGCCGACGAGATGGGACCCGGCCGCGACGGCATGGCGCGGTTCGTGCTCGGATCGATGGGACCCGGCACCAAGCTCCCGACGCTCGGGCACGCCCCGTTCGGTGTCCTGCGCGACGCGTACACCGAATCCGCGCTCGGCATGATCGACGGCGGAGCCGACGCGATCCTCGTCGAGACCTGCCAGGACCTGCTGCAGGTGAAGGCCGCGATCATCGGCAGCCAGAACGCCATGGACAGGGCCGGACGCCGGATTCCGATCATCACCCACGTCACCGTGGAGACCACCGGCACGATGCTGCTCGGCAGTGAGATCGGCGCCGCGCTGACCGCGCTGGAACCGCTCGGCATCGACATGATCGGCCTCAACTGCGCCACCGGGCCGGACGAGATGAGCGAACACCTCCGGCATCTGTCGAAGCACTCACGGCTTCCGGTGTCCGTGATGCCGAACGCCGGGTTGCCGCAGCTCGGCCCGAACGGCGCCGAGTACCCGCTGACCGCAGACGAACTCGCCGTCGCACTGTCCGGTTTCGTCTCCGAGTTCGGGCTCGGCCTCGTCGGTGGTTGCTGTGGCACCACACCCGAGCACATCCGCAAGGTCGCGGACGCGGTCCGTCTGGTGGAGAAGGCCGAGCGGACGCCGCAGCCCGAGGACGGCACCTCCTCGCTCTACGCGCACGTGCCGTTCGATCAGGACGCGTCGATACTGATGATCGGTGAGCGCACGAACTCCAACGGCTCCAAGGCTTTCCGCGAGGCGATGATCGCGGAGGACTACCAGAAGTGCATCGACATCGCGAAGGACCAGACCCGCGACGGCGCGCACATGCTCGACCTCAACGTCGACTACGTCGGCCGTGACGGCGCCGCCGACATGGCGGCCCTCGCGAGCCGGTTCGCGACCGCGTCGACGTTGCCGATCATGCTCGACTCCACCGAACCCGAGGTCCTGCGCGCGGGTCTCGAACACCTCGGTGGCCGCTGCGCCGTCAACTCCGTCAACTACGAGGACGGCGACGGACCGAACTCCCGCTACCAGCGCATCATGAGGCTGGTCAAGGAGCACGGCGCCGCCGTGGTCGCGCTGACCATCGACGAGGAGGGCCAGGCCCGCACCGCCGAGCACAAGATCCGCATCGCCGAGCGACTCATCGAGGACATCACCGGCACCTGGGGCCTGTCGAAGTCCGACATCATCATCGACGCGTTGACGTTCCCCATCTCGACCGGTCAGGAAGAGGTGCGGCGCGACGGCATCGAGACGATCGAGGCGATCCGCGAGCTCAAGCGCAGGCACCCCGAGATCCACTTCACGCTCGGCATCTCGAACATCTCGTTCGGACTCAACGCCGCCGCGCGGCAGGTGCTGAACTCCGTGTTCCTGCACGAGTGCACCGAAGCAGGCCTGGACACCGCGATCGTGCACGCGTCGAAGATCCTGCCGATGGCGCGCATCCCCGACGAGCAGCGCCAGACCGCACTCGACCTGGTCTACGACCGCCGCGAGGGCGACTACGACCCGCTGCAGAAGCTGATGGAGCTGTTCGAGGGCGTGTCGGCGGCGTCGGCGCGCGCGTCGCGGGCGGAGGAACTCGCCGCACTACCGCTGTTCGAGCGTCTCGAACGGCGCATCGTCGACGGCGAACGGGACGGCCTCGCCGCCGACCTCGACGCCGCGATGCAGGAGCGGCCGCCGCTGGAGATCATCAACGACACCCTGCTGTCCGGGATGAAGACCGTCGGCGAACTGTTCGGATCCGGTCAGATGCAGCTGCCGTTCGTGCTCCAGTCCGCCGAGGTGATGAAGGCGGCCGTCGCCCACCTCGAACCGCACATGGAGGCGACGGACGAGGCAGGCAAGGGCCGTATCGTCCTCGCGACCGTCAAGGGCGACGTCCACGACATCGGGAAGAACCTCGTCGACATCATCCTCTCCAACAACGGCTACGAGGTCGTCAACATCGGCATCAAGCAGCCGATCGCCACGATCCTCGACGTCGCCCTCGACAAGCGCGCCGACGTCATCGGCATGTCCGGTCTGCTCGTGAAGTCGACCGTCGTGATGAAGGAGAACCTGGAGGAGCTCAACGCCAAGGGCGTCGCCGAGCAGTTCCCGGTACTCCTCGGCGGTGCGGCGTTGACCCGGTCCTACGTCGAGAACGATCTCGCCGAGGTCTACGAGGGTGACGTGTCGTACGCACGTGACGCCTTCGAGGGCCTGCACCTGATGGACACCATCATGGCGACCAAGCGCGGCGAGGGCCCGGCGCCCGACAGCCCGGAGGCGCTGGCGGCGAAGGAGAAGGCCGCCGAACGCAAGGCCCGCCACGAGCGCTCCAAGCGCATCGCCGAGAAGCGGAAGGCCGAGGCGACCCCGGTCGAGATTCCGGACCGCTCCGACGTCGCCACCGACCTCGACGTGCCCGCGCCGCCGTTCTGGGGCACCCGGGTCGTCAAGGGCATCGCACTCGCCGAGTACTCGGGACTGCTCGACGAGCGCGCGCTGTTCCTCGGCCAGTGGGGACTGCGCGGGCAGCGCGCCGGCGACGGCCCCACCTACGAGGAGCTCGTCGAGACGGAAGGCCGTCCGCGCCTGCGGTACTGGCTCGACCGCCTCAGCACCGAGGGTGTCCTTCAGCACGCCGCTGTCGTGTACGGGTACTTCCCGGTCGTGTCCGAGGGGGACGACGTCGTCGTCCTCGAGTCGCCCGAGCCGGACGCGTCCGAGCGGTTCCGGTTCAGCTTCCCCCGCCAGGAACGGGACCGCTTCCTGTGCATCGCCGATTTCGTGCGGTCACGGGACGACGCCCGGGCCCGCGGACAGGTCGACGTGCTGCCGATGAACCTGGTGACGATGGGACAGCCCATCGCGGACTTCGCGAACGAGCTGTTCGCCGCGAACTCGTACCGCGACTACCTGGAGGTGCACGGCATCGGCGTGCAGCTGACGGAGGCGCTCGCCGAGTACTGGCACCGCCGCGTTCGCGAAGAGCTGGTGCTGCCCGGCGGACACAATCTCGCCGAGCAGGACCCGGCGAAGGTCGAGGACTTCTTCAAACTCGAGTACCGCGGTGCGCGTTACTCGTTCGGCTACGGTGCGTGCCCGGACCTGGAGGACCGCCGCAAGCTCGTCGCCATGCTGGAGCCGGAGCGCATCGGTGTCACCCTCTCCGAAGAGGTGCAGCTGCACCCCGAGCAGTCCACCGACGCATTCGTCCTGCACCACCCGGAAGCCAAGTACTTCAATGTCTGATCTCGTGACCGCCGGCGCCCCCGGACTGCAGGCCGTCCTCTGGGACATGGACGGCACCCTGCTGGAGTCGGAGGAACTCTGGGACATCGGAGTCCGGGAACTGTCGCTGTGGCTGGGCGGACCGATGTCGGAGGAGACGCGGGCCGCGACGATCGGCGCGTCGACGCCCGGGGCATTGGGCATCGTCTTCGACTCGCTCGGGCTCGAACGGTCGCCGGAGGCCCTGGCTCGAGCGCGAACCTGGCTCTACGCCCGAATGGCGACGATGTTCGCCGACGGACTGCCCTGGCGGCCGGGCGCGCGGGACGCGCTCGCGCTCGTGCGCTCGCTCGGTCTCCGGTCGGCGCTGGTGACGAACACCGAGCGCGAACTCGGCGACGTCGCGCTCGACACCCTCGGCCGGGAGCACTTCGACCACTCCGTGTGCGGTGACGAGGTTCCCGCCGGCAAGCCGGATCCCGCGCCGTACCTGCGGGCCGCCGAACTGCTCGGCGTCGATCCGCAGCGCTGTCTCGCCGTCGAGGACTCGCCGACCGGTGCCGCGTCCGCGGAGGCAGCGGGTTGCTCGGTGCTGGTGGTGCCGTCCCTGATCGAGGTGCCCGCCGGACCGCGTCGAACGTTCCGGGACACCCTCGTCGGTCTCACCGCCGAGGACCTGCACTCGCTGCACGCGCTCGTGACGGTCTGAATGTCCGTCCCGAAGATCGTTCTGTTCTACCGGTTCACCCCACTCTCCGATCCCGAGGCGATTCGGCTGTGGCAGCACACCCTCGCCTCGGCGAACGGGCTGACCGGCCGAATCCTGGTGTCCGAGCACGGAATCAACGCGACCGTCGGCGGCGACATCGCGGCGGTGAAGCGGTACGTCCGGGGCACCCGCGAGTACGCCCCGTTCAGGGACGCCGACGTCAAGTGGTCCGACGGCACCGGCAACGACTTCCCGCGGCTGTCGGTGAAGGTGCGTCCCGAGATCGTCACCTTCGGGGCACCGGACGACCTGGAGGTCGACGTCGACGGCGTCGTCGGTGGCGGTACCCACCTCACTCCGCAACAGGTGCACGAGCTCGTCGAGCAGCGCGGCGACGACGTGGTGTTCTTCGACGGCCGCAACGCGTTCGAGGCCGAGATCGGGCGCTTCCGTGGCGCCGTCGTCCCGGACGTCGCGACCACCCGTGACTTCGTCGCCGAACTCGACAGCGGCCGGTACGACCACCTCAAGTCGAAGCCGATCGTCACCTACTGCACCGGCGGCGTGCGCTGTGAGGTGCTCTCCGCGCTGATGCGCAGACGCGGATTCGACGAGGTCTACCAGATCGACGGCGGAATCGTCCGGTACGGCGAGGCCTTCGGCGACCGCGGTCTCTGGGAGGGATCGCTGTACGTCTTCGACGCACGCGTGAACGTCGAGTTCTCGGACCACGCGGCCGTCATCGGGGTCTGCTCGCTCTGCGGGTCGCCCACCTCGCGGTACCGAAACCACCCGGACGTCAACGGACGCGAGCAGACCCTGGTCTGCGCGACCTGCGTTCCGGATTGAGTGGGAGATGACCCGCCGTCGGTCACCGGCCCCGCCACCCCTGCCGCTCCGGAACGGGCTCGGCGCGGACCGACTGCTGGTTCCGGAACTCGCGCATCCCACGACGGTGGGGGAGTTCCTCCGGTCGGCTGCGCCCGACGACGACTGGGGCATCCGCTTCGCGTCCGGTGAGGTGGTGGACCGTTCCGGTCGGCCGCTCCGGCCCGGCGACCGGTGCCCGCCGGGACTGCAGATCCACTTCTATCGCGATCCGCCGCCGGAGACGCCGGTCCCGTTCGACATCGACGTCCTGCATCACGCAGACGGACTCCTCGTGGTCGACAAACCGCACTTCCTCGCGACGATTCCGCGGGGCGGACACATCCGGGAGTCGGTCGTCGTGCGGATGCGCCGCGCCCTCGACCTGCCCGACGTGGTTCCGGCGCACCGCCTCGACCGGATGACCGCCGGCGTGCTCCTGTGCACCACCGACCCGGCGTTGCGCCGGCCCTACCAGCAGCTCTTCGAACAGCGCCTCGTGGTCAAGGAGTACGAGGCGCTGGCCCCGTTCCGCCCGGACCTGGAGTCCCCGCTGACCGTACGCAGCCGCATCGACAAGCGACACGGCGAACCCACCGCGCACGAGGTGCCGGGCGAGCCCAACGCGCACACCGAGATCGACGTGGTCGAGGTGCTCGGCGATCTCGCCCGCTACCGCTTGCTGCCGACAACGGGACGCACCCACCAGCTGCGCGTGCACATGTCGTCGCTCGGAGTGCCGATCGTCGGCGACGACTTCTATCCGGACCTGCGACGCCGGGCACCCGACGATTTCACCGACCCGCTTCGACTGCTCGCGCGCAGCGTCCGGTTCACCGACCCGATCACCGGCGACACACGGGTGTTCACCAGCAGACGGGCGCTGTCGCCGGAGCCGTGACCAGCGCGCGCACGCGGTGGCGGCCGCGGCCGGGCGCTGTGAAACAATCATGACCCGTGAAGACCTTCGATTTGCTGTTCGCCGAGCTGTCCGACCGCGCCGCCACCCGTCCCGAGGGTTCCGGCACCGTGGCCGCACTGGACGCCGGCGTCCATGCCCAGGGCAAGAAGGTGATCGAGGAGGCCGGCGAGGTGTGGATCGCCGCCGAGTACCAGAGCGACGAGGAACTCTCGGAGGAGATCTCCCAGCTGCTGTACTGGGTGCAGGTCCTGATGATCGGTCGCGGACTCAAGCTCGAGGACGTCTACCGACATCTGTGAGTCGCTCTGCCCCGACTCCTGCAGATCAGTCTCCCCGTAGATCACCTCTCGCCTTCGAAGGAAGGACCACCATGCTGCGCGTCGCAGTCCCCAACAAGGGCTCCCTGTCCGAATCCGCCGCCGAGATCCTGTCCGAGGCCGGCTACCGGCGTCGCACCGATTCCCGCGACCTGACCGTCCTGGATCCGTCGAACCAGGTGGAGTTCTTCTTCCTCCGCCCCAAGGACATCGCCATCTACGTCGCGTCGGGCGAACTCGACCTCGGCATCACCGGCCGCGACCTGGCTCTCGATTCGGGCGCGCAGGTCGCGGAACGACTCGCCCTGGGATTCGGCCGGTCCAGCTTCCGGTACGCGGCACCGGCCGGGAAGACGTGGGTTCCCGAGGACCTCGCGGGACTCCGCATCGCGACGTCGTACCCGAACCTCGTCCGCACCGATCTCGCGAGCCGCGGAATAGAGGCCACCGTGATCCGGCTCGACGGCGCGGTCGAGATCTCCATCCAGCTGGGTGTCGCGGACGCGATCGCGGACGTCGTCGGATCGGGCCGAACCCTTCGCCAGCACAATCTGGTCGCCTTCGGCGAATCGCTGTGCGACTCGGAGGGAGTGCTCATCGAGCGCGCGGGTGCCGATCGGGACGACAAGGCCCGCAACCAGCTCATCGCCCGTGTCCAGGGTGTGGTGCGCGCCCAGCAGTACGTGATGCTCGACTACGACTGCCCGCGCGAGCGTCTCCAGGAGGCGATGCGGATCACCCCCGGCCTGGAATCGCCGACCATCGCTCCGCTCGCGGACGAGGCATGGGTCGCGATCCGCTCGATGGTGCCGCGCAAGGTCAGCAACGACGTGATGGACGAGCTGGCCGAGATCGGCGCCAAGGCGATCCTCGCGACCGACATCCGGACCTGCCGGGCATTCTGATCCCCCAACGTTCGCAAGCGGCCCCCACCGGAAACGGTGGGGGCCGCTCGCATCGTCAGCGTGCCCGGACCTGCACGGTCTGCGTCACCCTGGCCACGGGACCGCAGTCGTCGTGCAGAACGCCCGAGGACATCGCGATGCCGTCCGGGCCGTACGACGTCTCGGCGGCCACGCCCACCCAGTCGCCTTCCGGTGCGCGGAAGATGTGCACCGTCACATCGGTGTTCAGGAAGGTCCACTCCGCCGGGTCGATCTTGGTACCCACTCCGTTCGCGGTGTCCGCGACGAGGAACAGTCGGTCGAGCGGTTCGAGCGGCTCGCCCTGCACCAGCTCGGGCGTCGGCCGGCCCCAGGCGTGGGACGTGCCCGGTGCGCCGATCGGGGTGAGCCAGTTCCAGTCGACGGTGTCGATGAATCCCGAATGCCAGAATGTGCCCTCCGGCAACGCCGAGGTGCCGGTTCGGACGGGCATCTCGGCATCCGCCGGATGCGCGATGGCGGCCGTGTCCGCGGTCTGCAACCTCCAGCCGGTGCCCCGCGCGACGGCTCGCCACGACCCGTCCGGCTGCTCCGCCGACAACTCGGCGACGACCAGTTCGATTCGGCGCCCCGGACGTTCCACCCATGATCGAACCCGGATCTCGGTCAACGGCACCGCGCCGAGGATCTCGATCACCATCCGCGTGACCCGGGTGTCGGCGCGCTGCTCGCAACGGCGCACGGCGCGGGCGAGGAGCGCGGAGGGCGGAGAGCCGTGCTGCATGTCGGTGGACCACGTGCTGAGCGTGTGTCCGGTCGGCTCGAATCTCTCGGTTCCGTCCGGAAGTTGCTCCAACGGAACGAAATAGGCTGACGTGGC
The DNA here is from genome assembly GCA_000341795.1 of Rhodococcus triatomae BKS 15-14. GTDB lineage: Bacteria > Actinomycetota > Actinomycetes > Mycobacteriales > Mycobacteriaceae > Rhodococcus_G > Rhodococcus_G triatomae_A. Next base: position 215,464 of record AODO01000010.1, on the reverse strand, counting down.
AGCGTCGGTCACCGGGACGGTCCTCACTCTCGTGCCGGCCCGCCGTCGAACGGTGACGACGGTCGGGCATCGATGGCGTCGTCGTCCGGACACGGCCAGCCGGGGTAGGGCGGCGGTGTGCCCCCGAACGCCGGACACCGCTCCACATGATCGCAGAACCGGCACATCGGACCGGGACTCGGTTCGAACTCTCCGGTGCGGCCCGCCTCCAGAACCGCTCGCCACAGTGCACCGAGGGTTCCGCCGAACCTCTCCAGCTCCTCGTGATCGGGCTCGTAGGTGAGGATTTCGCCGTCCGCCAGATACAGGAGCCGCAGCTGTGTCGCGAGCACCCCGCGGGTGTGCAGCATCATCAGCGCGTAGAACTTCATCTGGAACAGTGCCGAACGCTCGAAGCCCGCGCGCGGAGCCCGCCCGGTCTTGTAGTCGACGATCCGGACCTCCCCGGAGGGTGCGACGTCGATCCGGTCCACGAACCCCCGCAGGGGCACCCCGTCGGGCAGTTCGGTCTCCACCCGGACCTCGCACGCCTCCGCGTCGAAGGACGCGGGGTTCTCGAGACGGAAGTAGGCCCCGACGGTCCGGCGGGCGCCGTCGAGGAAGCCGTCGACTTCGGACTCGGGAACCACGTCGGCGACGTCGGGCGTGTGCTCCACCATTCGTCGCCACGCGGGCTCGACCAGCGACTCGGCGACGGCGGGGACCCGTTCGTGAGCGGGCAGGCCGAAGAGGGCCTCGAGTGCGGCGTGGACGAGCGTCCCCCTGGCCTGCGCGACGGTCGTGCGCTCGGGGAGGCGGTCGATCGCACGGAAGCGATACAGCAGCGGGCACTGGCGGAAGTCGGCGGCCCGGGAGGGGGACAGTGCCGGACGGGACCGGGGGGGTGCCTCGCCGTCGTCCGATCGGGCGGGGGGCGTCGTCGCGGGACTGCTCACACCTGGCAGGCTATGCGGAGGGTCCGACACGCCGTCGGGGGCCGGCGCCGAGGTCGCCGGCCACAACAACTGAAGGAGTCACGAGATGTCAGCGTTGCAGGGCCGTCCCTCCGGACCGTTCCGGGTCGGCGATCGCGTCCAGCTCACCGACGCGAAGGCACGCAAGTACACCGTCGTGCTCGAACCGGGCAAGGAGTTCCACACCCATCGCGGTGGGATTCTCCACGACGACCTGATCGGAACCCCCGAGGGCAGCGTCGTCACCTCCACGAACGGCACCCCGTACCTCGCGCTACGGCCGCTGCTCGTCGACTACGTGCTGTCGATGCCGCGCGGGGCCCAGGTCATCTACCCGAAGGACGCGGCGCAGATCGTCCACGAGGGCGACGTGTTCCCCGGCGCTCGGGTGCTCGAGGCCGGTGCCGGCTCCGGAGCCCTGACGTGCTCGCTCCTGCGAGCGGTCGGCCCCGAGGGCGCGGTGACCTCGTGGGAGGTGCGAGAGGACCACGCCGAACACGCGGTCCGGAACGTGGAGACCTTCTTCGGCGGCCGCCCCGAGAACTGGGACCTCACGGTCGGCGACCTCGCGGACTACGACTCCGACGTCCACGGTCAGGTCGACCGGGTCGTTCTCGACATGCTGGCCCCGTGGGACGTCCTGCCTGCCGTGTCGAAGGCACTCGTTCCGGGCGGCGTCCTCATCGTCTACGTCGCGACCGTGACCCAGCTGTCCAAGGTCGTCGAGGCGATGCGTGAGCAGGAGTGCTGGACGGAACCGCGGTCCTGGGAGTCGATCGTCCGCGGCTGGCACGTGGTCGGACTCGCCGTGCGGCCGGAGCACCGGATGCAGGGGCACACGGCGTTCCTGGTCAGCGCCCGCCGGCTCGCCGAGGGCACCGTCACCCCGAAGCCGCAGCGCCGCCCCAGCAAGGGCTGAGGCTGCGCCACGCCGGTACCGCTTACTGCGCGCAGGTCAGCTGACCCATTCCCAGGATCGAGCAGACCGACTCGGTGGAGATGACCCAGGCGCCGTTCTCCTCCTCGAACACCACCTCGGTCGGGGCGCCGCCGTGCGGTCCGGCGATCGTCGTCGTCGTCTTCACGGTGTCGTCGTCGACCGGGGTGACCGCGGTGACCTCCGCCGTCAGCGGGTAGCGCTGCAGAACGCCGTTGAACTGCTCGATGACCGCCGTCTGCTTCTCGCCGTCGTCGATCAGGACGACCTTGTCGGCGACGGGGACCGCCGGATCGAAGAAGGTCGTCAGTGTCGCGTCCAGGGCCTCCGCGGTGGGGGCGTTCCCGGCGGTCGAGGCACCGGAGGTGGTCGCATTCGCGCTGGTGGTGGCAGCGGCGGCAGCGGTCGTCGTCGCAGTGGCCGAATCGTCCGAGTCGTCCGAGCCGCAGCCGACGAGGCCGACCGCGAGGAGGACTGCTCCGGCGGCGATGAGGGGCGTGCGAGTGATCACGGTGTGGCCTTTCCTCGAAAACCGGCATTGATGAAGGTGAGGCTAACATGAGAAGAAAGCAGTTCGACTTCGCAGAAAACGCCCTGGAGTGTGCGATCTCTCAAGTGTCGCAACGCACTTTCACCCACGCGGCGGTAGCGTTGACGGAACGAACTGGGAGGAGTCGCACATGAGCGCAACAGAGAATCCGGACTCGGTGGCTGCCAGGGCGGAGCTCGAAGCCCTCAAGCTCGAGGCCGCTGCACTTCGGCGACAACTTGCCCAGTCGCCGGAGCAGGTGCGTGAACTCGAGTCGCGGGTGGACTCCCTGTCGATCCGCAATTCCAAGCTGATGGACACGTTGAAGGAAGCTCGACAGCAGCTCATCGCCCTGCGCGAGGAGGTCGACCGCCTCGGCCAGCCGCCGAGCGGCTACGGCGTCCTGGTTGCCGCGCACGAGGACCAGACGGTGGACGTGTTCACCTCGGGCCGGAAGATGCGGTTGACGTGCTCTCCGAATGTCGACGCCGAGGAGCTCAAGCCGGGACAGACGGTCCGACTCAACGAGGCACTGACCGTCGTCGAGGCCGGATCGTTCGAACGGATCGGCGAGATCTGCGCGTTGCGCGAGGTCCTGGACGACGGTGAGCGCGCTCTCGTCGTCGGACACGCGGACGAGGAGCGGGTCGTGTGGCTCGCGCACCCTCTGGCGGTGGCCGCATCGGACGCCACCGTGCACGCGGAGGACGAGGACATCGACTCGCCGGGTCGCAAGCTGCGGCCCGGGGACTCGCTCCTCGTGGACACCAAGGCCGGCTACGCGTTCGAGCGGATTCCGAAGGCCGAGGTCGAGGATCTGGTGCTCGAGGAGGTGCCGGACGTCGACTACGGCGACATCGGTGGCCTGGGCAGGCAGATCGAGCAGATCCGCGATGCCGTGGAGCTCCCCTTCCTGCACAAGGACCTGTTCCACGAGTACGCACTGCGACCACCGAAGGGTGTCCTGCTCTACGGCCCGCCCGGCTGCGGCAAGACGCTGATCGCCAAGGCCGTCGCCAACTCGCTCGCGAAGAAGATCGCCGAGGCCCGCGGACAGGACGCGAAGGAGGCGAAGTCGTACTTCCTGAACATCAAGGGTCCCGAGCTGCTCAACAAGTTCGTCGGCGAGACCGAACGCCATATCCGGATGATCTTCCAACGGGCCCGGGAGAAGGCGTCCGAAGGCACCCCGGTGATCGTGTTCTTCGACGAGATGGACTCCATCTTCCGGACTCGAGGATCCGGTGTCTCCTCCGATGTCGAGACGACGGTCGTCCCGCAGTTGCTCAGCGAGATCGACGGTGTCGAAGGACTCGAGAACGTCATCGTCATCGGTGCCTCCAATCGCGAGGACATGATCGATCCCGCGATTCTCCGGCCGGGCCGTCTCGACGTGAAGATCAAGATCGAACGGCCGGACGCGGAGTCCGCGCAGGACATCTTCTCCAAGTACCTGACCGAAACGCTCCCGGTGCACGCCGACGACCTCGCCGAGTTCGGCGGGGACCGTGTGTCCTGCGTGAAGGCGATGATCGAACGGGTCGTCGACAGGATGTACGCCGAGAGCGACGAGAACCGGTTCCTCGAGGTCACGTACGCCAACGGCGACAAGGAGGTCCTGTACTTCAAGGACTTCAACTCCGGAGCGATGATCCAGAACATCGTCGACCGATCCAAGAAGTACGCGATCAAGGCGGTTCTCGAGACGGGAGCCCCGGGTCTGAGGGTTCAGCACCTGTTCGATTCGATCGTGGACGAGTTCTCCGAGAACGAGGACCTGCCCAACACGACGAATCCCGATGACTGGGCGCGTATCTCGGGCAAGAAGGGTGAGCGGATCGTCTACATCCGCACGTTGGTCACCGGCAAGAACGCCAGCGCCAGCCGTGCGATCGACACCGAGTCGAACACGGGTCAGTACCTGTAGTACCTCGCGCTCGGATTCCGGACCGGTGGTGGAGTGCAACGACATCGTTGCACTCCACCACCGGTCGTTTCAGCAGCCTCGTACTGCGTTGCGCGCCTGGTCGACTGCGCGGAGCGCGGAATCCCGGTCCACACCGTTGCCGACGGCGAGTGCCACGAGCAGGGAGTACGCCACCGAGTCGTCGGCCGGATCGAGATGCCCCGCGATCCGGAGCATGGCGTTGCCGTGCAATGCGCTCCAGAGTTCCGCTGCGTAGCCGAGTCGCTGCTCGTCGTGAATCTCGGTGCCGAGTGCCGCTTCCGGCTCGGTTCGCGTGAACACGGAGAGGAACGTCCTGAACGCCGCGGGTCCGCCACGCGCACCGGCTCTCGGACCCGGAGCGACACCGCCGCGGCGGCCGCGACTCGCCTCGGCGCCGGAGTGCTGGAACATCATCGTGTACAACTGCGGATTCTCACCTGCGAAGGAGAGGTAGGTGAGTGCGATCGCGAAGAGGTCGGTCAGCGCGTCACCGGTCCGGGGCGCAGCGGAAGTGGCCCGGCGCAGTTCGTCGAAGCCGTCCTCGACGACAGCGTCTGCGACGCCGCCGAGACTGCCGAAGTGCGTGTACACGGCCATCGTCGACGTCCGAGCGGCAACGGCGAGCCGGCGCACGGTGAGCCCACCGGGTCCGTCGGTCGTGACGATCTCCAGTGCAGCGGCGACGACGGCGTCTCGTGTGGTGGCGGCGTTGTGCGGGACACTCATAACAGTGATATTCGCATGGAATGACATTGTTATCTCAGCCGAGTCGTCAGCGAGCCGACGCGGAGGGACCTCACACGATCAGATCGGCGAGCAGTGCCCGGGTGTCGGGCACGAACGGCCACGACGGGTCGGCGAGGTGGACGCGCAGTTCCTCGGTGGTCCACCACCATCCGGCGACGACCTCGCCCGGCTGATGCACGATCGGGCCGTCCCAACGCCCCTCGAAGGCGAACAGGTGACAGCGCAGGGGCCGTCCGTTCCATTCGCCGTCCCATGCGAGGCGTGCGAGAGGGGACAGTGCGACACCGCTGACGCCCAGCTCCTCCGCGAGCTCGCGCGCGGCGGTGACCTCGGGGGTCTCGCCGGGGTCGACGACTCCGCCGGCAAGACAGTCGTGCATCCCCGCGAACACCGCCTTCCCGGGATCGCGACGATGTACGTAGATTCGCGAGCCGTCCGTCGAGCGCAGGAGCACGCCGGCGCTCGCGTGCCACAGCCCCTCGGCGTAGACCTGCGAGCGGGGAGCGGATCCGACGTCGTGACCGGTGGCGTCGTAGACGGTGACGATCTCGTCGACCCGGCCGCCGGGATGTTCAGCCATCGGTCCATCGTGGCACGCGGCACTAGGCTCGGGTCGTGCCCCTTCCTCGACGGCTCGCTCGGTTCAACCGGGTGGTGACCAATCGCGTCGCACTTCTCGTTCACGGGTGGATGCCGGGCTGCGCGATCGTCTTGCATCGCGGCCGGCGGAGCGGCCGGTTGTACAGCACACCTGTGAGCCTCTTCCGGCGCGGCGACGCGCTGCGAATCGCGTTGACCTACGGGCAGGGGAGTGACTGGGTGCGCAACGTCCTGGCTGCGGGCACGGTCGACGTCGTGACCAGGGGACAGCTGCTCACGCTGGTCGATCCCGTCGTCGGGGAGGACGAGAACGCCCGCTGGGCGCCTGTGCCGGTTCGATTCGTGCTGAAGCGAATCGGTGCGAGCACCTACCTCGACCTGGAGATTCGGAAATGACCAGCTGTTCGTTTTCCTGCAATAATGTCATAACGCAACTTATCGGCAATTAGGGCGGAAGCCGCACCGGACCACGCGTCAAACGATCCCGCCCTGACGGGCGGGATCGGCCGGGCCGGGTGATGCCGGTGCAAGTCGAGCGGAGGTTCTAGGCTCGACGGCATGCAGCGGATCATCGGTATCGAGGTCGAGTACGGGATTTCGTCCCCGTCGGAACCGACGGCGAACCCCATTCTGACCTCCACGCAAGCGGTCCTGGCCTACGCGGCGGCTGCCGGCGTTCCCAGGGCGAAACGCACGCGGTGGGACTACGAGGTGGAGTCACCTCTGCGCGACGCCCGTGGTTTCGACCTCGGCCGGTTCAACGGACCGGCGCCGGTGATCGACGCCGACGAGGTCGGTGCCGCGAACATGATCCTGACCAACGGGGCGCGGCTGTACGTCGATCACGCCCATCCCGAGTACTCGGCGCCCGAGGTGACCGACCCGCTCGACGCCGTGATCTGGGACAAGGCGGGGGAGCGGGTGATGGAGGCGGCGGCCCGGCACGCGTCCAGCGTCCCGGGTGCCCCGCGCCTGCAGCTGTACAAGAACAACGTGGACGGCAAGGGCGCCTCCTACGGCACCCACGAGAACTACCTCTGTTCTCGGGAGACCCCGTTCACCTCGATCATCACGGGCCTGACGCCGTTCTTCGCGTCGCGTCAGGTGATCTGTGGGTCCGGTCGCGTCGGAATCGGTCAGTCGGGCGACGAGCCCGGCTTCCAGCTGTCTCAGCGTGCGGACTACATCGAGGTCGAGGTCGGACTCGAGACCACGCTCAAGCGCGGGATCATCAACACCCGCGACGAGCCGCACGCCGACGCCGAGAAGTACCGCCGGCTGCACGTCATCATCGGCGACGCGAACCTCGCCGAGTGGTCCACCTATCTGAAGGTGGGGACCACCGCCCTCGTGCTGGATCTGGTGGAGGCGGGAGTCGATCTGACCGACCTGCAACTCGCGCGTCCGGTCACCGCCGTCCACCAGATCAGCCACGATCCCACCCTGCGGCAGACGGTCGCGCTCGCCGACGGACGCGAGATGACAGGTCTCGCGCTGCAACGGATCTACCACGAGCGGGCGGCCCGGTTCGTGGAGCGGGAAGGTTCCGACGACGTGCGCGCCGCCGACATCCTGGCGAAGTGGGCGACCGTCCTCGACCTGCTCGAACGCGATCCCCTCGAGTGCGCGCACCTCCTGGACTGGCCCGCGAAACTGCGGATCCTCGAAGGCTTCCGGAAGCGTGAGGGTCTGTCCTGGTCGGCCCCGAAGCTGCACATGCTGGACCTCCAGTACTCGGACGTCCGGCTGGACAAGGGTCTGTACAACCGCCTCGTCGCCCGTGGGTCCATCGAGCGACTCGTCACCGAGCAGCAGGTTCTGGAGGCGATTCACAACCCGCCGACCGACACCAGGGCGTACTTCCGCGGCGAGTGCCTGCGGCGGTTCGGCGCGGACATCGCGGCAGCGAGTTGGGACTCCGTGATCTTCGACCTGGGACGCGACTCGCTGGTACGGATTCCGACGCTGGAACCGCTGCGCGGCAGCAAGGCGCACGTCGGTGCGCTGCTGGATTCCGCGGCGTCCGCGGCGGATCTGGTGGACCAGCTGACCACCTGATTCGGCGAGGCGAACCGATCGCCGGCGACACGACAGGGAAACAGCCCGGTGTCGCCGCTGATCGGTAGTGTGAAGGTCCGAGCACGCGCTCTGTGCAGCGGTGCAACGAGAGAACGAGGAGGTCGGCGGCTATGGCGCAGGAGCAGACGACACGCAGTGGCGGTGGCGACGACGACGATGCCGTCACCGGCGACGGTGGTGCTGGTCAGGAACGTCGCGAGAAGCTCGCGGAAGAGACGGACGACCTGCTCGACGAGATCGACGACGTTCTCGAGGAGAACGCCGAGGACTTCGTGCGCGCGTACGTGCAAAAGGGCGGCCAGTGACGGCCGATTCCCCGGCGGCGCGTTCGGTGACGGGGGGCGGGATGCTGCGTTTCGACTCTCGGATGGGTTTCGATTCCCAGCTTTCCTCGTTCGCCGAGCATCTACGTGTGCATGCGCCGGAACTGTTGCCGGAGAACCGCTTCGAACTCGGAGCGTCCGGAGAGAGGGGTGAACCGATGGTCGTACGCTCGGACGTCGCCCCACACGGCACCACGATCGTCGCCTTGACCTTCGCGGGTGGGGTGGTGCTCGCGGGTGACCGCAGGGCAACGATGGGCAACCTGATCGCCAGCCGGGACGTCGAGAAGGTCTACGTCACCGACGACTACTCGGCGGCGGGCATCGCGGGGACCGCGGGCGTCGCGATCGAGCTCGTGCGCCTGTTCGCGGTCGAACTCGAACACTACGAGAAGATCGAGGGAGTCCCGCTCACGTTCGACGGCAAGGCCAACCGGCTCTCCTCCATGGTCCGGGGCAACCTCGGTGCGGCGATGCAGGGGCTCGCGGTCGTACCCCTGCTGGTCGGCTACGACCTCGACGCGACCGACTCGGCCAGGGCCGGTCGGATCGTCTCGTACGACGTGGTCGGCGGCCGGTACGAGGAACGTGCCGGGTACCACGCCGTGGGGTCGGGTTCGTTGTTCGCGAAGTCCTCCCTGAAGAAGATCTACGATCCGGCGGCGGACGAGGCCGGCGCACTGCGTGCGGCGGTCGAGTCGCTGTACGACGCCGCGGACGACGACTCCGCGACGGGTGGGCCCGATCCGACGCGCGGGATCTATCCCACGGCGGTGGTGATCACCGACGCGGGCGCCGAGATCGTCGCCGAGTCGCGTCTCGCCGAGATCGCGCGTGCCGTGATCGCCGATCGCACCCAGGAAGCAGGTGACACGCCGTGACGATGCCGTATTACGCCTCCGCCGAGCAGATCATGCGGGATCGCTCGGAGCTGGCGCGCAAGGGCATTGCGCGCGGCCGGAGCGTCATCGTGCTCACCTACGCGGACGGTGTGTTGTTCGTGGCGGAGAATCCGTCGTCCTCGCTGCACAAGGTGAGCGAGCTCTACGACCGCCTCGGTTTCGCGGCGGTCGGAAAGTACAACGAGTTCGAGAACCTCAGGCGAGCCGGAATCATGCACGCGGACATGCGGGGGTACTCCTACGACCGCCGCGACGTCACCGGGCGTTCGCTTGCCAACGCCTACGCACAGACGCTCGGCACGATCTTCACCGAACAGCCGAAGCCGTACGAGGTGGAGCTGTGCGTGGCGGAGGTCGGGCGCTCAGACCAGGCGCATCATGCGCAGCTGTACCGCATCACGTACGACGGTTCCATCGTCGACGAACAGCAGTTCGTGGTGATGGGAGGCGCGACGGAACCCATCGTGACGGCGCTGCGAGCGTCGTACGAACCGGGTCTCGATCTCGCCGCGGCGGTCGCGATCGCGGTGAACGCCCTGCAGGACGGAACGACGTCGGGCAACGGCGAGCCGGAACGCCGCGTGATCGGTGTCGCGAGCCTCGAGGTCGCGGTGCTGGACCAGTCGCGGCCCCGTCGGGCGTTCCGCCGCGTCAGCGGCGCCGCCCTCGAGGCGCTGCTCCCCGAAGCGGGTCAGCCGGCCGGGGGTGCCGAGCCCCCGGCCTGACCGGCACATCGGGGTCACACCTGTCGGTAGAGCACCACGCTCTGCGGATCGCTCCGGAAATCGAACTGGCGGCCGTCGGCGACAACTTCGCCGTCGGTCGCCAGCGCGACCTTCGGTCCGTTCACCGTGACGGATACATCCGGCACGCGTCGCTGGACGTAGGTTCGTGAGGTCCCCAGGGTTCCCGTGAGTGCGGCCGCGACCAGGCGCAACCTCGACCAGCGATGATCCGCGAGCAGGTAGCGGACATCGAGGATTCCGCGATGCAACTCGGGCCGCGACATCGGGACCTGGTCTGCGGGCGAGTACCGGCCGTTGCCGACGAACAGCATCCACACGGAATGCGGGCGACCGTCGATCTCGACGCGGAGCGGTTCGGCGGAGGCGAGGACTCGCACCATCGCGAGGGCGGCTGCCGGCCACTTGCCGAGACGGGGCTGCCACCGTTCCCGCAGGCGGACCGCGTCCGGGTAGCCCCCGAGACTGGCCGTGTTGACGAATGTCAACGGCTCGTCTCCGTCGACGCCCACCCGCCCGAGATCGACCAGTTCGGCGTCACCGTCGGCCAGCGCCTGCGCGGTCGACGCGATGTCGCCGGCTCCCGCGTCGCGGGCGAAGTGGTTCAGCGTCCCCCCGGGGAACACCGCGAGCGGCAGGTCGTTGCGCACTGCGGCGGCGGCGACGGTGACGACGGTGCCGTCGCCGCCGCACACACCGAGCGCCTTCGGCGACAGGTCTGCGACCGCGTCGTCGATCTGCTCCGCGAAGTCGCGGTCGGCGTCGAATTCGACGATCCGGGCCCCCGGCAGGTACCCCTCGATCTCCGACACCGGATCGTCGCCGTCACTTCCCGATCCGGGGTTGGCGAACACGATCATGCCGTCGCCGTCGGGCAGGGCGAGGGCCGGGTGGTCGGGGCCGAGGGTCGCGGGATCTTCCGAACGGACCGCCCACCACCTGCGGGTGGCGAGGGCGATCGCGGCGCCCACCCCGGCGCCGACCACGACATCGGACGGCCAGTGCACTCCGGTGTGGACCCGGGAGTACGCGACCGCGCACGCGACCGGGGCGACAACCAGGCCGGCGGCCGGATACTCGAGCGCCACACCGGTCGCGAACGCCGCTGCGGACGCCGAGTGCCCGGACGGAAATGACGACGACCGGGGCGAGGGGAGCCCCCGGCGATGGGCGAACTCGACAGACCCGGCGGGTGGCCTGCGCCGAGGGAAGATCGGCTTGAGGACGGCATTGGACAGTGCACTGGCTCCGGCGACCGCGAGCAGCCCTCTGACGGCCGCGCGACGGGCACGCCCGCCGACGACGGCCATGCCTGCGGCGGTGCCCATCCAGAGCACGCTGTGGTTCGCGGCAGTGCTCAGTACCCGTAATCCTCCGTCGAGAGAACTCGGCGGCAGGCCCGTGCTCAGGCGCATCACCTTCTGGTCGGTATTCTTCGCAAAACGTCTCACTTCGGCCACGTTCCCACAGTAGGCGCGGTGTGGCGCCCGCGAACTCGGTGGCGAAGCCCTTCTGCGTTGTACTGTCGAAGTGTGGAGCGACGAATCATGGGAATTGAGACCGAGTTCGGTGTCACCTGCACCTTCCACGGTCACAGGCGGCTGAGCCCGGACGAGGTGGCGCGCTACCTGTTCCGGCGTGTCGTGTCGTGGGGCCGCAGCTCCAACGTGTTCCTGCGCAACGGCGCACGCCTCTACCTGGACGTCGGTTCACACCCGGAGTACGCGACCGCGGAGTGCGACGGCCTGGTCCAGCTCGTGACCCACGATCGCGCCGGTGAGAGGGTCCTGGAGGACCTCCTCGTCGACGCCGAGCAGCGGCTCGCCGAAGAGGGCATCGGCGGTGACATCTACCTCTTCAAGAACAACACCGACTCGGCGGGCAATTCGTACGGCTGCCACGAGAACTTCCTGGTCGTCCGCGCCGGTGAGTTCTCCCGGATCTCGGACGTGCTCCTGCCCTTCCTGGTGACCCGTCAGCTGATCTGCGGCGCGGGCAAGGTCCTGCAGACTCCGAAGTCGGCGACGTTCTGCCTGTCGCAGCGTGCAGAGCACATCTGGGAGGGCGTGTCGTCCGCGACGACGCGGTCCCGTCCGATCATCAACACTCGCGACGAACCGCACGCGGACGCCGAGAAGTACCGGCGCCTGCACGTCATCGTGGGCGACTCGAACATGTCCGAGACCACCACCATGCTCAAGGTGGGGACGGCCTCGCTCGTGCTGGAGATGATCGAGGCCGGTGTCTCCTTCCGGGATTTCGCGCTCGACAATCCGATTCGCGCGATCCGTGAGGTCAGCCACGACCTGACGGGGCGCCGCCCGGTGCGGCTGGCCGGCGGCAGGCAGGCGAGCGCGCTGGACATCCAACGCGAGTACCACGCGCGTGCCGTCGAGCACCTGCACAATCGGGAGCCCGATCCGCAGGTCGCGCAGGTGGTGGAACTGTGGGGCCGCGTGCTCGACGCGGTGGAGTCGCAGGACTTCGCGAAGGTCGACACCGAGATCGACTGGGTGATCAAGCGCAAGCTCTTCCAGCGTTACCAGGACAAGCACGATCTCGAGCTGTCCGATCCGAAGATCGCGCAACTCGATCTGGCGTACCACGACATCAAGCGTGGGCGCGGTGTGTTCGACCTGCTGCAGCGGAAGGGGCTCGCGAAGCGGGTCACCGAGGACGAGCAGATCGACGCAGCGGTGAACGTGCCGCCGCAGACCACCCGGGCGAAGCTCCGGGGCGATTTCATCGCCGCCGCCCAGGACGCCGGACGCGACTTCACCGTCGACTGGGTGCACCTCAAGCTGAACGACCAGGCCCAGCGAACCGTGCTGTGCAAGGACCCGTTCCGGTCGGTCGACGAACGGGTGGAGAGGCTCATCGCGTCGATGTGAGCGGTGTGCCGTTAGGCTGCTGATCCGTGGCGACCAGCAAAGTCGAACGGTTGATGAATCTCGTCATCTGCCTGCTCGCGACCCGGCAGTTCGTGACGGCGGACAAGATCCGTGCCAGCGTCGCGGGCTACCAGGACTCGGCCAGTCCAGAGGCGTTCAGCCGGATGTTCGAGCGGGACAAGAGTGAACTGCGTGACCTGGGTGTCCCGCTCGAGACGGGCCCGGCGCCCGGGTACACGTCCGCCGAGGGGTATCGGATCAATCTGGAGGCGTACGCGCTCCCGGAGATCGACCTGACGAGCGAGGAGTCGGCGGCGGTCGCGATCGCGCTGCGGTTGCTGGAGTCGCCGGAGATGACGTCCGCCGCGCAGGGCGCGGTACTCAAGCTGCGGGCGGCGGGGGTTGCGGTCGATCAGGAGTCGGCGTCCGTGTTCACGGCACTGCCCACCCGCAGCAGGGGCTCGGAACCGGCGGTGGAGACCGTGCTGTCCGCGATCGAGGACGGCCGGGTGATCCGCTTCGAGCACCGGCCCGCGCCGAACGCGCCGTTCGCGACCCGGACCATCGAACCGTGGGGTGTGGTCACCCGTGACGGACGCTGGTATGTCGTCGGGCACGACGTCGACCGCAATGCGCCGCGAACCTTCCGGCTGTCGCGGATCGCGGAGCCGGTGGTTGCCCTCGATCCGAAGGGCGTGGTGCACAAGCCGGCCGGTGTCGATCTGAGGGAGATCGTCGGACGCGCGGTCGGGCCTGCCGGGGTGTCGGGGACGGCGACGGTGTGGATTCGTGAGGGGCGAGCGCAGGGTGTGCGGCGCCTCGGCAAGCAGGTGCGATCGGCGTCGGTCGGGGGAGAGGCGGGAACGGTGTTCGAGGTACCGGTGCGGTCCAGGGAGTGGCTGGCGCGGTTGATCGCCGGGTACGGGGCCGATGCGGTGGTGCTGGAGCCGGAAGCATTGCGTGCCGACGTGATCTCGCGGCTGGCCGTGGCAGCGGAGGCAGGTCTGTGAGTCAGCGACTGTCCCTTCGACTGACCCGGTTGCTGAACATGGTTCCGTATTTCGTCGCGAATCCCGGCATCACGAAACGGGAGGCCGCGGCCGAGCTCGGTGTCACCGTGGCGCAGCTGAAGACCGATCTCGAGCAGCTCTGGGTGTGCGGTCTGCCCGGCTACGGTCCGGGTGACCTGATCGACCTGTCGTTCGAGGAGGAGACCGTCGAGGTGACGTTCTCTGCGGGTATCGACCGGCCGCTGCGGTTGACGTCGACGGAGGCCACAGCGCTGCTCGTCGCGCTGCGGGCGCTCGGCGAACTGCCGGGGACCGCGGATCCGACCTCGGTGCAGGGTGCGATCGCGAAGATCGAGTCGGCGGCGGGCGTCGCGGCGGGCGGGGTGGTCGCCCGGTCGGCGCCGGACTCGGAGCAGGAGAGGCCGGTCGTCGCTGCGGTGCGCTCGGCGGTCCGGCACGGGCGGGCGCTCGACATCACGTACTTCTCGGCCTCCCGCGACGCGGTGACGCGGCGGATCGTCGATCCGATCCGTGTCGTTCTGGTCGACAACCACAGCTATCTGCAGGCGTGGTGCAGGCAGGCCGACGGGGTTCGTCTGTTCCGGTACGACCGGATCGATGCGGCGACCGAGCTGGAGGAACCCGCGCGGCCGCCCGAGGCGGCCTACGCGGACTCGTCGTCGCTGGAGCTGTTCCAGGACGACGCGACGCTGCCGCAGGCGCGGCTGCTGATCGCGGCCGATCATGCCTGGGTGCTCGACTATCACCCGATGACGGATGTGCAGGTTCGTGAGGACGGATCGATCGAGGCGTCGATGCGGTTCGCTTCGCCGGACTGGATGGCTCGACTCGTGGCAGGATTCGGAGCCGGGGTACGAGTCCTGGGTCCGCCCGAATTGTCGGAGTCCGTCCGATCGCGCGCGTCAGCCGCGCTCGAAGCGTACGGACAGCCGATCGAGGGCTGATCCACAGCAATCCCCGGCGCCGGGCCCGGTCGTGTCCGGTAGCATCGAGTCAACCGATTTCTGGAGGTAGTAATGGGTGCAATGAGCCCCTGGCACTGGGCCATTGTGGCGCTGGTCGTCGTGATCCTGTTCGGCTCGAAGAAGCTGCCCGACGCGGCACGTGGACTCGGCCGCTCGCTGCGCATCTTCAAGAGCGAGGTCAAGGAGATGCAGAACGACGGCGCGTCCGAGCCGGTCCAGGCTCCCGCGGCACAGCTTCCGGCGACGCCGGCGCCGCCGCCTGTGGTGCAGCAGCCGACCGTCCAGGCCGACAGCGAGACCAAGGCCTCTTAGTCCGATCACCTCGTGCACCGGGGCGGGTTCTCCCGCGCCGGTGCACTGCCTGAGCAGAACCGGGGCCAGATCCAGTGCGCATCCCCTTCGACCCGCGGCGCAGCCGGCGACGGGTCAATCCCGACGGCACCATGTCGTTGGTCGATCACCTGTACGAGCTGCGGACCCGACTCCTGTGGTCGATCCTGGCGATCCTCGTCACCACGGCGTTCGGCTTCTTCTGGTACTCGCACCAGATTTTCGGCATCGACAGCCTCGGCGAGATCCTGCGCGGCCCCTACTGTTCGCTGCCCAGTGATTCCCGCGCCGACCTGACGTCCGACGGTGCCTGCCGCCTTCTGGCGACCGGGCCGTTCGAGCAGTTCATGCTTCGGTTCAAGGTCGCGTTCACCGCGGGCATCGTGCTCGCCTGCCCGATCTGGCTGTACCAGCTCTGGGCATTCATCACGCCGGGCCTGCACACCAACGAACGCCGGTATGCGGTCGCATTCGTGGTGTCCGCGGCGGCGCTGTTCGTCGCCGGCGCCGTCCTTGCGTACGTGGTCGTCTCGAAGGCCTTGCACTTCCTCCTCACCATCGGTGGTGACGTCCAGGTGACCGCGCTCAGCGGCGCGGAGTACTTCGGCTTCGTCATCAACCTGCTCATCATCTTCGGCGTCAGTTTCGAGATTCCACTGCTGATCGTCGCCCTGAACTCGGTCGGGATCCTCAGCTACGAGAAGCTGAGGTCGTGGCGGCGCGGCCTGATCATGGCGATGTTCCTGTTCGCCGCGGTCTTCACGCCCGGGCAGGACCCGTTCTCCATGCTCGCGCTCGCGGTGGCACTGACGATCCTGCTCGAGCTCGCCATCCAGATCGCCCGACTCAACGACAGGCGCCGTGCGCGGAAGGCGTCGGAGGAGTGGGGCACGCTCGACGACGACGAGGCGTCACCGCTCGAACCGACCTCGCGGATCGACGGTCCGACGAAGGTCGAGGACTACTCCGACACCCTCTGACACATGGACGACACGGCACCGTCGCGACCTGCGACGGTGCCGTGTCGTCCATGTTCTGGTGCTTCGGGCGGCTGCTCCCGCCGCGCCGATCCACGGCTGTCGGCCACGGTCGATAACCTGTCGGAGTGGAACTCGACCTCTTCACCGCGCAGCTGAGCTTTCCCCTGGACGGGTTCCAGGCTGAGGCGTGCCGGGCACTCGAATCGGGGCACGGGGTGCTGGTGTGCGCACCCACCGGCGCGGGTAAGACGGTGATCGGGGAGTTCGCGGTTCACCTCGCGCTGAAGTCCGATCGCAAGTGTTTCTACACGACCCCGATCAAGGCCCTGAGCAACCAGAAGTACGCAGACCTGGTCGAGCGCTACGGCAAGGCCGACGTCGGGCTGCTCACCGGCGATGTCAGCATCAACTCCGACGCTCCCGTGGTGGTGATGACCACCGAGGTGCTCCGGAA
This sequence comes from Rhodococcus triatomae BKS 15-14, assembly GCA_000341795.1. Taxonomy (GTDB): domain Bacteria; phylum Actinomycetota; class Actinomycetes; order Mycobacteriales; family Mycobacteriaceae; genus Rhodococcus_G; species Rhodococcus_G triatomae_A. The sequence goes on along the minus strand of AODO01000010.1, from coordinate 199,052 downwards.
CATGCTGTACGCGAATTCGCCCGCCCTGCGCGGGTTGTCGCATGTGGTGATGGACGAGGTGCACTACCTGGCGGATCGGTTCCGTGGCGCGGTGTGGGAGGAGGTGATCCTGCACCTGCCCGACGACGTGCGACTGGTGAGCCTGTCGGCGACCGTCAGCAACGCGGAGGAGTTCGGCGCCTGGATGGAAACCGTCCGCGGCGACACCGAGGTGGTCGTCGACGAGGTGCGGCCGATCCCGCTCTGGCAGCACATGATGGTGGGTCGCCGGCTGTTCGACCTGTTCGACACGACGGCACAGGACGCGGATCCGGCCGCGCGGCTCGTCATCGACCGCGACCTGGTCCGACATCTCAAACAACGACAGTCCCTGGACCGGTACGACAGCTGGCAGCCGCGCGGCAGGGGACGCGGCTCCGCGCCGAGTTCCGGGACACGGCCGTTGCCACGTCCGGAGGTGATCGCGCGACTGGACGAGGAAGGACTTCTCCCGGCGATCACGTTCATCTTCAGTCGTGCCGGCTGTGACGCCGCGGTCGCGCAGTGCCTCCGGTCCCGCCTGAGGCTGACCACGGACGAGCAGGCCGACGAGATCGCACGGATCATCGACAAGCACACCGGCGAGCTCCCCAAGCACGACCTGTCCGTCCTCGGGTACTGGGAGTGGCGGGAGGGACTGGAACGGGGCATCGCGGGCCACCACGCGGGCATGCTGCCCGCGTTCCGCCACACGGTGGAGGAACTGTTCGTCAAGGGCCTGGTCCGGGCTGTGTTCGCGACCGAGACGCTCGCGCTCGGCATCAACATGCCTGCCCGCACGGTGGTCCTCGAGCGTCTGGTGAAGTACAACGGCGAGACCCATGCGGAGCTGACCCCGGGTGAGTACACCCAGCTCACCGGCCGGGCCGGACGGCGTGGCATCGACGTCGAAGGCCATGCGGTGGTGCTGTGGCAGCCCGGCGTCGAGGCGACCGAGGTCGCGGGCCTGGCCTCGACGCGAACCTTTCCGCTGCGCAGCTCGTTCCGGCCCTCCTACAACATGTCGATCAATCTGATCGATCGGATGGGTGCGACGGAGGCGAGGGCACTGCTCGAGCGGTCGTTCGCGCAGTTCCAGGCGGACAGGTCCGTGGTCGGGATGGTGCGCTCGATCGAGAAGGATCAGCGTGCGCTCGCCGAGCTGCGAGAGGAGCTCGGCGGTGAGGACAGCGAGTACTTCGAGTACGCGCAGCTGCGCGAACGAATCCGCACACGGGAGCGGCAACTGGAGCGTCAGGGGCGCACCGACCGTCGCAGTGACGCGGTCGCGGCGTTGACCGCGTTGCGGCGCGGCGACGTCATCGGGATCCCGACCGGCCGCCGGTCCGGGCTCGCCGTCGTCCTCGAGCCCGATCACGACCCGACCGATCCGCGCCCGCTGGTGTTGACCGAGGACAAGTGGGCGGGCCGGATCTCGGCAGCGGACTTCCCTTCGCCCGCAAAGCCACTGGGCACGATGAGGTTGCCCCGCCACGTACAGCACCGCACCGCACGGACCCGTCGCGACCTGGCTTCGGCGCTGCGCAGCACGGGGATCGTCGTGCCGAACCGGTATTCGAAGCGCAAGTCTCCCGCGGCGAGCGATCGGGAGCTGGCGACGCTGCGCCGGGCGCTGCGGGACCATCCCTGTCACACCGCGCCGGACAGGGAACGCCTGAGCCGCATCGGCGAGCGGTACAACCGTCTCGCGCGGGAAGTCGACAGCAAACGTCAGAAGGTCGCGGCGACGACGAACTCGCTGGCGCGGACGTTCGACAGAATCCTCCGGCTACTCGCCGAGCGCGGCTACACCGATGCCGACGGTGGTGTGACGGACGACGGGCATCGCCTCATGCGGTTGTACTCGGAGAGCGATCTGTTGGTGGCCGAGTGTCTGAGGCACGGCACCTGGAAGGGGCTGTCTCCGGCGGAACTCGCGGGGGTGGTGTCCGCGTTGGTGTTCGAGTCACGGCAGGACGCGGCGACCGCGGATCGGGGCCCGACGGCGCCACTGCAGCGCGCACTGGGAGAGACGGTCCGACTGTGGTCGGCGTTGCGCACGGACGAGGTCGCACACAAGCTGCCGCTCACGCGCGAACCGGACTTCGGATTCGTGACCGCAATCCACATGTGGTCGCGCGGCGAACCTCTCGCCGACACCCTGCTCGCGGCCGGCGACCGCGGTCAGGCGCTGTCGGCCGGCGATTTCGTCCGGTGGTGCAGGCAGGTGATCGACCTGCTCGACCAGGTGCATCAGACGGCACCCGACCCGGAGGTGCGGTCTGCGGCGGCGAAGGCGGTGGGAGCGATCAGGCGTGGTGTCGTCGCGGTCGACGCGGCGTGACACCGCCGAGCGCAGGGCCGAGGAGACGGCCCGGCGCGCCTGGGACGTCACTGGGCGCAGCCTCGGCGGGCAAGGTGTGGTTGTATTCCGAAGCGTTCTGCCGCGATCCCAGGGGGCGGCTTGACGGGTGACGGACGCGTGAGCGGCGGGAAAGTGGAGGCAGGACATGAGTGACGGCACGACGGGCCCGGAGGGCGGCGCCGACCAGGCGGAGAATCCGACGGCACCCGAGAGTCCGGCGGTACAGCCGGATCCGGCGGCGCAGCAGGGGGTTCCGCAGGCAACGAGCGCCTTCCCCGAGCAGGCGCAGCCCCAGCCGTGGGGCCAGCAGGCGTGGAGCGACCAGCCGGTGCAGCCCCAGCAGTACCCGGCGGGCCCGCAGTACGGCGCACCCCAGCAGTACCCGACCGGTCCTCAGTACGGAGCACCCCAGCAGTACGGGACGGCTCCCCATCACGGCGCACAGCAGTACGGTGCGCCGCAACAGGATCAGTACCCCCCGAACCCGCAGCAGATGCCGCCCGGAGTGCCCGGACAGTATCCGCACGCGCAGCCGTACCCGGGCTACCCGCAGGGGCAGGCTCCGCAGCAGGCGGCGTTCGCGCAACCCTATGCGGCCTACGGACAGCCCTACCCGGGTCAGCCGCAGCCGGGGCAGTACCCGCAGGCGTACGGGCAGTACCCGGCCGGCGCATACCCGAATCAGTTCCCGGCCGACACCCCTGCCACGTCGAAGAAGCCGCTGTGGATCGGCCTCGGTGCGGTCGCGCTGGCCGCCGTCGTCGGGATCGGGCTTGCCGTGAGCGGTGTCTTCGGACCGAAGACCCTCGACTCCACGGCCGCCGAGGAGGGCGTGACGAAGATCGTGACGGGCTACGGGTACACGGACGTCGCGGACGTCGACTGCCCGTCGGGCCGGGAGATCGTCGTGGACGCGACGGTGACCTGCACGTTGACGATCAACGGCGAACCCAACGAGGTCGAACTGACCATCATGGACGACGACGCACGTTACGAGGTGTCACACCCGAGCCCCCGGTGAGTGCCTAGCGCGATCCCATCGCCGCGGTGAGTCGGCTGATCGAGGTGCCGATGTTGAGCTCCTCGGCGAGGTCGGCGAGTCGCGCGGGGTCCCGGGGTGTCGAGGGAAGGTGATCCGGTCCGGAGAGTACGACGGGTGCGTCGACGGCGACGCGTACGACCGGCAACGCCGCGTCCAGGTAGTCCGAGGACGCGGCGAGCTTCGCGCGAACGCCCTTGGCCAGACCGGATCCCGGGTCGTCCACCGCAGCGCGCAGCGCCGCGACCGATCCGTACTGCAGGAGCAGCGTCGAGGCCGTCTTCTCGCCGACTCCCTTGACTCCGGGCAGTCCGTCGGACGGATCCCCTCGGAGCAACGCGAGTTCGGCGTAACCGGGTCCTGGGCGATCGGCGGGGACACCGTACTTCTCGGCGACCTCGGCCGGTCCGAACAGTTCCGCCTTGGCCAGTCCACGCCCGACGTACAGAACCCGCACCGGCACCGGGTGGTCCGAGGCGACCTGGAGGAGGTCACGGTCGCCGCTGACGACGACCACGGTGTCGTCGCGCTCGCGGGCGGCGAGGGTGCCGAGGACGTCGTCGGCTTCGAAGCCGACCGCGCCCGCGGTGGCGATCCCCGCGGCCGCGAGGACGTCCATGATCATGTCGACCTGCGGGGTGAGGGTGTCGGGCACCTCCTCCACGTCGGGTCCCGCGTCGATCTCCGCGGCAACGCGGTGTGCCTTGTAGGACGGCACCAGGTCGACCCGGAACTGAGGGCGCCAGTCCAGATCGAGGCACACCACGAGCCGAGCGGGCTGGTGCCGCGTGATCAGCGAGGCCACCATGTCGGTGAATCCGCGGACCGCGTTGACCGGTCTGCCGTCCTTGGCCGTGAACGATTCGGGGAGTGCGTAATACGCGCGGAACCACAGGCTCGCGCCGTCGAGGAGAAGGACGGGTCCGGTCATGCCGCTCATCCTGCCAAAGACCACTAGCCTTGACTGCCATGAGCGCACAGAGCGAGTCCGCAGCACGCTTTCCGACCGCCGTCTACGCCGGCAGGCTGCGCCGAGCGGCGGAGCTGACCGCCGCGTCCGGACTGGATGCGTTGCTCATCACGCCGGGTCCGGACCTGAAGTACCTCGTGGGTTCGGGTGCTGCGTCGTTCGAGCGGCTCACCTGTCTGGTCATCCCGGCGGACCCGTCGGCCACGCCTGCCGTGGTCGTTCCGACGCTGGAACTCGCGGGGCTGGCGGGGTCGGCGGTCGCGGATCTCGGGTTGCCGGTGCACGACTGGGTGGACGGCGTCGATCCCTACGGCGTCGTGGGATCGCTCCTGCCGAAGCCGGGCCGGACGGCCGTCGCGGAGGCGATGCCCGCGCTGCACGTGATTCCGCTGACCACCGCGCTGGGAGCGCCGCCCGTCCTCGCGACCGGGGTGTTGCGGGAACTGCGCATGGTCAAGGACGAGGCGGAGGTCGAGGCGCTGCGCCGCGCGGGGGCGGCGATCGACCGGGTGCACGCGCGGATGGCGGAGTGGCTGAAGCCCGGCCGGACGGAGGCGCAGGTCGCCGACGACATCGCGGCGGCCATCGTCGAGGAGGGGCACACGGGCGCAGAGTTCGTGATCGTCGGATCCGGGCCGCACGGCGCCGACCCGCACCACGAGGTGTCGGATCGGGTGATCGAGGCCGGTGACGTGGTGGTGATCGACATCGGGGGTCCGGTCGCTCCGGGGTACAACTCGGACAGCACCCGGACGTACAGCATCGGGGAACCGTCGGAGGAGGTGGCGGCGAAGGTCGCGGTACTGGAGCGGGCGCAGCGTGCCGCGGTGGAGGCGGTGCGGCCGGGGGTGACGGCGGAGTCCGTGGATGCGGCGGCGCGGGACGTGCTCGCAGCGGAGGGCCTGGCGGAGGTGTTCGTGCACCGGACCGGTCACGGGATCGGGTTGTCCGTGCACGAGGAGCCGTACATCGTTGCGGGCAATCGCATCGAGCTGGCCGAAGGGATGGCGTTCAGTATCGAGCCCGGTATCTACTTCCGTGGCGTCTGGGGTGCCCGGATCGAGGACATCGTGGTGGTGACGGCCGACGGCTGCGAGGCGATGAACACGCGGCCGCACGGGTTGACGGTGTTGCCGGCGAGTTAGGTGCCTCCGGATCGCCACGACGGGCATAGTGTGTGACTCAGGTCACCAATTGCTTCGCTCGTGAGGACGTCCGGTCATGACTACTTCAGCGCTCGGCAGGCAGGGATTCGGCTCGATCAGGTCCGGTGGACTCAACTGGGAGTCGTTTCCCCTGCGGCTGTTCGTCAAGGGGAACGCCCACTTCTGGGATCCACTGTCGGTCGACTTCTCCCAGGACGCCGAGGACTGGGTGGGGCTCACCAGTGAGCAGCAGCGCAGCGCCACCTATCTGTGTACCCAGTTCATCGCCGGCGAGGAGGCGGTCACCGAGGACATCCAGCCGTTCATGCGGGCGATGTCCTCCGAGGGCAGGCTCGGTGACGAGATGTATCTGACGCAGTTCTGCTTCGAGGAGGCCAAGCACACCCAGATCTTCCGGCTCTGGATGGACGCGGTCGGGCTCACCGGCGACCTGCATCCGTTTGTCGCCGAGAACCCGTTCTACCGGCAGTTGTTCTACGAGGAGCTGCCGGGATCGCTCCGCGTCCTGGAGGCCGATCCCAGTCCGGCGAACCAGGTTCGGGCGTCGGTCACCTACAACCACGTCATCGAGGGCAGCCTGGCCCTGACCGGGTACTACGCCTGGCAGAAGGTCTGCACGGAGTGGAACATCCTGCCCGGCATGCAGGAGCTGATCAGGCTCATCGGCAACGACGAACGTCGTCACATGGCGTGGGGCACCTTCACCTGCCGCAGGCACGTCGCCCTCGACGACGCCAACTGGGACGTCGTCCAGCAACGGATGGCAGAGTTGATGCCGCTCGCGCTCGGCATGATCAACTGGGTGAACGAGCAGTTCGACGAGCAGCCGTTCGGTCTGGACAACGACGAATTCGTGGCCTACGCCGCCGACCGCGCCCAGCGCAGGCTCGGGGCGATCGAGTCGGCTCGAGGCCGCCCGGTCGAGGAGATCGACCTCGACTACAGCCCCGAGGCGCTCGAGGAGCGGTTCGGCCAGGAGGACGCGGCGGCGTTCGAGGAGGCCAGGTCCGGCGAGCGGTGACCTGGACGGCGTCTGCTTCCTCGTGTGGTCCGTGGGCGCCGAGACCCGTGCGGATGCAGCCGGTGGTGGCGACGTGGAACACGAACTCCCCGGCACGGCGGCCGAGTGCATTCGGTGCAGCATCACGTTCCGGGCGTGGAACGCGACGGTCGTCAGCTCGGCGTGCACCGTGCGCGAGCCGCTCGGCTCAGGCCGGTGGCCGGCGTCCTCGCCGCGACGCTGCGTCCATCGCCTAGGCGATGAAGTTGCCGAATGTCGGGTTCGCCTGGCAGAGGGGCATGCTGCCGAGATTGATGGTGCCGAACACCGTGGCCATCACGTTTCCGCGGCCGGTGTACACGGTCTTCGAGTAGTACGGGTAGGTGCCCTTGAGGTTCGCGATTCCGGTCTGGCCGGTGTCGAAGTTGACCCACGCGACGGTCACCTGTCCTGCGGCGGGGATCGGCGGCGCCGCCGGGAACGACTGGAATCGGATCCAGCCGGGTTCGATGCCCGGCTCGGGGCCGGACTGTCCGGTGGCGCCGGTCAGCGACATCAGACTGCCCTGGTTTGGGCACCCGATGGTCAATGCGGGCGGACCGAACGGGTGGGGCGGCAAGGCGGTCGCCGGGGCCGCCGCCAGCAGTGCGGCGAAGGCCGCGGCTGCCAGGATCGAAACTCGTGTCGTCGTGCGTCGAATGCTCATCGCTGTTCCTCGGTTCGGGATTCCCCGCAATCCGTGCGACATGATGTTCGTCGGGACCACTGATTCGTTCAACACTAAGCCCGGTGCGGGTGCCGAGTCGAGGCCTGTCAGCGCCCCAGCATGGCCGCGACACCCAACACGCGCCGAACGCTGATCTCGATCACCACCCGGGTCGGGTTCTCCCGCGGCGGCCGGTAGCGGCGGGCGTAGCGGGCGACGGCCTCCGCGACGTCGTCCGGATCGGAGCTGACCCGCGCCGGCCCCTCCAACGTCAACCAGCGTGGACCGTCCACCTGGGTCACGGCCGCGTAGCCGCCGCGGGCGGCGTTGAGCGCCTTCTGGGTGCCGCCACCGGTGATGACCCGCGCCAGCGACCGTTCCGGGTCCCAGGTGAACCCGACCGCCACCACGTGCGGGGTGCCGTCCGCACGCAGCGTCGTCAACGACGCCAGGTGCCGGTCGGTGAGGAACGCCAGCGCCTCGGGGGGCAGATCGGCGGGATGGACGGGGGTGCGGGCCATGGCCCGACCGTAGTCGAGGACACTGGACCCCATGACTGTCGGATCGGTGGTCGTCCTCGGTGGACGCAGCGAAATTGGTGTCGAGGTCGCGACCAGGCTCGCGGCCGGCCGGCCGGTCGTGCTCGCGGCGCGGCGCCGCGGCGACCTGGCGGCCGAGTCCGCGGCAGTGGCCGCCGCAGGGGCCACCGTCGTGCACACGGTCGAGTTCGACGCCGACAGGCTCACGGATCACGCGCGGGCGCTGTCCGAGATCGCCGAACTCGGCCCGATCGACACGGTGGTGCTCGCGTTCGGCATTCTCGGCGACCAGCAACGCGCCGAGACCGATGCGCAGCACGCCGTGAACATCGTGCACACCGACTACGTCGCGCAGATCTCGGTGCTCACCCATCTCGCGCAGCTGCTGCGGGCGCAGGGCTCGGGCCGGATCGTGGTGTTCTCGTCGGTCGCCGGTGTCCGGGTGCGGCGCGCGAACTACGTGTACGGCTCGGCGAAGGCCGGACTCGACGGATTCGCGAGTGGCCTCGGTGACGCGCTGCACGGCTCCGGTGTGTCGTTGCTGCTGGTCCGTCCGGGCTTCGTCGTCGGGCGGATGACCGAGGGGATGACTCCCGCCCCGCTGTCGAGCACCCCCGACCAGGTTGCGGACGCCGTCGTGCGGGCCCTCGGGAAGGGCCGTGCGCGGGTGTGGGTGCCTGGGCTGCTGCGGCCGGTGTTCTTCGGGATGCGGATGCTGCCGCAGGCGATCTGGCGCCGGATGCCGCGCTGATGGGACATCACGAAACTGCACTGATGGGACATCACGAAACTGCGCTGATGGGACATCACGAAACTGCGCTGACGGGACGTCACGGCAGTGCGCCGGCGGGGGAACGGATCACGGTCGTCGGGATCGGCGCCGACGGGTGGGACGGACTGTCCGCGGCGGCGTGCCGCGCGCTGACGGAGGCCGAGGTGTTGTTCGGCTCGGCCCGTCAGCTCGACCTCGTCCCGGGGGACACCGAGCGCGTGCCGTGGCCGTCGCCGCTGGTGCCGGCGCTGCCCGGTCTCTTCGAGCGGTACGAGGGGCGGCGGATCGGTGTGCTCGCCAGCGGCGATCCGATGTTCCACGGCATCGGGGTGACGCTCGTGAACCTGCTGGGCGCCGACCGGGTGCGGGTCGTCGCACATCCGTCGTCGGTGTCGCTCGCGTGCGCCCGCCTGGGCTGGGCGCTGCACGAGACGCCGGTCGTCTCTCTCGTCACCGCGCCGGCATCCACGCTGCTTCCGGACCTGGCCGACGGTCGTCGCCTCCTGGTCCTGTCCCGCGATGCCGCCACGGCGGCGTCCGTGGCAGAACTGCTGCGGGACAACGGTTTCGGCGACACCGAGATGACGGTGCTGGAACAGTTGGGCGGCCCCCGCGAGGCGGTCGTGTCGGGGACCGCCGCAGCGTGGACCCGGGCGCCCGGGGACCCCCTGAACGTGCTGGCGCTGGACGTGCGGCGCGGCGCGGACGCGGTTCGGTGGACCCGGACACCCGGACTGCCGGACGAGGCGTTCGACTCGGACGGCCAGCTGACCAAGCAGGAGGTGCGGGCCCTGACCCTGGCCGCGCTGGCACCCGAGCCGGGGGAACTGCTGTGGGACGTGGGTGGCGGCTCGGGCAGCATCGGGATCGAGTGGATGCGCACCGATTCCACGTGCCGGGCGATCGGATTCGAACGTGACGACACGAGGCGGGACCGGATTGCCTCGAACGCGATCCGGCTCGGTGTGCCGGCGCTCGAGGTGCGCGGCGCGGCCCCCGGTGCCCTCGCGGGCGCGCCGACCCCCGACGCGATCTTCCTCGGCGGCGGCGTCACCGCGCCCGGAGTGTTCGAGACCTGTTGGGACGCGTTGCCGGTCGGCGGCCGGATGGTCGTCAACGCGGTCACCGCCGAGTCCGAGACGCTGCTGCTGCGCTGGTACTCCGCGCACGGTGGCGCGCTGCGCAGGTTCCAGGTCCACCGTGGGGCCGCACTCGGCGGGTTCACCGCGTGGCGGCCGCAACTGCCCGTCGCCCAGTGGGTCGTGACCAAGACCGACATCGTGAGCTCGACACAGGAGGATCAGTCGTGACCGTCCGCTTCATCGGCGCAGGCCCGGGCGCCGCAGACCTGATCACGCTGCGGGGGGCACGGATCATCGGCGAGAGCCCGGTGTGCCTGTACGCAGGGAGTCTGGTGCCGACCGAGCTGCTCGAGATGTGTCCCGCCGGCGCGGAGATCGTGGACACCGCCCGCCTGAGTCTCGACGAGATCACCGAGAAACTCGTCGCCGCACACCGTGTCGGGAAGGACGTCGCCCGTCTGCACTCGGGTGATCCGTCGATCTACAGCGCGGTCGCCGAGCAGGTCCGCAGGCTCGATGCGGAGGGTGTCGACTACGAGATCGTCCCGGGTGTACCGGCGTTCGCCGCGGCGGCCGCAACGCTGGGCAGGGAGCTGACGGTGCCGGGGGTCGCGCAGTCGATCATCCTCACGCGGGTGTCGACGCTGTCCACCGCGATGCCCGACGGTGAGGATCTCGCGACGCTCGGCGCGAGCGGAGCGACGCTGGTGATCCACCTGGCCGCGCACCGGATCGACCAGGTCGTCCTGGAGCTGCGCGGTCCGTACGGCGGTGACTGTCCGGTCGCGGTGGTCGCATTCGCCAGCCGTCCCGACGAGATCGTGTTGCGCGGCACGGTGGATTCGATCGCGGCACAGGTGCACGACGCCGGGGTCACGAAGACGGCGGTGATCGTGGTCGGCCGGGTACTCGGCGCGGCCGGGTTCCCGGACAGCTATCTCTACTCGGCCACCCGCAGTCGCGTCACCCACTGATGCGGCGGGTCCTGATTCTCGGAGGCACGTCCGAGGGGCGTGCCCTGGCCGAGAGCTTGGACATGGAGCCGGGCCTCGACGTGGTCTCGTCGCTCGCAGGTCGGGTCGCCGATCCGCGGCTTCCGGTCGGCGCGGTGCGGATCGGTGGTTTCGGAGGCGCCGGCGGGCTCGCGGACTGGTTGCGTGAGAACGACGTCGACGCCGTCGTCGATGCGACGCATCCGTTCGCGTCCCGGATCACGACGAACGCGATCGCCGCGGCACGGGATGCCGGCGTCCCGCTGCTCGTGCTGCGCCGACCCGAGTGGGTGCCGGGAGTGGGCGACCGCTGGCATGCCGTGCCGGATCTCGGCGCCGCCGCAACCGCCGCCTCGGCCCTGGGCAGGCGCGTGCTGCTGACGATCGGACGGCAGGGCGTCGACGCGTTCGCCGAGGGCTCCGCCTGGTTCCTGATCCGGGCGATAGACCCGCCGACGGTGGCGGTTCCGCCGCGAAGCGAGGTGCTGCTCGCGCGGGGGCCGTTCACCGTCGACGACGAGATCGCGACAATGCGGCAGCACCGGATCGACGTGCTGGTGACCAAGAACAGCGGGGGAGCGCTGACCGCGGCGAAGCTGGAGGCCGCCCGGACACTGGGTCTGCCGGTGGTGATGGTGTCCCGCCCCGGGATCCCCGCATCGGTTGCGGTGACCTCCGACATCGAGCAGGCGCGGACATGGGCGGCCCGCGCGGACTGACGCCGGTGCACGTGTCGGAGGTCGCGACTAGCCTCCTCCACATGGCAGAACCCGTGAAAGGTCCCGCGTCGTACTTTCCGTCGATCGAGAAGAAGTACGGCAGACCGATCAGCGAGTGGGAACAGCTGATTCGTTCGTCCGAGCTGACCAAGCACATGGAGCTGGTCGCCTGGCTCAAGAGCGAACACGGTGTCGGTCACGGGCACGCCAACGCGCTCGTCGCGCACACGCTGAAGGCGGACGCAGCCGGCTGACGACATGCGATTCACGCTGGACACACTGCTGGTCGAGGTGCCCGCCAGCGGGATCGAGGAGGCGCGCCGGTTCTATGCCGCCCGTCCGGCAGGGCGCGGGCCGACGGGACTGCGGGAACTGAACGCCGCGCGGGCCGGGCGTCCCGAACCGGTCCGGGCCGAGCCTCCGGCCGACCCCGAACTCGTCGGCACCGGGGGATCACGGGTGTCGGTACGGATCCTCACCCCGACCACCGGGCTGGTGCGGGGCGTGCACCTCGACATCCCGGGCGGGGGCTTCTATCTGGGCTCCGCGGCCCAGCGCGACGTCCGAAACCGGGCACTGGCCGACACCCTCGGCGTCGCGGTCGTCTGCGTCGACCATCGGCTGGCCCCCGAACATCCCTGGCCCGCCGCGCCCGACGACTGCGAGGCGGTCGCGCTGTGGCTTCTGGACCGGTCCGAGACACGTTTCGGCACGTCCCGGTTGACGATCGGCGGCAGCTCCGCAGGCGCGACCCTTGCTGTGGCGACCCTGCTCCGGTTGCGGGATCGAGGAGCTGCCGACGGATTCTCCGGTGCCGCACTCGAGTTCGGTACCTACGATCTGAGCGCGCAGACGCCCGCCGGACGCCGGATCGCGGACGAGTACTTCCTCGACGCCTATCTCGGACACGTCGAGGACCGCACCGCGCCGGACATCTCACCGATCTACGCGGACCTGTCCGGTCTGCCCCCGACGCTGCTCGTGGTGGGGAGCGACGACGTGCTGCTCGACGACAACATCGCGATGGCGGGCCGACTGGCCGTCGCGGGCAACGACGTCGACCTGCGGGTCTACCCCGAGTCGCCGCACGGGTTCACCGGCCACCCCACCGCGGTGGCCCGCGCCGCGCTGACCGGGGTGCACACGTTCCTGAGGGACCGGCTGGCCGAAGCCGGAGGGTGAGCCGGCGGTCAGCTCAGGCCCGCACGACGCAGCAGCAGGTCCCGTTCGCGGGCGTTCCGTGTCAGCTCCGCGGCCCGGGTGAACTCCGCGGGGGCGTCCGCGTGGCGGCCGAGCTCGGTCAGCAGATCGCCACGGACACTCGGCAGCAGGTGACAGCCGTGCAGTGCGGGATCGTCGGCGAGGGCGTCGACGATCACAGCGCGGCCTCGGGTCCGTCGGATCTCGCCACTGCGACGGCGCGGTTCAGGGCGATCACCGGCGACGGCCACCGTGCGTGCAGTCGCTCGTATGCGCCGCGATCGCCCTCCAATCGGTGCCCTCTCAGCGGGGGGCCGCCGGTGCTGCGCACGGATGGTCCGGTCGGTCAGTGCTCGGTTTTCCCGCGCGTTCGGCCCGAAGTCGGCTACCGTAGTCGAACATAAGTTCGATGGATTCGATTGGGTGGAGGTGGGTGGTGATTCGGGCATACCTGTTCGCGCTCGATCCCACGGCCGGTCGGCGCCCGGTTGTGGGCCCCTGCGTGGGCGTCTACCGTCGGAGTCGGACGAGCCGGACCCCGAATCGGGAGGAGTGCCCTCGTGACGACCCTCGAGCACCATCCGCACACCGATCACGATCACGTACACGGACCGGGCTGCGGTCACGTGTCCGTTCCACACGGTGACCACGTCGACTACGTGCACGACGGACACCTCCACCGGGTTCACGACGACCATGTCGACGAATGTGAATCAGCGGGACACAGTGTGCACGGCACGCACGAACACCATCACGGTGAGGGCTGTGGTCACGTCTCGGTCCCGCACGGTGACCACGTCGACTACGTGCACGACGGGCATCGGCACGCCGAACACGGCGACCACTACGACGAGCACTGATCCCGCTGTCGCGTGCTGCGTCGACCCGCGTATCGACCCCCGGGCGTCGGCCCCGGTATCGACCCCCCCCGGGCGTCAGCCCGGGTATCGACCTCCCGGCGTCAGCCCGGGTATCGACGCGGTGTGAAGACCTTCCGCTCACCACCGGATTCGACGACGGTGGTCTGCGACGAGCCGACGATGAGCAGGGTTCGCATGTCGACCTCGGACGGGTCGAGGTCGCCGAGCGGAACGATCCGTACGCTCTCCTCCGGTCCGGCGACGTCCCGCCCGACGACGACGGGGGTTTCCGGGGCGCGGTGTTCGAGCAGCAGGTCCTTCATCGCCCCGACCTGCCAGGTGCGTGACTTCGATGCCGGGTTGTACACGGCGACCGCCATGTCCGCGGCGGCGATCGCGGAGATCCGTTTGGCCACCACGTCCCACGGCTTGAGTCGGTCGGACAGCGAGATCATCGCGTAGTCGTGGCCGAGCGGTGCGCCGACGCGGCTGGCCACGGCGTGTGCCGCCGTCAGCCCGGGCAGTACGCGCACCGGAACGTCACGCCACTGTTCCTCGGCCGCGACCTCGACGACCGCGGCGGCCATGGCGAACACGCCGGGATCGCCCGAGGACACCACAACGACGCGGCCGCCGCGTTTGGCGAGGTCCAGTGCCATGGCGGCCCGTTCGGACTCGACCTTGTTGTCGCTGGCGTGCACCTTCTGGCCGGGACGTGCCGCCACTCGGTTGACGTAGGTGGTGTATCCGACGATGTCGGTGGCGCGGGCCAGTTCGTCCCGCACCTCCGGCGTGGTCCACGCGTCGTCGCCGGGGCCCAGGCCGACAACGGTGACGTGGCCGGTCGCGGCGGCCGGGGTCGCCGCGGGATTGTTCGACGGGCTCGGCACGATGGTGATCGAGAAGTACGGCACCTCGGACTCGTCCACGTCGGCGGCGGCGATGACGCGTTGCCGGTCGGTGCTGGCCCGTTCGACGTAGGACGCCTCCGCGAGGCGACCGGAATCCGCGAGTGCCTTGCGCACGGTCGGGAAGGTGCGCCCGAGCTTGAGGATCGCGGCGGAATCCGTTTCCCGCAGCCGGCGGGTGAGTTCCTCCGCGGGCAACGTTCCCGGCAGCACGGTCAGGACCTCGTCGCGTTCGACGAGTGGCACACCGAGCGCGGCGGACGCGGCACTGATCGAGGTGACGCCGGGGACCACCTCGGCGTCGAAGCGGTCGCACAGCCGCTTGTGCATGTGCATGTACGAGCTGTAGAACAGCGGGTCGCCGGCGGCGAGGAGGGCGACGCTGCGCCCCGCGGCGAGATGCGCGGCGAGGGTGTCGGACGCCTCGAGGTAGAAGTCGTCGATGGCGCCCTGATAGCCGCCGGGATGGTCGACCGCCTCGGTGGTGACGGGGTAGACGAGGTGTTCCTCGATCTGTCCGTCCCGCATGTACGGGGCGGCGACCGCGCGGGAGATGCTGCGTCCGTGGCGGGCGCTGTGGAACGCGATCACGTCCGCCTCGGCGATGATCCGGGCGGCCTTGACGGTCACCAGTTCCGGGTCGCCGGGTCCGAGGCCGATACCCCAGAGCTTGCCGGTCATCACTCGACCTCCGTCGCGATGGCGTTGAGGGCGGCGGCGGTGATCGCGCTGCCGCCGCGGCGGCCGCGGACCACGATGTGGTCGATGTCGCCGGCGCGGACGATGAGGTCCTCCTTGGATTCGGCGGCACCGATGAAACCGACCGGGCATCCGATGATCGCCGCCGGCTTCGGTGCGCCCTGGTCGATCATGTCGAGCAGATGGAACAGCGCCGTCGGGGCGTTGCCGATGGCGACGATTGCGCCCTCGAGTTTCGGACCCCACAGTTCGAGAGCGGCGGCGGACCGGGTGTTGCCGAGTTTCTCCGCGATCACCGGCACTCGCGGATCTCCGAGCATGCACACGACATCGTTGTTGGCGGGCAACCGCTTTCGCGTGACACCGGAGGCGACCATGGTCGCGTCGCAGAAGATCGGGGCGCCGTCCCGCAGGGCGCTCCGCGCGGCGGTGACCACGGACGGGGAGTACGCGACGTCGGTGGTGAGATCGACCTGACCGCAGGCGTGGATCATCCGCACGACCACCTGGGCGACATCCGCGGGGAACCGCGCCAGGTCCGATTCGGCCCGGATCGTGGCGAAGGACTGGCGGTAGATCTCCGCACCGTCACGGATGTAGTCGCTCATGGCCCACACGATATGGGGTCAGGGAGCGGGCGGGTCCACCCGGTAGCCGTCGTCGGTGGCGACGACATCGGTGACCGCGCCGCGTGGACGTCCGCACCGCCGCTCGCATCCGGCCCAGTGCTGACGGCCGTCGGCGGGCAGTGTCGCGGTGTCGACGGCTCGTGCCGCGTCGGCGCGGACATCGGTGCGGGACTTCGCGCAGCCGGGTTGCCCGGCGCAGGCGCTGACCTGCAGCCACGGGGAGTTCGCGTCGAAGATCAGGCCCATCGGTGCGAGCACCCGGACCACCTGTTCGGCCATGTCCTCGGTGAGATCGTGCAGCAGCACCGACCGCCAGGGGGTGACGGTGACGGGGCGGTCGACGGCGGCGAGGAAGTCGGCGAGCCGGGCGGGCAGGACTCCCAACCGCAGTCCGCCCGCGAGCGTGACGGTTCCGTCGGGTTGGTCGATCCAGCCGATCGGTCCGGTGGTCACCGCATCGGGCAGGTCGAGGACGTCGGCGGCCGGGGTGATGCCGAGGCGGCGCAGCAGGATCGCGGGGCCGTCCTCGATCTCGTGCAGCCGCCACTGCGTGCCGCGGATCTCCCGGAGTGCCCGAGCGGCGTCGAGCAGTGCGGTGACACCGTCGTCGGGGGACAGGCGCACGCCGTGGTCGGCGCCGGCGAGGATCAGCGCGATCTCGGTCGGGGTGACCGCGTGCAGTCCGATGTCGCCGCGCAGCGCGGTGACGTCGCCGCGGCCGTCGTCGAGGGTGAACAGGACCCGACCGGGCAGGTCCGCCAGATCCGGGTCCGCGCACAGGCCGGTGTCGACCTCGTTCACCCAGCCGCGGACGTCGACGAATCCGCCGGAGCGCCCCGACATCGGCGTGGCGACGATGTTGCGGACCCGCTCGTGGGTCGCGGACGGCAGCAGGCCGGCGGCGGTGAGGCGGGCGGCGAACGCGGCCGGGTCCGTCACGGCCCGCACCTGCACGTTGCCGCGTGAGGTCAGTTCGATCTCGCCGCCGGCGAGGTCGCGTGCCGCGTCGGCGAGCGCCTGCAACTGTGCGGGGGTGATCGCCCCGCCGGGGATCCGGGCCCGGGACAGCGCGCCGTCCGCTGCCTGGTGCACCTGAAGCGCGCCCGGGCATGCGTCGGGGCGGGAACGGTCGGATGGGGTGAACTCGGACATCGCCTCCAGGGTACGGGGGCTGTCCCGGTACGATCAGCAGCCATTGCGGCAGCTCGAGAGGAAGCCGGTGTGATTCCGGTGCGGTCGCGCCACTGTGACCGGGGGATTCCCCCGGAAGCCAGACCCTCCGACGCTGCCGTCCCGACCAAGTGGGGCGCGAAACCCCGAGGAGGCCTGTCACGTGATCCTGCTGCTGTCGACGTCCGACACCGATCTGCTCAGTGCCCGGGCCAGCGGCGCCGACTACCGCTGGGCGAACCCTGCGCGGATCCTCGTCGACGACGTCCCGGGTCTGGTGGACGGTGTCGATCTCGTCGTGGTCCGCATCCTCGGTGGCCGGCGCGCGTGGGAGGACGGTCTCGACGCCGTGCTCGCCGCCGGCGTGCCGACGGTCGTCCTCGGCGGTGAGCTCGCACCCGACGCCGAGCTGATGGAACTGTCCACGGTCCCCGCGAACGTCGCCGCGCAAGCGCACACGTATCTGGCGGAGGGTGGATCGGCGAACCTGGCGCAACTGTCCGGGTTCCTGTCCGACACCGTCCTGCTCACCGGTGTCGGGTTCGAGCCGCCGGTGCACACTCCCACGTGGGGTCGCCTCGAGCGTGCCGGTGTCCCGAATGTCCCATCCGGTCGGTCGGACCGGCCGGATGGGACATTCGGGAGGCCCACGGTGGCGGTGCTGTACTACCGCGCACAGCATCTGGCCGGGAACACCGCCTATGTCGAGGCACTGTGCCGGGCCATCGAGGACCGTGGCGCCGAGCCTCTCCCGATCTTCTGCGCGTCGCTGCGCACCGCGGAACCCGAACTGCTCGACCTCCTGGCCGGCACGGACGCGATGGTCGTGACGGTCCTCGCTGCCGGTGGCACCAAGCCGGCGGGTGCGTCCGCCGGCGAGGACGACGAGTCGTGGGATGTCGCCGCGCTCGCGGCGCTGGACGTGCCGATCCTGCAGGGCCTGTGCCTCACCAGCAGCCGGGAGACGTGGGCGGCCAACGACGACGGCCTCTCGCCGCTGGACGTCGCCACCCAGGTGGCGGTGCCGGAGTTCGACGGCCGCCTGATCACGGTGCCGTTCTCGTTCAAGGAGATCGACGGCGACGGACTCACCACGTACGTCCCCGACGCCGAGCGCGCAGCCCGGGTCGCGGGCATCGCGGTGCGGCACGCCCGGCTGCGGCACATCCCCAATCCGAACAAGCGGATCGCGCTGATGCTGTCCGCGTATCCGACGAAGCACGCCCGCATCGGCAATGCGGTCGGTCTCGACACGCCCGCGAGCGCGATCGCGCTGCTGACCGCGATGCGGGCGTCCGGCTACGACCTCGGTCCCGCGGACGGCGACGATGCGCTGCCCGGTCTCGCGGCCGGGGACGGCGACGCACTCATCCACGCCCTCATCGCCGCCGGTGGTCAGGACCCCGACTGGCTGACCGCGGAACAGTTGGAGGGCAACCCGATCCGCATCTCTTCGGAGCGGTATCGGGCGTGGTTCGACACTCTGCCCGCCGACTTCCGTGCGGGCGTCGAGGAGCACTGGGGGCCGGCGCCCGGCGAACACTACGTCGACCGGTCCGCGGACCGTGACGGCGAGATCGTCGTCGCCGCACTCCAGGTCGGCAACGTCGTGCTGATGGTGCAGCCGCCCCGCGGGTTCGGCGAGAACCCGGTCGCGATCTACCACGATCCCGACCTCCCGCCGAGTCACCACTACCTCGCCGCGTACCGGTGGCTCGCCGCCGACGCCGAGGACGGCGGGTTCGGCGCGGACGCGATCGTGCACCTCGGCAAGCACGGCAACCTGGAGTGGCTGCCCGGGAAGACGCTCGGCATGTCGGCGTCCTGCGGAACTGACGCAGCCCTCGGCGATCTGCCGCTGATCTACCCGTTCCTCGTCAACGACCCCGGCGAGGGCACCCAGGCGAAGCGGCGCGCGCACGCCACCCTCGTCGACCACCTGATCCCGCCGATGGCCCGTGCGGAGTCGTACGGAGACATCTCGCGGCTCGAGCAGCTGCTCGACGAGCACTCGAACATCTCCACGCTGGACCCGTCCAAGCTGCCCGCGATCCGTCAGCAGATCTGGACGCTGATGCGGGCCGCGAAGATGGACCACGACCTCGGGCTCGCCGAACGCCCGGAGGAGGACGTGTTCGACGACATGCTGCTGCACGTCGACGGCTGGCTGTGTGAGATCAAGGACGTGCAGATCCGCGACGGCCTGCACGTGCTCGGGCGGGCACCCGACGGGGACGCCGAGGTCGAACTGGTCCTGGCGATGCTGCGCGCCAAGCAGATGTGGGGCGGCGAACGGAACGTTCCCGGGCTGCGGGAGGCGCTCGGCCTGAGCGAGGCCGGCGACGAGAACCGCGGCCGCGTCGACGAGATCGAGGAGATCGCACACGGTCTCGTCGCGGCGCTGCAGCGCGCCGACTGGGATCCGGTGGCCGCCAAGCGGATCGGCGGCGCGCACGGCGATCAGGTCGTCGCGGTGCTGGAGTTCGCGGCGACCGAGGTGGTGCCGCGACTGCGCGGCACGGGCCGCGAGATCGACCAGGTGTTGCGCGCCCTCGACGGCCGGTTCATCGAGGCAGGCCCGAGTGGGTCGCCCTTGCGCGGTCTGATCAACGTGCTGCCGACCGGCCGCAACTTCTACTCCGTCGATCCGAAGGCGGTGCCGTCGCGGCTGGCCTGGGAGACGGGGCAGGCGATGGCCGAGTCCCTGCTGGCGCGGTACGTCGCCGATCACGGTGAATACCCGACGTCCGTCGGCCTGTCCGTGTGGGGCACCTCCGCGATGCGCACCTCCGGCGACGACATCGCGGAGGTCTTCGCGCTGCTCGGGGTCCGGCCGGTGTGGGACGAGGCGTCGCGGCGCGTGACCCGACTCGAGGTGATCGAGCTCGCCGAACTGGGCCGGCCCCGCGTCGACGTCACCGTCCGCATCTCCGGCTTCTTCCGGGACGCCTTCCCGCACGTGCTCGCGCTGCTCGACGACGCGGTCCGGATGGTCGCGGCCCTCGACGAGCCCGAGGACAGGAACTTCGTCCGCGCGCACGCGCAGGCCGACCTCGCCGAGCACGGTGACGAACGTCGTGCGACCACCCGGATCTTCGGGTCGAAGCCGGGCACCTACGGTGCCGGACTGTTGCAGCTGATCGACTCGAAGTCGTGGCGTGGTGACGCCGACCTCGCGCAGGTGTACACCACCTGGGGTGGGTACGCGTACGGGCGCGGTCTCGACGGCGCCCCCGCCGCGGACGACATGCGCAGCGCGTACAAGCGAATCGCGGTGGCCGCCAAGAACACCGACACGCGCGAACACGACATCGCCGACTCCGACGACTACTTCCAGTTCCACGGCGGCATGGTCGCCACGGTCCGCGCGCTCACCGGCAAGGACCCGGAGGCGTACATCGGCGACAGCACCCGCCCGGACGCGGTGCGCACCCGCACCCTGTCCGAGGAGACGTCGCGGGTGTTCCGGGCCCGGGTGGTGAACCCGCGCTGGCTCGAGGCGATGCGCAGGCACGGGTACAAGGGCGCCTTCGAGATGGCGGCGACCGTCGACTACCTGTTCGGCTACGACGCGACCACCAACGTCGTGGCGGACTGGATGTACGAGAAGCTCGCCGAGACCTACGTGCTCGACGAACAGAATCGCGCGTTCATGGAGAAGTCGAATCCGTGGGCGCTGCACGGTATCGCGGAGCGTCTCCTCGAGGCCGTCGAGCGGGACATGTGGGAAGAGCCCGGCCAGGAGGTCCTGGACGGGCTCCGGTCGGTGTACCTCGAGACCGAGGGCAGGCTCGAGGGCGAGTAGTTTCGCACCCGATCCCGTCTTCGGCTCCGGCGACGGCCCGGGTGGACCACCACACGGTGGACCACACCCGGGCCGTGGCCGGAGCGTGCCGTCAGACGCGGCTGGCGCCTCGCGGGATCAGCACCGTGAATCCGATCGCCGCGAGCGACGTCACGGTGAGCATCACGACGACCGCGTTCAGTCCGGCGATCGTGTTCAGGCCCGTGGCCAGGGCGGTATTGGCCAGCAGCATCGTCGCGATCGACACACCGATCCCGCTGCCGCCCGTCCGCACCACCGCATTGGCGCCGGTGGCCTCGCTGGTGGCGTGCTCGGGCACGGCCTCGACGAGCAGGTTCGGCATCGCCGTGTATGCGAACGCCGTCGCGACCGACACCGTGACGACCATGACCATCATCCCGGCGACGGAGTCGTGCGTCAGGAGGAGCAGCGCATTGCCGATCAGGAACAGGACGCTGCCGACGAGCATCGACACGCGGGCTCCGACCGCCGCGGCGATCCTGCCGCTGATCGGGGTGCATACGAACCCGAACATCGAACCGGCGAACGACAGCCAGCCCGCGTTCGTCGGGGTCAGTCCCAGTCCGAACGGTGCCTCGGTGGGGGACTGCAGGACGATCGGGATGATCATCGTGGTCACGCCGATCGGCCCGATGGAGATCGCGAACGTCGCGAGCATCGTCAACGTGAACTTGCGGTCCCGGAACTGCAGCATGTTCACGATCGGGGACGTCGTGCGCAGCTCCCACCACACCCAGAACACGAGAACGACGACACCGCCGCCGACCAGCCCCAGCGTCGCCGAATCGGTCCACCCCCAGGTGGTGGACTTGTTGACACCCAACAGGACCGCGGCGATCGCCGGGACGAACGCGACGGCGCCCACGTAGTCGACGTGCTCGCGGACCCCGGTCGGCGGGCGCCACGGCAGGACGAACGCCACCAGCAGCACGGCACCGAGCGCGTACACGGCGGCGACGACGAAGATCATGTGCCAGCTGGCGTGATCGAGCATCACCCCGGCGACGAGCAGCGACGCGGAGCCGGCGGCCACCGCGGAACCGGAGATGACCGCCACCGCAACCGGCACTCTGGCCGCGGGCAGATGTTCGCGTGCCAGACCGATGCACAGCGGCAGGATCGCGCCGGCGACACCCTGAACGGCGCGGCCGACGATGATGCTGCCGATGCTGTCACCGACGGCGCTGATGACGGACCCGACCGCCGCCGCGAGCAACAGCACGATCAGCACCCGCTCGCGTCCGTACATGTCGCCGAGCCGGCCGCAGACGGCAGCCGAGGCTGCTGCCACCAGCAGGAACGCCGTCACTGCCCACCCCACGGTGGCAGCGTTGCTGTCGAACTCGGCGATGAACGTCGGGATCGCGGCATACACCATGGACGTCTCGAAGGCGCTGATGATCTCGACGGCGACCAGGACGGCGACGATCACCCATGCGGGCCGGCGGCGGTTGTACCGACCGCGTCCCCGGGTGCCGACGTCCTCGATCCTGTTGTGCTCTGTCGTTGTCACGTGTAACGCCCGTCCTGCTCGACCCGAAATCTGTCCACGTGACAGACGTCACGCCCGATCGACCGTACGGAGAGCGGGGCCCCACCCATCGGCATGTCCCGGTCACCGGGACCGTTGCCCGTACGCTGGTGCCATGACCCCATTCGACGAGGTTGCCGCCGCGAAATACGTTCTGCTGACCACCTTCCGCAAGGACGGAACCGCTGTGCCGACCCCACTGTGGGCGGCGTCGGACGGCGATCGGCTGCTGATGTGGACGGTGACCGACTCGTGGAAGGTGAAGCGGATCCGGCGCGATCCGCGAGTCACGGTGGCGCCGTGCGACGCCCGCGGGAAGGCGAAGGGGGACGCGGTCGAGGCGCGGGCCGAAATCCTCGATCTCGCGGGTAGCGACCGTGCGCGCGATGCGATCGCGAAACGCTACGGCGTCCTCGGATGGCTGACCATGAAGGGCAGCCTGCTGCGCCGCGGACGGACCGGCACGGTCGGGTTGGCGATCACCACACCCTGACCGTGCCGGTCACGCCGGTTCAGGACGCGAAGACCGAACTCGTCGTGGTCTCGAAGGCGCTGTCCCACGCCGACGACATCGTGCCGTGGCCGCTGCTGCCGAAGGAGCCGAGCATGCCGTCGAGACCCATGGTGAACTCGACCACGACGGACGGGCGGCGCTCCATCTCCGCCGGGCGGGCGGTTCCGCCGGTGGGCACCAGGTACGAGCCGCCGCCACCGCCCGCACCGTCGGCGCCGCCGCCGCCGCCGTAGTAACCGGCGCCGCCGGCGCCGCCGTTGCCGTCACCCTCACCACCGACGCCCAGCGTGCCGGGCGCCCCCTCGCTGACCAGGCGGATGCTGCCGTCGTCGAGAACCTGTTCGATCTTGCCGCCCGCGCCGCCGCCCGTGACGGTCGCCCCGCGGCCACCGGCGCCCGGCAGGTTCAGGCCCTCGTCGCCACTCTCGAAGTCACCTGCCGCCTTGATCCGGGCCGCGAGGCCGGGGCCGAGGTCTTCGAGCGAGTCGATGCTGTCGAGCGGCTTGGCGAATCGGCTCGCGTACTCGGGAGCCAGCAGTCCCGAGTCGCCACCGGATCCGCCCTCCGCGGCGCCGCCGCCACCGGGAGCGACGACCAACCGCGACGCGAGACCGGCCGCACGGTTGTCGATCGACTTCGTGGCGACACTGGACGCTCCGCCGCCGTTGCCCACGCCGTCGGCGTTGACGCGGATGTACAGCATGGAGCCGGGGACGACATCGATGTTCGTCTCGACGAAGCCGCCTCGTCCTCCGGGATGAACGACGCCGGCACCGGGGCCACCGACGGCGGTCACCTTCATGACCTTGACGCCACGGGGCACGCGGAGGTACTGCTCCGTCGTGGTTCCGACGAATGAACAGGTCACGATGTTGAAGGCCTGCGAGCATCCGATGGTCGTCGCGGCCGTCGCGGTTCCTGCACCGGTGGACACGGCTGCCGCTGCGGCCGCCGTCACGCCGAACGCGGCAGCTGCGCTCACCGTCCGTCGCCACGACCGTGCCTGTGTCCGACGTTTGTCCATCAATGAAACCTCGCTCAGTCGCACTGTGCCGGCGGCGGATGCCACCGGCGCAGGTAGCATGCCATGACCGGCGCGTCGGAGTGACTGGTATCGACCACATTTCCCACCCCGACGGCCGGAATCACGCCACCGGCGGAAACGCGGGGTCAGGAACCCGAGCTGCCGCTGCTGCCCGCGCTCCCGGAACTGCCGGAGCTGCCCGAACTGCCCGAGCTTCCGGCGTCGGTGCTGCCGGTTCCCGACACGTAGTTCGACGCGAAGGACACCACGACACTCGCCCCCGCTCCGTTCGGTGCCTGCCTGACCGTTCCGCCTGCCGGTACCAGCGACGACCCACCTCCGCCACCGGAGGTTCCGCCGCCTCCGCCGTAGAGACCGCCACCGCCGCCGGCGCCGAACGTACTCGGGCCGCCGAGGCCCAACTGGCCGGGCTGTCCACCGAACCCGGGGGCCCCACCCGCGACCGCGGTTCCCGCGCCGCCGCCACCCGGCGCCGGTGACCCGGCGTCGCCACCCGCGCCGAGACCGGACCCGCCGCCACCACCCGCGACGATCAGGCGCCCGGTGAGACCGTCGACACCGTCCTCGAGCGGTGAGGTGCTGACGGCCGCATATCCGCCACCGGCCGCCAGACCGCTGCCGCCACCGACACCGACCTGTACCCAGACGGTGCTCCCGGGGGTGACCGGCACGTCGGCTTCGACGATCGCTCCGCGTCCGCCCTGAAAGCCCGACCCGGCACCACCTCGGGCGACGACGTGCAGGCTCGACACGCCCGCGGGAACATCCAGGTAGAACTCGTCGATCCCGATGTCGGAATAGCTGCACGTCGTGAGCTGAACCGTCGACGCGCAGCCCACCGTGATCTGGGCCGACGCACCACCTGCGCCCGCCAATCCGGCGCCCGCGCAGATCAATCCCGCCGTCGCCGCGAGAGCCGCGCTCCGGATTCCGTTCGCACCCGCAGACCGCCTGCCGAGCCGACCAACCATCACGTCACACACCCCGTTCCCTCGTGCCCGTGCCGGAGCAGTCGCGACCGGCGGCGGGAAGCATGACATGGACGAGGGTCCAGACGAGGCCGATTCGGGATGATGATCTGTCTCGTTCGGGCAACTAGTCCTCGTTGAAACCGCGGAGCCGATCCAGTTCTCGCCGTTCACGTTTCGTCGGACGTCCGGAACCGCGATCACGCAGCGGCACCGACATCAGCACCTCCCGCGGAGGCGGCGGCGGGGTCTTGTCGATCAGGCACAGCGCCGCCTCCGGCGCACCGACTCGTTTGCGGATCAACCGGGCGACGACGACGATCCGCTCACGCCCGTCCACCCGGACCCGCACCTCGTCGTCGATGCGCAGTGCCTGAGCGGGTTTCGCGGACGTGCCGTTGACGCGAACGTGGCCGGCCCGGCAGGCGGCGGCCGCCGCGGAGCGGGTCTTGAACAACCGCACCGACCAGACCCAGCTGTCGAGGCGCACACCCGAGGATTCCGACACGACCTCAGGCTACCGGCGCCGCGACCCGGCCAGATTCACCGGACGCAGGCACACACCGATCAACTCCCGGTCCCACCATCGCCCCGTGGCACGTCGGGTGCGGCGCTCCGTGAACCGGTACTCGAAGAGCCGGGCCTGGACCCACCGCGGCGGGGCCTCGGGAAACGGGTTGTGCCGCAGCAGGGCCAGGGTGTCCCGATCGTTCTCCAGCAGTCGGTGGACGAACCCGCCGAACCAGCGGTCGCCGTAGCCGGGGGAGATCGCTGCGAACCACATCAGCCAGTCCAGGCGCAGGTGATAGGGGGCGACCTGCCGCGGTCGTCGCGTCGGATCGCCCGGCTTGCCCCGGAATTCGTACGCGCGCCATTCGGAGTGCGGGCCGGGTTCGTCGTCGTCGGTACCTTCGACGACGATCTCCGTGCGGATCCGGGTGACGGTGCCGAACGCCCCGTAGGTGTTGACCAGGTGCCAGCGGTTGAACGACGCGTTCATCAGCTGATGACGGCCGACCATGTTGCGCACGGGCCAGTAGCTGAGCACGACGACACCGGCGGTGACGGCCCACGTCGTGACCGTGAACCACACCGGGGCAGGTGCGGCTTCGGCAACGGAGACCGCCGGGATCCGCTCCACGAGCGAATCGGGAAGCACCGAGCAGGCGAGCACGATCGCCAGCCAGTTCAGCCAGGAGAAGTTGCCGCTCGCGACCAGCCAGAGTTGCGTCACGATCATCACGGCGGCCACCCACCCCGCCACCGGCTGCGGCGCGAACAGCAGGAACGGCAGCACGAGCTGTGTGACGTGGTTGCCCGCCGCCTCGACCCGGTGCAACGGCCGTGGCAGGTGATGGAAGTACCAGCTCAGCGGTCCCGGCATGGGCTGCGTCTCGTGGTGGTAGTACAGGCAGGTCAGGTGCCGCCAGCACGGGTCTCCGCGGATCTTGATCAGCCCGGCGCCGAACTCGAGCCGGAACAGCAGCCACCGCAGCAGCACCATGATCGTCAGCGGGACCGCGGTGTCGGCGTTACCGAGGAACACGGCGAGGAACCCGGCCTCGAGCAGCAGGGACTCCCAACCGAAGCCGTACCAGAGCTGACCGACGTTCACGATCGACAGGTACAACACCCACATCGCCAGCCACACGAGCATGCACAGCGGGAGCGGTAGCCGGGCCGTCATCCCGGCGACGGTCGCCGCCGCCAGCGCCGCGCCCGACCACGCGACGGCGGCGAAGAACCGGTCCGAATAGTGCAGGTGGAAGATGCTCGGAGACCGCCGGAACGACGCGGACTCCAGGTACCGGGGGATCGGCAGCATGCCGTTCGATCCGAGCAGTGCACGGAACTGGCGGGCCGCCGCGACGAACGCAACGAGGTACAGGGCCGCGAGCCCCTCCGTGAAGAGCCACCGGCCGAGAACGCCCACCTCGAACCAGTCCATCGACACATCCGCCGATTCGGACGCTACTCCGTCGAACCGTCGCCGTCAGATGCCGTCACCGCCACGGGCCGGGGAACGGTGTCGGCGTCCACCGTCCCGGCGGACGCCGACACCGCTCATGTCAGGAGAACACCTGACCGATGCCCTGGCCCAGGTGTCGGGCGAAGAACCGGAGCGAGTCGGCGCGCTCGTGGTCGGGTGCCGGATGGCACCGCCCCGAACGAGCGTGCAGGGACTTCTCTCCCGACGCGACGGCGTCGAACAGCGCCAGCGCGGCACCGCGGTCGAGATCCTCGTCGTCCCAGGGAACGCGGTACTCGACGGGGACGGTGACCTGACGTGCCACGTCCATCAGCGCGTCGTTCACGAACACCGCGCCGAAGCCGGCGGCGGCGATCCGGGAATCGGACGCCGTCAACATCATCCCCGTCGTGACGCCCAACATCATGCCGCCGTAGCCGACCGGCGCCGCGGCGTCGATCTCGGGCAGTGTCTGCAGCGCGTCCAGGGTGGCCCGCCATTCCGGTACCGCACGCTCCGCCACCGACATCGTATGCTCGGCCACGAACGGGGCGATCGGTTCGCGCGCCACCCTGGCGCGCTGGATCGCCTCGACCTGCTGCCGGTCGGCACGGGAACGCTCCCGGTCACCGTGACCGGGAGCGTCGACGGCGGCGACGGTGAACCCGTGCGTGGTGACCCCGTGCAGGGCGGTGGCCACGAGCCCCGGCGCCCGCTTGTGCATGCCGCCCGAGTGGCCGAGGAGCAGCAGGGGAGTGACGGCCGAACCGGGTTCCGGCGACCAGAGCACACCCGGGACGTCGTTGACGAGGAATGTGCGCTCGAGGACACCGTTCGACGATGTCTCGGAGGTGAAATGCATTGTGTTGCCTTTCGGAGTGCCTACGAATCGGGCGCTCCCGGCGACTACTGGTTCGGCCGCCGATCCGTGAACACGAGTGGGAGCACCCACCTGGTTACTGCGTTCATGGGTCTCACCTCCTCGTGTGGTGTCACGGTCTCGCGCACGTTAGCAACGGGCAACCGATCCCGTCCATCGAATTTCCCGGTGATCGTCGTCAGCCCAGCGCGTCGACGTACAGCCACCGTCCGTGCTCGCGGACGAACCTGCTGTGCTCGTGCAGTGAGCCGCGGTCCCGGCCGTACCGGTAGTGGGCGACGAACTCGACCGTCCCCGCCGATTCGAGGAGGCTGCCGCCGGTGCGGTGCAGGATGTCCAGGCGCAACCACCGCTGGTCCGGGTCGAGGTCGAGGGCGGCCGGTCGGGTGCTCGGATGCCAGGTGCGCAGCAGGTACTCCGCGTCGCCCACCGCGAACGCCGAGTACCGCGATCGCATCAGCGTCTCCGCTGTGGGTGCCTGCGCGGCGCCGGAGTGGAAACGGCCACAGCACGCGCCGTATGTCTCCCCGCTCAGGCACGGACAGCGGGCGTCGTCGGCGAGGCGGATCTCGAGGCTCACTGCGCCGCGCTCACCGACGACATGTGGAAGTCCGGGATCCGCAGCGGAGGCATCGCGGTGCGGGTGAACCAGTCCTTCCATTCCCGCGGCAGCGTCTGTTCGGTGGCACCGACCTCGGTGACCCGGCGGAGCAGGTCCAACGGCGACTCGTTGAAGCGGAAGTTGTTGACTGCGGCGGTGACCCGGCCGTCCTCGACGAGATAGACGCCGTCGCGGGTGAGACCGGTCAGCAGCAGCGTCGCCGGATCCACCTCGCGGATGTACCACAGTGTCGTCAACAGCAGTCCCCGCTCGGTGCGGGCGATCATCTGGTCGATGCTCGCGTCGCTGCCGCCGGTGAGCAGCAGGTTGTCGCCCGGCACGGCGACGGGTGCCGCGAACTCGTGCGCCGCGTGTCGGGGATAGGCCAGCGCGTTGATCCGGCCGTCGCGGACCCAGTCGACACGTTCGGTGGTGAGACCGTTGTCGAAGACCGACACCGATTCGCTGGACGCCGCGGTCGCGACGAACGGCGCGTACTCGAGGCCGGGGGACGTCGGGTCCGAGAACAGCGTCAGGGGGAGGTCGGTGAGTGTCTCGCCGACCCGGGTGCCGCCGGCCCGGGACAACGCGGTGTGCCCCTCGTTGGCGCCGCGGCCCTCCATCGTCCACATGAGGTAGATCATCAGGTCCGCGACCGCGGACGGCGGCAGCAGCGTCTCGTGACGTCCGGCGGGCAGTGCCACGGTCCGGCTCGCCCAGCCGAGGCGGGTGCTCAACTGCGCCAGCAGGTCCGGGACGTCGACGTCGGCGAAGTCGATCGTGCCGGCGCCGACCCACGCGCTGGCGTCGCCGCGTTTGCCGTTGATCTCGACGGATCCGGTCGGCTGGGTGAACCGGCGCCGCAGGCCGGTGCTGGTGCCGAGCCAGGTGCTGTGTTGTTGGTGATGCGCGAAACCGTAGAGCCGATCGGCGCCGTCGAAGCCACCCGCCAGTGCGTCGGTGATGCCGGCGAACACCTCGACCCCGGTCTCGGCGGGCCCCTCGGACCACCCGGAGTCGGGGCCGGAGGTGGGCTCGATCAGCGGCATCGCGTCGTCGGCGGGCCGCGCGCTGCGGGCGGCGTCCTCCGCGGCTCGCACCACACCGGCGATGGCGTCGGGGTCGACGCTCGACGACGTCACCGACCCGACCCGCGCGCCGTCTCCGTCCCGGACGACGGCCACGACCGTCCAGCTCCGCGACCGCGAGTCCCCGTTGGTGGTCATCGAATTGCCCGCCCACCGCAGCGAGGTCTCGGAGGCGTCGGTGACGACGACCATGGCCTCGTCGACCGTGACGAGGGCCAGCGCCTGCTCGATCAGCTCCTGTGCGGCGATCACCGGGCACCCTCGTTTCGTGTGTTGAGAACGTTGACGCCCCGGAACAGGGCGGAGGGGCAACCGTGGCTGACCGCGGCGACCTGCGCGGGTTGCGCCTTGCCGCAGTTGAACGCGCCGCCGAGGCGCCACGTCGACGGCCCGCCGACCGCCTCCATCGATCCCCAGAAGTCCGTCGTCGTCGCCTGATAGGCGACGTCGCGGAGCTGGCCGTCGAGTTTCCCGTCCCGGATCCGGAAGAAGCGCTGCCCCGTGAACTGGAAGTTGTAGCGCTGCATGTCGATCGACCAGCTCTTGTCACCGACGACGTAGATGCCGTCCTCGACCCGCGAGATCAGGTCGGCGGTGGCGGTGTCGGAGGTCGGGTCCGGTTGCAGGGACACGTTCGCCATCCGCTGGATCGGGACGTGGTGCGGGGAGTCCGCGTAGGAGCACCCGTTGGAACGCTCCAGCCCCAGGCGGGGCGCGAACACCCGGTCGAGCTGATAGCCCACCAGCAGACCGTCGCGGACGAGATCCCAGCGTTGGGCGGCGACGCCGTCGTCGTCCCAGCCGATGCTGGCGAGTCCGTGCGCCTCGGTGCGGTCCGCGGTGACGTGCATGATCGGCGTGCCGTACCGGAGCGTGCCGAGCTTGTCCGGCGTCGCGAAGGAGGTGCCCGCGTAGGCGGCCTCGTACCCGATGGCCCGGTCGTACTCGGTTGCGTGCCCGATGGACTCGTGGATCGTCAGCCACAGGTTGGTCGGGTCGATCACCAGGTCGGTCGGCCCCGCTTCCACGGACGGTGCCTTCGCCTTCTCCGCCAGCCACTCGGGGATCCGGGCGAGTTCGTCGTCCCAGTCCCAGCCGGTTCCGGTCAGGTACTCCCAGCCGCGGCCGACCGGTGGCGCGAGGGTCCGCATCGTCTCGAAGCTGCCCGCGGCGGCGTCGACGGCGGTGGCCTCCAGTTCGGGGTGCAGCCGGACCCGCTGCTGGACGATCCGTGAGCCGTCGAGGTCGGCGTAGAACGTCTGCTCCTTGACCTGCAGCACGCTCGCGGTGACGTGGTCGACGCCGTCCGCCGCGGACAGCCGGCCCGAGTACTCGGCCAGGAGGCCCACCTTGTCCGCGGTCGGGACCGCGAACGGGTCGGCCGCGTATTCGGACACCCACACGGCGCCGGGGTGGACGGGTTCGGCGGCCAGCTCGACCGGGTCCCGGTTCAGGGACCGCAACGCGCGGGCGACCTCGACGGCACGGGCCGCGGTCCGGGCCGCGGACTCGGTGGTCAGCTCGGCGTGCGAGGCGAAACCCCAGGTGCCGTCGACGATCACGCGGACCGCCAACCCCAGTTCGTCGCCGTCGACGACGGCCTGCACCTTGCCGTCCCGCAGCCGGATCGACTGTGTTCGGAGGCGGTGCACGCGCAGGTCCGCATGGCCGGCGCCCGCGGCACGGGCCGCGGTCAGCGCCGCATCGGCGAGGGCCGTCAGGGGCAGTGCGAGGAAGTCCGGGTCGACGTCGTGTGTTCCCACCCGGCCAACCTAACGAACTCTCATCCGAACTGCTGCCAGCCGAGTCGGATCACCATGACGACGACCACGACGAGCAGGACGACGCGGATGAACCCGGCGCCCTTCGCCAGCGCCATCCGGGCCCCGACGACCGAGCCGGCGACGTTGCACACGGCCATCGCCAATCCGAGTGCCCACCACACGTTCCCGGTGGCGGCGAAGTAGGCGAGGGCGCCGACGTTCGAACCGAGGTTGATCACCTTCGCCATCGCGGCGCTGCGCACGAACTCGGTGCCGAGCATCACCGCGAACGTGATGATGAGGAACGTGCCGGTACCCGGCCCGAAGAGGCCGTCGTAGAAGCCGAGTGCCCCGCCTGCCACGAGGACGGTCGTGACCACCTTGAGCCGCGACGGCCGGTGCGTGGCGAGCGTCGTCCCGATGGTGGGCCGCATGGTGACGAACACGGCGACCGCGACGAGCAGCACCATGATGATCGGGATGAACAGGTCCTTGTCGATCAACGACACGACCGCGGCGCCCGCCGCCGAGCAGACCGCGGCGAGCACCGCCGCCGGGACCATCAGGCGCCATTCGAGGCGGACCTTGCGGGCGAAGGTGACGACCGCGGCCGCCGTGCCGTTGACGGCGGTCAGCTTGTTGGTGGCCAGGGCTTCCTGGGGCGTCATCTGCGGCATCGTCAGCAGGATCACCGGCAGCAGGATCAGCCCGCCGCCCCCGACGACGGCGTCGACCCAGCCCGCCGCGAGCGCAGCGGTCATGAGGACACCCCAGTCGGCCCAGCCCATCGGCCAACCCAATCACAGACCCGGTCGCGGGGCGGGGAGGCCCCCACTCCGTCCCGGTGGTCGCGTCAGGCGGGTGTGCGCGGCAGCCGCAGCACCAGCCGGACGCCACCGAGGGGACTGTCCTCGAACCAGGCGGTACCCCCGTGCAACTTCGCCTGCTGACGGATCAGGGCCAGGCCGAGCCCGGATCCGTCCGGCGCCGCGCCGGCGCCGCGTCGGAATCGTTCGAAGAGCGCTTCGCGCTCCGCCGCGGGGACACCGGCGCCGTCGTCGGTGACCGCGACGTACACCGCGTCGCGGCCGTCCCGGGCGCCGATCTCGATCACCCGCGCGCCACCGTGTCGGACCGCGTTGGAGACGGCGTTGTCCACCGCCAACCGCAACCCGGCGGGCAGGCCGATTACCGTCAGGGTAGGTGGCACGTCGAGCCGGATGTCCACGCCGCCGTGGGTTCGGCGGGCGTCCTGTGCGGCGCGGTCCAGCAGCTCCGCGAGGTCGACCGGCACGAAATCGGAATCCGCGGTCAGGTCACCCGCCGCGAGCCGTTCCAGTGCGCCGAGCGTGGCCTCCGCCCGGCGTTGCGCGCGCAGCGTGTCGGCCAGCACCTCGTCCCGGGTGGCCGCGGGCAGGTCCATCGTCGTCGCGACCTCGAGATTCGTGCGCATCGCCGTCAGCGGGGTCCGCAGTTCGTGAGCGGAGGCGGCCGCGAAGTCGCGGGCCGTCTCCAGCGCCGAGGTCGTGCGGGCGCGCTCGTCCGCGTTGGCGTCGAGCAGTTGCCGGAGCGCCCCGGCCAGCTCCACCGCCTCCTGCGCGCCCGACACCTGCGGCGGCGGCGCGGCGGGATCGGCACCGAGTCGACGAGTCTGGTCCGTGAGCTTGCGCAGCGGTGCGATCGCGACCCGGGCGAAGAGCCATCCCAGCGCGGCCGCCACGAGAACCGCCACGACGCCGACGAGGATCGTCCACCGGTGCAGGCCGGTGATCGTCGACCGGGCCGGGGCGGTGGGTGCGCCGACCGACAGCGTGGCGCCGAGTCCGCTGATCACCTCGACCGTCCGCACCCGGTAGGCCGTCCCGTCCACGGTCGCGTCGCTCCAGCCCTCCGGCGTCTGGGGCAGCGTCGCGTCCGTCGTCGACACCACCAGTCCGCCCGCGCGGAGCGTGCCCGCGTAACCCGGTGGCAGTGGCAACGGTCCCTGCAGGACCCGCAGACTGGTCAGGTTCGCCGCCGTCACCTCGGTGACGGAATCCAGCTTGGCGTCGAGCTGGGACGTGACCTGGCGGTCGATGCCGACCCAGACGACCGCACCGAGCAGCAGCACGACCAACGCCGTTCCCAGCGCTGCCGCCGCGGTCACCCGGAGGCGCAGCGAGACCGGTCCCCGATGCACGGTCATCCGTCCCGGAGGACGAAGCCGACCCCGCGCACAGTGTGCAGCACCCGCGGAGCGCCGTCGAGTTCCAGCTTGCGCCGCAGGTAGCTGACGAACACGTCCACCACGTTCGTCTCGGTGTCGAAGTCGTAGCCCCACACGGTCTCGAGCAGGTTCTGGCGGCTGAGCACGATCCCGCGGTTCTCGGCCAGCACCGCGAGCAGGTCGAACTCCCGCTTGGTCAGGTGCACGGCGACGCCGTCGACGTCGACGCGGCGACCCAGCAGGTCGACGGTGACGGGCCCGACGCGGACCGGCCCGCCCGCATCTTCGGGAGCGGGTGCAGGGCGGCGCCGCAGGAGGGCGCGGATCCGGGCGACGAGCTCGCCGAACTCGTACGGTTTGACCATGTAGTCGTCCGCACCGGCCTCGAGACCCGCGATCCGGTCGTCGACCGCGCTGCGGGCGCTGAGCACACACACCGGTACGTCGTTGTGCGTCGCGCGCAACGCGGTGACCACGCCCACCCCGTCGAGGACGGGCAGGTTGAGGTCGAGCACGACCAGGTCCGGATCGTGCTCGTCGACGGTCCGCAGTGCCGCGGCCCCGTCCATCGCGGTGAGCACGGCGAAGTCGGACAGTTCGAGGCCGCGCCGCAGCGCGGTCAGGACGTCCGCGTCGTCCTCGACGATCAGTACCTTGTGGACCGCTACCACGTCCTCATCTTGCAGTGCCACGCCCGTGCGCGCCGGTTATGCGGCCATCGTCGCCGGCCGGTGCGCCAGCAGGGACTCGACCGCATCGGCCCAGTCGCGAAAGTCCTCCGTCCACTGCTCCGCCGGCTCGGTGGCGTAGACCTGGACGTCGAGCTCGGTGTCGGGGGTGGCGCCGGGGAGCACGGAGGCCATCCATGCGTGACCGGGCTCGGTGACGAGCACCTCGAGGCAGGGACCGCGGTCGGCGACGATCGCGGCCAGCCCGCGGCTGCGCAGCTCGGCGGTCGTCGCGGTGATGCAGCGCCGGTCCCGGCTCGCCTTCAGTATGTTCGACATGACGCCTCCCGGCCTCGAAACATCGTGCTCTCCAAGGAAGTTCATTCCCCGATGAGCCTTGTGACACAAGGCTAGGTACGGAAGATGGGGGTTCGATTGCGGGCGAGTGAGAACTCTGTGAGAGTCGGCGCCCCGCGTCAGAGTCCGAGCGCGGTGACCGCGTTGCCGTGCAGTCCGGCGTGCTGGCGGGAGTAGAGGGCGATCATCCGCTGATCGGTGTGCCCGCTCTGCGTCATGATCTGTTCCGCGCTCGCGGCGTTGCGGACCGCCTGGGTGACGAAGCCGGCCCGCAGGCTGTGCCCGCCGAGCATCGCGACGAACTCTTCCGCGTATCCGGACTGTCGGGCGCGGCGCTGGATCATCGAGGCGATGGCCTGCCCCGAGAGCGGACCCTCGCCGAGACCGCCGGTGCGGTGCACGCTGCGGAACAGCGGCCGCGCGGCGGCGGGTGCGGCGGTCAGTCCGCGGCACCGATGCTCGGTGTGGGAGTCGTCCGGGCCACCGAGCAGGGCGGACACCGCCTCGCGGCCGCCCTCGTCCCAGGCGTCGACGACCTCGCGCCACCGGCGGTGGGCGCACACCGGGCAGGTCACGGGTGACGACCCGTAGGGGAGTGTGACCGTGCGGCCGGCGGCGGTCTGGTCGGTCTTCGACCGCCGGATCGTCACGTACAGGCCGTCGGCGCGGTGCGGACGGACATCGGAGACGAGCAGCCCCGACAGCTCCGAGCGGCGCATCGCGCCGGTCAGCCCGACCAGGAGAACGGCGGAGTCGCGGCGTTCGGCGGCGCGTTCGGGCCAGGTCGCCGCCGCCGCGCGCATGGTCTCCACGAGGATCCGCACGTCGTCGGTGAGCAGCGGTTCGCGTCGGGCGGGTGGCGTGGCACGGGTGCGTGCGATGCCGCGCAGGATCTCCCGGACCGCCGGTGCCCGGCCGGGTTTCGGGTGCCCGGCGAGGGAGTGGACGGTGTTGATCGACGCCACCCACCGCGTCATCGTCGCGGGCGCGTAGGCGGGTCTGCCGTCCGGACGGACCTCGGCCGACTTCTCGGTCAGGAACCAGCCGATCAGTTCCGGTGTCGCCGGCAGCGGTGGCTGGCCGACGCGCTCGCACCAGCGGCCGAAGATCGACCAGTCGCTGATCTGGGCGGCGCGGGTGTTCTCGGGGACCGCTGCGCGCCGCAGCCGGTTCATCGCGTCCGCGACGTCCTCGGGGACGGGTGTCGCCGGGGCGCGTTCGGGGGCCGGGATCAGCTCGCTCACGCGGCGAATTCTAACTCACCATAAGTGGGAATTATGACGAACAAAATTCTGCGTTACATTACGTACTACGTAACGTAACCTGTCACGTAACGTTACAGAACACGAATGGGGGACCGGCCGTGCAGACCGAGCCGAACGACACCGATACGCCGTCGGCGGACCCGCCCGCCGACGAGAGCAGGCCCCGACCCGGACGGCCCCGCAAGTACGCCAGCGACGCGGACCGGGTCCGCGCCTTCCGCGCCCGGCAGAAGGCGCGGGAACAGCAGGGCGACATCGACGCCGTCGACACCGCCACCCCGGTCGAGGTGATCGGCACCCTCGAACGCACCCTCACCGACCTCCGGGCGGTCACCGGCACGGCCGTCGACCGGTTCGCGCTCGCGGCACGTCAAATCACGGCCGCGGTCGACCGGCTCGCCGACCCCGCCGCCCTCGACGGCGCGCTGCACCGCGCGAGCGTCGAGCTCGCCCAGACCAAGGCCGCATACGACACCGAGTTGGCGGACCTGCGTGCGAGACACGACGCCGCACTCGACGACCGCGCCAACGCGGACGCGGCCGTCCGCGCCGTCGACGCCGAACTCTCGGCCGCACTGCAATCGCACCGCGACGAGGTCGATCGGCTCACCGCCGAGCACCGGAAGGCGCTCGAGGACCTGGATCGGGCGCACCGGACCCGGACAGCCGAGACCGCCGAGCAGATCGCGGCGCTGGAGGCGGACCGCGACACACGACTGTCCGCGGCCGCCGCGGAGACGAAGTCGGTCCGCACCCACCTGCGCGAGTCGGAGAACCGCACCGAGGCCGCCCGGCAACGCGCCGCGGTCGCCGAGGCCGCCGCGGAGACCGCACACCGGCGTGCGGCCGAGGAGGCCGAGACCGCGGCCCGTCACCTCGCGCAGGTCACCGCGGTGTCCGAGCAGCGGATCGCGGACCTGCGGTCGGCCGCCGAGAACGCCGCGGCAGCTGCCGCCGACACCGTCACCCGGCTCGAACGGGCCGTCGAGCACGAACGCGCCGCCGCGGCCGAACTGCGGCGGCGGGTGGACACGCTTCGTGACGAACTCGAACGCTCGCGCGTCGAGGAGGGTCGGGCCCGCACCGCCGCGGCCGCGCTCCGTGATCAACTGACGGCGTTGCGCGCGGCACCGCCGTCGGACACGACGCAGGTGCGGCCACCGACATGAGGGAACATCTCGGCGTCCCGATCGGTTGCTGCGAGCAGGCACCGGGAGACCCGCTCGACGGGTCGACCCCGATGTCGCTTTCGGTTCGGAACGTCAGTTCAGGAAGGAACACGGAATGGCCGACACACGCAGGGCGATCCTCGCGGGCGGATGCTTCTGGGGCATGGAGGACCTGATCCGCAACCAGCCGGGTGTGGTGTCCACACGCGTCGGCTACACCGGCGGGCAGAACGATCACCCGACCTACCGCAATCATCCGGGGCACGCCGAGGCGGTCGAGATCGTCTACGACCCCGCGCGGACCGACTACCGGGCACTGCTGGAGTTCTTCTTCCAGATCCACGATCCGACGACGGTGAACCGGCAGGGCAACGACGTCGGCACGTCGTACCGTTCCGCGATCTTCCACCTCGACGACGAGCAGAAGCAGGTCGCCGTCGACACGATCGCCGACGTCGACGCGTCCGGTCTGTGGCCCGGCAC
The DNA here is from genome assembly GCA_000341795.1 of Rhodococcus triatomae BKS 15-14. Lineage (GTDB taxonomy): Bacteria > Actinomycetota > Actinomycetes > Mycobacteriales > Mycobacteriaceae > Rhodococcus_G > Rhodococcus_G triatomae_A. Next base: position 161,885 of record AODO01000010.1, on the reverse strand, counting down.
GGTCGTGACCGAGGTGACCCCGGCGAGCACGTTCTGGGACGCGGAACCCGAGCACCAGAACTACCTGCAGCGCTACCCGGACGGCTACACGTGCCACTTCCCGCGCCCGGGGTGGAAGCTGCCGAACAGTCGGGCGACCAGCTGAGCCCGTGCCTCGGCGTGCCTGGGACCATGGACGCCATGACCGACGTCCGGATCCTGCGCGCCGAGACGGACCTGCTCCGCGCCTACGACATCTTCCGCACCGCGATGGTGGGGCTGCCGCATCTCGGTGACCCCACCGTCGCGGACATCGTCGAGCTTTTCGAACCGGGCCGCACCCTCGGCGCGTTCGTCGACGGCACGATGGTCGGGACCGCCGACTCCACCGGCGGAGAGCTCACCCTCCCCGGCGACGCACGTGTCGCGCACGCGGCCGTCACCCACATCGGCGTCGTCCCGACCCACACCCGCCGCGGGATCCTGCGGGCACTGGTCACGGCCCAGCTGCGTGCCGCCCGCGACGGCGGTGACGTCGTCGCGACGCTGCGGGCCTCCGAGGCCACGATCTACGAGCGGTTCGGCTACGGCATCGCGGGGAGCTCGGCGTCCTGGGAACTGTCGACGCGGCGGGCGCGGCTGCGGACCGGGTCGGATCGTCCCGTCCGGCTCGTGGCCGTGGATCCCGCGCTGTGCGCCCGGATCCACGAGGCCGCCGCATCGGACCGGCCCGGTGCCATCGACCGCTCGCCGCAGTGGTGGGCGTTCGGCCGGCGCCGTCAGCAGCGGTCCGCCGCGCATCCCGGATACCTGGCCGTGTGCGGATCACCCGGCAGCGAGACCGGCTACGTCCGGTACCGGCCCGGGAACCCGGACACCTGGTTCGGTGCCGATCAGCGGACCGTGGTCGTCGAGGACCTCGTCGCCGCCGACGCCGACACCACCGTCGCGCTGCTGCAGTTCCTGCTCACCCTCGACCTCGTGGACCGCTTCGTGTTCACGGCGCTGCCGATCGACTCCCCGCTGCCGTGGCTGCTCACCGACCACCGTGCCGCCCGGATCCTGTCGGTGCAGGACGAGACGTGGCTGCGGGTCCTCGACGTGCCGCGGGCGCTGGCCGCCCGCACGTACCGTGGCGCCGGTTCGGTGGTCCTCGACGTCGAGGATGCGCTGCTTCCCGAGAACAGCGGCCGATACCGGATCGGCGACGACACCGGCGAGGTCGCCCGTACGGACGACGAGGCGCAGATCGAACTCGACGTGTCCGCGCTCGGGTCGGTGCTGCTCGGTGGGGTGCGGTGGCATCAGCTCGCCGACAGCGGCCGCGTCCGGGTACACGACCCCGCGGCGCTCGGTGTGGCCGAGGACCTGTTCTGGTGGCCGCGGGCGGCGTTCGCGGGATTCACCTTCTGACGCACCCGGCGGGTACGGGAGAAAATCGGGCGTCCCGGTCGTTGACAGGGCAGAGCACCGATCGAAAGGACCGACATGATTCCCGCACTGTTCGTGCTGTACCTCGTGGTGGAGATCGCGGCGGTGGTGTGGCTCGGCAGCGCCATCGGCGTCGGCTGGACCGTCCTGCTGTTCCTCGCCACCTGGGCGGTCGGGCTGTGGCTGATGCGGTCCCAGTTCCGGCGGGTGTTCGAGCAGCTGCAACGCGCGGGTGAAGGCCGCGGGTCGATCGGCGGCGCCGTCGCGGACGGTGCTCTCGTCACCACCGGCACCGTCCTGCTGCTCGTGCCGGGGCTGGTCACGGGGGTGCTGGGTCTGCTGATGCTCGCACCGCCCACCCGGATGCTGCTGCGCCCGCTGGCCGTGCTCGTCGCCGGCCGCCGGATGGCCGTCGTGTCCGCCGCCGGCGCCGCCGGTGCCGGGGCGTACGCCCGCTCCCGCGCCACCGTCGTCGACGGTGTCGTCGTCGAGGACGTGGTCGTCGACGACGCTCCGTCCCGGCCGATGTGGGGTGGGCCACAGGCGATCGAGGGCGAGATCGTGCTTCCCGATCCCGGTGCGCACCGCACCGACGGCGGCCGGGCAGACTGAAGCCCCGTGAGTACCCAACTGTTGGTCGGCGGCAGGATCTACAGCCCGGCGGCACCGGACGCGACTTCGATGGCGATCACCGACGGCACCGTCGTCTGGGTGGGGGAGGACCGGCCCGGCCGCGCCCTGCACCCGGACGCGGAGATCGTCGACCTGGACGGCGCGTTCGTCGGGCCCGGGTTCGTCGACACCCACGTCCACACCACCTCGCTCGGACTCACGCTGACCGGCCTGGACGTGGCGGGCGCGCGGTCGCTGCGCGAATGTCTCGACCTGGTCCGCGCGTACGCCGCCAGCCACGACGACGCGGTCGTCTGGGGCCAGGGCTGGGACGAGACCGGCTGGCCCGACGCGGACCGCGGCCCGACCACCACCGAACTCGACGAGGCGGCGCCCGGTCGGGCGGTGTACCTCGCCCGGATCGACGCACACTCGGCGGCCTGCTCGACCCCGTTGCGCGCGCGGGCCGCGCTGCCCGGTGACGCTCCCGTCACCGCCGACGAGCACCATCGGATCCGCGCCGCCGCCCGTGACCTGCTCACCACCGAACAGCGGGCCCGGGCCCGGGCCGCGGCACTCGACCGCGCCGCCGCCAACGGCGTCGTCGCCGTCCACGAATGCTCCGGCCCGGACATCGCGGGCCGCACCGATCTCGCCGAACTGCTCGCCACCGACCACGGCGTGCAGGTTCGCGCGTTCTGGGGGCAGGCCGTCTCCGACGCCGACGAGGCCACCGCCCTACTCGCCGACACCGGCGCCCACGCGCTCGGTGGCGACCTGTTCGTCGACGGGTCGATCGGCTCTCGCACCGCGTGGCTGTCGCAGCCGTACGCGGACCGCCCGCACACCGGCACCGGCTATCTGGACGTCGACGCCGTCGCCGCACACCTGCGGGCCTGCACGATCGCCGGCATCCAGGCCGGCTTCCACGTCATCGGTGACGCCGCCGTCGCCGCCGCCGTCGCCGGCTTCGAACGGATCGTCGCGGAACTCGGCGGTCCCGCGGTCGCGGCCTGCGGGCACCGGCTCGAGCACGTCGAGATGATCGACGCCGAACAGTCCGCGAAACTCGCCGCCTGGGGAGTCGTCGCCAGCGTGCAGCCGGGCTTCGACGCGCTCTGGGGTGGCCCCGACGGCATGTACGCCCGCGCGCTCGGCGCCGAGCGGGCGCTGGCGATGAACCCGTTCGCGGCGATGGCCTCGGCGGGTGTGTCCCTCGCCATCGGCTCGGACGCACCCGTCACCCCGCTGAACCCGTGGGACAGTCTGCGCGCCGCCGCGCACCACCGCACCGACGGCAGCGGTATCTCCCCGCGCGCCGCCTACGCCGCGGCCACGCGCGGCGCCTGGCGCGCCGGCGGGGTCCGTGACGGTCTGGCCGGCACCCTCGTTCCCGGCGCGCCCGCCTCCTACGCGGTGTGGGATGCCGGCGAACTCGTCGTCACCGCCGCGAAGGACACCGTGCAGCGCTGGTCGACGGACCCGCGGTCGCGGGTCCCGGCGATGCCGCGTCTCGACGACGACGCGCCCAACCCGGTGTGCCTGCGCACGGTGCACCGTGGCGTCACCATTCATGAACGCTGACCCCGCCACCCGCAGCGGGCGGGCACTGCGTGTCCTGGGCAACTCGGTGGCCGCGATCGTTGCGGGTCTGCTGCTGTTCGCGAGCTTCCCGCCCCGGCCGCTGTGGTTCCTCGCCCCGGTCGGGATCGCGCTGCTGGTTGTGGTGCTCACCGACCGGGGCCGCGGACCGCGGCGCCTGCGCGCCGGGTTCGGGTACGGCTTCCTCGCCGGGCTCGGGTTCCTGCTGCCGCTGCTGCCGTGGGTCGGCGAGTACGTCGGTCCGGTGCCGTGGCTCGCGCTGTCCGGAGTCGAGGCGCTGTTCGTCGGTCTGTTCGGGCTCCTCGCCGTCGCGGTGGCACGGTTCCGGGCCGCGCCGCTGTGGATCGCGTGCGTGTGGTCGCTGACGGAGTGGCTCCGCTCGACCGTCCCGTTCGGCGGATTCCCCTGGGGTCGGCTCGCCTTCGGTCAGAGCGAGGGAGTGCTGCTTCCGCTCGCGAGCATCGGCGGGGCGCCGCTCGTCAGCTTCGCCGTCGCGCTGACCGGTACCGGGCTGGCCGCGCTGGTGGTCGCGGTGCTCGACACCCGTCGGCCGATGCTGCGCTGGCTGGCGCCCGCCGCCACGGCGGCGGTGCTGCGCTGGCTGGCGCCCGCCGCCACGGCGGCGGTGCTGCCGCTGGTCGCGATCGCGCTCGCCCCGACCGTCCCGGGCATGGCCGATGCCGAGTCGGGCACCGTCACCGTCGCCGCCGTCCAGGGTGGGGTGCCGCGACTCGGCCTCGACTTCAACGCGCAGCGGCGCGCCGTGCTCGACAACCACGTCCGGCAGACCCTCGAGCTGGCGACAGATGTGGACGCCGGCACCGTCCCGCAGCCCGACCTGGTCATCTGGCCGGAGAACGCGTCCGACATCGACCCGTTCCGCAACGCCGACGCCGCTGCCTCCATCACCGCGGCGGCCCGGGCGGTGGACGCGCCGATCCTGGTCGGGACGGTCCTGGTGCGCGCCGACGGCAGCACGACGAACACCGTCGTCGTCTGGGATCCGGACAGCGGACCCGGTGACGAACACGACAAGAAGATCATCCAGCCGTTCGGCGAGTACCTGCCGTACCGCGACTTCTTCCGCCACTTCTCCGAGTACGCCGACCGGGCCGGCAACTTCTCACCCGGGTCCGGCGACGGTGTGGTGCGCGCGGCCGGCATCCCGGTCGGTGTCGCCACCTGCTACGAGGTCGCTTTCGATCGGGCGCTCACCGAGGCCGTCCGCGCCGGCGCGGAACTGATCGCCGTGCCCACGAACAACGCCACCTTCGGTGACACCGAGATGACGTACCAGCAGCTCGCGATGTCGCGCCTGCGGGCCGTCGAGCAGGGGCGGGCGGTGGTCGTCGCGGCCACGTCGGGGGTCAGCGCGATCGTCGCACCCGACGGAACTGTGACCGATTCGTCCGCACTTTTCGAGCCCACCACGCTGGTGGCGCAGGTTCCGCTTCGGACCTCCATTACGCTGGCTACTCGGCTCGGTTCGATTCCGGAGTTCGCTCTGGCCGCCGCAGCCGCACTGGCCGTGATCGCCGCAGCCCTGCAGACCGCAGCACGGCGACGTCGGCCGGCCGTGCCCTCAACTGACGGTGCGGATGTTCACGGAACGGACCAGCCTCGGCTGGGGGAGAGGATCGAATGAGCGCGGGTAAGCCGAGCGGGGACAAGCCGAGCTCCAGCACGCTGGTCATCATTCCGACGTACAACGAGAGCGAGAACATTGCGCTGATCATCGGGCGGCTGCACGCGGCCGTGCCCGGTGCGCACGTCCTCGTCGCCGACGACGGCAGCCCCGACGGCACCGGCGACATCGCCGACAAGCTCGCCGCCGACGACACCGAGGGACGCATCCACGTGATGCACCGCACCGAGAAGAACGGACTCGGCGCGGCCTACATCGCCGGCTTCCAGTGGGCACTCGAACGCGACTACCAGGTGGTCGTCGAGATGGACGCCGACGGCAGCCACGCACCCGAGCAGCTGCATCGCCTGCTCGACAAGATCGACGAGGGCGCCGACGTCGTCGCCGGATCCCGCTACGTGCCCGGTGGCAGTGTCGTGAACTGGCCGCGGCGCCGCGAGATCCTCTCCCGCGGCGGCAACATCTACTCCCAGCTCGCGCTCGGGGTGAAGATCAAGGACATCACCGGCGGCTACCGCGCCTACCGGCGCGTGGTCCTCGAGACACTCGACCTCGGGGCCATCGAATCCGCCGGCTACTGCTTCCAGATCGACATGGGCTGGCGGGCGCTGCAGGCCGGGTTCACCATGGTCGAGGTGCCGATCACCTTCACCGAACGCGAGTTCGGCGAGTCGAAGATGTCCGGCAACATCATCACCGAGGCGTTCACGAAGGTCCTCGGTTGGGGCATGGCGAACCGCTGGCGGAAGCTGCGCGGCCTCGTCGGCAGGTAGCCGACACGACGCGAGGGGCCCCGGAGATCGAATCTCCGGGGCCCCTCGCGTCGTATACGGGCTTCGCCACGCTCCGCGGTGTGACCGCTGCGGCGCGCTCCGCTATGCGCCGCGCCGCTTGGTCTTCAGCAGGTCCAGGCGCTCCTTGAGCAGCTCTTCGAGTTCCTCGATGGAGCGGCGCTCGAGCAGCATGTCCCAGTGGGTGCGCGGCGGCTTGACCTTCTTGACCTCGGGTGCGGCGCCCTCGAGCAGGGTGCCTTCGAGACCGTTCTTGCACAGCCAGGTGCCGGGGATCTCGGCATCGTCGGCGAACGGGACGTCGAACTCCTCGCCGTTGTCGCAGCGGTAGCGGGCGATCCGCCGGGGTGCGAGGTCGTGGTCACGGTCCGTCTCGTAGCTCACCGCTCCGAGGCGGCTCCCTCGAAGTACGCGATCTGCCATGGTGGTGGTGTCCTCTCCTCAGCCGTTCTCACTGATCTCAACGTCACGGATCCGGGGATCGTTCCCGCATGCAGCGCAAAGTCACACAGATTCTACCGGGTGGGCGGGACCTGCCCGTGACCCGTCGGTCGGCGGGCCGGGCACCCACGTATCGTGGGCCCGGTGACGGGCCCGACGCGCAGACAGCAATCGTGCGTGTGGTGTGGCCGAGAGGTCGCGGACGCCGGCGTGGGCCGGCGCAGACGCTATTGCAAACAGTCCTGCCGTCAGCGGGCGTACGAGCAGCGGTCCGCGGTGAAGGGAACGGCGATCGCCGCGGACTCCACCATTCTCACCGCGGCCGAAGCGGAGTCGGCGATGGACCGCATGTTCGAGGTGCGCTGCGCGGCGGAGGACGTCGCGACGGCGGTCACCGAAGGCGCCGATCCGGCCGAGATCGCGGAACTGTGCGCGGCGCTGGTCCGGTTGGCGCGTGACGCCGAACGATTGCGCTGACCACCGACGCGGCACCGAAATTCGTCCTGACGAGCGGATTTCGTGCCCCGTAAGAGAATCGGGCCGCCGGATCGCCCGGTAACGTCCGACCGCTGGGTCTCGACAAAGCCACAGACCGACAAATTACAGAGACGGCGGGCACAGCGGCCACTAGTCTGGGAGAACAGTTCACGACACGCCGCGATCGCACCGTAACAGTCCCTTGCGTGAGGATTACGATGAAGGATTCTTCCTCTGTAGATCCCAGCCGAGGCGCCTCACAGACGCGGGATCCACAGCCAGGCCGACCAGACCCCACACCGACCAGCCCCCCGGAGGGCAGGCAGGACACCGAGTCCCGAGCCGCGCAGGCGGCGACCGGATCGTTCCCGCTGTCCGCCGTGCAGCGGACGATGTGGTTCTCCCAGCAGCTCAACCCGACCGTCCCGACGTTCATCGCGCAGTACGTCGAGTTGCACGGCGACATCGACATTCCGCTGCTGCGGGAGGCCGCCCTGACGGCGGCACACGAGTTCCAGTCGCCGTTCCTCACGCTGGTCGAGCTCGACGGCGAACCGCGGCAGATCGTGGACCCGTCCATCGACACCAGCATCGGGTTCTTCGACTTCCGGGGTGAACGCGACCCGATGGCCGCCGCGCACGCCTGGATCGACACCGACTACGTCACGCCGATCCGGATCACCCGGGACCGGCTGGTGGAGATGACCATCCTCCAGGTCGGGGATCGAGACTACCTGTGGTACACCCGAATTCATCACGTCGCGCTCGACGGCTACAGCGGCATGACGATGGTGAACCGGATCGCCGCGCTGTACACGGCGGCAGCGAAGGGTGTCGAGCCGGAACCGAGTCGGGCACTGGATCTTCGGCGCGTGTACGACCTCGACGTCAAGTACCGCGAGTCGAGCAGGTTCGTCGCGGATCGGGAATACTGGGCCGAGCACATCCGCGGCATCGAGTCCGGGTCCACCCTCGCCGAACGCGAGGGTCCCGTCGCTGCCCGCAGCAGGCTCGAGAGCGCCGTCCTCTCCCAAACCACCCTGGATCGCCTCGCCGGCTCCGACGACCTGTTCGGGGGCACGTCCGCAGCCGTGCTCATCGCCGGTTTCGCCTGCTATCTCTCGCGCATGACCGGTCGCCGCGACGTGCTGGTGAACCTGCCCGTGTCCGCCCGCACCACCGCGCCGCTGCAACGTTCCGGCGGCATGCTCGTCAACGTCGCGCCGCTGAAGATCACCGTCGACGCCGACGACACCGTCGGATCGCTGGTGCAGCGCGTGCAACTGGAGCTGATGGGCGCGCTGCGGCACCAGCGGTGCAGCATCGAGGACATCCGCCGCGACGCGGGACTGACCGGCGCCCGGCAGGGGCTGGCCGGGCCGATGGTCAACGTGATGCTGTTCCGTCAGGAGATCACCCTCGGCTCGGTGGTCGGCGAGTACCACATCGTCACCTCCGGTCCCGTACAGGACCTCTTGGTGAACATCTACCAGAGCGGTTCCCCGGCAAAGACACTCGTGGACTTCCGTGGCAACCCGAACCGCTACGGTGCGGACGACCTGCGCGAGCACCACCGGCGCTGCGTCGCGCTCGTCGAGGAGTTCGTCGCCGCTGCGCCGGACACCCGTGTCGAGTCGGTGCACGCCGAATCCGCCGCGATCGGCGCCCGACGACTGCGGACCGCCGCAGACCTGGACCACTGGCAGGCCGAGCTCGCCGGGATGCCCGCCGCACCCACGCTGCCCGGTGCCCGGCCCGAGGCACGCCAACCCGGCTACACCACAACCGAATTCGTCCTCGACACGGCCGTGACGAACGGGATTGCTGGCCTGGCCACCCGCCTCGGGGTGGACGCCGTCACGATCCTGCACACCGCCCTCGCGGTCCTCGTCGGCCGGCTCACCGGCGCGGACGATCTCGCGGTCGCCACCGACGTGGCCGGGCCCCCCTACGGCGCCGACAAGCCACCGGACGGTGCCACCGCATCCACCCCGCCCGAACCGCTTCCCATCCGCTCACGTCTCGATCCCTCCACCCCCTTCGCCGAGCAGGTCCGCCGCACCGCCGACACCGTGCGCCGCGCCGCCGAGCACGCCGCGACACCGCTCTCGCGTCTCGCCGCGACACTCGACCTTCCCGCACCGGCCGTCGCCGTCACCGCCCCGGACACCGATCCACGCGACGCCGATCTGGTGCTCCAGTACCGTCCCGGCCCGACTCCCGCCCTCATCGCGCACGAGGCCAACGACGTGTTCGCGGCGGAAGCGGTCGCGGCCGTGGTCGCTCGCCTCGAACGCGTCCTCGCCGCCGTCGTCGCCGACCCGGCGCGCGCCACCGGAGACATCCCGGTCCTGTCCACCGCCGAATCGGACGCCCTGTGCCCGGTGTGGGGGCCGCCGCCTCCCGAGCCGCGGACCCTCGCGGAGATCGTGGCGGACGCCGTCGCGGCCGGCGGGGACCGGACGGCGATCGTCGACGGCGATCGGAGCCTGACCTACCGAGAACTCGCTGCCAGGGCCGACGTCCTGGCCGCGATCCTGGCCGGGCACGGCGCCGGGCCCGGCACCGTCGTGGCCCTGTCGATCGCGCGGTCCGTCGAATCGGTGACCGCGCTGTGGGCCGTCGTGCGATGCGGTGCGGCGTTCGTGCCGGTGGATCCGAACTATCCGGCGGACCGGATCGAGCACATGCTGCGCGACTCCGGCGCCACGCTGGGGCTGACCGTCCGTGCGCATCGTGAGCAGGTCCCGGACCTGGTCGACTGGTTCGACGTCGACGAGGTCGACTGGGACGCCCCCGCCGTCGACCGGGACGGCGTGCCCGCGCCGCGGGCCCGCCTCGACGATGCCGCCTACCTCATCTACACCTCCGGATCGACGGGTCTGCCCAAGGGGGTGATCGTCGGTCACCGAGGCCTGGCGAACCTGATGCAGGAGGCGCGGGACCGGTTCGGCGTGACCGCGGACAGCCGCACCCTGCACTTCTCCTCGCCGAGCTTCGACGCGTCCATCCTGGAGTTGCTGCTCGCACTGGGATCGGCCGCGACGATGGTGATCGCGCCACCGACCGTGTACGGCGGCGAGGAACTGCGCGCGATCCTGCGGACGGTCACGCACGGTTTCGTCACCCCGGCCGCGCTGGCATCGGTCGACGCGACGGGACTGGACGATCTCCGGTGCGTCGTCACCGGCGGCGACGTCTGCCCGCCCGAGCTGGTGCGGCAGTGGGCGGGCGGGGGCCGGGACCTGTTCAACGCCTACGGGCCGACCGAGACGACGGTCGTGGCCGGGATCAGCGCCCCCCTGACGCCGGACCGCCCGGTCACCATCGGCGGACCGTCCACCGGCAGCGGATCGCTGGTCCTCGACGAACGGCTGCACCCGGTGCCGGTGGGTGTGGTGGGGGAGCTGTACGTGACGGGTCCGAGCGTGGCCCGCGGCTACCGGAACCGGCCCGGGACGACGGCGGAGCGGTTCGTCGCGGATCCGTTCACCGGCGGCCGGATGTACCGGACCGGCGACCTGGTGCGCTGGACGGGCGACCCGACCGGAGGGACGGGGGAGCTGGAGTACCTGGGGCGCAGCGACTTCCAGGTCAAGATCCGAGGCTTCCGCATCGAGCTCGGCGAGGTGGAGTCGGCACTGACCCGGCACGACTCGGTCGCGCGCGCCGTCGTCGTCGCCCACCCCGACAACGCCGGGCGACCGCGCCTGGTCGGGTACGTGGTCCCCCCGGCCGCCGGTGTCGACGTCGACATCGACGAACTGCTCACCTTCGCCGCCACGCAACTCGCCCCGTACATGGTGCCGTCCGCGCTGGTCGTCCTCGACGACCTGCCCCTGACGCCGGTCGGGAAGCTGGACCGCCGCGCGCTGCCCGAGCCGGACTTCACCGCGCGCACCGCCACCCGCCGGGCGGCGAGCGGCCCCGTCGAGGACACCCTGGTGAGCCTGTACGCCGAGGTGCTCGGCGTCGACGTCGCCGACTTCGGTGTGGACGATTCGTTCTTCGCACTCGGCGGCGACAGCATCATGTCCATTCAGCTCGTCGCCCGCGCCAAGGACGCGGGGCTCGCGCTGACCCCGCGGCAGGTGTTCGAGCACAAGACGATCGCCGCGCTCGCCGGCGTCGCCGAGGCCGGGGACGCACCGGCGCCGACGTTGGAGGAACTGCCCGGCGGCGGTGTCGGCGACATGCCGCCCACCCCGATCGTGCGGTGGCTGATCGAGCGCAGCGGCCGCCCCGAGCACCCCGGTGGCCGATTCGACCGGATGTCGCAGCCGACGCTGCTGCGCGCCCCGCGCGACCTGACCTCCCTCGACCCACTGGTGGCGACCGTGCAGGCGGTACTCGACCGGCACGACATGCTGCGCGCGCGGCTGCGGATCGACGACCCGGCGACGGGCCCGGTGATGGAGGTGCGACCCGTCGGCGCCGTCGACGCCGCCTCCTGCGTGCGACGCGTCGCCGTCCGATCGGCACCCGGCACCCCCGAGTACGAGTCGGCGGCGCTCGCGGTCCTCGACGCCGCCCAGGACCGCCTGGACCCGGTGAACGGGGTGATGCTGCAGGTCGTGTGGCTGGACTCGGCGACCGGCGAGGACCGGCTGATGGTGGTCGTGCACCACCTCGTGGTCGACGGTGTGTCGTGGCGGGTGCTGGTGCCGGACCTGGCGATCGCGTGGGCGCACGTGACCGCCGGGCAGGAACCCGCGCTCGCGCCGGTGGGGACGTCGATGCGGCGGTGGGCGCACGCGCTGGTCGACGCCGCCGGATCGCGGCGCGACGAACTGGACCTGTGGCGGGCCGTGCACACCGGACCCGACCCGGTGATCGGGTCCCGTCCCCTGGACCCGGCGGTCGACACAGAGTCCACGGCCGAGCGGGTGACGGTCGAGGTGCCCGCCGAGATCAGTGACGCCGTCCTGACCGCGGTGCCCGAGACGTACCGCGGCAGCGTCGCCGACGGGCTGCTGGCGGCGCTGGCACTCGCGGTGACGCGGTGGCGTCACGACCACGGACAGGACACCTCCGGCGGTACTCTCCTCGGACTCGAGGGCCACGGCCGCGAGGAACACGTCGTCGCAACGGATGCCGGGGGCACCGCCCGCGGGGGACGCGCGGACCTGTCCCGCACCGTCGGCTGGTTCACCTCGCTGCATCCGCTGCGGCTGCACCTGCCCGACATCGACCTCGACGACGCGTTCGCCGGTGGACGGTCCGCCGGCGCCGCGATCAAGGCCGTCAAGGAACAGCTGCTGGCGATCCCCGACAGCGGCGTCGGCTACGGACTGCTGCGCTATCTGGATCCCGAGGCGGGCCGCGAACTCGCCGGGCATCCCGCACCGCAGATCACCTTCAACTACCTCGGCCGGTTCGCGACCGACCTGGCCGCCGGCGGCGCCGACGCGGACTGGACGCCCGCGGGCGAGGTGGACATGCAGCGCGTCCAGGACCGGGACATGCCGCTGGCCTCCGCCCTCGACGTGAACGCCGTGACCACGATGCGCGGCGAGCGGCCCGTGCTGCGTGCCACCTGGGCGTTCCCGGCGGGTGTGCTGACGGCCGCCGAGGTGACCGAGATCGCCGGACTGTGGACCTCAGCGCTGGCCGCACTGGCCCGGCACGTCGCGGGTCCGGACGCCGGCGGACTGACCCCGTCCGACCTCGACCTCGTGGACCTGCGGCAGCCGGCGATCGACCGCATCGAGGCCCGGCACCCGGGCCTGCAGGACATCTGGCCGCTGACGCCGCTGCAGTCCGGTCTGCTGTACCACGCGCAGGCCGCCGCCTCGGGCGTGGTGCCGGGGAAGCGGTCCGTCGACTCGTACACGGTGCAGTTGACGATCGTGGCACGCGGAGCCGACCCGCAGCGGGTGCGCCGCGCCGGGCAGGCCCTGCTGGACCGGCACCCCAACCTGAGGGCCGCGTTCGTCCCCGACGACACCGGCAGGCCCGTGCAGGTGGTGCACCGCCACGTCGAACTCCCCTGGGCGGAGGTCGATCTCAGCGGCCTCCCGGACGAGGACCGGTCCGCGGCCCTGGACGGGCTGATGACCGAGGACCGGGCCCGCGGGTTCGACATGGCCACCGCACCGCTGCTGCGGTTGACGATGATCCGCACGGCAGCGGACGAGCACCACATCGTGCTCACCAACCATCACATCCTGCTCGACGGCTGGTCGATGCCGCTCGTGTTGCGAGACCTGTTGACCCTGTACGCCACCGGCGGCGACGACACCGACCTGCCGCGCGTGCAGCCGTACCGCGACTACCTGAGCTGGCTGGCCGGCCGGGACAGCGCGGAGTCGCTGACCGCGTGGCGCGACGCGCTCGCCGGCGCCACCGACCCGACGCTCCTCGATCACGGCGGCGCCTCCGCGGAGCCGTCCCGGCAGGTGCGCGTCGACCTCGGCACCGAGGTCGCGGCGGGACTGCGGGCGCTCGCCCGCGACCGCGGTATCACCCTGTCCACGATGATCCGCCTCGCCTGGGGAATCACCCTGGGCGAACTGACCGGACGCGACGACATCGTCTTCGGTGGCACCGTAGCCGGCAGGCCCCCGCAGATCCCGGGGATCGAGTCGATGGTCGGCCTGTTCATCAACACGCTGCCCGTCCGGGTGACCCTCGATCCGAACGACACCCTCGTCGAGGCAGGCGAACGCCTGCAGGCCGAGCAGGCCGCCCTGCTCGACCACCACCATGTCGGCCTCTCCGACATCGTCGACGTCGCCGGCCCGGGCGCCGTGTTCGACTCGCTGACGGTGTTCGAGTCGTACCCGATCGACCGCGACGCGTTGACCGCGGACACCGACATCGCGGGCATGCGCGTGCTCGACATCCACGACACCGCCGACGCCGCGCACTACCCCCTCGCCCTGATCGCCGCCGACGACGAGCACCTGACCCTCGACCTCGAGTACTTCCCGGACGTGTTCGACCACGCTCTCGTCGAACGCCTCGGCGGTCAGGTCGCGCGGGTGCTGCGCACCCTCGTCGACGACCCCGACCTGCCGCTGCCGCGGCTGCGCCTGCTCACCGGCGGCGAGGAGTCCCTTCTCACACCGGCCCGGGGCCGGCCCACCGACGCCCACCGGACCCTGCCGCAGATCCTCACCGACGCCGCGGTCGCCCGGCCCGAGGCGATCGCGTTGCGGCACCAGCCCGACCCGACCGGGCCGCGGCGGTCGGTGACCTACGGGGAGCTCGACGAGACGTCGAACAGGTTGGCGCGGGCCCTGATCGCACGCGGCGCGGGACCGGGCACGGCGGTCGCGCTGTGCCTGGCCCGGTCCGCCGAGTCGGTGACCGCGATGTGGGCGGTCGCCAAGACCGGGGCCGCGTTCGTCCCGGTGGACCCGAACTACCCGCCCGACCGGGTCGCGCACATGCTCACCGACTCCGGGGCGGTGCTCGGGATCACCCTCGCCGACACCGAGACCCGGCTGCCGGAGGACGTGATCTGGCTGTGCCTCGACGGGCGGGACACCGCCGAGATGCTCGCCTCCGTGTCGGACGCCGCCGTCACCGACACCGATCGGCGTTCACCGTTGCGGGTCGACGACGCCGCGTACGTCATCTACACCTCCGGATCCACCGGCACCCCCAAGGGTGTCGTGGTCACCCATCGCGGACTCGACGCCTTCACCCACGAACTGCAGCAGCGGATGGGCGCCGACGACCGCAGTCGCACACTGCACTTCGCGTCACCCAGCTTCGACGGGGCGGTCCTCGACTACCTCCTCGCGTTCGGTCCGGGTGCCACGATGGTGATCGCCCCGCCCGGCGTCTACGGCGGCACCGAACTCGCCGACCTGATCGCCGCCGAACACGTCACCCATTCCTTCGTCACCACCGCCGGACTCGAGACGGTGGACCCGGACGGACTCGACGAGTTCGCGGCCGTCCTGGTCGGCGGGGAGGCGTGCCCGCCGGAACTGGTCGCCCGCTGGGTCGGCGCGGCACCGGAGACCAGGCGCTTCTTCAACGGCTACGGCCCGACCGAGGCGACGATCATGGCGGACATCAGCGCGCCGCTGCGGGCCGGGGAACCGGTCGGGATCGGCGGCCCGGTGCTCGGCGCCCACCAGGTGGTCCTCGGGTCGCGGTTGCAGCCGGTGCCCGCCGGCGCCCCCGGCGAGCTGTACCTGTGCGGCCCCGGCCTGGCCCGCGGCTACCACGGCCGTCCGGGACTCACCGCGGGCCGGTTCGTCGCGAACCCGTACGCGCCGGGCGAGCGGATGTACCGCACCGGCGACCTGGTGCGGTGGCGCCTCGACGACGGCGACACCCCGACCCTCGAATACCTGGGCCGCAGCGACTTCCAGGTGAAGATCCGCGGGTTCCGCATCGAGCTCGGCGAGATCGACTCCGCGGTCGCCGCGCACTCCGACGTCACCTTCGCGGTCACCGTCGCCCACCAGGTCGGTGACGACACCCACCTGGCCGCCTACGTCACCACCGGCGGGCACACGCCGACCGCGTCCGAGGTCCGCGAGTTCGTCCGCGGCCGGCTGCCCGCGCACATGGTCCCCGAATCGGTCACCTTCCTCGACCGGATCCCCCTGACCCCGGTCGGCAAACTCGACCGCCGCGCCCTGCCCGAACCCGATTTCGCCGTGGCCCGGTACGTTCCGCCGTCGACCCCGCTGGAGCAGACGGTCGCGGACGTGTTCGCCGACGTTCTCGGCGTGGACCGGGTCGGCGCGGACGACGACTTCTTCGACCTCGGCGGCAACTCGCTGATCGCGACCCGTGCCGCGGCACGCCTGACCGCGACGCGCGGCGCCACGATCGGGGTGCGGACCCTGTTCGACGCGCGCACCGTCCGCGCCGTCGCCGAGGTCCTCGCCTCCGACGCCACCGCCGGGTCCGGTGCCCGCCCGCCGCTGGTCGCGCAGCCGCGTCCCGCGCACCTGCCCCTGTCCCCGGCCCAGCAGCGGATGTGGTTCCTCAACCAGTTCGACACCACCTCACCGGCCTACAACATTCCGCTCGCCGTCCGGCTCACCGGCGACCTCGACGTCGCGACCCTGTCCGCGGCACTCCGGGACGTCCAGGCGCGGCACGAGTCGCTGCGCACCGTGTATCCCATGGGCGACGACGGCGAACCCGAGCAGGTCGTCCTCGAACCGGATCCGACCGACCTGGACGTCCGGGGCGCCACCGACGCCGACCTTCCCGCCCTGCTCGCCGACTTCGTCGGCGCCGGGTTCGACGTCACCGCCGAGGTCCCGGTCCGGGTGGCACTGTTCGTCACCGGGCCCCGGGACGCGGTCCTCGCGATCGTGGTGCACCACATCTGCGCGGACGGGTTCTCGATGGCGCCACTGGCCCGCGACGTGATGGCCGCCTACCGGTCCCGCATCGAGGGCCACGACCCGCACGACCGGGACCCGCTGCCCGTGCAGTTCGCCGACTTCGCGTTGTGGCAGCGGGACCTCCTCGGCGACCCCGACGACCCGTCGTCGCGGCACGCCGCCGAGCTCGCGTTCTGGACCCGGGAACTCGCCGGCCTCCCCGAGGTGCTGGAGCTTCCGCTCGACCGCCCGCGGCCCACCCGACGGGACATGGTCGGTGCCCGGGTTCCGTTGCGGGTCGACACGGACACGCACCGGGCGCTGGCCGAGCTGTCACGCAGCCGCGGCGCGACGATGTTCATGACGATGCACGCGGCGCTGGCGTTGCTGCTGTCGAAGATCTCCGGCAGCGACGACCTCGCGATCGGCACCCCGGTCGCCGGACGCGGCGCCGCCGCGCTCGACGAGATGGTCGGAATGTTCGTCGGCACCCTGGTGCTGCACAGCCCCGTCCCGCCCGCGTCGACGTTCCGGGACCTGATCGGGGACATGCGGGCCCGCGACATCGCCGCCTTCGAGAACACCGACCTGCCGTTCGAGGTGCTCGTCGACGCCATCGCCCCGGACCGCTCCACCAGCCACACCCCGCTGTTCCAGGTGCTCATCGAATTCCAGAACAACGAACTGCCGACACTGGCGCTGCCGGGCCTGACCGTCGCCCCCGTCGAACCGGACCTGCCGGTGGCGAAGTTCGACCTGCAGTTCACGCTCGCCGAGACGTTCGGCGACGACGGTGCACCCGCCGGGATCACCGGCACCCTCACCTACGCGACGGACGTCGTCGACGAGGTCACCGCGATCGCGATCACAGACCGCTTCACCAGGCTGCTCACCGACCTCGAGGCGCATCCCGACCGGCCCGTCGGTGACGTCGACCTGTGCACCGCCGCCGAACTCGACGCGATGGCGGGGGAGTGGAACCCGCCCGGGCGCCGCGCCCCGGACACCACCCTCGCCGCCGCGTTCGCGGACACGGTCCGGCGGCACCCGGACGCGCCCGCGGTGACCTGCGGGGACGTGACCCTGACCTACGCCGAGATCGCCGCCCGCGCCAACCGTCTCGCGCGGGTCCTGATCGATGCGGGCGCCACACCGGAAACCCTCGTCGCAGTGGCTCTGCCGCGGGGTGTGGACCTCGTCGTCGCGCTCCTCGCCGTCGTCGAATCCGGTGCCGGCTACCTGCCCCTCGACATCGGTCATCCGGCGGAGCGGCACGCGTTCACCCTCGCCGACGCCGCACCGGTGTGCACGGTGACGACCGTTCTCGACGCCGACCGGCTCCCCGCCTCCGCGGTGCCCGTCGTCGCGCTCGACGATCCGGCCGTGACCGCCGCGCTGCGGGACGCCTCGGACCAGCCGCTCACCGATCTCGACCGCCGCGCGTCCCTCACCCCGGAGACGATCGCGTACGTCATCTACACATCCGGGTCCACCGGCCGCCCCAAGGGTGTGCTGGTGCCGCACCGCAACGTGCTCACCCTGTTCGAGAACACCCGCGACACCTTCGGATTCGACGGGACCGACGTGTGGACGATGTTCCATTCGGCGGCGTTCGACTTCTCCGTCTGGGAGCTGTGGGGTCCGCTGCTTCACGGCGGGCGTCTCGTTGTCGTCGATCACGACACGTCCCGGTCACCGGAGCTGTTCCTCGACCTCCTCGAACGCGAGCACGTCACCGTCCTCAACCAGACGCCGACCGCGTTCTACCAGCTCGCGGAGGCGGAACGCGCGGCCCTCTCCTCGGCGACGGAGGGCCCCGAACTGCTCACCGCGCTGCGGTACGTGATCTTCGGTGGCGAAGCGCTGGACTTCGCGCAGCTGCGGCGCTGGTACGAGCGGCACGGCGGGGCGAGCGCAGCGACGGGGTATGTGACCGGGGCGAGCGCGGCGGCCGGGTATGTCGGCGGGGCCGCACCCGAACTGGTGAACATGTACGGCATCACCGAGACGACCGTGCACGTCACCCGGCTGCCGCTCACCGCGGACCTCGCGTCGTCCTCGTCGGCGAGTGTCGTCGGGCGCGCGGTGCCGGCGCTGCGGGTCAGCGTCCTCGACCGACGGCTGCGGCCGGTACCGCCCGGCGTGGTGGGGGAGATGTACGTCTCCGGCGACCAGGTCACCCGCGGCTACCTCGGTCGCCCCGACCTGACCGCGGCCCGCTTCGTCGCGGACCCGTCCGGCGGTCCGGGGCAGCGGATGTACCGCACCGGTGACCTCGCCCGGTGGAACCGCAGCGGCCGCCTCGAGTACCTCGGTCGCAGCGACCTGCAGGTCAAGATCCGAGGTTTCCGCATCGAGCTCGGCGAGATCGAGTCGGCCGCACTGCGATTCCCCGGCGTCTCCGCCGCCGTCGCCGTCGCCCACGACGACGGCGCCGGTCGCGTCCGGCTGGTCGAGTACCTGGTGGCCGAGCCCGGCACGGTCCTCGACCGCGACGGTCTGCGCGAGTTCCTCGCCGGGGAACTCGCGGCGCACATGGTGCCCGCCGCACTGATCGAGCTCGATGCGCTGCCGCTGACCGTCAACGGCAAGCTGGACCGGAAGGCGTTGCCGGAGCCGGACTTCGGGGCCGCCGCGGGCGCGGGACGCGAACCGGCCACCGAAACCGAGTCGACCCTCGGCGCCCTGTTCGCCGAGGTCCTCGGCCTGGACCGGGTCGGTGTCGACGACTCGTTCTTCGCGCTCGGCGGCGACAGCATCATGTCCATCCAGCTCGTCGCCCGCGCGAAGGACGGCGGACTGCACCTGACGCCGCGGCAGGTGTTCGAGCACAAGACGGTCGCCGCGCTGGCCGCGGTCGCCGAATCCGCGGACACGGCGGTGCCGGTCCTCGACGAACTGCCCGGCGGCGGTGTCGGATCGTTCCCCGTCACCCCGATCGTCCGGTGGCTCCTCGACCGCGCCGACGCAGGCGCGGCGGGCCTGGCCCGGTACACGCAGACCGCGTTGCTCACTCTCCCCGTCGTCGCCACCGACGACCGACTCGCCGCCGCCCTCGGCGCGGTCGTCGACCGGCACGACATGCTGCGCGCCCGCCTCGACCGCACCAACCGGACGGTCACGGTCACCGCGCCCGGCACCGTCGACGCGGCGTCCCTGCTGACGCGGGTGCCCGTCGACACCGTCACCGGCCCACGGTTCGAGGCGGTCGCCGACACCGCGCTCGCCGACGCCGCGGGCCGACTCGATCCCGAAGCCGGGGTGCTGCTGCAGGCCGTCCGGTTCGACCCGCCCACCGGCGCGGGCCGACTCCTGCTGGTCGTGCACCACCTCGCCGTCGACGGCGTGTCGTGGCGGATCCTCGTGCCCGACCTGGCGATCGCGTGGGCACAACTCGGCGAGGATCGCCCCGTCGACCTGCCGCCGGTGGGCACCTCGATGCGACGGTGGGCGCACGCCCTCGCCGCCGCGGACCGCACCGACGAGATCGACCACTGGCGTGGTGTTCTCGCCGCACCCGACCCGGCGATCGGGGCCCGCCGCCTCGATCCGGCCGTCGACGTCGCCGGCACACTGGACCGTGTCCGCGTCGAGGTGCCACCGGAGGTCACCGAGGCGCTGCTGACCGCGGTCCCCGACGCGTTCCACGGCGGTGTCGGCGACGGTCTGCTCACCGCGCTGGCCCTGGCCGTGACCCGGTGGCGCGCCGACCGCGGGCAGGCGCACACCGACACCCTGGTCACCGTCGAGGGGCACGGCCGCGAACCCGCGGTCGTCGAGCGGGCCGGGTCGGGCAGTGTCGACCTGTCCCGAACCGTCGGCTGGTTCACCACGATGCATCCGGTCCGCCTCGATCTCACCGGCATCGACGTCGACGAGGCGTTCGACGCGGGCCCCGCCGCCGGCGCCGCGATCAAGGCCGTCAAGGAACAGGTCCTCGCCGCCCCGGACCACGGCATCGGTTTCGGGTTGCTGCGGTACCCGGCGACCGGTGACGCGCCGCTCGGCGACACCCCCGATCCGCAGGTCAGCTTCAACTACCTGGGTCGGCTCACCGGCGGCGCCGACGACGCGGACGCGACCTGGATGCCCGTCACCGACGTCGCCCTCGACGACGCGCCGCCACCGGACCTGCCGGTCACCGCCGTCCTCGACGTGAACGCGGTCACCCTCGGCGGGTCGGACGGTCCCCGGTTGCGCGCCACGTGGGACTTCCCGACCGGTGTGCTGTCCGCGGAGGAGGTCACCCTGCTCGCGGAGCTGTGGGTGCAGGCGCTGACCGCCGTCGCCCGGCACGCCACCGACCCGGCGGCCGGGGGACTCACCCCGTCCGACCTCGATCTGGTGGACCTCGATCAGGACGCCATCGACGACCTGGAGCTGCGCTTCCCGGGACTGGCGGACGTGTGGCCGCTGGGGCCGCTGCAGGCGGGGTTGCTGTTCCAGTCCCGGCTGTCGGAGGACGCGACCGACCCGTACGTCGTGCAGCTGACGCTGGACCTGCGCGGTGACGTCGACGCGGACCGGCTGCGCCGCGCCGGGCAGGCGCTGGTGGACCGGCATCCGAACCTGCGGGCCGGGTTCGTCGTCGACGACGCCGGCCACGCCGCGCAGGTGATCCCCGCGCGCGCCGAGGTGCCGTGGACGGTCGCCGATCTGAGCGGCGCCGACCCCGCCACCGCCGAGACCCGGTTCACCGTGTTGCTCGACGCCGACCGCGGCGCCGGATTCGACATGACCGCGCCGCCGCTGCTGCGGATGCAGCTGGTCACGATGGGCCCCGGTGAGCACCGGCTGGTGCTCACCAACCACCACATCCTCCTCGACGGCTGGTCGACGCCGCTGATCCTGCGGGACCTGCTCACCCTGTACGCCACCGACGGGGATCGTCGCGTGCTGCCGCGGGTGCGGCCGTACCGGGACTACCTGGCCTGGCTCGCCGGGCAGGACCCGGCCGCGTCCACCGCGGTGTGGCGGGACCTGTTCGCCGACGCCGGCGAACCGACGCTGCTCGCGCCGAGCGCGCCCGGACAGCCCGCGCCGGGCGGATCCCGCGAGTACGAGACGACGCTGCCCGACGACACCGCCGAGCGGGTGCGGGCGCTCGCCCGGTCCCGCGGGCTGACCGTGAACACCGTCGTGCAGGCGGCATGGGCGTTCGTCCTCGGCGCGCTCACCGGCCGCAACGACGTCGTCTTCGGTGCCACCGTGTCGGGCCGGCCTCCGCAGATCCCGGGGATCGAGTCGATGGTCGGACTGTTCATCACCACCATCCCCGTCCGGGTGGTCCTCGACCCCACCGAGACCCTCGGCGGGCTCCTGGACCGGCTGCAGGCGGAACAGGCCGCGCTGCTCGACCACCACCTGCTGG
Organism: Rhodococcus triatomae BKS 15-14; assembly: GCA_000341795.1. Taxonomy (GTDB): domain Bacteria; phylum Actinomycetota; class Actinomycetes; order Mycobacteriales; family Mycobacteriaceae; genus Rhodococcus_G; species Rhodococcus_G triatomae_A. The sequence goes on along the minus strand of AODO01000010.1, from coordinate 140,234 downwards.
GGCTGCCCGCGATCCAGCAGGCCGCCGGTCCCGGCTCCGTGTTCGACACCCTGACGGTGTTCGAGTCCTATCCCGTCGACCGGGCCGGGCTCACCGCCGAGACCGACATCGCCGGCATGCGCGTCACCGACGTCCACGGCCGCGACTCCGCGCACTACCCGCTCGCGCTGGTCGCCTCCGACGCCGGCGCACTGAACCTGAAGTTCGAGTACTCGGAGGCGTTCGGGCGCGGCGAGGTGGCGGTCGTCGCCGACCGGGTGCAGCGGATGCTGCGGCTGTTCGCCGACGCCCCCGACACCCGCATCGCCCACACACACGCCCTGCGCGACGACGAGGCCACCGACCTGCTGCCCGTCACCGGCCCGGCCGGCCACTCGACCCGGACGCTGCCCGAGGTCCTCGCCGACGGCGCCGCCCTCGACCCCGACGCGATCGCGCTGACGTCCGCCGGCGGCGACGTCAGCTACCGCGAACTCGACGAACGGTCCAGTCGCCTCGCCCGGGTCCTGATCGGGCTCGGCGCGGGACCCGAATCGTTCGTCGCGGTCGGCATCGTCCGCTCCGAGGCGTCGGTGCTGTGCATGTGGGCGATCGCCAAGACGGGCGCCGCCTTCGTCCCCGTCGACCCGAGCTATCCGGCGGACCGGATCGCCCACATGCTGACCGATTCCGGCGCCACCGTCGGGCTCACCACCAGCGGTCACCGCGACCGGTTGCCCGACTCGGTGCCGTGGCTGCTCCTGGACGACCCCGCGTTCGCCGACCGGTGTGAGCGCGAGTCCGCGGCCCCGGTCACCGACGCCGACCGGGCGGCACCGATCGCCCTCACCAACGCCGCCTACCTCGTCTACACGTCGGGGTCGACGGGCACCCCGAAGGGGGTCGTCGTCACCCACACCGGACTCGACAACTTCGCCCGCGACCAGCTCGCCCGGTTCGGCGCCGCACCCGGTTCCCGGACCCTGCACTTCTCCACACCCAGCTTCGACGGCGCCGTGTTCGAGTACCTGCAGGCGTTCGGGGCGGGCGCGACGATGGTGATCGCCCCGACCACCGTCTACGGCGGCACCGAACTCGCACAGCTCGTCAAGTCCGAACACGTCACCCACGCGTTCGTCACCACCGCCGCGCTCGCGACCGTCGACCCCGCCGGCCTCGACGCGTTCACCGACGTCGCGTTCGGCGGCGAGGCCTGCCCGCCCGACCTGGTGACCCGGTGGGCGGCACCGGATCCCGGCGCACCCGGGGCGCGGCGCCTGTACAACGCGTACGGGCCGACCGAGACGACGGTGATGACGAACATCAGCGCGCCGATGTCACCGGACCGCCCCATCACCCTCGGCGGCCCCATCCGCGGCGTCCAGGAACTCGTCCTCGGCGAACACCTGCAACCGGTCCCCGTCGGTGCCCCCGGCGAGCTGTACATCTGCGGTGTCGGGCTGGCCCGCGGCTACCACGCCCGGCCCGGGTTCACCGCCGGCCGATTCGTGGGCAACCCGTACGCGCCGGGGGAGCGGATGTACCGCACCGGCGACCTGGTCCGCTGGACGCGCTCCGACGAGACCGGGTACGCCCTCGAATACCTGGGCCGCACCGACTTCCAGGTCAAGATCCGCGGGTTCCGCATCGAACTCGGCGAGATCGACGCGGCGCTGATGGCGCAGCCGGGCGTCGGGTTCGCCGTCACCCTCGCCGTCCCCGGACCCGCCGGCGACACCGCGATCGCCGCCTACGTGCTGCCCGCCACCGGGCACCGGGTCGATCCCGGTGACCTCACCGCCGGCCTCGCCCGGCACCTGCCCGGCCACATGGTGCCCGCCGCGATCACCGTCCTCGACGAGATCCCGCTGACCCCGGTCGGGAAGCTCGACCGCCGCGCCCTGCCCGAACCCCGATTCGACCTTGCCGCATCGGATTACGAGGCACCCGCGACGGACCGGGAACGGATCGTCGCCGACGTGTTCGCCGACGTCCTCGGCCGGGACCGGGTCGGCGTCCTCGACGACTTCTTCGAGGTCGGCGGCAACTCGCTCGTCGCGACCCGCGTCACCGCCCGCCTCGGCGCCGTCCTCGGTGTCACCGTCGGTGTGCGGGCACTGTTCGAGTCGCCCACGGTGCGCAGCCTGGCCCGCGCCCTCGACGAGGCCGACCACGTCACCGCCGACGGCGGCGAGCCACGACCGGCACTCACCGCCGGCCCCCGGCCCCGGCACATCCCGATCTCCCTCGCCCAGCAACGGATGTGGTTCCTCAACCAGTTCGACACCTCCTCCCCGGCGTACAACATCCCGCTCGCGGTCCGGCTCACCGGCACACTCGACATGCCCGCGCTGCACGCCGCCGTCGGCGACGTCCTCGACCGGCACGAGTCGCTGCGCACGATGTTCCCGGTGGTCGACGGATCGCCGACCCAGCGCATCGTCGACACCGCCGACGCGCTGACGGAGTTCACCGAGGAAGCCGTCACCGAGGCCGAGCTGACGGACCGGGTCACGGCGTTCGCCGCCGCCGGCTTCGACGTCAGCGCCGCCGTCCCCGTCCGCGCCGCCCTGTTCACGCTGCGCGCCGACGAGCACGCGCTCGTGGTGGTCGTCCACCACATCAGCGCCGACGGGTTCTCCCTGGCCACCCTCGCCCGCGACGTGATGGCCGCCTACCTCGCCCGCACGGAGGGCCACCCGCCGCACTGGGCTCCGCTGCCCGTCCAGTACGCCGACTACACCCTGTGGCAGCACCGCGTCCTCGGCTCCGACGCCGACGAGCACTCCCTGATCAGCAGGCAGTGGCGGTACTGGCGGGACACCCTCGCCGGCCTGCCCGACGTCCTGACCCTGCCCACCGACCGGCCGCGGCCACTGCAGCAGACGATGCGCGGCGACCGGGTCGAGTTCGCGGTGCCCGGTGAGGTGCACCGCGCGGTCACCGATCTCGCCCACGCGACCGGGTCGACGGTGTTCATGGCCGTGCACGCCGCGTACGCGGTGATGCTCGCCCGCATCGCCGACACCGACGACATCGCCATCGGCACCCCGATCGCCGGTCGCGGCGACCCCGCGCTCGACGAGATGATCGGCATGTTCGTCGGCACCCTCGTCCTGCGCACCCGAATCGACCCCGCCGTGTCCTTCACCGCACTGCTCGGCGAGGTCCGCGACCGCGACCTCGACGCGTTCGCGCACGCGGACCTGCCGTTCGAACTGCTCGTCGAGAAGCTCAACCCGCCGCGGTCGACCGCCTACTCGCCGCTGTTCCAGGTGTCCCTCGAATTCCAGAACACGCAGACCCCGCACCTGGAGCTGCCGGGCCTGACCGCGGCCGCCGTCGACATCTCCACGCACGTCGCGAAGGAGGACCTCGAGCTGATCCTCGCCGAACGGTTCGACGACGACGGCACCCCGGCCGGAATGACCGCGGCACTCGACTTCGCCACCGACCTGTTCGATCCGGGCACGGTGCGCGGCCTCGCCGACCGGTTCGTGCGGATCCTGCGCGCCGTCACCGCCGACCCGGACCGCGCCGTCGGCGACATCGGCATCCTCGGCGCCACCGAACTCACCCAGTTCGCGCCCGCCCAGGGAGGCAGCTCCCGCACCCCGGAGTTGTGGCCGGACCTGCTCTCCGCCGCCGCGCAGGTCGACCCGGACGCCGTCGCGCTGCGCTTCGAGGACCGGCAGGTCAGCTACCGGGACCTCGACGAGGAATCGAACCGGTTGGCGCGGGCCCTCGTCGCGCGCGGTGTCGGCCCGGAGACGTTCGTGGCGCTCGGCCTGTCCCGCTCCGTCGAGGAGGTCGTCGCGATCTGGGCGGTCGCGAAGGCCGGCGCCGGGTTCGTGCCCGTCGACCCGACGTACCCGGCGGAACGGATCGAGTACATGCTCGCGGATTCCGCCGCCGTCCTGGGTGTCACCGTCCCCGACCGGGTGGACGCCCTGCCCGCCGCCGTACCCTGGCTCGTCCTCGACGACGAGACGCGACGCGACCTCGAATCCCGGTCCGCGGCACCGATCACCGACGCCGACCGGCGCGCGCCGCTGCACCTGCAGCATCCGGCCTACCTGATCTACACCTCCGGTTCGACGGGTATGCCGAAGGGCGTGATCATCACCCACCAGGGCATCGCGAACCTCACCGCCGAGGAACACGACCGGTTCCGGGTGACGCCCACCTCCCGGGTGTCGCATCTCGCGTCACCGAGCTTCGACGCGTCGGTGTTCGAGCTGATGATGGCGTTCGGTGCCGGTGCCCGCGTGGTGATCGTCCCACCGACCGTGTTCGGCGGCGGCGAGCTGACCGACCTGCTCCGGCGCGAGCGGGTCACCCACGCCTTCATCACCCCGACCGCGCTGTCGTCGATGACCGACGAGGGACTCGACGAGCTGGCGGTGCTCGCCGTCGCCGGTGAGGCGTGCCCACCCGAGCTGGTCGCCGTCTGGTCCCGCGGTCGCCGCATGTTCAACGGCTACGGCCCGACCGAGACCACCATCCAGGCCAGCGTCAGCGACCCGATGGCCGCGGACCGGCCCGTCGACATCGGCCGACCCGCGATCGGTTTCGAGGAGATGATCCTCGACAGGAGGCTGCAGCCGGTGCCGGTCGGGGTGCCCGGCGAGCTGTACATCGCGGGCCCGGGTCTGGCCCGCGGGTACCACCACCGCACCGGCCTGACCGCCGGCCGGTTCGTCGCGAACCCGTTCGGCGCACCCGGCACCCGCATGTACCGGACCGGTGACGTGGTGCGGTGGCGCCGTATCCCGGACGGAACCTTCACGGTGGAGTACGTGGGACGCAGCGACTTCCAGGTGAAGGTGCGCGGGTTCCGTATCGAACTCGGCGAGATCGACACGGTCCTCGCCGGACATCCGGCCGTCTCGTTCGCCGCGACCATCGGCTACACAGCTCCCGCGGGCGGCACCCTGCTCGCCGCCTACGTCGTCGGAGCCGAGGGACTCGCCCCCGACCCGGGGGAGCTGCGCGCGTACGTCGCCGCCCGCCTGCCCGCCCACATGGTGCCCGCCGCCGTCACGATTCTCGACAAGGCCCCGATGACGCCGGTCGGCAAGCTCGACCGGCGCGCGCTGCCCGCGCCGCAGTTCGGGTCCCGCTCCGATCTGTACCAGCCGCCGAGCAATCCCACCGAGCACGCCGTCGTGGCGGTGTTCGAGGAGGTCCTCGAGGTCGACCGGGTCGGTGTCATGGACAGCTTCTTCGATCTCGGCGGCAACTCCATCGTCGCGACGCGGCTCGTGACGGCGCTGGCGTCGCGGCTGGGCCGCACGTTGCCGCTGCAGGCGGTGTTCCTCGATCCGACCCCGCGCGGGCTGGCACTCGCGTTGACGGAACCGGGTGGCGCCGCGCCGGTGGACCGGGCGCTCAGCGTGCTCATCCCGCTGCGCACGCAGGGCAGCAAGGCACCCCTGTTCTGCGTGCACCCGGGCATCGGGCTGTCGTGGGGCTACGCCGGACTGGCCCAGCACCTGTCCCAGGACCGTCCCGCGTACGGGCTGCAGTTGCCGGTGATCAGCGGCGGACCGAGTTTCACCTCCGTCGCGGACCTCGCGCACCGGTACGTGCAGGAGATCGTCGCGGTCCGGCCGCACGGGCCGTACCACCTGCTGGGCTGGTCGCTGGGCGGCGTCATCGCGCACGCGATCGCCGTCGAACTGCGCGACCGCGGTGAGGTGGTCGAAACCCTCGCGGTCATGGACAGCTACCTCGGTGTCGACGACGACACCCCGGACAGTCTCACCGTGGGGGAGCTGCTCCACGGACTCGGACTGGAATTGCCTGCCGCGGAGGAGGATTCACTGACCTACGAGCGGGCGGTGGAACTGCTCGACGAGTCCTTCGGTCAGGACACCGGGCTCACCGCCGAGCACCTGCGGCGCATCAACGCCGGGTTCACCGACTCCGCCCGGATCCTCCGCGAGTTCACCCCGGACGTGTTCGACGGCGACATGCTGTTCTTCCGGGCGACCCGCGCCAACGGTCACCACACGCCGCAGGAATGGCGCGGCAACGTCACCGGCGGCATCCGCGAGATCGCCGTCGACTGCGAGCACAACCAGATGATCGAACCGGAGGTGCTCGCGGTCGTCGGGCCGGTCCTCGACCGGTACCTGGTCGACCACTGAGCCCCGCGCTCACCGCGGCAGAGCGTCGTGAGGCCGCGAAACGTCCCCGGGGGCGTCCCCGGGGACACACGTCTCGACGCCGCCTCAGACGGTCAGCACGGTGACCGTGCGGTCCACACCGCTGACCTGCAGTGACCGACGGATCTCACGACCACACAGCACCACCATCGGCTTGCCGCGGGCGGCGAGGTACTCGCCGGCGGCGTCGATCACCGCCAGGGCGGAGCAGCCGATGAAGGGGACGGCCCGGAGGTCGAGCACCGCGACACGTGGATCTGCCACGCAGTCGCCCAGGCACGCCCCCAGATCGGGGGCGGTCACCACGTCCAGGTCTCCGACCACGCGGATCACCAGGTAGCCCGTCTGCGGGGCGTCACCGTCGATGACCGTCGTCATTGCGAGTTCGTCGGCCTGCGATTGCCAGCCCGAGAGGATTCTCGTGGTGTCGGGACCGGGGGCACCGGGTATTCGGGTCATGGCGCACGCTCCGTTCAAGAATGAAGGAACCGGAATCGCCGCGCACGAGGGCCGAGTATCACGGAGGACCGGCTGGAAATGCCTCGGCTGTGCTCTCAACCACTTCCCAGCCTAGACCACTTCCGGTCCCGACGGCGGAATCGATCGCGTTCCGGGCGACAAGCGCAGGTCCGCGGCCCGAGCCCGCGCCGCGGACCCGCCGACGTGACGTGTCACCGCCGCCCCCGGTCCGGGGCCGCACCTGCGCCGACCGGCGAGGACGCCGCACCAGGCGAGCCGGTACGGCGATCCAGCTGGTACACCACGGAACCTGGTGCAGCCGTGTCGTTCCCGGGTGCAGCAGCGCGCGGGCGCAGCGGAAAGGCGGGTAGCGACGTCGCCGGGTCGGTGACCCGGGCGAGATGCTCGAGCATCACGCCCTCCCGCAACGCCCACGGGCTCACCTCGAGCGCATCGATCTGCAACGCCCGCATCGTCTCGGCGGCCACGACCGCACCGGCCAGGATCTGCGCCGCACGCGGCCGGGACACGCCCGGCAGGGCGGCGCGCTGCGCGCCGGTCAACGCGGCCAGCCGGGGGATCCAGCGGGTGATCTGCTTGGCGGTGACGTTCCGATGCACGAACGGCCCCTCGCGTTGCGGAGCCGCCCCCGCGAGGCGGGCGAGCTGTTTGAAGGTCTTCGACGACCCGATGACACGCCGCGGCTCGCCCTCCCACCGAAGACGGTCCGCCGCTTCGCGCACCGCCGTCCGCACATGCCTGTGCAGTTCCTTGACCTCGCAGGCCGGAGGCGGGTCCGCGGTGAAGAACTCGCGGGTCAGCCGGCCGGCGCCGAGCGACATCGAGATCACCACGTCGGGTTCCGCATCGCGACCGTAGGCGATCTCCATCGAACCCCCACCGATGTCGATGTCGAGCAGGCGACCCGCCGACCAGCCGTACCAGCGCCGCACCGCGACGTACGTGAGCCTGCCCTCCTGCTCGCCCGACAGGTACTGCGGCTGCACCCCGGTCTCGTCCTCGATCCGCCGCAGGACGACGTCGCGGTTGGCGGCATCGCGGATCGCGGCCGTCACGAACGGATACCACTGCTCGACGTTCTGCTGCAGCGCCACCTCCACCGCCGCGGCGACCGCGGCCACCACCCGTCCGATACCGCGCTCGCCGATCGAACCGGTCCCGTCCATGTCCTCGCTCAGCCTGACCGGAACGCGCAACCCGTGGATGGGGAGCGGCGGCGCACCCGGCTGGGCGTCGACGACCTGCAGTTGTGCGGAGTTGGATCCGATGTCGAGCACGGCGAGTCGCATGCCACCCGGATACCCCGGTCCGCCCCGGTTCACGCACGGAACCGGGGCACCGGTCAGTCCCGCAACCGACGTTCGAGAACGCCGCCGGCGCGCCGACGCAGCCGGCCCAGCGTCGTCCGGTCGGCGAGCACGGCCGCCGCGGCATGGGCCCCGCACATCCCGTGCACTCCACCACCGGGATGGGCGGCCGCACCGGCGAGATACAGCCGCTCGACCGGCGTCCGGGGCCCGGACGCCCCCGGTACCGGCCGGAACAGCAACTGCTGGTGGAGTTGCACCGTGCCGCCGTTGACCGCGCCGCCGACGAGGTTGGCGTCGGCTGCCTCGAGATCCGCCGGGCGCTGAACGCAGCGGTGCCGCACCGTCCCCCGGAAACCGGGAGCGTGCGCCTCGAGCGTGTCGTCGATGCGGTCGGCGAGCACGTCCGCCGCCGCGTCGTCGGCGATCCCGCGGGGCAGATGGCTGTACGCCCAGGCGCTCTCCGTTCCCGCGGGGGACCTCGTCGGGTCCGCGGTGGTCATCTGGCCGACGAGGACGAACGGATTCCGTGGCACCGTCCCGGTCTCGAGGTCCGCGCCCCACCGCACGAGGCCGTCGGCGTCCGCACCGAGATGCACCGTCCCGACCCTCCGCAGAGACGAGGAACGCCACGGAACAGGTTCCGCGAGAGCGTAATTGACCTTGACCAGTGGCGTGTCCCATTCGAACCGGCTCAGGTCGTCGCGCGTCCGTGCCGGGACCGCGTCGGCGGGGAGCAGACGTCCGTACAGAGCGGGCGCCGACACGTCGGCGAGGACGGCGCACCGCGCCTCCACACGACCACCTCCGGCCGTCACCACCCCGGCCGCACGGCCCGATCGGACCTCGATGCCCGTGACCTCCTGCCCGCAGCGCACCTGCGCGCCCGCCGCCTGCGCGCGCCGCACGAGCGCATCGGTCAGCACCCCGGCGCCACCGGTCGGCACGGGGAAACCGACATCCTGCGCGACCATCGTCAGCAGGTACCCCATCAGCCCGCTGCCGGCGGCGTCGACGGGGATGTCGGCGTGCGCGGCACTGCCGAGCAGGAGCAGGCCGGCATCGTCGCCGCCGAACAGCTCCTCCACCAGCCGCCGCGCGGGCAGCAGGCACATCCGCGCGAACCGCAAGCCCTCCGACGTGCCGAGAGCACGGAGCACCCCGACGGGTCCGGTGACCGGGGGAAACGGGCCGAGGACGGTACGCAGGAACGGTTCCCGCACCGCCGACCACTGGTCGTGCAGCCGCATCCACGCCGCACCGTCCCCGGGGAACCGGCGTTCGAGATCCTCGGCGGTGTCCTCCGCGGTGGCGCCCAGCGTGACCGCGTCCTCGTCGTCCGGGCCGGCGGGGTGACCGAACGCGGATGCCGGACGCGACCACGCGAGGCCGTGCGCGGCCAGATCCAGCTCGGCGAAGACGGGGGACACCGCCGCCAGCGGATGGAACGCGCTGAACAGGTCGGCTTTGAACCGCGGAAACAGTTCCTCCGTCCGGACCGCGCCTCCCGGCGCGGGCTGAGCCTCCAGGACGAGCACGTCCATGCCCGCGTCCGCCAGCAACGCCGCCGAGGTCAGCCCGTTCGAGCCCGCACCGATCACGACGGCGTCGACCGTGTCCACCGTCATCCGCGCGTCCGTTCCGTGGCCCGCTCCGCGATGAGCGCCAGCCGCCGCAGGCATTCCCGGTTCCGCGGCGCCACCGCCCACTCCTGGACCGCATCCGGGAGCAGTTTCACCGGCCAGGACACGACGTGTTCGATCATCTCGACGTGGCAGCCCCGCTCGGTGGATTCCAGACACAGCTCGACCTCGGCGAGACCGAACGGCACGGCACGAGCCCGGAGCGTCAGGGCGGACCCCGGGACGCAGCGCAGCACCTCGGTCCGGTCGTCGAGGAGCAACGGCCAGCAGCCGACCGAGTGATGCAGTCGCGTCCCGACCGCCGGCCAGCCGTCGTCGACCGCGCGGATCCGCGCTGCGCCGACCACCCACCCGGGGAAGGTCCAGCCGTCGGCGAGAATGCCCCACACCGCGCCGGGTGGTGCGTCCGTGTCCCAGGTGGCCGAGTGTGTCACCGGATCGTCCTTCCTGTCAGGGCAGGCGCCGCCGACCGAGGGTGCCCTGCCGGGTCGTGACCCGCACGGTGGTGCGAACGGACCGGACACCCAGGACGGGGCCTGTCCCTGCGCTCCCGTCCTGCATACCCGCGACGGTCTCGCGCCACACCTCGGGTCCGGTGTGTGCCGGGGACCAGCCGAGCAGCTCGCGGGCACGGGAGCAGTCCAGCATCGGTGTCAGGTACGCCAGATCGATCCACCCGCCGGCGGCGGGCTGCAGACGGGCGCGCCACGTCGCCTCCGCCAGCCAGCGCAGCACGGGCCACGGCACCGGGATCGCACGACCCCGCAACGACTTCGCGACGTCCTGCGCGCCGACGGGTTCGTGCGCCGCCAGGTTCAGCACCCCCACGCGGGTGTGCAGTGTCCGTTCCAGCGCGACGGCGACGTCGTCGGCGTGCACCGCGGGCATCGCGAGCGACGCGTCGATCGGGACGAGCGGCACCGTGCGCAACGCCGACGCGGGCACCCACGCGGGCAACGCGTACCGGCGCAGGGCTGCCCCCGCGATGCGCTGCCCGATGAGCCCGGGACGCACCACGGTGACGTCCGGGGCGTCCGGGAGCCGGGACGATTCGGTGACGATCCGTTCCGCCTCCACCTTGTCGACGCTGTACCGGGACGCCGGCTGGCCGGTCGCCGGCCACGTCTCGTCGACGGCCCGGCCGGCTGCTCCGGGCGCGTACACCGCCGCCGACGACATGTGCACCACGTGCCCCACCCCGGCGTCGTGTGCCGCACCGACGACCGCGCCGGTCCCGCGGACCGCGGTGCCCCGCAACAGGTCCGGACGATGCGACGGCTGAAAGCCCCACGCCAGGTGGATCACCGCGTCCGCCCCGGTCATCACGTCCCGCAGTACCGGGACGGCGCCGGCGGAGGCGACGTCGACGGCATGCCAGCGCGCGGTGCGGTAGGGCTCGACGACCGGCGGTGTCCGGCGGGCGATCCCCACCACCTCGTACCCGCCGCGGGCCGCGAGCAGCGTCAGCAGTGCCGTACCCACACTGCCGCTGGCACCGGTGACCACCACACGCACGTCCGGGCTCCCTCCGTCCGGTGCCGGATGCCCGGACCACGCGGCCGCCAACCCTCTCGACGCGTGACCCGGCGGGACGTTTCCGATCGACGGCCGCGGGGTATCCAGGCGAACTGCTTCATCGGGAGGTTCTCGTGCGGATCCACATTCACTGCCTGGACCGTCCACTCGTCGAGTCCGGTGACCGCCGCGGCCAGTCGTCCCGCCGCGGGCCGACCGTGCTCGCGGTCACCGGAGACATCGACGACGTCGACGCCAAGGACTTCGCGACCGACCTCGCCCTCGCGGTCCACGACGCGGTCCGCACTCTCGTGGTCGACCTGTCCCGGATCGGTACCGTCGACGCGTCCGCCGCCGCCACGCTGGTCGACACCCTGCTGGACGCGCAGGCCCGCGCGGACCGGGGCGGCGTGGCGATGCTGGTCGTGCCGGACGAGGCGACATGGCGGCAGGCCATGCACCTCCCGGGCGGACCCACCACCCACTTCCGCTGCCATCCCACCGTGCGGGCCGCCGTCGAGGCCCGGCGGGCGGAACTCGCGTCGCACAGCGACCTCGACTACTGCGTCGAGCGCGGCAACAGCGACGACATCGCCGGACGGTGACCGCACCTCACCGGCGGGGTCACTCGAATCGGTCGAGCAGCCGATCGACGGCACTGCAGTCCTGGAGGAAACGGCGCCGCACCGGATCCTCGGCGACCTCGCGGAGCATCGCGTCGCCACCGGACACGCCCTCGACGTCCAGGACGGCCCGCCACACCGACAGATCCGTCGCGGTGAACGCGTCGACGCCGGCGCGCAGTTCGTCGACGAGGGTGCGCCGGTCCCGCTCGTCGAGGGCGTCGTGGACGAGCGCGACCATCTCGGCGGCGACCGACGCGTGCGCGGTCTCGTCGCGGCGGTGCAGCGCGACCGTCGCCTGGTGCACCGGCTGAACGGACCGGTCGCGGGCGATCAGGGCGAGGTAGTCACCGATCGACGTCTCGGCGACGGTGGCCCGTGCCAGCGTCGTGAGCGCCGCCTCTCGAGGCGTCCCGCACCGCCCCACCGCGGTCCGGTGTTCACGCACCGTCCACGCCGGTGGCAACGCCGCGTCCGGCAACGCCCAGCCGCGGGCACGCCGGGTCAACGAGGACCCGTTCAGGTGCATCAGCGTGTGGTACTCCTCGTCGACCATCGCCTGCACGACCGCCGCCCGCGCCGCATCGGAGAATCCCGTGCCGAACGTATCCCGGAACAGCAGGCCGAACGCCGGGGTGACCAGATCCTGTTCGATGTCGACGACGCTCTTGTTGTAGGCGATCCACGCCCACGCCCGGATCCGTGACCGGGTGTCGTCGTCGAGGTTCTCGTACGTCGGGTGCCCGGTGAACGGCAGCAGCGACTCCGGATAGTCCGTGCGCGCCGGGTCGTACAGCTCGTCCATCGTGGGGACGTCGAGGTCCGGTTCGTCACGCCGGACGGTGGCGCGCCGCGGCCAGCTACGCACCAGACCCCGGATCACCGCGGTTTCGACGGGGTCGGTCGGGTCGTGGTCGGGCAGGCGACCGGTCATCGCGCCGGGTCCTCGAACAGGCGGGCGCACAGCGCCGCGTACTCGTCGGCGCGGTCGCCGAGCGGAACGCGGGCGCGGGCGAGCAGCGCCGCGAAATCGCTCGTGTCACCGGTCGCGGCGTCCGACACCCGGGACACCGCCCGTACCAACGCATCCCGCGCCGCCGATGCGTACGGGTTGGCGGTCTGCACGTCCCGATACACCTCGGGGGTGCCCCCCGCGATCCGGGCGAGCAGCGCCGACATCGTCGCGTACGGCGGCGTCGCCAGCGCAGCTGCCTCGTCCGGGTCGACAGCGAGATCGGTCAGCGCCCAGCCGAACGCCAGCACGGTCGCATGGGTGAGTGCCTGCAGGGCCGCGCACAACCGGTCGTGATGGTCCGCCGACGTCGTCTGCACCCGACCGCCCCACCGCCTCAGGTCCGCCACGAACCCGTCCACCGCGGGCCCGCCGTGGTGCACGACGACCGCCACGGCACGACCCGGCAACCCGAGCGACGGCGCGAACATCGGATTCACCCCGACCACCGGCCCGTCGGTGCCCGCCACCGCCGCCGCGAACCGCGACTTCACCGACAGGGTCTCCACGAGCACCGCCGCGGGCCGCATCACGGCCCTCACCGCCCCGACCGCGGCAAGGGCCACGTCCTCGGGGACCGCGAGCACCACGACGTCCGCGGCGGCCAGCAGACCCCGCACCCGCTCGTCGGCGGCACGGACGTCGTCCCCCGCGGCGCGGTCGACGACGTCGACGGACGCACCGTCCGCTCGCCACAGGTCCGCCAGCATCGACCCGACCGCTCCGGCCCCACCGACCACGACCACCGACAGCGTCTGCGACCCGGTCACGGCTCGCACTCGTCGGCGACGGACAGGCAGCGCCGCGTCGCGAGCGCCTTGACCATCGTCTCCTCGAACTCCGCCTCGGGATCGGACAGCGCGACGATCGCCCCCCCGACCCCGAACGTCACCTCGTCGCTGGTGGCGACCATCGTGCGGATCACGATCGACAGGTCCGCGGTCCCCGACAACGAGAAATATCCGATGGCGCCCGAGTACACGCCCCGCGGCCCGGCCTCGAGCTTGTCGATGATCTCCATCGTCCGCACCTTCGGCGCCCCGGTCATCGACCCGCCGGGGAACGAGGCCCGCACGAGGTCGACGGCCGACACCCCCTCCCGCAACGTGCCCCGCACCGTCGACACCAGCTGATGCACCGGCGCGTACGTCTCGACGTCGAAGAGCACCGGCACGTGCACCGAACCCGGCACACACACCCGTGACAGGTCGTTGCGCACCAGGTCCACGATCATCAGGTTCTCCGCCCGATCCTTCTCACTGATCAGCAGGTCGCTCCGCAACGCCCGGTCCTCGTCGGGATCGGTGGAGCGTGGCCGGGTGCCCTTGATCGGTTTCGACTCCACCGTCCGGTCCGCGGCGACCTTGAGGAACCGTTCCGGGGAGGCGCTGAGCACCGACAGCCCCGAGAACTGCAGCAGCGCGCTGTACGGCATCGGACTGATCTCGCGAAGACACTCGTATCCCGAGACCGGGTCGAGGCTGCGGTGCACGGTCGCGGCGTTCGTCAGGCACACCTCGTACGATTCGCCCGAACCGATCTCCGCCAGGCACTGCTCGATCAACCGCAGATAGGTGGACCGGTCGTGCCGGAAGGTCACCGGCACGTCCCGCGGGGTCGGGACCAGCGGGGGAGCGCCGGCGGGCGGGGCGCCGTGATCGTCGTCGAGTTCCCGGATCACCGTCGAGGTCTCCTGCAGCCACCGCGTCGCGGCCGGGTCGGTGGTGTCGTGCGGTTCGAGCGCGAGCAGGTACGCGCACCCGGCGTCGTGGTCGATCACGACGGCGCGGTCGGCGAACACCAGTGCGGCGTCGGCCTGTTCGGACGCGTGCGCCAACTGACCGACCGTGTCGGCTTTCAGCTCGTACCCGAGGTAGCCGACGTAGCCGAGGCAGAACCCGAACGGCAGATCCGGCCGCGCCGCCACCGACCGCTCCCGCAGCCTTGCGTCCAGGTAGTCGAACAGGGTGCTGCGAATCTCGTCCTCCGAGCCGTCCGAACGGGTCACCCGCACAGTCGTTTCCGGCACCCGGTAGGTCACGTACTCGGCACGCGGTCCCGAACTGTCACCCATCACCGAGAACCTGCCGTCGGACTCGCCCGCCCCCGACCCGTCCAGCCAGTATCCGTTCGGCCCGCCCGCGAACAACCGCTCGTACACCTTCTGCGGATCCGCGGCCCGATCCACCCGCACCGACCGCACCCGGTACCGGTGGCTCGGTTCCGCGGCGGGCGGACGCGGCGGGGGCGGCGCCGGTCGCCGCGCCCGGACCGGTGTCGCCGCCGCGAAGTTCGCGAGCAACTCGCGTCCGTACTCGGTGCAGATCGACTCCGGGTGGAACTGCACACCCCACAGCGGCCGCTCCCGGTGCCGCACCGCCATCAGCACCCCGTCGTCGGACCAGGCCTGGGCGACCAGCTCGTCGGAGATCTCCTCCACCGCGAGCGAGTGGTAGCGGACCGCGTCGAACGGCGACGGCAGGCCCGCGAACAGGCCCTCGCCGTCGTGACGGACCGGACTGATCCGCCCGTGCCGCGGCTCCGGCGCCGTGACGACCGGACTCCCGAACAGGTGGCACAGTCCCTGATGCCCCAGACAGACCCCGAGCACCGGCAACCCGGTGTCGGTCAACGCCTGCGCGCTGATCCCGAAGTCCCGGTGCCGATCCGGACGCCCCGGCCCGGGGGAGACCACCACGTTGTCGACGTCGGCCAGGGACACCGCCGACCACTGCTCGTCGTTCGCCACCACGATCGGTGTGCACCCGTTGACCTCCGTCAACAGCGCGTACAGGTTGTACGTGAACGAGTCGTAGTTGTCGATCAGCAGTGTCCGCACGACTTACCCCTCAGATCGGATCGGGTGGATCCTCGACGATCAGGTCCTCCACCCGGCACGTCTCCGCGATCAGCAGGTCGTAGAGGTCGCGGAGGAACTGCGGCGACATGTCGTGGTCGAGGGCGTACGTACGGGCGTGTTCGTGCACCGCGCCGACCCGCCCCGGCTGCATCACCGGAATGGAGTGCCTGCGCTTGAGCCGGGCGATCCGGGTGCACACCTCGATCCGGGCCCGCACCTGTTCCAGCAACCGATCGTCGATCCCGTCGAGTTCGGCCCGCAGATCCGCGAGCTCGACCTCACCAGGATCGACCGCGACGCTTCTCGTCGATTCGCTCACCGTACGACCACCTTGCGCTGTCAGAAATAGGTGCAATCCGGCGAATCGGCCGACCCGCTCGCCACCCGCGCTACCTGCCTGCACTCTGCGCGGCCCGCACAGGCGAACCGCGGTCTCGACTTTTCTCATGGTCCCACCTGGTGCGTCGCGCGGACGGCGTTCTCCGTTACTCCCTGGTCACGATTGCTCAACATGTCAGACCGTCCGGTACTCCTCGCCGGGAGCGAGTTCGACCGCCGCCAAACCCGCCGCCCGCGCCCGCCGCACGAAATCTCCACCGGGCGGCAGGAACAGCTGCGGCCGCACCGCATCGAGCCCGATCGGCCACAGCGTCCCGAAGTGGACCGGCACCGAGACCGCGGCCGCGACCACCTCCGCGGCCCGGGCCGCCGCCTGCGGATCCATGTGACCAGGACCGAGAGTCGGCCCCCACCCGCCGACCGGGAGCAACGCGACGTCACAGCGCGGCACCCACTCGGCGATCGCCGGATCGAATGCGGTGTCCCCGGCGAAGTAGGTGCTCGCCTCACCCTCCACCACGTAGCCGAGCGCCGACACCGTGCGCGGCCCCCGTCGCCACCGCCTGCCGTCGTGGTCGGCCGGCACCGCCCGCACCGACACCGAGCCGACCACCGCAACCTCACCCGGTGCGAGCTCGATCAGCCGGTCACCGAACCGACGCAACGCGGCGAACCCGTCCGTCGCGCCGCGCGGCACCACGATCGGGATCGACGGATCGAGCAACGCCAGCGAAGGCAGGTGCGTGTGATCGGCATGCAGGTGCGAGAGCACGACCACGTCGGGACGACCGAGCAGCGTCAGCGGGATCGGGCCACGGCGACGCCGCAGATGCCCGACCCGGCCCGTCAGCACCGGATCGGTCAGCACCGTCGTCGCGCCGTCGGTGAGCGAGACCGTCGCGTGGCCGAGCCATCGGATGTCCACCACCATCGCACCCCTCGCCGCGCTAGCCCCGGTGACGGTCCCGTCTCGGCGATCAGCCGACACCCACCGCGCGCGGGTCTGCCGACCGTAGCACCGCAACGGCCCTACGATCCGAGCGTGCGCACCGTCGGTACCGTCGCGAGACTCGCCACCGAATTCGTCGTCCTGTGGCTGCTGTCGGCTGCCGCGCTGGTGGTGATCGACGCCGTGCTGCCCGGCGTCCGGCTCGTGGCCGCCCCCGCCGGCGGTCCCTTGGCGACGATCCCCGCCGCCCTGTCCCTGGCCCTCGTGTTCGGTGTCCTGTCCGTGGTCCTGTGGCCACTGCTCGTCCGGGCGATGCTGTGGGTCGGCCCGGCACTCCTGTTCGTCGGCGCGTTCGCCGGGAACTGGCTGATCATGATGCTCGCGGTGTGGCTGGTCCCGCTCGCGACCGCGGAGGATCCCGGCGATCTGCTGCTGCTGGCGGTGATGCTCTCCCTCGTCGGGTCCGGCGTCGCCGGCGCGATCGCCGCCCGCCGCGACGACACGTATCGCCTGATGCTGGTGCGGCGCAACCGGTCCCGGCTGCGCCGAGCCGGGATGCCCGAAACCGGCGGCGGCACCGCGCGTCCCGGGTTGCTGTGCATCCAGATCGACGGCCTCGGCCACGACGTCCTGCGGCGGGCGGTCGGTGACGGCGTCGTGCCCCACCTCGCGAAGCTCGTGCACGGCGGATCGCATCGACTGACGCCCTGGCACACCGACTGGAGCAGCCAGACCGGCGCCAGCCAACTCGGAATCCTGCACGGCGACAACCACAACGTCCCGGCGTTTCGCTGGTACGACAAGACCCGCGGCGCGGTGTCCGTGTTCAGCAACCCCGCCGACAACGCCGCCCGGGAGATCGAGCGCGCCCACCGGCCCGGCCTGCTCGCCGTCGGGGACGGCGCCAGCCGCGGCAACCTGTTCACCGGCGGCGCCGCCGACAACGTCCTCGTCGTCAGCCGCATGCGCGGCGCCCGGATGGGCGGCGGCGCCGCCGGCTACGCCAATTACTTCGCCGACCCGGCGGGCGCCGCCCGGACCACGATCCGCCTCGTCGCCGAGGTGATCCGCGAGATCCGGCAGGCGTACGCGCAGCGCCGCCGCGACGTGACGCCACGGGTCCGGCGCGGCGGCCTCTACCCCCTGGTGCGGGCGTTCACCACGGTCGTCGAGACCGACGTCGTCGTCTCCGCAGTCGTCGGCGACCTCGTCGCGGGCCGGTCGGCGATCTACGTCGACCTCGTCGGCTACGACGAGGTCTCGCACCACTCCGGGATCGAACGCCCCGAAACGCGCGCGGTGCTGCGCAAACTCGACGCCGAGATCGGCATGATCGTCGCCGTCGCCGCCCAGACGCGGCGCCCCTACCGGATCGTGGTGCTCTCCGACCACGGGCAGAGCCAGGGTGCGACCTTCAGCAGCCGCTACGGCGAGAGCCTCGAACAGCTGGTCCTGCGCGCCTGCGGAGACCTCCCGGTTCCGCCGGCCCGGTCGCGGGACGCCGTGGCGACGGGAACCCGTGGACGCGGCGCGGAGGGCCTCGGGTACGTCGAGGCCAGCCTGCGGGCCGCGCCGGTGGACACGACGACACCGGTCCCGCCGGGGACACCCGTGGTGTTGGCGTCGGGCAACCTCGGACTGGTCAGTTTCCCCGAGACTCCCGGTCGCGCCACCCGCGAGTGGATCGACGACCGCCATCCGGGACTGCTCCCGGCGCTCACCGCACACCCCGGTATCGGGTTCCTGCTCGTCGCGCGCGAACGCGCAGGATCCGTGGTGCTCGGCGACGGCGGCAGCGTCGACGTCGACACCGGCGTCGTCTCGGGCCGCGACCCGCTGGCCGAGTTCGGTGACGGGGCGCTCGAACGGATTCGGCGCACCGACGGATTCGACAACGTCGCCGACATCATGGTCGGCGGACGGTTCTGGCCGGACACGGACGAGGTCGCGGCGTTCGAGGAGCAGGTCGGATCCCACGGCGGCCTCGGCGGCCTCCAGACCACGCCGTTCCTGCTGTACCCGGCGGACCTGCCCGCGCCGCCCGATCCGCTGCACGGCGCCGAGGCGGTGCACGAGGTCCTCGTCGCGTGGCGGGACCTGCCCTGAACCCGGGGCGGTCGCCCACCGATCGACACCTGCCGCACGAGCCATCGGGGCCGGCCGGTGCCGTCGGCGGGTAGCGGACTCCGCGCAGGTGTCAGTCCACCACCGGGAACAGTGAATCCCCGTCCTCCGGGCTGCCGCTGATCTGGCCTCGATGCCGACGACCGGCGTCGGTGTCGCCCTCGTCCGTCTCCGGAACCAGATCGGGCTCCTCCTCGGCGAGCCGCTCATCGAGAGTTTCTCCTTCCGCCTGCTCCCGCGCGGTGGTGCCGACGCGGTCGGCTTCACTCCACCCGTCCGGCGGATCGACGACGGTGTCGCCGTCGTCGTTGCGGACCTCGTCCGAGTCGAGGCTTTCGCTGGGGTTCAAGGTCTCGTCCGGACCGTTCTCCGTAGTCATGCGGGCGGCATACCCCGGCGGCCCGCGAGCCGAAACCTCCCGGCCCAGAACTCGACCCGTGTCCGGCGGCGGGCCACGCGAGTGTCACGTCGGGTCCCACGGTTCGTTCGGGCCACAACTGATCCGGGTAGCCTGACCGAGCACACCGGACGAGCACCGGGGGGTGCGAGACCGCAACGGCGAAACATGGGGTGGGTATGCCGGGGGACGAGACGACGAGGTCCGATGCATCACCCGCCGGTACCCCGGTCGAAGTTCGAGTCCGCGCCGACCACGGTCGGTTGCCCGTGTTGCGAGCGGTCGCCGAAACCGTCGCCATCCTCGCCGATCTCACCCTCGACCACGTGTCGGACGTGAAACTGGCCGTCGACGAGATCTGCTCCGCGCTCGTCACGAAAGCCGCCGTGGACGCGGACGTCGTGTGCCGCTTCGATGCCACCGCCACGGTGCTGGGAGTGCACGTCTCCGCCGACACCACCACCGACCGGGTACCGGACGAGCGTGGGTTCGGCTGGCACGTGGTGCGCACGCTCACCGACACGGTGTCGGTCACGCACGAGCCGTTGCGGAACGGCGGTTTCCACACGACCGTCGCCTTCTCGAAAGCGAGGGACGTCACGTAGGGCAGGGGTAACCCGGTGCCGCGACGCCGTCCCTCCCGGGCGATCGGCACCCCCCGTTCCGGCGCCCGCCCACGGCTCGCCGCTGGACCCGTCGCCGGCGTGACGTTCGGCCCCACTACCTCGTGAGCGGGGGACCCGGCTCCGGCGGCGGCCCCGGATTCGGTGGGGGAGCGGGCGGTATCGGATCCGGTCCCGGCCCGGGAACGGGCCCCGGCCGCGGCGGTGCGGGCCCGGGAGGAGGGGGATCCGGCACCGGACCCGGAGGAGGCGGTACCGGCGGCGGCGTCGGAACGGGCGGTGTCGGGAGCGGCGGCTGCGGTACGGGCTCCGGTTCGGGGGCCGGGTCGACGGCAACGGGGACTGCGCATCTGGTCATGCCCGTGAGATGCCCGTCGTGTCCGTGCCCAAACCTCCACACCACGTGAACGCCGGGAATTGCCGGGTCGGGCGCAGCCCACGAACGTCCTCACGCGCGGTTCGCGCGGGTCACATGTCCTCGTGTGTCACTTGTCCTGCTGTGCGCGCTGGCGCGCCTCCTGCGCTGCCGCTTCCCCTCGCGCCTTCTCCGCCTCCGCTTCCTTCTCGGCGGTACGGCGTTGTGCCTCGGCCTTGTCCTGCTGTGCCCGGCCTTCACGCGTCATGTCGTCGTTGCCGGTGACGGCTCCGACCGCTTCCTTCGCCTTGCCCTTCACGCCCTCCACGACGCCCTTGACGCCCTCGGCGGGTCCGGACTTGTTGTCCGCCATGTTCGACCACCTCTCGTTCGTCGGATCGGTACCTCCGCCGACTGCCCGATCTCACATCCGGCCAAACCTCCGTCGACGCCGGTCGCCAGACCCCGAGAGCCGTCCGGCCGGTCCGCGGACCGGTTTACCGGGCCGGGGAGCGGGGCATCCACTGCTCCAGCCGGGTTGCGGCAGGCACCCCGGACGACAGGACGGAGGCCCGTCGTGATCATCCTCGGACTCATCCTTGCGATCGTCGGCTTCATCTTCAGCATCCCGATCCTGTGGACGATCGGACTCGTCGTCCTCGTCATCGGGATCGTGTTGTGGGCGCTGGGAGCTGCCGGACACGCGGTGGGCGGCCGGCAACACTATTACTGACGACCGGCGTCACACGGTCCACCGGCGACGCCACTTCCGCCGGTGGACCACCCCCGACAATGCTCACGTGCTCGGCTGCGGGAGTTGGCAATCGGTGACCTTCGGGTTGACACCGAAGTAGTTCAGCGGCCCGGCCAGTACGGTCACCACGATCGTGCCCGCCCCCGCGCAATCGCCCGGTTCGGACCGGAAGTATCCGCGCTGTCCGGCGGCGATCGCGCCGACGACCAACCACACGAGCACCAGGACCAGAACAATTCTCATCGCACACCCTCCTCGGTCGCCGATGGGATTCCCGGGACGAGGACTTCCGAAACAGGACGGGGGCGGCCACCCGGCACCGTGCGGCACGCCACGCCGACCGCGTCTACGGTTGACCCCTGTGGACACCTCGACCGACACCGCCCCTTTCCCACGCCTGCTCCCGTGGCTGCTGCTGGTGGGCGGGCTCCTCGGGCTGCTGGCGTCGTTCGTGTTGACCGTGGAGAAGTTCGAGCTGGCGGCGGACTCCACGTACACCCCCTCGTGCAGCATCAGCGAGGTCCTCGACTGCGGATCCGTCATGGCGACCGGTCAGGCCACCGTGTTCGGATTCCCCAACTCGTTGCTCGGGGTCGCCGGCTTCGCGGTGGTCACCGCCACCGGAGCCGGGTTGCTCGCCGGCGCCCGCTTCGCACGCTGGTACTGGCTCGGCCTGCAGATCGGGGTGACCGCCGCGGTCGTGTTCGTGCACTGGCTGATCGCGCAGAGCATCTTCGTCATCGACGCCCTCTGCCCCTACTGCATGGTGGTGTGGGCGGTCACCGTGCCGATCTTCTGGTACGTGACGCTGCGGAATCTGCATCACGGCACGTTCACCCGGCCGGTGACGGCCGACGTGGTGGCCGCGAAGGGGAACCATCTCCTGCCACTGGTCGTCTGGTACGTGGCCGTCGCGGTGCTGATCTGGCAGCACTTCTACCTCTGACGCGTCGTCCGCCGCGCATCGTCGGGCGCGGACGACCGGTGACCTCGTCTCCGTTGTGGGACCGGTCGGGTGCCCGTACCGTGTGGGGATGCGCCTGTCCGCGGTGCTCGGCGCCCTCGCCGTCCTCGGCGGGGCGGTGACGGCTGCACCCACCGCGTCGGCGGCACCGGAGTTGGCGTGCGCCTGGCAGTTCATGTCCGACGCCACCACCCTCAACGTCGCGTTCCCCGACGCCGACGCCACCTACTGGGTACTGCCCTACACCCTCTTCGCGGGCGACCGCATCACCCTGTCCGGCTGGTATCCGAACGCCCGGTACATGTCACTGAACACGTACGGCACCGACTTCGACACCGTGGACACGCTGCGCGACAACGAGATCACCCCCGACGACGGCAACGCGAACCCGTTCACCGACCCCACGGCCGCGGCCCTGTCCCCGGACCGCCGTCGTTGGCACGTCACCGTCACCACCGGGCCCGCCGATCACGGCCGCAACGAGATCGCCGCACTACCGACCGGCGCGGGTACGCAACAGCTTCCCGCCGGTTTCCTCGTCATCCGGGTGTACGTCCCCGACGACGCGTCCTCACCGACCGGTGGGGTGCCGCTGCCGCAGGTGAGCCTGACCCGCGGCGACCGCACCGTCGACATCGCCACCTGCAGCGCGCCGTTCGACCCGGCCGCCGTGACCGGCGGCCCCCTCGGGTCCGCGGCGGAATCGGCCTTCGACTCCGTCATCGCCTCCGCCGCGGCGGCCGCGTTCCCGGGGAACACTCCCGAGGCCACGTTCGTCGACCCGGCGAGCACCTCGGGCCTGTTCCCCAACGGCGACAACAAGTACGTCGGTGCCGCGCTCAGCCACCAACCGGGCCGTGTCGCCGTCGTCCGGGGACGGGCCCCGACGTTCCCCGACACCCGGGCCGGGGTCCCCGTCACCGAACCCGGCGCGCAGGTGCGGTACTGGTCGATGTGCCAGAACGACCTCGTCTCCCCGTACCCGGTGGTGGCCTGCGCCGCCGATTTCCGGACGCCGGTGGACGAGTCGGGCTACTACACCTACGTGATCGGCACCGCCGAGGACGTCCCGGCCGCCGCCGTCACCGACCCCACGGTGACCGTGCTCCCGTGGGGATCCACGGACGTCGCGCGGAAAGTGCTGTTTCTGCGGCACATGCTGCCGAGCCCGCAGTTCCACCCGAACTCCGTGCAGGCGTCCCAGGACAGCGGCATCGACCCCGCCACGTCGATGGGGGAGTACTACCCACGAGCCACCTACTGCGCCACCGCCACCTACCAGGCGGGCGGATACCGGGCCTGTTTCGACTGACCGGCCACACGCGAGCGACGAGTGAGGGGAGGACACATGGCCGACGCGATCGTCGTCGAAGGCCTCGTCAAGAGATACGGCACCGTCACGGCACTGGACGGCATCGACCTCACCGTCCCGGCGGGGACGGTGACCGCACTGCTCGGCCCCAACGGGGCAGGCAAGACCACCACCGTCCGGGTGCTCACCACCCTGCTGATCCCCGACGCCGGCACCGCCCGCGTCGACGGACTCGACGTGGTCGCCGACGCGCGGGAACTACGGTCCCGCATCGGGGCGTCCGGACAGTACGCGGCCGTCGACGAGTACCTGACCGGCTTCGAGAACCTCGAGATGGTCGGCAGGCTCTACCACCTGGGCACGAAACGCAGTCAGCGGCGGGCGCGTGAACTGCTCGACCAGTTCGACCTCACCGACGCCGCGGACCGGCCCGTCAAGGGGTACTCCGGCGGCATGCGTCGGCGCCTCGACCTCGCGGGCGCGCTCGTCGCGACACCGCCGGTGCTGTTCCTCGACGAGCCGACCACGGGCCTCGACCCCCGCGCCCGGATCGGCCTGTGGAACGTCATCGACGACCTCGTCGCCCAGGGCACCACGTTGCTGCTCACGACCCAGTACATGGACGAGGCCGAGAGGCTCGCCGACCGGATCGCCGTCATCGACCACGGCACCGTCATCGCGCGCGGCACCGCCGACGAACTGAAGAACCTCGTCGGCGGCGAGCGGATCGAACTCGGACTCGTCGACGACACCCGACTGCCCGACCTGCGGGTCGAACTGGAATCCGTGGCGGTGGGCGAGATCCAGGTCGAATCGGCCACCGGCAAGGTCGTCGTACCCGTCGACGGGGGCGCGGACTCGCTGGCGGCGGCGCTCGCCCGACTGTCCGTGTCGAGGATCGCGGTGACCGACATCGCCCTGCGCAAACCGACCCTCGACGACGTGTTCCTGTCCCTGACCGGACACGAGGCGCTCGGCGACCAGGACCGTGACGACGGGGAAGGGGCGGAGCAGTGAACGCGATGCAGATGGTGGCGTCCGACGGACTGACCATCGCGAAACGCAATGTCATCAAGATCAAGCGGGTCCCCGACCTGATCGTCTTCACCGTCCTGTCGCCGATCATGTTCGTGCTGCTGTTCGCGTTCGTGTTCGGCAGCGCGATCGACATCCCCGGGATGTCGTATCGCGAGTTCCTCATCGCCGGCGTCTTCACACAGACCGTCATCTTCGGTGCCACCTGGACCGGGCTCGGGATGGTCGAGGACCTGCAGAAGGGCATCATCGACCGGTTCCGGTCGCTGCCGATGGCGCCGTCCGCGGTGCTCATCGGCCGCACCTCCACCGACGTGATCATCAACGTCATCAGCCTGGCGGTGATGTCGTTGACCGGCCTGGTCATCGGGTGGCGCATCCACTCGTCGTTCCCCGAGGCGGCCGCCGCCTACGCGCTGATGCTGCTGTTCGCGTATGCGCTGTCGTGGGTGATGGCGGTGGTGGGCATGTGGGTTCGCACGCCGGAGGTGTTCAACAACGCGAGCTTCATGGTGATCTTCCCGCTCTCGTTCATCGCGAACACGTTCGTCGACCCGACGTCGATGCCGCCGGTGCTGCGGGCGATCGCCGAGTGGAATCCGGTGTCCGCGTTGACCCAGGCGGTGCGGAACCTGTTCGGCAACACGAACCCGCAGATGCCACCGCCGCAGGCGTGGCCGCTGCAGAACCCGATCCTGGCGTCGCTGCTGTGGATCGGGTTGATGCTGATCGTGTTCGTGCCGTTCGCGATCCACCGCTACAAGAAGGCCGTCAGCCGCTGATCGCGTCGAGCCTCGCGGTCAGGTGAGGGGCAGCTGCGCGAACGGCGGGCTCGTCGGCTGAGCGGACCCACCGGGCGGTTCGACGGTGAACGCGAGCGCGGTGGCGCCACCGATCCCGTCGAGCACCGCCGTCGTCGACGGCGCGACCGCGGTCGCGTCCATGGTGCCCGCGGGCACCATGGCGTTGTCGTCTTCGACGAGCCACATCTGGTAGACGGTGCCCTCGGTCGGCGGAGTCACGTTGTTCATCACCAGAACACCGGCGTCGGCGTCCTTCGAGTACACGACGGTGGCGGTACCGCCACCCTCGATCGCACCCGAGGAGGTGCGGACGTCGTCGGCGGCCAGCACCTGCGCCGCCGTCGGTGCCGGTTCGTCGGTGAGGAGCCTGGTGGCGACGACACCGCCGCCCACGGCCACCACGACGGCCGCCGCCGCGGCGAGCACGATCGTCCGCAGCCGTCGGGACCGCCTGGTGGCCAGGTCGACCGGCCGGTCGGCGGCGTCCGGACGCTCCGCCGCGATCGCGGCGAGGATGCCCGCCCGCAGATGCTCCGGGGGTTCCGTTGCGGTCGCGGCGGACAGCACGGCCATCGTCTCGCGGGCCTCACGGACCCGGCTGGTGAACTCGGCGGCCTCCGCGGTAGACGCCGCTCCGACAGCGGACTCGACCTGCCGGCGTTCGTCGTCGGAGAGCGCGTCGAGGGCATACACCTCGGCGAGGTCGAGGTGGCCGCCGCGGTCGCCGGAGAGGATCGGATCGGTCATCACTGTTCACCCCCCAGGCACTGGCGCAGGCGGAGCAGCCCGTCCCGGATCCTGGACTTCACGGTCGGCAGGGTCGCCGAAAGCTGTTCGGACACTTCTCGATACGTCAACCCACGGTAGTAGGCGAGTTCCACGGACTGACGTTGCAGGTCGGTGAGGGTTCCGAGGCAGTGCACCACCGTCCGGCGGTCCTCCCGCCGGGTGACCTCCTCGGCGACACTGTCGAACGGCGAGTCGCCGGACGCCGCCTGGTACCGCGACTCCCGATCCGACCCGGCCTGTTCCGACCGCACCCGGTCCACGGCTCGCCGGTGCGCGAGGGTGATCACCCAGGACAAGGCCGATCCCTGCGCCTCGTCGAAGGTTCCCGCGGTGCGCCACACCTGCAGGAACACCTCCTGCGTCGCTTCCTCGCTGTATCCGGGATCCCGCAGCACGCGCAGCACCATCCCGTACACCCGGGCCCGCGTCAGGTCGTAGAAGCGGGCGAACGCCGCCTCGTCCCGCTCGGCGACACGCCGGAGCAGGCCCGTGAGCAGGTCGAGGTCACCGCTCACGCCGGTCATCCGCCATGTCTTCTCATCGGACGGAAGCCTAACCGGGGGTGCGAACCCACTCAACACGCCCACCCCTCCACCCGGCGCACACACGGCGATCACCGCCGTGGTGGCCGCGGCACGAAGAACGCGACCCGCTTCTGGTAGTCGCGGTAGCCCGGCCGCGTCACCATCGACTTCTCCAGCAGTCGCGCGCCCGTCGCCCACGCCAGGAAGTACGTCATCAGCATCGGGGACAGGACCGTCAGCGCACCGGGCCACACCGACGCGCAGATCAGCCACAGCCCCCACCACAGGCAGGCGTCCCCGAAGTAGTTGGGATGCCGGGTCCAGGCCCACAGGCCACGGTCCATGATCCGGCCACGGTTCGCCGGATCCCGCGTGAACCGCAGCATCTGCCGGTCACCGACGGCCTCGAACGCCAACCCCACCGCCCACGCGACGACCCCGACCACGACGAGGACCGTCCCGAATCCTCGGGTCGCACCGAGCACCGCGGACACCTGCAGCGGCAGCGACACGAACCACTGCGCGGCACCCTGCGTCGCGAACACCCGCAGCACCACCGTCGCGGTCGAGTCACCCCCGGCCCGCTCCAACAGTTCCCGGTACCGCGGATCCTCACCCCTGCCGACCGACTTCAGGTGCATGTGGATGCTCAGCCGCACCCCCCACACGGTGACGAGCGCGAACAGCAACCACCGGCGCCCCGCGTCGCCGTCCCCGAGGACCGCCGCGACGAGTGCGACGAGGACGAATCCGACTCCCCACGCGACGTCGACGACGTTGACGCGGCCGATCCGCCGGCCGACTGCGAACGCGACCGCCTGCACGACCGCGAGCACGGCGAGGCTCGCCGCCGACACGACCAGAAGGTTCGACACCGCACTCACCGCGCACCCTCCTTCGTCAGGGTGATCTGCTGGACGTCGAGGTATCCGGACCGGAACCCCGCCTCCGAGTACGCGAGGTAGAACTCCCACATCCGCCGGAACGTCGCGTCGAACCCCAGCGCGGTCACGGCGTCCGAGTGCGCGGCGAACCGCTCCCGCCACAGTCGCAGCGTGTCCGCGTAGTCGCCGCCGAACCCAAACCGATCCACGGTGCGCAACGCGGTACCGGAGACCGCCTGCTCCAGCGCCTCGGTGGACGGCAGCAGTCCGCCGGGGAAGATGTACTTGTGGATCCAGGTGTAGGTGCCGCGGGACGCCCGCATCCGCGCGTCGGGCATCGTGATCGCCTGCACTGCCGCCCGGCCACCGGGCACCAGCAGCCGGTCGATCGTCGCGAAGTACGTTCCCCAGTACTCGTATCCGACGGCCTCGATCATCTCCACGGACAGCACCGCGTCGTACTCGCCGCGCACCCCGCGGTAGTCGAGGAGGTCGATCCGCACCCGGTCCGCGCACCCGGCGTCGGCGACCCGGCGACGCGCCAGCTCCTGCTGCTCGACCGACAACGTCACCGACCGCACCGTCGCACCGCGCCGCGCCGCCCGGATCGCGAGTTCGCCCCACCCGGTGCCGATCTCGAGCAGCCGCGTCCCGGGCCCCACGCCGCTCTCGTCGAGCAGCCGGTCGATCTTGCGGTGCTGCGCCGCCGCCAGCGTGTCCCACCGGGCGGGGGTCTCGCCGAACAGGGCACTCGAGTACGTCATCGTGTCGTCGAGGAACAGCGCGAACAACTCGTTCGACAGGTCGTAGTGCCGGGAGATGTTGGAGCGGGTGTTCTCCTCCGAATTGCGTTCCGCTGCGGGCTGCCCGGGCAACACCAGGGGACGCAGCACCTGCAGGGGCCGCGGCACGAGGCCGGGCGCCGACGCCGCGAACGGAGCCAGCACCGCAGCCGGGTCCGGTGCGTCCCAGTCGCCCGCCATGTACGCCTCGCCGAATCCGATCAGTCCGCCGCCGGCGAGCCTGCGCGCGAACGCGTCGGGTCGGTGCACGGTCATCCGCGGTGACGACGACCCGCCGGCCCCGAGGACCGTCCCGTCCGGGTACTCGACCCGGACGTCGAGCCGGGACACGGCGCGACGGAACAGCCGATCGGCGATCGGGGCTCCCCACCGCGCGAGCGGTCCGGCCGGGACCCGCACCACGTCGGGCCACCGCACCGGGTCCGGTGTCGTGTCGACGCCGTGGGTGTGAGTGATGGTCATCGGCTGGCCTCCAGGCTCGGGGACGGTGTGGTGGGGCGGGGGACGACGGGCAGGCCGCGCAGCCACAGGGCGACACCCTGGACGCGGATCCGGGCGGCCACCAGCTGCGGCGCCAGCGGGAAGCGGAGCACCGCACCTGCCACCCGGGTCGCGGTCGCGGGAGTCCGCCGGCCGTGCACGGACGCGACGAACGGGCGGTGACCGGCGCGGTGCAGGGTCACCGACACCGCGAGCCGCTCACCCGGTTCCGGCACCCGCAGCGTGTAGCGGCCCTCGACCGGGTTGAACGGGGACACGTAGAACACCTTGTCCGTCTCGGCTCGCCCGTCGGCGTCGGGGAACAGCACGTACGGATGCCGGCCGCCGTACGTGTTGTGCACCTCGGCGACCACGCACCGCACCGTGCCGTCGTCGTCGTGGCACCAGTACAGGCTCAGCGGGTTGAACACGTACCCGAACGCCCGCGGCGCGAGCAGGGCCGTCACCCGGCCGGTCGGGTCCAGCCCGGCGCCGGTGAGGACGGCGTCGAGGCCCGCGCGCAGCGACGTCGTCCCGGTGAAGTGGTCACGTCCGTCGAATCGGGCGAAGGGCCGCAACCACACCGGCAGCCGCGGCAGGTCGTCGAGATCGACGAACCAGCTGAGCCCCCGGTAGCCGAACGCGTGCCGCACCGGTGTCCGCCGGACGTGCCGAATCCGGGTGCGGTACAGCGCGGGCGCCGTCACGACGGCACCCCGACCAGATGCGTCGCCCCGATCCGTCGAGCCGCCCGCACCCCCGACGCGGCGCCGTCCTCGTGGAACCCCCACCCGTGGTAGGCGCCGGCGAAGGAGACGACGTCGTCGTCGAGCTCCGGCAACCGGCGCTGCGCCGCCACCGATTCCGGCGTGTACAGGGGGTGCTCGTACACCATCTCCGCGATCACCGTGGCCGGGTCGATGCGGTCACCGCCGCCGAGGGTGACGAGGAAGCGGCGGTCCGGCACGTCCAGCCGCATCAACCGGCTCATGTCGTAGGTGACGACGACACCCGACGCGCGGTCACGCGGGATCAGGTAGTTCCACGACGCCCGCGCCCCGGCGGCGCGGGGCAGCACCGACGAATCGGTGTGCAGCCGGGCCACGTTCGTCGAGTACGGCATGGCGCCGAGCACTTCCGACTCCGCCGCCGTCGGACTGTCGAGCAGCCGCAGCGCCTGCCGCGGGTGCACCGCGACGACGGCGGCGTCGAAACGTCGCCGATCACCGTCCGCGCTGATCCACACGCCGTCCGGGCGGCGTTCGAGCCGGTGGACCGGGCAGTCGGTGCGCACCTCGTGCAGGGTGGCGGCGATCTTCTCGACGTACCGTGCGGACCCACCGGTGACGGTCCGCCACTCCGGGGACCCGAACACCGTCAACATGCCGTGGTGGTCGAGGAACGTCAGCAGGTACCGCGCGGGATACTGCAGTGCGAGTGCGGGATCGCACGACCACACCGCCGCGACCAGCGGTGTCATGAAGTGGTCGCTGAAGTATCGGGTGAACCGTAGCCGGTCCAGGAACGCCCCGAGGGTTTCCTCGTCGCCGTCGACGGCGGAATCGAGCAGGGTCCGCGCCGCCCGATGGAACCGCAGCACCTCGCCGAGCATCACCAGGTGCCGACCCCGGGTCAGCGAGCGCACGGTCGGGAACAGCCCGGACAATCCCTTCGCGCCCGCGTACTCGACACCGGTCGCCTCCGCCCGCACCGACATCGACATGTCCGTCGGCTGCGTGGGCACGTCGAGCTCGTCGAACAGAGCGCACAATGTCGGATAGGTGCGGTCGTTGTGGACGATGAAACCGCTGTCCACCTGCACCCGCTGCCCGTCACCGAGCTCGACGTCGTGGGTGTGGGCGTGCCCTCCGAGACGGTCGTCCGCCTCGTACAGGGTCACCCGGTCACGTTTGGCCAACACGTACGCCGCGGTCAGCCCCGCGACCCCGCTGCCGATCACCGCGACGGAACGGCCCGGCGGCGCTGAAGAAGTCGTCATGACCGGTCTTCGGTGCCGCCAACCCCCCGGATGGGTCGCGGACCGGGATGCGCGACCCGCACCCGAACCGCAGCCGGAACCCATCCGGATCGGGATCGGCTCCGAACACCGGAAAACGTCCCCGACAGAGAAGGAGCAGCACCGTGCGCACGACCGGGAGAACTGCCAGGACCCTCGCCCTCGGACTGGCCGCGCCGGCACTCGCCGGTGTCATGGCACTGACGCCGACGGCATTCGCGGGCGCCCAGCCGTGGACACCGCTCACCCCGGTCGAACGGGTGGACCTGCCACGCTATCTCGGCACCTGGCACCAGCTCGCCGCCAACCCGGCACCCTTCAACCTCGACTGCGTGCGTGACACCACCGCCCGGTACAGCCTCGTCGACGACCGGAACGTGCGCGTGGAGAACGCGTGCACCACCGTCACCGGTGACCGTCGCGGCGTCGTGGGCAACGCCCGCGTCAACGGACCCGCCGAACTGCACGTCTCGTTCGCGTCGGTGCCGGGCCAGGACGCGGCGGACGGTCCGAGCAACTACCTCGTCGCGCACCTCGCCGACGACTACTCGTGGGCGCTCGTCGGCGACCCCTCCCGCCTGTCCGGATTCGTGCTGTCCCGGACCCCGTCCGTCGATGCGGCCCGCTGGCAGGAGATCCGGCGCGTCGTCGAGGCACGCGGCTACAACTCGTGCCTGATGCTGACCTCCCCGACCACCGGCGGACTCCCCGACATCCGGCCGCTCTGCACGGTCTGACAGCGGGCCTGCGCGTGGGTTCGGTGGTGCGGACCATCGAATCCACGCACAGCCGCGAAGCCGTTCAACGGTTTTGCCGTTCCCTCCGGTGAACTGTCGCTACGTTGGTCACAGCCGACAGCAGCCAGCACCGCCCGAAGGGAATGACGATGCAGTTCAACCTCGCGGACGTCTTCGACACCGTCGCCTCCGCCGTACCCGACCGCGTCGCACTGACCTACGAGGGCGTTGACTACAGCTACGCGGAACTCGACGCCGAGGCGAACCGCACCGCGCACCTGCTCGCCCGCGCGGGAATCCAGCCGGGCGAACACGTCGCGCTGTTCCTCAAGAACAGTGTCGAACACGTCACGAGCATCCTCGGTTCGGTGAAGATCCGCGCGGTGCCGATCAACGTCAACTACCGATACACGCACGCCGAACTCGAATACCTGTTCACCAACTCCGACGCGGTCGCCGTCGTCGTCGAACTGCCCGAACACCAGCGCGCACTCGCCGATCTGCTGGACGTCTGCCCGTTGATCCGGACGGTGATCGTCGTGGGGGAGGCCACCGACGACCTGCTCACCGCCGCCGCGGCCCGCGAGGTGTCGGTGACCGCTTTCGGTGAGGCGCGCGCGCTGCCCGCCACCGGGGAGTTCCCCGCCCGGTCCGGCGACGACCTGTACGTGCTCTACACGGGCGGCACCACCGGCTATCCCAAGGGCGTCATGTGGCGTCAGGACGACTTCTTCCGCAAGCCGCTGTCGGGTGGCAACCCGTACGGCGACGACCCGCGCCGCGACCTCGCCGAGGTCGCGGCCGCCGCGAAGGAGTTCCCCGAGTTCGCGTTCCTCATCGCGGCGCCCCTCATGCACGGCGCCGCTCTGTACTCGCTGTTCACCTTCTTCACCCTCGGCGCCCGCGTCGTCCTCAAACGCGACTTCACACCGAAGGAGGTCGTGGAGTCCATCGAGAGGGACCGGGTACAGGTGATCCTCATCGTCGGCGACGGCATGGGGCTGCCCCTCGTCGACGAGATGGAGCGGCGCCGGGACGAGGTCGACTTCAGCTCCCTGTTCTCCGTCACCTCGGGCGGTGCGATCTGGTCCGTCGGTGTCCGGGAGAGGATGCTCGCGGTGAAGCCGGACCTGGTGCTGCGGGACAACTTCGGCGCGTCCGAATCCGGCAACGACGGCGCCTTCACCGTCGACGAGGCAGGCAACCTGCGGATGTCCCCGTCGCCCAACATGATCGTCGTCGACGAGGGCCTCGACGAGATCGCTCCAGGAACCGACGAGATCGGCTACATCGCCCGCATCGGCAACATCCCGCTCGGCTACTACCGGGACGAGGAGAAGTCCGCCCGCACGTTCCCCGTCCGCGCCGACGGCACCCGCTTGTCGGTGCTCGGTGACATGGGCCGCGTGGAGGCGGACGGCACCATCGTCTTCCTCGGCCGGGGATCCCAGTGCATCAACACCGGCGGCGAGAAGGTGTTCGCGGAGGAGGTCGAGGCCGCGCTGCACGCCCACCCGTCGATCGCCGACGCCCTGGTGGTGCCCAAGCCCGACGAACGCATGGGCCAGCAGGTCGCCGCGGTCGTCGCGATCTACCCGGACGCACCGGAACCGACCCTCGAGGAGATCCAGCGGCACTGCCGAACGACGCTGGCCGGCTACAAGATTCCCCGCGCCGTCGTGCTCGTCGACGAGGTCAGGCGCACCCCCGCGGGCAAGGCCGACTACCGCTGGGCGACATCGATGGCGGCGTCCTAGCCGGCGGCGCCGGAGGGAGCCGACCGGGCGGCGGCACCGGCGATGTTCTCGAGCATGCCCGCGAAGATCACCCGGTGGAACGGAACCAGCGCATACCAGTAGAGCCGCCCGGCAACGCCTCGCGGGAGAAACACCGCCCGCTGCCGGATCCGCGTCCCGCCGGCCGGCAGGGCCGTCACCCGCCATTCGAGCCACGCGCCGCCGGGGGCGCGCATCTCCGCCCGCAACCGCAGCAACTCGGGACGGTCGATCCGTTCGACGCGCCAGAAGTCCAGCGCGTCACCGGTGTGCAGGGTGCGCGGATGGCGGCGGCCCCGCACCAGACCGACACCGCCGACGGCGCGGTCGAGCCATCCCCGCACCGCCCACGCCAACGGGAACGAGTACCAGCCGTTCTCGCCGCCGATCGCCTCGACCACCGACCACACCGACGCCGGGTCACTGGCGCAGTCGAAGTCGCGTTCGTCGACGAACGCCGTCGCGCCCGCCCAGTCGGGATCCGAGGGCAACGGGTCGGCCGGAGCCGACGACGCGTTCGCCCACGTG
Source organism: Rhodococcus triatomae BKS 15-14 (assembly GCA_000341795.1). Classification (GTDB taxonomy): domain Bacteria; phylum Actinomycetota; class Actinomycetes; order Mycobacteriales; family Mycobacteriaceae; genus Rhodococcus_G; species Rhodococcus_G triatomae_A. Next base: position 106,453 of record AODO01000010.1, on the reverse strand, counting down.
GTCTCGACCTCACCGCGCTCGATGCGGCGCAACGCGAGCCGGACCGCCTCCCGGTACCCGGTCAACCCACCGGGCGGCGGCGGGATCACCTCGTCCACGGAGTGGTCGTGCATCACCGCGTCGGTGCCGACCGATTCGATCAGTGCCCGCCCCAGACCGGGCGGGATCGGGGTGACCAACCCGATCCACAGTCCGGCCAGTCGCGGCGTCAACACCGGCAACACGACGATGCGCCGCCGTCGTAGTCCCGCGACCTCCGCGTACACCTGCATCATCTCGCCGTACCGCAGGATGTCGGGACCGCCGATGTCCACGATCCGGCTCCGCGGCAGCGGCGCCGACACCGCCCCGACGAGATAGTGCAGCACATCGCGCACGGCGATCGGCTGGATGCGGTTGTTCACCCACCGCGGGGTCGTCATCACCGGCAACCGGTTGCTCAGGTGACGGATCATCTCGAACGACGCCGACCCCGATCCGATCACCACCCCGGCCTGCAGCACCAGCGTCGGCACCGCGGAATCCACGAGAACCCGACCCACCGCGGCCCGCGACCGCAGGTGCGGCGACAACGTGCCGGTCTCCGGATGCAGCCCACCGAGATACACGATCCGGCCGACCCCCGCCTGCTCGGCCGCGGCGGCGACGTTGCGGGCGCAGCGTTGCTCGACGTCCTCGAACCCGCCGCGCCCGCCCATCGAATGCGCCAGGTAGTAGACGACGTCGACGTCGCGACACGCGCCGCGCACCGATTCCGCGTCGTCGAGGTCACCGCGCACCACCTCCACGTCACGCGCCCACGGCACGTCACGCAGCTTGTCCGGGGTGCGGGCCAGCACCCGTACCCGGTGCCCCGACTCGACCAGCATCGGGACCAGGCGGCCGCCGACGTAGCCGGTGGCACCGGTGACCAGGATGCGCGTCGACCCGGTCATGTGGTGGCCGTGATGTGTCCGAGCTGGTGCCGCAGCGACTCCTCCAGCCCCGCGCGGCGGAACCGGTGCCCGACGTCCGACAGGGCGCGGGGCGTCACGCGCTGACTCGCGGTCGCCAGTTCGCGCGCCCCCTGCTCGCCGAGGAGCAGCCGCGGACCGAACTCGGGAACCGGGAGCAGCGCGGGCCGGCGCAACACGAACGCCAGAACGCGGGCGTACTCCGCGTTCTCGACCGGGGTCGGCGCGACGGCGTTCACGGCACCCGACAACGCCGGATCGGTCAACGCCCGCCCGTACACGTCGACCAGGTCGTCCAGATCGATCCACGACAGCCACTGCGTGCCCGAACCGACGCGGCCGCCGAGACCCGCCGCGAACAGCGGCCGCATCAGCCGCAGGGTGCCGCCGCGCGGCGACTGCACGATCCCCGTCCGCATCCGCACCACCCGCAGCCCCGCCTCCGCGGCAGGCGCCGTCGCGGCCTCCCAGTCGGCGACCACGTCGGCCAGGAACCCGTCCCCGCGTTCGGCGTCCTCGTCGAGGGGTTCGTCACCTCGGTCGTAGCCGTAGATGCCGATCGCGGACGCGCACACGAACGTCCGCGGCCCGTCCGGCGTGGCGGCCGCCACCTCCGCCAGCCTGCGCGTCGGGTCGATCCGGCTGTCCCGGATCGCGGCCCGATGCCCGTCGGTGAACCGGCCCGCGATCGACGCGCCGGCGAGGTGAACCACCGCGTCGACACCGTCGAGGAGGTCCGCGGCGGGATCAGCCGGATCCCACTGCCTCTCGTCGGCGCTGCGGGGGGGTCGCCGGACGAGGCGGACCACCCGGTGACCGCCCGTGCTCAGGAACGCCGTCAGCGCGCTCCCCACCAGACCGGACGCGCCGGTGACCGCGACGGTCGACGGTTCCGCACCGCGCTCCCGCGCCTCCCGGTGCGCGGCCAGGTCGTCGGCGCACTGCCGGTGCCGGTAGCGGAACATCTGCCGCAACAACGCCGCCGGCACCGGGGTGTCGACGCGGTCGGTGATGCGCGTGAACTCGGACGGCTCACCCGCGCCGCCCGCCCCGGCCTCCACCTCGGTGAAGGTGTGCTCGTGCCGCCACGGGAGCGCGGCACCGACCTGCGGCCACGCCGGGCCGACCCGGTCGATCCGATCGACGAAGCGGCGCGGCGGGTCGTAGCCGGCGGGGTCGTGCGCGGCGACCCACCGCACCCCGCCGGGAAGGGACACCACGGCGTGCCCGTCGGCCAGCGACATCGACTCCGCGATCACCCCCACCGGCTGCCACGGCGGCAGCAGGCGCTGCAACGCACCCGGGCGGGCATGCCAGTCGAACACCTCTCGAATCGAGGCGGGCACGGTGGACGAGTACTCGATTCCCATCTCCGACTCCTTCACGTGGGCCTGACTCGACTGTACGGAGAGCCGGCGCCGACCTCAGCCCGCCACCGTCAACAGCACCCAGCCGACACCGATCGCCGACAGGGCGACCGCCGCCGTGAGGGGCACACCGAACCGCACGAACGTCGAGGTCGAGTACCCGCCCGGTCGCAACACCATGAGGTTCGACTGGTGGCTGTACGGGTTGAGGAAGGTGAACGAGATGCACGTCCCGATCAACGTCAGCAACACCACGGGATTCAGCCCGGCCACCGCCGCGACCTCCAACGCGATCGGTGTCAGGATCGCGGCCGCCGCGGCGTTGGTGACCGCGTTCGTCAGCAGCGTCGTCCCCAGGACGAAGACCAGCACCACCAGCAACGCGGTGTCGCCCGCCAACGACACGACCGCATCGGAGATGTGACCGCCGAGACCGCTCTGCACGACGATCGTGCCGAGCCCCACCGAGCCGGCGATGATCGCCAGGATGTTCCAGTTCAGTGCCCGCACCGCCGATCGGGGAGTCAGCACGCCGGTGAACACCATGAGCACCGCCCCCGCGACGGCGCACAGTTCCACCGCCGCGATGCCGAACGACGCCGCCACGATCGTTCCCACGAGGATCGCGACCGCGATCCACGTCTTCGCCGTCTGCGGTGCCTTGCCCGCCAACTCCTGCCACAACGCGACCAACGAGTTCTCGGCCAGCGCCTCCGCCGACTCGGCGGTGACCAGGCACAGCTCACCCGGCTCGGCGGGCGCGTCCCGCAGCAGGTGCGTCGTCTGCGCCGCGACGACCACGATGTCCTCGCCCTCCTCGAGGTCCCGCACCGTCTTCTCCTCGTTGGTCGCGATCGCCACCAGGAAGAGGCGCTGCGGTGCGATGCCGAATCGTGGGTTCGCCCACAACGTGCGCACCCCGTCCTCCGTGGCCCGGTACACCAGGGTGTCGCCCGACTCCAACGGCACACCCGCATCGACGGGGCCACCCCAGCGGCGGATCTCGACCAACTCGAACTCCGCGGTGGAGTCCACCCCGATCTCGGCTGCCGTCCGCCCGATCGCCAGGGCCCGCGGGGCGATCGGGATCTCCGCCTGCCACGACAGGTCCCGTTCCTGCGGTTGCGGGCGACGACCGAGCATCCGCGGCGCCGTGACCATCAGGACCACCCAGCCGACCAGCGCCACCGGCACCGCGACGGGCACGAACGAGAACATCGTCAGCTTCACCCCGGCCGGCTCGGCGAGACCCGCGATCAACAGATTCGAACTTGTCCCGATCAGCGTCGCCGATCCCGCCAGCGTCGTCGCGTGCGCGATCGGCAGCAGCAGCCCGCGCGCCGGAATCCCGTTCCGCTGCTGCAGTTCCTTCGCCGCCGGAATCAGCATGGCCACGATCGGGGTGGTGTTGATCAGCGCCGACACCACACCGACCGCCGGAATCAGCCTGCCCAACGCCTGACCGGCCGTCCGAACCCCGGCGAGCAGGGCGTGCGTCAGCCGGGAGACCGCGCCCGTCCGCAGCACCCCCTTGGCGATCACCAGCATCGCCGCGATCGTGATGACCCCGCTGTTGCTCAGCCCGGCGAACAGTTCGGCGGGCGTCGCGATGCCCACCACACCCGCCACCACCAGAGCGGTCGTCAGCGCCAACACCGCGGGCACCGCCCCGGTCGTCATCACGACCAGGGTCACGATCACGATCAGAGCCGCAACAACCGCCATGCGACAGATCGTGTCAACTCACCCGTCGAACCGCGCGACGCGACACTCCCGGAGCAGCGGATGTCAGCGGATCCGGGCGTAGCGGTCCAGTGCGACCCGCCGCTCGTGGGCGTGGTCGACGATCGGAGCGGGATAGCCCGGCGGTGGACCGTCCGGCAGGCGGTGCACCCGCCCGGCCTCCACCCCGCGCAGCTCCGGCACCCACCGCCGGACGTAGTCGCCCGCGGGATCGAACTTCTCACCCTGCACCGTGGGGTTGAAAACCCGGAAGTACGGGGCCGCATCGGTTCCGCAGCCCGCCGTCCACTGCCAGCCGTGCTGGTTGGACGCGAGATCACCGTCGACGAGGTGCCGCATGAAGTGCCGTGCGCCGCGCCACCACGGGAGGTGCAGGTCCTTCGTGAGGAACGACGCGACGATCATGCGCACCCGGTTGTGCATCCAGCCCTCGGCGAGCAGCTGACGCATCCCGGCATCGACGATCGGGAACCCGGTGCGGCCCTGCGCCCACGCCTCGAACGCCCGGTCCGCGTCCGGGCCGGAGTCGTGCACCAGCTCGTCGAAGCGGTGGTCGACGTTTCCGCGTGCGGTGTCGGGGCGGTGGTGCAGGACGTCGGCGTAGAAGTCGCGCCACGCCAGTTCGCTGCGCAGCGTCGTGGCGCCGGCGTCGGTGCGATCCGCGATGTCCCGCAACACCGTTCGCGGATGGATGCACCCGAACTTCAGGTACGGGGACAGTCGGCTCGTCGCATCGAGATCGGGCCGGTCGCGACCGTCCGCGTACCCGGCGAGCTCGTCGTCGCGGAACTCCCGCCAGCGCCGCAACGCCGCCGCCTCCCCGGCGCGGGGGAGCGGTGGACCGTCCAGCCCCTCGACGGAGGGGATCGGCACCCGGGACCGGGTTCCGTCCGGATCCGCCCAGGCGACGGTGTCGGCGCCGGTGTCGGCCGGGGCCCGCCAACCGTGATCGAGCCACGCCCGCCGGAACGGGGTGAACACGCGGTACGGGGTACCGTCCGACTTCACGATCCGGCCGGGGGAGACGGCGTACGGCGACCCCGACCGGATCAACGGCACGGCGGCACCGAGCGCCTCCGCGACCGCCGTGTCACGGCGCGCCCCGTAGGGCCCGTGGTCGGCGCTGACGTGCACGGACACGGCATCGAACTCGGCGACCACCGCGGGCACCTCGACGACCGGGTCGCCGCGCACGACGAGCAGTCTGCCGCCGAGGTCGTCGTCGAGGGCGCGGAGACACTCGAACAGGAACCGTCGTCGCGGCTCACCCGACGGCCCCAGCAGCGCGTCGTCGAGCACGAACAACGCGACCGCTGCTGTCGCGTCGTCGGACGCCGCCAGCAGCATCGGCAGATCGAGCAGGCGCAGATCCCGGCGGAACCACACCAGCGTTGGTCTAGTCATCCATCCATTGTCGCGGTCGCGGCACCCGCCCCCTGCAGCTGCGACTCGCGCACGGCGAGCAGCGAACTCGCGCCCCCGGACCACGCGCGCAGCAGATGCGCGGCGAGCCTGCCCTCGAGCAGCTCCGTGGCCTGGATCCCGAACACGACGTCGGCCGCCAGCTCCGGTTCCGCTTCCAGGAGACCGCCGACCACGTCACGGCGCAACACCTGCTCGTGCACCGCGTCCGCCTCCACGTGCTCGGAGTAGAAGCGCACACAGTCCGCAGGCGCCGACATCCGCTCCAGCGCGGCGACCAGTGCCTTGGCGCTCGGCGGCGTGGTCGCCTCGGCGTTCGCGAAATGCCCGACGAGCGCGCCCCGCAGGCTGCGGTGCAGACCGAACATCGACACGAGGTTCACCGTCGCGAGCGTCTCCGGCGGCACGTCGTCGAGATACCCGAGGTAGCCGGCGTCCAGGTCGGCGGCGCGCAGCAGGTCGGAGAACAGACGCGAGTGCATCCGCTCCCCGTCACCACCACCGAACTCGTCGAACTCCACGGCGACGAACGCCGCCTTCGGCGGACCCTGCAGCCGCGGGATCGCCCACGCCAGCGGATCCGCCTCCTTCAGGTGGTAGACGGACCGGTGCGCGAAGTACTCCCGCATCTGGTCCCAGGAACCCTCGTCCCGCAGGTACGCGGCTACCGATCCGTCGCCTGCCTCGGCCACGGACACCGCGTCCAGCTCGGCATCGGGATCGGTCCCACCCGCGACCTCGGCCCGCACGCGCCCCAGGAACCGGCGTTCCATCTGCCCCCGTACCCGGATCAGGTCCGGGTCCCACTCCCAGTCCGGGTCCACGCCGACGAACCCGCGGTAGTGCAGCTCGTAACACACGTGCAGCGCCAACTGCAGATCGCCGCCCAGCGGGTCCGCGTGCTCGAGACCGGGATCCGGTCGCATCGAGCCCGCCGGGCCGTCGGCGAGGGTGGTGATCACCCGGCACGACACCGGGCCGCGGGGCATCGGCAGGGGCCGGGCCCGGACATCAACGCCCGTGGTCATGCAACACCTCCAGGTCGGCGACAGGGAATGGGACGCGACGTCGAACCGCTTCGGCGTCAGTGGTTGCGCAGCGCACTGATCAGCTTCGACTTGTTCATCGACGAGTAGCCCGTCAGCCCGATCTCCTTGGCCCGCTTCCGCAACTCGGGCACCGTGCGGTCCTCGTACGACTCGCCGTGCCCACCCTTGCGTCCGACGCTGCTGCGGCCACGCGCAGCGGCGGCATTGGAGATCCGCGCGGCCTTCTCCTTCGAGTCGCCCTTCTTGCGCAGTTCCTCGTACATCTCCTGATCCTTCAGGTGCGGATCCGAACTGTTCTTCGGCATCGGGGTTCCCTCCTCACTCGTCGAGCGGGTTCTCCTCCGTCTACCCGCCGCACCGCGTCGGCAAACGTGGATCAGGAGGCCGTGACGCGGAACGTCTCGAGGCCGGGGTCCGCCGGATCGGGGACCACCATCCCCGCCCGCAGTCCACTGCGCAGGTACTCCACCACCTCGGAGTTCAACCGTTCTCCCGGGACGACGACCGGGACACCCGGCGGATAGGGGGTGATCTGCTCGGCCGCGATCCGTCCCGCCGCGTGCGCGGCGGGCACGTCCTCGACCGGACCGAAGAACGCGTCCCGAGGCGAGGTCACCGAATCCAGCGACAGGTCGTCCGCCGCCGGGACCCGCACCGGGTGCGGCTCCGGGAACTCGGTCTTCGACAACGCGGTCAGTGCCTCGATCAGGCGGGAGGTGGACGCCTCGTCGTCGGCGAGGGACAACGTCGCCAGGATCCGACGGTGATCACTCAATCCGACGTCGAGGTGGCAGTGTGCGCGCAGCCAGTCGGCGCACTGGTAGCCGTTCGCCCCGAGCGCGGTCACGTCGACGAGCACCTGCAACAGATCCAGGTCGTGGGACGCCTCCCGGCCCAGCAGATCGTCCTCCACGACCCGGAGCCCGGGGATCGCCTCGATCCGGTCCCGCGTGCGCCTGGCCAGCTCCAGGGCCGCACCGAGCTGTCGGGTGCCGTGCTCGACCATCTGTCTTCGCCACCCGTCGAGCGCCGAGTACACCAGGACGTTCGGGCTCGTGGTCATCAGCAGGTCGGCGCACGCGGACAGCCGAGCGGGGTCCACCAGGTCACCCTGCAGGTGGAACACCGAACCCTGCTCGAACCCGGTCCCCATCTTGTGCACGCTGACCACGCACAGGTCCGCGTCGGCGTCCATCGCCCAGGTCGGCAACCCGTCGTGGAACGGCAGGTGCGCACCCCACGCCTCATCCACGATGAGGGGCTTGCCCCGTTCGTGGCAGATGGCGGCGATCGCCTCGATGTCGGCGCAGGTCCCGTGGGGGCTCGGACTGACGATCAGTGCGCCCGCCGCGTCCGGGTGCGCCTCCCACGCGTGACGCACCTGTTCCGGCGACGGCGGATGCGACAGGTGCAGGTTCTCGTCCCAGCGGGGCGTGATCCAGTGGGGCGTCACACCGGCGAACACGAGTCCCGCGACGATCGACTTGTGCGAGTCCCGTGCCACCAGCAATCCGTCGCCCTGGCCGCCGCCCGCGACCGCCATCATCGCGGTCTTCACGGACAGCGAACTCCCGCACGTCGAGAAGAACGCGTGCTCGGCGCCGACGGCATCGGCCATGAGCCGCTCCGCATCCTTCAGGAAACCGCCCCGCGACTTCCTGTCGTCGAGTCCGGCGACGGCGAGGACGTCGGAGGCGAAGGCCGATGCACCGATCACGTCGACGGTGCGGGGGTCCGTGCCGCGCCCCTGCCGATGTCCCGGAGGGGTGAACCCGTATCGGTCGAGGCGCCGGTGCTCGGCAAGTGCGTCGAGCAGCGGCGCCCGTGAATGATCGAGAGTCCGAGTTCTGTTCCCACCCATGGCATCCTCTCCGCTGTCGGGCCGTCTCGGCACCCGCGCGGGTGCCCGTCCCCGTTCATCCGTCTCGTGCCGTCGCGACACGGCGACCGTCCCTCGGGGTCCGAAGGCGGTCTCGCGGCCGTCGGTTGCCCGGATCGGTGCCGCTCCAAACGCCACAGAGCCCAGGACGCCCGACGGCGGGCCGGCCTCCGGCGCGGTACGGCTCACTTCTTCGGCGAGGACTTCTTCGGCGAGGACTTCCGCGTCGCCCCGGACTTGTCGGGAGATGCCTTCTTCGACGACGTCTTCGCCGGCGCCCTCTTCGTCGCCGGCGCCTTCCGCTGCGACGTCTTCGCGGGCCGCGACGTCGAGGACGTGGACCCGCGGGACGCCTCGATGCTGTTCGAGAGCGCCTCGAGCAGGCTCGTGACCTCGTCGTCGGTGGTGGCCGCCGCCCGCGGCGTCGTGGTGTCCCCGCCCTCGATCTTGGTGCGCACCAGTTCCTTCAGGGCCTTCTGGTACTCGTCCCGGTAGGCGTCGGCGTCGAAGACGGGTTCGGCCATCGCCTCGATCAGCTGCGCCGCCATCTTCATCTCCTTCGCGCTGACCTGGGGCGGATCGGCCCGCAGGAAGTCGAAGTCGGGGGTGCGGACCTGCTCCGGCCACAGCATCGTCTCGACGACGATGTCGTCCCGGTACACCCGCAGCAGGGCCAGCGACTCCCGTTGGCGGATGGCGATCTTCGTCACCGCGACCTGCCCCGCCTTGCTCATCGCGTCCCGCAGCATCACGAACGGTTTGACCGCCGACTTCTCCGGCTCCAGGAAATAGGTGCGGTCGAAGTGGATGGGATCGACGGATTCGATGGGAACGAACGCGAGCACCTGGACCGTGTGCGCACTCGGCAACGGCAGTTCGGCGAGATCCTCGTCGGTCAGGACCACCATCCGGCCGTCGGCGGTCTCGTATCCCTTGCCGATCTCGTCGTAGGGCACCTCGGAGTCCTCGGCGGCGCAGAAGCGACGGTGCTGGATCCGCGATCCGTCCGGGATGTGGACCTGGTGGAACGACAGGCTCTGATCCTGCGTGGCCGCGAACAGACGCACCGGGATCGCGACCAACCCGAAGGTGACCGTCCCCTTCCACATCGACCGCATCGCTCTCGCCTCCTCGCCGACCCGTCCGCCTCCCTCTCCCCATTCCCGCTCGACGAGAACTCGAAACGGCGGACGTCGGTCGCAGGTCCGCAACCCTCACCGCGGGAGAAATCCCTGGATACTCGCGGCTCGGCGTGGTACACCGGAACTGGTTGAGAAAGCAGCCTTCCCTCGGGGCGCACGACATCCCGACAGTTGCATCGACAGGAAGTCGCTCACCATGAACCATGTCGCATCCGCACCACTCGGCCACAAGCACGACGCTGTTCCCTCACGCCGCCACACCGGGATGATCTCGCTGGCGTCCGCCTGCCCCGCCGGCCTGACCACGGCCCTCGTCACGACGTCACCGGTGCTGTCCGTCCTCGTCGCGGCGGGCACGGCGACCTGTGTCGCGGTGGCCGGGCTGATGATCTAGGCGCCACCACCGCCGCGGAACGCGTACGTGTGGACGGTCACCGACACGAGTGGTAGACCGAAGAGGTCCGACACGCACACGCCAGAACATCCTCGAAGAATGTGCGGAGGCGATCGACATGCGTGGAAAGAAGCGCGACAAGGACCTTCCCATCGACCGGTCCCACACCACCCGGGAACATCCGGGTGAAGCGATCGACGACTCCCGGAACTGGCCGGGATACGGGCTGGTGTTCCTCGGCATCGCGACGATGGGCATGACGCTCGTCGCCGCCGGCTACGGATTCGCGGGCTGGGCCACGATCGGCGCCATCCTGTGTGTGCTGTTCTTCGTGGTGGGGGCGGGAATCGTGCTCGCCGAACACGCTCACGTCAAGCATCTCGAGGGTCAGCGACTGACGGGCCAGCTCGGGCATTGACGCCCGCCGTGGATGCGGCGTGCGCCGCGCGCGTGACACCATCGATCCGTGACCGCACGAACGGGTGACGAACAGCGCCTGCGCGACCTGGCCCTGCTGCGCCGCGTGCGCGACCGCATCGACCGCGACTTCGCGCAGCCACTGGACGTGGAGGCGCTCGCCCGCGAGGTGAACATGTCCGCGGGTCACCTGAGCAGACAGTTCCGGGCGGCGTACGGAGAGGCGCCGTACAGCTACCTGATGACGCGGCGCATCGAGCGGGCGATGGCACTGCTCCGGCGAGGGGACCTCGGCGTCACCGACGTGTGTTTCGCGGTCGGGTGTTCGTCGCTGGGAACGTTCAGCACCCGCTTCACCGAACTCGTCGGTGTACCGCCGAGCACCTACCGGCGTGACGCCGCCCAGGCGACCGCAGGTCTGCCGTCCTGCGTCGCCAAACAGGTCACCAGACCGATCAGGAATCGAGAAGCGGCGGCCCCGAGCAGCCCCTAGCGTGGATGCCATGAAACTCACCATCCACTCCAGCTTCCTTCCCCAGAACGACCCCGACGCGGCCCTCGCGTTCTACCGCGACACCCTCGGCTTCGAGGTACGCAACGACGTCGGTTACAACGGCCTGCGCTGGCTCACCGTCGGGCCGGCCGGCCAGCCCGAGACGTCGATCGTCCTGTATCCGCCGGAGGCGAGCCCCGGAGTGACCGAGGACGAGCGTCGCCTCATCGCCGAGATGATGGCCAAGGGCACGTACGGCAGCCTGCTGCTGGCCACCCCCGACGTCGACGGCACCTTCGAGAAGCTGGCCGCGGGCGACACGGAGGTGATCCAGGAACCGACCGACCAGCCGTACGGCGTTCGCGACTGCGCCGTCCGTGACCCCGCGGGCAACATGATCCGCATCCAGCAGGCCGGCTGACCCGCCGTCACCGTCCTCACCCCCCCGAACACCGCAGCCAGCCACCGCGTACCCCCGGCGACACTCCCGGTCCCGACCGACGTCCCGGGTGGATCGAGTCGGACATACTCGATGGCGGCGTGCCGGGCCCGCTGCCGCAGGGGGAGCGGGCCCCACACGCACCGAACGGAGACACGATGACCACGGCCACCAGGTCGACGAAGCAGCCAACCGCGTCGCATGCGGCGGACAGTCACGACCTGATCCGCGTGCACGGCGCCCGCGAGAACAATCTCCGCGATGTCGACGTCGAACTCCCCAAACGGCGACTGACGGTGTTCACCGGGGTGTCCGGCTCCGGGAAGAGCTCACTGGTGTTCGCGACGATCGCCGCGGAATCGCAGCGCATGATCAACGAGACGTACAGCGCGTTCGTGCAGGGCTTCATGCCGGCACTCGCCCGGCCCGACGTCGACGTCCTCGAGGGATTGACGACCGCGATCATCGTCGACCAGGAGCGGATGGGCGCCAACCCGCGGTCCACCGTCGGGACCGCCACCGACGCCAACGCCATGCTGCGAATCCTGTTCAGCCGTCTCGGGGAACCCCACATCGGATCGCAGCAGGCGTTCTCGTTCAACGTCGCCTCGATCAGCGGCGCCGGCGCCGTCACCGTCGAGAAGGGCGGCCGCACGGTCAAGGAACGTCGCAGCTTCAGCATCACCGGCGGCATGTGCATGCGCTGCGAGGGCCGCGGCTCGGTGTCCGACTTCGACCTCACCGCCCTCTACGACGACACCAAGTCCCTCAACGAGGGCGCGCTGACCATCCCCGGCTACAGCATGGACGGCTGGTACGGCCGGATCTACCGCGGCAGCGGATTCTTCGACCCCGACAAGCCGATCGCCGAGTACACCAAGAAGCAACTCGACGACCTGCTCTACAAGGAACCGACGAAGATCAAGGTCGACGGCGTCAACATCACCTTCGAGGGCCTCATCCCGAAGATCCAGAAGTCGATGCTCGCCAAGGACCGCGAGGCCATGCAGCCGCACATCCGGGCATTCGTCGACCGCGCCATCACCTTCCAGACCTGCCCCGACTGCGACGGCACCCGCCTCAGCGCGGAGGCACGGTCCTCGACGATCAACGGAGTGAGCATCGCCGACGTCTGCGCCATGCAGATCAGCGACCTCGCCGACTGGGTCCGCGAACTCGACGAACCGTCGATGGCGCCCCTGTTGACGTCGCTCGGCGAAACCCTCGACTCCTTCGTCGACATCGGGCTCGGCTATCTCAGCCTCGACCGCCCCGCCGGAACCCTGTCCGGCGGTGAAGCCCAGCGCACCAAACTCATCCGGCATCTCGGGTCGTCCCTCACCGACGTCACCTACGTGTTCGACGAACCCACCATCGGCCTGCATCCCCACGACATCCAGCGAATGAACAACCTGCTCCTGCAGCTGCGGGACAAGGGCAACACGGTCCTCGTCGTCGAACACAAGCCGGAGGCGATCGTGATCGCCGACCACGTCGTCGACCTCGGACCGGGCGCGGGCAGCGACGGCGGGCACATCGTGTTCGAGGGCACCGTCGACGAGCTGCGTGCCAGTGGCACCGTCACCGGCCGGCACCTCGACGACCGCGCCGCACCGAAGAAGTCGTTCCGCGCCGCGACGGGCGCCCTCGAGGTACGCGGCGCCGGCACCCACAACCTGCAGGACGTCGACGTGGACATCCCACTCGGCGTGCTCGTCGTCGTCACCGGTGTCGCCGGCTCCGGCAAGAGCTCGCTGATCCACGGTTCGGTGTCCCCTCGGGACGGCGTCGTGGCGATCGACCAGGGCGCCATCAAGGGGTCACGGCGCAGCAACCCCGCCACGTACACCGGCCTGCTCGACCCGATCCGGAAGGCGTTCGCGAAGGAGAACGGGGTCAAACCCGCACTGTTCAGCGCCAACTCGGAAGGCGCGTGCCCGAACTGCAACGGCGCGGGCGTCGTCTACTCCGACCTGGCGATGATGGCAGGGGTGTCCACGCCCTGCGAGGTGTGCGAGGGCAAGCGGTTCCAGGCGGAGGTCCTGAACTACACGTTCGGCGGCAGGGACATCAGTCAGGTGCTCGGCATGTCCGTCGCCGAGGCGGAGGCGTTCTTCGGTGCGCCCGAGTCGAAACTACCTGCGGCGCACAAGATCCTGCAGCGCCTCGCCGACGTCGGCCTCGGCTACGTCAAGATCGGCCAGCCCCTGACGACGCTGTCGGGTGGCGAACGGCAACGACTCAAGCTCGCGACCCACATGGGGGAGAAGGGCGACATCTACGTCCTCGACGAACCCACCACCGGTCTGCACCTCGCCGACGTCGAGAATCTGCTGGCGCTGCTGGACCGTCTCGTCGACTCCGGTAAGTCGGTCGTCGTCATCGAACACCACCAGGCGGTGATGGCGCACGCCGACTGGATCATCGACCTCGGCCCCGGGGCAGGGCACGACGGCGGGCGAATCGTCTTCGAAGGCACACCCGCCGATCTCGTCGCCGACGCCCGGACCCTCACCGGCAAGCATCTGGCGGAGTACGTCGGCGCCTGACCTCGAATCCCGCCCACCCGACGCCACGGCGGACGTTTGAACCACGACCGTCCCGGGAACCACCACGCTTCGGGCCGCACGTCCGCGACCCGAAGCGACGGAAGGGGCGTGACCTCGTGACCGAGGAGCACATCGACGGATCGAACACCATCCGGCCGAACGCAGGTGAGGCAATCCGCAATCCCCGCGGCTGGCCCGGGTACGGCACCGTCATGCTCGGCGTCATCCTGGTTGCGCTGTGCGTGCTCGCCGCGGGCTACGGCTACGAGGGGTGGGCGTGGATATCCGGCATCGCCGGCGGCGTCGTGCTGATCCTCGGCATCGTCGCCGTTCTCGCTGCCCGTCGCCGAACCCGCTCGTACCGCGCGGCAGGCTGACCGGACGCGGAGACGACTCGTAGCGGGAGGCTTCCCACCGAAGCTTCCGCTACGAGTCGTCCTGCGATTCGTGTCCACGCTTGCGCAACGCACGGTGGCTCGTGTCGCACAGCGGGTGAATCGAACTGAGACGGCACCGGCACACCGCCACCACAACCCGGTCCGACACGACCACGCGGCCGTCGTCCCCGGTCATCCGCACCGGCCCCCGCACCAGGGCCGGTCCCCCCGGGACCCGACGGATCACGTGCGCCTCGGGGCCGTTCCACTCGGGAACCGACTCGGGGTCACGCGGGACGGTCGCCACGGATCACCACCACTTCCTCCCAGGACTGACCGGGCTCGATCAGCCGCTGCGCCGCCAGGTTCGGCGCCTCGCGCCGCATCACCGGACCGAACGGGATCCGAGTTCGCGCCACCGTCGCCGCCTTCAACCCGACCTCTCGCAGCTGCCGCACGGTCCGGGTGGGGTCGGTGACCTCGGAGTGGACGAGCAACGCGAAACCGCCCGGCCGCAACAACTCCGCCATCGCCCGGCACAACGGGCCGACGACGCTGCGGCCGGTCGGTCCACCGTCCCAGGCCCGTGAGCCTGCGGCGCCGTCCTGCTCGGCGACCGGTACGTACGGTGGGTTCGCCAGCACGACGTCGTACGGGCCCCCACGTCGAGCCACGTCGAGCCCGCCGCGGGCCACCCGAATGGGCAGCCGGTGCAGATGCGCGTTGAGCCACGCCGACGTCACCGCCCGAGCGGACAGATCGACGGCCGTGACCTCCCCGGCACCACACTGCGCCGCCGCGACCGCGACCGCGCCCGTGCCGGTACAGAAATCGAGCACCCTGGCGCCGGAGGGAACGCCTGCACTGGCCACGGCCTCGGCGAGGAGCCACGTGTCGTCCTGCGGTCGATACACACCCGGAAGTCGCACGAGAGTCCCGGTCTGCTCGGAAGTGGTCGGCATTGTCGAGCGATACCCCCCGGCACCAGCCGCGAAACGTCGCCCAGGTGTGGCCGTCGCGAATTCGGGGCAACCCCCGGACATGAAGATCGGCTACAAGCTGTTCGCGGAGGGATATTCACCGACCGAACTGGTCCGGCAGGCGCGTCGCGCCGAGGAGGTGGGCTTCGACTTCGTCGAGATCAGCGACCACTTCCACCCGTGGCTCGACGACCACGGCCACTCGAGTTTCGCCTGGTCCGTCCTCGCCGCGATCGCCGCGACCACCGAACGTCTCGAACTCGCCACCGGGGTCACCTGTCCGTTCCTGCGCTATCACCCGGCGCTCGTCGCTCAGGCCGCCGCCACGACAGCGCTGCTCTCCGGCGGCAGGTTCACACTGGGGCTCGGCACCGGCGAACGCCTCAACGAGCACGTCGTGGGTCGCGGCTGGCCGCCCGTCGACATCAGGCGCGACATGCTCCGCGAGTCCGTCGACATCATGCGGCTGCTCTGGTCGGGCGGCTACCACTCGTATCGCGGAACCCATCTGCAGCTGGAGGACGCGCGCGTCTTCGACCTGCCCGACGTTCCGCCGCCGATCATCGTCGCGGCAGGCGGGAAGGCGGCGGCAGGACTGGCCGCCGAGTACGGGGACGGACTCTTCGCCACCGAAGCCGACGCCGACCTGGTCGACGGCTACGCGCACGCGGGCGGCACCGGACCGCGCTACGCGGAGGTGTCCCTGTCGTGGGCCGAGACCGAGGAAGCCGCGGCGACGTCCGCGCACCGGATGTTCCGCTTCGGGGCCCTCGGCTGGCCCGTCCAGGCCGAACTCCCGAACATCTCCGGCTTCGAGTCGGCCTCACGATTCGTCTCCGTCGACGACATCCGCTCCTCCTTCGGCTGCGGACCGGACGTCGAGGCCCACCTCGCCGCCATCCGGCCGTACGAGGATGCCGGCTTCGACCACCTCGCACTCACCAACGCAGGGCCCGACCCGGACGGATTTCTCGACTTCTTCCGCGACGAACTCGCCCCCGCGCTCCGCGTCACTCGGTGACCCGCTCCCGGTCGTGCAGCGTCCGGTCGACCGCGAGCTCCACAACCCGAGCGGGGTCCACGTGCTCGACGAGCATGCGCCGCTGCCACGCCGCTCCGGTTCCCGAGCGGCACACCCACTCCAGCGTCCGGCGCACGCGGTCCCGATCGCCGAGTTCGTCGAGTGCGTCCCGCACGTGCACGACCAAGGCGGTGAGAAGCTCCCCGGCGGCAACGGGCCGCGCCGTCCACGGATCGAGTGCACGACCCGCCAATCCGTCACGCGCAGCGAGCCAGTTCGCCGCCCGCAGCACCTCCAGCGGCACCTGCGGTGGCCGATCCCCACGCTCGATCGCACCGATGGACGTCATCACGAGCGCCCGCACCAGCGTGGCGACGAGCACCGCCTGATCGACCGTCGGCTGGACGTCCGCGACCCGCACCTCGATCGTCGGCAGGTGGCACGAGGGCCGAACATCCCAGTAGACCATTCGCTCGTCCATCAGGACGCCTGCATCGACGAAGGCCGCGACCATCCGCTGGTAGTGCTCGGCAGAATCGAACAGCGGCGGCGGGCCCGACCCCGGCCACCGCGACCACAGCACCGATCGCCAGCTCTCGAAACCACTGTCGACGCCCCGATTGACGGAACTGTTGGCACCCAACGCCAGGATCGTCGGAAGCCACGGCCGAACGTGGTTGCAGACCTGAACGGCCAACTCCCGGTCCGGGACGTCGACGTGCACGTGGCACCCGCAGACCGCTTGCTCGACCGCCACGATGCCGAAGCGGCTCTCCATCTCCCGATACCGTTCGGAGTTGCTGATGGGCATCCGCGGCGGCCCCACCATCGGCGTACCGGTCGCGACGAGGCGGCATCCCTCGCGAACCGCGGCCGCCGCGGCCACCTTCCTCATCTCCAGCAGCCGGGCACGCAAGCCGACACTGTCGTGACACACCGGAGAATTCGTCTCCACCTGACACTGCGACAGTTCCAACTGCAACGCGAGACCCGCTGCGCGCGCACCACCGACCACACTCTCGTTGCGCAGACTCGGGACGCCGGTCACCGGATCCACCAGAAGGAACTCTTCCTCGACACCCACCGACGGGATGCCACGATCCTCTGCCTCGTTCACTCCTGGGAGGTGCCCGCCGGCCCACCCTCGTAAACGCTCACCGGCCGCGCAGCCACCACGGCCACACGAGCCAGGCACCGAGGAACAGGACGACCGCACACGCACCCGCCACAGCACCCACCAGATCGCTGCCGGTGGCGACACTCACCGTCAGCACCACGACACAGGACATCGTCACACCGAGGCACATGACACCGGCCAGAGCGCAGTGGTGGGCGGCCGTCACCAACGTCCGCAGCCGGTGCTGCCGGAAGAGGATGCGGTGCAATCCGACCGGCGCGACCAGCAGGACCGTCGCCAGCAGCGCGAACAGCACCGCCAGGAGGAACACCGCCACCTCGATGTCGGACAGATCGGCGAACCGTCCCTGGAACGGCAGGATGAGCAGGAACCCGGTGAGCAACTGCACACCCGTTTGTGCGACCCGCAGTTCCTGCAGCAGGCTCGACCAGTTCCGGTCGAGTCTCTCGGTCGCCGTCTCGTTCCTGGCCTCGCCGTTCCAGTCCTCGTCGCGCTCCGGATGGGCGACGGGCACTCGTCGACCCCACCGTGCCTCTCGCATGAAATACCGCTTACCCGCAGAACCGGCGGAACAAACATTGCCGACCCACGTGTCGGGGTGCCCCGAACCGGGTACCCGTCCCGGCATGGAAATCATCGTGATTCTGGGACTCGTTGCCGTGGTGGCGTTCGTCATCTTCACCCGCCGGGACAAGAACCGGAAGGTCTGACCACCCGAACCGCTTCACCACACTCGTCCATCTCACCGTTTCCTCGGCTACCGATCCGGTAGGTTCCAGCGCAGGTGCACCATGCACGAACCTGCGGTGCGACCGGGACGGCGAGGAGCGAACGATGGACGCGTCGGACATGGATCGAGTACTCGGCACCGCCACCTGCCACCGCGTCGGCAGCTTCCGATTCACCCTCCGCGACCAACGTTGGGACTGGTCCGACGAAGTCGCCGCCATGCACGGCTACCCGCCCGGAGCGGTGACCCCCACCACCGAACTGCTGCTGTCCCACAAACACCCGGACGACCGCGACGCGGTCGCCGCGACCCTCGCCGACACCGTCGAGAAGGGCGCCCCCTTCTGCAGCCGACATCGCATCGTCGACACCGCCGGTCACACCCGCCACGTCCTCGTCGTGGCCGACCAGGAGATCGACGAGCACGGCGACCTCCTCGGCACCGCCGGCTTCTACATCGAACTGGACGACACCGACCACCACGAGGGGGAGCAGCCGGAGTCCGACGCCGCGCACGCCCTCCCCGACATCGTCCGCGCCCGCGCCGCCATCGAGCAGGCCAAGGGGGCACTCATGCTCGTCTACGGGATCAGCGCGGACCGCGCATTCGATGTACTGACCTGGCGTTCGCAGGAAAGCAACGTCAAGCTACGCCTGCTCGCCCACCAACTGGTGGCCGAGTTCACCGACGCTGTCAACGCGCCGACCGGCCTGCGCTCCGTGTTCGACCACCTGCTCCTGACCGTCCACGAACGGATCCTCGAGGACGAGCGACCGACCGCCTGACCCCACCGCACTCGTTCCCCGACCGGCGAATCCTCAGGGCCGCAGACAGATCTTGATCGCGCCGTCACGCTTCGCCTGGAACATCTCGTACGCATCGGGCGCATCCGACAGCGGCAGGGTGTGCGTGGCGAACGAGTCGACGCCGAGCGGATCGTCGTCGGTGAGCAGAGGCATGATCTCCGGCACCCAACGCTGCACGTTCGCCTGCCCCATCCGAATCGTCAACTGCTTGTCGAACATCGTCAGCATCGGCATCGGATCGGTCATTCCCCCGTACACACCGACCACGGACACCGTGCCGCCGCGCCGCACCACATCGAACGCCGTGTACAGGGCACTGAGCCGATCGATCCCGGCCTTCGACATCAGCCGTTCGGCGAGCGCGTCGGGCAGCAGCCCGGTCACCGTCTGAGCGAGCTTCGCGACGGGGCTGCCGTGCGCCTCCATGCCGACCGCGTCGATCACCGAATCCGCTCCGCGGCCCGCGGTGAGGTCGCGGATCGCCGCACCCGGATCGTCGACCGCGGCCAGGTCGACCACCGTCACGCCACGCGACGCGGACCGCGCCAGCCGCTCCGGGACCAGGTCCACGCCGATGACGCGCGCGCCCCGGTGCACGGCGATACGAGCCGCCATCTCACCGATCGGCCCCAGACCCAACACGACGACCGTGCCGCCCTCGGGGATCGACGCGTACTCCACGGCCTGCCACGCCGTGGGCAGCACATCGGACAGGAACACGAACCGCGAGTCGTCGGGACCGTCCGGCACCCGAACATGGGTCGAGTCGGCCAGCGGAACCCGCAGGTATTCGGCCTGACCACCCGGCACGCTGCCGTACAACCGCGAGTACCCGAACAGCGCTGCGCCGCTACCGTATTCCCGGACCTGTGTCGTCTCGCACTGCGAGTGCAGACCGTGCCCGCACATGAAGCAGTGACCGCAGGAGATCTGGAACGGAATCACCACCCGGTCCCCGGGCGTCAACCGGGCCACGTCCGACCCGACCTCCTCGACGACCCCCATCGGCTCGTGACCGAGGATGTCGCCTTCGGACATGAACGCCCCCAACACCTCGTACAGGTGCAGGTCGGAGCCGCAGATGTTCGTTGTCGTGACGCGGATGATCGCGTCCGTCGGCTCCTCGATCTTCGGGTCCGGGACGGTCTCGACCCCTACCGATCGCCGGCCCTGCCATGTCACTGCACGCACGATGAACTCCTTCCTCGTCCACGGGATTCGTCACTTCACAGCCGGATGCTCAGTCCGGGTACGGCGGGTACGGATGTCCCCGCAGCATCACCCCGAGCGCGGCGGCGTTGCGCGCCGCGGTCGCGGTCGTCTTCGCAACAGCGTCGGGCACCCGGTCGAGGTCCAGGTAGTCGACGCCGGACATGGCCTCGCCGTTCCAATACGTGCACCCCTGCGCCGGAATGCTGAACCCGATGTCGTTGAGCGCCTGGAACGTGTCGGCGACGATCTTGTGTGCTCCGTCCTCGTTCCCCACGACCGCCACCACCGCGACCTTCCCCACCATGACGGGCCGGTTCGCCCCGTCGGTGTCGGACAGGGCCGCGTCGAGCCGCTCCAGTACCCGTTGCGCGACGCTCGACGCGTGCCCGAGCCAGGTCGGTGTCGCGAACACGAGCACGTCCGCCGCACGCACCCGGTCGAGGATGGCGGGCCACTCGTCGCCGTCGCCCATGTCCGACTCCACACCCGGGTGGACGTCGTGGTCGACGACGCGCACGTGCTCGACGGTCAGTCCGTGCGATTCCAGCTCGTCCAGGACCTGCCGGGCGAGCAGTTCGCTGCTCGAGGCGGTGGGTGACGGCGTCAGACTGCAGGACAGCGCGAGAGCATGGCACGTGGTCATCTCGTCCGAGTACCCGAGCGGGCCGGATCCCAATCGCCGGGGCCCGCCGATTCCGCGCCGACGCAACGAGGTTTCGGGTCCGCACTCCGTGGGTAGGCTGACGGCGAATGCGACCTGCAACGACGCGATGCCGTGCGAAGGACGTGGAACTCGATGGCGGAGGACAACATGGCACTTCCCGATGCGGCACCGTCGCGCGCGCCGGTGGAGTTGCGGGTGCAGGCCGACTACAGCCAGATACCCGTCATGCGTGCAGTCGCCGAGACGATCGCGGTACTGACGGACTTCACCCTCGACCATGTCTCCGACATCAAACTCGCGGTCGACGAGATCTGCTCCGTCCTGGTCAAGGACGCCGCCGAGGACGCCGAGCTGGTGTGCTGCTTCGAACGCCTCGAGGAATCGATCTTCGTCCGGATCGACACCGACACCCGCACCGACCTCGTACCGGACCGCGGCAGCTTCGGATGGCACGTCCTCCGCACCCTCACGGACACCATCACCGTCGCCCACGAAGCCCGCGACGGCGGCGGATTCCACACCACCGTCGAATTCACCAAGGCGTTCGGAAGCGACTACTAGTGTCGGACGGTGGCCGTGGTACCACGAGCGAGGGCTACGACGACCTCACCGCGGAATTCGAGCGACTCGCGCGTCACCCGGCAGACGCCGACCGGATCCGCACCGAGATCGTCACGCGCGCGCTGCCTCTGGCCGAACACATCGCCCGACGCTTCCGCGGGCGCGGCGAATCCTACGACGACCTCGTGCAGGTCGCCCGGATCGGACTGCTCAACGCCGTCACCCGCTTCGACGTGACCCGCGGAACCGACTTCGTCTCCTTCGCGGTCCCCACCATCATGGGCGAGGTACGGCACCACTTCCGCGACGTCGGCTGGGCGATGCGGGTACCCCGCCGGCTCAAGGAACTCCACCTCGAGATCGGGAAGGCCGTCGAGGTGCTGTCGCAGCGGCTCGGACGCTCGCCGTCGGCCGGCGAGATCGCCGCGGAACTCGGCGCCGATCCACACGAGATCGCCGAAGCCATGATCGCCGGAAGCGCCTACCAGACCGTCTCGATGGACAGTCCGATCGCGGACGACGTACCCCTCGTCGACACGATCGGCAGCGACGACCTGGCACTGGAGGCCGCCGAGGGGTATGCGACCGTCGAACCGGCACTCGCGCGGCTCCCCGAGCGCGAACGCACCATCGTGATCCTTCGCTTCTTCGGCGGCCTGACCCAGTCACAGATCGCCGAGCGCATGGGCATCTCGCAGATGCACGTGTCCCGGCTCCTCGCGAAGACACTCGACGATCTCCGCGGAGATCTGACCTGACGGGGGAGCCCGGACACCGTCGCCGTGGCGACGACGCCCGGGCGGGGGAGTCAGCGCAGTGCGTCGGCCAGCCGCCGCCACTCCTCCCGTGGGATCTCCCGCTGATCCGCGCGCAGAACCTGCACGCACACGTGGTCGGCGCCGGCAGCACGGTGCTCCTCGACACGGGCGAGAACGTCGGCCTCGTCGCCCCACGCGATCACCGCGTCGAACAGCCGGTCGCTGATCGTGGAGAAGTCGTCGTCCGTGAAGCCGAGCCGACGAAGATTGTTGGCGTAGTTCGGCATCGACAGGTAGCCACTCAGCCATCCCGCACCGATCGACCGCGCCTCGTCACGATCCGCCGCGAAGATCGCGGTCTGCTCCGGCGCCAGAAGTGCGTCACCGCCGAGCACCGCACGCGCCGTCCCGGTGTGCTCGGGGGTCACGAGGTACGGATGCGCGCCGCGGCTGCGCTCCGCCGCCAGCGCCAACATCTTCGGCCCCAGCGCCGCCAGCACCCGACTGTCGGCGGGCACCGGCTGCGGGGCGGCGTCGAGACCGTCGAGGAAGGCCTTCGTGGTGGCCAGCGGCTTGCGGTAGCGACCCGGTTCCGTGCTGTCGATGAGCGGCGCATGGCTGATCCCGAGCCCGAGCAGGAATCGCTGCCCGTGTTCCGCGGTCAGACGGGCGTGAGCCGCGGCGACGTCGTGCGGCTCGTGCATCCACATGTTCAGGATTCCGGTCGCGACGACGGTCCGCGTCGTCGCGACGAGCAGATTCTCCACGGCGTCCAGGACCGGACCACCCACGTCGGGGATCCACAGTGCCGTGAAACCGAGCTCGTCCACCTCCGCGGCGGCGTCCGCCGCCGCACCGGCATCCCCGTATCGCAACGGAGAACTCCACACACCCACACCGTCAAGATTCATGGCACGGACGGTACCGGGGTCGCCGCCGTACGACATCCGTTCGCCCGGCGATGCGAGCGCCGAGTCCTGGCGGACAACCGCTCCGGAGCGCACCGACCTGGGGGAGGTCACGCCGATCGCCCCACCTCGGATACGGTCGCACCATGAGTGACGGTGCAGCGAGTCCCGACCTGTCCGCCGAAGTCGAGGGTCCGCACGAGGGCGGCTTCCGCGCGCGAGCGGCCATCACCACCGAGCGCGGCGGCCCGCGCTACGGCGAGTTCAGCGAACAGGTGCGCACCCTGATGGACAACGTCCGATACGCCTGCCCGACCCCCGAGCTCGTCGACGAGCTGATCGACACACTGGCAGAGATCAACGACAAGCTCGCGGCAGCGCGCATCGACGAGTGGCATTCGCCGTCCGGAACCCGCATCGACCTCCCGGCCCGGGGCAACATCAACCTGCCACCGTTCGACGTCACCTATCTCAACGACGACGGCGCATTCGCGACACTCACCTTCCGCGACTTCCATCTCGGCGGGAACAACGCCGCCCACGGCGGACAGATCGCCGTCGCCTTCGACGAACTCGGCGGCTACGCATCCGCGGTCGCCATCCAGGGAGTCAGCCGGACCGCGTACCTCACCGTGCAGTACCGGTCGATCACACCACTCAACACGCCATTGCAGATCCGGACCTGGGCCGACAGGATCGACGGGCGGAAGGTGTACGTGAAGGGAACCCTGCACGACGGCGACCGCCTCTGCGCCGAGATGGAGGCGCTGTTCATCAAGCTCAATCCGGGACAGCGCTGACACGCGCCGATCGACGGGCGCACACTCGACTCACTCGCGAATCCTGCTGATCCCGAGTCGATTCCGGCGCGCCCTCAGCCGCCCGGCGTCTCCGCCAGCACCAGTTCACCCATCCGTTTCAGGCGCTGCACCATCGCCTCGTAGCTGGTGAACCCCATGCCGGCGTGCAGCATCGCCCCGGAGACGGCCATGTTCAGCGCGTCCAGCGCCGCAGGGGTGGCGCGATCACCGAGAGCGTCCGCCAGTTTTCGGCCGATCAGGTCACCGGCGCTGCCACGCAGCCTGTGCACGTCCGCGTCGTCCGCGAGCATCGCGGCCATCGCGGCGATGTTCAGCGACGGATCCTCCGCCATGAACTGCCCGAGACCGACGAACGTGTGGGCGAGCCGATCGCCGGCCGTGTCCCCGAAGATCGGGCGCGTGGACCACTCGACCAGGCTGCGGTGGAACGCCTCCGACACCAGATGCTGCTTCGACGCGAAATAGCCGTACGCGGTCGCGTGCGTCACGCCCGCTCGCCGACAGATGTCCCGCATCGACAGCCGGTCGTACCCGACGTCCCGGAGCGCGTCGACAACCGCGTCGATGAGCTTGCCGGTGGTGTCCGCCGGACGTCCTGCGAGTGATCGCCGCGGAGGCGCCGTCGCGCCGCGCGTACGTTTCGGTGGCATGGATTGACACTAGGACAGCCACGATCCACACCGCAAAAGAACGGCGTCAGCTGCAGGTTTCCGCTCGGAATCCAATCGCCCGAAACAAGGAGCTTTACAGGTGTCAATACGTTAGCTTCGACACCTGTAAACCCTTACCGACGGAAGAGGTGACAGTCGATGGCATTCGACCGAGCAGAGCTCGACGACATGATCGAACTCTGGCTGCAGGCCAACCGGGACGGCGAGAAGGCGGGCAACTGGCGCAACCTCGCCGACTACTACACAGAGGACGCCACCTACGGATGGAACTACGGAGCGGAATGGGACTTCATGGCCGTCGGCCGCGACGAGATCCGGGACCTGGCGATCGGACTCGAGATGGACGGTCTCGACGGCTGGACCTACCCGTACCAGTCCTGGGTGGTCGACGAGAAGACCGGCGACATGATCGGCCTGTGGAAGCAGGTGTTCGAGGCAACCCGCCCCGACGGCTCGCACTACGCTCTCGACGGAATCCAGGGCAGCTGGTTCAAGTACGCCGGTGACCACAAGTTCGGCTGGCAGCGGGACTTCTTCGACTACGGCAACGTCACCGCCCTCTTCATGGAGATGATCACCGACGGCGTCGTCACCGACGGCATGACCGCACGCATGACCCGCGTCGTCGAGGCCGCCCGGAAGCGGCAACCGCTCCCCGGGTGGTACCGAGCCGGACAGTCGCCAGTTCCCATGTGGTGACGGACAAATCAGCGAAAACAGCCCCACCCGTTGAAACTGTGGGCAGAATCACACGGAAGTCGACACTGACCCGGATTTCCGGAACCTCCAGTCGCACGGCGCAACCCGACTCGGCGCCTGTGCTCGCCCGAAAGGACCCAGTGTGAGAGCAGCTCCATCACTCAGTCGTAAGCTTCGCTCGACAATGATCGTCGGCGCCGTCGGCGTCCTGGCATTCGGCGGCGTGACCGCCTGCGCCGACGACAGCTCCACGGAATCGGACTCGGGCTCCACGAGCGCGCTGCCGTCCAACCCCGCCACCGGTGACCCCGTCAAGATCGGCTTCATCACCCCCGAAGGCGGCGCGGTCTCCCTGCCGATGGTGCGAGAGGGTGGCGAGGCCGCCGTCGAGTACCTCAACAACAACGGCGGCGGAATCGGCGGCCACAAGGTCGATCTGATCGTCTGTACCCAGCAGGAGGAGCCAGCCTCCGCCACCAACTGCGCCAACCAGATGGTCGAACAGGGCGTGTCGGCAGTCGTGTCGCCACTCGGCGCCCAGGGCGCGGTCATGCTGCCCATCGTCACCGGGGCAGGGATCCCCTTCATCGCACAGGCACCCGTCTCCCAGGTCGAGATGATGTCGCCCAACTCCTACATGCTGTCCGGCGGCATCGTCTCGATTCTCGGTGGACAGGCAGCCACCGCCGCCAAGGACGGCGTCAAGAAGGTGGCGCTCTTCGTCGGCGACTCGGGCGACGCCGCATCGTCGCTCGGAATGGTCGGCAACCCCATCTTCCAGCAGGCCGGCGTCGAGCTCGAGATCGTCACCATCCCCAACGCGGTCGCCGATCCGACGCCGCAGATCACCGCCGGACTCGCGAGCAACCCCGACGCCGTCTCCATCGTCGGCGACACCCGCCTCTGCACCTCGGCGATCAAGGCACTCCAGTCGGTCGCGCCGGACGTGCAGAAGTACCTCATCGCCAGCTGCCTCGACGCCGCCGTCGTCGACTCCACCGGCGTCGATGCGATCGCCGGCGCCAAGGCCTTCACCACGGTCGTCCTCGACTCCGACGAGCCGACCGTCGAGCTGTACAAGAGCGTGATGGCCGAATACGCCCCCGACACCGACCTCAAGGGACTCGGCTACCTCGGATACCAGGTGATGATGTCGCTCGGTGAGGTCGGCAAGTCGCTGACCGGACCCGTCACACCGGAGTCCTTCAAGACGGCGCTGTCCACCGCCAAGGACGTTCCGATGCCCGCTGCACCCGGCCTCACGTTCACCTGTGACGGAACTGCGGTCCCGGTGCTCACCGCACTGTGCAGCAAGTCGATTCTCGTGAGCACCGTCGAATCCGACGGCACCCTCTCCGAGACAGTTCCGGTCAACACGTAATCCGAGATGATCGGGACCGCCGGCCCCGGCGGTCCCGATCACCCACCCAGCCGACAGGGCACTTCACATGACCGAGCACGTCGCCTTCCTGGCGCTGGGGATCGGCAACGGCGCGGTGTACGCCGCGCTGGGCCTCGCCCTCGTGATGACCTTCAAGAGTTCCGGTGTGGTGAACTTCGCCACCGGCGCCGTCGCCCTCTACGCGGCGTACACCTACGCGTTCCTCCGCAGGGGTGAATTCCTCAACCCGATCCCGGGATTCGACCCGACCGTCGATCTCGGCGGCAAGTGGGGTGTCCTGCCCTCGCTGCTCGTGTCCGTGGCGATCTCCGCCCTCCTCGGGGTCCTGCTGTACCTGGTCGTGTTCCGGCCGCTGCGTACCGCGCCCGTGCTCGCCAAGGCGGTCGCGTCGATCGGCGTGATGCTCGTGTTGCAGGCGCTGATCGCGTTGCGCGTCGGAACGATCACCCCGGCGGTCGGACCGATCTTCCACCAGGGCCGCATCACGATCGGCGACAGTCCGGTCGCCACCGACCGGCTGTGGCTCGCGGCCGTGGTGATCGGACTCGCCGTCTGCGCGGCCCTCGTGCTGCGGTACACCCGATTCGGCATCGCCACCGAGGCCGCAGCCGAATCCGAGAAGGGCGCGCTGCTCACCGGACTGTCCCCGGACCGCATCGCGATCGCCAACTGGGCCCTGTCCTCCGCAACCGCCGCCATCGGCGGTGTCGTCATCGCCCCACTCGTCCCGCTCAACCCGGTGGCGTACACGATGTTCATCGTCCCCGCCCTCGCAGCGGCGCTCGTCGGCAACTTCGCCAGCATCACCCTCACCGTCGGCGCCGGACTCGCCATCGGAATGCTGCAGTCCGAGGCCACGAACCTGCAGGTGACGTGGGACTGGATGCCGAGCACCGGCGTCGCCGAAGCCGTTCCGCTGGTGCTGATCCTCGTGTTCCTCCTCGTACGCGGGCAGCCCCTGCCCGGACGTGGCGCCGTGATCCGGCACGACCTCGGCCGATCCCCGCGACCCGAACGCATCGCACTGCCCACCGCCCTCGGGCTCGGTGCCGGCCTGGTCGCGCTGCTGGCCACCTCCGGAAGCCTCCGTCTCGCAGTCATCGGGACGATGATCTTCGCGGTGATCGCACTGTCCCTCGTGGTCGTCACCGGCTACGCCGGGCAGGTGTCCCTCGCCCAACTCACCCTCGCAGGCGTGGGCGCATACAGCCTCAGCAGATTCTCCGCCAACCTGGGCATTCCGTTCCCGATCGCGCCGCTCCTCGCCGCGCTCGCCGCCATGGTGGTCGGCGTGATCGTCGGACTGCCCGCCCTTCGGGTCCGCGGACTCCCGTTGATGGTCGCGACACTCGCACTCGCCGTCTTCGCGGAGGCGTTCTGGTTCCGCAACCCCGACCTCAACGGCGGCCTGCAGGGCGCGCCGATCGACCCGCCCAGCCTGTTCGGCATCGACCTCGGCATCGGAGCAGGCGCGGGCTACCCACGCATCGCGTTCGGCGTCGTCTGTCTCGTCGTCGTCGCCGCAGTCGCGCTCGGTGTCGCCGCGCTGCGTCGCAGCACCCTCGGCGCGGCGATGCTCGCAGTCCGCACCAACGAACGCTCCGCCGCCGCCGCCGGTATCAACGTCGGCCTGACGAAACTGACGGCCTTCGCAATCGCGTCGTTCATCGCCGGTCTCGGTGGCTCACTGCTCGCGTATCAACAGACCCTCGCGACCGCGGGCACATACACGGTCTTCGCGGGAATCGGACTGTTCGCCGTGTTCTACATCGCCGGTGTGACGTCGGTGACCGGTGGCCTGCTGGCCGGTGTGCTCGCACCCGGCGGCCTGCTCTTCTTCGTCACCGAGCGGTACCTGCACTTCGGCGACTACTACATGCTCGTCAGCGGGATCCTCCTGATCGTCACCGTCGTCACCAGCCCCGACGGCATCGCCGGGCACCTGCACAGGATCCCCGTCCCAGGCCGACGCGCATCGGACCGCCGCCAGCCACCGCCCGCGTCCACACCCGCGGTCCCCGAAACCACTGTGCACACCGACGGCGCCACGGTGCTGTCCGTGCAGGGCGTTGGCGTGCGATACGGAGCGGTCCGCGCCGTCGACGACGTCGGCTTCGACCTACGAGCCGGCGAGATCGTCGGCCTGATCGGACCCAACGGCGCAGGCAAGACAACCCTCGTCGACGCCATCAGCGGATTCGCCACGGCCGAGGGACGGATCACCCTGAGCGGGAAGGACATCGCCAAGCTCCCACCGTTCCGGCGCAGCCGCGCCGGACTCGGTCGCACCTTCCAGGACATCGAGCTGTACGACGAGCTGACAGTCGCCGAGAACGTCGCCGTCGGAGCCGCCCGTAGCGGCGACACCGACTCTGCGGTGACGTCGGTACTGACCCTGCTCGACATCACCGAACTCGCCGACACCACGGCGGCAGATCTCTCCCAGGGGCAACGACAGCTGGTGTCGGTGGCGCGGGTCCTCGCCGGACGCCCCGCGGTCGCCCTGCTGGACGAGCCCGCCGCCGGACTCGACAGCTCCGAAAGCCGTTGGCTGGGGGAGAGGCTGCGTGCCGCCCGCGGTCTGGGGGTGACCATGCTGCTCATCGACCACGACATGGACCTCGTGCTGAACGTGTGCGATCGCGTGGTCGTCCTGGACCTCGGCAAGGTGATCGCCGTCGGGACGCCCGCAGACATCAGGAACGATCCCACGGTCGTCGCTGCCTACCTCGGTTCACCTGCGCACGACCCGGACACGCCGGAAGCCGTTTCCACGGAGGTGAACTCGTGACAGTGCTGCAGTGCACCAACCTACAAGCGGGATACGCGAAGTCGGCGCCGTGCGTGCGGGGGTTGGATCTCACCGTCGCAGCGGGGGAGATCCTTGCCCTGGTGGGGCCGAACGGTGCCGGGAAGACGACCCTCCTGTCCACCCTCGCCGGATTGCTTCCGCGCCTCGGCGGCACCGTCACTCTCGACGGTCATCAGCTCGCCTCGGGTCGGCCCCGTGACGCCGTGCGCGCGGGCCTCGTGCTCGTTCCCGACGACCGAGCCCTGTTCCGCCGGCTCTCCACCGAACAGAATCTCCGTCTCGCGACTCGTGGACGCGGCGGCAGACGAGCGGGCGTCGACCGTGCGCTGCAGTACTTTCCGGCGTTGGCACCACGCCTGCGGGTCGCCGCAGGACAACTGTCCGGTGGCGAACAGCAGATGCTCGCGATCGCACGGGCGCTCCTGCAGCAGCCGAAGGTCCTGCTGATCGACGAACTCAGCATGGGCCTCGCGCCGGTCGTCGTCGAGTCGATCCTGCCGGTGCTCCGGCAGGTCGCCGAAACCGACCGCACCGCAGTCGTGCTCGTCGAACAGCACGTCCGGCTCGCCCTCGAGGTGGCCGACCGCGCAATCGTACTCGTCCACGGAGAGGTGTCGCTCATGGACACCGGCACCGCGCTGGCCGCCGACATCGGACGTGTCGAACGCGCCTATCTCGGGGTCGGCGCGTCGGCCGAGTCATGAGATCCGTCGTGTCCACCTCCCGCTACGCCACACCGAAACGTCACAGTGACGTATTAGGGTGACGTAGCGGGAAGGTGGGGAACCGGGGTCACAGCTCGAACAGTGGGCCGCACACCAGGATTGCGACGATCGACGCCCTCGAGACCACGGCGGCCATCGACAGTGCACGGAGCGGGACCCGTCCGGCGACGCGACGCGACACAACGGCGCCAGGTCCACGAGGACGAAGTGCGGAAGCGTCGAGAACCGCGGCGGCGAACCGGACGCGGACGATCCAGCGAGGCATCGTGCCGTCACCTCGATTATCACGCCATACTGTTATGCCTCCGATAAGGGACATTATGTCACTTTGCATGGAGAAGGCCGTCCCCTGAGGGACCGACACAGCCCGTCCGCGGCTCCGAAGCACGGTTGCCGTTCTCCGACCTCATCCGCGGGCGGATCCGCGAACCCCTTTCAGGAACACCATCACCCGCCTCTGCCCATCGGGCTGAAGGTGGCCTTGATTCGATCCGACCGCACGAAGGCCACCTTCAGCCCGTGCTGCGGATGTCGGTGCCGCCGAACGCCCGACCAATCGTGCCGAGAACGACACGGCGAGCCGCCCGCGGCCGGCGCTCCCCGCATCCCGCCGTTCGGCGGCCACTTCCGACTTTCATGGATAATTGCGATTATCCATGAAATATGGTGTGCAGCAACAGTTCTCGACACATCGGTCAGTGTGCGCCCTGAGAGAAGGTCAACCAGATCGTTCGAGCGAGCGCCCGAACGATGCCCTCGTCGGTCGCATCGGCGTTCGGATGCAGGACGTGTTGTGTGACAGTTCGTTCGACCATCCACGTCACCGCCGCCACCGACTCCGATCCGACCGCAGGATCCACCCTCCCCTGATCCCGCCATCGATCCACCTGCGATGCCGCGACCTCGATGAAACCGTTGATCCGACCGAACCAGAACTCGGCGACCTCGGAATCGTAGGCCGCGAGTTCCCCCAGCGCACGCATGACGGTCCAGTGTTCCCGGAAGCCCGACACCATCTCTCGGATCACACGTTCCACGCCCGGCAATCCACGGTCGAGCGCCGCATCGTCCGCGAACCAGCGGGCAGGCGCGTCGAAGAACGCCGCCGACGCCACCTCCGCGACGTGGACCAGCACTTCGCTCTTGTTCGGAAAGTACTGGTAGAAGTTCGTTCGCGACATCCCGGATCGTTCTGCGATCCGCGTGACCGGAATCTCGGTGTACCGCTCCCCGTCCTCCAGGAGTTCCTCCACCGCCGAGAGCACCCGCTCGGTCACCTCGACTCGCCGCTCACGTGCCGCGACACCGTCCGACCTGGTCACCGATCCCATGCGCCGATGGTACGCCCCGAGCATCCTTGACAGCGGCAACGACCAGGCATAACGTTCACCTGACACTGTGTCGGACGCTATGTCTGGAGTCGAAGTTCCTCGACGAGCCGAAAGGTCGGTCCGAATGACCGGAAGCAGTGAGCAGAAGATCCGGACCGGCGAGCAGTTCGACGCCGTGATCGTCGGAGCCCGGTGCGCCGGCTCGGCCACCGCGATCGCTCTCGCAGAACGCGGACTGCGCGTGCTCGCGATCGACTCGGCACGATTCCCGTCGGACACGCTGTCCACCCACCTCCTGTGGCCGAGCACCATGGCCGAGATCCAGGCGCTCGGCGCTTTCGCGGAGGTCGAAGCGATCGGAGCACCGAGGCTTCCCGTCGCAGAGGCGGTGCTCGACGACATCAGCTGGGAGACCGGTTACTCCCCCGTGTCCGGCATCGACTACGCGATGTGTGTCCGTCGAACCGCGCTCGACGAGGTCGTCCAGCGGGCGGCCGTCGACGCCGGCGCCGAGATCCGGCAACGGTCCACCGCAACCGGTCTGATCTGGTCCTCGAGCCGTGTCGTCGGGGTCCGATACACCGACGCCGAGGGACACGAACGAGAGGCTCGCGCGCCGATCGTCGTCGGCGCCGACGGCCGGAAGAGCCTGGTGGCAAGGGAGGTCGGGGCCGAGACGCCCCTGATCTCGGCCCCCAGCGGACGCGCCTGCTACTTCGGGTACTGGACGGACCCGCACACGTCGTTGCGGCACATCGCCACCCAATGGCGAGTAGAGGGGCTGCTGGGCACCGCCTTCCCGTGCGACGACGGGTTGTTGCTGTCGCTGCTGCAGCCACCGATCGCGCTCGTCCCCGAGTTCCGTGGACGGAAGGTGCACGACGCATACCTCGCCGGCGTCGAAGCCATCCCGGGACTCGCGCAACGCCTCGACGGATGCGAGTTGGCGTCGAAGGTCCGTTCCTGCACCGGAATCGAGTCGTACTTCCGGCGTTCGAGCGGTCCGGGCTGGGCACTTCCCGGCGACGCGGGCCACTTCAAGGATCCCGTCACGGCCCAGGGCATCCGCGACGGCTACCGGTACGGCCGCCTGCTCGGCGAAGCCCTTGCCCCCGTGCTCGCCTCGCGCACCGGGGTCGCCGCGACCGCCGTCGACGAGGCCGCCGCACGGTGGGCGGCGCAGCGGGAACGGGACTGCATCGAGATCTACCAGTGGACGAACCTCCTCGCCGCAGGCGCTCCCCCCTCACCCATCGAGTACGAGCTCTATCACCGGGCACAGACCAGGCCCGAGTTCGCGGCGATACTCGCCGACATCTACAACCGTGTCGAACGGCCCGCCGCGATGACGGCGCCCGCGACCGTCGCGGCGGCGTACGGTCGCGCACTCCGACGGCCGAACTTCACGACCCGCGACGTCGTCGCCGACCTGCGCGATCAAATCGCACGGATGGGCTCCGACTGGATGCTGCGACGACGCTTCCTCCGCGATCGACCGGCCTTCACTCTCCCCCGCCGCGATCCGACAGGCGCACCGGCGATCGCCGTGGCCGCGCATCTCTGACCGAATGCTCTCGCCCCACCCTCACCGTCGGGGCATCTCGTGAAGCCGGACGCACAGGCACTGTCTCCACCTTGAGCCGATAACTCAAGCGTTATGTCATTATCGTCGCGGGCGAGGTACCAGCCGGGCACCACACTGGATTGACACGATAGACACACGGTACACTTTCGGCACAAGGAGGTGGTGCCATGCTCGCCGATCGGGACTCGGCTCGCGATTCCATCCACGCGCTGTCCGACCAGGATCTCGTCGCGCTGCTCAGCGAGGAGTTCGCGCGGCGCCCCACGCTGCGGCCCGTGCGTGACGACGTGACCGCACTACTCGCGATGAGCCCCACCCTCGCCCACACCCAGGAACGTGCCGTTGCCAATCCTGCGGCCGCGGCCGTCGCGCGAACCCGAATCGTGGCCTCGGCGCTGGGCGCAATCGTCGACAAGCACGACATGCTCGACTCGACCGCCGTCAGCCGAGTCCTCGGCAAGGCGGCAACGAGCAGGAACACCGCGAGCCGCCTCGCCACGTCGGGGTCCGTGATCGCACTTCCCGCCAATGGGCAAAAGCTGTATCCGGCCTTCCAGTTCGACGCCGCCCGCCAGGAGGTGCGGCCGATCGTCCGCGAACTCAACCGGCGCCTCGGCGCCAAGGACGACCCGTGGGGCGTGGCATCGTGGTGGCTCTCCCCCACCGACTTCGCCGACGACCCACGCTCCCCCGCCGAACTCGCCGTCACCGGCGGCCACGACGACGATCTCCGCGACCTGGCGGACGACATCACGCAGGATTGAGCGTGGCGGCACACCATCCGGATCCGCCCACACCCCTGCCCTCCGCACTGATCGTGTCCGTCCCGAGCGGAACACCACTCTGGCGCATACACGGCGAGACGCGCGGCGCCGCCTCCCTGAACCCCACGGCCAGCCCACGGGCACGCAGGGGCGGCCGGTTCGACAGCATCGACGGGTCCTACTCGTACACCTACGTCGGTGACAGCCCGGCCGCGGCCGTCGCCGAAACCCTGTGCCGCAACCTGCCCGTCGACCAGTCACCGCGGCTCGTCCCCCGGGCGCAGATCGCCGGCCGCGTCCTCAGCGAACTCCGCACCACCCGAGCATTGCGCGTCGTCGATCTGACCGGAACCGGTTCGGCCCGCATCAACGCAGGCGCGTGGCTCACCAAGTGCGATCCCTCGGGGTATCTGCAGACACGACGCTGGGCGGCCGCGATTCTCGCCGCCAACCCCGACGTCGACGGCATCCAGTTCCGGCCGCGCCACGACGAGAACACCCTGTCCTGGATGCTCGCAGGCGCACCGTCCCTCCCCGTCCACCCCGGTGTCACGCCGGTCGGCGGCGTCGTGCCACTCGACTCCAGCAACGGTCACTACCTCCTCGGCGCGCTGCTCACGCCGCACAACGCGGCGCTCGGACCGTAGCGGGCGCGCCGCACTCCCCGATCCGTCCGCTCGCCTCGCCACCGAGGGGCCGAGAGCCGGTGCCCGCCCGTCAGGGCGGGCTTGTCCTGGGCGGCACGGCACCCGACCCTTTTGCCGATAAGCTGCCTTATGACATTATTTTCGAGGGAAGACCGACACCGACCCGAAAACATGCAGGTCACAGCGTCCTGACCCGTGCCACCATCTCCCGGTACTCGAGACGGTTGTGCGCAATGTGCGAGTCCACGCGCATGTGGTCACGCATCGTCGGGATCGCCGCGGTGTCCTCGATGTCGATCCCCCGCCGCACCAGCCACGCCTGCACCTCCCCCCACAGCCACGACTGCCCGAGTGTCAGGTTGAACGGCGACGGAAACGGATCGTCCTGGTGCCGTTGTCCGTTCACCCACAGGGCAACCGCCTGACGGGTGCAACCGGCCCGGTCTGCGACGAGCCGACGATCGACGAGTTCCGGCTGGGTGCGCTCGACGTGGACACCCGCACCGCTCAGTCGCGCGACGAGATCCACCCCCGCGGCATATCCTCGCACCGCGTGCGCGCTCGCCGTAACCACCTGCAGCGGGCCGTGATCGGCGATGTCGGCGCCGAGTTCGTCGCGGACCCGCTCCTCCACCCGCAGCGGAAGCACCGACGTGACGAACGAGTACCGGAACGGGCGCGTGTTCGAGTCCACGACGCCAGCCTACTGTTGACGTCCGTCAACGCACGTGTGGCACAGGCAGGTTGGCCCGGCACCGGAGCGTGACGGTACCGTCCGGCACAATCGAACACGTGACCGAATCTCTGGACGACTGGTTCGAGGAGTTCCTCGTCTACCGGAGCACCGCCAAACCGTCGCCGAACACCCTGCGGGCCTACCGTCAGGACTACCGCACGGTCGCCGACAGTCTCGCGCGCACCGCAGGTGTCTCGCCCGGGGATCTCTCGCCGCGGGTCATCGACAAGGGTGCGATGCGCGGCGCCTTCGCCGAGTACGCCGACACCCGGCAGGCCGCCTCGATCCGTCGATGCTGGTCGACCTGGAACATGCTCTGCGACTTCCTGTTCGCCGCCGATGTCATCGTGGCGAACCCCATGTCCTCGGTGCTTCGACCGAAAGCCCCGAAGACGGTGCCCAAGGCGTTCCACGCGGATGCGGTGGAGCGCCTGATCGCCTCGCTCCAGGCCCCCGACGAGGGGGCGCGTTCGTGGCCCGAGCGGGACCTGGCGCTGATCCTCACGGGGCTGCTGACGGGCCTGCGGTCGGCGGAACTGATCGCTATCGACCTGGGTGACCTACGCGATTCCGCGGGCGAACGGATCGAGGCGGCGAAGGTCATCCACGTGCACGGCAAGGGCAACAAGGAACGCGTCGTCACCGTGGAACCGGTCGTCGTCGAGGTGCTCGGCGAGTACCTCGACAGCCGTGCCAGACGGTTTCCGGCCACGACCCGCCGACGCTCGGCGGCCGACCCGTGGCAGCGCTTCGCCCCCACCGACCCGATGTTCGTCGGCGGAGGCGGCGCGCGGATCACCCGGGGCACACTCCAGTACCGCGTCGAACGCGCCTACCGGCGGGCCGGCATCAACGGCGATCGCGCGAAAGGCGCTCTGGTGCATCAGCTTCGCCACACCTTCGCCACGGCGATGGCCGACCAGAACGTCAGCGTCTACACCCTGATGCGCATGCTCGGCCACGAGTCGATGACGACAACCCAGCGCTACACGTCTGGAGCAGGCACCGAGGTCCGCGGGGCCGCGGCCCTCAACCCGGCCTACGATCTGGTCCGCCGCGGAACCGGTGTGCCCTCGGAGCCCTGACGGTCGACGTCAGGGCAGTGTGGCCAGCCACGCGAAGACCGCGGGCTGTACCGCCGGATTCGCATTGACGGTGCCGGTCACCGCACCGATCGTGCCGCCGATGGCCGCACCGAGCGGACATCCGACGAACAGGAACAACACGCAGCCGACGACGAGACCGATGACGGCACCGGTGTTCGCGCTGAGCTGTCCACCGTTCAGCCAGCCCTTCTCGATCTCCGCCACCATGTTCTGGTAGGCCACCGGGTCTGCTGCGGGCTGGATCCCCGGCGGTGGCGACTGTGGCGTCAGCATCAGCTGGCGTCCGTCCTGACCGATCGTCGCCGCGACCGGAACCGGGTTTCCACCGATCGTGTACGCGAGCGGCAGGGTTGTCAGCGCGGTGCCCGCGTCGTTGACGATGTCGACCGCTCCTCCCCCGGCAGTCAGCCGGAATGCCCCCGAGTCGAGAATCGTGGACACCGTGCGCCCGTCGGGCGACACCGTCTGGGTGTATCCGATCGAGCTGTCACCTTGCGCCGGAGCTGCATTGGCGACCGAAGTGCCGGCGCCGACACTCACAGCCGCTGCAACGGCCACGGAAGCCACCGCGGCCTTGTGAAGTTTCATGGTGGGGCTCCTTCGATCACATCGAGGACGGCCCCGATCTGGTCGAAAGACCGTCCGGAACATCACTTAGAATAGAGTCCGAACGGCCCCGCGTCTGCCCCTTACAGTGTTTTGTCGGCGGCCGATCGACCTGACGGACGTGTGGGCGCCGGGCAGGTCGCGGGCGCCTTGCCGTTGCGGCCCACCAGCTCTCGGATGCGCCACGGCGCTCCGTCGACACCGTCCTCGCAACGCGAATCTCGGACGTCCACACCAGAAGTCGTTGTGCGCCACCGAATGTACGCGCGACTTTCGTACGGTGTCAGGTGGCGTCGCTCGCGAGCCTCGCCACCGGGGGCCGAGGGCTCGACGCAGACGGCGCCGGGTACGTGCCCCGGCGCCGTCGATGTGAGTTCGGATGTGTCAGACGACCCCGAGCGCGAACATCGCGTCGGCCACCTTCACGAATCCGGCGATGTTGGCGCCGAGAACGTAGTCACCCGACTTGCCGTATTCGTCGGCGGTGGTGACGCACCGGTCGTGGATGTCACGCATGATCTTCGACAGTCGCTCGTCGGTGTACTCGAAGCTCCACGAGTCCCGGGAAGCGTTCTGCTGCATCTCGAGCGCGGACGTCGCCACACCGCCCGCGTTGGCGGCCTTTCCGGGGGCGAAGGCGACACCGGCGTCGCGGAACACGGCGATGCCCTGCGGGGTCGTCGGCATGTTCGCACCCTCGGCGACGACGATGACGCCGTTGTTCACGAGGGTTTTCGCGGACAGGTCGTCGAGTTCGTTCTGGGTCGCGCAGGGCATCGCGACGTCACACGGCACGTTCCAGATGTTGCCGCCCGAGTAGAACTGGGCGTCCGCGCGCTCCTCGACGTAGTCGGAGATGCGGCCGCGTCGCACCTCCTTGATCTCCTTGAGCAGATCGAGATCGATGCCGTTGTCGTCGACGATGTAGCCGGACGAGTCGGAGCACGCGACGACGGTGCCACCGAGCTGGTGCACCTTCTCGATCGCGTAGATGGCGACGTTGCCGGAACCGGAGACGACCACACGACGTCCCTCGAGGCTGGTGCCCGCGGTCTTGAGCATCTCGGCGACGAAGTACGCGGCGCCGTACCCGGTCGCCTCCTTGCGAACCATCGAGCCACCCCAGGTGAGGCCCTTGCCGGTGAGGACGCCCGACTCGTACGAGTTGGTGAGGCGCTTGTACTGCCCGAAGAGGTAGCCGATCTCACGGCCACCGACGCCGATGTCACCCGCGGGGACGTCGGTGTACTCCCCGATGTGCCGGTGGAGTTCGGTCATGAATGACTGACAGAAGCGCATGATCTCGCCCTCGGACCGACCCTTGGGGTCGAAGTCGGATCCGCCCTTGCCGCCGCCGATGGGCAGGCCGGTGAGCGAGTTCTTGAAGATCTGCTCGAATCCGAGGAACTTGACGATGCCGAGGTTGACGCTCGGGTGGAAACGCAGTCCGCCCTTGTAGGGACCGAGCGCGCTGTTGTACTGGACGCGGAATCCGCGGTTGACGTGCACCTGGCCGTGGTCGTCCTGCCACGGGACCCGGAAGATGATCTGCCGTTCCGGCTCGCAGAGCCGTTCGATGAGGGCGCCGTCCGCGTAGTTGGGGTGCCGCTCGAGGACGACGGTGAGCGATTCGAACACCTCGGCGACGGCCTGGTGGAACTCGGGTTCACCGGCGTTGCGCCGGGTGACGTCCTCGAAGTACCGGTCGACTCGCTCACGGACCTGCCCACTCACGTGACAGACCTCCTCATCACTCTCGGGAAACAGGTCCCGGTTCACACAGGAATGGAGCCTCCAGACAATCACAGCAATCGGGAGGAAACACACCCCCACCAGGGTGAGATTTCGCTCAGGTAAACAATTGTGAACTTTTCCTCACATCTGCTAAAGGCGAGGTGGGAGTGGGCCCGACACGCCGCCGGCATGCGCTCGCCAGGACGGCGTGACCACGCGGCGCTACCGTGATCACCACCAGTGCCCGGACGTCGTTCCCACAGCCGACAGCGCCCACCTGGAAGGTCTGCGGGACGGCGTCCGACGGTGGCGCCCATCCCCTGCCCTCGTGGAGGAGCCCGCACATGAGCATCCAGTCGGCACATCCCCGCCGTCACCGCGTCGTCGTGATCGGCTCCGGCTTCGGTGGCCTGTTCAGCGCCCAGGCGCTGAAACGGGCCGACGTCGACGTCGTCCTCATCGCCCGCACCACCCATCACCTGTTCCAGCCGTTGCTGTACCAGGTCGCCACCGGCATCCTGTCCGTCGGCGACATCGCACCGGCAACCCGGCTCGTCCTGCGGAAGCAGAAGAACGCCCAGGTCATCCTCGGCGACGTGGAGAGAATCGACCTGCAGGCGAGAACCGTGACGTCGAGGCTGCTCGAACGGGAGACCGTGACCGAGTTCGACAGCCTGATCGTGGCGGCAGGCTCAGGCCAGAGCTACTTCGGCAACGACCAGTTCGCGAAGTTCGCGCCCGGGATGAAGACGATCGACGACGCACTGGAGTTGCGTGGCCGCATCCTCGGCGCCTTCGAGCAGGCCGAGCTGACGAACGACCCCGAGGAGCGGGCGCGGCTACTGACGTTCGTCGTCGTCGGGGCGGGACCGACCGGTGTCGAGCTGGCGGGTCAGATCGCCGAGCTCGCCCACCGCACTCTCGAAGGCGCGTTCCGCCGAATAGATCCGAGCGAGGCGCGGGTGATCCTGCTCGACGGTGCGCCCGTGGTGCTCCCCGTGTACGGCGGGAAGCTGAGCGAGAGCGCGGCGAAGCGGCTGGAGAAGCTCGGCGTCGAGATCCAACCGAACGCGATGGTCGTCGACGTGGACGCCGACGGACTCACGGTCAAGGAGAAGGACGGGACGATCCGCCGGGTCGACAGTCAGTGCAAGGTCTGGTCGGCGGGCGTGCAGGCGAGTGGGCTCGGCAAGCAGCTCGCCGAGCAGTCGGGCGCGGAACAGGATCGTGCGGGGCGGGTCCACGTCAATCCCGACCTCTCGCTGCCCGGGTACCCGAACGTCTACGTCATCGGCGACATGATGGCGCTCGACAGCCTTCCCGGGCTGGCCCAGGTCGCGATGCAGGGCGGCAAGCACGCCGCGAAACAGATCAAGGCGACGATCGCGGGAACGCCGCCCGAGGAGCGCCCACCGTTCAAGTACTTCGACAAGGGGTCGATGGCGACGATCTCGCGGTTCAGCGCGGTCGCGAAGGTGGGGAAGCTGGAGATCACCGGCTTCATCGGCTGGCTGATGTGGCTGGTCGTCCACTTGATGTACCTGGTCGGGTTCCGCAGCAAGTTCTCGACCGTTCTGTCGTGGACGGTGACCTTCCTCGGTCGCGGCCGGGCGCAGATGGCGTCGACGGAGCAGCAGGTCTTCGCGCGGACGGCGATCGAGGATCTGCAGGACTACGAGCGGGCACGGGCGGCCGGCCTGATCGGTGATCCGGCCGCCGTCGCGACAGGTGAGGAGCGCGAGGCCGGCTGACGGACGGCGCCGCGGCGCCGGTTCAGCTGCGGGCGAGTCGCTCGGTGTGCTCGATGTTCGCCAGGCGTACCTGTCCGCGCGAGACGAGTCGATCCTGCTCGTCGCGGATCTCGGCCTGCCAGAGCTGCTGGGTCCGACCACGGTGAACGGGCGTTGCGGTCACGGTGAGAGTGCCGGTGCGGACCGCGCGGAGGAAGTCGGTGTTGTTGTTGACGCCGACGACGTGGCCGCGATCGCCGATCCAGACTGTCCCCGCGGTGCTGATGACGGTTTCGATGACGGTGCAGTAGACACCGCCGTTGACGATTCCCGCCGGCTGGTGGAGGTGGGCGCCGACGGTCCATCGCGCGACCACGCGGTCACCGGTCAGTTCGAGGTACTCGAGTCCGATGGCTTCACAGAAGCCCTGGTTCAGCAGCGGGGAGACCTCGGCGAGGGGCATCTGGGTGAGTGCGGCCCCGAGCGTGGTCGCGTCCGACACTGCGGAGTGGTTCTCGGTCACGTGCGCTCCTTCTGGGTGTTCTCGTCCGCTCCGCGCTCGGGAGCGACACACCGGCAGTCAAGCACGACACGTCAGAGGGCCCCGCACCGGTGATCGGTGCGGGGCCCTCTGTGGAAGGGACCGGGAGTCTCTGCAGCCCTCAGGACTCCGGCTCGGTCCAGTGGTTCGGTGCGCTGCCGGAAACAACTATAGGAAAGGCTTTCCTAACTAGCAAGGCCTTCGGCTCGCCAGCCTTGGTGCGTCGCCCGGCGGAAGCCGGGGCGCCCGGGCCGTGCGCGTACCGGAAGCCCCACGGCCTCGAACGCATCGAGGAGCGCCTGCCCCCGCCGGTCCGCGACCGAGGGGGCGAGACCGCTCCGCAACGGCACCATCGTCGTGGCGCCCAGCACGGCTTCCCCGACCATCGCCCAGAGGGTCGTGCGGTCCAGCGGCACCAGCGCGTCGAGGGCATCGAAGATCGCGGTCAGTGCGGTACGGCTGCGGCAGGCGGTCCACATCGCGAGTGATCGCTCGCACGGCAGCGTGACAGCGCTCGGCGAGCCGTCCCAGCGATCGCCGGGGAGGACCCGCAGGACCGGATCCCCGACACCCGCCCAGTCGATGCAGTTGTCGCTGTCCATGTGGATCGAGAGGTTGTCCAGGCCCGTGTCCCAGGCGCGGCCGTCCAGCACCACGAGTGCGGCGACGCGGCCCACCACCGCGTGGATCAGGGCCGAGGCCACCGAGACGGCGGCGGCCTCACGGTCGGGAATGTCCTCGAGCGCCCGGACGAGCATCCGCTGGAGCCGGTCACCGCGGATTCCCTGGGACACCGCCCACCAGCGACGCTTGGGCTGCTCGGACATGAGGGCGACGGCGTAGACGCGCGGATAGTCGGGATGGAGCGCGCGCAGGTGCGTACAGGACTCGACGAGTGCGGCCGCGGTCGGGCGGGCGGGCGCGGTGAACGAGGCCCGCAGGGGCATCGGGCTGATGTCGCGGATCGAGGCGGCCCGTGCGGCCGGGTCGAGCACGAGAGTCGTCGGCACTGCTCACTCCTTCGTCGTCGAGCAAGATCGAATGTAGGTTAGCCTAACCACAAGAAGAACGGGAGTGCCGAGCCGGGGTGTCGGGTTTGGATAGGGTTACGTAACCTCAGTCTCCGTGAGATCCACCCCAGCAGGAGCGTGCCCGTGACGACCACCCCCGGCGACGTCGACTACGCGCACAGGGAGATTCCTCGCGGTCCCGCACCGCGACTGCGCCGCACCGGCGCGGCCTCGATCGACCTCGCCGCCGTCGCGCTGCCGCTGATCCTGGGCTGGATCGTGGTCGACTCGCTCCGCGACGCCAACGGCGGCGGGCAGATGGACCGTTTCGTCTTCGGCGGTTTCGCCCTCGCGGCCGCGGTCGGCATCCTGGTCTGGAATCGCGGTTACCGGGAGGGCCGGACCGGCGCGAGCATCGGCAACGGCTGGCTCGACCTCGTCACCCGCGACACGGCGACGGGCGGGCCACTCGGCGTCCGCCGGGCACTGCTCCCTCGAACCGGCGCCGAGGTCGTCCGACGCGCGACCGCCCTCGACGAAGGATTCGTGCCGGTCCCCTCCGACACCTCGGTCGCGGCGATCCGGGCACGGCGACTGCGAGGTCTCGCGGCGTTGCTCCTGATCCTGCTGGCGACCGTCCTCGCGAGTATCGCGGTCGGTGCCCGGCCGATGGACTTCAGCGAGATCGCACACGCCCTCTTCCACTCCACGGGCACCGACACCGACCTCGTGGTGCGGACACTGCGCATTCCCCGTACGGCACTCGCGGTCGTCGTCGGCGTCGCGCTCGGTATCGCAGGCGCCCTGATCCAGGGGCACACCAGGAACCCGCTCGCCGACGCGGGCCTCCTCGGCCTCAACGCCGGCGCCGCCCTGTTCGTGGTCCTCTCGATCTACCTGCTCGGCTTCGCCACCCCGAGCCAGTACCTGTGGTTCGCGTTCGCGGGTTCCCTCGCCGCGAGCGTCGTCGTGTTCGGCATCTCGTCGGTCGGCGGCGGTGGAGCCAGTCCGCTGAGTCTCGCCCTCGGTGGCGCCGCCGTCGCGATGTTCCTGTCGGCGATGACGCAGACGGTCATCCTGCTCGACCAGGAGAGCCTCGACGGGTACCGCTTCTGGGTCGTCGGCTCGGTCGCCGGGCGCGGACTCGACGTGCTCTGGCAGGTTCTCCCGTTCATCGTCGTCGGGGTGATCATCGCGCTGGCCGGCACACCGAGCCTCAACGTGCTGAGCCTCGGTGACGACATCGCGCGCGGGCTCGGCACCAACATCGTGCGCAGCCGGGTGATCGGGATCGCGGCGATCACCCTTCTCACCGGTGCGGCGACCGCCGCCTGCGGTCCGATCGCGTTCGTCGGCCTCGTCGTCCCGCACATCGCCCGGTTCGTCACCGGACCCGACTACCGATGGCTGGTCCCCTACGCAGGTCTCCTCGGCGCCATCATGATCCTGCTCGCCGACGTGATCGGCCGGGTCGTGGTCCGGCCGGGTGAGTTGCAGGTCGGCATCGTGCTCGCGATGTTCG
Source organism: Rhodococcus triatomae BKS 15-14 (assembly GCA_000341795.1). Lineage (GTDB taxonomy): Bacteria > Actinomycetota > Actinomycetes > Mycobacteriales > Mycobacteriaceae > Rhodococcus_G > Rhodococcus_G triatomae_A. Next base: position 63,009 of record AODO01000010.1, on the reverse strand, counting down.
GCGCGCCGTTCTTCATCGCGCTCGTGCGGCGCAGGAAGCTGGTGTCCCTGTGAGCCTCCTCGACGACGAAGCACGCCCGCTTCCGACGGCCGTGCCGTCACGTCCGGCGTTCCGGGCGGGATCGGTGTCGCTGGTCTGGCGCGGCGCCATGGTCGCGATCACCGTCGCTCTGCTGGTGGCTGCGTTCCTGCTGCTGTGCGTCAACATCGGCCGCGGTGAGTACTCCATCCCGATCCCCACCGTCGTGGAGGTGCTCTTCGGTGGCGGCGAGAAGGTCGAACGATTCATCGTGATGGACCTTCGGCTGCCGCGTGGACTGACCGCGTTGCTCACGGGCATCGCGCTCGGGATGGCGGGGGCGATCACCCAGTCGATCCTGCGCAACCCGCTCGCCAGCCCGGACATCCTCGGGATCACCGCGGGTGCGAGCGCCGCGGCCGTGACCCTCATCGTGGTCGGGGGCGGTGGCAGCTTCGTCGGCCTGCTCGCGGTCCTCGGCATACCGATCGCCGCCCTGCTCGGCGGTGTGGTCACGGCGGTGGCGATCTACCTGCTCGCGTGGCGCGGGGGGGTGCAGGGGTACCGCGTCGTGCTCATCGGCATCGGCGCGAACGCGATGCTGATCGCGTTGATCCAGTGGCTGCTGATCTCCGCCGACATCAACGACGTCTCGCGGGCGCAGGTGTGGCTGAACGGCTCCCTGAACGGCAGCGACTGGGAGCAGGTCTGGCCGGTCGCGATCGGGGTCGCGGTCGTGGGGACCGCAGCGGTGATCTCGGCGTTCAACCTCGGTGCGCTACGCCTCGGTGACGACACCGCCCGCGCACTCGGGGTTCGTCTGCAGTCGGGACAGGGTGTGCTGCTGCTCGCCGCTGTCGCGTTGGCGGCCATCGCGACCGCGGCGGTCGGTCCGATCGGGTTCGTCGCGCTCGCAGCACCGCAGGTGGCGATGCGACTGCTCCGCACTCCCGGTCCCCCGCTGATCGCGTCCGGCCTGATGGGCGCCGTCCTCGTGCTCGGGAGCGACATCATCGGTCGCACCGTCCTGCCGGTCGAACTGCCCGTCGGCATCGTCACCTCGGCGCTGGGCGGCCCGTTCCTGATCTACCTGCTCATTCGCAACAATCGGAAGGTGACCGCATGAGTCTCCACAGCAGCGACACGACCGCGCAGGCCGGAGCCGCGCCGTCGGGAGACTCCGGTGCGCAGCCCGCGACCGACCACGTCGCAGCCGCCTCCGCCGGCGACACGCGGCTCGCTGCGGACAACCTGGTCGTGGGGTACGGGGATCGGATCATCATCGACGGTCTGGACCTGGAGATCCCGACCGGTGTCGTGACGACCATCATCGGACCCAACGGGTGCGGCAAGTCCACGCTGCTGCGGGCGATGGGGCGTCTGCTCAAGCCGCGCCAGGGCCAGGTCCTGCTGGACGGCAAGGCGATCTCGGCGATGCGTACGAAGGACATCGCGCGGACGCTCGGGATGCTCCCGCAGGCGCCCGTCGCGCCGGAGGGCCTGACGGTCGGCGACCTGGTGTCCCGGGGCAGGCATCCGCACCAGTCGTGGCTGCGGCAGTGGTCCTCCGACGACGAGGGTGAGGTCGCGAAGGCCTTGGCGTTGACCGGAGTCTCGGATCTCGCCGACCGGCCGGTCGACCAGTTGTCGGGTGGTCAGCGTCAGCGGGCGTGGATCTCGATGGCGCTGGCGCAGGGCACCGACATCCTGCTGCTCGACGAGCCGACCACCTACCTCGATCTGGCGCACTCGGTCGAGGTGCTCGACCTGGTGGATCGTCTGCACTCGGAACTCGGGCGAACGGTGGTGATGGTGCTGCACGACCTGAACCTCGCGATCCGGTACAGCGATCGGCTGGTGGTGATGTCGCAGGGTTCGATCGTCGCGCAGGGCGCGCCGAGCGAGGTGATCACCCCGGGACTGCTGCTGGAGGTGTTCGGCTTGGAGGCGCGGGTCGTCGACGATCCGGTCTCCGATCGTCCGCTCATCGTGCCGGTCGGAACCCGGCACGTGTACGGCGCGATCGGCGGACCCGCCCGTTCGCCGGAGTCCTGAGTCACCGACTGCGGATCATGGTGCGCACCAGGCGCATTCCCTGTCCGACGGACACCTCGGGGAGATAGGCGCGGCCGACGGCGTTGCCGATGCTGGGCAGAGCGGCGGGATCCGCGAAGGTCATGTACATCGGTACGTAGTCCGGCTGGAACTTCGCCTTGAACGCCAGCAGCGATCGGAATCCGTACACCGGTTCGAGGGTCCGCCCGAGTACGTCGAGGAGTTTGTCGAGGATCACGGCGAGCGTGACCTGGTCGCGTGGTCGCGCGGCCTCGTCGTCGGGGCCGGTGTCGTCCTGCACCGTCGCGAGCGGGGCGCCGGACAGGCTGACGAACTCCGCGCCCTCCGCCTTCAGCGACTGGGCGGCGGACGCGATGAGGAACTCCATGGCGGGCCGGAACCCTTCGGTGCGCCTGCGCATGAAGTCGAGTGTCCAGCCGACGATCCGGCCGTCGCGGTACACCGGCATCCAGGACGTCACACCGTGCACGGTGCGCGCCTCGTCGACGGCGATCAGGCATCGCACCTGCGGGTCGTCGATCTCGTCGATGCCGCCGAGGGTGAAGCCCATCTCGGGCATCCCCTTGTCGGCGACCCATTCCTCGGAGATCGCGGTGACCTGGTCGGTCAGCGCCAGCGGGGCCTCGGGGAATCGGATCCACTCCGCGGTCACACCGGATTTCGCGGCCCGGTTGAGGGCGGTCCGGACGTCCTGGAACTTCTTGCCGGTGAACTGCAGCCGGTCGAGGCGCAGCACGGTTTCCTCTGCCACCTGGATCGCGGTCCAGCCGATCGCATCCGTGACCTGCCTGACGTTCGCGGTCACGGAGTAGAAGCACGGCGTCCAGCCGTTGGCGGATGCGAAGTCCGCGAATCCGGTCACGTTCGCGCGCAGCGACTCCGGCGGGCCGACCGGATCGCCGGTGGTGAGTGCGACTCCCGCGATCACCCGGTACGCGACGTAGCTCCTGCCGTCCGGTGCGAACCAGTAGCTGTTGCCGCGCCACGTGGTCATCCACGAGAGCGGACTGCCCGTACCCGTGGTCAGCAGGGTTCTGGCGCGTTCGGTGTCGTCGCTGCTGTCGCCGTGGGCGGGAGCGAGGAAGGTCGCCGCGACGAGCACGCACAACACCGCCCACACCAGGACGCCCGTCCACTCGTAGAGCAGGGTGGTGGGGACGCTGTCGGGCAGGAACCGAGGATCGAGCCACTGGAGGTACACGGGCGGCACGAGGCGTTGCGGGTAGTCCGCCGCCAGGGATGCCAGGCCCGGCTCCCGGTCGAAGCCGCCGCGTGCGAGCATCCCGAGCGCGACATAGGCGACCCCCACTCCGGCCACCAGTGCCGCGAGGCGCACCCACAGCGTGCGGATCACCGACCGCGGGGCGGTGACGGTGAACCAGCGGCGGGTCGCGAGGAGGAGCAGCAGGATCGCGATCGGCACCAGGAAGGGCGTGACCGTGCGGTACACGTTGGGCGAGTCCAGCCCGTAGAAGAGTGTCTGCTCGTCCGCGAATCCCGCGTAGCGGATGCCGAAGTCGACGACCGACAACGCGAGGAGCACGACCTGCGCGGCGACGGCGGCGATCCACGCGAACCGGCGCCCGCGGCGCAGCCCGTCGGCGAGGACGAGCAGGAACACCGACGGCAGCACGCTGAGGATGGTCGGGCCGACACCCCCGAGCCGCAGTTCGAGCAGTCCGCGCCGGCAGTCGAGGGCGGTCGCGTCGGCCGCGCACAGCTCACGGACCTCGGTGGGTGTCCACGGCGCACCGCGGAACAGTTCGCGGAGCACCGCGAGCGGTCCGACCGCGTGCGGTGACAGTGCCGCGAGCACCGGACCGACGGCGCCGGCGGCGACGACGAGCGCGACGAGGACCCGCCCCTCCCGTCGCGTTCCGGCCAGGTGCGCCCCGCGGGCGCTGCGGGTCACGATCCACGGTCCGATCACCAGGCCCGCGACGGCGGCGCCGAGGCGCACGAGGTCGATGAGGTGACCGCTGAACAGGGCCAGGGTGAGAAGCAGAGCGAGTCCTCCGACCCGGACCCGCCGACGCCACAGGGTGGTCATGCCTGCGGCGGCCACCATGGCGGAACCGACGATCCAGGTCGTCGGGCTGACCGCGGTCCCGATGTGCAGCCGGAAACCCCATGTCTCGTCGACCGTACGCACCACCGCGGCCAGCGCGAGCGCGAGAACCGTGCCGCACACCTGTGTCGACGCCGCGGCCGCGACGAATCTGCCGCTGCCGATGCGGTGTTCGACGGGTGCGGCGATCACCAGGACGAGGACGGTCGCGGCGAGGTATCCGACGAGGCTCGGTGCCCACAGCCCGGAGGTGAGCAGGGTCCACACCCGGCCCTGCTCGAGCGCGGGCACGGACGCCGCGAAGTGTCGCTCCACGTAGCCGTTCGGGCCGGTCAGACTCGACGTCGCCGCTCCGAGAACCCAGATGACCACGAGCAGTGTCATGCTCGCCGGGGCGCCGGACACCCCGAAGCGGACCAGTTCGGCGACGCGGCGTGACTGGCGCCGGACAGCGGTCATCGGTGACGTCACGAGATCAGCCCCATTCGCTTCGAGAGCCAGTCCACCTGCCCGGCCAGTCCCGCGGACCACACCGCGAAGCTGTGGCCGCCGGGCAGTTCCACGAGGTGCACGTCCATTCCGGCCTGCCGGGCCGCCTGGTACAGGGTGTGCACGCCCGGGGCGTAGTCGTGGTCGTCGGATCCGACGACGAACACGCCCGCGCTGTCCGGGTACTGCCGCTTCGCCATCAGATCGATCGGGTTGACCGCGGTGAACGCGGCATCGTCGCCGCCGAACGCCGCGTCGACGGTCCGTTCGCGGTCGCCGAGGGTCGGTTCGAGCTGGCCGGACAGGTCCACGAAGGTCGGGTACACGTCGGGATGGTTCGTGGCCAGCTGCAGGGAGCAGGTGCCGCCGTAGGAGAGTCCGCCGACGGCCCACGACCGCGGGTCCGGGTCCACCTGGAGGTTCGACTTCACCCAGTTCGGGACGTCCGTCGCGAGATACGTCTCGACGTTGCCGAGCGTCGAGTCCAGGCACAGCGGGTTGGCGAGGGTGGAGCCGGTTCCGTCGGCGACGACGACCACCGGAGCGAGACCGCCGTGCTGGGCGGCGAACGCGTCCATCGTCTCGGCGAGGCGACCGCCTGCGAGCCAGTCGCCGGGGCTACCGGGCTGGCCGGCGAGGAGCACGAGAACGGGCAGCAGGGGCCGCGGGTCGGCGAAGTACGCGGGCGGGAGGTAGATCTGGGCGTCGCGGGCTGCGAACCCGGATGCGGTGCCCGGGATCGGCACGGTCGTGACGCTGCCGTGGTCCGGCAGGTCGGCGGGCGGCTGCCAGTGCGCGTCGAGGGGCGTGCCGGTGACCGGGTCCGCGACCGGCCCGGGGATCTCGGCGAAGTCGACGGCGTTCGCGGCGGGCAGACCGAGGACGTCGCGGAGTGTGGGGTAGGCGTCGAAGACGAGGTTCACCTGAGCGGCGGCGCCACCGACGACGGCGAGCGCCGCCACCACCGAGACGATCCCCCGGAGCAGGTTCCGGTCGGTGACGAGTCGCGCGGCGGCGAGCAGGATCGCGAGCAGTCCGCCGCCCATCCACGCGTACACCTCGGGTTCGACGGGGTCGGGGAACGGACGCCACCACTTCGCGACGACCAGCCACCCGGCTGCGGTGAGCACGATCGCCGCGAGGACACAGACGGGGACGATGCGCATCCGGTGCCGACGGGTGTCGGTGGTCGGCGCGAGCAGCAGCCACAGTGCACCGGCCACGGCCAGGACCGTCGCCGCCCAGGGCACCGGTCCCGTCAGCAGGGGGCGGTCGTACAACCAGTCCACTCCGGCTCCCCTCTGCCCGTGGTGACGCGACTGTGACCCCTCTCCGATATACACCGCACGGGTTACTACTGCGGGTAGTACGCACAACTGTCGGACAGTACGTAGGATGTACGCATGGCAGGACTCGGCGAGCTCGAACGTGCAGTGATGGACCACCTCTGGTCCAGTTCCGAACCCCAGACGGTCCGGCAGGTCCACGAGGCCCTGGCGGAGCGGCGGGAGCTCGCGTACACCACCGTCATGACCGTGTTGCAGCGGTTGGCGAAGAAGAACCTGGTGATCCAGCAGCGCGACGACCGCGCGCACCGCTACGTCCCCGTCCAGGGTCGCGACGAACTCGTCGCCTCGCTGATGGTCGACGCGCTCGACCAGGCACACGCCTCCGACGGCCGGGTGGCCGCCCTCGTGAACTTCGTGGGACGGGTCGGCGCCGACGAGGCCGCCGCGCTCCGGGAGGCGCTCGCCGCGCTGGAGGCGTCCGACGCATCGTCGCGGCACCTGCGCAGCGTCGACGCCGGTACCGATCGCGCCAGCTGACCTCCGCCCGTCGTGCATGATGGGTAGGACATGAACCCCACCACCGCACTGGCCTTCGCTGTGTTGGCCCTGCTCCTGACCGGCCCGGTCCCCGCGCTGCTCGCGCGCGCGACCTGGCCCTACCGCGCTCCCGGCGCCGCCCTCGTGCTGTGGCAGGCGATCGCGGTCGCCGCGGTCCTGTCGGCGTTCAGTTCCGGTCTCGTGATCGCGTCCCAGCTGCTCGTGCCCGGTCCGGACGGCCGGCCCACCACGGCGCCCCTGGAGGAGATCGACGCGCTCGGTCTCCCGTTGTGGATCGCGTACGTGGTGGTGTTCGCGATCACCCTGTTGATCGGCGCGAAGCTGATCTTCTCCATTGCCTCGGTCGCGGTGCGAACCCGTCGTCGGCGGTCCCGGCACCGGATGCTGGTCGATCTCCTCGATCAGGGCGAACCGCACCGCAGCCGCAACTCCAATCTCCGGGTTCTCGACACCGCGGAACCGATCGCCTACTGCCTGCCCGGGCTCCGGCACCGCGTCGTCGTGAGCGCGGGGACCCTCGACAACCTGAGCCGCGAGGAGATCACCGCGATCCTCATGCACGAGCGGTCGCACCTGCGCTCCCGGCACGACCTGGTGATCGAGGCGTTCACCGCCGTCAACGAGGCGTTCCCGAAGGTGGTGCGCAGCAAGTCGGCGCTCGGATCCGTGCGGTTGCTCGTCGAACTGCTCGCGGACGACTCCGCGGTGCGGGTCACCGGGCCGACCCCGCTCGCGCGGGCGCTGGTCGCGTGCGCCGGTTCCAGCGCCCCCGACGGCGCGCTGGCTGCGGGTGGTCCGCACACCCTGACCCGGATCCAGCGGCTGTCCCGCCCCGGCACCAGCATCCCGATCGCACTCGGCGCGTATCTCGCGTCGGTCGCGATCCTGGTCGTGCCGACGATCGCGGTCGCGGTTCCGTGGCTCGTCGAACTGGAACGACTGTTCCGAGGGTGACGGTTCCGGCGTCACCCGCCGGCCCGACGTCGCCACACCCCGACAGGTGACGTGAGAGTCACAGTCGCCTGGGCGGAGACCGTGTGCGTCTTCCCGTACACTGGAGAACGGTCGCATTCGCGGCCCAACTTCGTTAGAAGCTCACATTTTCGGCACGCCCCTGGCCCGACCAGGACGAACGTGCCCGGCTCGTCTCTTTCTGCGCGGTTCACCCAGCCCCGCTCTCCGCGACGCGCCCGACGCCCGGAGAGGTACACACGCGTGACCAACGCTGTCCAGAACAATGCTGCCCACGATCAGGCAGAGCCCACCGACGCACCCGATGCCGTCGCCGCGACCGATCAGCCGACGTTCGCCGAGATCGGTCTCCCCGCACCCGTGGTCGCCGGGCTCGCGCGCGACGGCATCACGGTGCCGTCCCCGATCCAGGCGATGGCCATTCCGGACGCCATCGCGGGCCGCAACGTGCTCGGCCGGGCGCAGACCGGTTCCGGCAAGACGCTCGCGTTCGGCCTGCCGATGCTGGCCCGGCTCGCCGGGCGCGACGATCGCCCGGCGGCGAAGCGCCCGCGCGCCCTCGTCCTGGTCCCGACCCGCGAGCTGGCGGTCCAGGTCGTCGACTCGCTGCTCCCCTACGCATCGACGGTCGGTCTGAAGGTGCGTTCGGCCGTCGGCGGCATGGTGTTCACGAAGCAGGTCGATCAGCTCGCCCGCGGCGTCGACATCCTCGTCGCCACTCCCGGGCGGCTCGGCGATCACCTGCGGCAGGAGACCTGCGTCCTCGACGAGGTCGAGATGATCGCCCTGGACGAGGCCGATCAGATGGCCGACATGGGCTTCCTCCCCGAGGTGCGGTCGATCATCGAGCAGACCCGCCCGGACGGTCAGCGTCTGCTGTTCTCGGCGACCCTCGACCGTGAGGTGCAGTCGCTCGTCCGCCGGTTCCTGCCCGACCACGTGGAGCACGCCACCGCCGACGGCCGCGCGAGCGTGACCACGATGGAGCACTACGTGCTCAACGTCGACCGTGGCCAGAAGGACGCGGTGCTCGCCGAGATCGGCGCGCGCAGCGGTGGACGCACGATCATGTTCGCCCGGACCAAGCTCGGCGCCGAGGGCATCACCGAACGGCTCCGCGACGTCGGTGTCGTGGCGGAAGCACTGCACGGCGGCAAGGCGCAGAACCAGCGCACCCGCGTCCTCGAGCGGTTCAAGAACGGGCGGACACCGATCCTCGTCGCCACCGACGTCGCCGCTCGCGGCATCCACGTCGACGGCATCGACCTGGTCGTGCACGTCGATCCCCCCGCCGATCACAAGGACTACCTGCATCGCGCGGGTCGCACCGCCCGTGCCGGTGAGAAGGGCACGGTCGTGTCGATCGTGCTCCCGAACCAGCGTCGGATGGTCCGTCGACTGACGGACACCGCCGGTGTCGACGCCGTCGAGGTGAACGTCCGCCCCGGTTCCGAGGAGCTGACCGCCATCACCGGCGCCCGGACGCCGAGCGGCGAGCCGGTCCGGGAGCGTCGGGAGCGCTCCGACCGCGGGTTCGGTGACCGCCCGCGACGTGAGGGTGGCTACCAGCGTGGTGGCGACCGTTCCTTCGGTGACCGCCCGCGCCGCGAGGGCGGCTACCAGCGGGGCGAGCGCTCCTATGGCGACCGTCCCCGGCGCGACGGCGATTACCAGCGCGGCGACCGTTCCCAGGGTGACCGGCCGCGCAGTGATCGCTCGTACGGGGACCGTCCGCAGCGCAGCGAGGGCGGCTACCAGCGGGGCGATCGCTCGTACGGCGACCGCCCCCAGCGGGACGGCGGCTACCAGCGCGGTGGCGACCGCCCGCGTGGCGACCGGCCGTATGGTGACCGCACGCAGCGCGACAACGGCTACCAGCGGAGCGACCGCCCGCAGCGCGACGGCGGCTACCAGCGGAGCGGGGACCGCTCGTACGGCGACCGCCCCCAGCGCGACGGCGGCTACCAGCGCGGAGGGGACCGCCCGCGTGGCGACCGCCCCTACGGCGACCGCCCCCAGCGCGACGGCCACCGCGGCGATCGTCCGCAGTACAACGACCGTCCGCAGCGCAACGAGCGCGCGTCCGGTGGCTTCCGCAGCCGGACGGAGCGCCGTTCGTACGACGGGTTCGACGGCCCGGCTCGCGAACGCTGATCCGACCTCGACGTCCACTGCCGACGCCGCGACCCCGACCGGGTCGCGGCGTCGGCCGCTTCCCGGGTCTGCGACGGTGCGGCGCCGCCGCCGACGCCATCCCACGTTGCGAGACCCTGGAGTGTCGCTCGTTTCCCGGGCAGGGAATGCTTGACGCATGACCGACACAACTGCCTCGACCGCGCGCGCCCAGATCGGCGTCACCGGACTCGCCGTCATGGGTTCGAACATTGCCCGCAACTTCGCCCGGCACGGACACACGGTCGCGCTGCACAACCGCAGTGTCGCCAAGACCGATGCCCTGATCGCCGAGCACGGCGACGAGGGTGACTTCGTCCGGACGGAGACCGTCGACGAGTTCGTCGCGGCGCTGCAGCGTCCCCGCCGCGTGCTGATCATGGTGAAGGCCGGTGACGCGACCGACGCGGTGATCGAGGAGCTCGCCGCGGCGATGGAGCCGGGCGACATCATCATCGACGGCGGCAACGCCCTGTACACGGACACGATTCGGCGTGAGGCGTCGCTGCGGGAGCGGGGCCTGCACTTCGTCGGTGCCGGCATCTCCGGCGGCGAGGAGGGCGCGCTGAACGGGCCGTCGATCATGCCCGGTGGCCCGAAGGAGTCGTACGAGTCGCTCGGTCCGCTGCTGGAGTCGGTGGCGGCGGTCGTGGACGGCACCCCGTGCTGCACGCACATCGGTCCCGACGGTGCCGGCCATTTCGTGAAGATGGTGCACAACGGCATCGAGTACGCCGACATGCAGCTGATCGGCGAGGCCTACCACCTGTTCCGGGATGCGCTCGGGTTCGACGCCGCGCAGATCGCGGCGGTGTTCGGCGAGTGGAACACCGGCGACCTGGAGTCGTACCTGATCGAGATCACCGCCGAGGTGCTGTCGCAGGTGGACGCGAAGACCGGGCAGCCGCTGGTCGACGTGATCGTGGACGCCGCCGAGCAGAAGGGCACCGGCCGGTGGACGGTGAAGTCGGCGCTCGATCTCGGTGTCCCGGTGACGGGCATCGCCGAGGCCGTGTTCGCCCGCGCACTGTCGGGATCGCGGGCTCAGCGTGAGGCCGCGAAGGGTCTCGCGTCCGGTGTTCTCGGTGACAAGCCGACCGACGCCGACCGGTTCACCGAGGACATTCGGCAGGCGCTGTACGCGTCGAAGATCGTGGCGTACGCGCAGGGCTTCGACCAGATCCGCGCCGGCAGCGTGGAGTACGGCTGGGATCTGACGCCGGGCGACATGGCGACGATCTGGCGTGGTGGCTGCATCATCCGCGCCCGCTTCCTGAACCGCATCAAGGAGGCGTACGACACGAATCCCGATCTGACGTCGCTGATCGTGGAGCCGTACTTCAAGGACGCGATCGAGACCGCGATCGATTCGTGGCGGCGGGTCGTCGTCACGGCGACGCAGCTGGGCATTCCGGTGCCGGCGTTCTCGTCGTCGCTGTCGTACTACGACGGCCTGCGCGCCGAGCGGCTGCCTGCCGCTCTGACGCAGGGGCAGCGTGACTTCTTCGGTGCCCACACCTACGAGCGCACCGATCGTCCGGGCAAGTTCCACACCCTCTGGAGCGGGGACCGCAGCGAGGTCGACGCCTGACCCGGCGTCCGGTGCCACCCGTGGCGGGTGGCGCCGGACGCTCCTGGTTCGGTACCCACGACCGGCGTAGCGTGTGACGCGGGGTGAGCCACCATGACCGTCGCGCACCAACCGCGTCCCGGCGACATCGCCGACACCTGCGAACTGTGTGTGATCGGCGCGGGCATTGGATCAACGCGTTGTTCGCGGCGAGTCGGTACCTCGACAGCGGACAGCGCGTCGTCCTGATCGACCGCCGACCGCGGGTTGGTGGGATGTGGGTGGACACGTATCCGTTTGTGCGCCTGCACCAACCGCACCGCCTGTTCACCGCCGGGAACATCGCGTGGGAGCTCGACCGGCCCGCGTCGTACCTTGCGACGAAGGACGAGGTGCTCACCCACCTGCGGCACTGCGCCGACGTGATCGAGCGGCGCATGCCGGTCGACGAACGCTTCGGCTGCAGCGTCGAATCCGTGACGGAATCGGGTGACGGCGTGGACGTGCGCTACTTGGGCGCCGACGGCCGACTGCACCACCTGCGGGCCGCACGGGTGATCAAGGCGCTCGGCTACGACATCTCCCCGAACGATCCGCTGCCGCTGTCGAGTTCACGGGTGCGCTCGGTCTCGCCCGACAGTTGCGACGTCCGCGAGATCGCCTCCGACGACGCGCCCGTCTGGATCGTCGGCAGCGGCAAGACCGCGATGGACACGGTGCACGCGCTCGTCGCGGACGGCCCGGGGCGGGAAGTGAACCTGGTTGCGGGCTCGGGCACCTACTTCATCCGCCGTGACGGGACCTTCCCGATCGGGGCGAGGCGCTGGTGGCACAGTCCTCTGCCGAATTCCGTTCTCGCGTCGGTGGCCCACCGCTTCGACGGCACCAACGAGGCCGTGGTTGCCCGGTGGTACCGGGACAGACACGGAACGGGACCCCTTCCCACGGCCCGGAACTTCATGCTGGGGATTCTGTCCGACGCGGAGAACACCACCATCTCCGCGGGGCTGGGCGAGGTGCGCATGGACCATCTCGTCGACGTCGTCGACCGGAACGGCGCCACGGAGGTCGTGTTCCGCAGCGGCGCGAGAGCACCGGTCGCGCGGGACAGTTGGATCGTGAACTGCAGCGGCTACATGCTCCGGTCCGAGCACCCGTACGAGCCGTACGTGTCCGAGACCGGGTCGGTGGTGTCGGTGCAACTGCGATCCGCGGTGCTGCCACTGCCCGCCTACATGGGGTACTACCTGTCCCATCTGCTGCACGCCGGACTGGTCCGTGAGACGCCGCTGTACGCGATCGACTTCGAGGAGTTGCGCCGCCGCGGCGCGAAACCGCTGTTCGCGTTCACGGGTATGACCCTCGCGATGTACAACCTCGGCCTGCTCGCCGAGGCACTTCCTGCCCGCGTGCTCCGCACCGCGGCCTTCGACTACGACCGCTGGTACCCCCGGCACCGGCAGATGCTCGGCCTGCTGCGCCTCGCCGCGACCGTGACCACTTCCGCCGGACCCTCGACACCGTCGGCAGACGCTTCGACATCCGCGTCGGTCCTCGGATCGACGGGTGAGACACCCGCCGTCGGCTCGGGTTCCGGGGCGGTGACGCGTACGCTCGACCTGCGTCGATCGCGCCCGCCCAACCCTGGAGGTGTTCCGCACCGTGTCCACCCCGTCCTTCACCGAACTGGGCCTGCCCGCCACCCTGGCGCAGTCGCTTCGACGGGAGAACGTCACCGCGCCGTTCCCGATCCAGGTGCTCGTCGTTCCCGACATCCTCGCCGGCCGTGACGTACTGGGCCGCGGGCCGACCGGGTCCGGGAAGACACTCGCGTTCGGATTGCCGATGCTGGTGCGGCTCACGGGAAAGTTCAGTGCGCCCGGTCGGCCACGTGGGCTGGTGCTGGCACCGACCCGCGAGCTGGCGACGCAAATCGAACGGGCCCTCGACGAGTCGGCACTCGCGCTGGGGCTGCGGTTGGCGTCCGCGACGGGTGGGGTGCCGACGAAGACGCAGGCGCAGCGGCTCGCCCGTGGCGTGGACGTACTCGTCGCGACGCCGGGCCGGGCCGCGGACCTGATCGCGCAGGGCGCACTCGACCTGGGCGACGTCGCTGTCACGGCGGTCGACGAAGCCGACCACATGGCGCAGATCGGATTTCTGCCGCAGGTGACGGCGATCCTCGACGCGACCCCGGAATCCGCTCAGCGGCTGCTGTTCTCGGCGACACTCGACGGTGAGGTGGACGAGCTGGTGCGCCGGTACCTGCACGACCCGGTGACGCACGCGACGGCGTCCGCCGCGGCGCCGGTCGCCGACACGGAGCATCACGTCCTGTTCGTGGATCGGCGCGACAAGACGCGGGTGGTCGAGGAGATCGCCGCCCGTGACGGGCGGACGTTGATGTTCGTGCGAACCCAGCACGGGGTCGATCGGCTCGTGCAGCGGCTCGCGGAGGTCGGACTCTCCGCGGGCACCCTGCACGGCGGGAAGTCGCAGGCGTTCCGCACGCACGCGCTCGCCGCGTTCACGTCGGGTCGGGTGCCGCTGCTCGTGGCGACGGACGTCGCGGCGCGAGGCATTCACGTGGAGGACGTGTCCCTCGTGGTGCACGTGGATCCGCCTGCGGATCCGAAGGACTATCTGCACCGCGCCGGGCGGACGGGGCGGGCCGGCGCGTCGGGGACGGTGGTGACACTGGTGACCGACGATCAGCGTGAGGAGGTCGCGGCGGTGATGACGCGAGCCGGGGTCGATCCGGTGCGACTGTCGGTGCGGCCCGGCGACCGGTCCCTCACGGGATTGACGGGAGCGCGGCGTCCGCCCGGGAAACCCCTCGTCTCCGAACCTGTTCCGGCTCCGGCGACGTCTGCCGCCGGAAAGACGACCGCGCGACGTCCCGGCCCCCGAGGCGGCCGGGGCCCGGCGCCGTCGCGCAGGCCGAGGCGTGGGCCGAAGCCGTGAGCGACCTCCCGGTTCTCGCGGTCGTGCTGGCGTTGACCGGTGCGCTGCTGTTCGCGGTCGGGTCGGTGGCACAGCAGTCGGCGGCCGAGGGAGTCGACGAGAACGCGCTGATCGGCGAGCTGATCCGATCCCCCCGGTGGTGGGCGGGTGTCGTGGGCGATGTCGGTGGCTACGGGTTCCAGGCGGCGGCGCTCGCGGTCGGGTCGGTGCTGGTGGTGCAGCCACTGATCGTCAGCACCCTGCTGTTCGCGTTGCCGCTGTCGGCGCGGTTCGCCGGAACCAGGATGACCGGCCGGACGTGGGCGGCGGCGCTCGCGCTCGCCGCGGCGCTCGTCGTCTTCCTCATCGTGGGGAATCCCACCGAGGGGGCCGAGTCGGCGCCGCTGCGGCACTGGGCCGTTCCGTTGCTGGTGGTGCTCGCGGCGTGCGTCGGCGCGGTCGCGGCGAGTGCGGCCCCGAGAGTGCCCGCGGGCGCGCGGGCGTTGCTGCTCGGTTCCGCCTGTGGCGCGCTGTACGGGGTGGCGGTCGCGTTGACGAAGCCGGTGGTCGAGGAGTTCGACGAGGGTGTCACGGCGGTGCTGACGGGGTGGGAGCCGTGGGCGCTCGTCGCGGCCGGACTCACCGGGTTCTATCTGCAGCAGCGGGCGTTCGCGGCGGGATCGCTGTCCGCGTCGCTGCCGGCGATCACCATCGGCGAGCCGCTGGTCGCGTCCTTCCTCGGTTTCACGGTGCTCGACGAGCGGTTGCGGGTGGAGGCCGGAGGGCTGGTGGTCGTGCTGGCGGCGGTCGCGGTGATGGTGGTGACGACGATCGCACTGTCCCGTGGTCGGGCCGGTGCGGGTGCACCGGCGGTCACGTCGTGAAGCGATCCGTGCGCACCGCGGTGGTGGCGGTCGCGGTGGCTTTCACGGCGGCGTGTTCGACCGGGAACGAGACGGCTCCGGCCCCGGTCCTCGGCAACGACGGCATCGGGGACGGAGGCGACCGGGAGTGGACGACGGTGTCCGCAGAGGAGGCCGGACTCGACCCCACGGTTCTCGACGCGATGGCCGCCGAGGCCGCCGCGCACGGCTCGTACTGCCTCCTCGTCTCGCGGAACGGGCGGATCGCGGGCGAGTGGTACTGGAACGACACGTCCGAGCACACCGGCCGAGAGGTGTTCTCGGTGACGAAGTCGGCGACGAGTCTGCTCGCCGGCATCGCCGCGGACGACGGCGCGATCACGCTCGACGCGCCCGCGGATCGGTGGATCCCGCAGTGGCGCGGCACCGACTCGGCCGCGGTCACCGTCTCCGACCTGCTCGGCAACGACTCGGGCCGGTACTGGTCGATGGCGAGCGACTACGGAGACCTGATTCGTGCGGCGGATCGCTCCGCGTACGCGGTCGGGTTGGATCAACAGGCTCCGCCGGGCACGGTGTGGGCCTACAACAACGCCGCGATCCAGACACTGGTCCCGCTGCTCGAATCCGCGACGGGCACACCCTTCGTGGAGTTCGGCCGGGATCGGCTGCTCGCTCCACTCGGCATGACGGACTCGGCGTTCGGGACGGACGCCTCCGGTGGTGGCGTGTCCTTCATGGGCTTGCGGTCCACCTGCCGCGACCTGGGACGGTTCGGTGAGCTGGTGCTGCAGGACGGGACGTGGGACGGGCGGCGGATCGTGTCCGCGGACTACCTCGACGCCGCCACCGGCCGCGCCTCCCAGGATCTCAACGCCGCGTACGGCTACCTGTTCTGGCGCAATGCCGTCGGTCCGATCGCGGGCGCGGTGAGCCCGTTGTCCGCGCAGCAGGTGGCCGGGCGGGCGGACGCGCAGATGGTGCCGGGCCGCCCGGAGGACCTGGTGTGGGCCCTGGGGCTCGGCGGGCAGGTCGTCCAGGTGCACGAGCCGACGAACACCGTCGTGGTGCGGATCGGGCCGCCGGACCCGGGAGCGGAGTACGACCACTCGGCGACGGCGAAGGTCCTCGACGGGATCCGCAATTGACGTCGGGCGTTCCGCCCTCCGACGCCGGGCGCCGTCACCCGGTACCGTGGACCGACGTGCGCTTCCTCGACGGACAGACCCCGCCCTACGACCTGACCTACGACGACGTGTTCCTGGTGCCGAATCGCACCGACGTCGCCTCCCGCTTCGACGTGGACCTGTCCACGCGGGACGGCTCCGGCACCACCATCCCCATCGTCGTCGCGAACATGACCGCGGTCGCCGGCAGGCGGATGGCCGAGACCGTCGCGCGGCGCGGCGGCATCGTCGTCATCCCCCAGGACGTGCCCTCCTCCGCGGTGGCCGAGACGGTCGCCTTCGTCAAGGGCAGGCACCTGGTCGCGGACACCCCCGTCACCCTCGGCCCCGACGCCTCCGTGTCGGACGCGCTCGCGTTGCTGCCCAAGCGGGCGCACGGCGCGGTCGTCGTCGTGGATGCGGAGAACCGCCCGGTCGGCGTGGTGACCGAGGCGTCGTGCGCGGACGTGGACCGGTTCACCCGGCTCAGTGCGGTCGCCGCGACCGACTTCGTGACCGCACCGTCCACGGCGTCGGCGCGCGAGGTCTTCGACCTGCTCGAGACCCGGCACGATCCGATCGCCGTGGTCGTCGACGGCGACGGCCGACTCGAGGGTGTGCTGACCCGTACCGGCACCGTCCGCGCAGGCATCTACACCCCCGCACTCGACGACGCGGGCCGGTTGCGGATCGCCGCGGCCGTCGGCATCAACGGCGACGTCGCTGCGAAGGCGAAGTCCCTCGCGGAGGCCAGCGCCGACGTGCTGGTGATGGACACCGCGCACGGGCACCAGGAGAAGATGCTCGAGGCGTTGTCGGCGGTGGCGGCACTCGACCTGGGGGTACCGCTGGTGGCGGGCAACGTGGTGTCGGCGGCCGGTACCCGGGACCTGATCGCCGCGGGTGCGAACATCGTCAAGGTCGGTGTCGGTCCCGGCGCGATGTGCACCACCCGGATGATGACGGGTGTGGGCCGGCCTCAGTTCTCGGCGGTCGCCGAGTGTTCGGCTGCCGCACGGGAACTCGGTGCGCACGTGTGGGCCGACGGCGGTGTCCGGCATCCACGGGACGTGGCGTTGGCGTTGGCGGCGGGCGCGTCGAACGTGATGATCGGCTCGTGGTTCGCGGGCACCTACGAGTCCCCGGGCGACCTGCGGTTCGACGAGGACGGCAACGCCTACAAGGAGAGCTTCGGCATGGCGAGCAAGCGGGCCGTCGCGGCCCGCACCGCCTCGGACAGCGGGTTCGACCGCGCCCGCAAGGCGCTGTTCGAGGAGGGCATCTCCAGCTCCCGGATGCGGCTGGACCCGCACCGTCCCGGCGTCGAGGACCTGATCGACCACATCTGCTCCGGGGTGCGCAGCACCTGCACGTACGCGGGTGCCCGCAGCCTCGAGGAACTGCACGGGAAGGCCGTGCTGGGTGTGCAGTCCGCCGCCGGCTTCGCCGAGGGCAGGCCCCTGCCGGCGGGATGGTGAACCGCGCGCCGTGACTGTGGCGCACGTCGCGGTTGCCCGGTTCGGACGCGCCGGTCGGTAGACTGACCGTCTCCACAAGGTGTGCGCCCGGTGTGATCCGGGCACGACGAAAGGATCAAGGTGCCCGAGGCACCCGAATCGGCGCGCGACGCCGGCTCCGGCGACGACAGCTCCACGACGGAGGGCTCCTCTACCGAGCCGGGTGACAAACCCGGCGGCCCCATCCCGACCCACTCCGGGCGGCGATAGACGATGCAGATCGCAGTGACCGTCGTCAGCCTGCTCGGTTTCCTCGCGCTCACCGCAGGTACCGCGGTGTTCGTGGCCGCGGAGTTCTCGCTGACCGCACTGGAACGCAGCACCGTCGACGCGCACGCCCGTGACGGCGACCGGCGTGCCCGGCAGGTGCAGCGGGCGCACCGCACCCTGTCCTTCCAGTTGTCCGGTGCCCAGCTGGGTATCACCATCACCACCCTGGCCACCGGCTACATCGCCGAGCCCGTGCTGGCGACACTGATCACGCCCGTGCTCACCGCTGTCGGTGTCTCGGCGTCGGTGGCGTCGGGGGTGTCGCTGGCACTGGCGCTGATCCTCGCGACGTCGTTGTCGATGATCTTCGGTGAGCTGGTCCCGAAGAACCTCGCGATCGCGCGTCCGCTCGCGACGGCACGTGCGACCGCCGGCCCGCAGGCCTGGTTCTCGACGGTGTTCCGCTGGGCCATCGACGGTCTCAACGGCACCGCGAACTGGGTGGTGCGCCGTCTCGGTGTCGAGCCGGCGGAGGAGCTGCGCTCGGCGCGGTCGCCGCAGGAGCTCGGTTCCCTCGTGCGCAACAGCGCGCGCAGCGGCACCCTCGACCCGGGGACGGCGCTGCTGGTGGACCGGTCGCTGAGGTTCGGCGAACGCACCGCGGAGGAGCTGATGACCCCCCGGGTGAAGATCGAGACCCTGGACCTGCACGACACCGTCGCCGATCTGCTCGACGTCGCGGCCCGCACCGGGTTCTCCCGGTTCCCGGTCGTCGACGGCGACCTCGACGACACGGCCGGGGTGGTGCACGTGAAGCAGGCGTTCACGGTGCCCGCGTCGGCCCGCGCGACGACCCGGTTGACGGTCCTCGCGCAGCGGGTCCCCGTGGTGCCGTCGAGTCTCGACGGCGACGCGTTGATGGAGCAGGTGCGATCGCACGGCATGCAGGTCGCGCTCGTCGTCGACGAGTACGGAGGCACTGCCGGGCTGGTGACGATGGAGGACCTCATCGAGGAGATCGTCGGCGACGTCCGCGACGAGCACGACGACCCGGCGATCGACGTGCAGCGTGCCGGGGACGGCTGGATCTGCGCCGGGCTGTTGCGGATCGACGAGATCCGGCACGCCACCGGCTACGCGGCGCCGGAAGGCGAGTACGACACCATCGGCGGTCTCGTCCTGGAACGGCTCGGCAGGATTCCGGAGGTCGGTGACCAGGTCGAGTTGCCGGCACCGGACGGGTCCGACGCGCAGCCCGGCGACGGATCCGGCGGCTGGCTCGCCCGGGTCGAGGCGATGGACGGACGCCGCATCGACCGGATCGTGCTGACCCCGGTCCCCGGCGAGGTGCTCGCCGCGTTGCGTGACCGCACCGACGAGGAGGCCGGCGATGAATGACGTGTTCGGCGTCCTGCTGACGGTACTGCTGCTCGGCGGCAACGCCTTCTTCGTCGCGGCCGAGTTCGCGTTGATCTCGGCCCGCCGCGACCGGCTCGAAGCGCTGGTGGCGCAGGGCAAGAAGCGGGCCGCGACGGTCATCCGCGCGGGCGAGAACCTGTCGTTGATGCTGGCCGCGGCGCAGCTCGGCATCACCATCTGTTCGATCCTGCTGGGCCGGGTCGGTGAGCCGGCGATCGCGCACCTCATCGAGAAGCCGCTCGACTGGGTCGGTCTGCCCGCGCAGCTGCTGCATCCGATCGCGTTCACGATCGCGATGGCACTGGTGGTGGTCCTGCACATCCTGCTCGGCGAGATGGTGCCGAAGAACATCGCCATCGCGGGCCCGGAGCGGGCGGCGATGCTGCTCGTGCCGGCACACCTGGCGTTCATCAAGCTGGCGAAACCGCTCATCGCGTTCTACAACTGGGCCGCGAACTCCGTGCTGCGGCTGTTGCGGGTGGAACCGAAGGACGAACTCGACAGCACCGTCTCCGAGATCGAGCTGACCGAGATGATCGGGGAGTCCCGGTCGGAGGGGCTGATCGACGAGGAGGAGCACCGCAGGCTCACGCAGGCGCTGCACACCTCCGGCCGCACCGTCGCGGACGTGCTGATCCCGCTCGACAAGGTGCGGACCGTGCCGCTGACGGACCGCGGTACCACCCTCGGGGCGATCGAGGAGGTCGTGGCCGAGACCGGCTACTCGCGGTACCCGGCGGTGCTGCCGGACGGCACCCTCGCCGGCTACCTGCACCTGAAGGACGTCCTCGACGAGGTGCTCGACGACAACGCCGGCCCGGAGACCGTGGTTCCGCGCGACGACATCCGTCCGTGGCCGCGGGTGCTGGTGCAGACACCGCTGGACGAGGCACTGGCGGTGCTCCGACGGGCGAGCAGCCACCTCGCGGAGGTCGTCGACGCCGACGGCGCCTGCCTGGGCATCGTCGCACTCGAAGACCTGGTCGAGGAGTTCGTGGGCACGGTGCGGGACGGCACGCACCGCATCACGGACGCCGTCCCCGGGCAGCGCACGCCGTGACCGCCCGGACCGATGCCGCGCGCGGCATCGTCGCCGAGGCGGAGTGGACGGCACGCCGGGACGCGTATCAGCGCCGGGTGGACGAGCTGATCGGCGGGCACGTGGACCGGCAGTCGCACGGCGTGAAGCACCCGGTGGTGGATTTCCTGTTCACGTACTACAGCCTCCGTCCGGCGCAGCTGCGCCGCTGGCATCCCGGTGTCGGGGTCGTCCTCGGCGGTCCCGCGGCCCGCCGCTACGCCGAGTACTCCGGTTATCGGGAGGTGGACGGCGGGGTCACCGCCGATCCTGCGCTGGTGCAGCGTCGACGGACGATGTTGGAGTTCACCGAACGGCTCCTGGCGGGGACGCGGTCGCGGTCCGCCCAGTTCGGCTGCTTCGGTCTGCACGAGTGGGCGATGGTGTACCGGGGCGGCGCCGAGGCGGTGCGGCATTCGGGGACACCGCTGCGACTCGGTGCCGCCGGGACCGACGCGGTGGTCGAGTCGATGTCACTTCGCTGCACCCACTACGACGCGTTCCGCTTCTTCACCCCGGATGCGGTGGGCCGCAATCAGATCCCGCTCTCGCGTGACGAGCAGGCCGCGCGGGAACAGCCCGGCTGCCTGCACGCCGGTATGGATCTCTACAAGTGGTGCTACAAGTTGGTGCCGCTGGTGGACTCCGACCTGGTGATCCGCTGTTTCGAGCACGCGATGGAGGCGCGGGAGCTGGACATGCGGGCGAGCCCGTACGACCTGCGCGACCTCGGGTACGAGCCGGTGCCGATCGAGACAGCGGCGGGCCGAGCCGAGTACGTGCGGGCCCAGCAGTCGCTGGCCGAGCGTGCGGCGCCGCTGCGCGCGGAGCTCCTCACGCGCTGCCGGCAACTGCTCGAGATCTGAAGTCCTGGGGACCGGGAACCACGCCCTGGCGTCCGTCCCGTGCCGCTACATTCGATCCGGAAGTGGTGGCCGGGACGACGAAGGTGGCACAGGTGAATCTCACGCACGACGACATCGACCGCGACGAGCTGGAACGGCGCAAGGCGCTATTCGGACCCCTCGCCGACGCGGTCCGTGACC
The DNA here is from genome assembly GCA_000341795.1 of Rhodococcus triatomae BKS 15-14. GTDB lineage: Bacteria > Actinomycetota > Actinomycetes > Mycobacteriales > Mycobacteriaceae > Rhodococcus_G > Rhodococcus_G triatomae_A. The sequence continues at coordinate 41,555 of AODO01000010.1, read as the reverse complement.
TCGTCGACGCGACGATCCGCACCGAGGTCGACGACGCGGTGATCAAGGAGGTGCACACCGAGATCGCAGCCGCCACCGCGAAACTCCGGGCCACGCAGATCGACGGCGCGTTCGGGATGCGGCGCGCCTCGACGGGGGAACAGTTCGCGTGGGGCAACGCCGGCGTCGGGCTCAAGAACGCGATCGCGCCGCCGTTGGTCATCGAACGGGACGACACCGGCCGCCACTGGACCGACGTCACCCTCGGCGCGGCCTACGAAGGTCCGCCCGGGCACGTGCACGGCGGTATCTGCGCCCTCGTCCTCGACCATCTGCTCGGGGTGACCGCCAGTGCCGCGGCGCGCCGGTTCACCGGGACGCTGACGCTGCGGTACGTGCGGGCGACTCCGCTCGGACCGCTGCGGGCGGAGGCGGACGTGGTGTCCGTCGAGGGCCGGAAGGGGACGGTGCGCGGCACACTGTCCGTTGCCACAGGCGTCACCGTCGAGGCAGAGGGGATCTTCGTCGCCCCCGCGACGTGACGGGATCCGTCACGACGGGACGGTGCCGCGCGCGTACCAGGCGCGGGCGGCGAGTGTGAACGGGCCGTCGGGCAGTTCGGCGCGGCAGGCGTCACGGATCGCGGCCCGCTGATCGGCTGCGAGTGACTGCAGGTGGGTGCCCGCCGGGCCGACGGCGAACGTGAACGGCTCCCAGAAGTCGTCGAAGTCGCGGTAGCCGACGTGGGCGGTGAGGTCGCCACTCGTCACGTCGACGAGCCCGGCCCCGCGTAGTCGTTCGGCGATGTCACCGTCGGCGGTGCCGACCATCGCGGACTCCCCCACGGCGTCCGGGTCGACGACGCGCACCGCGTTCCAGAACACGGTGAGCATCGTCATTCCGCCGGTCGCGATGTCCCACATGCAGGCGGCGACGGTGCCGCCGGGCCGGGTGACCCGCGCCATCTCCGCCACTCCGTGATCGGCGTCGCGCATGAATCCGATCACCAGCGACGACAGGGTGGCATCGAAGCTGTCACCGTCCCAGGGCAACTGCTCGGCCACGCCCTCCCGGACGTCGGCGCCGGGGTTGCGGTCACGGCAGGCCGCGACGAACTGGGGCGCAGGGTCGATCGCGGCGACGTTCGGCGCTCCGAGGCGGGCGACGAGTTCGGCGGTGAGGGCGCCGGGTCCGCATCCCACGTCGCAGGCCCGGCCGCCGGATCGCACTCCGGCTGCGTCGACGAAGGCGGGGGCCAGGGACGACGCGTACCGCCCCATGAACCTGTCGTACCCGGATGCCGGCGCTCCGAACTGCACGTTCTCCATCTTCGGCTCTCGTGCGGCACGTCACAAGCACTCGTCGGCCCGCGCCGGTGCACGCGACGGCGCGAGTAGGGCGCCTGGACAAGCGGGCGCGCTGCACCTATGTTCCGAACAGACGTCCAGACAATTGTCCAGGCGAAGCGGTTGCGATGGAGGGGTTGCGTGCGGTTCACGGCGGAAGACATCGACGGCCACGAGGTGGCCCGGCGCGAGGCGCTGTACGGCCCGCTCGCGGAAGCGGTGCGCGAACTCGTCGACGCCACCATCCGCACCGAGGTCGACGCCGCGGCCGTTCAGGAGGTCGAGGCCACCGTCCGGGCCGCGACGGCACGCCTTCGGGACCGGCAGATCGACGGCGCGTTCGGCGTCCGGTACACCGAGGACGGCAGGATCATGCCCTGGGGCAACGTCGTCATCGGCCTGCGCAATCCGATCGCCCCGCCGCTGACCGTCCATCGGGAACGCGACAGGTGCTGGAGCGAGTTCACCCTCGGGGCGGCGTACGAGGGGCCGCCCGGCCACGTCCACGGCGGCATCTGCGCCCTCGTCCTCGACCATGTCCTCGGCTCGGCCTCCAGCCCCGAGAAGCCGAACTTCACCGGCACGCTCACCCTGCGGTACCGGCGAGCGACGCCGCTCGGGCCGTTGCGCGCGGAGGCCCGGATCGACCGGGTCGACGGCGTCAAGACCTACGTCGTCGGCGCCCTCTCCGACTCCGACGGCGTCACCGTCGAGGCGGAGGGCGTGTTCATCCTGCCCGTGTGGGCGCGGGAGGGAAGCACGACCACACCGACATGACGCTGGTGGCGGGTGCCCCAGGAGCCGGTCGAGACGGCCGGACCCGTTCCCGTATCATTCGTAACGACCGGCGACACCGCCGATCGCCATCAAGACTCGCCGTGCGACCCGCACCGTCAGTCCCCGGCACTCACGCGCGCCAACCTCCGCGCCTCGTGCATTCGAACTGTTATGTCGATGTCGCCCGGCACGCCGCCACCCGGACCATCTGAACTCCGGGAAGCTACCGCCGGGTAACATTGTTGTGTCCCGTACAGCGTCCCCCATGCGGCGCTTCTGGTAGCGGAAAAGTGAGGTTGTTCAATGACTGAACGCGTGCAGGTCGGTGGCCTTCAGGTCGCCAAGGTTCTCTACGACTTCGTGAACACCGAGGCACTCCCCGGCACCGGCGTCGACGTCGACGCGTTCTGGTCGGGCGCCGTCAAGGTGATCGAGGACCTCGCCCCCAAGAACAAGGCCCTGCTCGCCAAGCGTGACGACCTGCAGGCGCAGGTCGACGGCTGGCACCGCGAGCGTGCCGGACAGCCGCACGACGCCGCCGCGTACAAGGCGTTCCTGCAGGAGATCGGCTACCTCCTGCCGACCCCGGAGCCGTTCGAGATCACCACCGAGAACGTCGACACCGAGATCGCCACCACCGCCGGACCGCAGCTGGTGGTGCCCGTGCTCAACGCGCGCTTCGCACTCAACGCGTCCAACGCCCGCTGGGGCTCGCTGTACGACGCGCTGTACGGCACCGACGCCATCTCCGAGGAGAACGGCGCCGAGAAGGGCACCGGTTACAACAAGGTCCGCGGCGACAAGGTCATCGCCTGGGCCCGCAACTTCCTCGACACCGCCGCCCCGCTCGCCAAGGGCAGCCACGCCGAGGCCACCCGCTACTTCGTCGACGGCACCGAGCTCAAGGTCGAGCTCGGCGGCGAGGTCGTCACCGGTCTCGCGCAGCCGGAGAAGTTCGTCGGCTACCTCGGTGACGCCGACGCACCCACCTCGGTGCTGCTCCGCAACAACGGTCTGCACGCCGAAATCCAGATCGACGCCACCTCCCCCATCGGCTCCACCGACGCCGCAGGCGTCAAGGACGTCGTGCTCGAGTCGGCGATCACCACGATCATGGACTTCGAGGACTCCGTCGCCGCCGTCGACGCCGACGACAAGGTCGTCGGCTACCGCAACTGGCTCGGCCTCAACCGCGGCGACCTCGCCGAGTCGTTCGACAAGGGCGGCAAGACGCTGACCCGCACCCTGAACGGGGACCGCACCTACACCGCGCCCGACGGCTCCGAACTGACCCTCCACGGGCGTTCGCTGCTGTTCGTCCGCAACGTCGGCCACCTGATGACCAACCCCGCCATCGTCGACGCCGACGGCAACGAGGTCCCCGAGGGCATCCTCGACGCCCTGGTCACCAGCGCCTGCGCCGTTCACGGCCTGACCCGCAGCGACGCGAACGGTCCCCTCGACAACAGCCGCACCGGCTCGATCTACATCGTCAAGCCGAAGCAGCACGGCCCCGAAGAGGTCGCGTTCACCACCGAACTGTTCGGCCGCGTCGAGCAGGTCCTCGGCCTCCCGGTGAACACCCTCAAGGTCGGCATCATGGACGAGGAGCGCCGCACCACCGTCAACCTGGCCGCCTGCATCAAGGAAGCCTCCGAGCGGGTCGTGTTCATCAACACCGGCTTCCTCGACCGCACCGGCGACGAGATCCACACCTCCATGGAGGCCGGCGCGATGATCCGCAAGGCCGAGATGAAGAAGCAGCGCTGGATCGCCGCCTACGAGGACTGGAACGTCGACACCGGACTGGCTGCCGGCCTGCAGGGCAAGGCGCAGATCGGCAAGGGCATGTGGGCGATGACCGACCTCATGGCCGACATGCTCGAGCAGAAGATCGGCCACCCCAAGGCCGGCGCCAACACCGCATGGGTGCCGTCCCCCACCGGCGCCACCCTGCACGCCACCCACTACCACCAGGTGGACGTGTTCGCCGTCCAGGACGAGCTCAAGGGCACGCCGCGCGCGACGGTCGACGACATCCTCACCATCCCGCTCGCCCCGTCCACCGACTGGTCCGACGCCGAGAAGCGTGAGGAGCTGGACAACAACGCCCAGTCCATCCTCGGCTACGTGGTGCGCTGGATCGACGCAGGCGTCGGCTGCTCCAAGGTCCCCGACATCCACGACGTCGCACTCATGGAGGACCGTGCGACGCTGCGCATCTCCAGCCAGCTCCTCGCGAACTGGCTGCGCCACGGCATCGTCACCGAAACCGACGTCGTCGAGGCGCTCGAGCGGATGGCCCCCGTCGTCGACCGGCAGAACGCCGGCGACGCGACCTACCGCAACATGGCCCCCGACTTCGACTCCAACATCGCCTTCCAGGCGGCGAAGGAACTGATCCTCGAGGGCGCGACGCAGCCCAGCGGCTACACCGAGCCGATCCTGCACCGCCGCCGCCGCGAGTACAAGGCCGCGAACGCCTGATCTCGGCACAGCCGAGGTCGCCTGGTCGCGACATCCCGAGACGCCGTCCGACCTCCCCGGCCGGGCGGCGTCTCGTCGTGTTCGGCGCAGTTCATCCGCGACGTCCGTCGATCCGTACACTGTCCGAGGCTGATCGATCGACAGCGGGCCTCGCGGCCGGAATCGAGGAGACGACGTGGGGTTTCATCGCGGCGACGGGGAACGGCGGGGCATCAGCAGGGGCCCGGTCATCGCAGTCGCTTCCGTCGTCGTGCTCGTACTCGCCGTCGTCGGCTGGATCCAGTTGCGCGACCGTGTGTTCGACCAGGGTGTGGCCGCCGCCCAGACCTGCGTCGAGGGCGAGGCCGTGGTCGACGTCGCCGTCGACCCCGAGTTCGCCGATCTCGTCCGCACCGTCGCCGATCGGTACAACGACACCGGCCCCGTGGTCCGGGACCACTGCATCGTGGTCAATGTGAACCCCGCCCCGTCGGACGGGGTGTCCGCCGCGCTCGCCACCCCGGGCGAAGCCGAGTGGACGGGACCGGGCGATCCACCGGCACTGTGGATCCCGCAGAGCTCGATGTCGACGGGACCGTTGGCCGCCAACCCGGGTGTCATCGACGGCGCCCCCAGATCCGTCGCCTATTCACCTGTGCTGCTTGCGGTTCCGGACGCGCTGCGCGACGGACTGAAGCGGGCACGAATCGGGTGGCAGGATCTGCCGCGCCTGCAGTCGGACCCGGAGTCGCTGCCCCAACTCGGGTTGCCCGGCTGGGGCAGCCTCAAGCTGCTCGTACCCCCGTTCTGGGACAGCTCGACCCTGACCGGCCAGGCGGTCGCCTCCGCCACCACCGGCACCGTCCCACTCACCGCGGAGGCCGCCGCGTCACCGGACGCACAGACCGCGCTGAAGGCGTTGGCGGCGGGTTCGCGGATCGGCGAACTCTCCGGCACCCCCGACGAAGCCCTGCGGGACCTCGGTGTGCAGGCCGATCACGCGGCGGCGCCGTTCCATGCGGTCCCGGTCACCGCCGTCCAGCTCGCATCCTTCGACAGTTCCTCCGTCAGCGGCTACTCCCCCGTCGGCGCCGCACCGGTCGCCGATCATCCGGCGGTCATCCTGGCGGCTCCCTGGGTGGACGAGACGCGGTCCCGCGCCGCCGCTCAGTTCTCCGAGTATCTACGCGCCGGCGAGCAGGCCGCCGTCTTCACCGACGCCGGCCTGACGACCACACCGCCGGAGGGCTCGCTCGCACCGGCCGACGCGGCCACCGCGGCGGCCGTACTGGCGCCGATGACCGAGTCCTTCACGCCTCGCTCGGCCACGATCCTGCTGGACGTCTCGGCGTCGATGAGTCGCAGCGACGGCTCGGGCACCCTCCTGAGCAATGTGTCCGACGGCGTGACCACGGTCCTGGACACCCTGCCCGACGACACGCAGGTCGGGCTGTGGCTCTACTCCAACGGTTTGAACGGGTCACGGCCCTACAGGGTCGCGGTGGGCACCGCGCCCCTCACCGAGACCCGGGACGACATCGGCACGGCCCTCGCGGCGACCACCCCGGCGACGGCCACCTCGACCTACCGGTCGGTGCTCGCCGGCTACGAGAGCGCGAAGACCGGCCACGTCAACGGCAGCACCAACTCGGTCCTGTTGATCACCGACGGCCCCAACGACGACACCAGCATGACCAGTGCACAGTTCCTCGAAGCCGTCACCTCGGCCACCGACCCGGACCGGCACGTGCAGGTCGACGTGATCATGATCGGTGACAACTCCGACAGGGCGACGTTGCACCAGCTCTCGGCGATCACCGGAGGGACCCTGATCGCGGTCCCCAACGCGTCCGGCCCGGAGTTCGGCTCGGCCGTCACCAGAATGCTCGGGTGACCGGCGTCAGATGATCCGTCTCGTCGTTTTCGGCGCGCTGCTGGCGCTGCTCACCTGGTGGCTGTACCGCCGGCTCACCCGCCCCACCGAGCTGGGCCCGCGGGCACGGTCGGTGGTTGCCGTCGCGCTCGTCGTGCTGTGGATGCTCGCGCTGACCGGGGTCGGCAGCGGCGAGTTGTTCGCCACGGCGTGGGCACGGCCCCTCGGATTCGTGGGCTGGGTGTGGTTGGCGGCAGGGTTGTACCTGTTCCTGGGGCTGGGCCTGATCGCGGTCGGAACGGGTGTCGACCGACTGATCCGCCGGCGTCGGGGGCCGGACGGTCCGCCGAGTCCCGGGCGGCGGCGGTTTCTGCGCCTCGCCACCGGGACGGTCGTCGTGGCCGCGGTCGGTGCCGCCGGTTACGGCGTCGTGGAGGCGGCCACGCCACGCGTGGTCCGGGTGCGGATCCCCCTGCGGCGGCTACCCGCCGAGTTCGCCGGAACCCGGATCGCGTTGATCACCGACCTGCACGTCGGGCCGGCCCGCGGGATCGGATTCACCAGCAAGGTCGTGGACCTCGTCGCCTCCGAGCACCCCGACCTGATCCTGATCGGTGGAGATCTCGTCGACGGCACCGTCGCGAAGGTCGGCCCCTACCTCGAACCGCTCGCCGGGTTGCAGGCGCCCCTCGGCGTGTTCGGGGTGAGCGGGAACCACGAGTTCTACGCCGGTGACGGGGGACGCTGGCTCGACCTGTGGGATCGCCTCGGCATCCACACACTCCGCAACTCACGCGTCGAACTGCGCCGAGGGGACGCTGCCGTCGACCTCGCCGGGATCCACGACCTCACCTCACCCGCGCCGTTCGAGCCGGATGCGGACGCCGCGCTCGCGGGCCGGGACCCCGAGCGCGCGGTGATCCTGCTCGCGCACCAGCCCGCGCAGGTCGTCGACGCCGAACGACTCGGCGTGGACCTTCAGTTGTCCGGCCACACCCACGGCGGGCAGATGTGGCCGCTCGGCTACCTGGTGCCGTTGCAGCAGCCGTCGGTGACCGGCCTCGACCGGTTCGGTGACACGGTGCTGTACACCAGTCGCGGCGCAGGAGCGTGGGGACCACCCGTTCGGGTCGGCACTCCACCCGAGATCACGCTGATCGAGCTGGTCCCCGCCTGACCGGCGGTGCCGAGCGATCGGCTACAGGCACCATTCGAGATCGGCGGATCCCGGAAGCGGAACGACGAAACACAGGGCGAGTGAACCGTTGCCGAGCGGACGTTCCGCCGCGGTCGCGGCGGGTGCGGCGACGACTCCGACGCCGACCACGAGTGCGGACACGCAGGCGAGACGAGCGAACCTGGCGGACATGCTGTGATCCTTCGAACGGGCGGCGGCCCCCGGACCGCCTGACGGCCCCCGTCCATCGTCCGCCCGGAGACCCGCCGAGGACAACCGTCGGCGGGTCTCGGTACGACGTCAGCCGCTGAACGCCTCGATCGGAGGGCAGGAGCACACCAGGTTCCGGTCGCCGTGCGCGCCGTCGATGCGCCGCACCGGAGGCCAGATCTTGTCGGCGGGGCCGGCCGGGAACACGGCGAGTTCGCGGGAGTACGGGTGCGCCCACTCCCCGACGAGGCAGGCAGCGGTGTGCGGTGCGCCGCGCAGCGGGTTGTCGTCCACCGGCCACTCGCCCGCGCCGACCCGGTCGATCTCCTTGCGGATCGCGACCATCGCGTCGCAGAACCGGTCGACCTCGGCCAGGTTCTCCGATTCCGTCGGTTCGATCATCAGCGTGCCCGCCACCGGGAAGCTCATGGTCGGCGCGTGGAAACCGTAGTCCGCCAAACGCTTTGCGACGTCGTCGACGGTGACTCCGGTGTCCTTGGTGATCTGCCGGAGGTCGATGATGCACTCGTGCGCGACCATGCCGTTGTCGCCTGTGTAGAGCACCGGGAAGTGCTCGTCGAGCCGCCGGGCGATGTAGTTGGCCGATGCGATCGCCGTGAGCGACGCGGACCGCAGGCCGGCTGCGCCCATCATCCGGATGTACGCCCACGTGATCGGGAGGATCGAGGCACTGCCGTACGGCGCGGCGGACACGGTCGGCCCGTCACCGAGTTCGGGGGCGAGGGGGTGCCCGGGCAGGAACGGCGCGAGATGCTCGCGCACCGCAACCGGGCCGACGCCGGGCCCGCCGCCACCGTGCGGGATGCAGAACGTCTTGTGCAGGTTCAGGTGGCTCACGTCGCCACCGAACCGGCCCGGCCGGGCGAGGCCGACGAGCGCGTTCAGGTTCGCGCCGTCGACGTACACCTGCCCACCCGCGTCGTGCACGGCCGCGCAGATCTCGGTGACCTCGTGCTCGTACACGCCGTGGGTGGACGGGTAGGTGATCATGATCGCCGCGAGCCGTTCGGCGTGATCGGCGATCTTGGCGCGCAGGTCGTCGAGGTCGACGTCGCCGTTGGCGCGGCACGCCACGACCTCGACCCGCATCCCGGCCATCACCGCGGACGCGGCGTTCGTGCCGTGCGCGCTGGACGGGATCAGGCAGGTGTCGCGGTGCTCGTCACCACGGGAGAGGTGGTAGTTGCGGATGGCGAGCAGACCGGCGTACTCGCCCTGGCTCCCGGCGTTCGGCTGCAGGCTGACCCGGTCGTACCCGGTGACCGACGCCAGCCACGACTCCAGATCCGCCACGAGGCCCCGGATGCCGATCGTGTCGTCGGCCGGGGCGAACGGGTGCAGCCTGTTGAACTGCGGCCAGGTGATGGCCTCCATCTCGGCGGCCGCATTGAGCTTCATCGTGCACGATCCGAGCGGAATCATGCTGCGGTCGAGGGCGATGTCCTTGTCGGACAGTTTCCGCAGATACCGCATCATCGCGGTCTCGGTGCGGTGCGTGGTGAACGCCGGATGCGTGAGGAACTCCGTGGTCCTGACGAGCGATTCCGGCAGCGATTCGGGCGCCGACGAGCCGAGATCGCCCGCCACGCCGAACGCGGCGAGCACCGACTGCAGGTGCGTGGTGCCGGTCGCCTCGTCGCAGGCGACACCGACGTGGTCGGCGTCGACGAGGCGCAGGTTGACGTTCCACCCCTTGGCGGCCGCGACGACGTCGTCGGCCCGGCCGGGGACCCGGGCGAGGACGGTGTCGAAGAAGTCGGCGTGCACCACGTCGACGCCACCGGCGCGCAGTCCCGCCGCGAGGGTCCGTGCCGAGCCGTTGACGCGGCGCGCGATCGCGGTCAGCCCCTCGGCGCCGTGGTAGCTGGCGTACATCGCGGCGAGGACCGCGAGCAGCACCTGCGCGGTGCAGATGTTGGAGGTCGCCTTCTCGCGGCGGATGTGCTGTTCGCGGGTCTGCAGCGCGAGCCGGTACGCCTTGTCACCGTCGGCGTCGACTGAGACGCCGACGAGGCGTCCGGGCAGCTGACGAGCGTGCTTCGAGTGGACCGCGAGGTAGCCGGCGTGGGGGCCACCGAAGCCCATCGGGACACCGAATCGCTGTGAGGTGCCGAAACAGGCGTCGGCGCCCATCTCGCCGGGCGGGGTGAGCAACGTCAAGGCCAGCAGGTCGGCGCCCACGGCGACGAGCGCGCCGCGCTCGTGTGCCGCGGCGATCAGCGCGGAGTGGTCGACGACACGACCGGATGCGCCCGGGATCTGCGCGAGGACACCGAAGAAGTCACCGTCGGGCAGGCCCTGCGACAGGTCCGCCTCCACGACCTCGATGCCCAGCGGGGTCGCGCGGGTGTCGATGACGGCGCGGGTCTGGGGGAACAGGTCGGCGTCGACGACGAACCGCGGGGACTTCGACCGGCCGGCGCGACGCAGCAGCGTCATCGCCTCCGCGGCGGCGGTGGCCTCGTCGAGCATCGACGAGTTCGCGACCTCCATGCCGGTGAGGTCCGCGACCATCGTCTGGAAGTTGATGAGGGCCTCGAGACGACCCTGGCTGATCTCCGGCTGGTACGGCGTGTACGCGGTGTACCAGGCGGGGTTCTCGACGATGTTGCGGACGAGCACCGGCGGGGTGAGGGTGTCGTAGTAGCCGAGCCCGATCATCGACGTCGCGACCGTGTTGCGGCCTGCGAGCGCGGCCAGTTCCTCGAGGACCTCATGTTCGGACACCGCCCGGGGAAGGGTGTCCAGGCCCGCGCTGACGCCGTCGGTCACCGCGTCGAGGATGCTGCCCGGGATCGCCTTCTCGGCGAGGGTGTCGAGGCTGTCGACGCCGATCACGTGCAGGATCCGGTCGAGTTCGGCGCGGTCCGGGCCGATGTGGCGCCCGGCGAAGTCGGACGGATCGAAGGTGGGCTGGTCAGGCAAGGCGACTCCCGGGTCTCGAGGCCACACCGCAGCGCCTGCGGTGCGTTCCTCCCCCTCTGTCGCCTGCTCGTGCCGAGCGCCTGAGAGATTCGGGGCGGCGACGCCGACCCCTTTCCCCGTGGGCGGGTGGGTGCTCCCACCGCTTTCCAGAGGCGCCGATGCCCGCACGGTCCGGGTGCCTGAGAGATTGACGGGGAGGTGCTGCTCCTTCGGCGTCCGGACGACCAGAATCCGGAGCTCTCCCGTGCGGCGACGACGCACCTGAATTCTATGCGACGCTCAGGGCTTCATCCGAACCCGTGTGGCGACCGCCACGTTCCCCGCCGCGTTCGCCGGACCCGTGTGGCGAACACCGGGGTCGCCACACGGCTCCGCGCTCGCCGACTATCCGGTGCGACGGCTGCTTCGGTTGCGGCGCCGCGAGGCGAGCTCGTCCTCCGGGCTCTGCTCGGATTCTCCGCCGTCTGCACGTTCCGCCGGGAAGTCCGCGATCGTGCCCGTCAGCTCGCGCATCGCACCGCTCACGGCGATCCCGAACACGCCCTGACCGCCCTGGAGCAGGTCCACGACCTCTTCCGGTGAGGTGCACTCGTACACCGTCGTCCCGTCGGAGAACAGGGTGATCTTCGCGAGGTCCGCGACACCTCGCTTGCGCAGGTGATCGACCGCGACGCGGATGTTCTGCAGCGAGATGCCGGTGTCCAGCAGTCGCTTGACGATCTTGAGGACGAGGATGTCCTTGAACGAGTACAGCCGTTGACTGCCGGAACCCGCGGCACCGCGGATGGACGGGACGACCAACGAGGTGCGGGCCCAGTAGTCGAGCTGACGATAGGTGATTCCGGCGATCTGGCAGGCGATCGGGACCCGGTAGCCCACGAGTTCGTCGGGAACGGAATCGTCGGGGAACAGTCCCGGCTGCAGGTCGTCGACCTCGACCGCTTCGACCGGTGCTTCGGCATCGACGCGCTGACGAACACTCACGTCCTGCGGCTGATCTACCACTGACTGCTCCCTCTCGCACGGAAAAACCGACCCGTGGATTCCCTTCGGCCTGCGCCTGGAATTCTCAGCGTACGCCGCGGCGAATCACATGGTGCGTATTCATGACGGCCAGACGCTATGGGTCGGCGGCCATGCGGTCAACGCAACACGCCCAAGACAATCGAAGCTTAGCCCCGCTTTAGCTGACTTTACGCAGTCGAGACGGTATCGAGACCAAGTGGTTCACAATCGTGACCTGCCGTGACGGCACGCCGCACCGTCACCCGTCGGTGGCCTTGAAGTCGTCGGGCGAGACCGATTCGAGGAACTCCTTGAACTTCTCCACCTCGTCCTCGCGCTCGTCCGGCATGACCAGCCCGGCCTCCGCGAGCACGGCCTCCTCTGCGTAGATGGGTACCCCGGCCCGCAACGCAATGGCCACCGAGTCGGACGGACGCGCCGAGACGGTGACGTTCCGGTCGAACACCAGGTCCGCGTAGAACGTGCCCTCCTGCAGATCGACGATGCGCACCTCGAGCAGCCGGTGCCCGAGCGCGCCGATCAACGTCGTGATCAGGTCGTGGGTGAGGGGTCGAGCCGGCTCGACGCCCTGCTGCTCGAGAACGATCGCGGTGGCCTCGGTCTGACCGATCCAGATCGGCAGGTAGCGGTCGCCGTCGGCTTCGCGGAGCAGCAGCACGGGCGAATTCTGTGGCTGCTCGACGCGAATACCGATCACACGCATCTCACTCATCGCGCCCGCCTCCCGTGAAAACCGTTGCTTCGACCGATTCTATGCCGATGTGAGGGCCAACGCCCGGACGTACTCGGCCGCACGAAGGGCGACCGCACCGAGCCCCGGAGGGAACGCGCGGTCAGCCCCGTGGACCGCACCCGCTCAGCGGTCGAGTGCGCCGCGCACGGCCGCCTTCACCAGGCAGGTGTGCAGGGTGAGGGACAGGGCGGCCAGTTCGCGCACCATCTCCTCGGCCCGGTCCCGGGCACCCGCGTCGCGCCCTTTCGCGACCGGACCGGCGATCTGGGCCACCAGACCCGCCTCGCGATCGGCGGCGAGCTTGAAGGCGCGCAGATGACGCGCCTCGAGCCCGAATCCGGACATCGCCCGGGCCGTGCGGGCGAGGGTGACCGCATCCTCGTCGAAGAAACCCGCGGAGCCGGGGACGATCAGCCCGGCACGGATCAGCTCGGTGAGGAAGCCTTCGTCCACACCCGAGCGCGCCAGCAGATCGCTCCGGCTGACCCGCACCTCGCGATCCGGCCGGAACTCCTCGGGCGAGACCTCACCGGGCGCCACCGTCAGCACCCGTGGCCGCCGCGGCGCCGCGTCCGGGGCACCGACGACCGCGGCGCCGCTGTCGATCGCCTCGAGCTGCTCCTTGATCACCTTCAGCGGCAGATACTGGTCACGCTGTGCCGTCAGCACGTAGCGGAGCCGCTCACAGTCGGCGAGCGAGAACCTCCGGTATCCGGACGGCGTGCGTTCCGGACTGATGAGCCCTTCCGCCTCGAGGAAGCGGATCTTCGAGATCGTCACGTCCGGGAACTCGGGGCGGAGCCGATCCAGGACGGAGCCGATGGACATCCCCCCCGAACCCTGGCTCCGCTGCCCGACCGCGGTCATCAGCTGCCCGCACCCGCAGGAGCGTCGCCGGCCGCCGCGCGCGGCCCGGTCAGGAACACCAGGCGGAACTTGCCGATCTGGACCTCGTCGCCGTTCGCGAGTGTCGCCGAGTCCACCGGCTCCCGGTTGACGTAGGTGCCGTTGAGGCTGCCCACGTCCACGACCTGGAACTCGTTCTGCTCGCGCCGGAACTCCGCATGCCTGCGGGAGACCGTCACGTCGTCGAGGAAGATGTCGCTGTCCGGGTGCCTGCCCGCCGACGTGGTCGGGTGATCGAGCAGGAATCGGGATCCGGCGTTGGGGCCGCGCTTGACGACCAGCAGTGCGGAACCGGACGGCAGACCCTCGACACCGGAGACGGGCTGCTCGGTCGGCGCGGCGGTACCGTCCAGGTCACTGAGGAAATCAGCCCGGAACACAGACGTGGTCTCGGCGGGTGTCTCCCCGTAGACCGCGTCGCCGTCGTTGTCGCTCACCGTTTCTCCTCCTCAGTCCGATACGTCCGGGAAGCCCCGAGCGGAGACCCGAACGAATCTGTAGACACAATCACAACCGATACGGATCTGCGCCCCGACACGGCGAATGACCTTGTACTCGACCGTACCCTGTGAGCACGTGTCCGCGTAGGCGCTCGCCGCGTGGGGCGGGTCGGGGTCACTCCCCGGTCAGCTCGCGGTACGCGTTCGCGTCGAGCATCGCGGCGAGTACGGCGTCCAGTGCGGACTCCTCGACGACCTCGAGTTCGACGAGCCAGCCGTCGCCGTACGGTGCCGAGTTCACCAGCTCCGGCGCGGAGTCCAGATTCTCGTTCGCAGCAACGACTTTCGCGGCGAGCGGCGCATAGATGTCGGAAACGCTCTTGGTCGACTCCACCTCGCCGAAGGACTCGCCCGCGGTGGTCTCGTCGCCGACGGCGGGCAACTGGACGAACACGACATCTCCGAGCTGGGACTGCGCGAAGTCGGTGATGCCGACCCGGACCGTCGTCGATCCCGTCCGCTGCACCCACTCGTGTTCCGCCGTGTAGTGCAGGTCGGCCGGGATGTTGGTCTCGCTCACCGTGAGGTCCTTTCGAAAAGGGGTCGTACTGGCTGTGGCGGCGTCGGCGCACCGCCCGACAGCAGGAGTTCAATTTCCGGGCTGAGCGTATTGGCGTGGTTTCACCTCTCGCAAGGCGGCTGTCGTGACCTGCTCCGATTGCGTGACCGTCACGGTGCCGCCGCTGCGCGCGACGGTGTCGACCACACCGCCGGGAATGTTCAGCGCGGCAGCGAGGGTGGGTGGGTCGCCGATCGCGGTGACGGTGTACGGCGCCTGCAGTTCCACCCCGTCGAACTGCAGGTTCCCGGCAGTGCCGCGCACCCAGGAGTCCACGCCCACCCGGATCGGGCGGCCGCCGTTGCCGGCGATCTCGATGGACTCCGCGCCGGCAGCCCGCAGTTCCTGGATCATGTCCAAGATCACGTCGGAGCCGACGCCGCGCGCCGGGTCGGTGACGGTGAGCACGACACCGGGACCGGTCGCCGGGGCGGCACCCACCTGGATGGAGAGCGCGGACAGACGCGCGTTCGCCTCGGCGAGCGCCGCCTCGGACCCGCCGCCGCTGCGCTGCAAGGTGTCCAGCGTTTCCTGCAATGTCGCTGTCTCCTGGCGCAGCGCCGCTTCCCGCTGCCCCAGATTGTCGAGGATGACGAGGAGATCGGCCGGCCTGGCCGAGTCGAGGGTGTCACCGGAACCGGTGCCCTGCACCTGCGTCGCGATCGCGACGCCGAGCGCCGCCATGAGGAGTGCGGCGAGGATCCCGAACACCACCTTCGACCGCCGCGCCGATGCCGGCGTCTCGGTGTGCCACTCGTGTTTGCCCTCGGGCGCCATGTCAGCCACCGCCCCGGGAGCCTGCGGTCCGGGTCTCCGCGCCGGGCACCGTCACGCCCCGAACAATCTGCGGCGCAAGGCCGCCGCGTTGCCGAAGATGCGGATGCCGAGCACCACGATGATCGCCGTCGACAGTTGCGTTCCGACGCCCAGCTGGTCGCCGAGCCAGACGATCAGTGCGGCCACCAGGACGTTGAACACGAACGAGACGACGAAGACCTTGGCGTCGAAGATCTCGTCGAGGTAGGCGCGCAGGCCACCGAACACGGCGTCGAGGGCGGCGACGACAGCGATGGGCAGGTACGGCTGTACGGCGTCGGGCACCTGGGGCCGGAACACGATGCCCAGGGCGATGCCCGCGACCAGCGCGAGCACGCCGTAGATGGCGTAGCCGTTGCGGGCGGCCTCGACGGGTTTGACGGGTTTCACTGGCCCCCCACTTCTCGTGCGCTCCTGATCTCCCGTGCCGTCGCACCGGGAAGCGTGATGTCGTCGTGTTCGTCGAGTGCGAATCCGACGCCGTACAACTGCTGTACGCCGGACATTCGCAGGTATGCGTCGCTGACGACGAACCCGGTCTGCAGCCGGGACGGCTGTCCGATCGCGGAGACGACGTACGGCGACGGCACGGGTTGATTGTCGACGAGCATCGCTCCGCCCGCCTGCCGGATCGTCACGCCCGGTCCGACCCGGACGTCTCCGACGGCGACGGCTTCGGCGCCGGAGTTCCACAGTCCGTTCACGACGGCTTGCAGGTCGCGGTCGAGGACGACCGGGTTCGCGCCTGCTCCGGGACGCGAGCGGTCGGACAGGTCCGGGCGAGCGGCGGGGTCGGTGAGGGTGACGCTGACGCCGGGACCGTGTACCGGCACCAGCGCCGCCGCCTGTTCCAGGTCGCCGATCCGGTCGAGCACCGCCGCACCCTCGGCGTCGCCCGCGAGTGCCGCGGTGCGCGCGGCGTCGGTGCGCGCCAGCAGGTCGTCGCGGGTGACCGCGAGATCGGCGCCACGAGCCTCCGCGGCGTCGACCTGCGTGAGGATGTCCCGACGTACCTGCTCCGTCCCTGGGGACCGGTCCACCGACTCGGCGTGGGCGATTCCGAAGATCAAACCGAGGACGAGTGCACCGGTCACGCACCACGCGGTCGCGTGCAGCGGCCGGTGCAGCGAGTGGTTTCGCTCCCGATCCTCGGCTGCCGCGGCGTAACCGGGGTCGAGCCCCTCCGCGAGTAGCGCCGTGAGCAGTGACGGCGTCGGATTCCGCCGCACACCGGACGAGGTCGTGGTCCCGCCGGCAGTCACGGCGAGTCCGCTCGCCGGCCGGAATCCTCGAGGACCGGGACCGCTCGGGCGATGTTGCGTGCAGCGAGCAGGTACAGCAGACCCGTCCACACGTAGAGGGCGGTGCCCCAGACGAGCAACGCGTATCCGAAGGCGTGCGCCGCAGGCGCGATCGCCCAGTCCCCCTGGGCCGCGAGCACCAGGGGCAACGCGAACATCAACGCGAAGGTCGCCGCCTTGCCCAGGTACATGACCGACGGCGGGGGCAGGCCGCGGCGGCGGTACACGTACAGGCTCGCGGCGAGGATCGCGTCGCGGCCGATGAGCACCGCCGCAACCCACCACGGGATCATGCCGCGGATCGCGAACGCCAGCAGCGTGGTCACGACGTAGAGGCGATCGACGAGCGGGTCGAGCAGCCCGCCGAGCGTCGACATCTGGTTGAGGAGCCGGGCGAGCTTGCCGTCGGCCCAGTCGGTGAACCCACTGAGCATGAGGACGGCCAGCGCCCATCCGTCGGCCTCCGGCCCCAGCAGGAGATAGGCGAAGACCGGCACGCCGATCAACCGGAGCAGGCTGAGCAGGTTGGGCACCGTCAGGATGCGATCGGTCACCACCGGATCGGCCGAGGTCATGGGCTCCGCCGCCGGCTCCACGTGTGACCGGTTACCGCCGTCCACTCTCACTCCCACGCTCTCGGGCCGGTCCGCGCCTCACGGACCGGTCTCGGACAAAGCCTGTCACACGTGGGTGCCCGGTGTCGGGAGGCGGGCAGCGTTCGGTACGGGCATGCGGGCCACCGCGTCGGCCGAGAGACTGCCGAGGTGGAGCAGCCCGTGTGCCTCGCGCACACCCGTGACGGGCGAATAGCTGCCCGCGGGTCCGCGGGCGTTCCGGATGATCGTCCCGTCGCCGTCGAACCCGAGGACCCACGCCCGTTGCTCGGGATCGGGCTGGAGTCGCTCGGGGAGGTTCGCCGCGAGGAGGCGCAGCGACGGGTACGGGGCCATCAGGTCGAGCAGCCTCATTCGCGGGCTGTACAGCGCGACCCAGAACACCCCGCCTTCGGTCTGGGAGGCGATGTTGTCGGGGATGCCGGGCAGGTTGTCGGCCCAGACGGACACCCGACCCGGGGTGGGGCCGCCGAGGTCGACCCGCAGGATCGAGTAGTTGCCGGTTTCGGCGACGATCACGAACGATTCGTCGGAGGCCAGTCCGACGCCGTTGGCGAACTGGAGTCCGTCGGCCAGCACGTCGGTGTCTCCGGTGATCGGATCGAATCGGATCAACCGGCCGGTGCCTCGGTGCTCGAGCAGGTCGAGCCGGTGCTCGGGGATGGTGAACCTGGCCGAGGAATCCGTGAAGTAGACGACCCCGTCCGACGTGACGGCGGCATTGTTGCAGGCCACGAGCGGCCGACCGGCCGCGCTGTCGGTGAGGGTCTCCACGCGGCCACGGTCGTCGACGCGCAGCAGTCCCCGCTCCGCATCGCACACCAGGTAGCGGCCGTCACCGAGAACCTCGATGCCGAGCGGTCGCCCGCCGGTGTCCGCGATTCTCGTCACCAGTCCCGGCCGGTCGAACCGCCACACCGCTCCGTCGACGGTTCCCGTGACGACTCGGCCGTCGTGATCGACGGCGACATCCTCCGGACCGGAGGTTCCGGGGACGGGCCACCGTTCGAGGTCGTCGAATTCCGGTGCCGGGTCGGGTGGTTCGGGAGGCGGTGTCGGCGCCTTCCACGCGAGCGGCTCGATGCCGGTGCGATCGAGCCGGCCGAGCAGACCCCGGACGATTCCCATGCCCCGACGGTAGTCGTGCCGCCGGGAATCCGGTCAGCGTGCGGCGAAATCGGGTTGCGCGAACTCCGCGACGCGGGTGCCGCGGCCGTGCAGGACCACCTCCCGGAACTGGTGGATCAGCGCGGCGGTCGGCGCGAACATCGCCCCACCCCGGAACGGCCAGCGCAGGAACGGCGCCGACCCGTCGGGGGCGCCGGGCACGGGCTGGATCAGAGGGTCTACGTCGACCTCCTCCATCCCGACCTCGAAGACCACCGCGACCTCGTCCGGGTTCGGGACGATGGGACCGTCGGGCTCACCGAGCCACACCACGACCGGCGTGATGACGAATCCGGACCGGGTCACGTAGTCGTCGAGCAGCCCGAGCACCGAGTCGGCTCCTGCCTGGACACCGAGTTCCTCCGCGAGTTCCCGCACGGCGGCGTCTTCCGGCGTCTCCCCGGGATCGATGCTGCCGCCGGGCAGGGCGAACTGCCCCGCGTGGGCCCGCATCTTCGGCGGTCGTCGAGTGAGCAGCAGCCGGGACCCGTCGTCGTCCGTGACCACGGCCAGCGCGACCGCGGCGCGCCGCGTGCCGGTGTCGGGGACCGCGAGCCGGTCGAAGGCGGTGACTCGCGCCTCGCACTCGTCGCGCCGGAGCCGCCGACCGGGTCGGGGCGGCACGTGCTCGGTCGGATCCTCGTCCCTGGTGGACGGATCGTCGGGCGCGGTCGGTGTGTCGTGGGCCATGCCCCCGACGTTAACCGCTCAGCCCAGCGCGTCGACGTAGGCGCCCTGCCACACGGTGTCGAACGGGGTGTGGGCGCCGACTCGCCCGGCGATTCCGGCGGTGACGAACTCCTTCGCGAACTCCACCGCCGACTCGACCGGCGCGCCCTTGGCCAGCTCGGCCGTGACCGCAGCCGCGAGCGTGCATCCGGCGCCGGAGACCCGCTCCTGCCCGACCTTCGGGGCACGCAGGACGGTCACCTCGGTGCCGTCGAACAGGACGTCGACGGCGTCGTCGCCCGGGAGTTCGACGCCGCCCTTGGCGATCACGTGGGCCGGTCCGAGATCGTGGATGCGGCGGGCGGCCTCGATCAGGTCGTCGACGGAGTCGATCGACTCCATTCCCGCGAGCGTGCGGGCCTCGAACAGGTTCGGGGTCACCACCGTCGCGAGCGGGAGGATCTGCTCACGGAGGGCGGTGTCCGTGTCGAGCGCGGCACCGGGCTCCTGTCCCTTGCAGATGAGGACGGGGTCGAGGACGACGTGGCGCCACGGCTGGCGGCGCAGTCCCGCGGCGACCACCTCGATGGTCTCGGGGGTGCCGAGCATGCCGATCTTGACGACGTCGAGGTCGTGTGCGGCGGTCGCGGCCTCGATCTGGTCGGCGATGACCTCCGGGGCGACGGGGACGAAGCGATGGCCCCATCCGGCCTTGGGGTCGAACGAGACGATGCAGGTGACGGTGCCGACGCCGTAGACGCCGAGTTCCTGGAACGTCTTGAGGTCGACCTGCAGGCCGGCGCCACCGGTCGCTTCCGAGCCGGCGATGACGTAGGCGAGATCGACCACTGGGAACTCCTTCGAGATCGCCGCGGCGGTCACGTCGGCCGCCGTGTCACGGCAGTTCTCCAGGATAGTCGCCCCGGCGGATCGGGCGGAACGCGCCGGTCGAGGCCCCGCCAGGCGCCGACCCCGCACGCTCCCCTCACTTCGGCCACTTCCCGCCCTCCGCAAGCGCGGTGACGCGGATGTCCGCCGCGCAGAATGTCGACCACCACCATCAAGCTGCACCCGACATTGCGGACGGCGTACGGGTCCGGGCCGCTGACCGTGTCCTTGCTCGGCTACGACCGTCAGGACGCGGCGTCCGCCGCACCGAGCAGGGCGACGACGGCCTGCGTACAACAAGGGCCTCGAGATCACACCGAAGAACACCATTTGCCGGATTATCTTGGGACACTTCGCAGAACAGGCCGACTGGGGTGTCGACCGGCTGGCCGGTCGAGCCCGCCTGATCGATCAGGAGACGGGCCTGTACGACGCGAGATTCCCCCCAGACTCTCGCCCACGTCGCCCCGGAGAACGACCGCGACAGGAGCACCGAACCGAATGCTGTTCCACCGCAAAGTGATCCACGAGGGAAACTCTCACCGCACCCATGGTGGGAGATCGCCCGCGCATCTGGTGTTCCGCGCACCGAACAAGGGCGCGGCGGCGGGTGACAGGACATCTGGCATCATCCGCTGTCGCGCTTACCGTATCGATCACCGGCGGTCGCAACGGAACGGCTCCTGACGACACTCGGTGTCGAGCACCGTCGCCTGTCCCCGAGCGCTCGGGCACAGGTCGCCGTAGCATCCACTCTCGTGCGGCGACACCCGCCGCTCGGCTGATCCGGGGGCGATCCCATGAGCGACCTGACCGAGATCCGGCGTTCGCCCGATCCGGAACGGCCGCCTGCCCGTGGCGAACGCCGAGTCTCCGTCGCGGCGCGGATCCGCAACACCGATCAGGCGCGGACCGGAGCCGCACTCCTCCTGCTCGCCACCGTCGTCGCGATCGCGTGGGCGAACATCTCCTACACGAGCTACCACGACCTGTGGGAGACACCCGTCGGCATCTCGGTCGGCGACCACGAAATCCACATGGAACTGCACGCCCTCGTCAACGACGCGTTGATGGCGGTGTTCTTCTTCACCGTCGGACTCGAGGTACGGCGCGAGTTCGCGATCGGCGAGCTCACCAGTTGGTCACGAGCACTGGTACCGGTCGTCGCCGCGATCGCGGGGCTCGCCGTCCCGGCCCTCGTCTACCTGCTCGTCGCCTCCGGCTCCGGCTACGAACACGCGTGGGGCGTGGTGATCTCCACCGACACCGCTTTCCTCGTCGGGGCGCTGGCTCTGATCGGTCCTCGGGTGGTGGGACGGCTACGGGTGTTCCTCCTCGCCCTCGCGGTGGTCGACGACATCGGG
Organism: Rhodococcus triatomae BKS 15-14; assembly: GCA_000341795.1. Taxonomy (GTDB): domain Bacteria; phylum Actinomycetota; class Actinomycetes; order Mycobacteriales; family Mycobacteriaceae; genus Rhodococcus_G; species Rhodococcus_G triatomae_A. Next base: position 20,238 of record AODO01000010.1, on the reverse strand, counting down.
GCACTGTCGATCATCGCCCTCGCCTACACCGAGGACTTCGACCCGGCGCCGCTCGGGGTCGCGGCGCTCGGCCTCGTCGGAATCTGGTGCACCCGCTATCTGCCGCGCACCCGAGGACCGGTGTACGTGACGCTCGCGGTGGTCGTGTGGTTCGCCTTCCTCGCCTCCGGCGTCCATCCGACGCTGGCCGGCGTCGCGATCGCGCTGCTGGTGCCGGTGTACCGGCCGGATCGCCGCGAGGTCGAGCAGGCACTCGAGATGGCACACACGTTCCGCCAGTCGCCGAACAGCGAATACGCACGGGCAGCGGCGAACAGTCTGCGGGAGTCGATCTCGATCAACGAACGCCTGCAGACCGCGTACGCACCGTACGTCGCCTACGTGATCCTGCCGCTGTTCGCGCTCGCCAACGCGGGTGTCCAACTGACGGACGGCATCCTCGGCGACGCACTTCGCTCCCCCGTCACCTGGGGCATCGTCCTCGGACTCGTCGCCGGAAAGTTCGTCGCCGTCTTCGGATCCGCGTTCGTCCTGCGGTTGCTGCGCATCGGCGACTTCGGTCCCGGCCTCACACTGGACCGGATCGCGGGCGGCGGCGCACTGTGCGGCATCGGGTTCACGATCTCCCTGTTCATCGTCGGACTCGCGATCGATGACCCCGCGGCGCAGAACGAAGCACGGGTCGGCGTGCTCACCGCGTCCGTCATCGCCTTCGTGCTGGCGACGATCCTGTTCCGCATCTCCGACGCCGTACGCCCGACGGAGGAGATCGGAAAGACCCTGCTGCGTCCCGTCGATCCGGCCCGGGATCACGTCTCCGGCCCGAGCGACGCACCGCTGACGATCGTCGAGTACGGCGACTTCCAGTGCGGATTCTGCCTTCGCGCGTCCGGGTCCATCGAGGAGGTTCGGCGAGAGCTGGGCGACGAACTGCGCTACATCTGGCGGCACGCGCCCCTGACCCGCTATCACCCGAACGCGCTGGCCGCCGCGGAAGCCGCCGAGGCCGCCGCCGCACAGGGTTCGTTCTTCGCCTACGCCAGAAGTCTGTTCGCGGATCAGGAGAACCAGCGGCCCACGGACATCGTGCGCCGCGCGCGGGAGTTGAATCTCGATGCGACGCGCTTCGAGTCGGATCTGACGTCGCCGGAGATCACGGCCAGGGTGCAGTCCGACCTGCTCGACGCGGAGGCGATGAACGTCACCGCCGTCCCGACGTTCTTCGTCAACGGACGCCGTCACGTGGGCCCCTACGATGCGCGAGCACTGATCCGGGCACTCCGTGCCTCCGACATCTGATCCTGTCGCTCGATACGCTCCCAACCGTGAACAAGTCGACGATCACCACTCTGCGCCGCAGATGGACGGATGCGGACGTCGAGGACCTGCGGGATCAACTGATCCGCCAATCCCGGGTCGTGCGACCGCCGCACACGCTGCACACGCGGTGGCCGGACACGGACGACGGATCTGTGGACCTGCGCGGCATCGACGCCGGTGATCGCGGACTCGACATCCGATACGTCACGGTGCAGCGCCTCGACCTGCGATTCGCCCGAGGACCTGTCTCCGTGTACGAATCCGAACTGTTCGACTGCCGGTTCGACTCGGTCGTACTGACTCGGCAGCCCACGTTCACTCGCCGTCTCGAGCGGTGCACGTTCCAGGACGCGACCCTCACCCGGCTGGCACTCGGACCTGCGGTCGTCGACTGTGATTTCACCGGGGCGAAGGCGCGCCGGCTCCGCTCGGTGCCGAACACGGTCTTCGAGCGGTGCACGTTCGACGCCACCGACCTCTCCGGCGCCGAGTTCCGTGACACCTCGTTCGTCGACTGCACGATGCGGGACACACGATTCTCGGCCGCCACGACGTTCGAACGGTGTTCCTTCACGCGCACCGACATGGAGTTCGGCGCGTCCAGGGTGACGAGGACGACGAGCGACGGTGACGCGACGCCCGACCGATGGGACGGCCGGTCGGATGCCGAAGCCGCCCTCGACAGGTACGCGGTGCGGTACGCACGAGCCGTGGCGGCCGGAAACGCGGACACCGTGCCGCTGGATCCCGAGTAGTCGCAACGACGTCCCCGCACACGAAAAAAGCCCTGGTGAGAGATCCTCACCAGGGCTTTTCTGTCGGGCTGACAGGATTTGAACCTGCGACCACCTGACCCCCAGTCAGGTGCGCTACCAAGCTGCGCCACAGCCCGTCCACTCCCTTGCGGGCGCTCGATGAGATTACATCAGTGGCACTCCCGAGAGCGAATCGGCTGGTCACGCGGCCCGTCGCGTCAGGTTCAGCGCTTCTTGCGGTCCCGCTTCTCCCGCACCCGCACCGAGATGCGGACGGGGCTGCCGTCGAAGCCGAACTCCTCACGCAGCCGGCGTTCGAGGAATCGGCGATAGCCGGCCTCGAGGAATCCGGTGGTGAACAACACGAATGTCGGCGGACGTGTACCGGCCTGGGTCGCGAACAGGATCCGCGGCAGGCGTCCGCCACGCATCGGCGGCGGGGTCGCGGCCACGACCTCCTTGAGCCAGTTGTTGAGGCGACCGGTGGGGATGCGCTTGTCCCAGGACTCCAACGCCGTCTCGAGCGCGGGCACGAGCTTCTGGACGGCCCGGCCCGTGTGCGCGGAGATGTTGACGCGCTGCGCCCACGGCACCCGCACCAGTTCCCGGTCGATCTCCTTCTCCAGCATCAACCGCCGGTCCTCGTCGACCAGGTCCCACTTGTTGAACGCCAGCACCAGCGCTCGGCCGGTCTCGGCCACCATCGACAGCACCCGCAGGTCCTGCTCGGTGATCGGCAGCGACGCGTCGATCAGCAGGATCGCGACCTCGGCGGCCTCGATCGCCGACTTCGTGCGCAGCGAGGCGTAGAACTCGTGCCCACTCGCGTGGCTGACCTTGCGGCGCAGACCCGCGGTGTCGACGAAACGCCACACCTTGCCACCGAGCTCGACGAGTGAGTCGACGGGATCGACGGTGGTGCCCGCGACGTCGTGCACGACGGAACGCTCGTCACCGGACAGCTTGTTGATCAGGCTCGACTTGCCCACGTTCGGCTTGCCGACCAGCGCGACGCGACGCGGACCCTGCCCACCGGTGCCCTCGCGGGGCGTCTCCGGCAGCACAGCAAGCACCTCGTCGAGGAGGTCACCGGTGCCGCGACCGTGGATGGCGCTGACCGGGTACGGCTGACCGAGACCGAGCGACCACAGCGCGGCGGCTTCCGCTTCGGTCCGCTCGTCGTCGACCTTGTTGGCCACCAACAGGACCGGCGTCTTCGAGCGACGCAGCACCCGGGCCACGGCCTCGTCGGTCGCGGTGGCACCGACCACGGCGTCGACGACCAGGATGATCGCGTCCGCGGTGCCCATCGCCAGCTCGGCCTGACGCGCCACGGACTGCTGCAGCCCCTTCGCGTCGGGCTCCCAGCCACCGGTGTCCTGCACCATGAAACGGCGCCCCGCCCAGTTCGCGTCGTAGGACACGCGGTCGCGGGTGACGCCCGGGATGTCCTCGACGACGGCCTCACGGCGTCCGATGATGCGGTTCACCAGCGTGGACTTGCCGACGTTGGGTCGGCCGACGATCGCGAGGGTCGGGACGGCGAGGTGCTCCTCGTCCTCCACCCCGGACTCGAGATCGGCGATGTCCCAGTCGGATTCCTCGCTCCAGATGCCGTCGCCCGCGTAGGCGTCTCCGCCGAATTCGAACTCGTCGCTCACTGCACCACTCCAGTCCTGTCCCGAACCACCGTCAGCAGCCGGTCGATCACGTCGTCGATTCCGATCTCGCTGGTGTCGACGAGCACCGAGTCCTCGGCGGGTCGCAACGGCGACACCGCGCGAGTCGAGTCGAGGTGATCACGACGCTGCACGTCGGCGAGCACGGCCTCGTAGTCGTCGCCGCGGCCCTCCGCGACGTTCTGCGCGTTGCGGCGCAGGGCGCGGGCTTCCGCCGACGCCGTGAGATAGATCTTCACGTCCGCACCCGGCAGCACAACGGTCCCGATGTCGCGTCCCTCCACGACGATTCGCGGATGCTGCGCGATGAACTCGCGCTGCTTGTCGACCAGGAGCTCACGCACCCGCGGCACCGCGGACACCGCGGACACCGCGGCGGTGACGGCGCCGCCACGGATCTCGTCGGTGACGTCCTCACCGGCGAGCAGCACGCGATCCGACGCCGGATCGGTTCCGACCGACAGGACGAGCGCTTCCGTCGCCGCGGACACCGCGTCGGCGTCGTTCACGTCCACGCCGGACCGCAGCACGTTCAGGGTCGCGATCCGGTACATGGCACCGGTGTCGAGGTAACGAGCGGACAGCGCGGCGGCGAGCCTGCGCGAGACGCTCGACTTGCCCGTACCCGAGGGTCCGTCCATGGCGACGACCAGCGGCGTCGTCACGTCCTCGCTCACAGCCCCACCGCCTTGTAGAGGCTGCCGACCTCACCGCGACCCAGCACCCGGAGGGTTCCCGGTCGACCGTCGCCGAGCGAGACCGAGCCGATGTCGGTGCGGACGAGGCGCACCACCGGGTGACCGACCGCCTCGAGCAGCCGGCGGACGATGTGCTTGCGACCCTCGTGCAGCACGATCCGCACGAGGGACTGCTTGCCGTTGACGTCGAGCAGCTGGAACGAGTCGACCTTCGCGGGCCCGTCATCCAGCTCGACACCGGCCTTCAGCGTGCGTCCGAGACCGCGGTCGACGACACCGTTGACCGTCGCCAGGTACGTCTTGGGCACCTCGAACGACGGGTGCATCAGACGGTGCGCGAGGTCGCCGTCGTTGGTCAGCAGGATCAGGCCCTCCGTGTCGGCGTCCAGCCGGCCGACGTGGAACAGCCGCTGCCCGGCGGAGACCCGCTCGGAGACGATGTCGCCGATGCACGGACGACCGAGGTCGTCCGACATGGTGGACTGCCAGCCACGCGGCTTGTTCAGCGCGATGTGCACGAGGTCCTTCTTGACGACGACGCGGATACCGTCGACGCGGACCACCGCGTTCTCCGGGTCGACGCGCAGACCCTGCTCCACGACGATGGCGCCGTCAACCTCGACGCGACCCTGCTCGATGAGTTCCTCGGCGGCGCGACGCGACGCGACACCCGCCTGCGCGAGCACCTTCTGCAGCCGGACGCCCTCACCCGCGGCGAGCTGCTTGGGGGCGACGTTGTCGGTGTGCTGGTGACGCGCCGGCTTGGCGTTGCTGATCTTCGGGGTGACCGGCACCTGCTGGCGCTGCGGCTTCGCCTGCTTCGGCTTGCCTCGTTTGTTGGTCGCGCCCGGCGCGGCGGCCTGGCCGCGGTGCGGCTTCTTCGGAGCGCCTCCCGTACCGGTGCGCGCTGCGCCGCCGGTACCGCCACGCGATGCGTTCCCGGTGCCACCGCGCGGGGCGTCCTTCTTGCCTGTCGTGCTGCGGGCGGGTTTTCCCCTGCCCCTGTCCGGTGTGCCATCACGGCGAGCGGATCTGTTCACTTTTGTTTCCTGTTCACTTCTCAGCGTTCGAGTGAACGGTTCCGTTCACTCGATCCAACCGAGTGAACGGTTCCGTTCAGTCGGTCAGTTGTCGTCGTCGACGCCCGTGTCGACGACGGGTTGAGCGTCCGGTTGCGCGCGCCGCAGTTTCGCGAAACGCGGATCGGACTCCATGTCCTCGCTGATGTCGTCGATCACGTCGACATCGGGCAGCAACGGTGCCACCGGCGGAAGATCCGCCAGCGAGGACAACCCGAGCCGTTCCAGGAACAGCTCGGTCGTCGCATATGTGGTCGCGTTGGTGTCGGGGTCGGTCCCGGCCTCGGCGATCAGACCCCGGGCGATGAGGGTGCGCATGACGCCGTCGACGTTCACTCCGCGCACCGCGCTCACCCGTGCACGGGTCAAAGGTTGACGGTACGCAACTACCGCCAATGTTTCCAACGCTGCACGTGTGAGCTTCGACCGAGCGCCGTCGAGCAGCAGTCGCTCCACGTAGGGCGCGTACTCGTTGCGGGTGTAGAACCGCCAGCCGTCGGCGGCCCGCCGAAGGTCGATTCCGCTGCGCCGCGCCGTCAGTGCGCCCGACATGCGCCGAAGCGTCTGTTCGACCCGGGCCCGGGGTTCGCCGACCGCCGAGGCGAGCGCCTCGGTCGCGGCGGGTGCGTCTATGACGAGAAGCACAGCCTCGAGTGCCGACTCGAGCTCGTCCTCGTCCATCGCGTCGTCGAGCGGAACGGGATCGCCGACCGTGTCGGCCACCTCGCCGCCGATCGTCTCGTTGACGATGTCACCTGCCGACACCGCGGCGTCGTTTGCTTCCGGCTCGCTCATCCGTAGTCCTCCGCACTCACCAGCGTCCGCCCGTCGTCGCCGCCCTCACCAGTCCAACTGACGAGCAGGTCCCCGAGCGGCTCGAGTTGCTCGAACGCCACCGCCCGCTGGCGGTACAGCTCCAGCAACGCGAGGAACCGGGCGACGATCTGCACGGTCGCCTCGCATCCCACGACGAGGTCACCGAAGCCGGCCCATGCGCCTTCACCTCGCTGCCGCAACATGTCGAGGACGATCGCGGCCTGCTCCGGCACGGACACGGGCGACGCGTGCAGATGGTCGAGCCCCACCGTGGGCACCGGACGAGGCGCGAGTGCCGCGGCTGCGATGTCGGCGAACGCGGCGGCGTCGACACCGAGCAGGACCTCGGGGAGCAGTCCGACGTACCGGTCCTCCAGCGCGACCGCTCTCGGGTAGCGGCGCAACGCCGCAGACTCGAGTTCCGCGAACAACTGCGCTATCTGCTTGAACGCCCGGTACTGCAGCAGGCGGGCGAAGAGCAGGTCCCGGGCCTCCAGCAGTGCGAGGTCCTCGGCGTCCTCGACCTCACCCGAGGGCAGCAGGCGAGCGGCCTTCAGATCGAGGAGCGTGGCCGCCACGACCAGGAACTCGGTGGTCTGGTCGAGGACGTTGCCCGCTCCGGTCCCCTGCGCGTCGAGGTCGGCACCGAGCGCCCGCGTGTACGCGATGAAGTCGTCGGTCACCTGGTGTAGCGCGACCTCGGTGACGTCGAGGCGCCGCTGACTGATCAACGTCAGCAACAGGTCGAAGGGGCCCTCGAAGTTGCGTAGCCGGACCCGGAAGCCGCCGCCCTCCCCGGTGCCCTCGGTGGAGTCGGTGGAATCCATCTACCGACCGGACCGCGCGATCACTTCACGCGCGAGGGACCGATACGCTTGCGCGCCACCCGATTTCGGCGCCCAAGTCGTGATCGGTTCACCCGCGACACTCGTTTCCGGGAACCGGACGGTGCGGCTGATCACGGTGTCGTAGACCAGGTCGCCGAACACCTCGACGACTCGCGTCATCACCTCGCGGGCGTGCAGGGTCCGGGCGTCGAACATGGTGACGACGATGCCAGACATCTGCAGCCGGGGGTTCAGCCGGTCTCGAACCTTCTCGACGGTGTCGTTCAGGAGCGCGAGCCCGCGCAGGCTGAAGTACTCGCATTCCATCGGGATGATCACACCCTCGGCGCAGGCCAGGGCGTTGACGGTGAGCAGACCCAGCGACGGCTGGCAGTCGATCAGGATGTAGTCGTAGCGGTCGAGCACCGGATACAGCGCCCGTCCCAGCGACTGCTCCCTCCCCACCTCGGTGACCAACTGGATCTCCGCGGCAGACAGGTCGATGTTGCTCGGCAGCAGGTCCAGGTTCTCGACACGGGTGCGCATCAGCACGTCGTCGATCGACACCTTGCGCTCGACGAGGAGGTTGTGGACGGTCAGTTCGAGGTCGTTGTGCGCGACCCCGAGGCCCGCGGACAGGGCACCCTGCGGATCGAGGTCGACGAGAAGCACGCGGCGTCCCTGCTCGGCGAGCGACGCCCCCAGATTGATGGTGGAGGTCGTCTTGCCGACCCCGCCCTTCTGGTTGCACATCGCGATCACCTTCGCCGGACCGTGCGAGGTCAGGGGCTGCGGATCGGGAATCACTCGCAGTGGGCGGCCGGTGGGGCCGAGTTCGGCTTCGTCGGCGAGCTCGCCGGTTTCGGGCTGTTCGGAAATCCGAGGTGACGTCGGAGCGGGAACAGGGGACACCCGCTGGACGGGGGCGCTTCCGGATCCCGGAGCTCCGGTCGTGCCGTTGGGTGAGAGTCGGTCGGGCTCGTCGGGAACCCTGGGCTGTCCGGCGAAGCCGTCCGCCGGCGTGGCCGAGGGCGGCTGAGGTGTCATCACGGTTCGATGGCCCCTTCCTCGCTCGTGCATGCTCGCCCACGACGCTACCGCCTGGCTCCCCGGATGCAGCCACGGACACGCGGCGCGCCCGGCGACCTGCATCACGAGCACGACAGGCACCCGGCGACGGGTCAGCGGGCGCGAGGATGGGCGCCCGCCCAGACCTCCCACAGCGAGCTGATCGTGACCAGCGTGTAGATCTGCGTCGTCGTGACGGAGGCGTGCCCGAGCAGCTCCTGGACGACGCGGACGTCGGCGCCGCCGTCGAGGAGGTGGGTGGCGAAGGAGTGGCGCAGGGTGTGCGGTGAGACACCGTCGGCGAGCCCGACCCGGTCGGCCGCGGATCGAAGCACCTGCCACGCGCTCTGCCGCGTCAACCGCCCACCACGGGAGTTGAGGAACACCGCGGGGCCACCGCGGGACACCAGGGCGGGACGGCCCCGGACGAGATACGCCTCGAGGGCCGCCAGCGCGGGCCTGCCGATCGGGACGATGCGTTCCTTGCCGCCCTTGCCGCGGAGCAGGACTGCTCGGTCGACCACGTCGATGTCGTCCAGGTCGAGTCCGACGGCCTCGGAGATGCGGGCGCCCGTCGAGTACAGCAGTTCCAGCAGGGCGCGGTCCCGCAATGCGCGTGGTTGGTCGCCGGCGTCCTCTCCCCCGGTCGATTCGAGCAGGGCCAGCACCTGGTCCACGGGGAGCGACTTCGGCAAACGCCGACTCGGGGAGGGGGGTTTGACACCGTGGGCGACGTCGGTCCTGGTGAACCCCTCCGCCGTCGCGAACTTGTGCAGCCCGCGCACTGCGATCAGTGCGCGGGCCGCCGAAGCCGGAGCCAGGGGCCGCACTCCGTTGGAGGTGTCGCCGCGACGCAGCACGACCACGAAATCGGTGACGTGCCGCTGTGCGACCCGGTCGAGGTCGTCGATGCCACGGCTGGTCAGGTACTCGCTGTACCGCTCCAGGTCACGGCGGTACGACACGAGGGTGTTGGCCGCGACGCCTCGCTCGACGGCGAGGTGGTCGAGGTAGCTCGACACCTGCTGGGCGAGCACCTCAGGAGCCGTCCCCGCGGCGATCGAACGCGGTCGGCCGGTCCGGCCACGGTGAGTCGACCGGCCTGCCCTCGGTCGCGCCGCCCGCGCGCAGCGCGGCCAGCGCGAGGACGCCGGCCAGCGCGGTCGCGTTCACGATCTCCCCCGACAACGCCTGCGCGACGGCGTCGTCGACGGTCACCCGGGTGATCTCGAGGTCGGCTTCCTCGTGTTCCGGGTCCGGACGGTCCACCGCGGTCAGCCCGGTCGCCAGGTAGACGCGGATCGCCTCGTCGGTGAAGCCGGGTGACACCGCGACGTCGACCAGCACCGACCAGCTGTCGGCCGCGAGACCGGTTTCCTCCGCGAGCTCACGCCGTGCCGCGTCGAGCGGATCCTCCCCGGCGGCGTCGAGCAGCCCGGCGGGCAGTTCGCGGATCCGCCTGCCGAGCGGATGCCGGTACTGGTCGATCAGCACGAGGCGATCCTGCTCGTCGAGTGCGACGACCGCGACCGCTCCGTGGTGCTCGACCACCTCGCGGTTCGCGGCGACGCCACCCGGCATCGCGACACGGTCCACCCGAAGCGCGACTATGGCGCCCTCATACACCGTGCGACTGTCGAGCGTGTCGAAGTCGTGCCGTCCGGGTTCCACGGGCAGGTCAGCCGGCGGTGACGTCGGTCGCGCTCTCGCCGACCGGTTCGGTTGCCGTGTCGGCCGACTCGCCCTTGCCGGGGTGCACCTCCACCTCGAGACGCTCGGCGGCCTTGTACTTCACGGCTGCTCCGACGAACGCCGCGAACAGCGGATGCGGGCGCGTGGGGCGGCTCTTGAGCTCCGGATGCGCCTGCGTCGCAACGAAGAACGGGTGCTTGTCGGCCGGCAACTCGACGAACTCGACGAGGTGTCCGTCCGGGGAGGTGCCGCTGAACTTCAGGCCCGACCTGGCGATGCGGTCCCGGTACGCGTTGTTGACCTCGTAGCGGTGGCGGTGCCGCTCGGAGACGTTCTCGCTGCCGTAGGCGCGGGCGACGACGGAGCCCTTCTCGAGGACGGCCGGGTAGGCGCCCAGGCGCATCGTGCCGCCGAGGTCCGCCTCACCTGCGACGATGTCCTCCTGATCCGCCATCGTGGAGATGACGGGGTGGGTGGTGTCCGGCTCGAACTCGGCCGAGTTCGCGTCGGTGAGCCCGACCGAGCGAGCCGCCTCGATGACCACGGCCTGCAGACCGAGGCACAGTCCGAGCAGCGGGATCTTGCGGGTGCGCGCGTACCGGATGGCACCGAGCTTGCCCTCGATGCCTCGGATGCCGAAACCACCGGGGATCAGTACCGCGTCGACCTCGCCCAGCGCCTCCTGCGCGCCGGCCTCGGTCTCGCACACGTCGGACGGCACCCAGTCGATCTCGACCTTCGCGTGGTGCGCGAACCCGCCGGCTCGCAGGGCCTCGGTCACGGACAGGTAGGCGTCGGGCAGGTCGACGTACTTGCCGACCAGAGCCACCCGGACGCTCTCGCGCGGGTTGTGGACGCGGTCGAGCAGGTCGCCCCAGACCGACCAGTCGACGTCGCGGAACGGAAGCCCGAGCTGACGGACCACGTACGCGTCGAGCCCCTCGCTGTGCAGCACCTTCGGAATGTCGTAGATGGAGGGCGCGTCCGGGGTGGAGATGCACGCGTCGACGTCGACGTCGCACATGAGAGCGATCTTGCGCTTGAGCGCCTCGGGGACGTCCCGGTCGCATCGCAGGATCAGCGCGTCGGGCTGGATGCCGATGTTGCGCAGGGCCGCAACCGAATGCTGCGTCGGCTTCGTCTTGAGCTCGCCGGACGGGCCGAGGTACGGCACCAGCGACACGTGCAGGAAGAAGACGTTGTCCCGTCCGACGTCGTGCCGGACCTGGCGCGCCGCCTCGAGGAACGGCTGCGACTCGATGTCGCCGACCGTGCCGCCGATCTCGGTGATGACGACATCGGGAACGTGGCCCTGTGCGTCGGCGCCCGCCATCGCGAGGATCCGGGACTTGATCTCGTCGGTGATGTGCGGGATGACCTGGACGGTGTCGCCGAGGTATTCGCCGCGGCGTTCCTTCGCGATCACCGACGAGTAGACCTGGCCGGTGGTGACGTTGGCGAACGCGTTGAGGTCCCGGTCGAGGAAGCGCTCGTAGTGACCGACGTCGAGGTCCGTTTCGGCACCGTCCTCGGTGACGAACACCTCGCCGTGCTGGAACGGGTTCATCGTGCCGGGATCGACGTTGAGATACGGGTCGAGTTTCTGCATCGTCACGCGGAGGCCACGTGCGGTGAGCAGCTGTCCGAGGCTGGACGCCGTCAGACCCTTGCCGAGTGAGGAGGCCACGCCCCCGCTGACGAAGATGTGCTTGGTGGCGGTACGCGAATGACTGCGTGAGAGTGGCAAGAAGGGCTCCCGTGACGACTTGCAGGACTTGACCAAGGGTAAAGCTGGGGCCTGCCGACCCACGGGACTTCACGGTAACACCTTTGCAACCCGGGGCGGTGCGCGGCACGCCTCGTTCGGCGAACCGTACGTGTGATGCTCAGCCGAGCGGCACACCCACGGTGACGGCCGTCGCATTCGGTCCGGTCCCGAACCGGCCGGCGCCACCACCGAGTTGCTCCTGCAGGGCGAGGACCGTCGTGATCCGACCCGACTCGCGGTCGACGTCGTCGACGGTCGAGACACCCGACGACAGGGCGGTGTCGGATCGCACGACCGCGACGGGCCCGTTGCCCTGGGCGGATGCCGGCCGGCCCGCGAGCACCGTTCCGGCACCGCGGCCGTCGAGCGCGCCGGCGAACCGTGCGACGACGGCGCCACGATTGCCGCTGTCCGCCTCGCCGTCACCGGTCAGGACGACCGCGAGCTGCGCGGGTGCGACGGTTCCGTTGTCGTAGGCGACGAATCCCCCGGCGCGCAGCGCGTCCAGCGCCAGGGCCAGTTCCTCGGGAGTGCTCTGCGGCTGCGCGGTCTGCGCGTTGAGCAGGAGAACCGATCCGAGCAGGTCGCCGGCGAGACTGCCCTGGTCGACGGCGCCGGTGCGCAACTGGATTCCGGCCGGAACGACGTTGGTGACGGTGGTACGCAACTGGTCACCGCTCGCGGCGTCGACGAACGCCTCGGTGAGCGCGACCCGTCCGGTCACCGTTCCGCCGGACGCACCGATCAGCCGGGTCACCTCGTCGAGGTCGGCGGGATCCGCGTCGGGGGTGGTGACGACGACGACCGAACGCTGGCCCAGCGCATCCCGCACCACCCGGTCCGCGACCGCCGTGTCGAACCCGTCGGCGGCGCTGAGCTGTTCGCCCAGCCGATTGTTCGCGTCGGTCAGGTCGTTGATCCGGTTCTGCATCTCGGCCTTGTCGTCACGCAGTCCGGACAACAGCGAGTCGGACAGGGTTCCCGACCCCAGGACCACTCCGATGGCGAGGGCGAGAAAGATCGCCGCGATCGAGATCGCGTGTTGACGCAGAGAGATCACTTGAAGAATCCCTGAACCCAGACCGCGAAGCTGTTCCACGTTTCCACGGCCCAGTCCAGCGCCTCACCGCCGACGTTCGACACGACGAGTGCCACGATCACCGCGGTCAGCGCTGCCAGCACCAGGAGGGCGACGGCCGCACCCGAGACCCTGCTGCGGTACAGCGTCGCAACGGCTTTCGCATCCACCAGTTTCGGGCCGACCTTGAGCCGCGTCATGAACGCGGCCGGGTTGTCCTCGCGTCGCCCACGGTCGAAGAACTCATCCAGGGAGACCGTGGTGCCGACGGTGACGATCAGTGAGGCACCGTGATGGTCCGCGAGCAACAGCGCCAGGTCCGCGGGCGCGCACGCGGCCGGGAACGTCATGGCGCCGATCCCGAGGTCCTGAATGCGTTCGAGGCCGGGCGCGTGACCGTCCGGGTCCGCGGGCAGGACGACTTCGGCACCGGACTTGAGGGTCGCCGCAGTGACCTCCTCCGGGTCCCCGACGATCAGATCCGGGCGGTATCCGGCTGCGGACAACGCATCGGCACCCGCGCCCACACCGATCAGGATCGGCGAGTACTCCTTGATGAAGGGCTTCAGGTTCTTCAGATCCGCGGCGTGGTCGGGGCCGTCGGCGACGACCACCACGTGCCGGTCGGTCATCTCGACGTCCACCTCGGGGACGCCGACGCCGTCGATCAGCAACGGACTCTCGGTTCGGATGAATTCGATGGTGTTGCCCGAGAACGCCTCGAGGTGGTCGACCAGGCCCGTCTTGGCCTCGATCATCAGATCCGAGATCTCCGCCTCGCTCTGCTCGACACCCTTGGCCAGGAGTCGTTCGCCTGCGTAGATCCCACCGTCGTGGAGGCGAACCTTCGAGCCGTCCTTGGTCTTCTTGAACACCTCCTCACCGACGGAGTCGACGAGGACGATCCCGTTGGCGACGAGCACCTCGGGACCCAGGTTCGGGTATCGACCGGAGATCGACGGCGACGCGTTGACGACGGCGGTGACGCCGGCGTCGACGAGCGCGTCCGCGGTGACCCTGTCGAGGTCCAGTTCGTCGAGGACGACGACGTCGCCGGGACCGACGCGGCGAAGCAGCTTCGCCGTGTTGCGGTCAACCCTGGCGATGCCGGACACTCCCGGCAGCGACTCGGTGTTTCGTGACAACAGAGCGGGCATCTTCATGCCCACGATGATGGCCCTCCGACCTGCCCGCGGTGGGGAGGCGCGCCGAACCTCTTACCTCACCAGTCACACGAACACCGCGAACGACACACGGAATCGGACACGGATCATCCGATCACGGTGCTCCCCCGAAGCCGGTCAGGACGTCCGCTCGGCGCTTGCGGTCGCGAGCAGTTCCTCGGCATGGGCGCGACCCGTCTCGGTGTCGCCGAGTCCGGCCAGCATCCGTGCCAGCTCCACCACCCGCTCGTCGTCCGTGAGCGTGCGGACCCCGGAGTCCGCCCCGCGCCTGCCGTCGACCTTGTCGACGACGAGATGGGTGTCGGCGAAGGCCGCCACCTGCGGGAGGTGCGTGACGACGATGACCTGGTGCGTGCGCGCCAACCGGGCCAGTCTCCGCCCGATCTCGACAGCGGCGCGACCTCCGACACCCGCGTCGACTTCGTCGAACACCATCGTCGCACCCGACTGTGCGCCCGCGAGAACAACTTCCAGTGCCAGCATCACTCTCGACAGCTCACCGCCCGACGCGCTCTTCCCGAGCATCAGCGCCGGAGCGCCGTCGTGGGCGGCGAGGCGGAACTCGACCTCGTCGATCCCGGCGGAACCGGCGTGCACCGGCACGCCACCCACGTCGAGTGGCGCCGAATCCTGCGCGGTCGCCGCCATCGGGCGGACCACGACCTCGAGTTTCGCCTTCCCCATCGCGAGCCCGGCGAGTTCGGCGGTGACGGCCTTGCCGAGCTTGCCCGCCGACTTCGTCCGCGCCCGGCTGAGCGCCGCCGCGGCCTCTGCGAGGCCGGTCGCGGCGGAGTCGACCCGAGCCGCGAGTGAGGCGAGAGCATCGGCCGAGACGTCGATTCGCCCGAGGCGCTCACGGGCCTGCGCTGCCCACTCGAGGACCCCGTCCACGTCCGCCGCGTACTTTCGGGTCAGCGTTTTCAGCTCGGCCTGCCTGCTCAGCAGCGTGTCGAGCGCACCCGGATCGGAGGGCAGGTCCTCGAGATATCCGGTCAGGTCGGAGGACACGTCCGTGAGGATCGTGATCGCCTCGGCCAGCCTGGGCGCCAGCACGGTCAGTGCCTCGTCGTCGGCGGACTCGACACGGGAGCGCGCCTCCCCGAGCAGGTCGAGTGCTCCGGCAGCCCCCATGCCTGCGTCGTCCGCGAGGTCCCCGGGGCCCGTCAGCGCCGCCTGCGTCTCCGCCGCGGCCGAACGCAGCGAATCCAGTGCGCCGAGCCGCTTGACCTCGGCCACGATCGCCACATCCTCGCCCGGCTGCGGGGCGACGCCGTCGATCTCGTTCAGCGCGAACTCGAGCCGGTCCGCCTCCTGGGCGAGCTCACGGCTGCTCCGGGTTCGCTCGTCCAGTTCGGCGCGGGCCTGCAGCCACTCCGACCGCAGGGCGCGGTACTTGTCGAGCAGCGACCCGAGCGGCGCCCCGCCGAACTCGTCGAGCGCCTGACGTTGCTGGTCGGGCCGCTGCAGTCGGAGTTGGTCGTTCTGGCCGTGGACGGTCAACAGCGGTGTCGTCAGCTCGGCGAGGACACCCGCGGGCACGCTCCGTCCGCCGAGATGTGCCCGGGAACGACCGTCCGCCCCGACGGTGCGGACGGCGATGACCGTGCCGTCGTCGTCGCGTTCGGCTCCGGTCGACTCCAGCATCCGGTCGATGTCGGCGGCGGTCTGCGCGCCGACGTTCGCCGTCGAGAAGCGCCCCTCGACGACCGCGCGGTCGGCACCGACCCGCACCCGGCCGGCATCGGCGCGAGCACCGCCGAGCAGGTGGAGACTGGTCACCACCATCGTCTTTCCCGCGCCGGTCTCGCCGGTGAGGACCGTGAATCCCTCGTGGAACTGGGCTGCGGCGGACGCGATCGCGCCGAGCGAATCGATACGGAGCTCAGTGAGCACGCCGACCGTCCCCCTCCCCGCGGCCACGCAGACCGCGCCAACCCTTCACCGGCAGTTCGAACTTGCGCACCATCCGGTCCGCGAACGGCGCGGAGTCCAGGCGGATCCATTTGACGGGGTTCGCGCCGCGGACGATCTCGACGCGGCCGCCCGCGGGAAGCTCGAGGGTGCGGCTGCCGTCGCAGAACACCAAACCGTCGTGGCCACCGGCGAACGTCTCCACCGCGATCGTCGATTCGGGACTCGTGACCAGCGGCCTGGCGAACAGGGCGTGCGCGTTGCTCGGAATCACCAGCAGCGCTTCGAGTTCCGGCCACACGACCGGGCCGCCCGCCGAGAACGCGTACGCGGTCGACCCCGTCGGGGTCGAGACGAGAACGCCGTCGCATCCGAAGGAGGACACCGGTCGGCCGTCCACCTCGAGAACCAGCTCGAGCACCCCCAGGCGGGAGACGTTCTCGATGCTCGCCTCGTTGAGTGCCCAGCCCCGGTCGACGATCACGTCGTCCACCCGGATCGCGATGTCGATGGTCATCCGGTGCTCGACGCGGTAGTCCTGGCGGATCAGATGAGCGAGCGCCTCCTCGAGGTGCTCCGCCTCGGTCTCCGCGAGGAACCCGATCCTGCCGAGGTTGATCCCGAGGACCGGGATGTTCGCCGCGCGGGCCAATTCGGCGCCACGGAGAAACGTCCCGTCACCGCCGAGGACCAGCACCAGTTCGCACCCGACAGCGGCGTCCGGGCCCGGCTCCACGACGACGACCTGCACGTCGTCCGTCACCGCCGGATCGCCGGCGACGGGTTCCGCAACCGGGTCGGTCTGCTCGGACTCGGTCGCGAGCACGCGCAGCCCGATACCCGCTGCCGAGAACACTCTGGCTATACGTCTCGTCGTGTCGGCGATCTCGGTGCGCCCCGTGTGGGCGACGACCAGGATCTCGCGATGAGCGCCACTCACTGTGGACCCTCCTCGACCGCGCGGCGCACGAGCTCGCCGACATCGGATGCTCCGGGTTCGGCCTGTTTGCGCAACCACAGGAAGTACTCGACGTTCCCGGAGGGACCGGGAAGGGGACTCGCCACCACACCGATGGTGCGCAGCCCAACGTCGTCGGCCGCCCTCGACACCTCGAGCACCGCCTCCGTCCGCAGTACCGGATCACGTACCACGCCACCGGATCCGACGCGTTCCTTGCCGACTTCGAACTGCGGCTTCACCATCGGCACCAGATCGGCCCCGTCGGCGGTGCACGCCACGAACGCCTCCAACACCAGTTTCAGCGAGATGAACGAGAGGTCCGCAACCACGACGTCGACGCGGCCTCCGATCTGGCCGGGTTCGAGGGACCGCACGTTGGTCCGGTCGACGACGGTCACCCGGTCGTCGGACTGCAGCCGCCACACGAGCTGGCCGTAGCCGACGTCGACCGCCACCACCTCGGTGGCACCCCGACTGAGCAGGACGTCCGTGAATCCTCCCGTGGAGGCCCCCGCGTCCAGGCATCGCTTCCCGGAGACCGCCAGTCCGGCCGGTTCGAACGCCTCCAGTGCGCCGAGCAGCTTGTGGGCGCCGCGAGACGCCCAGGAGACCTCGTCGGACTCCTCCGTGACCAACAGCGGCGTTCCCGCTTCGACACCCGTCGCGGGTTTGACGGCGACGGATCCGTTGATCAGGACCCGGCCGTCCGCGATCAGCTGTGCCGCATGTTCCCTGGAGCGAGCCAGACCACGCCGAACAAGTTCGGCGTCGACTCGTGCGCGCCTGGCCACCTCAGATCTTGTCCACGGTCTCGAGCGCCTGCACCAGAACCTCGTGCGCGCGCTCGAGGATGTGAGCCTGATGCGGAATCGACTGCTGATCGTCCAGCGAGTCGACGGTGGGCAGTCCCGCGAGGAGATCGTCGACCTCGGCGTGGATCTGCTGCGGGTCGACGGTCCGGGGCGGCCCCGGCAGGTGCTGGCCGGGTTTGGGTGTCGGCGTACTCATCGCACACAACGCTATCCGATCGACCCGTCAGCGCGCAGTCGGCCGCGTCAGTCCCGTCGGCCGTGTGCCCTGCCGCTCAACTGGTCGGCGACGGCGGCGCCAACGGGCCCGCGGCCACGGACGTCGGTGATGCCCGGTGCTTCCCATGCGGCCGCCAGCCCTGCACGCAGAACGACGCACTCGTCGACGTCGTCACCGGCCGCGATCCACAGAACCTCGTCCTCCACCTGTGCGGTGACGTCGTGGTGGGGTGCGATCCGGAGTGCCTCCGGCGTCTCGTCGAGCGCCGCGAGCGTGTCCGCGAGGTAGGTCGGGCGCTCGGACGGCTGTGCGACGAGCAGGTCTGCAGCCGTGCTCACCCCGCTCAACACCAGCAGGGAGTCGAGGCCGGCGTTGTTCGCGCCCGCGATGTCGGTGTCGATGCGGTCGCCGATCACCAGCGGACGGTCCGCGCTGCTGCGCCGTACCGCGTCGTCCATGAGTGGACGAGCGGGCTTTCCCGCCACGTCGGGTGCTCGATCCGTGGCCGCCCGCAGCGCCGCGACCATCGATCCGTTGCCGAGACAGAGACCGCGCTCGGTGGGGAGTGTGGTGTCGACGTTCGATGCGACCCAGTACGCGCCGGCGCGGATGGCGAGCGTCGCCTCGGCCAGGATCCGCCACCCCGTGTCGGGTGAATGTCCCTGCACCACGGCGACCGGGGCGTCGTCGTAGCTGCGAACCGATCTCAGCCCCACGAGTTCGATCTCGTCGGCGAGCGCGTCGGTTCCGACGACGAGGACCGCAGACCCCGCGGGGATCCGCTGCGCCAGTAGCCGCGCCGCGGACTGCGAGCTGGTGACGACCTCGAATTCCGTTGCCGGGAAACCGAGTTCGTTCAAGTGCCCGGCCACGTGCGCCGGGCTGCGACTGGCGTTGTTGGTGACGTAGAACAACCGCGGGCCACCGTCGACGACAAGTGCGTCCCGCGCCCCCGGGATCGCCTCCGCGCCCGCGTAGACGGTGCCGTCCAGGTCGAGCAGCAGGACGTCGTATCGATCGCGGAGCACGTCGGCAGCGGGATCGCCCACTGTCACTGGTCGCCGGACAGTTCGGCGACCCGCTCCTCGGCGTCGGTGTCACCGTCGTGGTCGGCGGCGGCGGCATTGAGGAACCACTTCAACCCGTCCTGCGTCCGACCGGCGGACACGAGCGCGTCGGCGTACGCGTAGAACAGGCGAGCAGCCGTCGGTCCGGACTTCGAGGCATCCAGTTCGGGCGTCTGCAACGTCACGACCGCCTGGTCGAACTGCCCCAGATCCATCCGGGCACCGGCGACGACGATCCGCAGTTCGGTGGCTTCGTCACCGGTGAGTGCGCGCGCTTCCTCGCTGCGTCCGAGTTCGATCGCCCGCTCGGGCCGACCGAGGCCACGTTCACAGTCCGCCATGACGGCCAGGAGCCCGGGACCACCCGCCATGCGGCGAGCCGCACGCAGTTCGGACAGTGCCTCCGCCCATTCGCCGGCGTGGTACGCGACGATGCCCGCGGTCTCGCGAACGACGGCGACGCGACCGGCACGATTGCGCGCCGCCCGCGCGTGAGCCAAGGCGAGCGTCGGGTCGTCCTCGATGAGTTTGCTCGCCATCACCAGGTGCCGCGCAACCGTTGAGGCGTTCGACTTGTCGAGACTCAACAGATCGCGGCGGACCGCAGGATCGAGCTCGCCGGGCTGGACGTCCTCGGGCAGTTCCGGCTCGTCGGGCCTGGCCGAGCGCCGCTCCGGGAACGCTCCTCCGTCACGCGGACGCGGAACGAAGCCGCCTTCCCCACCACGTCGCTGCTGCGGGCCGCCACTGCGACGATCCGGTCCACGACGGTCCCCGCTCGGCCGCTCACCACGAGCACCGCCGCCGTCGCGGCGATCCCCACCCGTGCGGCGGTCGTCGCCTCCCCGGTAGCCACCGCGCTGGTCCCTGCCACCGCGTTCACCCTGATAACCGCCCGAACGCCGGTCGCCGCTGGTGGCGCGATGCTCGCCGCCGCGCTGGTCACCGCGTCCGGCACCGTCACGACGATCGCCGGCCGAACCGCGCCGGTCGTCACGATCACGCCGGCCCGAGCCACCACCGTCGCGAGGCGCGTCGTGTCGAGGTCCGTCGTGCCGGCGACCGCTGTCACGGCGGGCGTTGTTGCCCTGCCCGCCACGCGAGGCGTCGCCACCACGGCGTCGTTCCGAATCGTCGTCTCCGCGGGATCGACGCTCTCCGTTGCTGTCCGCCACAACGTCTCCTTCGAACACAAACCGGAACAATGTCAATGAAAACACGAAAGGGGACCCAGTTGTATGGGTCCCCTTTCGGATGTTATGTACGGCGGTGTCCTACTCTCCCACACCCTGTCGAGTGCAGTACC
>AODO01000009.1 GCA_000341795.1 Rhodococcus triatomae BKS 15-14 | reverse complement strand
GGTACTGCACTCGACAGGGTGTGGGAGAGTAGGACACCGCCGTACATAACATCCCGGTGAGCCCCGGAACCACGATTGTGGTTCCGGGGCTTTCCGCATTTCCGGGGTCACCCGGGGTTCCCGGCCGGCCGCGATTCGGGTGGAGGGCACCGTCATGCCGGTGGACCGGGTGAAGGCCACCTTCACCCCGACTGCCGGGGTAACGCCTGTGCCGGCTCGAGGGCACTGACATGCCGGTGATCCGCATGAAGGCCACCTTCAGGCCAGTCCGGGGGTGATTCGAGAACCGAAAGGATGCGTCATGATCGAGGACATGGATCGGCTGTTGCAGGCGATGGACGCAAACCTCGCCTCTCATGCGTCCCACCTGCACCCGGCGCTCGCCGGGGCCGGTGTGTACTCGACCGACGACTTGGTCGTTGCGGACAGCGGGTTCGCCGACGACACCTTCAACCTCGTGTGCCGTGCCCGGTTCCCCGACGAGAGCGCGCCGGCGCGAATCGACGACACCACCGCGCTCGTCCGGGAATCGGGCCAACCCTTCTCGTGGTGGGTCGGACCCGCGTCGACGCCCGCCGACCTGACCGAGTTGCTTCCGGCGCACGGCTGGAACGCGCACGAATCCGAATCGGCCATGGCCGCGAGGCTTTCGGACGTGCCGCCTCCGGTGCCGGGCGGCGACCTGCGCACCGAGATCGTGAAGGACGAGACCGGCCTGCGGGACTACGCGGGACTCATGGCGGCGAACTGGACACCGCCGTCGCCGACAGTTCATCGGTTCTTCGACGGCGTCGCGACTGCCGTGCTGACGCCGTCGTGTGCCAGTACCTTCGTCGTCGGATATGTGGGGGACCTCCCCGTCTGCGGGGCGGAGGTGCACATCAGCGACGGTGTCGCGGGCCTGTACGGCGTCGTGACCCTCGACGACTTCCGCCGGCGTGGACACGGAACGGCGGTGACCCTGCTCGCCCTGGATGTGGCACGGAGGGCGGGTGTCGAGACCGCGGTGCTGCAGGCCAGTGCGGACGGCGAACCGATCTACACCCGGGTCGGGTTCTCGCGCATCGGGCGCTACACCGAGTTCGCGCTCTGAGGGCGGCGCGTTCGCTACCCGGAGTATCCGGATGGATGTGACGACGCTATAGTTGCGGCATGCAACACAGTGCGTCCGTGGCGCTGGTGCACGAGGAGCTGGTGCACCTGGTCCAGCAGCTGATGACCGGCGAGCGGTCGGACGTGGACACTCCGACGTTCGCGCAGCATTCCGTCCTCTCGTACATCGACCGGAACCCCGGATGCCGCGCGACACAGATCGCCGACGCGTTCGGCGTGCACCGATCCACGGTGTCCCGGCAGATCAAGTCCTGCGTCGACAGCGGCTGGGTGAGCGCGGACATCGGCCCGGTCCGCAGCGGACATCCACTCACCCTGACGCGCGACGGTGAACGGACCCTGGACGCCGCGAACCGCAGCAGGCAAGCCGAGGTCGCGGACCGGGTTCGGGACTGGCCGACCGACGACGTCGACACGTTCGCCCGCCTGCTGCACCAGTTCCGTTCCACTGCATCACCGATTCCCGACAACCCCACCCGCGGAGGCGACCCGAATGCGTGAATATGCGACCGCGCCCACCTTCACCATCAGTGACGACGACGCGCTCGTCCGGACCGTGTTCCGGCACGCTCGGCAGACGCCGGACCTCGTGCTGTTCTCGCGGCCCCTGGCGGACGAGTGGGTCGACGTCACCGCGTCCGAGTTCGCCGAACTCGTGACAGGTGTCGCGAAGGGACTGATCCAGGGTGGAGTCCAGGCGGGCGACAGGGTGATCCTGATGTCCGCAACCAGGTTCGAGTGGACCCTTCTCGACTTCGCGATCTGGGCGGCCGGCGCGGTGTCGGTCCCGGTCTACGATTCGTCCTCCGCCGAACAGGTGCAGTGGATCGTCGACGACTCCGGTGCCGGCGTCGCCGTCGTCGAGACTGCCACCCACGCACAGGCATTCGCGTCCACGAAAGTGCGGCTCCTGCAGATCGACGACGCAGCGATCGAGACGCTGCTCGCCTCCGGTGCGGACCTCGACGACACCGCCGTCGAGCAGCGCCTGAACGCGCTGCGCGCCGACGACCTCGCGTCGCTCGTGTACACCTCGGGAACAACGGGACGGCCGAAGGGGTGCGTCCTCACGCATCGCAACTTCCTGTCCGAGGTGCGCGGCATCCTGGCGGCACGCATCGGGGAGGTGGCGCGGCCGGGAAACCGCATGCTCACCTTCCTGCCGCTCGCGCACGTCCTGGCGCGGGCGGTGTCGCTGGCGATGTTCGAAGCCGGCGGCGCACAGGCGCACTGGTCCCACTTCGGCACGATCGTCCCCCAGTTCGGGCGGTATCGCCCGAACGTGATCCTCGGTGTTCCACGCGTGTTCGAGAAGGTGAAGGACGGAGCGGCTCAGCAGGCCTCCGCCGGCGGAGCCGTGACGAAGCGGATCTTCGACTTCGCCGAGTCCACCGCGGTCGCCTACAGCGAGGCGCTCGACAGTGGACGAGTACCGATCCTGCTGCGGCTCAAGCATTTCGTCGCGGACAAGCTCGTCTACTCGAAGTTGCGGGCGGTGCTGGGCGGTGACTGCTGGTGGGCGATATCCGGTGGCGGTGCGCTGATGCCGAGGCTGGGTCACTTCTTCCGCGGAGTCGGCGTTCCCGTCTACGAGGGCTACGGACTGACGGAATCGACGGCGGCACACTGCGTGAACGTGCCAGGCGCGCAACGCATCGGCAGCGTCGGGCAACCGCTGGGCGGTAACGCCGTCCGGATCGCGGGCGACGGCGAGATCGAGCTCAGCGGCGGCGTGGTGTTCGGAGGCTACTGGAAGAACGACGCCGCCACGGACGCCGTCTTCGACGGACCCTGGTTCCGCACCGGCGACCTCGGATCGATCGACGAGGACGGGTACCTGACGATCACCGGCCGCAAGAAGGATCTCCTCATCACCGCCGGTGGGAAGAACGTGTCGCCCGGCCCGTTGGAGGACCGGATGCGTTCCCACGAACTGGTGTCGCAGGCGGTGGTCGTGGGGGACGGCAAGCCGTTCATCGGTGCGCTCGTGACCCTCGACGCCGACGCGCTCGAGCGCTGGCGGGCCGCGAACGGAGATGAGGCCGACGTGCGGGCGGCGGTGCAGGCGGTGATCGACGACGCGAACTCGCTGGTGTCGCATGCCGAGGCGGTGAAGAAGTTCGTCATTCTCGACCACGACCTGACCGAGGAGAACGGCGCGCTCACCGCCACCCTCAAGATCAAGCGGAACGTCGTGTCCGAACGCTATCGCGACGAGATCGAATCGCTGTACAGCTGACGGCCCGCCGAACGTCACCAGAGCCGGTAGGCGCGGTCCGACACCGTGAATCCGTGACCCGCGGCGCTCGCGCAGGTGACACCCGTGGCCTCCTCGACCGTGCACGTGAACCCCTGGACGCGCAGCGGAGAGCCGTACGGCAGAGCCTTCGCGGGTGCATCGAACCGGTGATACGCGGGATCTCCTGCACTGACGAACTCGCCCGGACCGGTGCCGGTTACCCGGATCGAATTCGGAGCGACCGCGCCGGGGCCACTCGCCGGAGTGACTTTCGGGGCGTCCGGGGGGAGGGCGCCGTGACAACCGGCGACCGGGGTGGGAGCGGTCACGACGGCGCACTCGAACTTCGAACTGGGGCTGGTGAAGTAGTAGGAGCCGTTGTCGGTGCCCATGTACTCCGCGACCTGCGCCGCCGGCGCCTCCGTTGTGGTCGCGGCGGTTGTCGTGGGGGGCGGGGTGGTCCGCGTGG
Organism: Rhodococcus triatomae BKS 15-14; assembly: GCA_000341795.1. GTDB lineage: Bacteria > Actinomycetota > Actinomycetes > Mycobacteriales > Mycobacteriaceae > Rhodococcus_G > Rhodococcus_G triatomae_A. The sequence goes on along the minus strand of AODO01000009.1, from coordinate 140,421 downwards.
CCGACGAGGTCTGACGCGTCGCGGTGACCGGGTCCGTGCTGCTCGCCGCGGGTGTCCCGTCGATCGACCCACCGCAGGCGGACAACGACGCGCCGAGGGCGACAACGATCAGGGCACAGGTCAGGCGGGCGCGCATGGCGCCATCGTAGGTTCCCGCGTCGCGACCCGATCCGAAACCCCGGGCCGACGGGTTCGTGGGCTCGGCCCGGACCGGCGGCGCCGCGCCCCTCGGCCCGACCGCACACCCGGGGCGCGCGCCGCGTGATTCCGTCGCCCGGTCCGTAGGATGCCGGTGAACCGGAACGAGGAGGGGACCCACCATGGGCTTGATGGACGGATTGATGGGCAACGCCGGTGCGCTGGATCCCGCGGCCGCAACCCGCGAGTTCGGGAAGCTGCTCGGACAGGGCGAACAGATTCATGCCGGATACCAGCTGTTGCGTGATTCGTTCCTCTTCACCAACCGTCGGCTGATCCTCGTCGACAAGCAGGGCATCACCGGACGCAAGACCGAGTACCACAGCATCCTGTACAGGTCGATCACACAGTTCTCGGTGGAGACGTCGGGGTCGTTCGATCTCGACGCGGAACTGAAGATCTGGATCTCGGGTGATCCGGTGCCGATCCAGAAGCAGTTCTCCAAGAGCGCGAACATCTACGAGGTCCAGGCGATGCTCGCCCACTTCATCGCCGGATAGGTCGCCCGGACCGGGTCGAGGACCGTGACGTCCGTTGGTGTCGACACTCCCCGGAGCGCGTCCCGACCGGGTCTGCGCACCCTCCGTGTCGGGACGGACCCGCGGGCGACCCGTCACGAGTAGCCGAGGATGTGCCGCGAGGCTTGGTACCTTGGCGAACGAGATGATGCGGGCCGAAGGGAGGCTTCCGTGCAGATCGACGACGATGCGATCGTGAACTCCGCGGACGACGTCACCGTTCGCGTGACCGGCGGTGACGTGCGTGGACACCGGACGGGTGCGGTGTTCGTGTGGAAGGGCATCCCCTATGCCTCGGCGGGCAGGGAGAGACGGTTCCGCAGCGCGGGACCCGTGGCCGGCTGGGAGGGCGTGCGGGACTGCACCGACTACGGGCCGATCGCACCGCAGGCGAAGGCCATGCAGGTGCCCATGGACCCGAGCATGGTCCAGCACGAGGACTGCCTGTCCCTCAACGTGTGGGCGCCTCGCCCGGACGGTGTGCCGCGCCCGGTGATGGTCTGGATCCACGGCGGCGCCTACTGCGTCGGCGCATCCTCCCAGACGGTGTACGACGGGCGACGGCTCGCCGAAGCCGGCGACCTGATCGTCGTCACGATCAACTACCGGCTCGGCGTGTTCGGGTTCCTCGACCTGTCGTCCTTCGGCGCGGGTTTCGAGTCGAACGTCGGCCTGCGCGACCAGATCACCGCCCTCGAGTGGGTACGCGACAACATCGCCGCGTTCGGCGGCGATCCGGGGGCCGTCACCGTGTTCGGGGAGTCGTCGGGGGCCGGGTCGATCACCACGCTGATGACGTCGCCGCGTGCGGAGGGGCTGTTCCACCGGGCGATCGCGCAGAGCGCGCCGGCGACGTCGGTGTACGGCGCGGAGCGGGCGGCCGCCGTCGCGACGCGCTTCGTCGAACTCGCCGGTGTCGACCCGGCCGAGGCGGACAAGCTCCTCGACCTGTCGTTCGAGGAACTCACCAAGGTCGGCGACAAACTGCTCGACGAGGTGATCACCTCGGTGCCCGGCACCCTCGCGATGGCGCCCGTCGTCGACCGCGACCTGGTGCCGAAGTACCCGGTCGCCGCCTTCCAGAAGGGGCTCGCACACAAGATCCCGTTGATCATCGGGACCAACAAGGACGAGGCGTCGATCTTCCGGTTGACGCGGTCCCCGATCATGCCCGTCACCGCGGACACCGTGAACCAGATGTTCACCGCGATCGCCGCGGACCACCCGAACATGCCACCGACGAAGGTTGCGGACATCGTCTCCGCCTACCCGGACTTCGCGAAGTCGTCGGGTGCGATGGCGGTGTCACGCGACGCCGCCTTCCGGATGCCGTGCATCTGGATCGCCGACGCGCACTCGCGGCACGCGCCGGCCTGGGTGTACCGCTTCGACCATGCGACACCGATGCTGCGCGCCGCCCGCGTCGGGGCGAGTCACGCGACCGAATTACCCTATGTATTCGGCAATTTCGGCACCCTCAACGTGGACCCCACGTTCTGGCTGGGGGGCCGCAAGGCCGCGACCGAGGTGTCCGGTCGGGTGCAGCGGCGTTGGCTCGCGTTCGCCCGGCACGGTGTTCCCGCCGCCCTCGACGGCTCCAAACACTGGACCGCGTACACGGAGGAGACCCGGTCGACGCTGCTCGTCGACAAGACCGACACCGTCGTGTCCGATCCCGAACACGCACTGCGCGCCGCGTGGGGGACCCAGGTGATGGGGTTCAGCTGAGCCCCGAACGCACACCGCACCTGTGCGCGCTTTTGGTAGTGCGAACTACCACAAACGCGCACAGGCCCCGGTCAGCGCAGCGCGTGCAGCGCGTCGACGAGTGGCGCGAGTTCCGGGGTGGCGCGGGCACGGTCCAACGCCGTCGCGAGTGTCGCGTCGTGGGTGGGGCGGGCGCGGTCGAGCAGTGCCCGGCCGGCCTCGGTGACCTCGGTGTAGATCCCGCGACGGTCGTCCTCGCACAGGTACCTCGCCAGTAGGCCCCGGCCCTCCAGGCGGTTGACGAGCCGCGTCGTCGCACTGCTGCTCAGGGCCGCGGCGCGGGCGAGTTGCGCCATCCGCATGTGCCAGCCGTCCTGCCGGCCGAGGGCGTCGAGGACGGTGTACTCGACGACGGACAGGTCGTGTTCGCGTTGCAGGGCGCGCTCGAGTTCGGTGTCGAGTTGCCCGTGCAGCGCGGCGAGCGTCCGCCAGCCCTTCGCCCGTACCTCGACGGCGTCGTCCGCGATCCCCACAGTGACCTCCTCCATCCGTGCCGCCAGTGTACCGGCTTGCGCGGATAGTCGGCGCGTGCAACTATTTATGGCGCGTCTGCAACTACTGCATGCGCGTCATATCTGCTCAAGCAATCGAATGTGAGGATCTACGGATGCCACTCGGTCTTCTCGCCCTGGCTCTCGGGGGCTTCGGCATCGGACTCACCGAGTTCGTGATCATGGGACTGCTGCCGGAGGTCGCCACCGACTTCGGCGTCACCGAGGCCACCGCCGGACACCTGATCTCCGGCTATGCGCTCGCCGTCGCGGTCGGCGGCGTCGTACTGACCGCGGCCGCGGGGCGGTTCGACCGCAAGCGGGTGCTGATGGGACTGCTCGTCCTGTTCATCGCAGGCAACGCGCTCAGCGCCCTCGCGACCTCGTACGACGCGATGCTCGCCGGCCGGATCGTCGCCGCCCTGTGCCACGGTGCCTTCTTCGGGATCGGTGCCGTCGTCGCCGCCGACCTCGTCGCGCCGGGCAAGCGGGCCGGGGCGATCGCGATGATGTTCACCGGGCTGACCCTCGCCAACGTCCTCGGCGTGCCGATGGGAACGTTCATCGGCCAGCAGTTCGGGTGGCGGTCGACGTTCTGGGTCATCACCGCGATCGGCGTCACCGCGCTCGTCGGGATCGCGACACTGGTGCCCGCCGCCGCGGGACGCGCCGCGACCGGCGGCCTGCGGACAGAGCTGCGCGCGTTCCGTTCCCCGCAGGTGTGGTTCTCGATCGCGATCACCGTCCTCGGGTTCGGTGGCATGTTCGGGGCGTTCACCTACATCGCGTACACCCTCACCGAGGTCGGCGGGTTCGCCTCCACGACGGTGCCCTGGCTGCTGGTGCTGTTCGGTGCCGGGCTCGTGCTCGGCAACACCCTCGGCGGGCGCGCCGCCGACCGGGCACTGACCGCCACCCTGGTGACGGTCCTCGTCGCCCTGACGGTCGTGCTGGTCGTGTTCGCGTCGACCGCCGGCAGCAAGCCGGCCACACTGGTGTCGCTGTTCCTCATGGGCGCCTTCGGTTTCGCCACCGTCCCCGGTTTCCAGATGCGGATCATGAACCATGCGACGGCGGCCCCGACCATGGCGTCGGGCGCCAACATCGCGGCGTTCAACGTCGGGAACGCCCTCGGTGCCTGGCTCGGCGGACTCGCGATCGCCGCCGGTCTCGGCTTCACGGCGCCGATCTGGATCGGGGCAGGCGTCACCGCCGCCGGACTGCTGGTGCTGCTCCTGGCGACGGCAGTCGAACGCCGGTCGGCGCCCGCCCTGCCCGAGGCCCAGGACGTCCCGATCGCCGCCTGACGTCGGCGGTCACTCGTCGAGGGAGTCCTCCGTGGACGTCCACAGCGGAGCAACCTTGTCGTCCAGCTCGCGCAACGCGGGCAACGCGAAGCAGACCGCAGCGATCACGCACACCGGGACCGCGAGTGCGACGGCCGTCGCGGTCAGGCCCGCCGCGTCGATCAACGGTCCCGCGAGCATGTAGCCGAGCGGGCCGGCCGCATACGCCGTGGACGTCATCACGCCGACGACCCGCCCGCGCATGTGCTCCGGGGAGCGGGTCTGCATGGCGTAGTTCGCGATCGGGCCCACCGGCCCGTACACCAGGCCGATCGCGGCGGCGATGCCGAGCATCGCCCACAGCGGCGGGAGGAACGCGAATGCGACCATGCACGCGCCGAGCACCGAGATCGCCACGAGCATCACGGTGCGACGACGCACCCGCGCGGCCAGCCCGCCGTACGCCAGCGCCCCGACCACACCGCCCAGGCTCATGGCCATCAACACCCAGCCCAGCTGGGCCGGTTGCCCGAGGTCGGTGAAATACACCGGCAGCAGGACGCTTTCGATCGGCATGTACAGCGCCACGATCGCCATGTCGACCAACGCGAGGGTGCGCAGGAGACGATTGCGCCACACGAACTTCAGGCCTTCGAGTGTGCCCGACCACATCGACGACGGTCGTGCGTCGTGGTCGGGGACGCCCGCACCCTCGAGTTTCAGGAAGGCGATCACCGCGATCGACGCGACGAAGCACGCGGCGGTCACCCACAGGGTGTTGACCGCTCCGACCGTGGCGATCAGGACGCCGCCGATGCCGGGGCCGACGAGGTACGCGACGTTGAAGTTCGCCTCGTACACGCTGTTCACGCGGTCGATCGGCCAGCGCGCCGCCCGGGTCGCGGCGGGAAGCATCGCCTCGCGGGCGGACATGCCTGCCGGGTCGAACGCGGCGCCGAGCGCGGCCAGTGCGGCGATCAGCGGGACGGACAGCCCGACCGTGGCCGCGGCCAGCGGGATGAGCGTCACCGACACCGCGGACAGCGCGTCCGACACCAGGGAGGTGGGGCGGCGTCCGAAGCGGTCGACCACGGTCCCGGAGAACAGCGACGACAGCAACAGGGGCAGCGTCGCGGCACCGGCGACGACCGCCGCGTCGGTGGCGCGGCCGGTCTGCTGGAGGACCAGCCAGGGTAGGGCGACGATGGTGATGCCGTTGCCCGTGGCCGACAACAGGACGGCGAGGTTGATCAGGACCAGCGGCGCGTGCCGTCTGGTCTCGGTGATCGTGGAGGTGCTCATGTCCGGGCTCTTTCACGGAGGCGACATGACTCGACGCTAGCCGCCCCGCACGTGCTCGCGCGACCGAATTTCCCCGGCCGCCTCAGTCGAGCACGGTGGAGATCTCGCGCGCCGTCACCTTGGCGAGGTCGACGAGGAACGGGATCCGCTGGTCGATCATCAGATCGACCGGGCCACGCAGCCCGAGCGCGAAACGCACCTTGTCGGCGTCGCGACAGATCGGGACGCCGATCGTACGGAATCCGTGTTCGAGTTCCTCGTCGTTGAACGCGTACCCGCGTTCCCGCGTCAGCGTCAGTTCCTTCCCCAACTCCGCCGGGCCGGGTACCGAACGCGCCGTACCGGTTTCGTACGGCAGGCGGGTCAGCTCGTCGTCGGTGGTGGGGGCCCACGCCAACAGCACCTTGCCCAGCGCGCTCGCGTGCAGCGGGAGGCGCAGGCCCTGAAGGTCGTTCCCGTCGGCCTCACGCCACCGGCTCGTACCCAGCAGGACGGCGTCGTTTCCGTGGCGGGTGGCGATCGATGCGCTCGCGCCGGTGATCGTCGCCAGCTCCTCGAGGTGGGGCTCGGCGAGATGGATGCGGTGCTGCCGATACGCGATCTGTCCGTACTCGGCGAGGGCGCCGCCGAGGCGGTAGCGGCTGGTCGCCTCGACCCGGTCGAGGAAGCCGGCCTCGACGAGAGCGGCGAGCAGCCGGTGAGTGGTGCTGACCGCGAGACCCTGCCTGCGGGCGACCTCGGAGACGCCGAGTTCCGCACCGCTCCGGAAGCATCCGAGCACCGCGAGTGCCCGCGTGAGCGACTGGAGTGGAGCGTTGGGGCGGGATTCGGACGACACGCGGCGAAGCTAGCACAGACGGGGGACCGCTCCCGGCCCAAGTTTTCCGTGTAGCGGAAAAGTTGCGAGATGAGAGGCGCGGGCCCTGCGCTCGATGCTGGTCGTTGGGCGTGTGAGCGCGGTGAAGCACCTCTGCATCCCGGTGTCAATCTTTCCGATCAGTGGAAAGCAATGGCTGGGCAGCGGTGAGGGAGCGCCCTAGCGTCGACGCCATCGTCCCCACCCCCGACAGGAGTCGAATTCGATGTCACCCACCCGCCGACTGCACCGGACCCGCGCCGTGTTCGCGATCCTCCCCGTCGTCGCACTCGTCGCCGCGTGTGGAGCCGGCGGTGACGACGCGACCGACGCATCCGCCGGTGGCCAGCCCACCTTCGTTCTCAAGGTCACCGACGTCGGCAACGCCGGCCCGCTCGCGGTTGCCAAGCGGGACGGCACCTTCGACGAGGCGCTCGCACCCCTCGGCGCGAAGGTCGAGTGGGTCAACGCGCCGCCGGCGTTCAGCGCAAACCTCAAGCTGTTCAACGCCGGTCAGCTCGACGTGTCCGGCGGCGCCTACAGCCCGGTCGTCGGCGCCCTGTCCAAGGACGTCGGCGTGCGGATCATCGCGGTCGCCGACCCCGTCGATCAGGACCAGGCCGGCATCCTCGCGTCCCCGAACTCGGGCGTCACCCAGGTGAAGGACCTGGCCGGCAAGCGGATCGCCGTCAACCCGGCGGGCAAGGGCGAATACATCACCCTGAAGGCCCTGAAGCAGGCCGGGGTTCCGTTCGACCAGGTCGAGCGGGTGCCGCTGCAGCCCTCGGATGCCGCGTCCGCGTTCTCCACCGGCCAGGTCGACGCCTGGGCGTCGTTCAACGACCCGTATGCGGAGGCGAAGGCACGCGGCGGCGTCGAGATCGCCACCGAGGCGAGCATCGACTCGACCGACAACACGATCGTCGCGTTCCGCACCGAGGTGCTCGAGCAGCGCCCGGACGTCGCGGCGAAGTACCTCGAGACCCTGCAGCAGCTGACCGAACGTCAGCGCGCGAACCCCGAGGACTTCCAGAACGTCTTCGAGAAGGCCGGCCCGCGCGCACTGTCCGGCGAGCGTCTCGAGCGCGCCGTCGACCGCGGTCGACGCGCATCGGTGCCGCACTACCCGACCGCCGCGGACGCCGCGGACCTGCAGGAGGTCGCGGACCTGTTCTACGAGAACGGCGTGATCACCCGCGCCGTCACCGCCGACGACGTCTTCTACCCGCTGCAGGAGAAGCTGGCCCAGTCACCGACGTCCACGACTCCGGTGAACTGAGATGGCGATCCTGAATCCGCCCCGCACGCAGAGCGGCGCCGAACCCGCGGTCCTCGAACTCGAGGTGCCCCGGCACCGCGCCGGCCGCCGCCGCCCGCGCTGGGTCTCGATACCGCTGCGGTTCCTGGTACCGGCGTTGATCGTCGCCGTCTGGTGGATCGGTTCCGCGACCGGCGCCATCCCCGAGGAGATTCTCGCGGGACCGCCCAAGGTGTGGACCGCATTCACCGAGCTGTACCAGACCGGTCAGCTGGTCGACTTCTCGCTGGCCTCGTTCAAGCGGGCCGCGCTCGGCGTGCTGCTGGGAGTGACGATCGGCCTCCTCCTCGGTGTCCTGTCCGGGCTCTCCAGCCTCGGTGAGGAACTGATCGACTCCACCATGCAGATCAACAGGGCGATCCCGTTCCTCGCCCTCGTCCCGTTGTTCATCGCGTGGTTCGGCATCGACGAGACCTTCAAGGTGCTGCTGATCACCGTTGCCACGGTCGGCCCGATGTACGCCTACACCTACCTCGGTGTGCGCAACGTCGACCGCAAGATGGTCGAGGCGGCACGCAGTTTCGGTCTCCGCGGACCCCGGCTGGTCGCCGAGGCGATCCTGCCCGCGGCGTTGCCGGGCGTGCTGATGGCGCTCCGCATCTGCCTGTCCATCTCCATCACCGGACTCATCGCGGCCGAACAGGTCGGAACCCGCGAAGGCATCGGTTACCTCGTCACCCTCGCGCAGGAGTACAACCGCACCGACTACATGGTGCTGTGCGTGGTCCTGTACGCCGTGCTCGGCCTGGTCTTCGACGGGATCGTCCGGATCGTCGAACGATTCGCGATGCCGTGGCGTGGGCAGGTGGCGATCCGATGAGCACCGAAGCACCGTTGCCGCCGCTCGCCAGTCGCGCACCCACCGCCACGACCGCGAACGACCGTCGCGCCGGCCAGCCCGTCGCCGTCTCGATCAAGGCCCTGCACAAGGCATTCGGTGACAAGGTCGTCCTCGACGGCGTCGACCTCGAGATCCGCCGCGGCGAGTTCGTCGTGCTCCTCGGACCCTCCGGCACCGGCAAGACCACCCTGCTGCGTCTGCTCACCGGTCTCGAGAAGCCCGACTCCGGGCAGGTTCTCGTGCCGTCCCGGCGCACGACCGTCTACCAGGAACCGCGACTGATCCCGTCCAAGCGGGTCCTGGGCAACGTCACCGTCGGACAGCCCCGCTCGGCGGACACGCGTGAACGCGGCACCCGGGCCCTGGCCGAGGTGAACCTCGACGGCAAGACCCGGCAGTGGCCGGCGACCCTGTCCGGCGGCGAGGCGCAACGGGTGGCGCTCGCCCGCGCCCTGGTCCGCGAGCCCGAACTGCTGCTGCTGGACGAACCGTTCGCCGCGCTCGACGCCCTGACCAGGCTGCAGATGCAGGACCTCGTCGGCGATCTCGTCGCCCGGCACCGGCCGGCGGTGCTGCTGGTGACCCACGACGTCGACGAGGCGGTCCGGCTGGCCGACCGGGTGCTGATCCTCAACGAGGGACGCTTCGCCGTCGACACCGACATCGACCTCGCCCGGCCCCGGGACCGCACCGATCCGGAGTCCCTGCGCTACCGCGCGGCCTTCCTGGCCGAACTGGGTGTCGGGCGCACCTCCTCCCCAACGACCACCTAAGGAACACGAGATGACCGCTGTAGCCGACACCGTCGTCGACACCCTCTGGTACACCCGCTGCCCCGTGCCCACCGCGAGCGGACTCGCACACAGTCTCGGCTGGTTGGGCGAGTCCGCAGCCGACGCCGGGGTCGGACTCGGAGTCCTGCAGGACGCCGGCCCCGAACTGGCGCCACGGCACTTCGACCATCAGCTGCTCGGCCTGATCCGCGAGGGTGGCAACGTGCCCGCGCTCGCCGCCCGTGCCGAGGGCTCGCCCACCAGGCTGATCGGCCTGACCTGGATCGACGAGGCACAGGCCGTCCTGGTCGCACCGGACTCGCCCGTCTCCGGGCCGGGTGATCTGGCCGGCCTGCGGATCGCGGTCCCGGCGTGGGCGCAGGACCGGGCCCGCAGTTTCCCCCGAGCCATGGCGCTGCACGGATTCGCGAGCGCCCTGCGGCTCGGTGGCCTGACCCTGGCCGACGTCCGGCCCGTCGAGGTCGAGGTCGAACGCAACCCGCAGGTGCGTACCGACGCCACGTCCGGCCGCAGGATCACGACCTGGGGCGTCGACGCGCTGCTCGCCGGCGACGTGGACGCGATCTACGTCAAGGGCGCCCGCGCCCAGGAAGTGGCCCGCGAACACGGCCTCCGCATCGCCGTGGACCTCGACGCCACCGAGTCGAAGCGGTTGCGCGTCAACAACGGAACCCCGCGTCCGATCACCGTGCACGCCGACCTGCTCGAGACCCGGCCCGACCTGGTCGTCGGGTTCCTCGCGCAGACGCTGCGCGCCGCGGACTGGGCCGCGGACAACCTCGACGAGGTCCGCGCCGTCCTGGCCCGCGAAACCTTCTCCGGCGCAGCCGGTGTGGAAGCCGCCTACGGCGACTCGTTCCACCGCGGACTGCACCCGACGCTCTCGGAGGAACGGCTGGACCTGCTCGACATCCAGAAACAGTTCCTCTACACCCACGGATTCCTCGCCGCGGACTTCGACCTCGGGACGTGGGTCGCGCCGGAACCGCTCCAGCAGGCGAGGGCACTGCTCGCCGCCGACGCGAAGGTGGGATCGTGACCGAGTTCCTGTGGGAACTGCCCGTCCGCGGCGACGGACGGCACGTCGACACCGTCTCCGCGCACCGCGGCGGCTTCGACTTCCTCGACCAGGTCGTCCTCGCCGCCGAACTGTCCGGACTCGACGGCATCGTCGTGCCGTACGACCCGGCAGGGGAGGAGTCGTGGGTGGTCGCCGCCTCGGCGCTGCGGCAGACGCGTCACCTTCGCGTGGGGGTGGAGTTCCATCCCGCGTTCGGCACCCCCGTGTACGCGGCCAAGCTGTCGGCCACCCTGCAACGACTCTCGCACGGTCGACTCGACTGGCGCCTGCAGGTCGAGACCGACGCCGCCGACGCCGCCGCGCGCGGTGACCGGGTCACCGGACCCGACCGCTACCGCCGGGCCGCCGAATTCCTCACCGTCGCCCGTGGCGTGTGGAACGAACAACAGGTGCTGCCAGGTCGATTCGGCGGAACCGGGTTCGAGTTCGGCGGCGACTACTACGACGTGACCGACGGCGGGTTCCGCGGCATCCTGTCCGGGCTGCCGTTCCCCACCGTCCACCTGACCGGCGACTCACCCGAGGCGCTCGCGCTGTCGGCGGAACACGGCGACGTGCACCTGTTCGACGACGGACCCGGCGTCGACGACGCGGCGGCGTCGCTGCGGGCGGCGGCGAACCGGCACGGACGCACGGTCCGCACCGGTCTGGCCCTGCCGGTCGTCGCGCGGGAAACCGAGGACGAGGCATGGGCCCGCGTGCTGCGGCAGTGGCGCGAGGTGCATCCGGCGGCGGACGAGTCCGACGTGCGGGCCCTCGCCGACGACGGTGCCCGGTGGGCCGGCTTCGACCGGATCGGGTACCACCGCAGCACCGGACTAGTCGGGAGTTACGAGCAGGTGGCGCAGGCGCTCTCGCAGTACCGCGCCCGCGGGTTCGAGGTGTTCGAAATCACCGGGCATCCGCACATCGAGGAGCTGCACCGGGCCGGCGAGCACCTCCTGCACCTCGTCGACCCCGCCGGACGCACACTCACCACGGAGACGCACGCATGAGCACCGACTTCTACTGGCGGATCGGGATGGAAGGCGATCACGCGTCCTTGCGAACGCCGCGCCGCTACAACCGAGGACACGCCGGCGGTCACGGACCGGGCAACATCGCACCCGCCATCCGCGGGGGCGAACTCGACGGGTACAGCTACATCGACCACATCGCGGCCGTCGTGAAGGCCTCGGAGTCGGCCGGATTCGTCGGCGGTCTGCTGCCCTCGTTCCCGGTCACCGAGGACCCGTGGGCCACCGCGTCCGCGCTGGCCCGCGAGAGCGACACCTACCGCTTCATGGTGGCGTTCCAGCCCGGGTTCCTGCACCCGGTGCAGGCGGCCCGGATGTCGGCGAGCCTGCAACGCGCCACCGGCGGCCGCCTCGTCTACAACATCATCAGCGGTGGCGGCGGAGCGCCCCAGTTGTGGTGGGGCGACAAGGTGGCACACGACGACCGCTACGCCCGCACCTCCGAGTTCCTCGACGTCCTGCGCGGCGTCTGGGACGGAACCCCGTTCGACTACGACGGCCGCTTCTTCCGCGCCGACGGCGCCGCACTCCCGCCGCTGCTCGCGGGGCAGCCGTTCCCCGAGGTGTACTTCTCCGGGTCGTCGGCCGCCGCGGTCGCCGCCGCCGGCAGGCACTCCGACTACTACCTGTCCTGGCTCGAACCGTTCGCCGACCTGAAGGCCAAGTTCGACGGCGTCCGCGCCCATGCCGAGAACACCGGCCGCACACCCAAGTTCGCGGTCCGCATCGACGTCGTCGCCCGGCACACCGAGGAGGCCGCGTGGGCGGAGATCGAGAAGGGCTGGGCGTTCGTCGACCGTGACGCCGCGAACCGCGCCGCACAGGGCGACTCCGTCGGCGCCGCCCGGATCGCGGGATGGGTGCCCGAGACCATCACCGGTTACCGCGACCTCGAGGTACAGCCCAACGTCTGGTGCGGATTCAGCCTCATCCGCGGCGGACCGGCATTCGGGCTCGTCGGCAGCTACGAACAGGTCGCCGAACGTCTCGACCAACTGATCGACCTCGGCGTGGACGCGTTCATCCTCGCCGGCAACCCCCACCTCGAAGAGGCCTACCGCGTGGGCGAGGAGGTGTTGCCGCTGCTGCGGAACACCACGCCCACCCAGGTCCGTACGCCCGCTCGATAGGAGAAACCCCATGACCAGCACCGAAATCCGCATCAGCCCCGCCGTCGAGTCCTTCGTCGAGGACGCCCGCCGGGCCGCCGACACCGCGTTCCGGGTGTTCCGGGAGACCGGCACGGTCTCGGCCAACGGCACCGTCAACTTCGTCGAGCGGGTGCCGGGTGAGGACCTGGCCGTCGCGCTCAACGAACCCGGCCCGTGGGCGCAGGACCGCAGCGCGAAGCCGATCCTCGCGACCTTCGACGGCGACGTCCTGGCCGGCGACGGGCCGGCCGGGTTCGTCACCGGTTACGCGAAGGTCTTCCGGCAGCACCCGGAGATCACCTCGATCGTGCACGTGCACACCCCCTGGCTCGGCGGCTGGGCCCAGACGCACCGCACCCTGCGCATCAAGTACGCGGCCTCCCAGCGCCTGACCCTCTCGCGCGACATCCCGCCGCACATCGACCGCAGCCAGTCGCCGGGCGACTTCATCCTCGACCGCCTGGTCGACGACCCGGACCTCGTGGCGATCTTCGAGGCCAACGGCGGCGTCAACGTCATCGGTCGCGGCGGGCTGCTCGAGCTCGCGAAGTTCGTCGTCCTCCTCGAAGAGGGCGCGCAGTACCAGGCCCTCGGTGAACTCGTCGGCGGCACGGTCGACTTCGACAAGACCAACCTCGTCGCACAGTGGGGCCGCAGCGGCCTCCTCGACGAGGCCCGCCGCCGCGGACTCGTCTGAACACGACCCGAACAGGAGACGTCGATGACGATTCGTGTCGGATACTTCCCGAACAACAACTCCCTCTTCGTGCTGCGTCACACCGGCCTGCTCGAGCGGCGGCTGCCCGACGTCGAGTGGATCGACCTGCGTGACCTGCCCGCATCGCATGCGGTCGATCCGCGGACCGCGCTGCCGACCCTGCACTCCGACTGGCTGTTCGAGACCGGGGGCTACGACTTCATCGGCACCGGCTTCACCCCGCCGATCACCGGCCTCGGACAGGGCCGCGACCTCGTCTACGTCGGCATCTCCGGCCCTCGGGTGGAGAACGGGCGGCTGGTGAGCCTCGCCGACTCCGGCATCCGCACCGCCGCCGACCTGCGCGGCAAGCGGGTCGGCATCGCCCACGGCTCCTGGCAGACCACGCTCGTGCTCCTCGCCCTCGACCGCGTCGGGCTCACCTGGTCGGACATCGTGCCGGTCGACGTGGACGTGAACGCAGGCGGCTCGGCGCTACTCGGTGGCGAACTCGACGCCTGGGTGGGCGCCTATCCCGGCCTCGCCGGCGTCGAAGCGCAGGCGCAGCTGCACACCCTCGTCGACACGGACGGGTTGTTCAGCCATCCGTCCCTGTGGTTCACCAGCCGCGAGTTCGCCGAGAACCACCGAGCCGAACTGGAAGCGATCGTCGCGGCGCTGCAGGAATCCGACGCCGCGATCGTCGCCGACCCACGGGAGGCGGCGCGGCACTTCGTCGCCGACGCCGACCAGCGCGGCGGGAACGCCGATCCGGACCGGTGGGAGGACGCGCTGCGCGGCCGTCCCTTCGGCATCGGCCCCGTCACCGACGAGTTCCTCGACGAGCAGCAGCGCGCCGCCGATCTGCTGCACGCCAACGGCCTGCTGCCGAAGGCCGTCGACGTCCGAGCCGCCGTCGTGCCGTGGATCGCCGACCTCGTCGCGGCGACACGACCCGTCGCCGCGAGCTGACCCCCGGGCTCAGTGCCCGGCGGGCTCGACTCCCAGCCGCTCACACGCCGCCTGGTACAGCGCGACGACCTCGACGCGGATCGACGCACGGTCGGTGACGGCGCCGAGCCACGGCACCCGCACCGTGCGCTCCGCGCCGTCGACGACGGCGACCCACTCGCCGGATTCCGCGTCGAGACCGGTCATCGTCGCGGACGTCGCGTCGGGCTCGGCGTAGGCGCGGACGATGGTGAGGTTGTCGTCGGCGTGGTCACCGTTCATGTGCCCGGTGACCGCGGCGACGACGGCGTCGTCGAAGCTGCTCATGCGCGCCATCCTAGGGTTGCCCGCCGCCGCGCCTAGGCTCGTGACATGACGCGCCCCCGGATCGACGTCGACTACACCGTCCTGGACTGCCCGGACCCGGCCGCACTCGCCGGGTTCTACCGCGACGTCCTCGACTGGCGGATCGGCCGCACCGACGACGACTGGGTGGTCCTGCACGGCCCGGGCGAGCTGCGGCTCGCATTCCAGCTCGCACCCGACTTCACCCCGGTCGACTGGCCGGCGCAGGGCGTGAAGGTGCACCTCGACCTGGTCGTCGACGACCTCGACGCCGCCGAGCGGTGGGTCCTCGACCACGGTGCCCGGCTCGTCGACGACGGGGAGACGCATCCGACGTTCCGCGTGTACCGCGACCCGGCCGGGCATCACTTCTGCCTCTGCGCATGCTCGTGACCGCTCGCGTCCACCTTTGAACGATCGCTAGAACAGTTCCGTTAGCATGGGTCACGACGGCGCGGACGCCACGTGACCGCGCGGAACTCGACAAGGCGGTATGCGGTGAAGAAATACGTCCCCACCTGGCACGACGACGAGATTCGTGCGCTCTCCGAACTCGCCGCCGGGTTCTTCGACCGCGAGATCATCGCCCACATCGACAAGTGGGACGCCCAGCACCGCTTCGACCGAGAGGTGTGGCTCGAAGCAGGCAAGCTGGGTCTGCTGTGCTGCTCGATCCCCGAGGAGTACGGCGGCGGTGGCGGCACCTTCGCGCACGACCTCGCGGTCCTCGACGCGCAGGGCTACGCAGGCGACCTCGCCTTCGGTGTCGCGGTACACAGCGGGATCGTGCCGCACTACATCCTCGAGTACGGCACCGAGGAGCAGAAGCATGCGTGGCTGCCCGGCATGGCCACCGGCGAGATCATCGGCGCGATCGGCATGACCGAACCCGGCGCCGGATCCGACCTCAAGGCGATCAAGACCACCGCGATCCGCGACGGCGACGAGTACGTCATCAACGGATCGAAGACGTTCATCACCAACGGCTCGTCCGCCGACGTCATCGTCATGGCCGTCAAGACCGACCCGAAGGCCGGCGCCAAGGGCGTCTCGATGGTCATCGTGGACCTGCGGGACCAGCCCGGGTTCGCGGTCGGACGGGTGCTCGACAAGGTCGGCCAGCTCGCCGCCGACACCTCCGAACTGTCCTTCACCGACGTCCGCGTGCCGGTGTCGAACCTCCTCGGCGACGTCGAGGGCCAGGGCTTCGGCCAGCTGATGACGCAGCTCGTGCAGGAGCGGCTGATCATCGGCGCGCAGGCGTCCGGCGCGATGCGGCGCGCGATCGACGAGACCGTCGCCTACACGAAGGGCCGGGAAGCGTTCGGCAGCAGCCTGTTCGAACTCCAGAACACCGCCTTCGAGCTGGCCGAGTGCCAGACCATCGCCCGCACCTGCGAGGTGTTCCTCGACCACTGCATCCAGTCGCACCTGCGCGGCGAGCTCGACGCCACCGAGGCGGCGATGGTCAAGTACTGGCTCACCGACAAGCAGTGCGAGGTCGTCGACCGCTGCGTGCAGCTGCACGGCGGCTACGGCTACATGCGCGAATACCTCATCGCCCGCATGTACCAGGACGCCCGGGTGCAGCGGATCTACGCCGGCGCCAACGAGGTGATGAAGAGCATCATCGCCAGGGCACTCTGACGGATCCGAGGAGACGGCAGTGAGTGACGAGACCCTGACCACCATCCGCTACGCCGACGACCTGACGATCGGCGAGGTCGTCGAACTGGGCGAGTACACGATCGACGAGGCCGAGCTCGTCGCCTTCGCCCGGCAGTGGGACCCGCAGGGATTCCACGTCGACCGCGAGGTCGCCGAGAACGGGTGGTTCGGAGGCCTGATCGCCAGCGGCATCCACTCCATCGCCGTCCTGCAGCGGCTGTCGGTCCTGAACGCCTACGGCACCATGGCGGTCATCGCCGGCCGCAACGTACGGGACGTGCAGTTCCTGCGCCCCGTACGTCCCGGCGACCTGCTCGTCGGGTCCATGCGCGTCGACGACGTCGTTCTCGACGACCGTGGCCGCGGCCTGGTCACCTTCACCCAGACGCTGGCCGACGCCGACGGCACCCCGTTCCTGTCCCAGGTGGCGGAGGTGCTCGTCCGGCGCCGACCGGCGTGAATCACGCAGCGGTGACCGTCAACTCGGCGCCGCTGCCGCGTCGGATGGTGTTGTAGATCGGGCACGTCGCAACGAACCGCTCACCGAGCGCGTCGGCCGCGGACTGGGCGACCCCGCGCACCGTGACCCGGATCCGGGTGAACTCGTACCGCGTCGGGTCCGCGGTCCCGCGGGCGTGCTCGGCGTCCACGGCGATGCTCGTGACCGGAATCCCGAGCTCGGTGGCGTTCGCCTCGAAGTTCGCCATCGCGCACGACACCACCGCCGACAGCAGCAGTTCGCCGGCCTGGATCGACTCGCCCGGACCCAGCCGTGAGTCGCTGACCAGATGATTGGTGCGCGCGTCGAGCACGAACCGACCGGGCACGCCGGCGATGGTGTGCCCGGACACCGACGCGATTCCCGGTGTCGCCGTGGTCACGTCGCGACGCCCGGCCGCGTGGGCACCCGGTTCGACCACTCACCCGCAGCGGCGCGGTGCAGACCGAGGTTCTCGCGCAGGGTGGCGCCCTCGTACTCGGTGCGGAACAGTCCGCGCCTCTGCAGTTCGGGAACCACCTGCCGGGTGAAGTCCTCGAATCCCCCGGGCTGGTAGGGGGCCTGCACCATGAAGCCGTCGCAGGCGCCCTCGGTGAACCACTGCTCCAGACCGTCCGCGACATCGGCTGCGGTGCCGACGAATCCGCCCTCGACGCGGCCGCCGTACTGCTTGCCGAGCTCGCGCAGCGTCAGACCCTCGCGTTCGGTGATCTCGCGGACCTCCCGGTAGTGCCCCTCGACGCCGGGCACCTCCACGTCCGGCAGTCGCTCGTCCAGCGGGAACGTCGACAGGTCCACGTCCAGGTGGTAGGCGAGCGTCGACAGCCCGCCCAGCGGC
This sequence comes from Rhodococcus triatomae BKS 15-14, assembly GCA_000341795.1. Lineage (GTDB taxonomy): Bacteria > Actinomycetota > Actinomycetes > Mycobacteriales > Mycobacteriaceae > Rhodococcus_G > Rhodococcus_G triatomae_A. The sequence goes on along the minus strand of AODO01000009.1, from coordinate 122,804 downwards.
GGCACGAGGTCGAACAGCAAATCGGCGGTCTGCTGTGCGACCTCGGTCGTCGGACCGACGACGGGAGCGATGGACGGCAGGATCTTCACCTGACGCGGGTCGCGGCCGTGCGCGGCGGCGCGCTCCTTGATCTCGCGGTAGAAGTCCTGCGCGGATTCGAGCGAGGCGTGGCTGCAGAAGATCACATCGGACCAGCGGGCGGCGAAGTCCTTGCCCTTCGCGGAGGCGCCGGCCTGGATCACGACGGGATAGCCCTGCGGTGGGCGCGGCACGTTCAGCGGCCCCTGGACGGTGAACCACTCACCCTTGTGGTCGATCGCGTGCACCTTGGACGGCTCGGCGAACAGCGGGGTCTCGGCGTCGAGAACCAGCGCGTCGTCCTCCCAGCTGTCCCACAGCTTGCCGGCGACCTCCAGGAACTCGTCGGCCCGCTCGTAGCGCTTCTCCCGCGGAAACTGCTCGTCCCGGTTGAAGTTCCGGGCCTCGGACTCCTGGAACGAGGTCACGACGTTCCACGCGGCACGCCCGGCGGTGAGGTGGTCGAGAGTGGCGAAGGAGCGGGCGACGGTGAACGGTTGCGCGTACGTCGTCGACACCGTCGCGGCGAGGCCGAGGTGCTTGGTGACGGCGCCCATCGAGGTGAGCACGTGCAACGGATCGAGGCGCAGCGATCCGAGCGCACCGTTGCGGAGCTGACTGTCGGTGCTCGATCCGAAGCGGTCGGGGACGGACAGGATGTCGGCGAAGAACGCGAGATCGAACCGGCCGTCCTCGAGGGTGCGGGCGATGTTCTGGTAGTACTCCGCGCTCAACCAGCCGGGGACGGAGTCGGGATACCGCCAGCCACCGGGACGACCCGGTCCGGCGGTGACGAACGCGGCGAGATGCATCTGAGAAGACATGGGCGGAGACCTACTTCGCGAGTTCCTGGTCGACGGCGGACTTGATCGAGTCGAAGCGCGAATCCTGCAGCCACGACGTCACGTCCACCTGTTCGGGATAGATCCCGAGGCGGTGGAAGTTGTCGGCGAGGTCCTGGGTGCCCGCGATCGCGTCCGCTCCGACGGAGGTGAACTGGCCCGCTCCCGAGTAGGAGAGGCGCCCGGACTTCACCAGGTCCAGATACACCTGCGCCTCGAGTTCGTTGCCACCGAAGCCGCCGAGGCGGGTGAACTCCGCGACCGCGCCCTCCGGGTTGGCCTCGATCCACCGCTGCGCGTCGCGCACGTTCCGCACCAGGGTCGCCGCGGCCTCCGGGTGGTTGTTCGCGAACGACTCGCTGGCGACGAAGAACGCATAGTCGTAGGTCTTCACGTCGGGCAGGGTCGCGGCGTCGTGCTTGCGGCGTGCGAGTTCCGCGGTCGGCTGCCAGGTGATCCAGGCGTCCACCTTGCCCTGTGCGAACGCGGCCTCGGCGTCCGCGGCGGTCAGGTTGACGTACTCGATGTCGTCGATGGTCAGCCCGGCGGACTCGAGGTACTTCACCAGGCTGTACGTACCCGTGGTGCCGCGATGATCGGCGACCTTGCGGCCCTTGAGATCTGCCGCGGACCGGATGTCGGAGCCCTTCGGGACCAGCACCTCCACCTCGTTGCTCGGCAGCGGGTACGCGACGAGCGGGACGATCGGGACGCCACCGCCGATGGCGTAGATGACCGCGGTCGCCGTCGCGAACGAGAAGTCCACGCTGCCCGACTTGATCGCCTCCATCACGGGCAGGGAGGCGGGGAATCCGGTGGGCCACTCGACCGGAACGCCGAGGTCACCGCTGAGGTCGAAGCCGCCGATGTTGTTGCGCAGCAGGGTGCCCGGCTCGGCGTTGCCGTCGCCGATGAGCGCGTACCGCACGGTGGTCAGAGGTCCGCCGTCGGCCGCGGCGGCGTCGGTTCCGCAGCCGGCCAGCGACAACGCGGTCAGTCCGAGCAGCCCGGCTCCGGTGGCCTTGAAGAAGCCGCGGCGGCTGAGGGTGGGGGTGGTGAGGGGTGACATGGGGGCCTTTCGGGTTCGTTCAGGAGTGCAGTGCGTGGTCGGCTTCGAGGAGTCCTTCGAGGAACTCCTCCTTCCAGCCGGCGAGTCGGGCGTCGCCGCGGTGGCGGGGGCGGGGCTGGTCGATGCGCAGCTCCCGGGTGATGCCGCTCTCGGTGAGCAGCAGCACCCGGTCGGAGAGGACGAGAGCCTCCTCGACGTCGTGGGTGACCAGCAGGACGGTGCGCGGGTGTTCACGCAGCACCCGTTCGAGGAGCTGCTGCATGGTGACCCGGGTGATCGCGTCGAGTGCGCCGAACGGTTCGTCGAGGAGCAGGACGTCGGGCTGGTGCAGTAGGGCCCGGGCCAGCGCGACGCGTTGGCGCTGACCCCCGGACAGCTCCGACGGCCAGTCCTTCTCGCGTCCGGCGAGGCCCACCTCGCGGAGCAGCTCGACGGCCTCGTCGCGGCGCCCGCGGGTGCCGAGCGCGGCGTTGCCCTGGACGTTGCGCCACGGCAGGAGGCGATCCTCCTGGAACATCATCCGTGAGACGACGGGACGGTCGACGGTGGGCTCGACGCGGCCCGAGGTGGGCTCCTCGAGCCCGGCGAGGATGCGCAGCAGGGTCGACTTGCCGACACCGCTGGGGCCGAGGAAGGTGACGAACTCGCCCGGGGCGATGGACAGGTCGAGCTGGTCGAGGACCTGCTTGTCGCGGTAGCGGTGGCCGACACCGAGCAGGTCGAGGCCGACGAGATTCTCCGTGCTCATCAGCGGATGTCCTTCTGGTAGTTGGGGTTCCAGCGCAGCAGCCGGGCCTCGACGAACCGGATCAGCTGGTCGGCGAGGAGCCCCGCGACGGCGTACAGCAGGATCGCGAGGACGATCCGGTCGTTGCGGAGCAGATCCCGGCCGTTCTGTGCGAGGAACCCGATGCCCTCGCTGGTGGCGATGGTCTCGGCGATCACCAGGGTCAGCCAGGCGACACCGAGGGCGTACCGCAGGCCCGTCAGGATCATCGGCATCGCGCCCGGGACGATGATCTGCCGGATCCGCTCGCCCCGGCCGAGGCCGTACGACTGCCCGAGCTGGACGAGTTTCGGGTCGACGGTCCGGATGCCGGCGACGGTGTTCAGGTAGACGGGAAAGACCACGCCGAGGGTCACGAGCAGGATCTTCGGCATCTCGCCGATCCCGAACGCGGCGATCAGCAGCGGCACCAGCGCGAGGTGGGGGAGCGCGCGGACCATCTGCAGCGTCCGGTCGACGAGGCCCTCCGCGATGCGGGAGAGCCCGACGGCGAAACCGAGGGCGAGACCGATCGCCGCCCCGATGGTGAAACCGAGGACGATCCGTCGCAGGCTCACCAGCAGGTGGGTCTGCAGTTCCCCCGCGGACCAGAGTGCGCCCGCGGTGTCCGCGACCTTGCTCGGTGGCGGCAGGATCGCCGCCGAGATGACCCCGGTCGACGACGCCCACTGCCAGCCGACGAGGACCAGGACCGGCACGACCCACGGCAGGAGTGCGGTGGGACGCAGCCGGGGGGCGCGTTGGCGGGCAGGTGGCTCGGTGGTGACCTCGCGCGCCCGGGGCGCGGTGGCCAGCGTGGCGTCAGGCATGTCGTCTCGCCGTCGGCGTGAGTGGTGTCGTGTTCATCGTTCTCCTCGCGTGCTGCGGTGCGAGAGCCATGACAATGCAGATGAACGCAGATGACGACATTTGTATACACACGGATTCAAACTCTTCCGCCGGACCCGGACACCCTGGTAGGCGTATCCCTGACGAATGCCGGAACACCACATGGGGGCCGCAGTGCCAGACGACAGATCGCCCTACGCGCAGCTGCGCGCACGAATCACCGGAGGCGCCCACCCGCCCGGATCGCTTCTGGTCCCCGCGACCGTCGGTGTGGAACTCGGGGTGTCACGCACCCCCGTCCGCGAAGCACTGCAGCGGCTCGAATTCGAGGGACTCGTCACCAAGGTGACCCGCGGTTATCTCGTCCGGGTGCGCACCGAGGACGAGGTGATCGCGATCTGCGAGGCCCGCATCGCGCTCGAATCCGCGGTGGCGTTCGCGGCCGCCACCCGCCGCTCCGACTTCGACCTCGCCCGGCTCATCGGCCTCTTCGACCGCGCCGTCACCGCACCGGACGCGGACACCGCCCTGAGACTGCACAACGACTGGCACGCCGCGCTCCGCGTCGCCGCGCACAATCCGACGATCACCGAGCTGATGGAACGTCTCGACGCCCAACTCGCCGTCTACGACGCGGACGAGTCCAGGGCGCCCGCGAACCTCACGGCCATCGAACACGAGCACCGTGGCATCCACGAGGCAGTGGTCGACGGCGACGGTGAGCGAGCCCGGGTTCTCATGGTCGCGCACCAGGAACGCACCCGTGACATCCGGATCGCGGCGATGGCGGCGCGCTGACGCCCGCCGAGCATGCCCGCGGGATTCGTCCGGCAGGATGGGCCGTCAGGGGAGGGATGTCGGATGGGTTCGGTGGGGGAGTTGGACGCGCGCGCGTCGCGCATTCTGGTGGCAGGCGCGGCCGGTGACGTCGGAGCTCTGCACGCCGTGGGCACGTGGATGGCGGGAGTGGCGGCAGTGGACCTGGTCCGATTGGATCAGCGGGTTCGCCGCCGCGTGATGCTGCCGCAGCAGCGCGACGACATCGCCCGCCTCTGGACCGCGGGCCGCCTCGCCGCCCACCCCCGCGCCGCGGTCGTGATGAGCATGGTCCCGGACGGTCACGTGCGTGAGCGCGCAGTCGCCGTTCTCGCGCAGCAACCGGGAGTGGACGCGTCCCGGGCGCTCGCGCTGAGGACCTCCGACCACGTCCTCCCGATCCGGGTGGCGGCCTGCGCGGCGACACTCGATCGCACGGAGCCCGACGACCTGGACGCGATCACGCCGGTGCTGCTCGTCCTCAACCGCTTCGCACGTGACTGGCGCAACCCGGTCCTCGGCCGGTACCACACGGTGGCCGGACACCGGCACGGAGACGGTGAGATGTGGGCTCTGTTGCGCGCCAACGAGGATCGGCTCGTGCGGCGCTTCGCGGTCGCCCGGAGCATCGAGGAGGGCGTGCTCGGCCCGGACGATGCGGCCGCCGCCTATCTCACCGAGAAGGACGTCGTGGTGCAACGTGCGCTCGGTCGCCTGCTGCTGCAGGAGGGCGAGCCGACGGTGACGGCGCCGTTGCTGACCCGGGGAATGTCGGCCTCCGACCGGGCCGGTGCGCTGGCGCGCTTCGACGTCACGGTGCTCGTCCGCGACGACGTCCGGCGACTGCTGGTCGACAGTTCGGTCCTCGTCCGGTTGTGGGCGCGCCGCAGGTGGGCCGAGTTCGGAGAGGATCCCGTGGCGACCTACCGGGATCTCGCCGACTCCGCGACGCTGCCCGCGCGTGCGCGCGCCCGGGCGTGGCTCGGGTTGCGGGAAGCCGGCCGTCCGCCGCATCCGGACGAGATCCGCTCGCTGTTCGCGGCGCACGAACCGCCGCTGCGTGCCGTCGCCCTTCGCCTGATGGTGGGGTCGGCCGAGGCGGGCGACGTCGCCGGTCTCGTCGGGAGAGTCGTCGGGGGCACCCGCGGCGAAGCCGGATCGGCCACCGAGGTGCTCGCAGCGCAACCCGCGCTCTGGCGGCCGGCCGATCTCGACGGCGCGTGGAACGACCCCGACCCGGAGATCCGGCGCCGGGTGTGGGTGCTCGAACGCGCGCGGGGTGGATGGGACGCCGTCGTCGCCGATCTGCGGGCCTGCGGTGACGACGACCCCGCCCTGAGGGCGGCGGCGTTCTCGGTGACGGTGGCGTTACCGGTGCACGGGGCGCCCACGCCCGCGCACCGTGACCGGATCGCCGATCTGCTTCCCGGCAGCGGCCTCGCCGAGCGGCAGCGCCGCGCGATCGCGGTGTCGGCGGGGGTCGGTTCGGATCGCTGACACCGGGATACCGGTCACGCTCCCGCGGGCAGTGACGTGAAGTCGGGTTCGCGTCCCTCGGCGAACGCCACCAGCGCCTCGATGTTCGCCGGGCCGCCCATCAGTTCGGCGAAGGCGGCGTTCTCCCGTTCGCGGGCCGCGGCGATCTGCGCGCGCAGTGGCGCCGTCATGGTCCGCTTGACGGCGATCAGACTCGAGATCGGCTTGGCCGCCAGGATTTCCGCGTACGTGCGGGCGGTCGCCAGGAGATCGTCCGGTTCGCACACCTGGAAGACGAGGCCCATCTCCTTCGCCTGCTCGGCCTGGATCCACTCGGAGCTCATCAGGACCCAGGCGGCGTTCTGCCGTCCGATGAGCGTCGGCAGCAGGTAGCTCGACGCCGCCTCCGGTGCGACGCCGAGCCCGGTGAACGGGCACTTCAGCTTCGCGGTCGTGGACATGAACGCGAGGTCGGCGAACCCGATGACGGTGGTGCCGATGCCGAGGCCGAGCCCGTTCACGGCGACGATCAGCGGCTTCGGGAAGTCGGTGAGGGCGTCGATCAGGCCGAGGAAGCCGTGCTTGCCGGGCTGGAAGTTCGGGTCGCTGGTGCGGGCGTGCATCTCCCTCAGGTCGGTGCCCGCACTGAACGCGCGTCCGTGGCCGGTGAGCAGTACCACCGCCACCGACGGGTCCTCCGCGGCGTCCCGCAGCGCTTCGGTGGTCGCGTCGTAGAGGGCCTCGTTGAACGCGTTGAGCGCGTCGGGCCGGTCGAGGGTCAGCGTTCGCACGCGCGCACGGTCGTCGATGAGGATGCTCATGTCCCGCATGGTAGAACGTGTTGCAGTTCGATGGGGTGGATCCCGCCTGCGCTGTCGACATCGGAGATCTGTCCTAGGGTGACGGGATGGGAGCCTTCGAACCTGGAAGACGCCTGCGGGTCGTGCCCACGGACCCCGACGAGCTGCGCGCTTTCGTCGAGGGCATCGGCAGCGCACCCCCGCTCACGAACGCCGTCGCCTACCGCCTGCGCGTCACGCTGAACGGTGTCACACCGCCGGTGTGGCGCAGCGTGACGGTCCGGTCGACATCGAGGCTCGACGAGCTGCACGACGTGTTGCAGACCGTGATGGGGTGGAACGACTCGCATCTGCACCAGTGGCGGCGCCCCGACCTCGAGAACCCGGGCGTGGTGGACCGGTTCGCGACGCGCTCGTGCATCGAGGACGGCTTCGCGGACGGTGCCCGGTGCGAGGACGTGACGCGCCTCGACGACGTCCTCACCACGCCGGGCGACGCGATGGTGTACGAGTACGACTTCGGGGACGGCTGGGAGCACACGGTCCTGCTCGAGGGGATCGACAACGACGAGTCTCCGGACGAGGCGCTGTGCGTCGCGGGCGAGCGGGCCTGCCCGCCGGAGGACTGCGGTGGCGTGCCCGGATACGAGCGCCTGCTGGCGGTGCTCGCCGATCGTGACCACTCCGACCACGTGTCACTGAGCGTATGGTCCGGAGGATTCGATCCCGAGGCGTTCTCCGTCGACGACGTCAACGCCCTGATCGCCGCGCGTGACGCGATGAGCCTGTACCCGCCGGTCGTCGGGTCGCGGATCGAGCAGGTGCTGACGCGGATCCCGTACCAGGCCGCGCCGCACGTGCACGCACTGATGGCCCGGGCGCACCTCCAGGACCGGATCGACCAGCCGATCGACGACGTCATGGACGGTGCCCTGACGCATCTGCGGTGGTTGCTGCGGAGGATCGGGGACGACGGCATCGCGTTGACGCAGTCCGGCTACGTGCCACCCGCCCACGTCAAAGCGGCACGCGACGAGCTCGACTGGGGTGACCGGCGCGCCGGGAACGGCGATCGTGAGGTCGACAATCCGCAGTTCGAGCGGCTGCGCGACGGCGCCCGCGACCTCGGCCTGATCCGCAAGCACCGGGGTCAGCTGGTGCTGACGAAGCGTGGCGCCGCGGGGCTGGTCCGCGACCGGGAGCTGTGGGAGCAGGTGCACGCCGGGCTGCCGCTCGGGCGCGAGCGGATCGAGCTCGAGGCAGGATTCCTGGTGTTGCTCACCGTCGCGGCGGGCGCGTCGTGGAGCGAGCGCCGCAGGGCCATGGTGGAGGGGCTCGCCGCGCTCGGCTGGCGGAACCCGGACGGCAGCGCCCTGAACGCGTTCGACGCGTCGTGGGTGGCTGCGGTGACGGAGGACTTCCTCAGCACGATCGGTGCGCTCGGTCCGTTCGACGGCCTGCCCCCGGACTGGGCTCGGGGTTTCGCGCAGATCGTGCTGTCGACCTAGAGCAGGGCCGACGACCACGGTCGTGCACTCGCCGAGCGCCCGTCGAGTTCTCTACGGAGCGACGCTCGCATGGACGGGTTCGAGTCCCGTCAGGAGGTCGTCGATCAACGCGGCAACTGCGTCGACGCCGTGCAGGTGGATCACCTTCCGCGTCGTCGTCGGTTTGTCGAGCTCGTAGGTGAGTTCGGTGTAGGGATGCTTTGCCGTCATCTTCGTCACCGAGCTCCCTCGAGTCCGTCCTGCCTCCGCGAGCGTAGCGGCGCCAGGCGCTCGCCGCGGCTGCATCGACGGTCCCACACCCGGGTGGGTCGCGGCGCCGCCGCGACCCACCGTGCCGTCAGGCTCCGGTGCGGAGCTCGCGCTTGAGGAGCTTGCCGCTCTGGTTGCGGGGCAGGGCGTCGACGAACTCGATGCGCTTCGGCACCTTGAACGGGGCGATCCGTTCCTTCACGTGCCCGATCAGCGTCTCCGCCGTCGCGTCCTGGCCGTCGCGCAGCACCACGACGGCGGTGATCGCCTCGATCCACTTCTCGTCCGGGGTGCCGATCACCGCGACCTCCGCGACCGCGGGATGGGTGTAGAGCGCGTCCTCGACCTCGCGGGACGCCACGAGGATGCCGCCGGTGTTGATGACGTCCTTGATGCGGTCCACGACGGTCACGAAACCCTCGGCGTCGCGGGTGACCAGGTCGCCGGAGTGGAACCAGCCGTCGCGGAACGCCTCCGCCGTCGCCTCCGGGTTCTCCCAATATCCTTGGCACAGTTGCGGGGAGCGGTACAGGATCTCGCCGGACTCGCCGTCGGCGATGTCGTTGCCGTCCGCGTCGACGACGCGGGTCTCGACGAAGAACACGGCCCGTCCACACGACGACGGCCGGTCCGCGTGCTCCTCCGGGCGCAGCACGCAGGCCAGCGGGCCGATCTCGGACTGGCCGAAGCAGTTGTAGAAGCCGAGGTCCGGGTACCGCTCGCGCAACCGGTTGAGGACCGTCACCGGCATGATCGACGCACCGTACTGGGCCTTGCGCAGCGACGAGAGATCGCGGGTGTCGAGGTCGGGGTGGTTCGCGAGCGGCACCCACACCGTCGGAGCGAGGAACAGTGACCCGATCCGGTCCTCCTCGACCCGGCGCAGGATCTCCGGAATGTCCGGCGCCGCCATCAGATTCACCGTCGCGCCCACCGAGAGGTACGGCAGCATGAACACGTGCATGCCCGCCGAGTGGTAGAGCGGCATCGCGACGAGCGGGTTGTCGTCGGCGCCCAGGTCCAGGGCGATGACCGACGAGACGTACTCGTACACGAGTGCCTCGTGGGTCATCATGGCGCCCTTGGGCTTCGACGTCGTGCCCGAGGTGTACAGCAGCTGCGCCAGGTCCGTCGAGGCGGCGCGGGGCGCGAAATCTACGACGTCGCCGGTGGTCGACCGTGCCAGCAGGGAGTCGTCGGCGTCGCGGAGCGCGACCACGTGCTCGACGGAGGTGAGGTCGCCGCGAACCGAGTCGAGGGTGCCCGCCAGCGCCGGGTCGACGAACACCGCGCGGGCGCCGGACTGCGAGACGAGATAGGTGAGCTCCTCGCCCTTGAGGGCGTAGTTGACCGGAACGTGCACCAGGCCGGCGCGGGCACAGGCCAGGAACCCGATGACGTAGGCGTCGGAGTTGGTGCCGTACGCCGCGACGCGGTCGCCGGCGTCGAGACCGAGTGCGGTGAGGTGCGCGGCGGCGCGGCTGACGGCGGCGTCGAGGTCGCGGTAGGTGTGGGTGCGTCCGTCGAAGATCAGCGCGGCGCGGTCGGGGGACTTCGCCGCCGAACGTCGCAGGATGCCGTCGATGGTGTGGGTGCGCGGGTCGAGACTCATGTGCGTCAGATTATGGGACGTCCAAGTAGTTGGGAAGGGGCAACCCCCGCCCCCGCGCGTGCCCGGCCACTACCCGGTGAGGGGACCCAACGCCGGTCAGACCGGGCAAGGGTTCCCCTCACCCGTGGGGCGGGGTGAGGGGAACTGCGCGTTAGACGCGGACGAACAGGGCGGGCTCGGTGTCCGGGACCTGCGTGACGAGGTTGCGCGTGACGAGGTGACGCAGGTGCGCCGCCGCCTCCGACAGCGCCATCCCACGGGCGAGCGGGGAGAACGCGTCCCAGCCCCGGTACCACTTCATCCGTTCCGCGACCTGCCACAGCGTGATCTCGTCGTCGCCGAACGCCTCGACCAGATGCTCCAGACGCTCCTCGTGATGCTCGACGAGTTCCTTCGCCCGGCCCGGCAGGTCGGTGATCTGCAGCCCGTGCGCGCCGAGACCGCGGGTCACGCCCATCGACTGCACCCGCTCCAGTGAGCTCAGGAACTCGGCGAGCGCGTCCCGCTCCTCGAGCGGATAGACGAAGTTGCCGACGTGCGGGGTGGTCTTCTGCAGCACGTGGTCGCCGGTGAACATGACGTCGGCGTCCTCGAGGTGGAAGCAGGTGTGGCCGGGGGTGTGGCCCGGGGTGAAGACCACCCGCAGGGAGCGCCCGCCGGCGAGCGGGATGACCTGACCACCGGTGAGCGTCCGGTCCGCCGACGACTCGGGGCCCGCGGGCGGCTGGAGGTGCACCGCCGCCCGGTACTCCTCGAGATCGGCGTCCGACGCCCCGGCGCGGCGCAGGTTGAGGATCTGGTCGTCGAGCCACTCGACGGTGTGACCGGTCGACATCAACCGGAACATCTCCTGGTCGGACTCGTGCATCGCGATCCACGCGCCCGACGCCTCCCGCACGCGGCCGCACAGGCCGGTGTGGTCGGGATGGAAGTGGGTGAGGACGACGCCCTCGACGTCGCCGATCGAGTGCCCCATCGACTCGAGTCCGCTGGTCAGGCCGTCCCAGCCCTCGTCCCCGTCCCAGCCTGCGTCGACGAGGACGACGCCGTTCGGAGACTCCATCGCGTAGATCAACGTGCTGCCGAGCGGGTTGTGGGTCATCGGGACCGTGATCTGGAAGATGCCGTCACCGATGGCAAGTGCGTCGGACATGGTCGTTACCTCTTCAAGGGGTGAAATTCGCTCTAGTCTTTCGATCATCACTACCCCACGATCCGGCCCGCGGCACAGCCTGGATGCCCGTTCAGTGGGCGTTGTGTGACAAATTCAACTCGTTGGCAGTGGGAGATTCGCACGGGTTTCGGCAGGTGCGGGCGGGCGTTCGGCGTGCACAACCGGTGTGGGTGCACGTACAGGTGTGCGAACGCTGTGACCAGGCACGCGAAAGGTCCGGAGCGCTGTCGGAACGCTGTGGTAAGCCTTGACTCGAACCGATCGAGGGGGCCTGCTTGCTGACCGTGCACCGCGCCGAGCGCTCCGACGTGCTCGCCGACGCCCTCGCGAAGGTCCTCGTCGTCCCGCTTCCGGACCCGTTCGCGCGGGAGGTCGTCGCGGTTCCCGCGAAGGGCGTGGAACGCTGGCTGACGCAACGTCTTTCGGCTGTCCTCGGTGCCACGCCCGCCGCAGCCGACGGCATCGCCGCCAACATCGAGTTCCCGTCCCCGACGCGTCTCGTCGACGAGGCTCTCGCCGCCACCGGCGGCGCCACCGCCGACACCGATCCGTGGCAGCCCTCGCGGGTGCTGTGGACGCTGCTCGACGTCGTCGACGACAGTCTGGACCTGCCCTGGGCTGCGGTCCTCGCCCGGCATCTCGGCCGCGACGATCCGGCCGGTCACCGCATCGGCCGCCGCTACGGCACCGCCGCTCACCTGGCCGAACTGTTCCGCACCTACGGGGTGCAGCGCCCAGGAATGCTCGTGGACTGGGCCGCCGGCCGCGACGCCGACGGCGTCGGCGGCGACCTCCCCGCGGACCTCGCATGGCAGGCCGAGTTGTGGCGGCGGCTGCGCGACCGCATCGGAACGGCCAGCCCCGCCGAGCGGCTCGCGCCCGCATGCGAGACGCTGCGCGACCGCCCCGGCGTCGTGGACCTGCCCGAGCGACTCTCCGTGTTCGGACCGACCCGGTTGACCACCGCGCAGCTCGACGTCCTCGCGGCGCTGGCCGTCAATCGTGATGTGCACCTGTGGGTTCCGCATCCCAGCCCGGCCATGTTCGACAACCTCGACCGACGTGACCGGCCGACGACGCGGGCCGCGGACGACTCCGGGCTCGCGGTGACGCACCCGCTGCTCGCGAGCCTCGGCCGCGAGGTGCGTGAGCTGCAGTTCCGGTTGGCCGCGGACGCCGTCGTGCACGAGCACCACGCCGCGCCACCCCGCCCGGACACTCTGCTCGGCCGACTGCAGGACGACCTGGCGGCCGACCGGGCGCCCAGCCCGGCGACCGGCGACGGGTCGGTGCAGATCCACGCCTGCCACGGCCCGGCGCGACAGGTGGAGGTGCTGCGCGAGTCGCTCCTGCACCTGTTCACCGAACTCGACGACCTCGAGCCCCGCGACGTGCTGATCATGTGTCCCGACGTCGAGACGTATGCGCCCCTGATCCGCGCGGCGTTCGGGCAGGACGGCATCGGGCACCCCGGTCACGGGCTGCGGGTGCGGCTCGCGGACCGCGCCCTGCACCAGACGAACCCGGTGCTCGGGGTGGTGGCGTCGCTGCTCGACCTCGCGGACGGCCGAGTGACGGCCAGCCAGATCCTCGACCTCGCCGCCACCGAACCGGTGCGCAGGCGGTTCGGCTTCACCGACGACGACGTCGAGCGACTGCGCGAATGGACCACCGCCGCCGGGGCGCGCTGGGGCATCGGGCCGCGTGAGCGCGCCGCGTACGGATTGTCCGACTTCGCGCAGAACACGGTCCGCTCCGCGCTCGACCGCGTCCTCCTCGGCGCCGCGGCCGACGACACCGACGGTGACTGGCTGGGTTTGACGTTGCCGCTCGGCGGGGTCGACAGCAACGACATCGATCTCACCGGGAAGCTCGCCGAGTTCGTCGACCGGCTCGACGTCTCCCTGCGGGGCCTGACGGGTCCGCAGCCGGCGCCGGCCTGGGAGGAGGCCCTCGTCCGTGCCCTCGACCTGCTGGTGACGGTGCGCGAGCGGGACGCCTGGCAGCTCGGGCAGGCGCACCGGGAGCTGGCGGCGGCCGTGGAGTACGGCACGGCGGAACTGCGGCTCGCGGACGTGCGGGCCCTGCTGTCGTCGCGACTGGCGGGCCGCCCGACCCGCTCGAACTTCCGCACCGGCGAGCTGACGGTGTGCACGATGGTGCCGATGCGGTCGGTGCCGCACCGGGTGGTTGCGTTGCTCGGCCTCGACGACGAGGCGTTCCCGCGCAGCCCCGGGCTGGACGGCGACAACGTGCTCGGGCGCACTCCGCTTCCGGGGGAACGGGATCCGCGTGGTGAGGACCGTCAGCTGCTCCTCGATGCGATCGGCGCGGCGGGGGAGCGGCTGCTGCTGTTCTACACGGGCCGGGACCCGGTGAGCGGTGCCGTGCGTCCGCCCGCCATCCCGTTGAGCGAGGTCCGCGACGTCCTCGACGGGATGATCGGTGAGGTGGGATCGGTGGTGCGGTCACATCCGTTGCAGCCGTTCGACCCTCGCAACTTCCAGCCGGGGAACCCGTTCAGTTTCGATCCCGCCGCGCTCGCGGGGGCGCGGGCGGCGCAGCGCCCGGCGGCCCCCGAACCCGAGTTCCTGCCCGCACCGCTGCTCGACCCCGAGCGTGCCGACATCGACCTCGCCGATCTCGTCGAGTTCGTCGTCCATCCCACCCAGGGGTTCCTCAAACAGCGCCTCGGCGTCCGGATCCTGGACCTCGACGAGGAGATCGCGGACGCGCTCGACCTCGAACTGGACTCGTTGGCGGCGTGGTCGATCGGCGAGCGGATGCTCGCGTCGGTGCTCGCCGACGACCGCGACGTCGCCGATGCGATCGGCGACTTCCGGGCCGCGGAGTGGCGTCGCGGCACCCTGCCGCCCGCCGCGCTCGGGGGACGGGCACTCGAAGGGATCGAGGAGGCGGTGCGCGTCCTCGGGTCCGCGGGGCGGAGGCCGGGCACACCGGGCACGGTCGACGTCGATCTCGACCTCGGCGGCAGACGGCTCGTCGGCAGCGTCGGCGGCGTGTACGGCGACGTCGTCGCCCGCACGACCTACTCGAAACTCGGCCCCAAGCACCGTCTCACCGCGTGGGTGCAGGTGCTGGCGCTGGCCGCGTCGTACCCGGATCGCGACTGGAAAGCCGACACGACCGGCAAGGGTCCGCTGCGTCGCCCGACGGCGTGGCGCTCGCACCTCGTGGCACCCGCCGACGCCCGCACCCATCTCGACGCGTTGATCGCCCTGCGGGACAACGGCCTACGCGCGCCGTTGCCGATCAGCACCGGCGCCACCGCCGCCTACGCGCAGCGCCGCGCCAACGGCGACGCCGTCGAGTCCGCGCTCGACTCCGCCGCCAAGGAATGGTCCGGCAAGTTCGGCGACTGCAGGGACAAACACGTCGCGTACCTGTACGGGGAGGACGCGCCGATCACCGTGCTCACCGCGACCGCGGCACCCGGATCGGAGGGCACCGCCTTCGGTGAACACGCCCGCACGTTGTGGGCGCCGCTGCTCGCCGCCGAGAACCTCGGAGTCGCCTGATGACCGCCACCGCAGACCGCGCCGCGTTCGACCTGCTCGGCGAACTGCCCACGGGCACCACGGTCCTCGAAGCGAGCGCCGGCACGGGAAAGACGTACGCCATCGTCGGGCTCGCCGTCCGCTACATCGCGGAGCGCGGCATCGATCCCGAACGGCTGCTGCTCGTGACGTTCAGCCGCGCCGCCAGCAAGGAACTGCGCGAGCGCACCAGGGAGCGCTTCGCCGCCGCCGCCGCCGGCCTCGCCGACCCCGCATCCAGCACCGACGAACTCGTCGAACTCCTCGCCGACGCCGACCACGACACCGTGACACTGCGCCGGCAACGGCTCCTGCAGGCGCTGTCGAACTTCGACGCCGCCACCATCGCCACCACCCACAGCTTCTGCCAGCGGATGCTCGACAGCATCGGCATCGCCGGCGAACGCGACCCCGACACCGAACTCGTCGAGGAAGCCACCGACATCGTCGCCCAGACCATCTCCGATCTCTACCTCGGCCGATTCGGTCGGCAACCCCACCCGACACTGACCCCGGACGAGGCGCGAACAGCCGCGCGGGCAGCCGTCTTCGACCCCCAGGCGATCCTCGCGCCTGCTGTCGCGTCCGCCGACGGCGACGGCACGTCCGCCGGCGATGCCGTCGCGTTCGCGCAGGCCGTCCGCGACGAGGTGCGGCGGCGCAAGCGGGCCGCCGGCATCCGCGACTTCGACGACCTGCCCGCGCTGCTGCACGGTGTCCTCACCGATGAGGAGCACGGCGAGTACGCGCGGTGCCGCGTCCGGGAACGGTACGAGGTGGTGCTCGTCGACGAGTTCCAGGACACCGACCCGATGCAGTGGGGAATCCTGCGCAGCGCGTTCCACGGACATGCCACGCTCGTTCTCGTCGGCGACCCGAAACAGGCGATCTACGCGTTCCGCGGCGCCGAGGTGTATGCCTACCTCGATGCCGTCGCCGAGTCCCGGACCCTCGAACTGACCACGAACTGGCGCAGCGACGCACCGCTCCTCGAGGCGCTCGCCCACGTTCACGGCGGTGCCGCCCTCGGGCATCCGGCCATCGTCGTGCATCCCGTCGCGGCCGCCAACGAGGACTCCCGCGTGACCGGTGTGCCCCCGATCCGGCTCCGGTACCTGACCCGCGCAGGCGCCGGACCGTTGGGCAAGAGCGGCTTTCCCGCGATCGACCGGGTGCGGCCCCGGGTCGCCGACGACGTCGCCGCCGACATCGTGCGACTCGTCTCCGGTGACGCCACCATCACGCCGGGACCGCCCGGCACGGCGGCGCGTGGTGTCGTGCCCGGCGACGTGGCCGTGCTGGTGCGCACCAACAAGCAGATCACGCTGGTGCACGACGCCCTCGACCGCGCAGGCGTCCCGGCGGTGACCGTCGGCGGACTGAGCGTGTTCGTCACGCCCGCCGCCCGCGACTGGCTGTGGGTGCTGCAGGCGCTGGAGCAGCCGCACCGCTCCGGTCGGGTCCGGCTCGCCGCGCTGACGTCCCTGTTCGGGTACACCGCCACCGAACTCGAGGAGGGCGGCGACGAACTCGTCGCGCAGATCGGTGGCGGGATGCGGGACCTCGGGCGTATTTTCGCGACAGCAGGTTTCGCGGCGATGGTGGAGCGGCTCGCGGCATGGCGCACCCTCGAATCCCGACTGCTCACCAGGGTCGGGGGCGAGCGCACACTGACCGACCTACGGCACATCGCGCAGCTGCTGGGCGAGGCCGCGGTCGGACAGCAGCTGGGCCTGACGGCACTCACCCGGTGGCTCACCGACCGGATGCGCGAACCCAACGTCGGCACCGCGGACCGCAGCCGCCGCCTCGACTCGGACGCCGCCGCCGTACAGATCGCCACCGTCCACGCCACGAAGGGCCTCGAGTACCCGATCGTGTACGTGCCGTTCGGGTGGGACGCGGCGAAGCCGCCGACGCCCGACCGGCTGCTGCTGCACGACGACGAGCACCGTCGCATCCTCGACGTCGGCGGGCCCGAGGGGCCCGGTTACCGGGAACGCCGCGCGCGCCACGACGAGGAGGAGGCCGGTGAGGAGCTGCGTCTGCTGTACGTCGCGCTGACCCGCGCCAAGTGTGCGTTGGTGCTGTGGTGGGCGCCGACGATGTCGACGGCGTCCGCACCGCTGCACCGGATGCTGCTCGCCCGCGCTCCCGGGACGCTGGAGGTGCCCCGCATGCTGCCCGTCCCGGCGGATCCGGAAGTGGCGCAGGTGTTCACCCGATGGGCGGACGGGGTGCCCGGGGTGACGGTGGAGGCCGTCGCACCCGATCCGATCGAGGTGGGGTCGTGGAACCCGCCCCAGGACGCCGCCGTCGAGCTGGCCGCCGCGCGGTTCGACCGGGTCCTCGACGCCGAGTGGCGACGCACCTCCTACACCGCTATCACCGCCGCCGCGCACGCGCTCGCACCGGTCGGCGCCGACTCCGAGGACCCCGTGCTCGACGACGAACCCGAGGAACCGCCCCTGACCGCCGTCGGGGCCGACGGCGGGGACGAGCATCTCCCGTCGCCGATGAACGGGCTGCCCGCGGGCGCCGCGTTCGGCACCCTAGTCCACGCGGTCCTCGAGTACGTCGACACCGCCGCCGAGGATCTCGCCGCCGAGGTGCTGCAACGCTGCCGTGACGAGGTCGCGTCCGGGTTCTCCGACGTGGACCCCGACGCGCTGGCGGCGTCGCTGATGCCGGTGCTCGCGACCCCGCTGGGAGACTCGCACACCCTCGCATCGGTTGCGCCGCCGGATCGGCTGCCCGAGCTGGATTTCGAACTGCCGCTCGCGGGCGGTGACGACGCGTCCGCGCTGGTCGCTCTGGACGCCGTGGTCACGCTGCTGCGCAGGCACCTGCCCGCCGACGACGTGCTCGCCGCGTACGCGGACGAACTCGCCGAGCTCGGTCCCGCGCCGCTGCGCGGGTACCTGACCGGCAGCATCGACGCGGTGCTGCGGCTGCCCGGTGACGGTTCGGCGGCGCCGCGGTTCGTGGTGGTCGACTACAAGACGAACCGCATCGTTCCCGGCGACGTGACCACCGCGCACTTCACCCGCGAGTCGATGGCCGCGGAGATGATCCGCTCCCACTACCCGCTGCAGGCGCTGCTGTACTCCGTTGCCCTACACCGCTATCTGCGCTGGCGGCTACCCGGGTACGACCCGGCGACCCATCTCGGTGGTGTGCAGTACCTGTTCGTCCGCGGCATGGCCGGACCGGGCACCCCCGCCGGGTGCGGGGTGTTCGACTGGCACCCGCCGGCCGCCCTCGTCGTCGAGCTGTCCGACCTGCTCTCCGGTGCCGCCACCGCCACCCCGTTCGTGGCTGACGGTGGCCTTGGTTCGGCCCAACAGAACGAAAGCCACCTTCAGCCCGAGGGGGAACGGTGACCGAGGCACGGGTGGCCCAGCGCGGTAAGGGCGCGGTGCGGGCCTTCAACGAAGCCGGGGTGCTCGGCGCCGCCGACGTGCACATCGCGGTGCGGCTCGCGCAGATGGCGGGGGAGGAGTCGCCGGACGCGGTGCTGGCGACGGCGCTCGCGGTGCGGGCCGTGCGGTCCGGCTCGGTGTGCCTGGAGCTGAGCGGCATCCGCGACATCGGCGTCGATGCCGTCGTCGCCGAGGACGGCACCGAGCTCGACCTCGACACGCTGCCCTGGCCGGAACCGGGAGCACTGCTCGACGCACTGCGCGTCAGCCCGCTCGTCGTCGGCGGCCCGGCCGGACCGCTGCGTCCGCTGCGGCTCGTCGACACCGACGACGGACCGCTGCTGTACCTGGCGAAGTACCACCGGCAGGAGGAGACGGTCCGCCGCATCCTCGACGCCCGCGCCGGGGACCATCCCGACGTCGACGCGGACGCACTGCGGGGCGTGCTCGCCGAGCTGTTCCCCGCCCCCGAGCCGGATCGGCAGCGGGTCGCGGTCGCGGTCGCGGTGACGCACCGAACGGCGGTGATCGCGGGCGGGCCGGGCACCGGCAAGACGCACACCGTCGCACGGATCCTCGCCGCGCTCCGCCGACTCCACGGTGACGGGCTGCGGATCGGGCTCGCCGCACCGACGGGGAAAGCGGCTGCGCGGCTGCAGGAATCGGTGCGGGCGCAGGACGAGTCCCTCGGCCTGCCGCAGACCCTCGCCGCCGCGACCCTGCACCGCCTGCTCGGCTGGGGCCACAACGGTCCGCGGTACAACGCCACCAACCACCTGCCGTACGACGTGGTGGTCGTCGACGAGACGTCGATGGTGTCCCTGACGCTGATGTGTCAGCTGCTCGACGCGCTGCGTCCGCACGCCCGGCTCATCCTGGTGGGTGACCCGAACCAGTTGGCGTCCGTCGACGCCGGCGCGGTCCTCGCCGACATCGTCGACCGACCGGTGACGGTGGCGGCGAACCCGGTGCTCGACCGGGTCGTCGGTGCGGACTTCGACGAGTGGAGTGACGAGGACCGGGATCGGTTGCGGGGCGGCATCGTTCGGCTCACCCGCGGCTGGCGGTTCGACCGTGACATCGGTGCGCTCGCCGACGCCGTCCGCGACGCCGACGAGGACCGGGTGGTCGAACTGTTGCGTGCCGGCGGCGACCAGATCGAGTTCCTCGCACCCGACGACGTCGACGGGCTGCGCCGCGAGATCGTGGACACGGCGATCGCGGTGGCCGGCGCCGCCGAGGCAGGCGACGTGTCCACGGCGCTGGAGCTGTCCGATCGGCACCGACTGCTGTGCGCGCACCGCGACGGACCGTACGGAGTGTCCTGGTGGGAACGGGCGTCCCTCGAATGGATCGGTGAGGCCGTCGGGCACCGCCTCGACCCCGACGCGTTCAGCGCTGGCCGGCCGCTGCTCGTCACCGCCAACGACTACGACGCGCGGATCTACAACGGCGACACCGGCGTCGTCGTCCGGCGCGGCGACGGTGAACTCGTCGCGGCCTTCGCGCGCGGCGCCGAACCGTTGCTGCTGCACCCGAGCCGGCTGTCGTCCACGCAATCCGTGTACGCCATGACCATTCACCGCAGCCAGGGCAGCCAGTACGGCACCGTGTCCGTCGTCCTGCCCGACGAACGGTCCTCCCTGCTGACCCGCGAACTGCTCTACACGGCGATCACCCGCGCCAAGGACAAGGTGCGGATCATCGGCACCGAGGACGCGGTCCGCGAGGGAGTGCGACGGAAGGTGCGGCGAGCGAGCGGCCTGCGACGGGGCTGACATGCGACGAGGCCCCGGCGGACCGTTCGTCCGCCGGGGCCTCGGTCGTAGGTGTCAGTTGTGCGGGAGCCCGACGGGAATGGTCTCGCCGAGGTCGCCCGCGTCGCCGTGCCCGCACGTGCAGTCGTCGCCGCAGCCCCCGCCACCGCAGACGCCGGCGTAGGCGACGTCGTCGGCGTCGCAGTCGAGGGTGCCACCGAACCGGGCGGCGAAGTCGTCGTCGAGGCTGTGCGTCAGGTCGTGGAACTCGTCGACCACGTTCAGCAGGTGCTGCGGCGCGAACGGGTCCGCATCCAGGAACGTCGACGCCAGCAGGTGCTCCCCGTCGAGGACGAAACGCAGCAGCGGCCACTCGTGCGCCAGCTCGATGAGCTGCTCGGCGGCCTTCGCGCGATCGGCGACGCCGTCGAGCAGCGACGCCCACACGTGCAGCTGCGGGGCGTCCTCCGCGACGGTGACGAACAGGCCGAAGCCGTGCACGGGGACCACCACGTCACCGTCCTCGTCGGTCTCCGGGGCGTCGCCGAGGAACTCGGTCAGGGCCCGAACCGTCAGCGCGAGCAGCTGGTCGTGGTCCTCGGTGGCGATCGCGAAAGCGCCGTCGAGCTGCAGCGGCTGGTCGTTCAGGTCGGTCATCGTTCCTCTTCTGCTGGTCAAACGTATGTTGGTGAACCCGGTCGGGGCGCCGTCCACCGTAGCGCGAACGGGTGAACAGGCGGTTGCGGAGTGACGGATGGAACGCGCAGGTCGCCCGCTGCGTCTGGGTAAGGTGAGCACACGTTCTGCAGGGGGAGAGTAATGAGGACGACCATCGGGGTTCTGCTGTGTGCTGCTGCCGTCCTCGTTGCCGGGTGCGGGACTGTCAGCGGGGAGGCGCAGCCGGCGAGCCCGACTTCCGGCGACCCGACGTTCGACCCGTGCGACGACATTCCCGACGAGGCAATCCGCGGAATTGGATTGGACCCCGAAACCGAGGAACGCGGCATCCTCGGAGTGGAGCAACCTGGCTGGCGGATTTGTGTTTGGGACAACA
Source organism: Rhodococcus triatomae BKS 15-14 (assembly GCA_000341795.1). Lineage (GTDB taxonomy): Bacteria > Actinomycetota > Actinomycetes > Mycobacteriales > Mycobacteriaceae > Rhodococcus_G > Rhodococcus_G triatomae_A. The sequence continues at coordinate 101,775 of AODO01000009.1, read as the reverse complement.
CAAACGAGATCGTGTCCGTATACGCAAGCGGCATACCCCTCGAGGAAGTGCGCCGAAATCCGGACTTCGTCGAGTTCGACGAGATCGACCTCGACGGCCGAAAGGCCCTAACTTTCCGAGATGCCGCTGACGCGGATCGAGAGCGTTGTCTGGTCGCGACAAGATCGGGCGATCTGATGGTGATGGTGTCGGCTGCCTCGACGGCTTTGGTGAATGGGCCGGTTCGTGAGCCGTGTGCGCTGGTCAGGGAAGCTGCAGCGGCATTTCTCGCGTACATGGAAGAATAGGGTCGCGAATGTCTGACGAGCGGGAATCGATGTGGGCTGCGCTCACCTCTGAGGTCAGCGCAGGAAGTCTGTACCTCGAACCCGGCACAGCCGCGAAGTGCGCCGACCACTGCACGACGCTATTGGCAAAGCTGGCCAAGCTGAAGGATCGCGCGTACGGACTCCAGTACGTCGAGGGATTCGGCACCTTGCCGAGCGGAGTGGCGGTGGCGAGGAAGTTCAGCCTCGCCGCCGTTGGCGGTGACTATTCGATGGTGGATGCATTGGCCGATCACATCGCAGAGGTCGAAGCGATGCGCAACATGTTCCTGCAGATCGAGGCGCACTACGCGGCAGCCGAGCAGCACAACGAGCAGAAATTCGCTGCGATCGCACCGGACCTCGAATAGCGACTGAATCCCACAGCGGCTGGATCTGCTTCAGCCGCGATGATCCGTCTGGTCGATCTGGTTATCGAACAGGTCCAATTGCGCAGGCCGTCGCTGCTCTCCGAGCGTGACCACCCGCAGCGCCGCGCGCAGTGACGTGACGGTGCGTTCCCATCCCGCGGACTCGTGGGCGCACGCATCCGCCTCCTCACCGTCGCCGGCGTCGCGGGCCTCCTCGGCGCACGTGTTCCAGGAGATGACCTGCTCTTCGCTGATGTGCAGGTACTCGAGGATGGTGTCGCGGTCGAAGTCGCACACCGTCGCGACGTCCACGCCGGAGAGGGCCTGAGTGCCGTCCGGGTCGAGATGGAGAAGTGTGAGAAGCCCAGCGGGCAGATCCCCGTCCGCTTCGTCGTCAGCGGCTTCTTCCGCGCCCACCAGCTGCCCGCCGAAGCGTTCGGCGAAATCGTCGTCGACCGTTTCGAGGAACGCGGTCATACAGTTCAGTTGGTCGCTGAACTGCTGGGCTGAAAACGGCGCGGTCGGCAGATCTATCGCAGCGTTGACCTGATCGCCGACCAGGATGAGGCGGACGAACGCGTACTCCGAATTCAAGTCGGTGAGCAGCTCGGCGGCTCGGGTGCGCCCGGTGACATTGGTCAGGAGCGGAACCAGGATGCGCAACTGCGGACGATCCGGGTTCGGAAGCACGAAGCCGAGCATTCCGCCGAGTGTGATGACAAAGTCCCCCGCCTCGTCGATGAGGGTGGGGATTCCGTACTTCCATTCCAGTGCAGCGGAAATCGCGTCCTGAAGTTCCTTGTGATCGGCCGGAAACTCGACCGCCAGAGGCTCGGATTCCGCGTCGATGGAAACACTGCCCGAGCTGGGGGCGAGATCGACTGGTCCGTCGGAACCGCGGGCCTGGACGAAGCAGGGATGGTGAATGCTACCGATGTCTCGAAGGAACGACACCGCCAGAACAGCTGCACGATCCGCGAAGCGCATCGGAATGTCGATCCGCACGCCATTCGGCTTGTCCGACGGACCCCACCCCTGTGCGCTCAGTAGTTCGAGGAGACCGTCGTCGGAGGCGAGTCCCAGAGAACGAGCAACACACACCAGGTGGCCGTCCGACACCTGGAATTCCACTGTCACCGACAGCGCCACGAAATTGGCCGACGCAGCACCGATGATCAGGTAATCGTCGCCGCTCATGGCCGCCAACCGATTCGCCAGCGTGCTGCGGAATTCCCGCCACGAACCCTCTACCGCCGTGTCGAATGTGCTCGGTTGAACCATGGGACCCCCGTTCCTTCGTGTGGTGACGACGGTACGGACAGGTACCGACAGGTTGGCGCCTGCATCCGCGCGCGTCGGGCCACGTGCGCAGGGCCACGATCCTGTGACCGGTCGCATGGAACCGGTCACGTGCCTGGTGCGTCGTATCTAGTGTGGCGGTTCGTGGTGGAGGCGGGATGAAGCTGGTCGTTGGGGTCGCGTGTGCGGCCGCGCTGGTCGCTGGGTGCAGAACGGGAACGGTCGAGGGTGAGGCGCAGCCCGCGTCAGGCATCACCGAGCCCACGTACTCGCCGTGTGACGACATACCCGACGAGGCGCTTGTCGCGGTGGGGGTGGATCCTGCGACCGAGTCCCGGGACATACAGGGTGTGAGTATTCCTGGGTGGAAAGTGTGTAGGTGGACGAGCTCGGGTCACTTCCTCTCGGTCTACTCGACGATGCACACATTGGAAGACGTTCGCCGAGACCCTCAGAACGAGGAGTTCGCGGATATCGCAGTCGGTCAACGCCCGGCAGTTCAGTTCCGATTGGTCTCTGACGTTCGCCGTAGCGGTTGTGACGTCGCCATGGAATCGGCTGGCGGCACAGTGATCGTTTCCGTGACGGAGGGCAAAATTCCTCTCCCCGATCCGTGTGAGGTTGCTCGTGATGCGGCGCTCGGGATGATGTCCTGGATTCCGGAGTAGATGCAATGACAGCAGGTCGAAACACTGCGTCGGGTGAGTTCGTGTCGGGATGGGTGGGGCTCGGAGACTACGTCGACGCGGGGCAGTTGTACCTGGCGGACGGCGTGCCTACGCGGTGCGCACAGCATTGTGCCCGCCTCGCAGAGACGCTCCGTGAGATCCGAGACGATGTACTGAAGTTGCCGCGACTGGACGGACTGGGCACGCTCCCCAGTGCGGTTGCTGTGGCGGAGAAGATCAACCGGACAGCGAACGGCGGCGACTATTCGATGGCCGACGCCCTGGCCGATCACATCGCCGAGGTCGAGGCGATGCAGGCCCTTTTCGAGAAGATTCACCTGAGCTACTCGGCCACCCAGGACAACACCGTCTCCGCTTTGACGGCGATCGATCCACAAGTCTGACCGGCGCCGGTCCCGTATCCGCAGCCGTCGGGGGTGCGGATACGGGACCTTCCGGCCCACACGTTCGGTCATGGGTAGGTGCGGCTGGAGGCATCGCTATGCTGACGCGGCGCACGGTGGGGAGCGCATCGATCCAGGGGGATTGTGGATGGTGGGGAGTACTGACGGCTGCGCGGCCTTGCGCGCCGAGATCGAGGCGTTTCGTCAGGGATTCGGCCATCCTGTATCGCTGACCGCTGCACTGCGGGACGCACTCCTGCTGCTTCCCGTCACCGACGACGACCGGATTCTCACCAGCACCGTTCGCGGCGTCGACTGGCTGTGCGTGTTCACGGACGAGGAGCAATACGCCACCTACCTCGTGGCGCGCGCCGAGACGGCGTCCGTGCGATTTCGCAGGTTGTTCGGCCACCGCATCCTCGACGAGATACTCCCGGTGTTGGAACGACCCACCGGAGTCGTGGTAAATCCTGCGGGCGCGGCGCCGATGGCGTTCCCGCCGGACGTCGAGCAGGTGGCGTCGTGACCGACCTCGAGGTCGATCCGCAGGTTCTTGTCGAGGCTGCGGCCGGCATCAACGCCATCACCGAGTCCCTTGCCGAACTCGGCATCGGTGAAACCGCCTCGATGGGACGCGGATTCTCGCTGCTGTCGCTCTCGCCGCTGGAAGCCGGGACACACGACGTACAAGCGACATTCGAGGAGTTCGCCGAACGATGGTCGTGGGGTGTGCGGCACCTGGTGCAGGCGGCGAACTCGATCGCTCGAACCCTCGACCTGAACGCTGGTCGCTACTACGACATGGAGCAGTCGGCCGAGACGATGTTCAAGACGGTGTGGACCGACATTCTCGGCAACCCGCACTTGAGCAGCGAGGAAATTGCCGACCGGGACTGGGGTGAGACCATCGCAGACAACCCGATCAACAACGTCGCGAACGCCGACTACAGCGCCGATTCGTTCGCCGGCGCGTACCAGTCGATCCAGGAGAACGTGGCGACCGCGGCCGACGCCGCGACCGGCTCAGCAGGCGACACGGGAGGACTGCGGTGAGCTGGCTCAGCGACCAGTGGGAGGATGCCAAGGGGTTCGTCGACGACGTCGGCGACTTCGTCACCGACGCAGCAGAATCCGGTGCCGAAATACTCGGTCAGGCGGTCGATGCGGAGCTCGACGGTGCAGCGCGAATCGCCCGCAACCTGGGCGCGGACACGATCGCCGACACACTGACCGATATCGGTGACAGGGTCGCCGACTTCACTGGAGGCGCCGTCGACGAACTCGAACTCGGGCAGACGGACGACCCGCGTGAACTCGTGCGTGGTGACGTGGCGGCGATCGGCACGGCAACCACCGTCCTCGGTGAACTGGCATCCAGCATCGCCGGCGTGGGTGGCTCGCTCGCCACGATCGACGCCGCCGGGTGGACCGGCAGCGCGGCAGACGCTTTCAACGCCGTGTACGACGAGCAGCCGAGGCTGTGGCGCGATGCCTCCGACGCCATGACCGCTGCCGCGAGCAGCCTCACCACGTGGGGACACGCGGTCGAGGCAGCCCAGCGGCGTGCCGCGGAGGCGATCGCATTGTGGAAGGAAGCCGAGCTGGTCGAGGCCGCGGCCGGCGACGATGCCACCGACACCTGGAGCGAAGCCAAGGTCGCGGCCACCGAGATCCTCCGTGGAGCGCGCGCCGAACGCGACGGCACGGCCGGTCAGATCGCATCCCAGCTGTCGACGGCCACCGAGATGGCGCCGACCGAGCCCCCCTTCACCGACCGCATGTTCGCCAACGCGATCGACTTGTACGGGGCGGAGGAGATGGCGCGCGTCAACTTCACTTCGGGGCTGGTCACCTCAGTCACCGGGATCGTCGGGTTCGTCCGCCAGGTCAACCCCACCGACAGCTACAACCTCAGCCATCCCGCCGAGTACACGGAGTCGATGTCGGAGCTGACGAGCGGGCTGGTCATCGCTGCGTCAGATCCGGGTGCTGTGCTCGAGGCGATGCTGACGGACTTCCGAGAGAATCCGTTCGAGGCGATGGGAAGCCTCACCGGGGATGCACTTCTCACCCTGGCGACCGGTGGTGCCGGCGGTGCCGGTCTCGTCGCTCGCACTACGGAGGACGTCGTCGACATCGCCGACGGGCTCGGCGACGCCTCGCGACTCGTCGACCGCCTGCCGGACGGTCATCACCCCGACGTGCCCGACTCGTCGGCTCCGAACACGCACGACTCGCCTGGACCCGAGTCGGCGGATGCACCCAACTCGGCGGCGGACCACGACACCTCCCCGACATCGGCCGACGCCCCCTCGCCGGACACCGACGCGCGGCACGACTCGGCGCCCACGCCCAGCCAGCTCGCCGACGCAGACGGTGGCGCGCATCAGACGGCGACCGACAGCGGAGTCGAGGCGGACCGTACCGGGCACCAGAACACCGAGGGCGGCGACCCCGTCGACGTCGCGACCGGCGAATTCCTGCTCCCGGAAACCGATCTCGTACTGCCAGGCGTGCTGCCGCTGACGCTGCAGCGTCGCCACCGCTCGAACTACCGGTTCGGACGCTGGTTCGGCCCGAGCTGGTCGGCGACACTCGACCTGCGTGTCGTCGTCGAGGACGCCGGTGTCACGTTCCTCGCCGAGGACGGCGTCATGCTCACCTACCCGCATCCGGAGGTCGACGCGGAGGTGCTGCCGACGTCCGGGCAGCGCTGGCCGCTCACCCGCACCGACACCGGTGGCTATCGCGTCCACGACCCGGACCGCCGGATCACCTGGCACTTCGCGCCGAAGGTCGAACTCGGCGGGGTGGATGTCACGCTCGGCAACATGTCGATCAGTGCGATCACCGACCGCCATCGCAACCGCATCGTGTTCCACTACCACGCCGACGGTGCGCCGAGGGAGATCGTGCATTCCGGTGGCTACCGGGTGCTCGTGACGGCCGCGGCGGGACGGGTGACGTCGCTGTCGGTCGTCGACGGCGACGAGGTGGTGCCGGTGCGCCGGTTCGGCTACACCAACGGTGAACTCACCTCGGTCACGACAGGAGAGGGCGGCGTCACTCGATTCGAGTACGACGCCGACGGCCGCATGCTCGCGTGGGTCGACGACAACGGCACCCGCATGGACAACACCTACGACGCAGACGGTCGCGTCGTGCTCCAGCGGGGCACCGCGGGAACCATGAACTGCCGCTTCGACTACACCGACCTGCCCACCGGCCGCGTCACAGTCGTCACCGATTCCTCCGGCGCGGCCACCACCCACGGCTTCGACTCGGATCTGCGGTTGCGTGATCTGATCGACCCGGTCGGCGGCCACACCCACACCGACTACAACAGTCGACGCGAACCGCTGCGGGTCCGCACCCCGGACGGCGCCGTCACCGGCTACTCGTACACACCCGACGGGGACGTCGCCCGCATCACCCGGCCCGATGGCGCTGCCGTCGCGGTCGACTATGCGGCACCGAAACAACCTGCCGCCGTGCACTATCCGGACGGCACGACTACTCGCCAGCAATGGGACGAGCACGGCAGGCTCGTCGCCGTGACCGATCCGGTCGGCGCGCGCACGTCGTACGGGCATCACGACACCGGCGCGATTGCACGCGTCACCGACCCCACCGGCGCCACGACCTTCGTCGACTGCGATGCGGCAGGTCTGCCGATCGCCGTCACCGATCCGTCCGGCGCCGTGACCCGGATCGACCGGGACGGATTCGGCAGACCCCTCCGCGTCACCGACCCGACCGGCGCCGTCACCACCCGACGGTGGTCACCCAGCCGCCGGCTGATCGAGGCCACGGATGCCGACGGCGCGACCGAGGCGTGGAGCCACGACGGCGAGGGCAACCTCCTCACCCACACGGACGCGGTCGGCGGCGTCACCGCGTACACGTACGGTGCGTTCGACCTGCTTGCGGCACGCACCGACCCGGACGGCACGACCACCCGGTACACGTGGGACACCGAGCGTCGCCTCACCGCCGTCACGAACCCGCTCGGCGACACCTGGACCTACCGATACGACCTGGCCGGTCGACTGTGGTCCGAAACCGACTACACCGGCGCGACCACCACCTACACCCGCGACGCGATGGGCAGGCCCGCGACCGTGACGGCCGCGACCGGCGCCACCCTCGCCCACAGCTACGACGTCCTCGGTCGCTTGACCGAGGTGCGCGCCGATACGGGCGAGTTCCGCCGATTCGCCCACGACGTCGCCGGGCGCGTCACCGTCGCCGAGTCGGGAGTGCTCGACGAGGTTGGGCACACGATCGAGCTGGACTACACCGCAGCCGGTCTCGCATCGAGCGAGACGGTGGACGGACGCCGATCGGGATTCGACTACGACCTCGCCGGCCGCCGCACCCGCCGGTCGAGCGCGTCGGGCGGCGACACGACGTGGCGGTGGGATCCCGCGGGACGGCTGGCGGCGCTCATCACCGACGGCCGCACGGTCGCATTCACTCACGACCCGCGTGGCATGGCCTCCGGATGGCAACTCGGGGAGATCGCGGTGGCGCAGTCCCACACGCCGTCCGGGCGTCTGGCCGCGCGGACCGTGACCGCGCATCCCGCGAAGTCGCTGAACTTCGGGTTCGACTCCGGAGCGGGTCCCGCGACCAGCGTGCTCCGCGAGGACGCGTACGAATACCGCGCGGACGGCTACCTCACCCGTCACTCCACGGTCGCGAACGGCGGGCACCTGAACACCGAGTACGCGCTGGGCCCCGCGGGACGGATCACGACCGTTACCCGAGGTGACGGGCAGGGCGAGCGCTACGGCTACGACGCGCTCGGCAACATCACCCAGGTCGACGACGACGGCCGCGAGTACCGCGGCAACCTCATCACCAGCGACGGACGCACCCGCTACCACCACGACGCCGCAGGCAGACTCGTGCGCAAGGCCGTGACCCGGATCTCCCGCAAACCCGATGTCTGGCACTACAGGTACGACGCGTTCGACCAGCTGGTCGAGGTCGCCACCCCAGATGGACAGATCTGGCGGTACACCTACGACGCCCACGGTCGCCGGACCACCAAGTCGAAGGTGGCGGACGACGGGGCCGTCACCGAACGGACCCGTTTCACGTGGGACGGCACCAGACTCGTCGAGCAGGACACCGCCGGTGAGGTGACACGGTGGACGTACCAACCTGGTGGGTTCACCCCGTTGACGCAGTCGCGGGTCGACGCCGAGTTCTTCGCGATCGTCACCGACCTCGTCGGTTCACCAGTCGAGCTGGTGGACCCAGACGTGGGCACGGTCATGGGTTCGGCGTCCGCGGACCTGTGGGGACGGACGAGCTGGCAGGGCGAGTCGACGCCGCTGCGGTTCCCCGGCCAGTACTTCGACGACGAGACCGGTCTGCACTACAACCTGCATCGCTACTACGACCCTGCGCTCGGACGGTATGTCACGCAGGATCCCCTCGGGCTGGCGCCGGCGGCGAATCCGAGTGCGTACCCGCACAATCCGACGGGGTGGATCGACCCGTTGGGGTTGACGCCGGAGGCGTGCGGGGGAAGTAGTCGCGTCGCGAAAGTCGACGATGGCAAGTACGACTACATCTTCGGCAATGTCGATTCGAATCCTCACAATGCAGATCGGTCTGTCCAGAACGCCTCCCAGATGATGAGGATTGGAATTCATGACACAGTCGGCGGTCGTGCCTTGCTGTTGGAACACTTCAACACCGTAGTTGCCGATGACTCCAATATCCTGAGAACCATGTCGACGGAGTATGGAGACTTTCAGATCCGCGAGTCGGTGCTCGCGGGTCCAGGGGGCTTTCTGAAGCTAGAATCAACATGGCAGGAGACGCCGGACGGATTTCGTCTGACGACAGTGATTCCTCGAGGTGGGGGCTGAAAGTTGTATCGACAATTCGTTATTCCGGATCTCGACGAGCTGAGTTTGTATCAACAGATTGACACTGCGCCAGTGGAAGGTGAGCCGGGTGTATTCGCACTTCGGGCGAGCGCCCAGGGTGGCGAGAGCCTGGAGCTGGTGATCGATTCGTTGGGGCGATCGGTGAGGCTGGTCATATCCGCGGATGGATCTCAGCTACTCGACGTATATCGGGAATCTGCAACGAAACTCAGCATCAAGGAGACCTCTGACGAACTGATCATGACGGTCAGCTTTGCCGTCGACGAGCTCGCAGGCGAGCTGGAGATGTCGATCGGGAGGCACGTTCGCGTCAAGGACGTGCTCTTGCTTCGTTGACCAGATTGAGCACTTGTGAAAAGGGCATGGGTGAATTGCGATGCGAATTAGTCGAGTTCGAGTGTGGCGCGTATACACGACGGCCGCTGTGCGATGGGCAGGCCCCCGATAGTCGGTTCCCCCGGTTTCGGGGCCAGGTTCTGATCAAAACCGATCTCAGTTGATCTCGCAGGCCACGGTAGGCGCTTGGCGGCCGCGTGATGCAGCGTACTTGACCGGAGGAATCGATGTGTGGGTGATTTCGCGGGCAGCCGTAGCAGGGTATTTCGTTGAGCTTCAGTAGTGGTAGTGGAGGCTATTCTCGGCGGATGGATCCACAGTCGGCCATCGCGCCTCCTCGACGCGATCCTTTTCGCTGGCTGGGTGCAGCTTGTGGTTTTCTCGGCTTGGTTGACGGATGTGTGTTTGTCGCGGCGACGAGCAACGTTTGGCCCGCCCCCGCCGTCGGGGCAGTCTCGCGGTTCGTGTCGGGGCGGTGTGTCAGGCTCCCACCAGTTCAGATCCTGAGGGGGTAGTAGATGTACGAGACGAAGAGCGGAATGAGGTTGGCGCTATCACGGCCTGCGCTTGGTTGTATGGCCGCAGCAGCAACGCTCGGCTGGATTTCTCTGGCTTTCTTTGGGGCGGTCATGGCGGCGCAGATCTATCTGCTAGGTATTGGGATTGGTGATACCGCGGCAGCAGTCATGAACTGGTCGTATTTCGTTGCGGTTGCTACCTTTGCCGCCTCCGCGGCGGTTTCTGGAGGAGTGGTCCTGAGTTGCTCTGGTGCAATCGATTTCAGAGGGCACAGCGTTCGCGAAGCCATGTTTGAGGTGGCTCGCAGTCGATGGGCGACTGGGGCCGGAGCGTATGTTGTCGGCATCGCAGTTCTGACATTCTGTACTCGGCACGTCATCGACGAATCGTGGAAGTCGTGGGTATGGCGGTTGTTCACCCTTGTTGTAGTAGTGACTTGCGTAAGTGCGATGTCATCAGCAACGAAAATGCTGGTGCATGTGACGCGGGTGAGTGCAGAGACGCCGCTCTTCGTGTCGTCAGACGGTGAAGGCAGCGTGGCTGGGCAGAGGAAGGTCGAGTTCAACTATGGACCCGATTGGACTCCGCCGACAACGTTGAGGGATGAGAAGTTAGCGCGTCGGTTTGCGGCTGCCGCACGATCACGTTCGGCCGCATTGTTCCATTGGGGAAAATGCTTACAAGTTCTATTCGCCGCCGCGACTGTCGCCGGAATTGTGTGGTCGCTCGATACGTCTCGCCCACCAATCGCGGTAGTAGTGCCAATTGCGACACTCGCTGTTTTGCGCGTCGCTTGGTCCCTGGAGCGCGCGGCACCGCGCTATTCGGATCTGGAGCGAGAGTACTTGCGGGTTGCGAACACGCTGGGGGCGACCGGAACAGCTGTGTCCAGGGCAGTCACACGCCGAGCGTCCTCGCCGATGATCGCGCGGCAGAGCTCGCGCCATCTGGCTGCGCCGAGGCGACCCCGCGGATCAAAGACGTTGGCGGGCGTCAACGCTGCGACGGTCCGGGGTAGAGCCGGATCTTCCTTTACTGACCGGGATTTCGATTCGGTGTAACCGCCGCCACATGTTTGGTCCATTGCCGGCGACGAAGCCCGGGATGTCGAAATTTGCACCTCGCCGTCGAAACCGCGTCGAAAAGGGTTGCCACCCGATCACGAGTGTCTCTGCCTCCCATTCGGTGCGGTAAGGAAGACGAGGCACCGATTGTCCAGCGAATCAAGTTCGGGTGCCCGCATCACTCGGCAACGACTGCGCCGCTCTGCAACACCTCTGTCGGCATTGGCCGGCGTAGGCGCCAGGTAATCGCGATGGGCCGCTCCCCGCGATGCTCGACATAATCGACGTCGCTGAGCAACAGGAAGGGCGCGGCACCGAGTTCGTTTTCGGGTCGGTCGCGGACGAACAGTAGGACGTGGGTACCCATCTCGCGGTGGTGCAGGAAGCGCTGATCGGGGCCGGAGGACAGGGCAGTGGAGTTCGGCGACTCCCAGTGGAACAGGTCGCGGGAGATCGGGAAGTCCCGGTACATCGTGGTCGGGCTGAACTCGCCCTCGTCCTTGTGGAGGTTGACGAACAGGGCGTCGATCTTGGTGTCAGGGGCCCAGACGGCGCCGCCGACCTGGCCGCGCGCGGTGCGCGCCGTTGACGCAAATCCGGTAGCCGCGAGGACCTCCTCGCGGCGGTAGTGCGCATGCGTCAGCAGTGGAATCGCGGCGAGCGCCGGGCTGATCGCTCGCGGTACGTGGGCGATCATCTCCATCGTGACGGCCAGCAGCTGCGAAATCTCTGCGCACACAGCACGGTGTGTGCGCAGATGTTTGAAGCCCTCGTCGTAGTCCTCGAAGCCGCCACGATTCGGCCAGAGCGTGAAGAACAGCATCCGCGCCAACGTCTGCTCGCGCTCGGACAGGTCGCTGTAGAGAGGGCCGTCGACGGAGGCCATCCTTCGGTAGGCATCTGCGCGCTCGGGATCGTCCACATGGGTGAGGGCGGTGACGCGGCGAAGCAATTCGTCCTCGTCGGGACCGGGAGCCGGTGTCGGTAAACCGGCGGCGCGACGCAGGGCTGTCCAACTGCCGCGACCGCTGTAGACGTCGGTCAGCTCGTGGCCGGACTCGCTGAGGTAATTGGCGAGGGATGTGATGCCGTGCGAGCGGGCGTCGTTGACCATCTCCCTGCGCTGATTCAGACGCAGGGAGGCCCGCACGTTCTCGGTGACGATCTGCTGAGAGACCTTGTCGAGAATGAGCCGGCTGCCGCCGGGCAGATAGGGGAACCCCTCCTTGATCTCGGTGACAAGACGCTTGCGGGACGACCCGGTCAGGGCGCGGTACCGGGCGTCGAAGCGGAACTCGCGCCGCTGCTGGCCGATGAAGTCGAGCACCGTCAGTACCGCCTTGCCCGCACTGCGGCGCAGGCCGCGGCCCAACTGCTGCAGGAACACGGTGGCGCTCTGGGTGGGTCGCAGGAGCAGCAGGGTGTCGACGTCGGGGATGTCGAGTCCCTCGTTGAACAGGTCGACGGCGAACAGGCATTGGACCTCGCCGGCCCGGAGCCCGGCGAACGCTTCGGCCCGCTCGGTCCGGGTGGACTCACCCGTGACCGCCAGCGATCGAACACCCTGGTCGGTGAACACGCGGGCCATGTAGCGGGCGTGCTCGACCGAGACGCAGAATCCGAGGGCGCGCATGCGCGTCGGGTCGACGACCCGATCTCGGATGCCCTGCAGCACGAGTCGGGTGCGGGCGTCGTTGCCGGTGTAGACGTTCGACAGGGCGGCCTGGTCGTAGCTGCCGCGGCTCCACGTGACGGCGCGCAGGTCGGTGTTGTCGGCGATGCCGAAGTAGTGGAACGGGCACAGCAGGTCCTGGTCGAGGGCGTCCCATAGTCGGAGCTCGTAGGCGGCGCGACCGTCGAACCAGTCGAGGACGTTGCGGCCGTCGGAGCGCTCCGGGGTCGCGGTGAGCCCGAGCAGTTCGACGGGCTGCAGGGAGTCCAGCAGTCGCCGGTAGGTCGCGGCCTCGGCGTGGTGGAACTCGTCCACGACGACGACCTCGAACTGGTTCGCGTCCAGGGTGGCGAGCGTCGCGGCGTTCAGGGATTGGACGCTGGCGAAGACGTGCTGCCATTCGGTCGGCCGGAGTCCGTCGACGAACAGCTCACCGAAGTTCGCGTCGGACAGCACCTCTCGGTACATGCGCAGCGACTGCTCGAGGATCTCCTTCCGGTGAGCGATAAACAGCAGCGGTAAACGGCGGCCGGCGGCGTCGGAGAGTCGGCGGTAGTCGAGGGCGGCGACGACGGTCTTGCCGGTGCCGGTCGCGGCGACCACGAGGTTGCGGTGCCGGTCGTGCACGTCGCGCTCGACGTCGAGGGCTTCGAGGATCGCTTCCTGGTGTGGCTTCGGGCGGACCTCGAGACCGGAGAGGGTCAGCGTTACCCGGCCGGATCCGGCGCCGCCCGCCTCGGCCAGCGCACGGTCGAGGAGCTCGCCGTCGGTGGCGGGGTCGTAGTCCTTGAACGCCGGGTCGTTCCAGTAGGTGTCGAAGGTGGCCTCGAACTTGCGGATCAGGGCAGGGGTGCTCACGCCCGAGATGCGCACGTTCCATTCGAGGCCGTCGAGGAGGGCGGACCGGGACAGATTGGAGCTGCCGACGTAGCCGGTGTCGAATCCGCTGGCGCGGCGGAACAGCCAGGCCTTGGCGTGCAGACGGGTGGACGCGGTCTCGTAGCGGACGCGCACCTGGGCGCCGTACTTGGTGACGAGTTCGTCGACGGCGCGGCGTTCGGTGGCGCCGCGGTAGGTGGTGGTCAGCACCCGCAGCGGCACACCCCGCTCGCGGATCTGGGCGAGTTGCGGTGCGAGGACGCTGATGCCGGCGAAGCGGATGAACGCGCACAGCAGGTCCACGGTGTCGGCGCTGGCCAGCTCGTGGGCGACCTCGCTGGCCATGTTCGGCTCTCCACGGGCGTTGGTCAGCAGGGCGACCTCGGACAGCGGCGTCACCGGACGCGGAAGCGGCTGGTGCGACGAGGACAACCCCAGCAACTGTTCCAGCGCGGGTAGGCGCACGTCGACGGCGCCGAGATCCGACAGCACCCGGTTCGCCAGCTCGCGCCGCGCCTCCGGCTCGGCGATGTCCTCCAGCGCACGGGTCACGGCGTTGGCGATGTGTCGGCCGAGGACGTGCGGCGAATCCCCCTTTGGAATCTCCGCGAACTGCGGCGTCAGTCCGGTGTCCTGGAGCTGGGCGTCGAGACGGTCCGTGCGCAGGAGCTCGTAGATGCCTTGGGGGAGTGCGTCGGTCACGGGGATAGTCGATCACACAACGGCCGCCCGCTCGTGGTAGATCCGTTGGTGGGCATTCCTGCACGTGGTTCCTGGCTCAGTGTGTTGGGTAGCAGGGATGACACCTCCAGTGGCGCAGCACAGAGATCTGCCGCGGCGCTCTATTGGTGGCGCTGCTCCGTCGACACCTCGGCGCGGGATGTGACGATCGACGTGACCGAGTCGATCCCCCAGCAGTCGACAAATGACTCCGCGGTGGTTTCGGAACACGCCTATCGGTAGGCGCGGGTGTCGACGGGCGATCCCGAGCTAATCGGCAACTGGGGTGGGCCCCGGACGGAAGCGCAGAAACCGCCCGGGGCCGACCGCTCACTTCTCGACCGGTGCGGACACCTGATCGGCGTTGGTCACCAATGCCGCCGCAGCGTTCAGTACCGACCGTGCGTTTTCGGTCAGGCGGACCAATCCCAGTCGCGCCAATACTGCACGAAAGAGCTCGTCCTCAGATTGCAGATCGTCAGTCGCAGCCAGGTCGGAGAGGTGGTACCCAAGTTCACCCGGAGGTACGAGATCGAGGCTGCGGGAACCCAATTCCCTTGGCGAGATGAGCGGTTGACTCGGTAGTCGGAACGTTCGTGGCTTGATGCCACTCTCATTCAGCGGATTGTCTGAAGTGATATGGCCGTCGCGCTCCGCGTTCGATATTGCACGGTTGAGTAGCCGGGCAATCTCCTTCCCTACCCGTTGGCCGCCGTAGGCGTCTCGATATGCGTTGTGGATCCGATGGCCGAGCACCGGCCCCTCTGTCGTCACAATCTTGATGATGTTTTCCTCCATCTCAGTGAGCGACGACTGATTGACGGGAGGGAGGGATTCCTCGAAGGAGCGGTAGGGCAGCAGTACCGACCCAGCAGTCACTTCGATTTCACGCAGGACTTGAACACCGGTATCCGAGCCAGTGCGATACTCCACGCCGATCTGATCGAGCAACGCGGGCTCGACGTCGCTCGACGTCGCGGCGCCGTATCGCTCACCAGGCGACCCATCGAGATCCGCATCCAGCTCAGGCACATTCTCTGCAACTTCATGCGAGTTGGCGTCGATGACCGAGTTTAGTTCGCTCAGCGTATCGCCGGTATGGGCGATATCGGCGATTGACTCATCGACAAGAAGCTCGTCGATTGCCTCGGCAATCTCGTCGGAGACGTCCTCGTCGAAGCTCGAGTCGATCCAATCGGCGGTTCGTATGTCGAGTTCGTCGAGTGTTATCCACAGCTTCTTCAGCGTCGATGCCATGTCGGCGTAGAAGATGGATTCACGGATTCGGAAGAACTCCCAACCACAGCGTTCCAGTTCTCGTTGGCGCGCAAGGTCAGCTGCGTAAGCGTCTGGGCCGTGCCAGAAGTCACCATCGCACTCGACTGCGAGCTTTCCTTTGGCTCCGATGATGACAAGGTCAATGTTGTAACCCAGTGCGGGGTACTGGGCGTGCACCGTATAACCGCGGTCGACGATGCGGTTATACACCCGCTGCTCGAAAAGCGAATCGAATGGAGCGACGGGAACATCCTCGGGGACAACGCCGAGCGAAGGGCCGTTCTTATCGCCCGATACCCGGTTGGCCACCCCGTAGCAGTAGTCGAGCAACTGATAGCGCATGTCCTCGGGATTGGTGAGATCTTCCCTTGCCATCGAGTGGTAGACCCACATCTGATCCTTGGCGCGGGACGCAGCGACGTTGTATCGCTGTACATACTGGATGGCCGTCAGCGCGGTCAATCGCCGAGCCTCGGACGGGACCTTGACCATCGACAGGAACATGATGTCGCGTTCGGACCCCTGGAAGTCGGACGCATCGCCGCATCGCAAGTCGCGTGCCGTCCACTCCTCCGGTGGAACCGCGTCGAGCAGCCTGTTTTCGATAAGCCGAGCCTGCTCCTTGCCCAGCAATGAAATCACACCGATGGTCCTGCCATCGTATTGTGGCTCCGCCAAGCACTTTTGGATCTGTTCGACTATCGCTTCTGCTTCGACTGGGTTCGTTTTGTTGTCGGCCTCGTATCCATCCTTGAGGTGGACGACGCGAATCGGCGCCAATCGTTCGGCTCCAAACTGTCGAACCGGGACCAGCCTGATTCCTTCAGGTTCGTACGCAACGCGATTGGAGAATCCGATAATCTCCGGCACGCACCGCCTGTGTTCGACAAGAGTGATTCGACCACCGAACCGCATCGACGCTTCATCGAAGTAGCTGCGCTTAGGGTCCACCCATGATGCACGGTATGGGTCGTTCGCGAGGTACTGATTGGCGAGATCGCGAAGCTGCTGTTGATCGACTCCCACCGCCGACGGTGAGACCTGCTTGTCGTCACCGATAACGACGATCTTCGGTGCGAGATACTGCAGGAACGAGGCCTCCAGGCCCGCCTGCGACGCTTCATCCACAATGACGACGTCGAACAAGTCGGGCTGGACGCGAAGTTGTTCCGCGATGCGATAGATCGGCATGATCCAGACCGGAACCGATGGCCGGCACCGGTCCATCGCCTCCGTGATCTCGACTCGCTTCTTCGCCGCGTACTTACCGGTGCCCTTCCCGAGAGATGCGACCAGTTGGGCATACTGGGTGAGATTGGCACGCGCGCTTCCGGTCAGTCTTCCCGGTGCCACCGCATGGGCCCAAGCCCGCTCGGCGGCAAGTCGCTCCACCTCGTTTCGGATCTGATGATCGATGTCGCTCAGCTTCGCCTTGAGAACGTTGACGTCCTCATCGTCCTGGGTCAATATCCAGCGGTTGGTCATCTCCCAGCGCCACGCTTCCTCGTAGCTGCCGAGTCGTTCATCCCAGTCGGATGCGCCAGGATCTGCGACTACGGCATCAGCGAGGCGTGGAGCGGACAGTGTGAGCACTGCCGCCAACTTCTCCCGCTCGGAAACAGCGTCAGCAACGAGGTGCAGGTGCTCGAGTCTGGCTCGCGCGGCATTGAAGCCGCTGATATCTCGCTCCGACATCGTGCGAACGAGTTCGGCGGTGACCGGTTCGAGATTGGGGCGCGGTCGGCCTTCGCAGATCTCGTCGACGAGAAGTTCGATGGGATGCGATGCTGCCGCAACCTCGTCGCTCGCCGCTGCGGCCTCGACGAGAGTTGCGTAGCGACGGATCTCGTCGAGGTCATTCCAGTTGGGAACTGGAAGTGAATGTCTCTGGAACCACTCCCGGTCGGCTTCGACTTGTTCGCCGAGAGCAAGGACCTTGTCGAGTTGTTCGACTTCGGTCCGATGCCACTGGACCCGTTCTCCGAGAGTGTCTTCCTCTGGGATGATCACCGAAATCGGCCAGGCCTGGTCCATTGCCATGATGGCGCGATTCGCCTCAACCCAATCGACAACAATCGTCAATTGGTCTGTGGTCGTTGCGGGCACACCGTTGACCTTGACGTCTGTGAAGAATCCGTCACTCTGCTTGACCGTCTTCGACGTGAACGCACCGATCTTGGGTGATCCATCCGGATTGACCTTGATCTTCCCGCCCGACTGCAGAAACGCCAGAAGTGTTCTCGCGACCTGCTGCTGCACGCTGCTATCGCCGGTAACGACTACGGTGGTCGTTGGCCCGAATCGTTCGAGAATCGGCGAAACACTCGCCACCAAAGCCTTGATCTGACGTGATCGCTCGACCCACGTCTGCTGCCGACCACTGCGGACGTCACGCAAGGCCTCGTTCATCCATGCCTCTTGCCGCTGCTCCAGCGACTCCGCACGTTCGGAGATCGAGGACGCTCTTGTTCGTAACTCGTGCCGTAGCGCGGGATCGAGCGATCGGACAAAACTGAACGACTCGTGCGACAGTAGTGAACCGAACCGCTCCTGGGCCGACACGGCCTGCTGCTCGCGAAGAACCATCGTCGTGAAGGCATCCGATGTCGGTACGACCGTCAGGGATGGCAACGGCTTGACAGCCTCTGCCTGGTGGTCATTGACGTCGCAATCGAGAAGGATGGTCCGCCACCGATTGATCTCGACGTTCGACAGGGTCTCAACGCTGTTGGTGGGATCGACGTCGAACGTTCGGATCCATTCGAATTGCGGTTCATCCTGGAGGCTGCGGTACGCAATTGCCGCGAGGGTACCCTCCACCGGCCCGTCGGTACGGGTTTCAGTCTCCATCTCCCGAACTTCGACCAGTCGGGCTCGGGTCTCGGCACGTTGGCGACGCAACTGGTCAAGCTTCGCGTGGTGCTGCTCGATCGATCGCGCAGATTCGGTGGATTCGAACTCGTCGGCTCGACGTGAAATGTTCTCAACGGCGGTGCGCAGATCTGCCATGTCTGAACGTGACTGGCCGATCACCGCCACGGCGAGCGAGCGGATCTCGCGGGGCAGCTTTTCGCGGACCTCGCGCAGGGCACGGTCCGTATGGGCCGTGATCAGCACGCGCTTTCCCTGCGCGAGGAGGTGCGAGACGAGCGCGGCAGCGGTGTGTGTCTTTCCGGTCCCCGGCGGGCCTTGAACCACAGTTTGCGCTGTCGCATCGACGCGGTCGATAATCCGACGTTGTGCCTCGTTGACGGGTAGCGGTAGGAAATCCTCCTCGTCGATCGTGACAACCGCGCCTGGTGCCGTGTTTGCCGTCGCCGCCGGTTGGCGGTCGGGGTCGATGAGCGGCAACAGCCCGCTGGGAACCTCGTCGCTCGCAAGAATCTGTGCCGTGATCTGTTCGTAAATCTGGACTAGTCCGCGATTGGTACGCCGGCGCAATATCAGCGCCGGCGCAAAAGCACCGCGAGGCTCTGCACCAGTCGGCGCTTCGAGCACGTCGTCGTACGCGGCGTCAGGATCGAGCCGGAAGATGAGCCGCCGACAGATGTCGCCGATTGCCTCAGCGTCGAGCACGTGAGCCGTGTACTCGGCGGCGGATTCTCTGATCTCGTCAATCGCGGCGGGGGCCGATACCAGGCTCGGGTCCAGCATGTCGAGTTCGATGACAACCGACTGCGGTGACTGCACCTGACGCACGGTGAGCGTTCCTGATGAGTCGTCATAGGTGACCGCGACCTGCGCGGTGGCGACATGTCGTTGGACCTGCGCGTGACCTTCAGGGCGCCATGCGATGCAGCCGACGCCCACGACGAGTTCGAACTCCTCGCTGTGGTCGGTCGACTTCAGATGCAGCGCGAAGAGCTCCTTATAGAGGTCACGCGCTATCACATCTTCACGTTCACGATCGGCCCAGGCGCGCCACGTCGTGAGCCACTGCTCGAATGCCTCCGCGACGCCATCGGCCTCTCCGAGCAGGACACGCCGTCGACGGATCTCGCCGTCCGGCGACGGTTCATCGGTGAAGACTTCTTCACACAGAACCGGTTGCTGATCGATATCCTCGACGGACCCCGTAACCCATTCGCTCAACAAACCGGGTACTGCAGGCGGGTCCAGCCGGGGGACGCGGTCGATCTCGAGGAGAGGTTCGTCGGCCTCGAGGTTCGCCCGTCCATGGCGACTCCGAACAGCGGGGTGGGTTGGCAATTCGCTGAACCAGACGACCTCTTCGAAGCCGTCGATGTTGCGTACAGGCTTGACCAGGAGCTGCTGAGTTCGCCCGAGGAAGGTGAACAGGTTCACCGCCTTGCGAACCAGATCACCGTCGTCCGGATGCTGATCAATCAAAATCAAATCTCTCCCTCAGCAGATCACTCACCCCGGTGGGTCCGGACTTCGTAAGTTGAGGATCCAACTATCTGGCCTCGGGGGTGAGCGTAATCGGCTGATCCGACGGCTGGCGGGCGGGCTGCTGCCGTGACGATTGCGGGGGAGCGTCACCGGTTCGCGGGCCGAATCTCCCGGTGATGGACTGGTGCGGTTCCACTTGCATTGTTGGTCGCCGCGTGGTTGTGAAGTTGTCGGACTGGTGGTGTCCGCCTCTGAGTGTCTTGCTTGCCAGGCGATGTGAGGGATGCTGGCTGCGTTGGCGACGGGTTGTCCAACAGTCCATTGGCGACGACCAAGGGCTATATAGAACACACTGATCGAGCAATCGCCTCACATCACCCGGTAGCTGAGGCGGCGGTAACCGGCGGACGGAGAACCGCGCCCTGACGGCCTTCTGCTCGGCCTGTCGACTCGCCTAGCGAGGCTTGATCAACGCACGAAGTGCGACTCGCGTTTGTTCGTCCGTCGAGTAGATGACGGTGCCGACCATGCCGCGGGTCAGGAGGATCTTGTAGACGTTGCGCACCAGCTTGTCGAAGCGGACGTCGCCGATCTTCTTGGTGTTCTTGAAATCGGGATCGCGATTGGCTGCGCGCACCGTGGTGAAGCGTCCGTCGCGCCACACCAGGTCGGGGCCCAGGATGACCCCATTCCAGTCGTACTCGAATCCCTGGGCGGTGTAGACGCAGCCGACCTGGTCGAAACCGCCGTCTTCGGTGGCCCACAGAGCCGATGGGGGAGCGTCGCCGACCCGTCGGTCGCCCTTGACGTTCCACGGCCGGGACCAGTCGCCTATGACGACGTCCGGGACGAGGGTTCCGTCCTTGTGGGCATCGCTCCACGGCCAGCAGTACCCGGCCGTCATGCGCGCCCCGTAGCCGCGCTCGGCCTGTTGGCTCAGCAGGTGCTCGAGCTCCTGTGGGCTGTCGGCGACGCGGACGTCGAACTGCGGATCTCCCTTCCAGGGGACGGGCCCGCCTTCCTCGAGTCCGAGAAGCTGTTTGACCCAGAGCACGTACTCCTCGCTGCCTCCGCATCGGAACTGTTCGCCGAGATGCACGTGTTGAACGTCGAGTCCGAGGGACTGAGCGTGCTGCTGGATCTGCTCGAGCGACCCCATCTCGCCGGGCCGCACGATCTGGTGTTCGTCGAGGAGGAACACCGGCACGCGCGCGGCGGCGACCAGCTCGTCGATCTGCGGGCGATCGGTGCGGAGTTCGGCCTTGGTGTAGCGATCGACCGATGTCTCGCGGATCCGATGTGCCTCGTCGAGGACCAGAACATCCAGTCCGTTGCGCTCGGCCGTCATGAACTGGTTGAAGTACTTGAACATCTTCTGCACCCGTGGCGCGCGGTGACCGGCGACCTTGCGGAGCGTCTGGGTGAACGATCGGGAGCCAGTGGCGTGCAGTACGGTCCGGCCACGTCGTGCGAGTTCGCCGACGAGAGAGAGCGCGATCACGCTCTTGCCGCTGCCCGGTCCGCCCGTGACGACGACGACTCGTTTGCTGTCGGCGGAGCGCGCTTGCTCGACGTTGTGCAGGACGAGGTCGACGGCAAGCTGCTGGTTCCCGAGCAGGTGGAACTGGGGACGGTCCCGGACTTCCGCCGCGGCAACCTTGAGGAGCTGCTGGGACGGCGCAACCGCGGACCGCATCAGGGTGTCACCGGCGGCGTGGCCGGCGGAATCCGCGGATAGTCGCGACTGCAGGAAGGCGAGCATGTCCGCACGGTCGGCGCCGGTGAACAGGCGACCGGTGACGCCAGTCGGAAAGGCACGAAGGTCGGACACCGTCGACGGATCCGTGGCGTTGTGCAGATAGGCCATGCCCGCCAGCGCATCCGGCTGATCCTCGATCGCTCTCGCGAAGTCGGCGAGGTAGTCGCAGTACCCCTTGACCTGAGCAACGGGATGGAGCTTCGGTCCGCCGGGCATGCCGGGAACCTCGACGAGCTCGGGGCTGCCCTCGAAACGGTAGGCCGACGACCACTGCTTGAGCTCGACCACCACATACGAGGGTGCACCGGTGTTCGGGTGGACCCCGGCGAGCACCACATCGGCGCGCTGCGATGTCAACGGCAGGTGGTATTCGATGAGCATCTCGACGTCGCCGAGCCCCGCATCGACGAGGTCTCGCGCGAAGACGGGGAGGCTGCGGCCCCACGACTTTCGTTCGGCTTCGCTCGCTCGGCGTCCGGTGGTGAACAGCATCTGCTCCAGGAGTTGCTCAACCAGTGAATCAGGGTGAGCGATGCCGGCGACGCGTTTCGCCGACGTACGAAGCAAGGTCACAGTGGGGTCCCCCGGGCAGCACGAATCCAGTCGTGCGGGTGGGGGCATGTCCGTGGCTGTGAATCACAGCGGAAGTCCGTCGGGCCGCGTCGAGAAGAGTATCGGACCCGGGTGACAGCCCATTGTCACGGTCACTTCGCGGCGGGGCGTTCTAGGACGACGAAGTGCTGACGATCCGAGCCCGTTCACCGAGCACCGTCTCGGCCGCTGGAACGCTGACGGTCCGCGCGGCCAGCGAGCGGCAGGCCAGCGCTTCCGGAAGCGCTGCCGAGAACTTCAGTCCCTTGAGTGCGTTCTTGTCGATGGCGGGCATCGGGCGGTCTCGGCCGTCGCTCCGGAGGGCGGCCAGTCCGTTCCGAATGTCGTCGACCGACAGATCACTGTGCAGGCGGATGGATTCCGGTCCGATGCGCTGACGAGGAGGGACAAGGTCCGATGCCCAGGCAGCGAGAGTCCGGTTCGCCTTCGCTCCCGCCCACGTCCACCAGCGCCAGTCTTCTCGTCCATCGCGTGCGATGAGGAACGCACCGTCGGTGACGTGGTTGGCGCGTTGAAGTCGAATGTCGTCGAGTGTCGCGACGGCCCGGCGCGTGAGGGTCACGCCGGCCGGTTCCGCTCCCAGCAGGACCTCACGCACGCCCCGCGTGATCTCGAAGGACGCTCCGTCGGGGAGCGACATCCACTTCGCGCGTCCTTGGAGGTCGGTGTTCTCGACGAACACCTGACGACGTTTCCAGTCGATGTGCGTGACCTTCCACGACCGGCCGCCGAGCAGCAGGACCCGCGGTCCTTCAATGTCGTCGGTGAGCACGCTCGTCTCGACGGAGCCGATCTCCTGCCGACCGGCGAACACCATGAACTCCGGGGCCGCAGTGAACACCGCGAGCAGATCCATGAAGTGGCGGCGCCCGAAGTGCTTCTCCGCCTCGGGTCCGATGAACGCGGACCCCGAATCATGTTCGAGGAAACCCTCTTCCAGGAGGTAGTCGAATATCTCCTGACTATCCGGTCCGAAGATCGGCAGCGGACCCCACGTCTCCTGCCAGCCGGTGAGCGGCACCCGCCGGGTCTGCAGTGCGGACGCGAGGATCTGCTGCGCGGCGATGTGGCGCGGCTCGGGTGTCGCGACGACCGGCTCGACCCAGCCGGTGGACCAGCACTGCAGCATCCCGAGGGTGCTGAGCACCGCCTCGTCGGTGATACCGAGGAACAAGCAGTTGCGGGTGGTGCCGGGACGTCGACCGGTGCGGCCGAGGCGCTGCAGGAACGACGACACCGTGCGGGGCGCGTTGATCTGGATGACGCGGTCGAGGTCGCCGACGTCGATGCCCAGCTCCAGCGTAGAAGTGGCGACGATGACGCAGTCGCGGGCCTCGGCGAATGCCTGCTCCGATTCGCGCCGTTCCGCTGCCGACAGCGACGAATGCGATACGAACGTAGTGATACCGCGACCGCGGAGCATGGTCCCGAGCTCCTCGGCGAGCCGACGAGAGTCGACAAAGACCAGTCGCTTCTCCCCGGCGTGCAGCGCGGCGATGACCTTGGCGGCGTTCTCGACGCTGCCGACCGAGTCGACGGTGATCTCGGGGACCACCGCGCCCCCGGTCACCGCCGGGGCGATCACGCGGCCGGGGGAGGTGCGGCCGCCCTGCAGCCAGCCGAGCAGCTCGTCGGGATTGCCGACGGTGGCGGACATCCCGATCCGCTGCAGCCGGCGACCGAGAAGCGATTCGAGGCGGGCGAGGACGGCGAGCAGGTGCCAGCCGCGGTCGTCGCCGGCGAACGCGTGGACCTCGTCGACGACCACGGCCTGCACACCGCAGAGCACTGTCGCGGCGTCGACGCTCTCCGACACCAGCATCGACTCGAGCGATTCGGGTGTGGTGAGCAGGACGTCGGGCCGGTCGCGTTTGATGCGGTCGCGGACGGACTGGCTGACGTCGCCGTGCCACGTCATGGCTCCGCGGCCCATCCACGCTGCGTACTCGTCGACGCGTGGTTGCAGGTTGTTCAGCAGTGCCTTGAGTGGGCACAGGTAGAGCACGGAGATGCCGTGCCACCGCTGCTGCTGCATGCGGGTCAGCAGCGGGAACATCGCGGCCTCGGTCTTCCCGCCGGCGGTCGGCGCCAACAGGATCGCGTCCGACCCGGTCGTGATGGGTGCGACGGACTCGTCCTGCAGCGGCCGCAGCCCGGGCCAACCGAGTGAGTTGACGATGTGATGCTGGAGAACTGGATCGAGCAGGTCAAAACCCGCCGTCACAGCTCCACCTCGTCGGCAGTGGTGGCGCGGGCGATCTCCGCCTTCTCCGTGTCCGCAATGGTCAGCGAATAGTGCTGGCGCGGATCGAAATCGGGGAACTGGTCGACGCGGTCGAGAATGTCGGCGACCAGCTTCTTGAGGAAGATGCGCGGCGAGACGCCGACCTTGCCGCCTAGCTCACCGGCCACCGCGGACGCGAGATCGCGGAGGTAGGCGTCGTCGACCATCGACCGGACCCGGTCCGGTGCGGAGGAGCCGTCGGAGTAGATGTCACGAACCCGGGCGCCGACCTCGACGAGCCGATCGAGGTCGAATCCGGTGAGCCGGATCTGCGGGGCGCGGGGGTTGTCGAAGCGGGCGTCGGTGCCGAAGTCGGTGTGCAGCCGCTGTGCGAGCGGCGGCAGGGACTGCACCCCGAGGCGGCCGTCGAAGAACGCCGGGGTTCCGGTGATCAGCAGGTACAGGCCGGGGTAGCGGCCGGAGTCGAGTTCATCGATCCACTGCCGCAACGCGTTCAGCGCCTTGGCCCGGCTGTCGCTGCGCATCCGCTGCAGCGTTTCCACCTCGTCGATGACGAGCACGAGACCGGGATGCCGGGAACCCTTGAGCACGGCGAGCAGCCCCTGAAGGAAGCCCATCGCGGCGAAATGATCGACGTCCTGCCGGACCCCCGCGGCCCGCTTCGCGGCAGCACCCACATGCGGTTGCCCACCCAGCCAGGCAATGAGCGCGTCGGCGGTGGCGGCGTCTTCCCGCTCCAGCGCCGACCGGTAGGCGCGCAGCACCATCGGGTAGGTCGGCGCCGCGGTGGCGACGGATTTGAGTCGCTGTTCGAGCAGCTCCAACACCTGCTCGGAGGTCGCTTCGTCGACGCCAGCGGCGGTGGCGGCGTCTTCCTCGATGCCGTACAGCCACGCGTCGATCACCGGCCGGAACGCGCTCTTCGCGAACGCGGAGGTGCGCAGCTCCTCGATGGTGCGGCGGTACACGGTTTCCAGCTTGTGCAGCGGCGTCTCGAGTTCGCTGATCTGCACCTCGGCGACCGCGAGGCCGCGGCGCATCGCGCGCTGCTCGACCCAGCGGGAGAAGAACGTCTTGCCGGATCCGTACTCGCCGCGGACCGCCTTGAAGGCGCGCCCGCCGGCGGCCACGGCGTCGAGGTCGGCGTCGACGGTCGCCGCGAAGCGGTCGATGCCCACGGCTAGTGCATCGAGGTTGCCGTCGGGGACGGTGCCCTGCCGCAGCGACTGCAGCAGCTCGCGGCGGCGGACCGGCGACAGGGTGCTCATCAGGCGACTCCGAACTGTTCGAACAGCGCGGCGGATTCGAGCTCGAGGTCGCTGCCGGTCACCGAGAGGACGACGACGCCGTCGATGCCGAGCACCTGGGCGATCACCTGCACAGCCGGGCCCGCGCGGAACGCCTTGACGTCGAGGATCTGCGCTGCCTGGGCGAGCGGCAGCACGCCGCCGCCGTCGACGGTCTCGCGGAGGAGGGCGGCGATGGCGTCGCGGCTCATCTTGCGGCCGTACGTCTTGTACTGCTGCGCGAACAGGTCGGTGGCGAGCAGCTCCGTGATCCGGTCGCGGCCGCCCACCGGTGCGGTCGTGGTCGGCTGCGTCGTGGTGGTGCCGCCGAACTCGAACAGTGACTCTTCCTGCGCGGGAGCCTTCGTCGTCGGCTTGCGCGTGGGCTTCGTCGGTGTCGTCACGACCGTGGGTGCGGGTGTGGTGGTGCGGATCGGGTCCCACCACGCCGGTTGCGGCGCGGGTGCCTCGATGAGCCCGAGGTGGGACGGGGCCGCGCCGTTGACGAGGATCGTCACCGGGATCGCGACCTCCGCCAGCGCGCCGCCGCCGTGGTAGCCGGCCTTGAGGCCCGTGTAGCGAAGCTGTTCGTCGACGGCGAGAACGGCGCGGTGGTCGTCGGTGAGGACTCGAGGCCCTTCGACGAACACCTCGTCTGCCGGCAGCGTCGCGGGGTCGACGCCGGCGGCGAGGCGGTAGCGTGCCGAAACCTGTTCGCCGCGCTGCACACTGGGTTGCTCGCGGCGTTCGACGACGTGCCCGTGATCGGAAACGAGGACGACGGTCCGGCTCACTGCAGCGGCTGCGGACATCAGCGCGTCGAGCCGCTTGAAGCGGTCGATGGTCCACACGGTGCCGATGGGGTCGGACCGGTCAAGGGCGTCGTCGATGTCGTTGAGGACGCACGCGACGACGGGCCGATGATCGGTGTCGTCGATGGCGGCGCGGACGTCGACGGCGAGTGCGTTTCCGCGGGACACGGTTTCGAGGTCGGCCTTGTGGAACAGCACCGGCCCCTGCCCGCGCATGCCCTGGCCGGCGAGCCACGCCGAGAACCCGTCCCGTTCCTGCGCCTGCCCACCGCGGTCGAGGACGCCGGACAGTAGGGAGCATCGGGAGAACTCGGTGAGGGTCGGCAGCGCGGCCATGACGACGGTGACGGGCTCGGTGTCGCGGGGAATGTACGCCTGCCATTGCGGTCGGTTGCGGCGCACCGCGTCGGCAACCACCTCGTTCGCGGCGGAACCGCTCATGCCGTCGGCGACGATGAGCAGCACCGGGGACGGGCGCGCATCCTGCATGGATCCTTGCGAGCGGACAGTGAGAGGCTTGACCACGCGGTCGAGGAGATCCTCGACGTAGGTGGGGGCATCGGATCCCGTCGTGCGGTACGTGCCGGAGGTGGCGAGCAGCGCCGCGAAAGCGCGATCGTGCCTGGCTCGGCGGCCGCGGACGGTGGTGACGATGCGGTGGGCCGTGTTCGCGAGCACTGCGTTGTCGGCACCGATGAACGCCTCGTCGACGGCACCGTCCACCCACGACAGATCCGCGCGGTAGTAGGTGAGCCACCCAGCGAGCGTCGTGGGTGCGGTGTCGGTGCGGCGGGTCCACCGCAGCAGGCGAAGGGCGGCGGCGGCGACGCGGACATCGCGTGAGGCGTCGGCGCCATCGACGCGGGCCAGGCGGTGCGCAGTGACATCCGCCCACGCGTTCTCGACGGCAGTGATCGCGGTGTCGTCCGGGGTGCGTTCGGCCGCGTCGAGCGCGGCGGCGAACCGGGCGATCCGCGGTGCGAGGGCGGACGGCAGCACGTCGGATCGGCCGACGAGCGCGGTGGCCTGCAGCTTGGTGACGAGGTCTTCGGCGCGGCGAAGCGTGGCGTCGGGGACGTCGCTGCCGGCGACGGCGAGGGTGGCGGTGTTTCCCCACACCTTGATCTCGGCTTCGGTGACGGTGTGCCGTCCGAGTTCGACTTCGAGGAGGGTGCTCACTTTGCCGGTGACGTTGGAGGCGGCGGGGACGATTGCAGCAGAGGAGGCCGAATCGTCGATGAGCGCCGCGACGAGGCCGAGCGGCACGAGCTGCTCGGGGCCGCTGGACCGCAGCACCAGGGCGGTGGTCCGGCCGAGCGGCCCGAGTTTGCGTTCGAGCCAGGTGAAGAACTGCTCGACGAGGGACTCGTCGGTGCGGGACTGCCATGCGGTGAACTGCGTGGTGCGCTCGGTGTCGGTGGACCACAGGGCGACCTGGTGTGGTGTGAACTTGTCCGGGGTGAGACCGAAGTTGCGGCCGGCCAGGGCCCCGAACAGGTGGTCGGAGGTGAGGACGCCGCCGGGTGCGGGCGGCACGGCGTCGTCGAGGGACCGCAGCGCAGAGCGTGCGGCGTTGTTCTCCAGCGACAGTAGGTTGAACTCCTGCCGGTTCGCCTTGAAGAGTTCGCGCAGCGCGGGCCAGGGGTCGAGGTTCGACAGGCGTCCGACGGTGAGGTGGTCGAGGACGCCGACGGGCAGCTCGCTCGCATCGCGGTCGGTGAGCACGACCACCCAGTCGTAGGCAGACCGTTCGGTAAGGGCGTCGCGGATCGCAAGGACACTGGGCGCGGTACGGATTCGGACCGTCGAGCCGTCGAGGTCGAGCGTGTCGGGACCGGACCACGTCGGCACCGCGGCAACTGCGAGGACACCGCGTCGGTGGCCTTTGACCCGGAGTTGCCCGATGAGCGTTCGGATTCCGGGGAGGTCGGCCTCGGGAAGGCTGGTCGCCGTGGTCACGACTGCTTCCGGGTGATCGTGACGGTGAACTCGTCGTCGGGGTAGGTGGCGATGAGCGCCTGCAACTGCTGCTCGACGATCGACTGTGCATTGGCACCGCGGACGGTGAAGGTTTGCGGTGTGGTCGGCGCGGGCGGGGGCAGCACCACGACGTCGGGGCCCGGCTTCGGCGGCGGGGGCGGGGTGACGACCGGTGGCTTAACTTCGACCAGCGCTTCGAGCCACGCATCCCGGGCGCGGTCCGCGGTGGTGAAGGCACTGTCAAGCGACTGGGTGAGTTCTTGCGCCAGCACCGCCTTCTGGAGGTCCGTCAGGATCGCCTTCGCCTGCGCCGCGCGAGCGTCACCGCCCGCAGCACCGTTCTTGAGCACATCCCACCGCGTCGGTGGGTAGCGGAGCAGAACCCGCTCCACCTGATCCGCGGTCGAGAGCGACTTGCTCGCTTCGGTGTCGGTGCCACGCAGTTCGGCTCCCGCGACGGCGGCCACCAGCTCGAGGTTCGTTGCGCGCGCGAGCCGAATCTCGAACAGATCCAACAAGTCCGCGGCGAGCGCGTAGCGGCCCTGGTCGGCAGAGAGCTCGAAATAGCTGTACGCCTGCCCGAGGGCGTTCACGAAGTGCCCGCGACCGGTGAAGGTGGATCGCGCGTACTCGCGCACCTGCTCGGCGAACGTCGCGAGGTTGGCGGCGGTGAGGTAGTCGTTGACGTTCTGCCCGGTCCACATAGTCCATCGGCGGACGGCGTCCGACCACGTCTGACGGTCGGGCAGCTCCTCGAGGCGCAGGGTGGTGCCACGCCGGATGTCGCCGATCATCGCCTCGGGGGTGGGCGAAGAATGCAGGAACCACGACCGCTTCGTCTGCGCGGCCCAGGCGGCGGCGATCAGGTCGACGACGTCGGGGGTGAGGCCGCGCTTGGGTCCGCTGGCGTTGATGGCGGTGCGCAGCACGTCGATGTCGACGTCGCCGTGCTCGTCGATCGCGAGACGAGCGAGTTCCTGCGTGATGCGGGTCTGCCAAGCGGTGAACTGTTCGGGCCCGAAGATCAGGTGCGTTTCGTTGACCTTCGCCAGGGCGAGCGGTTCGACGACGCGGCGCGCGGTGTCGCGGTCGCCGCGGGTGCCGCCGTCGAGCGCGATGCGGCCGTCGGATTGCGACTGCGCTTCGCGTAGCCGGGTGAGGACGGTGTTGAGGTCCCGCCGGGTGATCAGCTTGTCGGCAGGCGTGAAGTCGGGATGGTCGGGGTACAGGGCATCGAACGCGTCACGGATGAGACGATCGACGGCCTCGCCGAGGGTGTTGCCGATGGGCGGCTGCGCGACGAAGCCGGCGTGCAGCGACCGCAGCGGCGGCTGACTCTCGGCGAACTTGGCGCCGCTGGCGGTGCCGTAGGCGACCTGGATGGCGTTGCCGAGCTGCCCCCGGACCTGCGACTGCTGCTGTTCGAGGATGGTGCGGGCGGCGATGCGGTCGCCTTCGGAAAGCTCGTTGGCGTAGGTGGCCCAGCGGTCGCCGGTGAGCACGTAGTTCAGCACGACGAGGCGGCCAAGCTGGCGAACGACTTTGTCGGGGAAGAAGTTAGGCAGCCACGCGATGGTGAACCGGTCCTGCCCGGTGCGGAGCAGCTCTTCGATGCGGTCGTGGTCTTCGGCGATGGTATGGCCAGGGTCGTCGAAGGGCAGGTCGACGATGAGCCGCAGCGCACCCTGGGTGGCGGGTCGGAAGCGGTCGTCGGAGAGGTAGCCGCGGTCGCGGACGTTGCCGAACACCACCTCGATGGGGCGTTCGGTGCCGCGCCAGATGACGGTACGCAGCATCGCGTCGTCGAGGGTGCGTTCGGCGCCGACGACGTTGAAGTGTTCGCCGAGGAGGGTTCGCATGAGTTCGCGACGGCGTCCGTCGGTGTCCTCGCCCTGGGCGCGGGTGATGATCCGTTCGTAGTCGACGGATTCGAGGGTGACGGAGATGATCGGGTTCGCGTCGGAGGTGACGGAGACCTCGGGGATCTCCGCGGCCCACTGCTTGACTTTGTTGGTGATCTGCCCGACCTGGTCGCCGGGGATGAGGGAAACGACGCTGCCGTGGTTGAGCGAGGCGAGCCGGCTGGCGTCGATTTGCTTGAGCGCGGGCACGTTCGGCGCCACCGCGGACATCAGCAGGGTTTTGGCGATGCGGATGTCGGCGCGCAGGCCGGGCGGCACGTCGGCGTCGGGGGTGGCTTCGTCGACACCGGCGTTGCGGAAGAGGAGCGGTCGCAGCTTCTCGGTCCACAGGGTGCGGGCGGTCTTGAAGGTTTGTGCGGCGGCGTCGTTGATGGGGGTGGAGTTGGCGCTGTCGATGATGTAGTCGAACGCTTCGCCGACGGGGATGACGTGGTCGATGGTGAGGCGGTCGGCGCTGTCCTGCAGCATCTGCTGCATCACCTTGAGCGCGGTGCGTTCGCGCTGCATCTGCCCGGACAGGGCGCGCAGGGTCGCGATGAGTGCGGGGGAGAACGGGTAGGTGAGTTTAAAGGCGTCGGCGTCGGAGCCACGGTGCTGGTCGTCGGTGTTGACGCCGTCGAGGAGGACGTCCCACACGCCGGGGTTGCGGTCGAGGCGCGCGAAGGCGGCGTCGAGGGCAGCCTGAGCTTCGCCGTCGACGGGCTCCAGCAGGCGTTTCTTCGCGATGAACGGGAGGTTCTCGTCGCCGAGTTTGACGTCGCCGAAGCGGCCGGCCTGGTGGGCGAATGCCTGTTCGACGGCCTGCTGGGTGGCGCCGGATTCGGCGCCACCGGCGACCCAGCGGGACAGGTCGTGCTGGCGGGCGATGAACGAGGTGATGGGGACGGCGAGGCGGCCGCGGCTGGTTTCGACGAGCTTGGTGATCTTCTGGACCTCGGCGTTGAACTTGTCGCGTTCGGTGATGAGGAACGTCAGCCACAGCACCAGCTCGTCGAGCATGAGCACGACGCCCTGGTATCCGAGGGACTGGGCGTGATCGGCGATGACGGCGAGTCCGTCTTCGAGGGACAGCCAGTCGGTGTTGCGGGAATAGCTGGTGAAGTAGGACGCCATCAGCGCCTGCTGCAGACGGGACCGTTCGGCGGGGTCGGCGTGCGGGGCGGTGGCGGCCGCGTAGGTGTCGGCGGTCCAGGTGCCGGCGGATGCCCCGAGCGCTGCCCAGTTGACCGTGCCGGTGGATGCGGCTGACCCGCCGGTGGTGTTGAGGGTGGCGAAGAACTTGTCGTCGCCGACTTCGGCGCGCCGGTTGTCGGCGTCGGTGAACAGGCCACCCGCCGAGTGCAACACCGGCGGCAGCACGTCGGGGTGGAGCGTGCCGATCTGGCGGAGGTACTGCTCGAACAGCGCCGACTCGATCGTTGCGGAGTCGAGGAAATGGAAGGTCAACCGCAGCAGCTTCGCGTCGGCGATCTTGGGGTGCTTGGCGACGATCGGCTGCAGCTCGGGGACCGAGAGTGCTTTGGGTGAGTGCCCGAGGATGCCGTGCAGCACGGCCATGAAGTGCGACTTACCGGAGCCGAACGAGCCGTTCAGGTACGCGGCCTTGTTCTCTCCGGTGCGCAGCGACTCCTCGACGACCGACAGCGCCTGGTCGAACGCTTCTGCGATGGCGGGGGTGACGACGTAGGAGTCGACGGTCGCAGCCAGCTGGTCCTCAGCGACCGAGTCCGACAGGCGCAGCACGTAGTCGTTGGTGCCGTGAGAGACCGGGATGTCGAAGGTCTGCCGCAGCGTGCGAGCGTTGGACGTGGCGCCTGGGAACATCGGGTGCTGCACTCCGTTCGGACGAGGATTTCTGCTGGTTGGTGCGTGTCGAACGAGTCGGCTCCGCGCGGGTTACATGGTGCCACGGGCCCGGTGGATAGCTACCGTGACCGGCCCTACGCGCGGTGCCGCGCGGATTCGAGGCGGCCCTCGTCGCACACCTCGCCCAATTGGTGGCTCAGGCTGCCGGCGCTCCGATCGGCTGGCCGGCGACCCACCGAGGGGTGGGGAGATCTCTCCCTCCCTCCAGTTGGAATGCATGTACGGACCGCTCTGTGGATTGCTGGGCTTCCGGGTTCCGAGGGTTCTTTTGCTGCGCCGGGAATGAGGGCGTCGACGGGGCCGGCGTCGTTTTCCTACGCTGACTCACCGGCTGGGCTGTCTTCTTCTGGTTCGGCGTTCGTCTCCGTAGTCAGTTCCTTCGTCGATGGCCGACCTTCAGCCAGGCGCAAGATATCTGAGATGAGAAGGTATGTGCCGATGATGAAGCGGTCCGCGTCGGTCTGAGTCACAACAGCATGTGCGCCCTTATTTCCGGCGTTGACGAATGCATCGAGTCGTTTGCCGAGATATTCGAGATCCGAGGTTACGACTGCCCTTTTCGTCTGGCTACCCTCGTTCTGCTGCACCCAGTACACCAGCCGGTTGATGTAGTTGTCCGGGCCGTTGGCTCGTCCACCGATGTCATCGCCCGCGGGCTGTAGTTCGTCTGCGACAGCTTTGATCAGTGTCCGGCAGTAGGCGGCAGCATCTGACCAATGGGAGGGGGTCGTCGAGGCTACGAGCTCGAATGCGGCAGCAAGCTGGCCGATGGCGTCCGGTACGAGGTCGCCGAGAGCGCTGTCAGTGAACGCTCGTGTCCGGTCGAAAGCCGACTCCGCCGCCGATCCGAATCGAAGCTCAATTGCCTTCTGCGAAACGTAATCGTGGACGCTGCCAATGATCCGATCGAGCATGGACTGGGAGGATGTGAGGCTGTTGTTGAGGCGCATCCTCTCCCCTGTGTTTCCGACACGTTGGCTAACAAACTGATTCGGGTTGGCTGACGAAACGCTAATTGGCGCGTCAGCAGAGGAGATGAGCTGTAGTTTCGCCGCTTCAACCCGCGCGAGAAGCTCGCCTACCGACTGGGTATTTGCGACCTCCTTTCGCTCGTCGTTTCGGTAAGTCCTACTGGACCGCTTGGCAGCTGCCCAGGCCTTCTTCGTTAATCCATTCGCGGACTTGTGCTTGTCATAGCCGGTCATCTCGTATGACAACCACTCGAGGGCATCGAAGTCATTGAGCAGGCGTGCTAACCGGCTTGCCTTTCGCACAAGGTCTGTTGGGGGCAGCTCGCTAAGTTCGATGTTAGTCAACAGTTCTTCTGAGAGCGCTCGTGCTTCTTCGCGTCGATCTAGACCCATCCCCGTCTCCTCAATTTTAGCTGGACCGTTGGCTTACTTTCTAAGTGTTCGCGAGGCGACGTGCAATATCATTCAGTGTGCGGTCAGCGCCCCACGCTGAAGCTGCGATCCATGCAAGCTCCTTCTTTGTCTCGTCATCAGTGTCACCTTTGTATCCGAGGTCATGTTGCGGTTCTGCCCATGCGTGCATAAAGAGTGTCCGCAGTTGGAGCTCGAACGTTCTCGGCATATTGTCAAACTCGCTCCAATTCGCGGGTTTCCAGTGGTCGGCGATCACAAAAACGAAGTGGTCGGACTCGTACCCAAATTCAGATGGTCCCGCCGGCTCCTTCGACTCGTGCTCGACGCCGCCAAACCAGCGAAGTAGGTGCTCTCTTACAACCGAAATATCATCCCGGAAGAACGTGATTACCCTGCCCGCCACCTGGTCCTCCAGTTGCATGAGCGGGTTTTCGTATTTCGGCTTGCGTGCCTTCTTCTCGAACGACTTAGTGTCTTTGACTCGAAAAGAGATGCGGTCGATATGCGGGACGTCTTCAAGTGCCTCCCGCGTCTTGACTTCTAGCGTGTCTGCGAGCGCCGTGAGTACCGGTCGACGCGCTTCGAATTGCTGCCTCAGTGTCGCCGTGTCAGCCACGAGTCCTCACCTGCTCCTCCTCGATCTCCCCTTCGGCGCGCAGGATGCGCCTGCCGTCGACCTCAGTGACCATCACCCCACCGTCGACCCCTATTTCAACAAAGGGTGCCGACACGATGACACCGCTCGCCAGCGTGAAGCGCTTGAACTGGATCAATCGATCGAACCGGTCATGATCGAGGGTGAATGCTGCGGTGCTCTCCTCTGGGCGCACACTGCTTAGGAAGGCAGCCTCAGCAATCTCAGACATGTAGCCTGCCGCCACACCCGCGATGGAGATTCGCTTCCCTGTCGAGACGCGGACTGCGCTGATTGCTGCGTTGATCTCGTCCTGAGCGGCTTGGTTTCCTCGGGTTTTGGTGTGTGCAGTGCGGAGTGCGCGGGCAAGTAGTTGCGTGCCCTCGGTATCACTCATCTGTAGACGGGCATGCAGAAACTTCGCAATCCACAGGTCAGCGACTGATTTCTCGGCCGCGGTGGATTGGAAATCCAAGACCTTCGCCGTCAGCATGCCAGTTCGGTCGTTTGCACCCTCCAGCAGTGCGGCCTTGCGGATGCTTGACTCGCGATTGAAGGCATCCAGCATCTCGAGCTGAGGATGGCCATCCTGTACCGTGAGATTGAAGACCTCCTGCTGTGGGAAAGTCCAAATCAACATTCGCCTGGACGCAATATCGGCAGATTCATGCACGCTGACCATGAGCAGTGAAGGCTTAGACCGATTGTCCATTGAGTTGGCTAGTCGCTCGGCTAATAATTCGACCTCTGATTCCTGAGAAGAGGTCGTAAACGAAACTTTGAGCGCAGCATCTCGAATTGGGTGGTCGCGAGTTGTTGAACCTGATTCAAAAACGAACGTGACGGCAGGCGCGCTCGCAATTTTTGATCGAACGAAGGTGTGATCAAGCGCCTGCTGGAGGGTTGTACTTGATGGGATTTCGCCACCGGTGAAGGGCGCCCTCTGTTGTGGGGCGACTTCGTACGCATACGCTGAGATGAGTTTTCCTGCCGCCATCAGGACTACCTTTCATCGAGTCGCGGGAGTGGGCTGGGCGCGTACACATACGCCTGCCGCTCATGTGGTCGAGAGGGAGCCGGTGTGACCTTGTCTGAAGGTCAGAGCTAGGTCTGCTTTGGCTGGCGGACGCGGGTGGTCTTGGGTGGACGCAAGTTGGTGAGGTCGGGGACGGGGACGCCTACTGCTGCGGACTTTTCGTTGAGCTGGCCCTGCAGGTAGTCGGCGAGGTCGATGCCGAAGGTGGGGTCGACGCCGCTGTGCCACTGCTTCACCCACGGCAATATCTCCGCGATGCCGGCGACCACGGGGACCAGGTCGGTGAGCGCAGTGCCCTCCTGCTCGCGCAGGGCGTAGATCGTCGCCAGTGCGAGGCCCTGTTGGGCGTGGTTCCAGCCGGCCCAGCCCAACAATGGGGTCGGGTCGGTGGCGCGGCCGGCGCCGGGATATGAGATGAAGCGTTCCTTCGGGACATCCAGCTTGCCGCGATGCGACCAGAACGACGTCTTCGCGAAGTCAGCGCTGGTGTACTTCGGCGGGACCGGAATGTCCGTGGCCTTTCTGAGTCCGGCGTCCTCGTCGCGTTGCAGATCCCACACGCGCTCCCACTCCGCGCGCTTGCGCAGGCCGGATTCCTTGTAGCGCATCGCCGCGAGGTATGGCACCGCCTCGTCGGCGAGGAGTTTGACGAGGGTGTCGGTGACGGGGGCATCCTTCTTGCCGGTCCAGAGGTCGAGGGCGGTGATGAATTCGGGGTCCTTCTCCACATGCCCGGCCAGCTCGGCAACGGACAGCATCTGAGGCGTGCCCTGCGCGGTGAACCACAGCGACTGGTCTTCGAGGCGATCGAGCAGCCAGTCCTTGAGGGCGCGCTTCAGTTTCACCTCCCATGTGTCGCCGGCCCAACGGCGTTTGTACTCCGGTCGCTCCAGCAAACGGATGAACGGATTTGACTCGATGGCCTGGAGGCGCTTCTCGACCAGGTCGCGGTACTCGGCTGGCCAGTGCGTGGGAACGTTGGTGACCGATGTGGAGCCGTGTCGCTCGAACCAGGCTGTCTCGGCCTCCCCTGTAGCGACTTTACGGGCCAACGCGATCTCAAAGGCCCGCTCACCCAGTGCAATCCCGGGCGCCTGACCCTCGGGTAGGAACAGTGATCCCTCGATGAGTCCATAGTTCCTGTAGACCTCCCAGTCAAGCTCGTCCTGCTCAGCGATCATCAAGGCGCGGATACGTGCATGCTCAGCACCTGCATCGTTGATTGCCCCTTGATTGACGCCGTCTCTCGAAAGGACAGCCGAGGGTTCTTGCGCAAGTAGCTGCTGGGAGAGTCCGTCGATACGACGGGCTCGTTCGAGCGGGGAACTTGATGGGATCGGAAAGTCAAGGAGCGCGCTACCTGTGTACTCGCGTGTCCTTGACCAAGCGTGTTCAGCCGCGCCACCTTTGGGCTGTGTCTTCTCTCGGAGCCAGAACCCTGCCGTAGAACTGTTCAGGGTGCCGAGGAGCTGTAAGTAGTCCTCCTCAGTCGAGTCTGGAGGAAGCTTTATGACTGAAGCTGAGCGGTTGAACACCTTCCCGCCGCGGTCCAGCGCAAAGTGGTTATGAGATGCCACGAACGCAAACGGGATCGACAGCGGGGTGCGGTACCTCTTCTTGAAGAACATCGAATGCTCGAACCAGTGGAGTCCGCGCTCGTCCAAAGTCTGGTCGAAGTCGACGCGACGGCTCAACGCCGTACGATTCAGCCAAAGGAAATGCGCTGCGGCTGATCCCAGCTCGCGCGTTTCTCCATGGTCGTCGTAGGGGAAAACGGTCAACTGGGCTGGTCCGACGATGAAGTCGCGTACGTCCTCTCCAAGAACCACTGGGGCAGTGTCGCCAACGAAACCGCGCGTTTTCGCTGACGCCGGAGACACGAAGAACGCATCGTCTAAACCAGTGTGGGTGGTTCGACCAATCGCATCGACGAGGTCACGCAGTTGCAGGTTACGTGAGGTTTCAATCGATGCAAGTGTTTCGACGGCACCGCCACCGCTTAGGCTCCAGGGATGCCTTTTCAGTGTTTCGCGTCTTAGATCGACGATCGAGACCCACCGGTTCTCAAAATTGGGGTCGTCAAGGTGATCTACGAGCGATCGCCAATAGGGGCCCTTTCCGGAAGCGTAGTCATCTGGGGTCTCTCGAATACCAAGGCTGAGTACAGCACGAACGGAATCGGAAGAGGGGCGACGATTACGTCCAACTAGAATGACGGTTGGCGTCCCGTCCATGTTGTGGCCGGGAATCCATGCGCCCTCGGAGTCAACGAGGGTCCGAAGGTCTACGCCAGGGAAAAACTCCTCGACAAGTGGTTTCCCGAAGTCGCGTTTCATGAATGAGTTCGAGGTGATCTGACCGACCCAGCCGGCGCGGTCACCGTGTTTAGCTAGATTGAAGAACTTCTCCATGAACGGGATGGTCAGCGCGTACGGGCCCTTGCAGTAGTGGTAGATCTCCCGATATCGCTGGTTGAGTGCCTTGTCCCGCACGACAATGTACGGCGGATTCCCGACAACCACGTCGTACTGCCCCGGCGCGAGAATCCGGCGAAGCAGCGCCACGTCTTCAGTGGAGTACGCGAACCCTGACACCACGGCGTCCTTGTCGAAGGACAGGTCGCCGAAGTCGAAGGCTTTCGCACCGCCCTGCTCTGCCCCGTGCAGCAGTGAATCGCCGTTGGCGAGGTTGAGGGTGAACTTGGGTGCGTTCACCAAAGTCGTTTCCCCGCAAGCCTTCAGCGCAGCGACGATCAGCCGGAACTTGGCGATGGCGACGGCGAAGGGGTTCAGGTCCACGCCGTAGACGGACGACAGTGCGTTGTCGACCCGCGTCCGCAGTTCCAATCCGGGTGCTTCGCGGTTCCATCGATCGACGAGTCGTGCAAAGGCCCCCAACAGGAAGTGACCGGACCCGCAGGTGGGGTCGATGACCTTGAACCCCTCCAGCGGTCGGTCCTTCAGGGCCGGTTCGAGGGTTTGGTCGAGGATGAACTCCTCCACGAACTCCGGTGTCTGCAACAGCGCGTACTTCTTCTTCGCGAAGTCCGAAAGGTCCTGATACAGGTCACCGAGGAAGCGGGTGGTGAGTTCCGGGTCGCGGAAAGTCCAGGCGAGGGAACCGGAGTCGTCGACCTGCCGCCAGAACGACAGCACCTGGTGCACCGCATCGGAGGACGGGGCGATGATGTTCAGCGCCGCGTGCTCGTCCACCAGCGACTGGGTGGCCGGGTACTTCCGCAGGGCGTCGAAGGACTGCTCCAGCCATTCGCGGTACGAGTTGTTGGTGTCGGCGCGGTAGAACGCCTGCTCAGCGTCGACGGCGCGTTGACGGAGCATCGGGTCGGGATGGGTGATCCAGACAGTGGTGTCACCGAGGAGCAGGTTGTCCTCACAAAACCGCACGAACACCGAGGTGAGGAGCCAGCCGACGGCGGCCTGGGTGAGCTGGTCCTCGGACCAGTCCGTCCACGACACCGCGGTCCGCTGCTCGGCGACAGCCTCACGGTGTATTGCCCGCCAACGCGCCAGCTCGTCGGCGTCGGCGGTGAGCTTGGTGCGCATGTCGTCGACCAGCAGCGTCAGCTGCGGCTTCAGTGCGTCCTTGAGCGCGGCTCCGGAAATCGTGGCCAACGCCATCAGACATGCTCCTTCATCGATCGATCATCAGTGGAAACGAGTGCCCGCAAACCGAACCGGTCCACCTGCACGAACTGCTCCGGGGTGGTGCGCGGCAGCGCCGTCCCGTCGACGCGGGCGCCAGGCCGGCCACCCGACTCCTCCGGCTGAGGGATCAACGCCCACACCGCATGCGGCGGCGGATTCGTCACATCCACCCACGCCTGCAGCGCACCCAACTGCCCGTACGCGGCCAGCGTCGACAGGTCCGTCAACACGACCGGACCACCTGCCGCGTTCACCGCGTCGACGACGGCCGGGATGGACTGCGCGACAAACCCCTTCAAGCCCTCGCGGTCGGCGGCCGCACCGGAATCGGCGGCGAGGATCGCATCCCACGGGATGCCGGCCTGCGCGGCCTTCGACCGCAACTCACCCAACAACACATCCGTGACGTCGACGCGGACCGCGCCGAATCGCTCCACCAGTGCGTCCGCCACCTGGTCGGAGGCGCCCATCGGCACGCCCAAGGCGCGGAACGTGCGCTCCCGCGCGCTCGCGTGCAGCAGCAACTCCACGTCGCTGCCCTTCTGGCCCGCGGCGGCGGGGGATCCGGCGAGGGTATGCCGCGTCGGCACGTGCGACAGCCGCTGCGGTGCGTCCTCGAACTCGTATCGGTTCCGGGCGTCGCTCCACGCCATCCCCGGCGCCACAGACGCGACGAGGG
Organism: Rhodococcus triatomae BKS 15-14; assembly: GCA_000341795.1. GTDB lineage: Bacteria > Actinomycetota > Actinomycetes > Mycobacteriales > Mycobacteriaceae > Rhodococcus_G > Rhodococcus_G triatomae_A. The sequence continues at coordinate 62,120 of AODO01000009.1, read as the reverse complement.
CGTCGAGGTCGGGGCGGCGGGGCAGCGATTTCGCCAGTGCAGGGAACCGGGCCGCGACACGCGATTCCAGCTCCGGCCGGCCGAACGCGTCCGATGTCGATAGCCCCTGCAGTAGCAGCGCCAACACGTCCCGGATCGGGAGACCGACAGAATGCAGTTCGTCTCGCGCCGACAACGCCACCTGCACCGACGACCCGGCGGCGATCCGCAGCAACACGTAGCCGGGGATCTCCACCTCCTCCGGTGCCACGTCCAACGCGGCGGCTGCAGCGGCGCGCAACGGCTGCTCGGCGTGCTCCGCCGTCACCAACGCCAACCCCTGGTCTTCCGCCGCGGCGACGAGGCCGTCGACCTCACGTGCCAGCACGGCCGGCAAACGGCGGGACACAGCATTCGTGGCGATCATTGCCACGGAGCCCGTGGACTGACGGCGCGTCAGCAGCGGCCGGGGGTCGTCGTCCTCGCTGCCCGGCTCCGGCTCGGCCGCCGACGTCAACACCAGGCGCAGCACGCCGAGCGCGGTGCGCTGCGGATCGGGCACACCATCGGTGTCCAGAGACGCCGCCAGCTCGCGGGCCAGCACCTCGGGAGTGCTTGCGCCGCCCGTCGATTCGAGCAGTGTGATGCCGCGCTGGAACAACAGGTCCACTGTTGCCGCCAACTGCGGGTTCTTCGACCACAGGTCCCGCATCTCACCGAAGATCTGCGCGACCCGGCCCGGCGTCACCCCCGCCAACGGTGCCAGCACCTGGTAGGTGACGAACGGGTCGGCAGGGGAGTCGGGATGGCTGCCGAGCAGCAGCTCCACCACCTGCCGGCGGATCGCCGACGGCTTCGTCGCCGCCGCCCGCGCGAACTCCGCCGACAGCACCCGCAGCGACCGGTAGGTGGCGGGTTCGGCCACGACAACCGGCGGGGGTGTCGGCTCGGTGGGGGTGGGTGCCGGTGGCTGCACGACGGGTTCCGGTTCGGTTGCCTTCGCCGCGAACACCGCCGCCCACGCCGCGCGCATCGCGGCGGCCGTGTCGAAGCGGTCCTTCACGTTGCGGGCCAGCGCTGACCGGAAGAACGTGGTGAGGGCTTCCGCGCGGGTGCGGGAGTGCCCGCCGAAATCCTCCGCCGACACCGACACGTCGTCCGCGAGCACTCGGGGATCGCTCACCCCGTCGCCGTACAGCGGGGTGCTGGCCGTCGCCATCTCGTACAGCACCACCGCCGCCGAATAGCGTTCCGCGGCAGAGTCGTAGGCGGTGCGGATGCCGGTGCCGAGGAACGGATCCCGATACGGGGGAGTGCCCGCGTCGGTCTGCTCGACGGCCGCGCGGGACAGGGAGAAGTCGAACAGGGCGAGCTTCGGCTTCTCGTTGCGCTTACCCGTCGGCCGGGACAGGCCCAGGTTCGACGGTTTGATGTCGCGGTGTGTGATGCCGGCCGCGTCCAATGCGACGACGGCGTCCAGCAGGCCGAGGCCCCACGTCTTGAGCTGCGCCTCCCCGAGCGGGGTGTAGCGGACCACGTCGGCGAGGGTCTGCTCGCCGCAGTTGCTGAGCAGCAGCGCCGTCCGCTGCGCCAACTGCAGCGGGCCCTCGATCAGCTCCACCACGCCGGGCACCGGCGGCTGCTGTTGCGCGAGAGTCGTCAGTACCTCCGCCTCGTTCTGCAGGCGGTGCGCCGCCGTGTCGTCGAGGCCGACCTTGAGGACGCGCTGCCGGCCGTCGGCGTCGTGGTCGGCGACGAGGATGCCGCGGGCCGTCGACCCCGATCCGAGAACCTGCAGTACCTCGAACCGGTCGTCGAGGAGTGCGCCGGTCGGCGGGTTCAGCGGATCGATCTCCGGTGCAGCGGCGGCCGGTTCCTGTGCGCGGCGGTAGTCGTCGAGCGCTGCCGCGAAGTGCTGGGCACCGAACGTCGGTCGACCGGACTTCGCGTCGACCGCCACCCGTTTCGACACCGACGGGCTCGTGGTCCGCAGCACCAGCTCACGCAGCTGCTCGTCGACGAACCGGCCCGTCGACGCCGCCAAATCGAGGCCCTGCTCCAGCCGCAGCCGCTCCAGCAGCGCGGCCCGGTCGCGCGCCGGGTTCTGTCCACCCGACAGCAGGAAGTACGCCAACGCACCCAGGGAGAACACGTCCAGCGCGATGCGGTCCGAATCGGGCGCCCAGCGGTCCTCCGGCGCCTGGTACACCTCGTCCGCCGCTGCGCCGCCCGTCGCCGTCAGCGCGGTGCCGAGCATCGTCGCCGACTTGGTGCCGCCGTCGTGGATGCGTCCCGCCCACGACCAGTCCACCAACCGCACATCCACCCGGCCCGCATCGAGGCGTTCGGTGTGGATCAGGACCGTCGACGGCCCGAGCCCGCGGTGCGCGACGTGGTTGCGGTGCGCATACGCCAACGCCTCCGCGATCGACGTCAACACCGTCAGCTGCTGCTCCGCGGTGAGGGTGCGCGTCGCCAACGCCAGATCGAGGGGCTCGTAGCCCGGGGTCTCCGGGTAGACGAGGACGGTGTTGCCGTCGTCGTCCTGCACCAGGTCGCGGGGGGCGACGATCGCCTCGTGCCGCAGCGATGACAGCAGCGTGTACTCGCGGCCCATCTTCCGGTGCGCCGCCGCCCGCGCATGCACGGGCGTGCCTGGGCGGAACGACACGATGCGGGCACGGGCCGGCTCGTCTGTGCCCTTGTGCTTCGCCGGCCACTCCTGCCAGTCGTCACCCGACGCCAGCGGGGCACCCGAGATGGTCCATGAGCCGGCGTCGCGCTCGGTGCGGCGTGACACCCCGAGGTTCTTCAGCGCCAGCGCGACGATGACGCTGATGTCTTCGTCGACCCGGCGACCGTCCGTCGGCGACTCCAGGATGCGCGTGGAGATGCCCGGCAGGTTCGAGCGATGCTCCTCGCCGTCCAGGCCGAACAGACCCGACTTCGCGACTTCCGACATCTCGACCGAGAAACCCTCGGCGTGCAGGAAGACCGACTCCTGCACGAACGGCAACGCCCGGCGGACCTTCTCCGGATTCAGTCCGTTCTCGATCGCAACCTTCCGCGCCTCCTCCTCGATGCGCGTCGCCAATCGCTGCGCCTTACGGCGCGTCAAAAGGAGTGGGGAGCGTTGCGTGCGGACCTTGCCGCTCGGCAGATGCCGCACCCAGTTCGTCTCCGTACCGCCCAGGCGGCCCACGAAGTGCTTCAGCTCGATCAGATGCAGACGGCGGCGGCCCAGAACCAGGGCATCGACCTCGTGCCACATGCCGTGGTTGTCCATGAACTCGAAATTCGTCCACGCACGATAAGGGGAGGCGTTGGGGACGATGTCCTGGAGGAAGCTCAGGCCCTCGGCTTCGTGGTTGAACGCCGACTTCGAGACCTCGACCCATCGGTCGCCCTGCCGATTCGAGCCACTGCCTTGCGCCACGTCACCGCCCGTTGTCACGTTGTCCCTTCGCGGCCGACGGCGGTCGCGTTCACCTCGCCAGACTCTAGCAATCCGGGATCTACCGACGGCTCCGACGCCGACAATGGTGGCTCGATGAGAACTGACGGCGCCCCAGCCGCGGCATCCGACTCTACGAGTCGATTCAGTTCGCCGAACGGGACATGAACCGAGGGCACGAACTTCGAGCTCGACGCCAGGTGGGTTCGCTGATCGTCGAAGAAGATGTGCGGCTTCAGCACGGCAAGAACTCGACCCTTGTCGATCCCACCAAGAAAGAATGCGTCGTTGACGGCGACGTTCCAGCTCTTCAAGGTCGTCACCGCTCGTTCATGCGCCGGGGCGTTGCGGGCGGTCACGATGGAGATGCGGATCCGACGGGTGTACGTCTCGTCCGACTCGACACGAGCTTCCTCGATGGACTGGATGGCCGACAATCTCAGCAAGAACTGTGCCAGCGGGCCCTCCTTGTGCGGGGTGACTGCGTTGGCACGTTCGTGATCGAGGAACTGCTCGAGACCTCCGGACTGCATCACAGACTCGGATTCGTCATCGATCACCACCCCATCGAAGTCGAATGCGATCCGCAGCTCCGCGTCGTCAGGGTCATCGCTGGTCGTGGAATCGAGAACCAGGCCGGCGGGATAGCCGGCCTCCGTCGCGCCACCGACATCTGCAGAGTTCGCCGAGAGGAACAGGGTGATTCCGAGCGCAGGGATGTACGGATACGGGGACTGACCCTGCGTGAAGATCGCCCGCGTGATCCGCAGCCCGTGGTGTTCGATCGACCGCATGACTCGAAGACCAGTCATCGGATCGTTCCGGGACAGCACAATGACCTCGACCAACGGGTCGTTCGATGGGCTCAAGTCATTCAACGACAACAGCCGCTTCACGAATGGAAATGCCACGCCGCCGGCGAGTGGGACGTCGAGATGCTTCTCCTGATAGATGCGATATCCAGCTTCTTTACGATCATGGAATACGGCGTCCGACTCGGTGAGGTCGAACAGGGCGCTGGAGGCGACACCGATCACCAGACGATGGTCGAGCTCGAACGGCACTGCGGCTCCTGCAATGTTGTGACGACGGATGGGTCGGCAACGGAGGTCGGCGAACCCCCAGTGGTCCTATCGGAGGGACCGGTCTCTGGCGTGAATATTCGCATCGACACGCCGGGCGGCGTCGGCCGTTCGAATGACGGACACCGAACTCGATGCGGACGCTAGCCGGCGACGACTGCCGCCAGTCCGCCCGACTGGGCGGCCGCGAGCAACCGAACCCCCGCGGCGAACTCGCTCAGTTCCAGCCGGACATGTCCGCCTTGCAATCCTTGCGGAGTCACACCCAGTTCGTCGAGAGAAACCAACGTCAACGCTTGCGGTACCAGCCGAGGAACGGTTCGCGTCACCCAGGGCCATCGGTCGCCCGAATCAGGTGAGCCGCTGTGCGCCTGGACGAACTTCGGATCGTAGACCGGGTCGTCGGCCACCTCGACGGCGGCGTAGCAGCCGGCTGAATCCTTTGCGTAGACGAGGACGAGGTCACCGGGCCTGAACGAGGGCTTGCCCTTCTTCGAGCTCGAGAACCAGCCGTCCGCCAGCCAGTGGTCCGGGTAGCCGGGGCCGTACTGCGCCTTGATCCACAGGGACACACCGTCGGCTCGAGCATCCGCGAGAAGCTGCTCGACGTCCTGAGTCGATCCGCCGATGCGGGGAACACTGACTCGCGGTGCCCGAGGAAGCTGTTTCGCCGCCTCCTCCAGTCGCGTCAGCTGATCTTCGTGGACCTTGGCGGCGGCATTCCACCATTGCTCCGCTTGTGAACGGGCCGCCGGGACGTCCGAGTCCCGCAGTCGGACAGACAACTCGAGGTTGGGCCTGGATACGAGCCCCAAGCCGCTGCCCGTCAGGTTCGCGGATCCGACCAGTGCGAAGGCGTCATCGACGAGAAACACCTTCGCGTGCAGACTCTGATCGGATGCAACCTCGATACCCGAGTCCAAGAGTTGGCGCAGGCCCTTCACGCTGAGGAACCCGTTGGCTGCTGCCGACGGATCCAGCGATGTCAGCAGCCGCCACCGGGCAGCGGAGCTGGAAGCGAGCTGCGACAACCTCGACGCCACACCCATCGACAGGTACGGACTGGTCAAGAGGATGTCTGTGGTCGCGGATTCGAGCGCATCGAAAAGTGTGCGTCCTGCGGATGTCGTTGTCTGTCCCCCGTTGATCACGGTCGTCAGCGTAGGGGGAAGGGCTGGACACCGTGATCTGCTGGCCGCCGTGTCGGTGGCTTCTTGCTGCTTCTCTATTCGCAGGCCACACCGTCGTCGTCGCGGTCGAGACCGGACCGGTACCCGGGATCGCCGACGTACAGCGGTGCTGCACCCGCATCGCGCGCATCCGCGCAATCCGCGTAGTAGGCACCAGGGTCGGGCGCAGGCGCAGGCGCAGGAGCCGGAGCAGGAGCGGGAGCGGGAGCGACGATCGGCGCGGGAGCAACGTTGGATGGGGGTTCAGGGGCGGGGGCCTGCGGTACTGGTGGTTGCGCCGATGGCGAGGGTGTGGTGACTTCGGGCTCAGCCGAGGTCATGCCGTTGCACGGTGGTCCCCACAGTCCGCGTGCCTCCGATCTGGCCTCGGCCTGAGCGGCAGCGATCGCTGGCTGCCGCTGGGTTGGGCCGGCGTACTCGTACGACTGCGCCATGCCCGCCCGAGCGGACTCGACCGAGTAGTCCCAACCATCGGCCCGAACGACGTATGCCAGCACCCTGTCGTACGCGTCGACCGCGTCCTGTGTGGGGTCGGTGACGAGCGCCACGCGCGTCCCGGCGAGCTGCTGTGAGGCCCATGCCGCGGCCTCCGGCCCCCAACACCCGACTGTGTAGCCGGGCTTCTTCGTCTCGGGAGTGTCGATGCCGAGGATTCGGATGGTTGATTCCCCGGTCACGTCGTCCAGAACCTCGATCGTGTCGCCGTCGACAACCCTAGTGACGAGCGCCGTCACCACGATCACCGGCGCGGATTCATCTGTCGCCGTACTGCTTCCAGCTGTAGTCGCGGACCGGCGCGGCAGCCCTTCGGCGGTCGACGTCTCCGCAGTCGAGGTACGAGCAATGGAGGACTGCAGTGGCGTGGCATCTGCTTCGCCCGTCGGTTGGGCTCGATCGTCGGCGGTGTTCACTGCAGTGGGTGGAGCTTCGGTTCCGGCACTGAGAATCGCGCACGCGATCAGGCTGGCCGCCACGGCGACGCCCGCGATCCATCCGCGTCGAGGTGGTGCTTGCGCAGGTGTGGGCGCGACCGGCTCGCCGCTCACCATTGCTTCGTGCTGGGCTTCGGCGCGGGCGGCGATCTGGCGATTCTCGATTCGTCGAGTGCGCGCAGCGATCACTCTCCGGCGCAGGAATGCCCAGTAGATGCACACCCCGCTCAGGATGAGCATCAACATCCCCATCCAGGGCGCGCCGGTGACGAATCCTGAGATCGCAGCCACCAGCAGGAGGAAAGCAAGGATGGCGCCGACCACTCGGAGGGCGGTGATGAATTTGTTCATGGTGGTTCCCGGAGAGACGATAGGTTCACGGATTCCATCGCTGCTCAGAACGTCCTCGTTAACGGCGACGACAGACGGTTCGAGGTGCTTACAGTGTCCAAATCTGTTGTGGCCGTTGTTGACACCGTAAGAACCGGACCCGCCATGACGGTGGAGCTCGTGAGATCACGGGGTGGCGGCCCGGAACGTCGGCCGCCGCTCGCCGAGCACAGGGGTCAGGTGCGAACTGACTGCCTGCGTGTCTTGTCGAAGGTGCGCGCCGTTCACGAAGCAACGACGATCTCCGTTCCGCAACCCATTCGTGTCCGCTATCTGAATGACGTGCCGGAGTGGACGGCCTGGTCGGGCACAGTAGACCGCCCTATCACTCGTGACTGTGTCCGGGTGATACGGCAGTATGTCGCCCGTGCAGCAGGACAACCTTGGTGACCTCATTCCCAGCTCGACGCCCGACGAGCCGATCGGCGCCCTCGTGGTCGAACCCGACGGTGTGCTTGTCGCCGGAGATCCCGAATTCGTCGCGAGCTACGTGGAGCGACTCAAGTCGCTCGCGTCCGATGCGGTCAGCGTCGCCGACGTCTCCACGCAGAATGTTGCCGATGTCGCGGCAGCAGCAGGTGCCGTGGCTGCGCTCGCGGCCGGTGCCGGCGAGTTCGTTCGCATAGCTCCGCACAGCATGGAGCTGATCCAGAATCACAATCTGGTCCCCGGGGTTCCGGGCTTCTTCCTGCCGACGGTCGTAGACGGTGCGCACAAGTTCGCCGGGCAGATCCAATGGAGCCCAGTCACCATGCTCCCGGCGCAGGCCCTCGCGTTGCAGATGGCGATGGTCACCATCTCGTTGCGCACCGCGATCGCGTCGGTGGAGTCGGCCGTCGAACGCGTCCAGGACACCGTCGACGCGATCCTGACGCTTGCGAAGGCTGATCAGGCAGGCAACGTCCTGGGTGCGCACGCCGCGCTGAGCAAGCTCGCCGCGTTCGTCGACGAGAGCGGGAGACTGTCATCGGCCGACTGGGATTCGGTGGCCGGACTCGGTCCCGCTCTTGAGATCACAGCGGCGAAGCTTCGCCACTTCGTTCGTCTCACGCTCGACTCGTTCGACCCGACGGCTTCGGCGAAGGAGCGCGCGGCGTTCCTCGACAAGACGGTGAACCAGAGCCTCCTCGGGGCGACACTGCAGTTGTTGGTCGTCACCGAGGATTCGCTCTACAAGTGGCACACCCTCAAGGCAGCCCGGATCGAAGCGACCGAGCCTCAGCATCTCGACACCTCGTACCGCATGATGAAGGACCTCCTCGGCGACCACCTACGGGAGGACGCCGAGCTCCTCACCCAGGCTCGAGACATCCTGCACGCCTGCACCGAGATCAAACCGCTCGAGATCGCACGATGGAAGTCGGCGGCGAGCATCCGGGAGAACGCAGCCACCTTGCGTCAGGGCCTCGACGACTTCGCCGAAGCGCGCCGCACGAAGGTCCTTGAGTGGGACGAGCACTCGCACCCGGGGTTCCGGGACGCGATCGACGAGCTCGGCAATCGCGCGAAGGTCGTCGGAGCAGCGATTGGTGATGGGGCAACCTTTATTGGCGGTAAGGCGCTCGATGCGGGTGCCGCAGGCTTCGGTCGGGTGGGAGCTGGGCTGATGCGCGTCGCCGAGTCGCGAGACAAGTCGAGCGCGCCCGAAACGGTTCTGGTGGATCAACCGGGCCAGCGAGACTGACCGGACAGGAGCGTTGCCGAACGGACTCGGCTGTATGGTCCGCGCCATGACCCCGCCAGCAAACCTTGAGTCCATCGACCGCCGATCCGTCCTGCGGGCAGTTGCCGAGTACGACGAGTTGGGACAGTCAGAGTTTCTGAGCCGCCGCGGCTACGGAGAAGCGCGTAACTTCCGGCTGGTGCACGAAGGCCGCTTCTACGACTCCAAGGCGATCGTCGGCGTTGCGCACGGTTACGCGACCGGGCGATTCCTCGACAACACCGAGTTCTCCGGCGGGCTGGCGACCGTCGCCGACAGGCTGCGCGAACTTGGGTTCGTCGTCGATCACGGCGGCAAGCACGCACACGGCGGATTGCTGTGGGACCTCGAGAACACGACGGTGTTCACCCGTGGCGGCAAGGGCGCCGCATACAAGTTCGTCGTGTTGCGGTGGGCGGTCGATGGACCGGATCCCCAGCGTGAGGCGGTGCCGTTGTCGAAGGTGCGCGACGAGCTCGCCGCTCTGCTCGCTCCGTACGCCGTCGCGGACTCGGCACCGCGGCCGGCGGATCCGTGGGTCGCGCTACGAAGCAGTGGATGGTGGACGCTCCACCTCCCCGACGGTGTCGAAGAGGGCGGGCTCACCCACCAAGAGCTGCACAAGCTTGCGGTGAAGGACGACCTGGCGGCCGGTCTGAACGAGGCGGTCCGAGAGAAACTCGGTGATCCGCTGTGGCGGGACGAGGCCGTCGCGGTCCTCACCCGACGCATCGCGGAGGTATCGGCCGGATTGCCCGGCTGATCGAGACGAGCGCGGGGGTGGTCGTCGCGGCGCCCGATGTCGGTGCGGTGCAGCATACTGTCGCGGGTCGATGAGGAGGGGCGGGGGAGCAGTGGGCGGGGACGCGAGAACGAAGGCTGATGTCGTGGCGTTCTGGAGGGCGATCGAGCTCTTCAGCCCGCAGACGGTGCCGAAGGTCGACCGATTCGATGCGTACGCCCCGGTCGAGAAGGTCGTCACCGGGACGCCGCTGCCGTGGGAGACCGGCCACAGACTGCAAGCCAAACCCGTACGTCGCGGATATGCGCGGCAGCACGTCGTGTACGTCGGCGTGTACCGCATCGACGAAGTGTGGGTGGCGGTCGACGGCATCCTCGACCCCGGCACCGAGAATTTCGATCCACGTCCAGCCGGCGACTGCGCGCTTGCTGCGATCGTTCTCGACGGCGATGGCCGGTATCTGCCCGACACCGCGATCGTGTCCGGATTGGCGTGGGCCGCAGGCCGCACCCGCAGCCCTGGGCCGGGTAGCCCGACGTGGCTCAGCGGATTCGGGGAAGCAGCGACGCGGTTCCAGGAACTGACCGACGACGCGCAGGCCGTCGACGAGAACCACGGTGGGCGGGCGCCGATGGATCACACACGACTGTCCACCATCCGCGCGAGAACCGAAGAGCTCCTCGGCGTCACCGATCTCGTCCAGTGCACGGAGTTGCGTGTGCGCTCGATCGAGGTCAAGGAATCGGACGGCGTCGACAGCACCGACTTCCTGAACAGTTTCATTGCAGAGGACCTGGATCTCGTCCGGGCGGAGGTGGAGCGCGGCCGGTTCGGCGCGGGACTGAGTCGCTACCTCACCGAGGACGTCGACCTCGACGTCTCCGGTCGGGTCGACGTGTATGCCGATCCCGCGGCCTCCCTCCACGGGTGCCGGCCGAGTGCGACGCCGCTGGGCCGCTGGCCCGGTAAGCCCGAGCATCCCCTCGCGCTCGGTCAGCAGTTCGCCGTCAACTCGATCATGAGCGAACTCGGCGACGGCGCAGGCGTGTTCGCGGTCAACGGTCCGCCGGGCACCGGCAAGTCGACCCTGCTCCGGGACCTCGTCGCTGCGGTCGTCGTGGAACGTGCCAACCGCATCGCGACCCTCGGTCATCCCCGCGACGCGTTCACCGCGACCCCGCACCGCTGGAAGACCGGCGACTACACCCGCGTCGTGCAGCGGTGGAAACCGGAGTTCCACGGTTTCGAGATGGTCGTCGCATCGTCCAACAACGGTGCCGTCGAGAACATCAGCCACGAGATGCCCGCCGCCGGACAGTTCGATGCGGCCACCTTCGGGGACGTGGACTACTTCGGTGACATCGCGACCGTGCTGCTCGGTGACGACGCAGGACCAGCGTGGGCGCTGACCGCGGCCAGGCTCGGCCGCAAGTCGTATCGGACAGATTTCGTGAACACACTGTGGTTCGACGAGAAGGCGCCCCGCGGAGAAGTTGGGACTTCGGATCCGTTGCGGCGCCGCGGGATCCAGTCGATCCTCAAGGAACTCGAGACGACAGGTCCCGGGCGACCGTGGCGGGACGCGGTCGTCGACTACGAGACGGCCCGCGCCCACGTCGAGGACCTGCTCGCGCAGCGGCAGCACGCACACGACGAGCTCACCGAACTCGCCGGTCTCCGCCGACGCCTCGCCGACCTCAGCGCACAACTGGGCACGGCGGCCGAGCACCTGGGCAATGCACAGGAATCCGAGCTCGCGCTGCGGGCCGCCATGGAGCGCGCGCACCACGGTCGGGAGACCGTCGCGGCGGAGATCGATGGTCACGACCGGGCCCGCCCGGCATGGTGGCGGCTGTTGAGCAGGCAGGCGCGCGCCGACCGGGACCGGTGGCGAGCGCACCGACAGCAGCTCGCCGAGGCACTGGCTCGGTGGGAGACCGGCTATCAGACCGCGTGGGCTCCCCACCAGCAGTCTCTGCATGTCCTCGACGACGCCCGCGCCAGGTACGAGCCACTCGCGCAGGAGAACCGGAAGCTGACCGAGCGGACAGCCGTCCTCGACGCCGCGATCGATCGGTATCGGAGGCGTTGGGGGAGCGCAGTTCCCGGCCCCGACTGGTTCGCCGACCCGGGGAACCGGGAACTGGCCGCGCCTTGGTCCGATCCTGAGGTCACCGAGGCGCGGTCCAGATTGTTCCTCGCGGCGCTGGTTCTGCACCGCGAGTTTCTCGGCCACGTGCCGAAGGAGATGCGGCAGGCGCTGCACGGCGCCACCGACGTCGTGTCCGGCGGCGCGCCGCGCGACCTCGGCTCGGAAGCTGTGGCGGACGCATGGAGGGCACTGTTCTTCGTCGTCCCGCTGGTCTCCACGACCTTCGCATCCCTGGACAAGATGTTCAGCGGACTCGGAGCGGAGAGCCTCGGGTGGCTGCTCATCGACGAAGCTGGACAGGCCACACCTCAGAATCCGGTGGGCGCGATCTGGCGGGCGAGGCGAACCGTCGTCGTCGGTGATCCGGTGCAGCTCGAACCCGTTGTCACGCTGCCATTTCGGGCGCAGCAGGCTGTGCGCCGGACATTCGGGGTGTCGGAGACATGGCTGCCTGCTCGAGGTTCGGCGCAGTCCGTCGCCGATCGGCTCAATCGGTGGGGTACCACTCTCTCCGACGGCGAGAACCCGATCTGGGTGGGCGCCCCGCTCCGCGTGCACCGCCGCTGCGACGACCCCATGTTCTCCATCGTCAACACCATCGCGTACGAGGGCACGATGCTGCACGGCCGTGACCCCAGCCCACGGGACGATCACGCACCGTCGGCGTGGATTCACGTCACCGGGCCTTCCTCGGGTCACTACGTCGAAGCTGAGCACGACGTCCTCCGTGAGCAGCTCGATCGACTGCGAGGGGCCGGCCACGAGATGGGTGAGGTCATCGTCATCACCCCGTTTCGGCAGGTCGCCAACCGGCTCGGAGCACTTGAACAGCGGTACCCGGGGCTGTCCGCGGGCACGGTGCACAAGGCGCAGGGCAAGGAAGCCGACATCGTGTTCTTCGTTCTCGGAGGCAACCCCGCCAAGGACGGAGCGAAGCGTTGGGCAGCAGCGAAACCCAACCTTGCGAACGTCGCTGTCAGCCGAGCGAAGAAGAGGCTTTACGTCATCGGAGACCACGATGGATGGTCACGGCATCCCCGCTTCGATGTGCTCGCAACGGTGTTGCCGCGGCATGAGGCAGGGGCGTTCGGTCAGCCCGAAGTCGCCCGAACGGACGAACAGCGGTGATCAACGGAGCTGGGGCGTGAAGCTTCGGCGGGTGGGCTACCCCCGTCGGGGAAGGGTGCTGTAGTCGTTCGTCAGCGCTGTCCACACTCGGTCGTGCGCCGAATCCGCCGAGTCCGATTCGAGTGGCAGTCGGCGCGACGGTTGGATGTCGAGGTCGGAGGCATCGACGGGGCGTGGACGTGTACGGCGTCGGCGACAAGGTACGCGAATACATCCTGCAGCCATCCCATTGCCGACAGTTCCGCTCGGAGCTTGTGTTTCCGTGATCGATCGGGCTCAGCGAACGAGATGGTCGTAGAGGTCGCCGATCGGTTCGAGGACAACGGACAGCAGCGCTATCAGCGGAAGTGTCAGCAGGAGCACGAACGGCGTGGCAACAGCGACGAGGATGCCGACCCCGATCCGTCGCCACACGCCCCCAATGAAGAGGAACGCCACGCACGTCGCGAAACCGGCACCCACGACCACCCAGGTCCACGTGGAGTCCGAGCCGTCGATATCGTCGAACGGGAGTGCCACCAGTACCGCAATCACCGTAATGGTGACGAGGGTCGACACATAGGACGCGACGCCGAACGTGGCGTTCGAGGACGGCTTCATCGGGTCACCGAACTCAGTGCGTCCGCGTCGAGCAGTACGCCGATTCCCGTGAATACCAGCGCGATGACGGACGCCGTTGCGATGCCGAGAGCGAGCCCGTTCCAGGCTTCGGATGTGTGCTTGCGCAGGGCAATCGCGATGCCGATACCGAGGATCGAGACGACTGCGACCGCGTAGAACACGGTCGTGGACGGGTCGCCGCCCACGACGTCGCCGACGACGGCATGGACGGGGAACACAGATGCGAGGATGACGACCATCCACGCTGGGGTGCCGAGCGTCGCCGCTCGCCAGAACCGCGGGGAGGCTGTACGAGCCTTGTGAATGAAGTGCGTGACCATGACCTTCTGCCCTAGCTGACTCGCGGCGGATCGGCGGCACTGCCCAGTGCGACACCGGGTCGATCCGCCATGGTGGGTGGGACCATCCCGCCGTGCACTCGGATCTCCTGGAACTGCTCCAGTGCCGAATCCCCGCTCCCGATGTCGTGAGACTTGATCAGATTCGTCATGGGAGCGGTCGAATCACCGGACGCGGCCGGGTCGACGACGATGGTGTGGGTGATGCCGTCCGGCGAATCCTGGTACGCCTCGAACGACGGGTAGTCGTCGCGGATCCCGTTGATGGTCACCCCGGTCGAGTCAGGCGCACCCGGGGTGCCCTGTCCCGGGGTGAACACCACGTCGCCGTTGACCGCGGGCATGAGAGCGCCCGGTGGCTCAACGCCCATCACACTGGGACGGAAAGGGTTGGCGGCCTCGTAGCTCAGACGGACGGAGCCGTCGCTGTTCTGCCACACCTCGCCGTGCGGTTCGTCGACGCGGACCGACCCGTTCTCGTCGACAGAGGGGTTCTGTCGCATGACGACGATGCCGTTCTCGTAGTCGACGTAGACCGTGACCCGGCTGTTCTCGGGGTCGAAGTCTGCATTGTCGGTCCTGTTGTCTCCCAGATCGTCCCAGGGCACGTTGTAGACCGACCCTTGTTCGATGTAGCTCGACGTCCGCACCACTCCCTGTCCTGGCACCGGCTCGATGAGTGCAACCTGGATGCCCGGCGGCACCCCGGCGTACTTCTCGGTGTAGCTGTTCGGGTTCAGGACTTCGGCCGTGGACCAGTCGCTGGGCGTGACGGGATAGCGTCCGAACATGTCGTGGAATGCGTCGGCGGATGCCTCGTCCCGCGTCTGCTCGACGCGGTCGGACTGCTGTGTGCTCGGTGCTTCCCAGTCCGGAAGTTCGTTGCCGCGGTCCCGAACCCGTGTGGATGCCTCGCGGATGTGCTGCTCGTTCTGCGCGGCGGAGTCCTCGAGCGCCCGCAGCGCCGACGAGACCAGCGGTGCGTGGACTTCCGAATCGGTGCCGGTCATGGACCAGTCCTCTGAGATGATGCACCCCGCGACCTCGGCATCGTTTGCCTTCGAACGCAGAACGTTGAGGTAGGAGTCGAGGTCGGCGGCGGCGCTCACGAGCACCTGAGCGAGTGCGTCGACCTCGTCAGCGATCCGTGAACCTCGATCGCAGTCGCTGCACGTGCGTTCATATGCCGCGTCGTATGCGGCACCGGACCAGTCGCCGCCTGCGTCCTGGACCCGACTCCTCATGTGGTGCACGCAGTCTCGGTAAACGCCGTTCTGGGAGGTGATCCGGTCCGCGACGTCTCGCAGCGCGGTGGGCTTCCACGCCGCGATCTGGCTTCGCGACGGTGTCACCCTGCGGCTCCGATGGCGCCGAGGTCCGCACGGAACTCGTCCTCGGACACCTCGAAGTCGTTGGCTCCGCCCTTGGCGACGAACGCGATGAGCCTCGCTCGTTCGGCCATCCGCAAGTAGGCGCCCTCGGTGAACTCGCCGGCTTCACGGACCGCGCTGACAACTCCGCAGCCCGGAAGGAAGTCGCCTGCGCCGTCGATCATCGTACGGACATCGATGTCGTCGATTGTTTCGCCGGATTCGTACATACCAGCGGCGAGCACGCGCAGTTGCTCCGGATCGACCTGCATTGAGCCCCCCAGTTGCCTACAGCACCGTCGGTGCCGACCACCCCCCGGTGGCCGACACAGTGTATGGCGAGGGCCGCCGGTTGCTGTGCTCAGGGCAGCGTTGTCGACCCCTTCGGCTGGTGAGCCGGCTGTCGCGCGGGATGGCGACGCGCAACTCAGGGCGACCGGGGTCTTTCGGAACAGCTGTGCCGACGAGGTCGTCCCCAGGTGCCCGCCCCGTCTGGATATAGTCTCGGCACGTTCCGATGGGGGAGACGAATGAGAAGTTTGGCGGGTCTGCTGGCCTGCGCAGCTGTTTTGGTGGCGGGGTGCGGGACGGTCAGTGGTGAAGCGGAACCGGTGGACGCGGCAATCACGGAATCGCCGTTCGAGCCGTGCGACGACATTCCCGACGACGTGATTCGTCAACTGGGGTTCGATCCCGCGACTGAGGACCGGGACGTCATGGGTGTGAAACAGCCTGGTCGAAACATCTGCTTCTGGAGCGGTGATTCCGGACATCTGTCGGTGGAATCGAACTTGTTCGAATTGGACGCCGTTCGGCAGGACCCGAACTTCCTCGATCTCCGGGACGTTGACATCAGTGGTCACCCCGGTCTCGCATTCTCGCATGAGGGATATCGCGAGGGCGAGAACTGCTACGCGGCAACGGGAACACAATCCGGTCTGCTGATGGTGTCTGTGGATGTCGTGGATCCCACCGAACGCGATGCGTGCGTGATCGCACATGCGGCCGCCGTGGCATTCCTGCCCTACACGGCACGGTGAGAGGTGAGCGATGACCGATTCAACGCCTGACGGATGGGTTCAATTTGTCGGTGCAGCCGATGGGGGCGACCTGGTACTCGAGCGTGGGGTTGGCGCACAGTGCGCGCAACACTGCGATGTCCTGATCGCGAAGCTGACGGACATTCGGCGACAAGCAGTGTCGCTGGGCAGTTTCCGTGGTCTTGGCACACTCCCCAGCGGAATAGCGGTTGCGAAGAAGTTCGCCCGTACGGCGGTGGGAGGCGAATACTCGATGGAGCAAGCTCTGACCGATCACATCGCCGAGGTGCAGGCAATGAAGGACGTGTTCCTGCGGATCGAGGCTCAGTACGAGGCAACGGATCAGGCGACGGGGGACACCATCGGGGCGATCGAATCGGGTCTGTGAGCCGGTTCGTGGCCTGTCGCTATCCGAACAGCGACGACATGTGGTGATCGACCGCTGACAGGCTCAGGGCAATCTGACGCACAGTCGCTGCGACCCAACGCAATGCAGTGACAAGGTCGTGTTCTGCCGCGCCCAGTCTGCCAACCGTTTCGAGGAGTGCGTCGGACGCAGCGCTCGCCGGTTGTCTGGAATCAGTCTGTAGGGCAAACCGGGCATCGTGGACTGTGCGGGATATGTCGGCGGCGGCCGTGTCCAGTCGCGCGCTCAGCTCGAACAGCGTGTCCGGCTCCGCTGTGGGGATTGCGTCTGCCAACCTGTGCCCCCTCAATTCAGATCGTTCAGAACAGCATGGGTTCTGCGCTCGCCCCGCTCCGCGCCTCGACGACCCGCGCGTGCCACCGCTCCACCAGCCACCGCTCGACGAGTTCGGGGCTGGTGTCGCCGACGGTCGCCCAATGGTGCAACAGTTCCAGGTAGCGGTCGTAGCGGCGTCGGGTGAAGCCACTGACCGCCGGGTCCTCCAGCCATCCCTGGTGAATGAGCGTGGAGACGCCGTGCTGGTCGAGCAGCTGGACGCGACCGCCCGCGGCTCGGATGTCGAGGGCCCACGCCAGCACCGTCGTCAGTGCGACGCCGACGTTCGGCAGTGCCGGCCACCCGGTTCCTGTGGTGTAGTCGTAGTCCGGCAACCGCTTGAGGCGGATCAGCTCGTCGATGGCGCCCATCGCCCCCGCGTACCGCTGAACTCCGTCGGCGACGAAACGGTTGGACAGGTCGGGGAAGCGGCGCGCACCGCGTCGTCTCGTATGGCCGCTGCGCCACGCCGCGCACAGGAACAGCAGCCCCAGTCCGTTGTGGCGAGCCTCGATCAGGTCGCTGCCCAGGCGCAGGTCGTTCCGGAGCACCGTCGCCTGTCCGTGCTCGACGACCTTGCCGTCGTAGTTGCGGCCCCGAAGTCTGATGTCGTGCTCGGCCTCGTGCAGGTGCCGATTCCACCAGTCCAGGTCGACGAGGGCGTCGTCATCGAGAACGTGGATGTCGTACGTCCTGTTCCGACACCACAGGACGCAGTCCTCGGGTGGCTCGAATCCCTCGTCGAACTGATGCATGCGACCGATGATGGCAGCGGGCACAGACAGGATCGAGAACGTGCGCCGTGCGTGTCGCACCTGGCCGGGCACAGTGTCCGGGCCGACGTATCCTCCGGGAATGAGGCCCTCAACGCACGTGCGACGACGTATCGGGGTCTCCGGACCGCACGGAACCGGCAAGACCACCCTGGTGGAAGAGCTGTGCGCCCGGCTGGACGGCCACACCCCGATCGACGAGCCGTACGTGCTGCTCGAGGAGGAGGGCTACGAGTGTGAGTATCCGCCGTCCGTCGCCGACTACCGCGTACAACTGCGGAGGTCGCTGCGCTCCCTGCACGACTCCGGGAACGGCGTCGTGTTCGATCGGACCCCGCTGGACTTCCTGGCCTACCTCACCGCCTGTGGCGTCGACGTGGAGGACGCGGTCGACGTGGACCTGGTGAGGTCGGCGATGGCGACACTCGATCTCCTCGTCGTGGTACCGCGCACCGAGGACACGGAGCGGACGCTGCCGCCGGCCGACTTCCCTCAACTCGCGACGGCCGTGAACGACGCTCTTCTGGACCTGGTGTACGACGACCCGCTGCACCTGTGCGAGGGCCTGCCCGTCGTCGAGCTGACCGGACCCGTGGACCGACGAGTCGACACCGTGCTCGCGGCACTCCGACCTGGCGTGGGCGATCGACCTCCAGGCCGGACGGGTCCGTCGTGATCCTGTTGCGCGCGTGTCGTCGTCGCGGCCTCGCACCGTGACGGGGCTCGGTCAGTTCGGGGTGAGGACGATCCGGCCGAACACTGTGCCGTCGTCCATCCGGCGGTGCGCCTCGGCGGCCTTCTCCAGCGGGAGGACCTGGTGCACGACCGCGTGTGGGTCCCCTCGGGCCGTGGCGGCGAACTGCTCGGCCCGCACGCGGTCCCGCTCCGCGACAGGGACATTGTCGAGGCTGAACACGGAGAACGAGGGGGACCGCTGAAACAAGCTCATCAGCGTGGTGCCGAAGTCCGCGGGCGCTGGACCTGCGACGAGTCCGACGAGGACCAGTCTGCCGTCATGTCCGAGGACTGGGAGGCGGGCGGCTTCGCCGTGCATCGGGTGACCTTGTTTCGGAAGGTCGCCGCAGTGGCCCGGCGGGCTCGGGCGGCGGGCGACCTGTCGCAGGGATTCGTCTGGGCGACGCGATTTCGAGCCCGGTCAGGCCGGGGGAGGAGGGGCTCATCCAGGTCGCCGATCGGTTCGAGTACGCCGGACCTAGACCGGAAGGCGACCCCCTTGTCTCAGTGGGGGAGCAACATCCGTGGCGCACGCGGGCACCGAATCCGCACCCGACCCCAGTCGCCTTCAATCAGATAGCAATCTTGTTCTTCGACGATCAGGCTGTCGATGTTACCGAGGTCTTCGTTGCCGGACGCGTCGGTGTAGCGCCGGGTGGAGCGGGCCAGCCATTCGACGTCGGAGACGTCATCGAAGATCAACCGGGCGTCCGCGTAGCAGAACTGCTCGCCGGGTAGTGGGGGATGGTAGTCGGGGTGTTCGGGGCGCAGCACCGCTTCCAGTTCGAACGAGAACTGTTGGGGCTGTTCGTCAATCGACAGGACGAAGCTGTCTTCGAGGTAGACGCCGCTGAATCCGGGGAGGGTACTGTAGTCGCTGGTCACGGGAGATCCCATTCGATCGGTGTGTGGTTGTCGGGGCTCTTGCGGGAGACCGGGTTACCGGCTGGATCCACGCGTTGCCCGTCGGCGTTGCGCAGCTCGACATGCGGATCGCCGCTGCCCGGTGCTCGCGCCGAGCCACGCTTGATCGTCACGCGGACCACGCCGTTCTCGTCAACGTACTTGGCCGGCCCGTCCGCGGTCTGAGTGCGCGTCCATCCCTGCGACTGCGCGTAGTCCTCGAGTTCGCTCGCCTTCGGGGTACGGCCGTCGGCGAACAGATCGCCGACGTTCTTGGGTGCCGCTTTCGGTGGAGTCTTGTCGTGCGATCGTTTGCCCAGGTCTCGCAGTCGGACCAGGATTCGGCGCAACCCGGTGAGATCGGAGCGCACGGCAACTCCGCGCGAGATTCCTTTCGCGGCGTTCCACACGACGACGGCCTCGCTGATCAACTTCGCGAAGCGGCTGACCGAGTGTGCGGACTTCGCGGCTCCGGCCGCGGCTCCCAGGCCGAAACTGATGAATGCCGCCGCGACGGCAACTGCGGCGGTGACCGCCAACTCCACAGCCAGGTCTTCGAGAATTCCGACGAGTTGCTTACGCAGGTCGTCGAGATTGGTCTTGTACTCGAGGCAGGAGGTGGACAGGTCGCCGGCGGCCTCCTTCAACCCGGTCAGCGCGAACTGGAGGTCGTCGAGGTCGTCGAGGATGAAGTCGAGTTCGGGTGTGGAGGTGTCACCGAAGGCCGCGACCGCGTTGGAGATGGAGGCGAGCGCGTCGTCGAGGTTGACGCTGGCCGCGAGAGATGACCATGCCCGGGAGGCGGTGTCGAGCCGACCCGTGTCACCATCGGGCACAGGGATCCCCACGGCCGCGGCGAGTTCGAGGCCGTCGTCGACCAGCCCGTTGCCCGGTCCGCCGGCCGACGGTGGAAATGTCGGTATGCATCCGGGGATCGCACCGGTGGGCTGGGGCTGCTCGGGTGGTGCGCCGGAACCGACGTTCGCGTTGTGGTCGGCGACGGCGTGGTTGTAGCCCGCCTGCTGAAGTATCGATCCGTAGTTCTCGAGGGCGCGTAGGGCTTCCTCCAACCCACTGAGAATCGCCTGGGTGCGTTCGTCATAGGACGTGGCCCAGTCGGAACCCTCGCTGTAGGTCCCGGCCATCCCGCCGCAGCCGCTCAGCGTCTCGATCGCCGCGGTGAGCGTGGAGTAGACGGACGTGGCGGCAGTTGTGCACGATCAGTTCGCTTGCCAACGCGTGAGCCATTCGACCGGCCTCGTTCACGGCATCGGCGTCGACGAACAGAACGGACCCGTCAGAGATTTCCCCAGCCACTTTCAACACCCCCGGCGGGGAAGGCTAGCGGTGCGGGCGATAGGTGTGCAAGGCACGGTTCGAAGCCGCCTACGAGGCTTCGAACCGTGCCTCCACGTCGGCGCTGATGGTGATCTGATCGGGTTCGAGTACCAGGTCGGGTTCGCCGTCAACGCTCATCGGTGCGGCGAGTGCCCGCATCATCGGCGCCCCGGTGGGACGGATCGGCACGGTCGGGGGAGCGACGCCCAGCATGCCCGGGTCGGCGATCGCGACCGCCTGAAAGGTGCCGAACCCCAATGCCTCCGTGAACCCTTGCGCCTTCTCGATGGCATCGAGGACGGCGAGATGCCGCACCTTGGCGAGCCGCTTCGCCTGCGCCTTGCGGCTCACCCACCACCGCAGGTGCTCGACGTTGACGGCGTCGCTCTCCGCGGCGCGCTCGACGAACGCGCCGATGCCGCGGAAGTCGTTGAACGTCACCGTGATCGACGCCGACGACTGGTACACCCACGGCTTCGGCTTCCCGCTCTGACTGTACGGGCGGTGCCGGGTGTGCCGGATCTCGTCGAGCGTCCACCGCTTGATCGGGCTGTCGTCCTGCTCACGCAGTGCGATCACCTGCTCGGTGACGGCAGCGATCGCGGCGGCCGCCGGCTCGGACGCGGCTTCCCGCGTTGCACCGTCCGCGTGCACCCGCAGAACCACAGTGCAGCGGTTCGGGGCGAACTCACGTTCGGCGTGGCCGGTGACGGTGATCGCGATCGGGCTCATGCCGCCAGTCTGCCAGGCGACGGCGACGGATGGTTCACGCGTCGAACGCCGCCAGCAGCATCCTCGCCGTTGTCGCGACGAGGGCGTGCCGATCCGATCCCGCAGGCCGCAGGAGGGCGATCCGGGAGCACAGGCTCGCCGTCGCTCCCATGGTGATGAACACCAGGTCGTCGATGGCCGCGTCGTCCAGGTCGGGACGCAGTCGGGTGGGGATGATGCGCGCCAGTGGCAGCAGCGGTCCTTCGACCTCGGCCCACGCGTCGCCGAACGCGCTCTCCGCGGACGTGTACGACGCCCGCATCACCGCGGCGTGGGCTTCGAACGCCGACGTCAGCGCCTCGACGACCGTCACCATCGCGTCGAAGGGCGACTGGTCCATGGCGCGGCCGATGCTGCTCGACAGCCGCGTCGTGATGTCGTGGACGGCGGCAAGTCGCAGTTCCTCGACGATGGCGTCCATGTCGGCGAAGTACCGGTAGACGGTGCCGATGCTGACGTGGGCGTGTTCGGCGAGGGCGGTGGTGCTGGGCGTGGTGCCGGGGTTGCGTTCGAGGAGTGTGAGGGTAGAGGTGAGGATCCGGCCACGCATCTCCCGTCCACGTTGTTGGATCGGCGAGCGTCTGGTGGGTTTACCTGCCATTTCTTCTCCTTCGGCACGATCTCCTGAAAGTGAATAGTAAGTGAGGATTCCTCGTGTTTACATGAAGTGTATGGACCGACCGATACCCCGCGACCTCGTCAACGCCGACCTCGCGCTGCGCCGCTACGGCGACGCCGGCCGCGTGTGGCTCGACGGGATGTGGGAGGCTGATCCACTGGCCGATGCGGTGGTCGACGATGAGTTCGGGGGATCGTCGGCCACCGCAGCGGTGCGCGCCGCCTTGACCGGCGGAATCGAGTCCGTCGCCGACGCGCCCCGGTCCCTGGCGGAGTTGTTCGCGTTCCTCGACGACGAACCCGACTGGCTCGACCACGACCGTCTCGATCGCGCGGCCGATGCCCTCATTCGCAACAGTGCCGTGATGGGCATGGTCCTCGGCGCGGCGTCCCTCGTCCGCGGTGCGGGCAACACGATCGCCGGCAAGCCGCTCGCGCTGACCGGCCGCTACGTCAGCGAACCCGCCATCCGCTCGGTGGAGGTGGGGGAGTGGCTGCGGCACGTCATCTCCCGCGGCGGGATGCGCCGGGGTGGAGCCGGTTTCGAGTACACCGTCCGTGTCCGCATCATTCACGCGCACGTCCGTCGCGGCATTCGCCTCAGCGGCAGGTGGGACGACGACGCGTGGGGTGTGCCCATCCCGCAGCCGTACATGGCGTTCACCATCGCCGAGTTCGGGCACATCGCCAACGAGGCGATGCGCGGACTCGGGGTCCGCTTCAGCGATCGTGAACTCGCCGACATCTACCACCTGTGGCGGTACGTCGGGCACGTCGTCGGGATGAGTGAGGCGCTGAACCCGCACACCGAGGCCGACCACGTGCGCATCGAGGAGCTGTACCGCCTCACCTCGCCGGGGCCCGGCGACGACGACCGTGAGTTCGTCGTCGCGCTGACCGAGGACTACCTCGCGCCCGAGCTGGCGAACCTCCTGCCCGGCAGCGAGAAGATGCGGAAAGCGTTGGCCGTCACGCTGATGTACGGGCTGCAGCGGGTGTTCATCGGCGACGCGGATGCCGACGCCCTGCGCATTCCCGACAGTCCGATCAAGCACGTGCTGCGCCGCGTCGGACCTGTTCTCGCCCTGGTGGGACGCGCCCAGCAGCTCCGCGTGTCCGACCCGGAGGCGGCGACGGCCAGGGCGTACCGGGTGCGGGACTCGGAGATGGCGCGGATGCGGGCGTCGTACCGCGTCGAGCACGACCTCGTGGACGCCGCACCCCACTGATCTCCCCGTCGGGCTGAAGGCCACCTTCGTGCGCGTGGATCGCATGAAGGTGGCCTTCGGCCGTGTGTGGCAGGAGTCGCGCCGTGTCTGGCTGAAGGTGGCATTCATGCGGCCCAGTGAGATGACGGCGGCCTTCAGCCCGGTTGGCAATTAGCGCAAAAATGAGCTATGTTTGCGTTCAGCTGAAAGGGGGCACGATGCTCACATTCCTGAACTCGACGGCGTTCACCGCGTTCGGTGCGCCGACCACCTGGGCCGAGGTCATCGGCTTCGTCACCGGAGCCTGGTGCGTGTACCTCGTCGGGCGGCAGTCGCTGTGGAACTGGCCGATCGGAATCGCCAACAACCTGGTCTGGATCCTGCTGTTCGCCACCGCCGGCCTCTACGCGGACTCCGGACTGCAGGTCGTCTACATCGCGCTCGCCCTGTGGGGGTGGAGCAACTGGGCCCGTGGACGCGACGGCGGCGCGCTGCACGTCACGAGCACCCGCGCACGCGAGTGGGCGATGCTGGCCGCGATCGGTGTCGGCGGAACGGTCGCACTGACCGTCCTCCTCGACACCGCGACCGGGTCGACGGTGCCGTTCTGGGATGCCGTCACCACCGTCCTGTCGCTGCTCGCGACGTGGGGGCAGGCGAAGAAGAAGTGGGAATCGTGGCTGCTGTGGATCGCCGCCGACCTGATCTACATCCCCCTGTACTTCCACAAGGGGCTGACGTTGACGGCGCTGCTGTACGTCGGGTTCCTGCTGCTGTGCGTCCGTGGACTGATCGCCTGGCGGCGCAGTCGCGTCGCCGCGACCGACTACGTGGCGGTGGCGTGATGTACCGGCACGCGCTCGTCATCGGCAAGTTCTACCCGCCGCACGCCGGGCACCACCACCTCGTGCGGTCCGCGGAGGCCGTCGCCGAGCAGGTGACGGTGCTGGTTATGGCGTCTGCCGCGGAGTCGATCCCGTTGGCGGACAGGGTGTCCTGGATGCAGTCCATCCACCCGGCGGTCACCGTCACCGGGGTGGTGTGCGACGCGCCGATGGACCTCGGCTCGGACACCGTGTGGGCGGCGCAGGTGGCGTGCATGCGGGCCGCGGTCCGTCGCGCCACCGGCGTCCCCGTCGACGCCGTCGTCTCCAGCGAGAAGTACGGTGACGAACTGGCGCACCGGTTCTCGGCCGTGCACGTCAGCATCGATCCGGAACGGGTCGCGTACCCGGTGTCCGGGACGGCGTGCCGCGCCGACCTCGTCGCACGCTGGGACGACCTCGCCGACGCCACCTGCGCCGGCCTCACCACCCGCATCGTCGTCCTCGGTGCCGAATCCACCGGCACCACCACCGTCAGCCGCGCCGTCGCCGAGCACTACCGGGCGCGCGGCGGGGTGTGGGAGCGGACGCAGTGGGTGCCCGAGTACGGCCGCCAGGCCACCGTCGACAAGCTCGACGAGGCTCAGCGCCGCGACCCGGACGCGACGATGGACGACCTGGTCTGGACCGGCGACGACTTCGCGCGCATCGCCGCCGAACAGTCCCGACTCGAGGAGGACGCCGCCCGCCGCGGATCACCGGTGCTGATCTGCGACACCGACGCGTTCGCCACCACCGTGTGGGAACGTCGCTACCTCGGCGACTTCGGTGGTTACGCGGTCGCGCCGGAGCGGCGGGCGCTGTACCTGCTCACCGATCACGTCGGAGTTCCGTTCGTGCAGGACGGGATTCGCGACGGCGAGCACATCAGGACCGGCATGACCGGCTGGTTCGAGGACGCGCTCACGGACGCGGGTCGATCGTGGGTGCTGCTGACCGGCGGCCTCGAGGAGAGGATCGAACTGGCGGTGCGGGTGATCGATCAGGCGTTGCGGCTGAACACGGCCTTCGCCGACCCGCTGTAGCTGATTCCCGAATGGCCCATCCGGTCGGTCAGAGCGACCGGATGGGCCATTCGGGAGAACAAGCAGGGTGGGTCAGCGGGCGCCGAGGGCCTTCACGGGCAGCGACTCGTCGCGGGTGAGGGAGAAGAAGTACGGCCGCTCCGACCCGCGCAGGTCCATCCACCCGATGACGGTGGTGTCGGAGATGCGGCGGAACACGTCGTTGATGGGATGGGCGTCGTAGATCATGGTGGCGGTGTCGACGCCGCGGAAGTTCGTGGTGCGGAGCCGCGCCTTCGGCTTCCAGGTCGCGACAGCCGGCCGCGCGAGTGTCACGAGCCTCGACAGGTCCTTGCCGTCGAACGACGGCACGACCGGGTGCATCAGCAGGTTGAACGGAATGCGCGCCGGGTCGAGTGCCCACAGGGACCGCCCGTCGGACGCGGGGAACAGCAGGGGATGCACCGTCTCGGCGTCCACGAACTGCTTGCCCCACCAGCCGCTTGCGTCGAGCATGCCGTCCATCTTGTTGCCGGTGCGCAGCTCGGCGCCGCGCCAGGTGCCGATCATGAAGTCCGGGTCGACGGCGGGGGCGTCGTCGAACACCGCCTGCGCGTCGTCCGCCGACGCGCGCTGCTCCGCGATGATCCGCTCGGCTACCGACATCCTGACCTCCTGATCGTTGGGTGTCGCACATTCTGCCGGTCCTGCAGCGGGGACGGTATGACCGAGGCGAGCGGATCCAGAGACCGCAACGGCGTCCGGTCGGTCCCCGTAGGATTTCGAACCACACCTGCGTCCGCGAACAATCGACAGTATCGGAGCGCGCACATGGGCAGACCCGATCCGGACCGACGGCTGGCGTTGATGCGGGCCTTCGCTCAGACCTACCGTGACCGGCACTTCCTCGACGAGCACTACGACCTCGCCGACGGATTCCTGCAGACCACGCTGTCGGACGACTCGCGGATGCCGCTGAGGTTCTTCGTCGAGTACAACAACGCGTGGTGGTTCGAGATCGTCACGGCGGTACGCGTTCCCGCCGTCGGATACGACCCCGACAGCGACACCGGGTTCATCGTCCTCGACATCGAGTACGACACCGACGTCCTGCGGGCCATGCAGCACGTCCACTTCGGTGACGGTGTGATCAACAGGATTCGGACCTACGCGTCCGGTGCGTTCTTCTCGCGTCCGGCGCCGCTCGTGGAACTCGACAGCCACGGCAATCGGTTCTGGCTCGAGACGGGATACCACCTGCGCGAGTCCGCCGAAGCGGCCGCGGACTTCCTGGACTCACCGACGGGTGCTCGGTTCGCCGCGACGCCGCCCACGGACGGTCCGATCAGCAGGATTCGAGGCAACCTCGACGACCTGCTGAACCGGATCCGACAGGGTGGTTGATCACGAGGATCAGGCGACGAGATCCTGGTACTCGGGATGCTTCACGACGTAGGCATCCACGTACGAGCACGACGTCCGGATCCGCAACCCCTCGGCTCGGGTGGTGTCGAGCGCAGCACGCACCAGTGCGCCCGCGAGGCCCTGGCCTCGGAACGCCGGCTCGGTGACCGTGTGGTCGAAGTCGCGCACGCCGGCCTGCTCGGTGTATTCGGCGTACGCGGCGACCTGATCGTCGACGAGGATCTCGAAACGGTTCTGCTCGGGTCGGTGCTCGATGACGTGTGACACGGTCGTCCTTTCGTCGGGTTGTCCACCACGCTACGGCGTGTGGCCGCCTCAGTGACAACAGCCCGGAGGGTGCGGCTGTTCCGTCGACATCCCGAAGTGATGACGCGGCGCCGGCCGGCCGGGTGCCGGCGCGTCAGCCGAACCGAATCGCGTCAGGGTTCAGCGCGGACGCGAGCGCCGTGAGGTCGGTGACCTGATGAAGCCACGTGGGCTTCGCGATGGGGGTGGATTGCAGAAGTCGTACGGCTTCGGCGGCGACGAGGGCGGTGGCGATCGACTGGCCGTGGCCGGACGCCCACACCGTCCGCGACGCGCCGCGGGCGGCGATCTCCCACATGTCGCCGCCCGGCATCGCGCCTGCGGGTACCCAGCGCGCCGCCCACGGAGTCCAGGTCAGGGCGGCCATTCCGGCAGTGGCCAACCGCGAATCGAGGCGGAGATGGGTGCGAACCGGAGTCCCGAGGTCTGCGGTGAGCCGATGCTGGTCGGCGAAATCGGTTCGCAGTACGGGGAATCGGGAGTATCCGGGCAGAGGGAATCGTGTGGGCCTGGTGTAGTTGCGGACGCGGGAACCGTCGGGGTCGCGAAACGTTCGTCCGGCCAAACCGTAGGTCCACGCGGTCGCCGCGGCGCCGTGCGACTCGCCCGCGCCGAGGCCGATCGCGATGTCGACCGGGCCGCCGCCCCGGGCAGCTTCCACGGCCAGCACGCTCGACAGGCCGGGCGCGATGCCCACCCCCAGCAGCACCGGACCCGAAACCGATTCGAGGGCAGACGCGTACGCGGAGGTCGCAGTGACGTCGACGAAGGGCATGCCACGCCCGGCGACGTCGGCCGCGAGTACCGGGTCCTCGAGGCCGGCGCAATTCACGACCATGTCGACCCCGGTGAGGGCGGCATCGAGGGGTGCCGAGAGGTCGACCACCCGATCTGCTCGCGCCGGGTCGCGGCCGGCCGCGAGTGCCGTGACGCCCGCCGACCGCAGCGCCGACACGAGGTGTGTTCCGACGGCTCCGTAGCCGCCCAGGACCAGCACGGTTGTCATGGTTCTCCGATCGCTAGAGTGCAGCTCTAGTGCCTGACTCTAGGGCTAGACTCCGAACATGGCAACGGCCTCGAACGACAGCACCTCCGCCCGCGGCAGAATCCTCGTCGCGGCGCGCACGCTCTTCACCACCACGGGTTACGCGTCCACCACGATCAAGGCGATCGCCGTGGAGGCCGGCGTTGCGGTGCAGACCGTGTACTTCGTGTTCGGCAACAAGCGCAGCATCCTCGCCGCGTTGCTCGACGTGTCGATAGCAGGCGACGACGAACCCGTGCCCACCCTCGAACGCCAGTGGGTGGCCGCTGCGATCGCGGCCCGAGACCCGCTGGAACAGTTGCGTATTCAGGTGCACGCATCACGCCAGGTGCTGGACAGGGTGGGGCCGGTGCTGCTCGCCGTGCGGGCCGCCGCTGGAGCCGACGCCGAGGTGGCGCAACTGTGGGCGACCACCTGTGCGCACCACGAGACGGTGCTGCGGCACCTGATGACGGCGCTCGCCACGAAGGTCGACGGGTTGGACGTGGATCGGTGCGTCGACATCGGTCTGGTTCTCCTCGGCCCCGAGTCACACGACCTGCTACTGCACGAACGGGGCTGGACCGCGGCGGACTACGAGCAGTGGGTGGTGGAGTCGCTCGCAGCCGCGGCGGGTGTTCCGCGTTGACCTGGTGGGATCAGTTCTCCCAGCCGGGGTAGAAGGGTTCGACCGTCGGTGGTTCGAGTTCGGTGCGGGTGGGCGGTGGCGGCGTGGGGCCGCCCCAGCGTTGCTCACGCCATGCATCGCAGTGGCCACGGGCCGCACGTGTCGCGTCCATTTTGAACTCGGTTATCTGCCAGTCGCCGAATACGTTTCCGGACGGCCGAGGGTCGCGGCCTGGAGGGCCGGCGAGGCTCTCGTCGGGCGTCGGCGCGGTTAGTTCGACCCCCCGTCGTTCGGTGGTCGGGAAATCGGAGTCGGTATCAGGGATCTCTGCGCTGACGCGATACACGGGTCCTGCTGACAGTGCGTCTTGCTGGTGCAGTGGGTATCCACCGTCGCGATAGTTGGACACGCCCGTTGTGTCGAGGCACACGACCGCGTTGATGCGCCGGTCGGACTGGTCGACGACCACAAGCTTGGCGTGCAGTGTTCCGACGCTGCCTCCGGGATCTTGAGTGGTCAGGGTTCCGTGTCCGTACGCGGCGTCGTAGTAGCCCGGGTAGGTGTAGCGGAGTCCAATCGCGAGCCTGAGTTCGTCGCTTTCGACGGCGGCACGAACAACCTGAGCCGGTGGGGAATCAAGGTCGACCCCGGGGTCAGCGTCCCACCGGAAGGTCTCCGCCCATGGTCCGGGCTGAGTGGGAGCCGGAGCTTCCGAATTGGAGCACCCCACTATGAGGGTCGTGAAGAGCATCAATGTCGCGGCGGCCGAGCAGGACTGTAACTGCGTCATTTGCCCTCGCCCAGAATTCGGCTGCGGTAATGCGAGTCATCGGTGGTGTATCCCGAGAAGTCATCGCGAGCTGTGGTCAGGGGTGATGCATACCGTTCGAACTCCAGGCCGCGGCCGTGCATCCAGGCTTCCGCCACCGACGCAATGTCGCTGGCGTCCCTGATCTTCGCATTGGCAGCGAGGATTTCGGGAAGTGGTCGGAGCTTGTCACCGTCGAGCCAGTATCCGGGGATGGGCTCTGCACCATCCGGAGTTGTTGCGAAGAAGTCGGGATCCTTGGTGGCGAGTCCGGCGAGCATGCTGTAGGCGCGCTGCGCACCGAGTGCGTTCGAGTCGGTCGCGAACGCCTCGTCGGGTAGGGGCTTGTATTCCGGTTCGACGGTCGACTGCCACAACGAGGATGCAACGTCGACGGGTGTCGCGTACGGTCCGCCCACTCCCACCACCATCTTGGTCGCGACGTCGACGGCGAGTTTCGTGCGTTCGACGCGCTTCTCCTCCGCCGCAGTGTCGTCGAGCCCGCCGTCGTAGGCTTCGGCTCGAAGTCCCTGGTCCATGATGCCGAGCAACCGCCCGCTGGCCGCGCCGAGCTGGTGCCGAATGTTGCTGGACTCGCCGTGAAGCTCTCCGAATCGACCTGCGTAGTCATTGGTTTGGTCGATGATCGCGCCGTTGAACGCGGCCGACGCGATGTCGTCGGTGTTCATCAGAGTCGCGAGCCGGATGGCGCCGATGTCCTCGTTGGTTCCGAGGGCCGCGTGGCGGTCGAATCCGAGGGTCTGCAGTTCGGGGCCGATGGCGATGTCGCCGAGGTAGGGCGTCACGGCATCGGCGATCTGCCGGGTCAGTCCGGGGTTGACCTCACCGAGTGCGTTGTCGTCGTTGGCCGGAAGGTTCATCAGGGTTTCGAAGGTCCCGGTGTCACCGTCCGCTCCGCCGGCTGTGATCAGCGAGATGAGGCCGGTGGCCGCCCGACCTGCCTGCTCGGCTTCGGTGGTGCTCACCTCGGGCCCCGGCACGGCGTTCTCGCCGATCCACCCGAACAGCTCGGGATCGCCGACGTCGCCGGACCAGTCGTGGGTGAGCAGCGGAACGATGGTGTCGGTGGGCGCGTAGTCCTCGTCGAGCGGCAGCTCGGGGGAGCCTTCGCCGGTGAGGAGTTGGGTCATCGCCTCGTGATTGCGGCCCGACACCTCCAGGTAGTCACGCATCATCGGCTCGACCCGATCGAGCGACATGGTGGCGCCCGGGTGGGCGGTTGCGCCCGGAACGTCACCCGGCGTTCCGAGGCTGGCCGCCTGACGTGTCAGTTCCCGCGACAGTTCCGTGCCCGGGACGAAGCCCGGTTCGGACTCGGTGAGTAGGGAGCCGAGCCGTTCGGTGTCGCGGAAGAAGATCAGCTGATCCTCGATGGTCCCGGTGTTTCCGGGGTACCAGTCCGCGTTCGCGTCCGGGCCGCTCGGACGGGTCGAGATGAGATCCCGGAGGTCCTGCGGCAGCGCGTTGTAGGAACCGGGGGACCGGAGCGAGCCGTCGGGGTTCCGGCCGCTGCCGATGTTCTCGTTGGACACCAGCATGATGCCGTTCGCGACCGCGTTCAGTTGCCGTCCCGCGGCGGCGTTCCCGATGGTCTCCTGGGCCTTGAGGTGATCGCCGAGGGCGAGGACGCCGTCGCGTCCGGCCGACCGGTACAGCTCGCCGTAGTAGTCCCGCACCGACTGCGGAACGGTCGACACCTCCTTGCCCGCGGCGAGGTCGGCGAGCTCGGACGGGGTCAGCGCCTGCCCGGGCAACTGGCCGGCGATCCGATCGAGCGCGGCGGTGTCGCCGGACGCGGCTGCCGCTGCGAGAGCCACACCGTCCTCGCGGCCGAGGCGACCGGCTCCCTCCTCCACGGGACGAGAGGTGTCCGCGCCGTCGCCGACCTGATCGCCACGGGTCCGCACCTGGGTCAGGGCGTCCTCGACGAGACGGGCGAGGTCCTCGTCCTCCCGAACGAGCGCGTCCACCGCGGAGCCGACGGCCCAGCGGTGTGCCTCGACGATCTCCGCGGAGCAGTCGGAGCCCGCGGCCGCGGCGACGTCCCAGTCGTCCGCGACGACGCACCCCTCCCTGACGGCGGCATCGACCTTCGACAACGCCAGGTCGCGGGCCCAGTACATGCGGTCGGCGGCGCCGGAGACGGCGCGGGCGAGCTCGCGAATCTCCACCGACACCTTCGCCGCGGATTCGCATTCGGCTCGGACGCGGTCGTATGCGGCGTCGTACGAGACACCCGACCAGTCGTGGTGGGCGTCGTCCATCCGTCGGGGCAGCCGGTCCATCTCGGCCGTGAAGGCGTCGTCCACGGCGGTGAGGCCGGCGGCGATCTCCGTGAGTGCCTGTGGGTTCCAGGAGCGGACGGTGCTCAGTGTCGGTGTCACGACCGGCCCTGCTCACCGGTGCGGCTGCCGCCCGGACAACCCGGCACGGACAGATGTACGTCGGTCATGCTGGTGCTCCCCCTGTTCGACCCCGCTCGCCGTGTGGCGAACGTTCCCCTGATCGACGGTCAAGCTACCGGACGCACGGCTACGCCTCCCTCCCGGCCCGACGACGAAGGTCCGTGCGGCACAGTGCCGCACGGACCTTCGTCGGTGACGATCGGGTCGATCAGCTGCCGAGGTAGCTGGCGAAGACGACGCCCCAGTTGATGTTGTTGATGACCGAGTCGATCACGCCGGCGGCGATGAGGTCGACGCTGCCGAGGGGACCCATGTAGAGGGGTTCGAGGGAGCCCATGGTGGTGCCTCCATGTGTAGGGCGATGCCGTGTGGCGTCGCAGGTGGGGATGATGACCCGGCACGGGCCGGGGACGGTGCCCTCAGGTGGATGTCACCTGGGGCCCGGGTGCCTGTCGGGCTCAGCTCTGGGACAGGCCGGCGATGACGCCGAAGAGGTATTCGAGCTGGGTGAGAGCCTGGCTCTGCGACAGGATGTCAGCGACCGAACCCATGTAAATCTCCTCACAAGATGTCGCCGCTCGACGCTAATGCGTTGAGCGGCATGTGTTTACAGAGTTCTTTCCTGGCGGGGAAAGAACTTAGGTGATGCTAACACCCCGATCGTCCGGGTGGGGACGCTACGTTGTCGCCGCTATCCGAGCAGCTCGCGGATGTCCTCGGCCGACAGCGACGAGCTGAAGGCGCCGCCCTCGTCGACCACCGACGAGAACAGTTCCGACTTCCGGCCCTTGAGCGTCATCACCTTCTCCTCGATGGTGTCCTTGGCGATGAGCCGGTACACCATCACGTTCCGGGTCTGGCCGATGCGATGGGTGCGGTCCACCGCCTGTGCCTCGGTCGCGGGGTTCCACCACGGATCGAGCAGGAAGCAGTAGTCGGCCTCGGTGAGGTTGAGCCCGAACCCGCCCGCCTTGAGGCTGATCAGGAACACCGGCGCCGAGCCGGACTTGAACTCGTCGAGCACCTGGGCGCGGCCCCGGGTCCGCCCGTCGAGATACGAATGCGCGATGTCCTCCGCGTCGAGGCGCTGACGTACCCGGTCCAGGAAGCTGGTGAACTGGCTGAACACCAGCGCCCGGTGCCCGCCCGCGACGACGTCCTCGAGCTGCTCGATCAGCGCGTCGATCTTCGCGGACCCCACCGACCGATGTGCCTCGTCGACCAGAGCCGGATCGAGGCTGAGCTGCCGCAGCACCGTCAGCGACTGCAGGATCGTGAACCGGTTGGAGTCGAGGTCGTCGACGAGGCCGAGGATCTTCTGCCGTTCCCGCTGCAGCCGGGTGTCGTACAGCTTGCGGTGCTGCGGTGACAGCTCCACCTCGAGGACCTGCTCCTGCTTCGCGGGCAGATCGGCGGCCACCTGCTCCTTGGTGCGCCGCAGCATCAGCGGCCGGATCCGGCGGCGCAGCTGCGCGAGCATCTCGGTGTCGCCGGACTTCTCGATGGGGGTGCGGTAGAACTCGTGGAACTTCGTCGGGTGCGGGAACAGTCCCGGCGCGGTGATCGACAACAGCGACCACAGCTCCATCAGGGTGTTCTCCAGCGGAGTGCCGGAGATCGCGACCTTCGTCGGCGCGTCGATCCGGCGCATCGCCTGGTACGCCTTGGAGCGGTGGTTCTTGACGAACTGCGCCTCGTCGAGGAGCAGCATCGACCAGCGGTGCGCCTCGTACTCCTCGGAGTCCAGCCGGGCCAGCGTGTACGAGGTGACCACCACGTCCGCGCCGTCCACCGATTCACCGAGTGCGGCACCGCGTTTCGCGGCGGTCTCGGACATCGCGACGACCTTCAGGTGCGGCGCGAACCGCTGCGCCTCGGACGCCCAGTTCGGCACCACGGACGTGGGAGCGACGATCAGCACCGGGGCGTCGGAACATGCCGCGTCGCTGCGCTCGCCCCCGCCCGGATTCTGCTGCCGGGCATGGCAGATCAACGCCAGCGACTGCACCGTCTTGCCGAGGCCCATGTCGTCGGCGAGGATGCCGCCCAGCCGGTTCGCCCACAGGAACGCCAGCCACCGGAACCCCTCCACCTGGTAGGGGCGCAGCGTCGCCTGCAGTGACGCCGGCGGCTCCAGGTCCGCGGTCTCGTGCAGGTCCAGCAGGCCCTGGACCTGGATGCGCCACTGCTCGGCCTGCCGTTCCACGACGCCGAGCGCGGCCAGCTCCTCCCACACACCGGCCTGGAACCTGCTCAGCCGCAGCTGGTTCGGGTCCTGGTCGTGCATGTCCCGAGCCTCGGTGATGAGCGCCTTGAGGCGTTGCAGTTCCGGTTTGTCGAGGGACAGGTAGGCGCCGTCGGGCAACAGCAGGTGCGAGTCGCCCGCGCTGAGGGCGGTGAAGACGTCCTTGAACGGCACCGGCCTGCCCTCGACCCGGACGTTGATCTCCAGGTCGAACCAGTCGCCGTCGTCCGTCGCGTCGGTACCGACCCCGATCTGCAGGGACTCGCCCGCATCGCGGTAGTCGGCGGGGCTGCCGCCGACCCGGACCTCGACGTCGTCGCGGCCCTCGAGGAGCGGCAGCAGTTCCCCGGCGAGCCGGGCGGTGTCGAGACCGTGCAGCGTGACGTGCGGGTACGGTCGCTCGACGCCCTCGCGGCGCAACCCGTACCGCTCCAACGGCGCATCGAGCCCGGCGAGGAGCGCGCGCTCACCGTCCGGGTCGCGGAACGCCTCGTGCAGGGGGCCGTCCAGCGCCGTCAGCCGCTCCGCGCCGTCGATCCGATAGCAGTACCACCAGGTCACGTCCGCGCGGTGATCGGTCG
The DNA here is from genome assembly GCA_000341795.1 of Rhodococcus triatomae BKS 15-14. Lineage (GTDB taxonomy): Bacteria > Actinomycetota > Actinomycetes > Mycobacteriales > Mycobacteriaceae > Rhodococcus_G > Rhodococcus_G triatomae_A. The sequence continues at coordinate 27,581 of AODO01000009.1, read as the reverse complement.
AGAAGGCCACGTCGAGGATCAGCGCCGGGCCCTCGACCGTCGGCGGCGTGAAATCGTCACTCGACGAGTGCACCGCCGCGACACGTTGCAGTCGGGGGAAGTACTCGGTGGTGAAGCGTGCGGTGTCCTCCGGTGGCACCGTCACGGACTCGTTGCCGATCACCAGGTCCTGCATCGCGCGGGGGGCGCGGCCCGCGAGCCGGGCGATCCGGAACGGCCAGCGCTCGGGATCGGTGCCCCGCGCGTCGTCGGGACGCAGGTACGCCACGCCGTGCGGATCGGCGCCGAAGAAGCCGAGGACCACCACGGGCAGGTCCGTGTCATCCGTGCGAACCGTCGGCGTCACCTGCAGACCCTGGTCGGATCGAGTGAGGTCGACGACCAGTTCGGCGCGGGACGGTCGCGGTACCGTGCCGAGCTCGCGGCGGGCGTGCACGAATTCGATTCCGGCGTCGTACATCTCGTCGAGGAGCGACCACAGTCGCTCCGGGGCGATCGAGGTGAGGTCGATGTCCTTCTCGTTGCCGTAGCCGTAGTAGCCGCGCCTGCCGACCTGGTAGGTCGACCACAACTCGGCGAGCAGCAGCACCTGCCTCGGGTCCGAGTCGGGGACGTGTCCCAGGCTCGACCACGTCATGTTGTTGTTGACCCAGCCCGTCTTGCCGGGCCGGACCAGCCTGGCCGCGACACCCCATCGGTCCGAGCGGGGTCCCCGCAGCAGCGACAACTGCACACCCAGCGGTGTCGTGCCGCCCGCCACGTGGTCGGCAGGCAGCGCCGAGTCGAGGATCGCCTCCCAGTCAGGGGCGGCGTCGGGTTCCTCCAACGCGGATTCGACGAGCACGACCGTCAACGCCACCACGTGCTTGCAGTTCATCCGCACCGGACACGAGCACTGCCCGTACGTGAACTCGTACTCGTCGCCGAACCGCTGGAAATGCGCGACGGCCTGGTACGACCCCGTGCCCTCGACGGTGCCGACCGCCCGCAGCTCGTCCGGATACCAGTCGATGCCGGCGACCGCGCCCGACCGGGCGTATCTGACGCCGCGACCGTAGGACGTCTGCCCGACCACTCTCGCCAGCGAGGCGAGGGTGAATTCGGCATGGGGGTCGGAGCTCATAACCTCCGACCGTACCGCGACCGGGATGGTTCGCCGCGGGTCCGGACGGCGCGGTGCGCCTCCGCAGCCGCTCGCGGGCTCACCCCAGCGACACCGGATGGAAGTAGAGGGCCGTGTCCGTCTCCTCGATCCGCACGTCGACGGTGTCCCCGACGTGGAGATGACGGGCGACGTTGATTCTCGTGTTGGAGCCGAGTGCGGCCCGCACCGATCGCGCCGGTATCAGGCCCTGCCGCCCGTCCGGGGCGATGGCCAGCGCGTACCGCCTGCCGGTGCTGGTGATCCGCGCGAACACGGTCACCTCGTCGAGCTCCGGTCCGGTGTCGCTCTCCGGCGCGGTCTGCCGGTCGAGTTCCGCGGCCAGCAGGTCCGCCATGGTGTCCACGTTGTCGAGGAGCTCCGCCATCCGGCGGGCCACCTCCTGGTGGAACTCGTTCGGTTTGAGCGCCTTGCCCGGCTTGTACATGTCCTCGTGGGTCAGCTCGCCCCACGCGTCCTGCAGCCGCGTCTTGACCTGCACCTCGACCTTCACCGGCAGGTCGCCCTCGTGCGTCGCGACCTTCACCAGCAGCACGGCGTGATACGCGCGGTACCCGCTGTCCTTCGGGTTGCCGACGTAATCGGTGGGCGGGTGCGCGAGCCGGACCGAACACTTCGGCGACGCACACGCCTGTTCCAGCTTCTCGGTGAACGCGGTCAGGTCGCGAGGCGTCTTGCACAGCACCTTCACACCGAGCAGGTCATGCAACGACTCGGCCACCTCTTCCGGGGTGGTCGGCCGGGACATCTGCCCGTTCGCGACCCGGCGCATGATCTTGTCGACGGCGCGTTCGCGATCCTTGATCCGGGCGGTGTCGGCGTTCAGCCGGTCCCGGTCCTCGTCCTCGAGCACCGAATCTGCGAGGGTGTCGAGGAACGTCTGCGTCGTCACCAGCGCCGCAGCCCATGCCCGTTCCCGCTGGTCGTAGAGCTCGTCGACCAGCGTCGCCACCGCGTCCGCCTTCTTCGTCCTCCGCATGGTCCGGCCGGTGGTCACTCAGTTCGGCTCGTCGAACAGCGTCTGCTCGCCCGGATCGGGGAACAGCTCACCCTGGCGACCCGGCTTCTTCGGTGCCGCCGGTGGCGTCATCTCGCCGCGCTGCACCTCGACGGCGTCCGGCTCGTCGTCGACGAGTGCGTCGAGCACACCACCGAACCGGTGCGCGAAGCGCGGATCGACGGTACGGGCGAACGCGAAGAGCTGCTGCAGGGTGTCGATCAGGTGCTGCGGAACGTACGGGGTCGCCAGGACTGCCGCCCACACGTCCACCCGGTCCGCGGTCAGCGTGAACTTCAGGTGCGGCCACCGCCTGTTCAGGTCCGCCAGCAACTCGCTCGCCCGGGTGCGGTCGCTGACGTCGCGCACCAGCGGCATCCGCACCTGCACCTCACCGCCGTCGAGGTGCGGGCCGACGAATCCGACCAGCGGGCCGATCGCGACCATGAAGTCGTCGTCCTCGTCGGGATCGTCCTCGCCCGCGGGCTCGTCGAACAGTTCGGACAGCGTCGACGCAACCAGGTCGTACAGGTGCGCGGAATCGCGCGGCGTCACCGCACGGACCAGGTCGAGGGCGTAGGAGTCGTCGTCGTCCTCCGGGTCGAGCGACTCGGCCCATCCGGTCGCCTCCGGAGCGTCGATCTGCAGGAACGTCGGATGCGGGACCGACCACACCTCCCGGAACACGGTCACCGACATCGCCGCCAACTGGTCCGCCCAGTTCGCCGGCTTGTCCACGAAGAATGCGGGCGATCCCGAATCCGGCTCGTCGTCGGGGGCGCGGGTGGGACGCTGCCAGCCCAGCGCGACCAGGCGGGCCTCGTCGGCGGCGGTGAGCCGGAAACGCGGGTCCAGATAGGCGTTGGACGGGACCTCGCAGCGGATCTGCCCGTCACCCCACGCCAGGAACTGCACGCAGGGAACGAAGCCGTCGACGCTGGACTCCTCGCCCAGCTCGATCGCGAGCAGATCGTCCTCGCGCATCACCGCGATCACGTCGGCCAGGCGGTCCTGATGAGTGGACCAGGCGCGGTCGACGACGGTGTCGAAACTCTCCGATTCGGCCATTGATCCCCCTCGTCCGTCGTGCCCCGATACACCATGTGGCCCCCACGCTAGCGCGCTCGAGGGCCGGTGGCCGGGACCCGCACGCGGTGTTCCGCGTGATGTCACATCCGCGGTGGGACGGTCCCGGGTCGTCCGTGCTCGGGCGGCTCGGACCGCGTTGCCCGTCACGGCTCGGCCGTGGACAGAACCGGGCCGGGAATCGGATGGAACCGAATCGGCGGACCGTGCGTCCAAAAGGGCAATGGCCCGGTGCTCGTGGGCCTCGGGACGTGGCCGTGCATGCAGGTTCGTGATCGACAGCGGACCGGCGGTGCGGAGACAGGGGGCGGGAATGTCGTGGTTGGGCGAGGTGGGATCGACCCTCGGCGACGGTGTGGACGCGGTCACGGGCTTCGCGTCGAAGGTCGGCGACACGATCGGTGACGTGGCCGACGCGGCGGGGGACCGGCTGTCCGGCCTGCTCGGCGGCGAGATGGCGGGGGAGGCGATCACGGCCGTGGGTGCGCTGGTCGCGCGGCTCGGCGGCGCGACCGGATTCGTCGAGGACAACTTCGACGGCATGTCCCACGAGCAGATCATGGCCGCGGTCGCGCAGATGGAACCGGGCGTCGTCGACGCGAGCGCGGAGGGATGGAAGGCCATCGGCGACGCGCTGTCCCAGGGCCTCGGCGACTTCGGTGCCGCCATCCAACGGGAGATCTTCGGCGACGGACGAGCCGGATGGGAAGGCACGGCCGCGGCGGCGGCACTCGACGCCACGAATCGCTACACCACGGCATCGAATGAGCTCGCGGAGGCGGGCAACGTCGTGGGAGCCACGGTGCAGGCGGCCGCGTCCGCGATCGGCCGGGTGAAGGCGCAGGTACCTCCGCCGGTGAACGTCTCCGCCTACGAGGTGGCGAACTGGGACGTCCGCGCGGCCGGCCTGAAACTCGCGATGTACGAGCGCAACGAGGCGCACCAGCAGGCCGTCCAGGTCATGAAGAGCGTGTACAACCCCGCCATGAGGGATGCGTACGGCGGCGTCCCGGCCCTGCCGGAACCCCCGACCGTCACCCGCGGCACCGGTGGTGGGGGCGGCTCCGGCGCGGCTGAAGGTCCGGGGACGTGGTCGGGCCCGGGGACCGGGCAGGGGACGGGGACGACGCCGGGCTCCGGCCAGGGCGAGACCACCGCACCGCAGGCCCCGACCGCCGACGACCAGGCCGCCGCGCCCGGGGAGGGCGACGCGGCGGCTCCCGCCGTGAACGGACCGCAGGCCGGCGAGTCCGGGACCGCGGCGACCGGGGGCGGACTGCCGGGCGGTGCCGCGCCGGACGATGCCACGGTGCGGGCGGCCGGCGTAGCTCCGGACCGCGTCGGCTCGGGGCTCGCGGGTACGGGTTCCGGCGCGTCGGGGAGCGGACACGGCACCGCGACATCCGGCTACGGCGCCGGCGGAACCGGGGGGTCGGGGTCCGCCGGCTCGTACGGCGGCGGGAGCGGCGGCGGGGCGGGCGGCTACGGCAACTCGGGATTCGTCGCCACACCGGGCGCCACCCCGATCGCAGCAGGGACGGCAGCGGGATCCGCTCCCCCCGTCGCCGGGGCGGCCGGGCGGCCGGGTGCGCCCGGCGCGGGCATGATGCCGGGCGCAGGAGCCCGCGGCGGCGGTGACGACGACACCGAGCACGCCACGCCCGGCTACCTGGTCACCGTCGACAACGGCAACGAACTCGTCGGGTCGATCCCGCTCGTCGCGCCGCCCGTCCTCGGGGCGTGACGCCGGTCAGGTCAGGATCGCGCCGGGATTGAGGATGCCGTCCGGATCGAGCGCGTTCTTGATCCGGCGGGTCAGATCCATCACGTCCGGTCCGAGCTGGTTCGGCAACCAGTCCCGCTTGAGCCGACCCACCCCGTGCTCGCCGGTGATTGTGCCGCCCAACCGGATCGCCAGGTCCATCACCTCACCGAACGCCCGCTGGGCGCGCACCGTCTCGTCGGCGTCGTCGGGGTCGAAGACGATCAGGGGATGGGTGTTGCCGTCGCCGGCGTGCGCGACGACACAGATCCGCACCCCGCACGCCGCGGCGATCGCCTCGACGCCCGCTATCAGCGTGGGCAGGGCCTGCATCGGCACCCCGACGTCCTCGAGGAGCAGCGACCCGAGCGCCTGGACCGCCGGGAACACGGCGCGTCGGGCCGCGGTGAACGCCTCGCCCTCGGCCGGGTCGTCGGTGGAGAAGACCTCGGTGGCGGAACAGGATTCGCACGCGGCGACCATGGCGGCGACCTCCTCCTGGGCGGCGGCGCCCGGCGCGTCGGACTGCGCCAGCAGCAGGGCTCGCGCCGATCGGTCGAGGCCCATGCGGAGCGAGTCCTCGACCGCGCCGATGGACGCCTGGTCCATGAACTCGAGCATCGCCGGACGGAGCGTCCGGGTGATCGCGAGGACCGCCTCCGCCGCCGCGTCGACCGTCGCGAACGAGGCGACCATCGTCGACCGCGGTGGTTGCGCCGGAATCAGCTTCAGCGTCAGTTCCGTGATCACCCCGAGCGTGCCCTCGCTGCCGACGAACAGTTTCGTCAGCGACAACCCCGCGACGTCCTTGAGGCGCGGCCCACCCAGGCGGACTGCCGTCCCGTCCGCGAGCACCACCTGCATCCCGAGCACGTAATCGGTGGTGACGCCGTACTTCACACAGCACAGGCCGCCCGCGTTGGTGGCGGCGTTCCCGCCGATCGAGCAGATCTCGAACGACGACGGATCGGGCGGATACCACAGGCCGTGCTCGGCGGCGGCCTGCTTGACCTCGACGTTCAGCAGTCCCGGCTGGACGACCGCGGTCCGCGTCACCGGGTCGACCGCGATCGCCCGCATCCGTTCGGTCGACAGCACGATTCCGCCGTCGACGGCGGACGAGCCGCCGGACAGACCCGATCCGGCGCCCCGCGGCACCACCGGCACCCGGTGGCCGGCCGCCCAGCGCACCGCCGCCTGCACGTCCTCGGTGCTGGTGGCACGCACCACGGCGAGGGGGGTGCCCGCGTCGGGATCGGCGGCCCAGTCCTGCCGATATCCGGCGACGATGTCGGGGTCGGTGACGAGGACGCCGTCGGGAAGCTCGGCGGCGAGGGCGGTGAGATCAGCGGTCATGGACCCATCATTCGCCCGCCTGCGGCACGCGACCACCGGATCCGTGGATACGGTGAGTCATGCGAACCGTGGGCGTCGACCTCGCGGCCGAATCGTCGAGGACGGCGTTGGCGGTCGTCGAGTGGGAGCCGGGGTCGGCCCGGGTGGTCGACGTTCGGCTCGGTGCCACCGACGCCGACATCGTCGCGACCGTGACACCCACCGACCGGGTGGGCATCGACGCACCGTTCGGATGGCCCGACGCCTTCGTCGAGTTCGTGACCGCACACCACCGGGGTGATCCGGGTCCCGCGGAGCTCGAGACGAGGGCAGGACGGCAGCCGCTCGTCCGTCGCCGCACCGATCTGTTCGTGCATCGGGAGACCGGGCTCGTTCCGCTGAGCGTGTCCGCCGATCTCCTCGCGCACGTCGCGCTGCGTTGCGCCGGTCTGCTCGGAAAGTTGGGCGCCGTGGGAGTCGACGTCGGCCGGGCGAACGGTGCCGTCGTCGAGAGCTATCCGGCGGCGGCGCTGAAACGGTGGGGGCTGCCGTTTCGTCGATACAAGGGCGTGGCCAACGCGGCGACACTGGCCGGGGCGGTGGGCGCCTTCGAGGCGGCCGCGCCGGGATTCGACTTCGCGGGCCACCGCGACGTGTGCGCGGGATCGGACCACGCCTTCGACGCCGTCGTCGCCGCGGTGATCGCCCGGGCCGCGGCGCTCGGACGAACACTTCTTCCCGATGCCACCGAAGTCGGCGCCGCGGAACGGGAGGGCTGGATCCACCTGCCCACGGTCGATCCAGCGGGTCTGGTTGCGGGGTGAGTCAGGTCGCCCGCTCGTCGATCAGGAAGGTGGCGATGCGATCGATCAGGTCGTACGGGATCGGCTTGTTCAGCACGAATTTCGCCGTGCCCGGGCCGGACCGGTAGGGGGCGATGTCCGCGGCGAACGCCGCGTCGCCCACCGGCAGCGGATAGACGCTGACGTGCTTCGCCCACCCGGCGAAGTAGACGATCGGTTTGCCGTCGACGGTGAGTGTCGGGATCTGATAGCTGATCCTCTCCGCGGCGCCGGGGACCGCCTCGTGCAGGGTTCGGCGGATCAGGCCCAGCACCTCGCGGGTCTCGTCGGGGAAGGACGCGATGTACTCGTCCACCGAGTCGAATGTCTCTGCCATGCCACCCCTTTCGGGTCTCAGTGTGACGCGACCGACGTCACCTGGAGTTGATCGACACCGGGAAGGACGCAGCCGGTGCCGGGGAGGGCGACGAACAAGCCGCTCGAGTCGTCCGGTGCGTACACCCGCAGACCCGCGACCGCAGTCGGCCCGCATTCGCTTTCCGGGTAGTTCTCGACCTGCACCGCACGCACGGTCGCGGTGGCGCGACCGCCCGGGGCGACGGTCGCGGGCTCACCGGCGGAACCGGACCTGGTCGCGGCCGCACCGACCTCCGTGCCGTCCTTCGCGGTGACGTACGAGACGCCGGGGAACCCGTACAGGATGCACGGCCGCGGACCGGTGTTGGTGAACACCAGCGGGACCGTCACCGACCCGGCCGAACCGTCGGTCCGGCCGAGATCGAGCGACAACTCGTCGGCGGTGCACCGGTCCTCCGCGGGGACGACGGATGTCGCGGCAACCGCCGATGCCGGCGAGTCCGTTGCCCCGGCAACGGTTTCCACCGAGGTGGTGTCGGGCGATGACGATTCGGTGTCCGCGCCGCATCCGGCGAGTGCTGCGGTGAGGGCTGCGATCGCGACGGCGACCGAACGAGCGGTCACTGCGGACCCCGGCGCAGGCACGCGTCGAACAAGTCGCGGACCTCGCGCACGTGCTCGTCGAGGGTGTCGAGCGTCCAGTCGGTGGTGGCCACCGGTTCGAGAACCTCGACGTGGACGGTGCCCGGGTGGGCGACGAGGGAATTGCGCCACATCAGCTCGCCCGCGTCGTGGATCACGACCGGTACCACCGGTACCCCGGATTGCAGCGCCACGTGGAAACCGCCCTTCTTGAACCGGCCGAGCCGCGGAGTGGGGGAGCGGGTGCCCTCGGGCGCGATCGCCAGGGAGATTCCCGACTTCAGTTTCTGCACGGCGGGAGCGAGCGCCGCCTTCGCCCGCGACGTGTCGGCGCGGTCGATGTACGCGACGTCGAGGAGCGTACCGACGAGCGCGAAGCGCGGGTCGTGCGCGGCCTCCTGCTTCGCGACGCCCGTGACGTCGCGTTTGATGACGGTGCCGAGCACGAGCACGTCGAGCGAGCTCTGGTGGTTGAACATGAACACCGCCGGCCGGTGGGTCCACGCGTTGTCGCGGCCCTGCACGTCGACGGTGATCCCGAGGATCGCCAGCGCGACGTCGGGGCCGACCGTCCCGACGAGATTCGCTGCGTTCTGACGGCTTCTGGTGAGCAGGCCGGCCCCGACGCCCACCGCGCTCGCGGTCGCGAGCGCACCGAGCGCGGTGGCCGTGCGGGCAGTGGACAGCAGCGTCGGGCCGCGTTGCGGGGCCCGCAGCCGCACCACCGGCCAGCCGCTCCGCTCGGCGCGGCGGGTGAGCGCGCGGTCCGGGTTGAGCGCGACGGGCCTGCCGACCGATTCCAGCATCGGCACGTCCTCGTTGCCGTTCGAGTACGCGAACGCGTCGGCGAGGTCGGCACCGCGATCGGCGGCGTACCCGGCGAGGGCCTTCGCCTTCGCGACCCCCCACAGGGGCGCCGCCGCGAGGCGCCCGGTGAGCATCCCGTCGACGACCTCGGGCGCCGAGCTCAACACGTCGGCGATACCGAGGTCCTCGGCCACGTACTGCGCCTGATACGGGGTCGCCGACGTCGCCATGACCACAGTGTGCCCGGCCCGGTGGTGCGCGGCCACGACGGCACGGGCATCGCGGTAGATCATGCCCGCGATCTGCTGGCGGAACAGCCGCAGACCCCACTCGCGCAGTTCGTCGTCCTGCCTGCCCGCGAGGGCCTGCACGGCGATGTCCATCAGGGTGCCGACGTCGGCGCCCCGGAACTGGGTGTCGATCGCCGCGCCGGTGGTGCGCAGCAGCTCACCGACGCTGATGTCGAAGCTGCGCAACCGATCCCGGTACACGACCGACGCCGAGTAGCCCGCGATCAGGGTGCCGTCGAGATCGAAGGCGGCGAGCGTCCCGGGACCGGGCGGTGCGTCCGCGATGGCCCGGTACAGCTCGTCGAGGGGCGTCATGTGCTCGGCCCGTCCGAGGCGGCCGCGCCCGGCAGGGTGGGCGGCGCGCTCAGGGTGGTGACCCGTTCGTGGGACAGATCCCGGATCCGCTGCACTCGGCTGACGAGGACGCGCATCTCCTCGGCGAACTCCTCGCGACGCGTGACGACCTCTTCCGCGCGCGCGGAATCGCCGCCGTCGATGTCGATCTCGACGAGTCCACGGTTGCGGGCGAGCGCCAGTGCCGTCCCGAACAGTTCGCTCGAGATCGACTCGCTGCTGGCGATCTGCTGTCGCAGGCGCCGCTGCTTCGCGACGCCGAGGCAGGTCGTGACGAACGACTTCTCGTCGAAGGTGCGCGAGACGGGCACCTGGACGAGTTGGTCGGCGACCACCGAGTACGCCTCCAGGAACGGCTGCAGCACGCGGTGGGCCAGGTACGGACGCACCGCGTCCAGCATCTTCCGGGCGTGGTCCGGATCGTCGATGTCCTCCTCCCAGCCCGGCCGGATCAGCGTCAGCTCGTCGCGCATCTGCTTCTCGAACTCCGCCTTGTCCGGGAAGAAGAACTCGAACTTCAGAACGTCGCGGATCCGTTTGGCGTCCTCCCATCCCGACGTCACGAGGTTGTCCGGGGGATTGTCGACAGCCCCCTGGATGACCAGTTCCGCGATCGCCCGGGCGACGAGGAAGTGAATGCTGTTGTTGCGGTAGAACGCCGCGACCAGGTGCTGGTCGGAGCCCAGGTAGTAGACCGGCTCGTCGCCCTGGTCGAACGTCTTGAGCACGCCCGAGTCGAGGTGCGTCTGCACGGCCTTGCGGATCACCCGAGGATTCGTCAGGTCGACGTCGCCTGCCGTCGGGAGGTCGCGGGCGAGGATGTACTCGATCAGCGGGGTGAAGATCTGCTCCAGTTCGTGCACCGTCAACGCGCGATCCTCGACGCCGAGGAAGGCGAGCAGGGTCAGCGACGACGCCGTGATCGGCGTGACCTCGTTGATCCGGTTGCACACCTCGAACGCGGCCTTCTGGATGGCGAGGCGCTGGTCGGGCTCCTGGGCGAGAGCCTGCGCCAGTGACAGCGGCCTACCGATCGACACGTGTGCGACGCCGTTGCGCTCACCCTGGGCCCGGACGTATCCGACCATCCACCAGAAGCCTTCCTTCTTCTTCACCTCCCCGTGTGCCTCGGCGGCCATCGCCGTCACCTCGTACAGCTGGTCGTACGTCAGCGAGACGGGGACGAGGTACACGTCGGAGGCGACCGACGACTGGAACGCCTGCGCCAGGTAGGTGAGGATCCCGAATCGTGGTGGACGCAGTTTGCCGGTGCGGCCGCGGCCGCCCTCGATGTACCACTCGAGGTTGAACCGCTTGGTGATCAGGTATCGCATGTACTCGCGCAGTGTCCACTTGTACACCTCGTCGTCGCCGAACTTGCGGCGGATGAACACGGTGCCGCTGCGCTTGCCGATCGGACCGATCGGCCAGAAGTTGACGTTCAGTCCGCCCATCACGTGATTGAGCGGAAGGTCGTTGGCCAGCAAGGCCGGACGGAGCACGAGCGGGTCGAGGTAGGACCGGTGGCTCGGCAGGAAGACGAGCGAGTGCTTGCGGTTCAGCTCGCGCAGTTCGTCGAACCTGGCGGCGTCGACGTCGAGTCGGTAGGCGCGGGAGAAGTAGCGGCCCAACCGGCCCCACAGTGCGACGGCCCGCCGGCTCTGTGTCGCGACGAGCTCGTGGAGGGAGTCGCGGGCGTGCTCGTCGACCTCGGTGAGGCTGGTGTTGTGGTCTGCCGCGAGCCGACGGATGCCCTCGCGGTAGCGGCGGCTGTCGGTGATCTCGTCGACCACGAACCGCGACACCTTGTACTGGTCGCCGAGCAGTCCCCTCTCCGCCCGCTCCAACGCCAGAGCCGCCTGCCTGCGGATGTACTCCGGCAGCGATCCGCCGCCGTTCTCGGCGAGACGGCGCTCGAGATCGCTGAGCGGGGCGGGCTCGCCCTCGATCACGCGGCAGCGCGTCGGATCGTTGCGGAGCAATCGCCGCTGGGCGCCGCGGCCCGGGTGCAGCGGGTCGCGCGGCGACATCGCCTCCCGAAGGCGAACCGTGCCCGGCTCGTGCGGGCTGCGCGGCAACCACACCACCCGGACGGGTGTCAGGAGGGGATCGTCGTCGCGACCGGCGAGTTCGAGCAACGCCTGGTCGGTGATGGTGACCGCGGTCGCCGGGACGGCGGCGTCGCTGAGCTGCTCGCCGAGCCAGGTGTGCAGCACCCCCGATTCGGTCTCGGTCATCGCCTCGGTCAGGTACACCCGTGGCCGTGTCGAGTTCGTCATGGCGCTCCCATCCTCACTGGCACTCACCGTGTTTCGCCGGGCTCGCCGAGTGCGATGATCTCGTCGAGCCCGTCCTGCAGGCAGTTCATGAACAGCTTCGGCTGCGTCACCGCGGCGGTGTCGAGGTTGACTCCGATGCAGCACACCCCGGCATGCGAGACCAGCGTGGCCATCACGGCGCAGCCGGGCGCCGGGCCGAACGGGAACATCCGCTCGATGCGTGCGCCTGCGAGATAGACGGGGACCGGAACGCCGGCGACGTTGCTGGCCTGCAGGTCGAGTGCGGTGGACTGCGACAGGTACCAGGTGGCGAGCAGCCAGGTGGGCAGCCGGGACAGGACCGGCGCGGCCACGTCCAGCGCGTCGATCGCCGGCTCCTCCCGAAGTCCGAGGACGATCGTCCGGACCTTGGCGATGCGCGTGGTGGGATCGGATTCGGTGGCAGGCCCCACGAATCGCACCGCGGCGAACCGGTTTCCGCCCGACGGGTCCGAGGCGGTGCGCAGGTTCACCGGCATGCCCATGGGGACGGGGGAGGGCGCCTGTCCGAGTGCGCTCTGATAGCGCGCGAAGCCACCGAGCAGTGCCGCGACGTAGGCGTCGTTGAGGGAACCACCGGCGGCCCGGGCGGCCACCTTGAACTCGGGGAGTCCCACCTCGAGCACCCCGAACCAGCGGCCCATGCCACGGTTGCGGAGCAGGGGCGAACCCTCCTCGGGTGGCGGGGTGACGATGCGGCGCACCGAGTTCGCGTAACCGAACACCTCGCCCGCGGTTCCCAGCGGATCGGTGACGGCGGCCGCGGCGGTACGGACCGCGCCTCCGACGAGGCCCCGGATCCGGCCCGGGGCGCGACGCAACTGCGTGGCCACCTCCTCGCCGAGCGCCGTGACGGTGTTCAGGTTCTCCGGTGGTGCGGGCAGGCGGTCGGGTTTGTCGGGCGTCGGCTCGCGGCGCCTGCTGTGCAGCAGTGTCATCAGACCGATGCCGCCCATGCCGTCGGTCATGCTGTGGTGGGTCTTGACGACGTACACGGCGCGGCCGTCGGGGAGTCCTTCGATCAGCATCGCCGTCCAGGGCGGGCGCGCCTTGTCGAACGGTTCGCACGCGAGATGCCTGCAGATCCGCAGGGCGTGGTCGAAGGTCGCGGGTTCGGGGAGTCGGATCCGCCGCAGGTGGTAGTCGAGGTCGAACTCGGGATCGACCGACCACACCGGATTGCCCAGTCCGAAGACGGGTTCGACGGCTCGCATCCGGATCCGCGGGACGATGTGGGACGCCCATTCGTGCGCGCGTACCAGCCGTTCCCAGTCGGGGGATTCGTCGAGGAGGTCGACGGCGACGATCGGTGACCGGAGCCGTGGTTGCGCCTCCTCCATCCGCCACATTCCCGCTTCGAGGTCGGACATGGTGCGGTCCCATCCCGCTGCCACACCGGAGAGGTCGAAGTCCACCGCGCTCGGAGGGATCAGCGGTTGGCCGTCGCCCATGTCGTACTCCCAACGGTTGTCGACTCGCGGTTGCGCACCTGTGGCGTCGCCGACCGGAATCCAGTCGACGGACACCACCCTCAGTCTGTACCCGTGGGGTGTCGTCCGGGGCGGATTCCGGGACCCCGGACGTGTCTCCGGCGGCGCATGGTGACAGGGGACGCGCGCCACGAGACGTGTTCCGGCCGATCTGGCAAGTGTGGCGTAAAACACAGTCCGGTTAACCCGTTGTTTCTTTTGTAGCTATACAAACAACGCTTTGACCGCGCTAGATTTCCCCAATCGCTCGGCAGTGGCATGTCGTTACAGGCCCGAGCGTTGCGTGTCGGCCGGTTGGCCGGCACCCGGTGTCACCGCGCTCGGATGCGCGGAGTGTGTGAATGGAGTTACCCATGGCCGTTTCGAGCGCAGTCGACGGGATCGTGCGAGCAGTCTTCGCCTACGAGTTCGACGATCAGGACACTGTCGACACGGAGGCCGTCGACGCCATCCGGATGGGTGAGATCGACGACTGGCTGCGAGCCGTCGCAGATTCGGGACTGCTCACCAACGACGTGGTCCGCGACCTCGAGGTGGCGTGGCGGATGGACCCGGAGCTCCTGGTCGAGGCGCTGTTGGACGGCGCCGACGAGGTCACCGCACGGCGCATCCGGTCGAGCCGGGTTGCCGCTGCGCTTCCGTCCGAGGCCGCGTTCGTCGGCTGACCTCACGCACCGTTCTCCCCGTTAGTCACATCAGTAACACTGGTCCCTCTGTTACCAGATTGTGGCTGTTCACCCTCGCCAGGGCAGGTGATTGCGGCTAGGTTTGGCTGCAATCGTTCGACGGCGCCACAGCGTTACACCGGCACCGAGAGTTCATCCTGGCGAAGGGACCGGCCGCATGAGCAATCTGGCAACTCCGACCAGCGAGTTGATCGGCGCGGTGCTGTCCTGCGAGTGGGACGGCGGCGAGGTCGACGTCCACGCCATCGACCAGGTGCGGGACGGCGAACTGAACATCTGGCGGGACGCGCTCTCGGACAGCGGACTGTTCACCGACGAGGCGCTCGCCCGCATCGTCGACGCGTGGCGCGGTGACCCCGAGATCCTCGTGGACGCGCTGCTCGCGGGCGCCGACGAGATCTCGCGCAGGCGGCTCAAGGCCCCGCGTCGCCTCTCCCTGCTTCCCGCGCCGATCAGCGTCCACACCGGCATCGGCCGCTGAGCCGGCTGAGCCGGGGCCGTCACCGGGACGGTTCGTCGATCACCACGACCTGATCGTCGTCGAGGGTCCGATGCGGGGTACCCGCTCGTCGGTACCCGTCGGCGATCCGGTCGATCAGCTCCACCTCCTCCGGCGGATAACCCGGCGAACGATGATGCGGGACGATCGCGAAGTCGATCAGGCCGAGCCCGTCCCAGATCGTCTCCCTCCCACACACCGCCTGCACCTCGGCCGGGTCGTCGGCGAGTTCGAGTCCCCGCAGGCTCGGCGACAGCACGCACGCGCCGGCGCTGTACCCGGCGTAGACCAGTGCGTCCCTCCGGAGCAGATCCGTGAGCACCGCGTCGCCGCCGCACGCCGCGAGCTGCGCGCGCAACACGAACGTGTTCCCGCCGCGCACCCACACCGCCCCGAACTCCGACAGTCGTTCCCGCAGGCGCTCGGGTGCACCCGCGTACTCACGCAGGTCCACCTCGGCGACGTCGAACCCGAGGCGCCGCAGCGGAACCAGATCCGACACGACCGCGGAGTCCCGGGCCGTCCCCCACGCGTCGGCGGCATTCGCGATCACCGCGATGCGCGTGGTGCCTCCGACCAGTCGCACGAACCGGTCGCGGTGCGCGCCGAATCGGTACGACGCGAGAAACAGTCGCATGCCGTCAGATCGTGAAGGCCAGATTCGTCACGATCTGGATCCCGAGCTCCTCGTGGCCGGAGATCGTCACCTCGTCCATCCGGTCGACGGGCGAGACCCGTCCCCCGCACAGGCGGGTGAACAGCCGCGAATCCATCGCCACCGTCGTCGTCGCCGGGCCGGGAAGTTCGTCGACCAGGGCGGCACGTCCCTCGACCGCGACGTGGACGTCCCGAGCCAGGGGACCCGACAGCGCAAACGTCACCGACGTGCACTGCGGTGCGCGACCCTTCTTCCCGACCGCGAACGGAACGCCCCAGACGAGTTCGGCGAAGGCGTACTCGCCGCGCACACCGCCCTCGTCACCGGGCACCCCGATCGCGTCGCGGATGTCGTGCTCGTGGAACCAGCAGTCGAATAGTCGGGTCCGCATGAAGCGGCCGTAGCTGTCGGGGCCGACCGGGGTCATCGCGGGCGCGTCGAAATCGGCCTGCGTCATCGTCCGCAGCACGTCGGCGCGCTGCGTGGTGATCTCCAGGAAGTGGTCGCGGATCCGTTCGGGACCGCGATCGCGCAGACCGTGGATCCAACGCTCGTTGAACGCACCGATCGGATTGTGGACGTGCGGGGAGTCGGGGACGTCGCCCTCCTCGACCGGCGGGTCGATGCCCGCGAGCATCGACTCCGTTCCGATGAGATGCGCGACCACGTCCTGCACCGACCATCCGGGAAGGGGGGACGGCGTCGACCACTGTTCCGGGGTCAGTTCGTCGAGCAGGAACCCGATCGTCTGCCACTCGCCGATCAGGGCGTCGACGAGGGGTTCCTTCTCCAGCAGAATCGGGGATTTCGCGTCACTCACCCGGCCAACTCTAGGGGCGGGGTCGTCGCGGCGCCGGAAGTCGGTCATACCGGCGTGGCTGGGAACCGGGAGGCGCGCCGTGGCGACCGCAGCGTGGGCAGGGGTGAGCCGGGCCGTCGGGCAGGAACGCCCCGCACTCCGGGCAGACCCGGTCCAGCCAGCATGCCGGGTCCCCGCCCGCATCGTCGTCGACGCCGCTGTCGATGTCCGTCACAGGCTCTCGTCCAGGAACTCGGCGAGCACCTCCGCGTGGCTGTGCGCCACGTCCCGGGTCGCCGTCAGCAGCACGAGGGCATGCCCCTGCGCGAGCTCGCGGACGTGATCGACCGCTGCGCGGCCGGAGTCCGACTCCAGCTCGGCTCGGTAGCGGGCCCGGAACTCGCGGAAATGCGAGGTGTCGTGGCTGTACCAGCGGCGGAGTTCGGTGGACGGCGCGAGATCCTTGATCCAGTCGTCGTAGTGGAAGGAGTCCTTGCGGACCCCGCGCGGCCAGAGCCGGTCCACGAAGATGCGGATGGCTCCCGTCTCGGGCTCGGGGTGGTCGTACACGCGCTCGACGGTCGCGTGTGCCGACGCGGAGATGCGGCCGCCGTTCGTCGCCGGCCTGCCCACTGGGTGCCTGTCGGTCATCGTCGACCTCCCGCGTGCCGTGCCCGAGTCGGGCACAGGCAAGTTGTGCCGCCCGTGCCGGGCGGTGCCCGTGAAGCCAAGTGTAAGGAGTGTCGTCGGGTCGTGGCGGGCACACAGCCGACTTGTGACCGTTCCCCGGCGTGGCTTGTGAGACCTCTCGTCGCGGACGCGTGGCCTGTGAGGTTCGGGGCCGCGCTGTTCAAAGGTCCTGGTCACGGCAACGAGCCCGAAACGAGGTGTGATTTGACACACATTATTGTCGCGTTGTCCAGGGGATCCCTATTTACGGATTCGATTCAGTTCCTGAAAGACGGGACACGAGATTCCTACGTCACCGTAAGTGTGGCTAGCATTTGGCCATCCTCATGCCGCCGAGCACACGCCGCTCGTCGCATCTGGGCCTTCCACCCCTCTCGGCCCGCCCTCCATCCACGCAGGAAGCAGTCACATTGGATACATCGAAGAGCACGCCCCAAGCGCGCCCGACGGTCGGCGTCGTTCGAGAGACGAACGACGGCGAACGGCGTGTGGCGCTCGTTCCGAAGGTCGTCACGACCCTGATCGGCAAGGGACTCGACGTCATCGTCGAACCCGGAGCCGGCCTCGGGGCGTTGATCCCGGACGAGCTGTACAAGGAGGCCGGTGCCACCATCGGTGACCCGTGGTCCGCGGACCTGGTCGTCAAGGTCGCGCCGCCCACCGACACCGAGACCGCGAAGCTGAAGTCGGGGTCGTCGCTGATCGGGTTCCTGGCGCCGCGCACCAACCCCGACGGCATCGCCGCGCTGAAGGCGGCCGGCGTCACCGCCTTCGCCGTCGAGGCCATCCCGCGCATCTCCCGCGCCCAGGTGATGGACGCGCTGTCGTCGCAGGCGAACGTCGCCGGTTACAAGGCCGTCGTCGTCGCCGCGTCGGAGTCCACCCGCTACTTCCCGATGCTGACCACCGCGGCCGGCACCGTGAAGCCCGCGACCGTCCTCGTCCTCGGTGTCGGTGTCGCCGGCCTGCAGGCCCTCGCGACCGCGAAGCGGCTCGGTGGTCGCACCACCGGCTACGACGTGCGTCCGGAGGTCGCCGACCAGGTGCGTTCCGTCGGCGCCCAGTGGCTCGACCTCGGCATCGACGCCGCAGGCGAGGGTGGCTACGCGCGTGAGCTCACCGACGACGAGCGGGCCCAGCAGCAGCAGGCGCTCGAGAACGCGATCAAGGGCTTCGACGTCGTGATCACCACGGCGCTGGTTCCGGGTCGTCCGGCGCCGCGTCTGGTGACCGCCGCCGCCGTCGAGGGCATGAAGCCCGGCAGCGTCGTCGTCGACCTCGCCGGCGAGACCGGTGGCAACTGCGAGCTGACCGAGCCGGGCCAGACCGTCGTCAAGCACGGCGTGACGATCTGCTCGCCGCTCAACCTGCCCGCGACCATGCCGGAGCACGCGTCCGAGCTGTACTCGAAGAACCTGCAGGCCGTCATCGAGCTGATGCTCGACGACAACGGTGCCCTCGCACCCGATTTCGGCGACGAGATCCTGGCCGCCGCCTGCGTCACCCGTGAGGAGGCGGGCGCCTGATGTACAACGAACTGCTCGCGAACATCGCGATCCTGGTCCTGGCCGGGTTCGTCGGATTCGCCGTCATCTCCAAGGTCCCGAACACGCTGCACACGCCGCTGATGTCGGGCACCAACGCCATCCACGGCATCGTCGTGCTCGGTGCGCTGGTCGTGCTCGGTCACCTGCCGGGCGACGCGCCCTGGTCGATCAAGATCATCCTGTTCGTCGCCCTGGTGTTCGGCACCCTGAACGTCGTCGGCGGCTTCGTGGTCACCGACCGCATGCTGGCGATGTTCAAGCCCAAGAAGGATGTCCCTGCCGTGAAGAAGGAGGCTGACGCCTGATGGGCTACCTCGTCACCATCCTGTACATCGTCGCGTTCTCGATGTTCATCTACGGTCTCTCGGGTCTGACCGGCCCGAAGACCGCGGTGCGCGGCAACTACATCGCCGCGGTCGGCATGCTCGTCGCGGTCGTGGCGGTGCTGATCGACATCCGTGAGACCGACAACTGGATCCTCATCGCCGCCGGCCTGATCGTCGGTGTCGTGCTCGGTGTGCCGCCCGCGCTGCGCACCAAGATGACCGCGATGCCGCAGCTCGTCGCACTGTTCAACGGCGTCGGCGGTGGCACCGTCGCGCTCATCGCGTGGGCCGAGTTCCTCAACTCCGACGGCTTCACCGCGGTCGAGGCGGTGCCCTCGGCACCGTTCATCATCGGTTCGCTGTTCGCGGCGATCATCGGCTCGGTCTCGTTCTGGGGCTCGCTGGTGGCGTTCGCGAAGCTGCAGGAACTGCTGAACAAGAACGTGGAGAAGGTCTTCGTCTCCAACGCCAAGGCCTTCCAGGTCGCGAACATGGCGTTGGCGCTGATCTCGATTGGTCTCGCCGTCTTCATCGGTATCAATGCCGACGGTGACCCGCAGTCGTCGCTGCTGATCGTCGGGCTGCTCGTGGCGGCCGGTGTGATGGGTCTGTTCGTGGTGCTGCCGATCGGCGGCGCCGACATGCCCGTTGTCATCTCGCTGCTCAACGCGCTGACCGGTCTGTCCGCCGCGGCGGCGGGTCTGGCGCTCAACAACCAGGCGATGATCGTCGCCGGCATGATCGTCGGCGCGTCCGGCACCATCCTGACCAACCTCATGGCCAAGGCGATGAACCGGTCCATCCCGGCGATCATCTTCGGCTCGTTCGGTGGCGACGACGGTGCGGCCGGTGGCGGCGGCGCGGCCGGCGGCACGGTCAAGGCCACCTCCGCGTCCGACGCGGCGATCCAGATGGCATACGCCAACCAGGTCATCGTCGTGCCCGGCTACGGTCTCGCCGTGGCGCAGGCGCAGCACGTCGTCAAGGAGATGGCGAACCTGCTCGAGGAGAAGGGCGTCGAGGTCAAGTACGCGATCCACCCGGTCGCCGGCCGCATGCCCGGACACATGAACGTCCTGCTCGCCGAGGCCGACGTCGAGTACGACGCGATGAAGGAGATGGACGACATCAACGGTGAGTTCTCGCGCACCGACGTCACCATCGTCATCGGCGCCAACGACGTCACGAACCCGGCCGCGCGTCAGGACTCGAGCTCGCCGATCTACGGCATGCCGATCCTCAACGTCGACCAGTCGAAGTCCGTCATCGTGCTCAAGCGGTCCATGTCGTCCGGTTACGCCGGCATCGACAACCCGCTGTTCACCGCGGACCAGACGTCGATGCTGTTCGGCGACGCCAAGAAGATGGTCGGCGCGGTCACCGAGGAGCTCAAGGCTCTCTGACCGTCCTCACCAGCAAACGGCTGAAGGTGGCCTTCGTGCGGTTCAACCGCACGAAGGCCACCTTCAGCCGTTCGGCGGGTGGTCAGGCGGGATCGACCGGGCGGGTGCGCCCGTAGCCGGTGCGCACCGCCTCCTCGACGACGGCCTGCAGGTGCGCGTCGGTCATCGAGCGCGGCGGCGCCACGGCCGCCGCCGTCACGTACACCCGGCACAGCCATTCGAGCAGCACCGCGTTGTCGAGTGCCTGCTGCAGCGACGACCCGACCGCCACCGTCCCGTGGTGGGCGAGGATCGCCGCCCGCGCGTGCCGGAGGGCGGCGAGGGTCGAGGCGGTGAGCTCCTCGGTTCCGAACGGTGCGAACGGCACCACCGTCAGCTTCCCTCCGAGCAGCAGCTGCTGGTAGTGCACGACCGGGAGCTCGTCGGCCACCAGCGACAGGGCCACCGCTGCCTCCGAATGCGCGTGCACGACCGCGCTGGCGTCCGAGTCGCGGTAGACGCCGAGGTGGATGCCCAGCTCCGAGGTCGGCTGCAACAGGCCGCTGTGATGGCGGCCGTCGAGGTCGACGACGGTGACGTCCTCGGTTGTTGCCGAGGCCAGCGTGACACCGGTTGCCGTCAATGCGACGAGGTCGCCGACCCGGACGCTGACATTTCCTGCGGTGCCGAGAACGAGTCCCTGCCGGGCCAGTTCACGGCTCGTCGCGGCAACCTCCGTGCGAGCCAGGTCGAGCTCGTCGCCGGTCACTCCCGGTCACCGCCGCGTTCGCGAACGAAAGCCCGGACGGTGGCCAGGTCGAACGCGCCGTGGTCGCTGCCGAGGCCCTGGGCGACGTGGGCGGCGGTGGCGTTGCCGAGGCGTGCGGCGTCCACCGTCCCGAGTCCGAGCGAGATGCCGCGCAGGAAACCCGCCGAGAACGAGTCGCCGCAGCCGGTGGTGTCGACGACGTCGACGTCGTAGGTCGGCACCTCGGTGACGCCGTCGGCGGTGGCGATGACGGTCGGCTTCGCGCCCGCCGTCGCGACCACACACCGCGCGCCCCGCTCGACGAGGCGACGGCACCCCTCGTGCAGGTCGGTCGCGGCGGTCCAGCCGAGCACCTGTTCGTCGTTCGGCAGGAGGTAGTCGATGTGCGGCAGCGCCGCCTCGAAGTACGCGAGCGCTTCCGGCAGCCCCGCGGCCAGACTGTCCGCCGACGTGACGGCACCGTTCGCGCGGGCCCGCGAGAGCAGTTGCGCCGCAACGTCACCGCCGTAGAACTCGGGTGCGCCGAGATGCACGACGTCGGCGTCGTCGAGTGCGTCCCAGGGAACGTGCTGCGCCAGATGCATGTTGGCGCCGACGACGTGGAAGGCGGGCCGCGACCCGTCCGGCCGGATCGGCAGCACCGACGCGGACGTCTGCACGTCGGACACCCGGTGCAGCAGGGACGTGTCGACCCCGTCGCGCTCGAGCAGCGTGACGAGTACCGCGCCCAGCGTGTCGTCACCGATGACCCCCGCCGCACGCACCGTCGCGCCGAGCTTGGACAGCACCAGGCCGGTGGCGCCCGCGGTGCCGGCGGCGGTCGTGGTGATCTGCTCCACCAGTGCTCCGCCCTGCCCCTCCGGGATCTCCGTCACCGGGCGGACGAGGGTGTCGAGAACGTGGACGCCGACGACGAGGGCGCGCACCTGCTTCGTATCCGTGGTCATGTCGTCATCCTTCTGTGTGGGCCGGGCGAGCGAGGGGCGAATGTGTGCGTTCGGACAGCACGACCGCCTCGAGTGCCCGCATCGAGCGGTCGAAGTCGGCGGCCATCCGGGTGCGGAGCGCGCGGTGCACCAGTGCGCCGAGCGGACGCGGCGCGAGGTCGAAGTGGAACTCGTAGGTCATCGACGTCGCCGTGCCGCCGCTCAGTGGGGCGAAATGGAAGACGTTGACCACGTCGCGCAGCGGGTCGAATCCGGTGCCGGAGTCGACCCGCAGCCGCTCGGGTTCCATCTCGCGCACCGTCCAGGTGGCGTGGGTGGTGAGCGGGCCCACCGACGCGACCGTCTCGGTGTACACGCCACCGATCTCGGCGAGTCCGTGATGGGTGTGGACCACGTGGACACTGGTGACCCAGTCGGCGTAGCGGCGGGTGTCGCTGGTCACCGCCCACACCTCTTCGGGGGTCACCACCAGGTTCCGGTGTGCGCGGATCACGAATCGGTCGGTCATGCGGTAATCCTCTCGGCGGCAAGGATGTCGGCTGCCGCGTCCTTTCCGGACCGGACGGCTCCGTCCATGTAGCCGTTCCAGTGGTTGACGTGCTCGGCGCCCGCCCAGTGCACCCGTCCGAACGGCACGTCACGCCACCGACCGAGGCCGGTGAGGGTGCCGGGAGTGAGAACCGAGGTCGGCCCGCCCCGCGTCCATTCCTCGCTGGTCCAGTCCTTCTCGATGCACGTGGTCGGGTGCAGGGCCTGGGGGCCGAGTGCGGTGGCGAACGCGCGGAGCACCGCGCCGCGCCGCTCGGTGGGAGACTTCGGCGCCCAGGTGCGCCACTGGTCCGCACCGACGAATCCCATCAGGACGCCGGGGCCGCCGTCCGGCGGCGAGTTGTCGAACATGGAGCAGACCGGGAACGTGGGGTCTCGGAAGATCGCCTGACCGGACAGCCCGTCGGCCCGCCAGAACGGTTCCGGGTACACCGCCTCGAACTTGGCCAGGGTGCCGAAGCTCATCCGCTGGAACAGGGCCTCCTGCGGCGCGGGAAGCAGGGGATCCCACGCGATGCGGGTGGCGAGTACCGGCGGCACCGCGACCACGACCCGGTTCGCCGTCCACCGGTCGGTGTCGGTGTGCACGACCACCGTCGGGCCGGTCTGGTCGATGCGCCGCACGGGGGATCCGAGTGTGACGCTCTCGCCGAGCTCCTCGGCGAGACGCAGCGACACACGTTGTGACCCACCGACGAAGCGGGCGTCCTGGGCGGCGCCGGTGACGCCCATCATCCGGCCGACGGTTCCCGGGGTGTACTCGTTGCCCGCGCCTGCGACGTACCACAGGCCGAACAACGCCGACGCGTCTGCGGCGGTACCGCCGAACGCCGAGCCGAGCAGGATGTCGAGCAACTCGACGCCGCCGTCGGTCACGGCGCCGCGGCGGCACCACGTGGCGAGGGTCTGCGCATCGAGCGCGCGGGCGTCGGCGGCGCGCCACGGCTCGTCGAGCGGGATCGCTCGCGCCGCCCGGTCGATTCGGGAGATGAGCACTCCGACGTCGAGCAGGGCCGTCGGGTCGGGTGGGACACCGTTGCCGAAGCGTCGCGTCGTGCCGTTCTTGACGTAGACGTTGTCGCCGGTGTCGAACGCCGGGAAGGTGTCGACGCCGAGTTCGGCTGCCAGCGAGAGGATGTGATCCTGGGTGGGACCGACGAACTGGCCACCGGCCTCGACGACGTGCCCGTCGTCGATCCGGTGATCGACGGTGCGGCCACCGACGCGCTCTCGCGCCTCGAGGACCTGGACGGTGCGGCCGGCAGCGCGCAGCGCCCGTGCCGCCGTGAGCCCGGCGAGGCCCGCACCGACGACGATGACGTCCCTGTGATTCGTCACCGGCCGCCGCCGTCCGTCGCGGGAACCGACGACCGCAGGCCGAGTTGCAGTGCCCCTGCGGCCTCGGCGAGTGCCGTGGTCGCGGCGTGTCCGACGCCGGTCGCGTTGACCAACCCGTGCACGATGCCCCGGTGCCGCCGGGTTCCGACCGCGACGCCCGCCTCGCGCATTCGCCGCGCGTAGGCCTCGCCTTCGTCGCGCAGGACGTCGAAACCGGCGGTCGCCACGTACGCGGGCGGCAGCCCGGACAGGTCCTCGGCGAGCAGCGGCGACACCAGTGGGTCGACGGCCAGCGCCGGGTCGGTCAGGTAGTGGTCGCGGTACCAGTCCATCTGCGCCTCGGTCAGGAAGAGGCCGTCGCCGAACAGTTCGTACGAGCGGTGTT
Source organism: Rhodococcus triatomae BKS 15-14 (assembly GCA_000341795.1). Classification (GTDB taxonomy): domain Bacteria; phylum Actinomycetota; class Actinomycetes; order Mycobacteriales; family Mycobacteriaceae; genus Rhodococcus_G; species Rhodococcus_G triatomae_A. Next base: position 3,603 of record AODO01000009.1, on the reverse strand, counting down.
TCGTGCTGAGGTCGGTGACCGGCATGAACAGGAGCTGGAAGCAGGGGACCGGACGGTCCTGCCGGGTGCGTGCCTCGTTCGTGGTGGCCAGTGACACCACGGCGGCGAGGTTGCCGCCGGCGCTCTCGCCGCCGACTCCGATCGCGCCGGGGTCGATGCCGAGTTCGTCGGCGTGGGTGACCGCGTGGTCGAACGCGGCGACGGCGTCGTTCACCCCGGCCGGGAAGGGATGCTCGGGAGCGAGCCGGTAGTCGACGGACAGGACCGCGACGCCGGCGTTGGCCGCGAGAAAGCGGGACACCGAGTCCGCGGCACCGAGCCCGCCGAGCACGAATCCGCCGCCGTGGAAGTACACGAGCAGAGGCAGTCGCGCGCCGGGCTGGTGGTGCGGGCGGTAGAGCCGGGCCGGGATCGGCCCGTCCGCGCCGTCGACGGAGAGGTCGCGGACGTCGCCGACCTCGGTGGCGGCGCCGACGATCCACGCCTCCCGGCCGATCTGTTCCCGTCCCTGCGGCAACGGCAGCTTCTCGAAGGTGGTTCCGGCGGCGAGGGTCATCAGCCGGAGTCCGAGTTGCACCTCGGTGTCGAGTTCGGCGCCGTCGATGCGGAGGGGGCGTCCGCCGATCAGTCGTTGCACCGGCCGGGGGAGGGCGGCGAGGGTGCGGAGAACCGCACGCGCCACCCGGTCGGTGAGGTGAGGTGTCGACGAAGTCATGCGTCTCCTTGCGTGAGTGCTCGTCGTGGTCGGCCGGCCCGGGGAATCGAGGGGTGGACCGTGGTGGAGCAGATGCTAGGGCAAAGTCTGGCCAAATGACCAGACTTTGCGGGGTGGGTATCGTCGCGGTTCATGAACACCGGCGGACGCACGCACTACACGCGCGGTCGTGAGCGACGCGACGACCTGATCGACGCCGCCATCCGGACGATCGCACGCCGCGGCCTCGAACGCGTGACCTTTCGCGCCGTCGCCGAGGAAGCCGGGTTCCCGCCGTCGACGACGAGCTACTTCTTCGATTCGGTGGACGACGTGATCGACGCCGCGATCACCCGGGTCGCCGACAGTGTCACCGCCAAGGTGTCGGCGCTGCTCGACGCCAGCCGGTCCGGCGACCTGGACGCCGCCGACCTGGCCGAAGCGATGATCGAGATGGTGTCCGGCCAGGACAGCGACGACTCGATCGCCCAGTTCGACGCCTACCTCGCGGCGCGTCGCCGGCCGGAGCTGGCGGGACCGGTGCACCGCATCATGCGTGCCCTCGAGGAGTCGACCGAGAACGCGCTGCGCGCGCTCGGCGTGGAGGATCCCGTGATCCCGGCACAGCAGTTCGTCGCACTGATCGACGGGTTCACGCTGCACGAGATCGCCCGGCCGGGGCGGGCCGAGTCCCGCGACGCACTACGGGATCTTCTGGTGCGGGTGCTCGAGTCCTACGTCGGCGACGCCCGCGTCCGCTAGCCGCCGGACGCTCGGCCCGGACGCTCGGCGATACTCGATTCCGAGTCGGCCGGACGTACCTGACCGGCGAACCAGGACGCCAGCAGCACCACGACCAACGGCACGGCCAGCGTCGCCGTCAACGGCATCAGATGGGTCAGCCAGCCCAGCAGCGCCGGCCCCGCGAGCAGGCCGACGTATCCCATTCCCACGACCCGCGACATGTTCACTCCGGGTGCGCCGCCGTGCAGGTTGCCCGCCGCGGTGAAGATCTGGGGGATGCATCCGGACAGGCCGAGGCCGAACAGTGCCCAGCCCGCGAGCGTCAGCGGAATCCACACCGACGCGATCACCGTGGTCAACCCGAGTGCGGCGATCAGCGTCCCGTAACGGACCACTGCGACCGGGCCGAACCGGGCCGCCACCCGGTCCGCGGTGAAGCGGCCCACGGTCATCATCACCGCGAACGCGCCGAAGGCCAGCGCCGCCGTCGACTCGGAGGTGCCGAGATGCTCCTTGACCTGCAGGGTGCTCCAGTCGTTCGCGGCGCCCTCGGCGAGGAACAGTGCGAAGGCGATCGCACCGAGGGTGAGGATCTTCGCGGTCGGGGTGCGACCCCGGGTGGTCGGCGCGCCGGGTGCGGTGGGCGCGTCGTGACGTTCGTGGGGGAGCAGCGCGGGCAGGCACGCGAGGATCAGGACGGCACCGATCACGGCGGCCGCGGACAGTGCGGTCAGCGGGCTCCACCCGCGGGCCAACGTCGCAGCCCCCAGCAGGGAGCCGGCGACGCCACCGAGGGAGAACAGGGCGTGGAAGGCCGACATGATCGGTCGGCCGTACGCCCGTTCGACGTGCACGGCCTGCGAGTTCATCGACACGTCGAGTGCACCGTTGCCCAGCCCGAAGACGGCCAGCGCCGCGGCGAGGGTGGCCGCGTCCGTCGCGAGTCCGGGCCCGATCGCGCCGACCGCGATCAGGAGTCCGGCCGCACCGACCATCGGCTTGCTACCCCACCGGTCCGCGAGAGGACCGGCGGCCTGCATGCCGATCAGTGCGGCGCAGGCGAGAACCAGCAGCAGCCACCCGAGGGTGGAGTGGCTGACGCCGGTGCGCGCCGAGATCGCGGGAATGTGCACCACCCACGCGGCGAGCAGGAAACCGTTGACGGCGAAGACACCGAAGACGGAGGCCCGGGCGCGGCGGAGGGTGGCAGGGGAGTTCGTCGTGAGGAGCATCGCCACCCATTGTCGCGGCTCCGCCGCCGTGCGCGCTGTTCACCCTTCGGAGTGGAACGTCACCCGGCGTCGGTGGAACCGCTCAGCAGAGCGGCGACCTCGGCCAGATAGCGCGAGGCCTGCTCGCCGTCGAGGACACGATGGTCGAAGGACAGGCCGAGCGTCGTCACCCACCGGGGAACGACCTGGTCGTCGACCACCCACGGTCGGCGGGAGATGGCGCCGAGGCACAGGATCGCAGCCTGGCCGGGCGGGAGGATGGGTGTGCCGGCGTCGACCCCGAACACCCCGACGTTCGTGAGGGTGATGGTGCCACCGGTCAGGTCGGCGGGCGTCGACGTTGCGGCGCGGGCGGCCGAGACCGCGTCGGACACCGCCCGGGCGAGCCCCGTCAGGTCCAGGGCGTGCGCGTCCCGGACCGTCGGGACCACCAGACCCCGATCCGTGGCGACGGCGATCCCGAGGGCGACGCGCCGCCACGTCACGATCTCCTGTCGCTGCTCGTCCCAGGTCGAGTTCAGCTCCGGGTGTGCCCGCAGCGCCACCAGCATCGCCTTCGCGACCAGTGCCAGTGGGGTGAGAGTGAACCCGGTGAGTTCGGCACTCGCCCGCAGCCGGTCGATCAGGTCCATCGACGCGGTGACGTCCACGGTGACGAACACGGTCACGTGCGGCGCGGTGAATGCGCTGCGGACCATCGCGTCGGCGGTGCGCCTGCGGACTCCGCGGATCGGGACGCGGGTCTCGTCGTCGTCCGGGTCCGTCGTCGTGGTCCCGCCGATCGCCGCCTCGACATCCGCGCGGGTGGCGGCCCCGTTCGGTCCGTTGCCGTGGACGGTCGTCAGGTCGACGCCGGTCTCCCGGGCGAGGCGGCGCGCCGCGGGTGTCGCCGCCGGTCGTGGGGTGGCCGGGCCGGAGGGGGTGGGTGGGGAG